>CAVXMG010000053.1:0-92761 GCA_963762735.1 uncultured Actinomycetes bacterium | reverse complement strand
GCTCTTCCAGCTGAGCTATAGCCCCGCGCGTCGCGCTCCTAGGGTACCCGCCGCGAGGGGCGATCTGGGAGGCGCTCGCCTGAGGGGGCACGAAGGGCTCCGCTTCCGGCCGGCGCGCCGCCGGGACGGCAGCTCCGGGCACTCCAGCCCCTCCCGTCGGCGACCCCCGCCCCGGGGGCCTCGGCGTCAGCCGCTTCCGGCCCGGCGCTGGCCAAGAGCGCGGGGAACTCGTTGATGTCGGTGATGAAGTGGGTTGCCCCGGCGGCGCGCAGGCGCTCGCGGGTGTGCCCGCCGGTGAGCACCCCGGCGACGATGCGCGCTCCGGCACGCCGCCCGCAGCGGATGCCGCTGGCGGTGCTTCCGGCGTAAGCGCCTTCCCGGACGTCCTCGACGCCCAGGCGCAACATGGCTGCCAGCATCTGGTCCGGCCAGGGGCAGCCCCGGGGCACGTCCTCGGGGGACAAGGCGAGGTCGACCAGCCGCCACCAGCCGAGCGTGTCGAGCACGATGCCGAGCAGGCGGCGGGACAAGCCGGTGATCATGCACACCCGGACGCCCGACTCACGCAGCCGCTCGATCGCCTCCCGGGCACCGGGAACAGGCGTCAGCCCGTGCCGGTCGATGGCCGCGCGGAACGAGCGCTCGAACGACAGCGCGGCGGCCTCGGCACGGCCGGGGTTACCGGGGAACAGCCCGCGGAACACAGCGACCGGTGGCTCGCCGAGCGTCTGGTGAACGGCGACCATGTGATGCGCGTAGTCGGCCGTGCCAGGCACGATGCCCTGGGTGGCGCATGCCTCGGCGAAGGCACGCTCAAGCATGCCGTCGTCTTGCGCCGCGGTTCCGAACAGGCCGAAGCATGCCAGCGAGATCGGCGGCCCGCCGCTCACCTGATCACCCCCGTCCACTGCTCGGGAGCTCGTGGCCGCGGGTTACTCGTCGCTTGTGGTGGCTTCCGTCCACAAGTCGAGCTCGGCGCGATCGGCCTGGACCTTACGCCAGGCCGCGAAGACGCCAAGCCCCACCAGCGCGAGCAACAACAGCTTCTTCACGGTGCGGACCCTTTCACCTTGCTGCGTGGAGCCAAACCGCCACGTACGGCCGGCTGATAAGACCCCTGCAGCCTAGCAAGGCCCACGGTCAGTTCGGCCGGACCGGCCGAGTCTCGTCCCACACCGGGCTGTCACATTCCTGCACATTTCCGTCCGCACGGAACACAAGGAACCGGTCGAAAGACCGGGCGAACCAGCGATCGTGGGTCACAGCCAGCACCGTGCCCTGATAGGACTCCAGGCCCTCCTGCAGCGCTTCGGCGCTCGACAAGTCCAGGTTGTCGGTTGGCTCGTCGAGCAAAAGCAGTGTCGACCCCGCCAGCTCCAGCAGCAAAATCTGCAGGCGCGCTTGCTGACCCCCGGACAAGGTGCGAAACGGCTGCCGCGCGCAGAACTGGATTTCGTAACGAGCAAGCGCCGCCATCGCCTCGTTGCGCAACCGCGCGTGCTCGGTCATGAGGATCTCTTCCGGCCACCGGTCTGCGAGATCGGGGCGGGCGTGGGTCTGAACGAACAAGCCGGGCACGACCCTGGCCCCGAGGCGCGCCGACCCCCGATGCGGGATGTCCGCCCCGCCGAGCAGCCGCAGGAACGACGACTTCCCAGACCCGTTGGCCCCGAGCACGGCCACCCGCTCGCCGTACCAGATCTCGGTGGAGAACGGGCGGGTGAGCCCGGTCAGCTCCAGGTTCTCGCACATGATGGCCCGTTTCCCGGTGCGGCCGCCGCGCAGCCTCATCCGGACGTTCTGCTCCCTGGGGGCCAGTTCCGGCGGGCCTGCTTCCTCGAAGCGCCGCAGCCGGGTCTCCGCGGCCTGCAGCCGCGAGGCCATCGCGTCGTTGTAGGACGCCTTCTGCCGGTACATCCGGACGAGTTGCTTGATCTTCTCGTGTTCCTCGTCCCAGCGGCGGCGCAGCTCATCGAGGCGCTCGCTGCGGTCCTGCCTGGCCCGCACGTAGGTCGCGAAGCCGCCGCCGTGGACCCAGACGCTTCCGTCCTCTACGGTGACGATCCGCTGCGCGCAGTTGGCCAGCAGTTCCCGGTCGTGGCTCACCAGCAGCACCGTTTTGCCGGTCGTGGCGAGTTGCTGCTCCAGCCAGCGCTTGGCGGGCACGTCCAGGTAGTTGTCCGGCTCGTCGAGCAGCAGGACATCGGCGGGCCCGCGCAGCAGCGCCTCGAGCACCAGGCGTTTCTGCTCACCGCCCGACAGGGTGCCCACCTCACGCCAGCGGCACCGCTCGTACCCGATTCCCAGGGCGGCCAGGCAGCACGCGTCCCAGAGCACTTCGGCGTCGTAGCCACCGGCGTCGCCCCATTCGGCCAGGGCCGCCGCGTAGCGCATCTGGGCGGTCTCGTCGTCGCGCTCCATCATGACCAGTTCGGCCGTATCGAGCCGCTTCGCCGCCGCCCGCAACCGCAGGGGCGCCACCGAGACCAGCAGGTCACGAACCGAGGATTCGCCGGTGAGGGCTCCGGTGTCCGCCTGCCCCGCCTGACCGTCACCGGCCCGGAACCCGCCCACGAACTGCCGCATGATGCCAAGCCCGCCGCTGAAGCTGACGGTTCCCGACTGCGGCTGCACGTCGCCCGCGATCAGCCGGATCAGCGTGGTCTTGCCGGCCCCGTTCGGCCCGACCAGCGCCGCCGTGGTTCCCTCGCCCACCCGGAACGACGCATCGTCGATCAGCGCCCGGCCGTCAGGCAGCGCATGGCTCAGATGCGCCACCTCCACGTGCCCCACGTCAGGCCCCTTTCACGTGCGGCTTCGGCAACCAGGCCGACCCCGACTCACATCTCGCCCCCACCTAACCCTCCGTAGCTGCGACAGGCAACGCATTAACCCGAGGCTGGGGAGGGACGATGTGGAACACGCTCTCTGCCCCATCGCACCGTGCGTTAGCCTCGGCGACCGGGATGCGCCAGGGCGGCAGTCAATTCGTCCAACGCATTCAACGAATGCGCACTCACCACGGCATCGCAGTACGGCCACGCCGCGGCCATCCCTCCGGCCAACGGCTGGTATTCCGGGCTTTGCGTCCTGGGATTCACCCAGACAATCCGGTGCGCCACCCGGGACAACCGCTCCATTTCACGTCGCAACACCTCCGGATCCCCGGTATCCCAGCCGTCGGAGATGATCACGACCACGGCCCCGCGCGCCATCCCCCGGCGGCCGTAGGCGTTGTTGAACTCGCCGATCGACGCGCCAATTCTGGTCCCGCCCAGCCAGTCCGGTGCCGCCAGACCGGCCTGCTGCAGCGCCACACCGGGCCGGACATGGGCGAGCGTGCCGGTGAGCCGGGTGAGCCGGGTGGCGAACGTGAACACCTCGGCCTCGGCGCCGCCCGCGGCGCAGTACAGCAACTGGAGCATGGCCCGCGCATACGGCTCCATGGAACCGGAGATGTCGCACAGCACCACCAGGCGGCGCGGCTCGCGCAGCGGGGCCCGCCGGGCCAGGCGCAGCGGGTGGCCGCCGGTGCGCCGCGCCTGCCGCAGCGTGCTGCGCAGGTCAGTCTGCCGCCCGCGCGGGGTCTGATGCGGGCGGCGTGACCGGCGCAGCGGCACCGCCAGCGTGAGCTTGCGCATGAGCCCGGACAGCATGAGCAACTCGGCGGGGGACAGCTCGGCGAAGTCGGTGCTGGCCAGCCGCTCCGTGGCGCTGGCCAGCACCTCGCGGGCGGCCAGTTGCTCGTTGTCGTCGCCGGCATCCTCGTCGATCTTCGCTGGTTCTTCGCCATCGCCGATCGGCCGGAGGGCGTGGACCTGGGCGGCCCGCGCCGCGTCCCGCAGGATGTCCGGATCGGGCGAGCGACCCTGCCCCGAGCGGGTCGGGTCCGGTTTGGGCGGCGGCCCGTAACCGGCAGGCGGCATGTCGGGCACGTCACCGAACATCGCGTCGAAGATGCGCCGCAGCGTCTCGATGTGCTCCTTGCTCGCCACGAGGGTGGCCAGCGCGCACAGGTACAGCCCGGACGCCGTGACCGGCCGGGCGACGGTCACGGCCCAGGCGAAGCGCTCGCAGCGGCCTGGGTCGGCCGGAATCCCGGCGCGGCGCAGCTCCGCCCCGAACCGCGCGGCGATCAGGGCCAGGTCGTCCCCGCTGGCCACCAGGGCCGCGCCACCGGGGCCTGGCTCCGCTGCCGGGCTGGCGTCAGGGCTCATCGGCGGCGACCAGGGCCGCGAACCCGGTGGCCCGGACGGCCTGCAGGTCTTCGGAGTACTTGAGCACCGCACCGGCGGTCCGGCCCGCGGCGGCACCGTCCAGGCTGGTCGCGCCGAGCACGTTCAGCGCACCGGCCCAACTGATCGCCTCCGCGACCCCGGGCGGCTTGGCGAGGTCGAAGTCCCGCAGCCTGGACACCCCGCGGGCGACCTGGCCGGCCAGGATCTCCGAGGTCGCGGGCACCCGGCGGCGGATGATTGTCGCGACCCGGGCGGTGTCGGGGTAGTCGATCCAGTGGTAGAGGCAGCGCCGTTTCAGCGCGTCGTGCAGGTCACGGGTCCGGTTCGAGGTGAGCACGACGACCGGGCGGAACCGGGCCCGCCTGGTGCCGAGTTCCGGGATGGTGACCGCCGCCTCGGCGAGCAACTCGAACAGGAACGCCTCGAACTCGTCGTCCCCGCGGTCCACCTCGTCGATCAGCAGCACGGCCGGGCGCGGGCCTGGATGCTCGAGGGCGGCGAGCAGCGGCCGGGCGAGCAGGTACTCCTCGCTGAACAGGTCCGCGTCGCGCAGTGTCTCGCCACGCGCCTCGGCCAGCCGGATCGCCAGCAACTGGCGCGGGTAGTTCCACTCGTACAGCGCCTCCGACGAGGTCAGGCCCTCGTAGCACTGCAACCGCAGCAGCGGCGTGACCAGCGCCTGCGCCAGCGCCTTGGCCGCCTCGGTCTTGCCGACCCCTGGCTCGCCTTCGAGCAGGATGGGCTGCCCCATCCGGGCGGCCAGGAACAGGGCCGTGGCCAGCGCCTCGTCCGCGAGGTATCCGGTGGCGTCCAGCGCCGCGCGCAGCGCGGCCACATCCGGGACCTGCTCCTCCAGACCGCCCGCCGGTCCGCCGGGCGCCGCCGTCCACACCAGGCCCGCTGTCCGCGCCGCCGGTTGCGTTCATCGTTCCTCGCTCATGTGAGGGCCAGGTCCGTCCGCACCGGGGTGCCCTGGATGGCGGACCAGACGTTGGCCGGCGTGAGCGGCATGTCCGCATGCCGCACCCCGTACGGCCTGAGCGCGTCCATGACCGCGTTGACGACCGCGGCGGGCGAGCCCACCGTGGCCGATTCTCCTACTCCTTTTGCGCCGATGGGATGGTGGGGACACGGTGTGACCGTTTCCGCCAGCTCCCACGACGGGCATTCCACGGACGTGGGCAGCAGGTAGTCCATGAAGGAACCGCCGAGGCAGTTGCCGTCGGAGTCGAACGTGATCGCCTGCATCAGGGCCATGCCAAGACCATCGGCCAGCCCGCCGTGGATCTGGCCCTCCACGATCATGGGGTTGATCCGCACGCCGCAGTCGTCCACCGCCATGAACCGGCGTACCTGCACCACGCCGGTGCCGGGGTCCACGTCCACCACGCAGATGTAGGCCCCGTAGGGATAGGTCAGGTTCGGCGGGTTGTAGACGGTGTCCGCGTCCAGGTGCCCGAGCACCCCCTCGGGCAGTTCGAGCGACGAGTGCGCGGCCATCGCGATCTCCGCCAGGGTCTTGCCCTGGGCCGGGTCGCCGCGCACCTGCCACCGGCCGTCCGGCCCACTCCAGGTCGTCCGCGGCGGCCTCCAGCATGGCCGCGGCCACGAGCCTGGCCCGCTCGCGCACCTTGCGGGCCACCACGGCGGCCGCCGCGCCGGAGACCGGAGTCGACCGGGAGCCGTAGGTGCCCAGGCCGAACGGCGTCCGGTCGGTGTCCCCGTGCACGACCTCCACGTCATCCACGGACAGGCCCAGCTCCTCGGCGACGATCTGGGCGAACGTGGTCTCGTGGCCCTGGCCCTGGGTCTGGCAGGACACGGCGAGCACGGCCTTGCCGGTCGGGTGCACCCGCAGGTCGGCGCCGTCGGCCATGCCGAGGCCGAGGATGTCCATGTGCTTGCGCGGCCCGGCCCCGACCGCCTCGGTGAAGAAGCTGATGCCGATGCCCATCAGCTCGCCGCGCTCACGCCGCTCCTTTTGCTCCTTACGCAGCGCCGGGTAGCCGATGGCATCCAGTGCCACGCGCAGCGTCCTGGCGTAATCTCCAGAGTCGTATTCCCAGCCGGTCGGTGTGGTGTGCGGGAACTGCTCGGGCCGCAGCAGATTTTTCAGCCGCAGCTCGGCTGGATCCATGTCAAGGTCCCTGGCCAGCAGGTCCACCATCCGCTCGACCAGGTACACCGCCTCGGTGATCCGGAACGAGCACGAGTACGCGACACCGCCCGGCGCCTTGTTGGTGTACACGCCGGTGACCTGGCAATGCGCCGCCCGCAGGTCGTAGGAACCGCTGAACATGCCGAAAAACCCGGCGGGGAACTTGGTCGGCTGCGCCGCCCCGTTGAACGCGCCGTGGTCGGCAAGCGCCTTCACCCGCAGGGCCAGGATCGTGCCGTCCCGGGTGGCGGCGATCTCCCCGTGCATGTGGTAGTCCCTGGCGAACGCGGTGCTCATCAGGTTCTCCGACCGGTCCTCCATCCACTTGACCGGCCGGCCGGTGATCATCGAGCCGACGATCGCGCAGATGTAGCCCGGGTACACCGGGGCCTTGTTGCCGAAGCCGCCGCCGATGTCCGGTGAGATGACCCTGATCTTGTGCTCGGGCAGGCCAAGGAACAGCGAGTACAGCGTCCGGTGCGCGTGCGGGGCCTGCGAGGTGGACCACAAGGTCAGCTTGCCGCTGATCTCGTCCATGTCGGCTATCGCCCCGCAGGTCTCCAGCGGGGCTGGGTGGACGCGCGGGTAGAGCATGTCCTGGGTCACCACGACGTCCGCGGCGGCGAAGGCCGCGTCGGTCGCCGCCTGGTCGCCGGCCGACCAGTCGAAGATGTGGTTGTCGGCCTTGCCGGCGATGTCATCTCGGATAACGGGAGCGTCGCGGTCAAGTGCACGCTGGGCGTCGATCACCGGCGGCAGCGGCTCGTACTCGACGTTGATCAGCTCCAGGGCGTCCCGCGCGGAGTACCGGTCCTCCGCGACGACGAACGCGACCTCCTGGCCCTGGAACCGGACCTTGTCGGTGGCCAGCACCGCCTGCACGTCCCGCGACAGGGTGGGCATCCAGGCCAGGTTCCGCGCGGCCAGCGCCTCCCCGGTGATGACGGCCTTCACCTTGGGGTGCGCCTCCGCGGCGGCGGTGTCCACGGAAAGGATCCTGGCGTGCGCGAGCGGGCTGCGCAGGATCGCGCCGTGCAGCATCCCGGGAAGCTGCACATCGTCGACGAAGGTGCCGCGGCCGCGGATGAAGCGCGCGTCCTCCTTCCGCCGGGCAGGCCCATAGGCGCTGCGGTACGCACGCTCGGTCATCCGGTCACCCCGGTGGCCGTGGGCCCGTGGCCGGTCTCGCCGGGACCGGTACCACCCTGATCGCCGTCCCGCTCCGCGGCTTCGTGCCGGGCCGCCCACCGCACCGACCGGACGATGTTCTCGTAGCCGGTGCACCGGCAGACCTGGCCGGACAGCGCCTCGCGGATCTCCTCCGGGGACGGATCGGGATTGTGGTCGAGCAGCCAGCGGGCGGTGAGCATCATGCCCGGGGTGCAGAACCCGCACTGCAGCCCGTGGCACCGGGCGAACCCCTCCTGCACCGGGTCGAGCCGGCCGGGCATGCCCATCCCCTCCACCGTGCGCACCTGGTGCCCGTCGGCCATGACGGCGAGCACGGTGCACGACTTCACCGGGGTCTCGTCCAGCCAGATCACGCAGGCGCCGCAGTTCGAGGTATCGCAGCCCCAATGGGAACCGGTGAGCCCGAGATCGTCGCGCAGGAAGTGGATGAGCAGCAGCCGGGGCTCGATCTCGCGGGTGAACGCCGCGTCGTTGACGGTCACGGTGATCTGCACGTCAGGCGTCCTCGTGCCGCACGCGATCGGCCGCGCGGCGCAGCGCGCGCACGGTGAGTTCGGCCGCCAGGTGCCGCTTGTAGGCGGCCGGGCCCCGCTGGTCGGACACCGGCCGGCAGTGCTCGGCCGCGAGCTGCCCGGCCTGGGCGAAGTTCTCCTCGGTCGCGCTCGCCCCGCGCAGGAACTCCTCGGCCTCGGCGGCCGCGAAATGCCTGGCTCCCACGGCGGTGAGCCCGATCCCGGCGTCGGCGATCGTGTCACCGGCGAGCCAGAGCGCCACGCCCGCGGCGGCGACCGGCCAGTCGCCGACCCGCCGCCCGACCTTCTCGTACGCGCTGCCGCCGCCCGGCCTGATCGGGATCCTGATCTCGGTGAGCAGTTCGCCAGGTGACACCACGGTCTCGTAGGGCCCGGTGTGGAACTCCCTGGCCGGCACGGTCCTGGTGCCCTCCGGGCCGCAGATCGTCATGATCGCCTTGAGGGCGGCGAACGCCGCGGACAGGTCCTCCGACGGGTCCGCCTGGCACAGCGAGCCGCCGATCGTGCCCCAGTTGCGCACCACGGGATCGGCGATGACCTTCTCCGCGTCGTGCAGGATCGCGAAGTGCTCTCCGGCCGGTGCGGAGCTGAGCAGTTCCGCGTGCCTGGTGAGCGCGCCGATCTGAAGTTCGCCGCCGGAGACCCGGACATAGGAAAGCTCGCTGAGCCCGTTGATGTCGACGAGGGTCTCCGGCTGCGCCAGGCGCAGCTTCATCATCGGGATCAGGCTATGCCCGCCGGCCAGCACCCGGGCCTCGGGGCCGTACCTGGCGAGCAGGGCCAGGGCATGCTCGACGCTGGCCGCTTTCTCGTACTCGACCTGCGCCGGAACCTGCACCCGGAACTCCCTCGACAGTTTGGTTCGCCTGATGAGTGTATGAGGCGGCCATAATTGAAGTGCCATGACGCTTACTCAGCTCAACGCGTTTGTGCTGGTTGCCCGGCTCGGCTCGGTGACTGCCGCCGCGAACGCGCTCGGCGTCAGCGAGTCGGCGGTGTCGCAGGCCCTGTCGGCCCTGCGGCAGCACCTGGGGGACCAGTTGGTGAGCCGCGGCCCGGCAGGGATGACCCTGACCGCGGGCGGTTCCCGGCTGCTGTCCTCGGCGTCCCAGATCGTGGTGCTCGGCGCCGAGGCGCACGCCGCGGTGCGCGCGGCGCAGGGCGCGCCCGAACAGTTGCGGGTGGTGGCCACCTCGGCCATCGCGGAGTTCGTGCTCAGCCCGCTGATGGAGGCGTTCACCCGGCGGTACGCGGGGCCGGTCGAGGTGTCGTCCGGGGTCGCGGCGACCGCGGAGATGGGCGTGCTGGTCGCCAACCGGCTGACCGACGTGGCGATCGGCTCCAGCCCGGCCGGCGATCCGGCGCTCGCCGTGGTGACCGAGCCGATGTTCCGGTACCGGATGATCGTGGTGACCGCCGGGCAGGCCGCACTGCGGGGCAGCCCCCGGCAGTGGCGCTGGCTCGTGGACCCCTCCGGCACCGACCCGGGCAGCGACACCGGGCAACTGCTGGCCCGGCTGGGGATCCCGGAGGACAGCATCGGCGTGTTCCCCAACCAGACCGCCGCCTGGGCCGCCGCCGCCGACGGGGCCGGGGTCGCGCCCGCGGTCGAGCACCTGGTCGCGCAGCAGGTGCGCCGCGGCGAACTGTCGCTCGTGGAACTGCCCAGAGTGCCGATGGAGGCCACCTGGTACGTCACGGTGCTTGAGCGCCAGCACCGCAGCGTCGCGGCCAGCGCGCTGCGGCGCTTCCTGAGCACCCCGGAGGCCATGCACCTGATGCGGTCCCCGACGGCCGGCGTTCCCCCCTCAAGGTTCCGCCCCCCGGTCTACGTGACGATCTGGAGCTGACCGCACCCGCGGCCATCTCCTGCCACCCTCCCGGCTTCGTGATCATGACTTAGGGGGGCCTATAGCACCACCTAAGTCATGATCATGAAGAGGGGAGTCCGCCCGGCCGCTGGGTAGGAATCACGGAAGCCCAGGTCAGAGGGCACTTAAGCAAGAGCTTATTCGGCTGTTGCGAGGCTGGCCGCCCCAGCGGATCATGTGAACATCACCCGTGACGGTGCCGCGTGGGGAGCCCCGTCCAATACCAGGAGCGGTGCCGATGCGGATCGAGTCTGACGGGCACAGCCAGGGCAACCCACGCCTGTATGAGTTGGTCGAGCACGCACCGAAGACCGGGAAGAGCCCGACCGTGTGGGCCTGGCCCGAGCTGATGGACTATCTCAAGATCGCCGGTCAGCCGGTGGCCGGGCCGTGGCCGCCACACCAGGAGCCGCGGCCGGACCCCGATTACGAGTCGCTTCCGGTGGCCGTGCCCGACCCCGAGTCGCGGCCCGCCCCCGGGGCTGGCCCCGGATCCCGGTCAGACAGCGAAGCGGCGCCACCGGCCCAGTCCTGAGCCTGATCCCGGGCGTGCCCGTTTGACGGGACGACGCCCGGGTGCGGACATTGGAGGATCTATGTATCCGTCTCGGTTCCGTTACGAGGCACCGAGTTCGCTCGCCGAGGCGATTCGCCTGCTTCAGGAAGGCGGCGGCGAAGCCAAGGTGCTGGCCGGGGGGCAGAGCCTCGTCCCGCTGATGAAGCTGCGCTTCGCCACCCCGGAACTGCTCGTCGACATCAACAACATCGGCGGCATGGACTACCACCGCCAGGACGCGGACGGGACGCTGCGGATCGGCGCCCTGTGCCGGCACGTCGACCTGGAGCGCTCGGCCCTGCTGCCGGGCAGTCAGCCCACCATGGCCGCGGCCGCGCCATTGATCGCCGACCCGATCGTGCGTAACCGGGGCACCCTGGTCGGTTCGCTCTGCCACGCCGATCCGCAGGGCGACTGGGCCTCGGTCATGACCGCCCTGGGCGGCTCGATAGTGGCGCAGGGCCCGAGCGGCAGGCGGACCATCCCTGTGGCTGACTTCGTCACCGGGCCGTTCGAGAACGTGCTCGACTTCGACGAGATCGCCGTCGAGGCCGTGGTCCCGCCGCACCGGGGCACGGCCGCGGGCGGTTACCTGAAGCTGGAACGGCGGGTCGGCGACTTCGCGACGGTCGGCGTGGCGGTCGCCGTGGAAACCACCGATGGCGCCGTGACCAGGGCGGGAATCGCGCTGACCGGGGTCGGCGGGTCCACCATCGCGTGCACGGAGGCGGCCCAGGCGCTGACCGGCCAGCCGCTCACCGCGCAGACCATCGAACAGGCGGCCGATCTGGCCGCGGGGGTGGCCCGGCCGCGAACCGACCACCGCGGCAGTGCGGAGTACAAGCGGCACATGGTGCGCACGTTCGTGGTCCGCATCCTGTCCCGCACCGGACCGCAAGCCGTCGAGCAGGCGGCCGGCGGGCACGCGGATGAGGGCCCAGAGGCGGAAAGGGCGGCCTGAGATGACGATCGTTTACGACGACCTCGGCGACGAGGCAGCGACCGATGTCCCGATGCGCCGGATCAAGTTCACCATCAACGGTGCGAAGAAGGTGGCCGAGGTCGAGCCCCGGCTGCTGCTTTCCCACCTGATCCGCCGCGGCATAGGGCTGACCGGTACGCACATGGGCTGCGACACGACGAACTGCGGCGCGTGCACCGTGCTGGTGGACGGCAAGGCGGTGAAGTCCTGCACGATGCTGGCCGTCCAGGCCGACGGGCACGAGATTGAGACCGTGGAGGGCCTGGCCACCGCCAGCGAACTGCACCCGCTCCAGGAGGGCTTCAAGGAGGAGCACGGGCTGCAGTGCGGGTTCTGCACCCCGGGGATGATGATGGCCGCCAAGGCGCTGCTTGACGCCAACCCGGACCCGACCGAGGAAGAAGTGCGCTGGGCGCTGTCGGGCAACCTGTGCCGCTGCACCGGCTACCAGAACATCGTGAAGTCGGTCCTGTGGGCCGCGGAGAAGCTCCGGGGCTGACCCGGGAGCCGATCAGGGCTGACCGCAGGACGGCTGACGAAGACGGGAGAGGGCAGTGTCGCAGGCGCTGGACGAGATCAAGATCGGCGGGCTCGGCGCGAGCCGCAAGCGAGTCGAGGACAACCGCTTCATCCGGGGCAAGGGCAACTACACCGACGACATCGTGCTGCCCGGCATGTTGCACATGGAGATCCTGCGCAGCCCGCTGGCGCACGCACGGATCAAGTCGATCGACACCAGCCGGGCGTGGCAGATCCCCGGGGTGCACCTGGTGATGACCGGCGAGATGATGGCCACCCGGAACCTGGCCTGGATGCCCACGCTGTCCTACGACACCCAGGCGGTGCTGGCCACCGACAAGGTCCGCTTCCAGGGCCAGGAGGTCGCCTGCGTGATCGCGGACGACCCCTACATCGCCAAGGACGCGTGCGAGGCGATCGACGTCGAGTACGAACCACTGCCGGCGATCGTCAACCCGTACCAGGCGGTGGCCGAGGGCGCCCCGGTGATCAGGGACGACAAGGAGAACCAGGCCGACAACGTCATCTACCACTGGGAGGTGGGTGACGCCGAGGGCACCGAGCGCGCGTTCGCCCAGGCGGACAAGGTCTCCAAGCTGAAGCTGCACTACCCGCGCTCGCACCCCTCGCCGATCGAGTGCTGCGGGTCGATCGCCGACTTCAACCGGGCGACCTCGAAGCTCACCGTGTACATGACCACCCAGGCGCCGCACATCATCAGGGCCGCCGTCGCCCTGGTCGCCGAACTGCCCGAGCACATGATCCGGATCATCTCGCCGGACATCGGCGGCGGCTTCGGCAACAAGGTCCCTGTGTACCCCGGGTATGTCTGCTCGATCCTGGCCTCGATCCTGCTGGAACGCCCGGTGAAGTGGATCGAGGACAAGTCGGGGAACCTGATCTCGACCGGGTTCGCCCGCGACATCTACCTCGACGGCGAGGTCGCGATGCGCAACGACGGCAAGATCCTCGCCGTCAGGATGCACTGCGACGCCGACCATGGCGCGTTCTTCTCCGACGCCCAGCCAAGCAAGTTCAAGATCGGCCTGCTGCACTCGGCCTTCGCGTCCTACGACATCCCGGTCGGGCACATCACCGCGCGCGGCACCTACTCCAACAAGGCCCCCGGCGGGGTCGCCTACCGGTGCTCGTTCCGGGTCACCGAGGCGATGTTCTTCCAGGAGCGGATGATCCAGGCGGCCGCGCACGACCTGGGCATGGACCAGGCCGAATTCCGCCGGGTCAACTTCGTCAGGGACGACCAGTTCCCGCACCGGACCCCGTTCGGCTTCCTCACCGACTCGGGGCAGTACGAAAAGTGCCTGGACGTCGGCCTGCGGGCGGTGGGCTACCAGGACTTCCTGCGGCAGCAGGCAGAGGCGAAGGCCAAGGGCAGGCTGCTGGGCATCGGCATATCCACGATGACCGAGCCGCTCGGCGCGGGGAACAGCCGCGAGTACGACATTCTCGGCATCAAGATGTTCGACTCCGCCGAACTCAAGATCCACATGACCGGCAAGGCCATCGTCAGGACCGGCGCACGCGGCCAGGGCCAGGGGCACGAGACGACCTGGGCGCAGATCGTCAGCCACGAACTCGGCATCCCGGCCGACGACATCGTGGTCGAGGAGGGCGACACCGACACCGCCCCGTTCGGCATGGGCACCTACGCCTCGCGGAGCACGCCGGTCGCCGGGGCCGCGGTCGCGATGGTGTCCCGCAAGATCCGGGCCAAGGCCCGCAAGCTCGCCGCGCACCTGCTCGAGGTCTCCGAGGAGGACGTGGACTGGGAGCTCGGCCGGTTCTACGTGCGCAGCGCGCCCAGCCGGGGAGTGACGATCCAGGAGTGCGCGATCGCCGCGTACAGCAACATGCCCGACGGCATGGAGCCCGGCCTGGAGAACACCGCCTACTACGACCCGCCCAACCTCACCTGGCCGTTCGCCGTGTACATCGTCACGGTCGAGGTGGACCCGGAGACCGGCGTCTGGGACGTGCTGAACATGGTCGCGGTCGACGACTGCGGCGTGCGGATCAACCCGATGATCGTCGAGGGCCAGATCATGGGCGGCCTGACCGAGGCCTACGCCATGGCGAACATGCAGTTCATCACGTTCGACGCGGAAGGCAACTGCGTCGGCTCCAACTACATGGACTACCTGCTGCCGACCGCGTGGGAGACACCTGGCTTCGAGCTGCACAGCGAGGTCGTCACGCCGTGCCCGCACCACCCGATCGGGGCCAAGGGCATCGGCGAGTGCGCGGCCGTCGGCGGACCGGCCGCCTTCGTCAACGCGGTGATGGACGCGATCTCCGACACCGGGGTCCGCAACATCGACATGCCGCTGCTGCCCGACCGGGTCTGGGAGGCCCTCACCTACCAGCGCGACGTGTCCGGTGCCCCGCCGGTCCGCTCGGACGACTGAGCGGGAGGGCGCCCGCGAGGGAGGCATGGACATGGACGGCTGGGAGATCCTCAAGCAGGCCGGCGAGCTGGAACGGCGCGGGCAGGCGTTCGCGCTGGCCACCGTGGTCTGGCGGCAGGGCCCGTCGTCCAGCCAGCAGGGCGCCCGTGCGATCATCACGGCCGAGGGCGAACTGCACGGCTGGATCGGCGGGGCGTGCGCGGAACCGGTGGTGATCCGCGAGGCCCAGCGGGTGATCGCCGAGAGCACGCCCCGGCTGCTGCTGCTCGGCAGCCCGGACCAGTTCGGCGCGGCGATCCCCGAAGGCATCACCGTGGTGCCCATCTCCTGCCAGAGCGAGGGCGCGCTCGAGGTCTACATCGAGCCGGTGGTGCCCGCGCCGCACCTGGTCATCGTGGGCCGCTCGCCAATGGCGCACACCCTGGCCGACCTGGCCCGGGCGCTGAACTGGCGCACCGAGCTGGTCGCGGGCGAGGACTTCACCGCTGCCGGCGTCCACGAGCAGTCGATGGTCATCGTGGCCACCCAGGGGCACGGCGACGAGGAGGCCGTCGAGCACGCGGTCGCCGCCCGCCCCGCCTACCTCGGCCTGGTCGGCTCCCGCCGCCGGGGTGCCGCGGTGCTCGGATACCTCGCCGACCGGGGCCTGCCCACCGACCAGCTCGACCGGGTGCACGTCCCGGCCGGCCTGGACCTCGGCCACACCACCCATCAGGAGATCGCCGTCGCGATACTCGCGGAGCTGGTGCAGCTCCGCGCATCCGGAGCCCTGGCGGGGGCGGCCGGGGCAGCCCCCGCCAGGAAAACCCCGGTGGCCCCCGCCAGGCGCACCACGGCAGCCGCCCCCGAGAGCACGTCCGCCCCTGACGCCCCGGCCGGGCACGCGGAACCGGCCGAGGCCGTCGACCCGGTGTGCGGGATGACCGTCGCCGCCACGCCCGCCGGGCGCCCGCTGGCCCACGACGGCGTGACCTACTACTTCTGCTGCACCGGCTGCCGCCGGAAGTTCGAGCTGGATCCGGCCGCCTACGTGACAAGGGAAACCCGATGCTGATCAAGAACGAGTTCCAGGTGGCGGCGCCCATCGACAAGGTCTGGCAGTTCTTCGGCGACATCCCCCAGGTCGCCGCATGCCTGCCCGGCACCGAGCTGACCGACGACCTCGGCGGCGACAAGTACGAGGGCCGGGTGGCCGTCCGGATGGGACCGGTCCGGCTCCAGTTCGCCGGGAAGGCCGACATCACCGAGCGGGACGAGGCGGCCAAGCGCCTCGTGGTGAACGCGACCGGCGCCGAGGAGAAGGGCCGCGGCCAGGCCAGCATGGTGGTCACCGCGACGCTGGCTCCGGCCGGCCGCGGCACCAAGGTCAGCGTCGCCCAGGACCTGCAGCTGTCCGGCGCCGCGGCGCAGTACGGGCGGGGGATGATCTCCGACGTCACCGCGGTGCTCATGCGGGACTTCGCGGTCAACCTCGCCGACCGGATCGACCGGGCGCAGCGCGGTGAGGCGGTCACCGGCCCGGCCACCGCCGCCAGCCCGGCGAGCGGCTTCAGGCTGGGCATGCAGGCCGCGCTGATGGCGCTGCGCCGGGTGTTCCGCCGCTTCTTTGTCCCCTACCAGGCAGCGAGCTGAGGAGAACAAGCCATGGTCTTGTGGTGGATCGGCAACGCCGTCCTGTTGCTTGTCGTGCTTCCAGTGGTCATCTACCTGCTCAACCGCGTGCTCGCCGCGGTGGAGCGGATCCGCGGCGCGACCGACGACATCCTCGCCGGCGGCGTGGAACTCGTCGGTGAGCTGACCGTCGTCCCTGACGGGCTGGCCATCACCGACAGCACCGTCAATCAGGTATCCGTCGGGGCGGTCCGGTACGCGGGCTCCGTCGCCAAGCTTCTCGGCTGAAAGGGAGACTCGCCATGCCGGCAGCCGCCTGGGCAACACTGATCATCGCCGCGCTGATCATCGCGATCACCGCGCTTGGCCTGCTCCGGGTCATCTTCCACCTGCGGGCGATCCGCAAGACGCTCGTCGCGACCACCGGCGGCGTGCAGGCGGTCGCGCAGCTCACCAGCACCGTGCCGGACCGGCTCACCTCGGTCAACGCGAGCCTGAAGCCGGTACGCGACTTCTGCGAAACGGTCTGAGGATAAGGAGCCGTGATGGAACGACATGTCCTCGCCGCCGGGACCTCGACCACCGGCTGGGTAGTGGGCTACACGATCGGCATCGTGATCGTCCTGGTCGTGGTGGCGCTCGTCGTGCCGATCCTGCTGCTGGCCCGCGCGATCGGCAACGAGGCCCCCAAGATCAACGAAGCACTGGAGCAGGCGGTGCACAACACCGCCCCGCTGGGAGCGCTGCGCACCACGATCGAGTACGCGGTGACCATCATCGGCGGCCTGCAGCGCGGCCGCGCGAGGCTGGGTGATGACAATGCATGACCTGGCCATGTCCTCGACCGAGCACAACCTCTGGCTGACCGCCAACATCCTCGGCCTCGTCGTGGTGGTCGCGGTCGCGGCCCTGCTGAGCCTGCTGATCTACCTGGTGCGGCGAATCGACGGCCGGGTGGTGCAGGTGCGGGACACGCTCAAGGCCGCGGCGGCCAACACCGCGGACGCCGCGCTGATCCCGCAGGTCGCCGACGGCGTGGAGTTGGTGCTCGCGGAGGGCCTCAAGCACCATCTGTTCCTCGGCCGCGTGCTCGGGAAGGTGAAATCGTGACGGGCCTGGTCGTCTTCACGGTCATCGACGTCCTGCTGCTGATCGCGGGGCTGGCGTTCTACCTGTTCTGGGTGGGCTCGCTGCTCACCAGGATCGCCGGGAACCTGGAAGAGTGCGCCGGCACGGTGCGGGAGATCGTCGGCCACGCCAAGCTCATCGGCCCGGCCGTGGAGCACATCAACCAGACCGGCGGTGTGGTCGCCGGCGCGCTGCCGCTGCTGTACGGGATGGCCGAGGAGATCGTCACCGATGTCACCCCGCGTCCCGAGCCGCCCGCCGAGCCGGAGCCCGCGCGGCCCGCGTCCGGCCGGCGCCGCTCGCGGCTGCACGACGCGGTCGGCTTCGCGCCACGGTCCTAGGCCGGCCCGGGCGCAGGCTGGCGCACTGGCCTGCGCCCGCGCCGGACAAGGATTTAGCTGCTTAACGACGGGTCGCTGCCATCTGGTCCCCGGCGGGCAACTGGCCCCGTGGTAGGGGCGGTGTACTCGCCGATCCATTCGTCCCGCCACGACTGGTCGTATTGCTGCTTGTTGCAATTGGGCCGGTAGATCGCGATCAGCTCGCGGGTGATCTGCTCCCGGTGGGACCCGCTGTCGCCGGGCACCTCGTACGTGCAGATGTAAACCTTCCAGCGGGAACCGGCCCGGCGCACCCAGCAGGCTGCGCATGCGTGGGAGAACGGAAACCGCTCGGTGGCAAGGTCGTCGGAGTGGCCGGCGTAGATGACCGCGTACCGTTCCGGCTTGGCGTCGGGCTCGGGCTTGTACATGATCGCGAACACGGCCGGGCGGGCCGGCGGGGTCCACCCGGCGAGCAGCCGCGGCCCCTCGAACGGGTACCCGGCCAGCGAGCCGAGCCTGATCACGGGCCATCGCCTGGCAGGCTCGCGTCGTCGTCCTCGGCTTCGCTGATCGCCTCGACGGTGACGATGGGACCCGCAGGCAGCCCCGCGGCGGCAACGGCCTTGTTGAACTCCCGGGTCGCCGCCTCGACCGCCTGGTCGCGGCTGCCCGCGGTGACGATCAGCCGGGCGCCGTACCGGTCCGAGCCGATCCCCGAGGCGACACCGTCATTGGCGGCGACGGCGTCGGCGAGTTCCACCACTTCCTCGCGCGTCAGCCCGCGCCCGGCGTCCGCCTCGATCCCTACGCTCCACCTCAAGGGTGCTCCTCACGTGAGCCGCGGCCGCTACAGGCTGGGCAGCAGCGCGGCGAACTCTTCCAGGCTCCGCAGGTCGTGACCGGACAACATCAGGTCGATGTGCGGGGCCACCACCATCATCCCCAGCGTGCTGGGCCGGAAGCCAGCATCGTCGCCCTTGTGCGGGTTCATCCAGACCAGCCGGTGGCACAGCCGGGAAAGCCGCTCCACGGCCATGGCCAGCACCTCCGGATCCCCGCGGTCCAGGCCGTCGGAGCAGACCACCACCACCCCGCCGCGGGCCAGGCCGCGGCGGGCGTAGCCGCGCACGAAGTCGTCCAGGCTGTCCCCGATCCTGGTGCCGCCCTCCCAGTCGAACACCGCGCGGCCGGCGCGGGCGAGCGCCTCGTCGGGCCTGCGGCTGCCCAGTTCCCTGGTGATCCTGGTGAGCCGGGTGCCGAAGCAGAACACCTCCACCTTGGCGGCCGCGCGCTTGGCGGAGTAGGCGAACTGGAGCAGGTTGCGCGAGTAGTCCGCCATCGACCCGGAGACGTCGAGGATCAGGATCAGCGGGCGGAGCCTGGCCTTGCGCTGCCGCCAGTAGAGTTCGGCGGGCTCGCCGTGCAGCCGGAGCGACTCCCGCACGATGCGCCGCAGGTCGGGGGTGCGGCCGGACCTGGCCGCCGTGGTCCGCCTGGTGCGCCGCCGCGGCGGGGTGAGCCGGATCCGCGCCATGATCCGCCGCACCGCGGCCAGTTCCTCCGGAGTGCACGCGGCGAAGGCCTTGTGCTTGAGCGCCGCCACGTCGGAGGCCATCCAGCCGAGCGCAGTCTGGTCCTCGCGCTCCTCGCCGGCCTGCTCGGTCTCGGGAATGGCCAGTACCGCCTCGGCCTGCGCCGCGGTCCTGGCGGTGATCGTGACCAGTTCGGGGACCGGGTTCGCGGCATCCAGGAAGAACCGCCGGAACACCTCGTCGTATGTGGCGATGTCGTCCCGCCTGGTCACCAGCGTTGCCCGGCCCGCCCAGTAGAGATCGACAATGTCGGTGGCGTCCAGCGGGGTCATCGCCACGCAGTAGGTCAGCACGTCCCCGGTACCCACCGCCAGCCCGGCGCGGCGAAGCTCGTGGCAGAACCGCACAAGCACACCGGTGAGGCCGGGCTCAGGCACCGGAGGTTATCTCCTCCAGGCTTTCCTGTACCAGGTCGAGGTCGTCGCGATCCTTCACCACGGCGCCGAGGGTGTCGCTGGCCAGTTGCGGGTCGAGCGCGGTACCGCCGAGCAGGTCCACGGTGCGGGCCCAGTCGATCGTCTCGGCCACGCCGGGCGGCTTGGCGAGGTCAAGCTCGCGCAGCCGGTGCACCGCGGCGACCACCTGGCGGGCCAGCGCCTGCGGCACGCCCGGCTCCCTGATCAGCACGATCTCAAGTTCCCGCTCGGCGGAGGGGTAGCCGATCCAGTGGTAGAGGCAGCGCCGCTTCAGCGCGTCGTGCAGTTCGCGGGTGCGGTTGGAGGTGAGCACGACCAGCGGCGGGGACGGCGCCTTGATCGTGCCGATCTCCGGGATGCTCACCTGGAAGTCGGACAGGACCTCAAGCAGGAACGCCTCGAACTCGTCGTCGGCGCGATCCACCTCGTCGATCAGCAGCACCGCCTGGTCGCCGGCCCGCACCGCCTCCAGCAACGGCCGCTCCAGCAGGAACTTCGGCCCGAACAGCGTGTCGACCGCGTCGCCGTCGGCGATCTGGTGCTCAGAAAGCGCGCGGATCTGCAGCATCTGCCGCGCGTAGTCCCACTCGTAGAGCGCCTGGTGGGTGTCGATGCCCTCGTAACACTGCAGCCGGATGAGCCTGCGGCCGAAGACGCCCGCGAGCACCTTGGCGGCCTCGGTCTTGCCCACCCCGACCTCGCCTTCGAGCAGGATCGGGCGCGGTAGCGACATCGCCAGGAACAACGCGGTGGCCAGGCCGCGGTCGGCGAGGTAACCGCCCTGACGAAGGAGGTCCGTCAGCTCACCGACGGTCCGCGGTTGCTCGGCCAAGTGTCTCCTCGCCCTGGGATCTGAGCTCAGCTCTGCTGCCGGGTTCGCAGGTCAGCCCTGCTGCGCCGGCCCGAGCACCAGATCGGCGACGGAGCCGCCGTTGCCCAGCTTGCCTTCACGCTCCAGCCGGTCCCGCCAGGCGGCGCGCAGGTCGTCCTCGTCACCGCCCAGCTCGGCGAACCCGACATCGGCCATCCGCTTACAGGACTTCCCCGTGCCCATCTCGTCGAGGTCGGCGCTGGTCTGCCCCTGCGCGCTCCAGACCCCGCGCAGCACTTCCAGGGCCTCGTCAGGCTCGCCGCTCATCGGCGCCTCCTCTCGACGTACTGCTGTCCGAGCTCGACTGTAGTTCCTGCTCCGGATCCCAGCGAGCGCAGATTAAGCGTTCTCTTATCCGCCGGCGCCGGTATCCCGACATGAGGGGCAGAACACCAGGAAAGGTAAGTATGACCCCATGGCGAGGGCAACGGGACTTTACGCATGCGATGCTTACCGTCGCCTCTGTGCCCGCGTTCGGGGCGGGGACAGGGGTGAACTGCGCCGTGTTGCGAGGTTCGGGCTGGCGATCCTTGCCATGATCAGCATGGCAGCGCGCCCACGGCACCTGACCATCGAACTCCGGGGGAGTGACGATCGCAATGAAACGGTTTGCAGTGACGGCGGCGCTGGCGATGTCCGCCGTGCTGGTAATAGCGCAGCCAGCGGCGGCGAGCTGGCTACAGCAGGGCACCCCGGCTCCCTCCGGGGCGTCGGTGTGGGACTTCACCGCGGTGTCCTGTGCGTCCACGACTTCCTGCATGGCCGTGGGGAACGCCAACGGCCTGCTCGCCGAGAGCCTCAGCGGCAGCACCTGGACGATAGTCAACATTCCCGATCCCGGGGGCGGCCAGCTCAACGGCATCTCCTGCAAGACGGCGTCGTCGTGCGAGGCCGTGGGCAACTTCAATAGCGGCGGGACCATGGAAACCCTCGCCGAGGTGTGGAACGGCGGCACCTGGTCCATCCAGAGCACCCCCAACCCGGCCGGCGCCACGGCCAGCCAGCTCAGCGACGTCTCGTGCAAGACGGCGTCGTCGTGCGAGGCGGTGGGGCAGTTCACCAGCGGCGGGGCCACGCAGACCCTGGCGGAAAGCTGGAACGGCAGTTCCTGGACCATCCAGTCCACCCCCAACGTGAGCGGCGCGGCGAACAGTGCGCTCGGCGGGGTTTCCTGCCCCTCGGCGACCGACTGTGAGGCCGTGGGCGACTCGTTCACCGGGCCCGACTCGGCCACGCTGGCGGAGGTCTGGAACGGATCGAGCTGGGCCATCCAGAGCACGCCCAACACCGCCAGCACCGTCAACCAGCTCGAAGGCGTGTCCTGCACGGCCGCGGCCGCGTGCACGGCGACCGGCACCGGCCTGGCCGAGCGCTGGAACGGCACGAGCTGGGCGCTGCAGACGATCGCCTCGCCGCACGGCAACACCGCTGCCGACCTGGGCCGGGTGTCCTGCACCGACAACACCAGGTGCATGGCTGTGGGCACCTTCTTCAGTAAGGAGGCCATCGAGACGCTGGTCACCGAGCAGTGGGACGGAACCAAGTGGACGGTTCTGAACACCCCGCTCAACACGGCCTCCGACTCCACCGGGCTGGCCGACGTGTCCTGCACGTTCGCGACCGCGTGCACCGCCGTCGGCTTCTACCACGACCCGGTGGACGGCAACCGCGCGCTGGCGGAGAACTGGTCGCTGCGCTGGCAGCTTCAGGCGCCGCAGATCCCGGCTGGCTCGCTCGCCAGCGGCCTGCAGACAGTCTCCTGCCCGTTCGTGAACTTCTGCGCCGCGGTCGGCGGCGACGAGCTGAGCGGCAGCGTCTTTGACGCGGTCGTCGAGACCTGGAACGGCAGGAACTGGATCGTCGGCACCACCCCCAACGCCTCGAACAGCGTCCTGTCCGGCGTGTCCTGCAACGGGGCGAAGGCCTGCACGGCGGTGGGCGACGCCGTCGGCGGGGGTTCGACACTGACCTCGCTCGCGGAGCGGTGGAACGGGACCAACTGGACGGTGCAGTCCACTCCCAACCCGGCGGGCGCGGTGCACAGCTTCCTGATCAGCGTGTCGTGCGCGTCGGTGAAGACGTGCACGGCCGTGGGCTTCTTCACCGACGGGAGCGGGAACCAGTTCCCGTTCGCGGAGCAGTGGAACGGCACGTCCTGGTCCCTGCAGACCACGCCCGCGCCCACCGGGTCCACCACTGCCCAGCTCAACGACGTGTCGTGCACGTCCTCGACCTCCTGCGAGGCGGTCGGCTCGGACAACACCCACACCTGGGCCGAGGTCTGGAACGGCACGAACTGGTCGATCCAGACCATCGCCACCCCGAGCGGCGGCCGGAACGCGCACGTCAACGGGGTCGATTGCACGGCCGCGAACGCCTGCACCGCGGTAGGCGACTTCGTCAACGCCTCCGACAAGGCTGTCCCGCTGGCGGAGCGGTGGAACGGGTCGAACTGGTCCGTCCAGAACGTGCCGGTCCCGTCGGGGAGCATCAGCGAGTTCTCCAGCGTGTCCTGCAGCACCACGCAGTTCAGCACCGGGTGCAACGCCGCCGGGTTCGTCACCAAGAACGGCATCAGCCTGCCGATGGCGGAGAACTGGAACGGCTCGTCCTGGGCGGTGAAGCCCACTCAGTCGCCGGATCCCAACGTGAGCCGCAGCACGTTCTCCAGCGTGTCCTGCTCGTCGCTGATCACCTGCATGGGCGTCGGGTTCTACGACACCTCGACCGGGGTGGAGGCCCCGTTGGGCGAGCAGTTCTCCTGATCGCCGCAGACCAACAACGGTGCGGGCCGGGCAGTGCTGCCCGGCCCGCGCTCATGTGCGGCCTGTCAGCCCGAGGTGAAGTAGGGCCACACGGGGCCGCCGAAGGTACTGCTGGGCACCTTACGGAAACCGGCCGGAACGGTCACGTTCGCCTTGGCGATGTTGCCGGGGGTGGCCGACAGGGCGGTGATCTCCTGGCGGGTCGTGCCGTCCAGCGGCCTGCCGTCGCGGTAGTGCGTCCGGTTGTTCCAGATCACCAGCATCGGCAGGAACGTCTTGGGGTTCACGTACAGGGTGGCATCCACGCGGAACGGGCCGCGGCCCTCACCGTGCGGCAGTTGGCTCCAGAAATGCCAGTTCGTCGTCGAGCCGGTGAGTTTGATCGTGGGCACGCCGTTGACCTGGGCGTGCCCCGCGACCTTGAACAGCCCGCAGGACAGCGCCTGACGGACGTATGCCGGCCATTGTGCCGGGCCGTTGAACTCAACGATGTCCAGCCGGACGGTGCACGCGTTCGGCGGGAACCCGAGTATTCCCGCGTTGGCCCATTCGTGGTGGCGGTAGTCGATCTGCGCGTAGATCCGCCGCCCGTGGACCCTGGTGGTACCGACGCCCCAGTGCACCCGTCCCTGGGCCCAGGGCATGCCAGCAGCCAGGGCGGGCGGGATGTACCCGGACTGGGTGAGCCGCATGTCCCCGTGGTAGTTCCAGCCCATGACCGGGGGATACGGGGCGCTGAAGACGGTTTCGGTCTGGATGACCTTGTTCGTTGTCGCCAGGGCATTGGCCACCTGCGTAATCACGTAGGCGGCGGGGCGGACCTGGATCGGCCCGGTGGTGTTCTGGCCAGGCACGACCGCGACGACCACGGCGGCGGCGGTCACCGCGGCTGCCCCGCCGGCCAGCGCGGCCCGAGCCGCCGTCTTCTTCCGCCGCAGGTGTGACCGTGCCCTGCCGGTCACCCCGGTCGGCACCTGCACATCCGCGGTCAGCCGGTCCAGGCCCTCGCGGAGCAGGTCCTCCATAGCCCCGTTCATGATCTTCCTCCTGCTACTTCGAGATCGGTTTTCAGCTGTGCTCTTTTGGGCGCGGGCGCGCTCGGCTGCTCCGCCTCAGGTCCGGCCAGTTCGCGCAGCCGTCGCAGCCCCCGTGACGCGGCAGATTTGACCGTGCCCTCTGTGCAGCCCAGCAAGTCCGCCGTCTCCGCCTCGGTGCGCTGCTCCCAGTAGCGCAGCACCACGACCGCCCGCTGCCGTGGCGGCAGTTGCTGCAGCAGCCGGACCAGCGTGTCGCGAAGGTCCACCACGGCGACGTCGTCGCTGCCGGTGCGTTCCGCGCGGGCCTGCGAGCGGAACTCGGCGAGCCTGCCCCGCCAGCGGCCCCGGCGCCGCCAGCCGTCGGCGGCCAGGTTGTACAGGGTGCGACGCAGGTATCCCTCGGGGTCGGTGTCGACACGGTTCCAGTTCTGCAGCAGGCGCTCCAGGGCCGCCTGCAGCAGGTCCTCGCCGTCGGTGCGGCTGCCGGTAAGCGCGACCGCCGCGCGCATCAGGTGCTGTCCGCGCTCGCCGAGCAGTCGCTCCACGGCCTGATCGTCCGGCTCGCGGCCCATGACCACCTCCCGATATCGCCCGTTTGCAGATGCCGCCCGCCAAGGACGCCCGGGGCCTCGCCGAGGTTGCCTCCGCCGCCGAACTCGCGGCCGACGGGACCGCATAACCCGCCCGCCGGCCCGGCAGAATGTAAAGCAGAACTTTGCCTGAACATTATCTTTTCTTTAGATGTAACGCTTGCTACGATTACACCGCTCTGCATGTAATCGGCGCGGCGGGCCCATGCGTCCTATTTGATAGAACCTCAGGGAGGGCCTGCCCGCTAGTGCTAATCTCAGCAGATTAAGTCTTTACCTTTGCTTAAGGATGGATCTTTGGTTTACGCCAATGTCTTGGGGGAATGCGGTAAGGTCGCCTGCCATTGGAGGACAAATGACTAATAAGCATGGAACGCGCCCCCGGACGCTACTGCTACGTAAACAGTACGGCCTGCGCTATGCGGTGATCGCGGGCATTGCGGCGGCCGGATGCTGCGCCCTTCAGCTCCCCGCGATGGCCAGCTCCACGGCCGCTCACGCCACTGCCAATACGGCTGCGCAGACGGGGCAGGTGTCGTCCACCCCGGCTACCGGGACGCCGAAGCTGGCGGCGACGGGGACCACGGAGACGGTCCGCCAGCTCGTGCAGTGCGGCAGCACCATGTACGCCGTGGGCAGCTTCACCGAGATCCAGCGGTTCACCACCACCTATCCCCGGAACAACATCTTCAGCTTCAGCGCGACCCCAAGTTTCAAGGTCACGTCTTGGGCCCCGAACGTCAACGGGGAGATCAACTCGATTGCCTTCAACGGCAGCAACTGCAACGACGCCTACATCGGCGGGCAGTTCACGTCGGTCAACGGCACCAAGGTGAACAACTTCGCCGAGATCGACACCACCACAGGGAACGTCGTCTCCGGGTTCGACGACCACGTCGGCGGCGGCCATATCGACACGCTCCTGGTGGTCAACGGCCACCTGCTTGTCGGCGGGACCTTCACCACGATCGGCGGCACCACGACGAATCCGTACTACGCGAGCGTGAGCCCGACCACCGGCAAGGACGACGGTTTCCTGCACCTGGGCATCTCCGGCCACTACCAGTTCCCCAAGGTGAAGGCGAACGGCACAGAGGTCTACAACCAGCAGTTGTCTCACAGCGGCAAGCTGTTGCTGGTCGAAGGTGACTTCACTAAGGTCGGCGGCCTGGGTCGGCAGCAGATCTTCATGCTGCACGTCAATCAGACGCCTGCGAAGGTGACCGGCTGGAGTTCGCCGGAGTTCGACGGCAGCAAGGGCCAGATACCGAGCGGCTACCCCTACCAGTGCGGTGACTCACACCCGTTCTACATTCACGCCGCCGCCTGGTCACCGGACGACTCGACGATCTACATCGCCGACACCGGGGTCCACGCGTGGAACTGGAACGGCCAGTTCCCGATGCCCGGTCTGTGTGACGCGGCGGCGGCCTTCCCGGCTACCGAGAAGGAAGTGCTGCACGACTGGATCGCTAACGACGGCTGCGACTCGCTGTATTCGGTCGCCGCCGACAACAGCGCGGTCTACGTGGCAGGGCACAACCGGTGGTTCCCCAACGGGGACGCCTGCAACACCATGGGCAAGGGCGCGATACCGGCTCCTGGCCTGGCCGGACTTGCCCCGGGAGCGACCGGCGGATCGCTGATCCTGAACTCCGGCGGCAACGCGGGGATGTACAGCAGGTCCCGTGGGCACGGTGCCGACGACATGCTGCTCACCAGCGCCGGCCTGTGGATCGCCAGCGACAACTTCGGCGGGCGCACCTCGTGCGGCGGCGTCTCGGGTTACGCCGGGATCTGCTTCCTGCCTTACAACTAGCCATCCCGCGGTAACACATTTACGCGGCCTGGCGTGGCGGGCGCACCGCCACGCCAGGCCGCTCATGCATCGCCATTCCCGCACCGCGGCAGATTGGATGCTCAGAAACGGAGCAGGTCAAATCCCGCAAACAATGCGCTCCGCGGCAAGCCAGCCCACCGAATGCCCGGGTCCGTGGCAATATGGCGCGGTGAGCGTGGCCCGTCTTCCGGTACTCGTCGTGGTCAGCGGTCCCATGGGCTCGGGAAAGACCACGCTCGCCCACAAGATCGCGCGGTCGGCCGGCTGCCCGGCGATCTGCCGGGACGAGATCAAAGAAGGCATGGTGCACACGGTCCCCGGTTTCGTGGCCGGGCCGGGTGACGAGCTGACGATGCGGACCCTGCCGGTTTTCTTCGGCGTGCTTGAACTGCTGTTGCGGGCGGGCGTGACGACCGTGGCGGAGGCGGCCTTCCAGGACAAGATCTGGCGTACCAGGCTGGAACCCCTCACCGGGATCGCCCAGCTCCGCATCGTGCACTGCGTGGTGGACGCGGAGGTAGCGTTCCGGCGGAGCCTGCGCCGCCGGGAGGCGGACCCGCTGCGCCGGGCGCACGCCGACCCCGGCCCGGCCGACGCGGCCGAGCGCGTCCGGTCCCATCGGGCGTTCGACCGGCCTTCGCTGGATGCCCCGTGGATCGAGGTGGACACCACGGACGGCTATGTACCTGACCTCGAAGAGATCGTGGCCTTCGCCGTCGGCCGAGAATAACGATCGATCCCTGATCAGGGGCCGCCATCTGGCATGAGCGGCCGGCAGGCCGTTTGAGCGGCCTTGAACCGCACCGAGTTCATGTCGATGCCGGTGCCGTTGAGATTGAAGCCTATTTGATGGCTGTTCTCGAAGGGGTCAGGGAAGTTCGCTATGCCATGCGAGCGCATGCACTCGGCGACCTTCAGCATGTTGTTCATGGCCGCCTGGAGCTGCGCCGCGCTGATGTGGCCGAAGCCCGTCTGCTTCTGGCATAGCTTGGCGGCCGAGGTGAACTGAGCTGAGTGGGTGTCAATGTTGCTGAGTGAGAACCCCACGCCCTTGGCGTGCGCGTTGTCCTGCACGTTGGGGTCGGGGAAGGTGGGGATACCGTGCGCGCGCATGCATTTCGAATAGGCAAGCGCCTGATCGGTGAGGGCGCTCAGTGTCGGCGGGCCTGCCGTCGAACTGGACGAGCTGCCGCCACCGCATGCCGCGGCGAGCAAGGTGACCATCGCGACCGCAGCCGCCAGCATGGCCGCCCGCAGCGACCTGGGCCGCCGGCGCCATTCCCGGAGGCCGCTGATGTCGTTCACCTGGTGGCCCTCACCGATCTCATCGACGCTTCCCCCGGCACATTATCGGCGGCAGACCCTAGGGCTGTGTGCGGATCGTGTGCGAGTTGTGTGTGGAACCTGGCACGGCCGTAGAACTGGCTGGTTGCCCGGTGCCCGGGCGTGGCGGCCAGCTCGGTCCGCGGTGCTCGCAGCAGCATCTGCACGCCCGCCGACGTCGTGAGCCGGTGCGGGGCGGCGGCTAGGCTGCTGCGGTGTGAACGAAGGCGAGTTGCTGACCGGGGATGGCGTCACCCAGGGGATCGTGCGGATCGGGGACACGGTGCGGCGGCCGCTGCGGCCGTTCAGCCTAACCGTGCAGGCGTACCTGGCCCACCTGCGCGACGCCGGGTTCACCGGCGCGCCGCTTCCGTTCGGCGTCGACGAGCAGGGGCGCGAGATGCTGTCGTTCGTCCCCGGTGACGTGCCGCGCTACCCGCTGCCGCCGGAGACAGCGGGCGACGACGTGCTCGTCGCCCTGGCCCGGCTGATCCGTACGCTGCACGAGGCGTCGGCCGGGTGGGCGCCGCCGCCCGGCGCGGTGTGGGGCGGGACGCCGGCCAACGTGGGACGCCCGATCACTAGACGGACCGAGCTGGTCACCCACTGCGACTATTACCCGGGCAACGTGGTCTTCCGCGATGGGCTGCCCGTCGCGCTGATCGACTTCGACCTGGCCCACCCGACCACCCGGCTCTACGACATCGCCAATGCGTTGTGGTATTGGGCGCCGCTGCGCGATCCGCGGGACCGGGCGCCTGCGTTCGCGGACGCCGACATCCCGCACCGGGTCGCGGTGTTCGCGGACGCTTACGGCATGACGGCGCGGCATCGCACGGCGCTGGCGCCGTTCGCCGTCGACATGGCGCGCCGCTATCACGAGGATTCCCGCGCCTCGGCCGAGCTGGACCCGGTGTTCCGCAAGCTATGGGAGGACGGCGCCAAGGACGAGCTGCCGCGCGCCGAGGCGTGGCTGCGCGCGGCCGCCCCGGCGATCACCGCTCGCATCGCCTGCTGTTGAAGGAGATCATCTCGACATGGCCGAGCTTTGGTTCCCGGTACCGCCCCTGGCTGATGATGTGGTGCTGCTGCGTCCTTGGCGCGAGGCCGACGTGCCGGGCATGGTGCTGACGTTCAGTGATCCGGTGATGCAGCGGTTCTCATGGCGTACCACTCCGTATACCGAGACTGATGCGCGCGACTACTTCGCCGAGCAGGAAGAGGCCCGCTTGCGTGGCGATGAGCTGAACTTCGCGCTGGTCGAACCGTACGACCAGGACGTGGTGCTCGGCTGCCTCTCGCTGTATGAGGTTCGCCTGGATCATGGCCGCGCGGGGGTTGGTTACTGGCTCGCCCCCGAGGCCCGCGGCCGGGGTGCCGCGACACATGCGGTCCGCCTGCTCGCCGGGTGGGCATTCGCCGAGCTGGGACTGGCCCGGCTGGAGCTGACTTGCGGTCCCGACAATGAGGCGTCGCAGCATGTCGCCGAGCGTTGCGGATTTTCCCGCGAGGGCCTTCTTCGTTCCCATGTGCCTTTCAAGGGAGCCCGCCGCGACAGCCTGATCTATAGCCTGCTTGCCGGCGAGTTGCGGTAGCCAGACCGGAAGGCCGTTGACTGTCAATCGTCGCTTGACATCAGTAGCCCGTAATTACTGCTCAGTGCGTCTATTCGGAGTGCGATCACGCGTCACTTATCCATGATCGCCAACGGCCGGTTGCCTGGCATGCCGCCGCCTTCGATAACGCACAGCGCGCAGACACAAGTGGACTCCCACCAATGCGGCCAGTATGACTGCGTACGGCAACCACACCCTGCCGTGGTGCAGGTTAGCAATAACAAACAGCACGGCAACCGACCCGACGAATGCCGCCACGAAGCCGCTGAAAGTAACCAGCCCACTCAGCCATGGCGATCCGTAGTCCTGGCCGAGCTTCGCCTGCTGCCTCTCCCACTCAGCAACCTCTGCATCCGAGCGATTTTGCTTCCCGGACAGAAACGGTGAAAACATACTAATACGCCCCTTCAGCGCATATTAGGCATCACCATACTGCTACCCGGGTCTGCACTCAGTATGCGCTGCCCCGCCCCCTCGGGGGGTCGTGACAGCGGCCCGCCTGTCGGGCCGGGGTCCGGGGTTCCATGGGTCCATGGCGGGTGGTCGTCGGGACAGGGCACGTGCCCTGCTCTATGGCAAGATCGCCTGGTGCTACAACTCTTGGGTTTCATCATCGACTGCCCGGACCCGATGAAGCTGGCGGCCTTCTACTCCCAGGTGACAGGCCGCGCCATCATGGAGGGCAGTTCCGACAACTTTGCCGGCATCACCTTCGGCGAGGTCGATCTGGCCTTCCAGCGGGTGGAGGACTACCGCCCTCCGTGCTGGCCCGACAACGAACACCCCAAGCAGTACCACCTCGACTTCGAAGTGGACGAAATCGAGCGGGAACAGCGCCGCGTCGTCAAGCTCGGCGCGACACTGCAGAAGGACTTCATCGGACCCGAGGGCTACGGGTGGCAGGTCTACACCGACCCGGTCGGGCATCCCTTCTGCCTGTGCCGCCACGAAGGGGTCACGTGGACCGACAAGGGGGTGATGCGGCCCTAACCCTGATCATTCATGCCGTCTGATCGTCGGTCGGTGGTGGCGCGGGGCGCGTCGTGGATCTTGATTTTAGATTCACGTTTTGGCTGGTGGGGCTACGTGGACTTGAACCACGGACCTCTTCCTTATCAGGGTGCCGATGCAGCCCCTTCTGTAGTGGCATAGGATTTGTGACCTGCGGCGATTCTGTGTGAACCCTAACGATTCACCCCGCCTTACCCGCAGTGCCCCGGGTGCTCTAGGGCTAATGTAGGGCCGCTTGTAGGGCCACGCTGCGGCATCGGTTGCTGGCCGGTGGCGAGCGAACGGCACGACGACCTACGCATTACGAGCGTGTAGAAATGCGTTGCTCGCAGGGTTCAATGCCCGCGCTAGCTTGAGATTTACGGTTTGCCATTGGTGGCTATCATTGGCTGTTGACGGTAGTTCGGGGGCACCTCGGGGGCACGTTCGTGACCACCCGCACCATGCAGGGGATGGCCCGCGTCCGGTCCGGGCAGGCTCCCCGCCTGGCCCTTGATCACTGCCCGGAGGCGGCATAGAGGCTCCGCCGCTCAAGGGTGGCCAGAGGCCATTTCCGGTAGGAAACGCGAAGCGCCCTTGACGGTGGAGGGGTGCCGCCGCACACTCAGCGGGCCATCCCCGGACCCAAGCCCAGCCAGCGGCTTTAGGAGCAGGATCAAAGCCGTCCGGCGAGGCGGGAACCAGTTCCCACCCGGGCGTGTCCGGGGACTACGTCTGGCTGACCACGAACGCCTGCTGGCTGCCGGGGCCGACTGCATAGGACCCGCCCGCGCCGCACTCGCCCGCCGCGGCGCACGACACCGAGCGGATTTCAGCGAACCCGCCCTGGTTGAGGGCGGCGGTGCCGGGCACCTCGATGGCCTTATGCCAGGTGCCGCCGGTCTGGCTGACCACGAACGCCTGAAAGCGGCCGGAGCTGTCCGTGTAGCCTCCGCCCGCGCCGCAGTTGCCCGCCGCGGCGCACGACACCGAGCCGACGTCAGCGGCCCCGCCCCGGTTGAGGGCGGCGGTGCCGGGCACCTCGATGGCGGTGTGCCAGGTGCCGTTCACCTGGCTGACCACGAACACCTGGGTGTGGCCGGAGCTGTCGGTGTAGGCCCCGCCCGCGCCGCAGTTGCCCGCCGCGGCGCACGACACCGAGCCGACGTCAGCGGCCCCGCCCCGGTTGAGGGCGGCGGTGCCGGGCACCTCGAGGGCGGGGTGCCAGGTGCCGCCAGCCTGGCTGACCACGAACGCCTGGACGTGGCCGGACCTGTCGATGTAGCCCCCGCCCGCGTCGCAGTTGCCCGCCGCAGCGCACGACACCGAGCCGACGACTGCGGACCCGCCCCGGTTGAGGGCGGCGGTGCCGGGCACCTCGAGGGCGGGGTGCCAGGTGCCGCCAGCCTGGCTGACCACGAACGCCTGGACGTGGCCGGAGCTGTCGATGTAGCCCCCGCCGGCGCTGCAGTTGCCCGCTGCGGCGCACGACACCGAGCCGACGACTGCGAACCCCCGGTTGAGCGCGGCGGTGCCGGGCACCTCCTGCGCGGTCCCCCACACGTGAGTCCTCGGAGCCGCCGCCACACCAGCGCTGGCCGCTGCGCCGCCGCTGGCCAGTAACACCGCCCCCACCGCGGCGACCGCGACGATCATCCGTATGCGCCTGTCCATGAACCACCCGCTTCACGCCGCCAGGCCCGGCCATCCACCCCGCCTGCTGCGGTAGTCCCCCGCCAGCTTAAATCGCGCGACGCTGGCCAGTCCAGACAGGGCCGCCCTTACCAGCGAGAGCCCGCCCCGCCATCCCTGACCACGACCTGCGTCCCCCCGTCGCCCTCACCGGCGCCGAATCCAGGTCACCGGCGAAGCCGATCGCATCCGTCGGCCCGCAGCGCCCTGGACGCGGTGGCGGCGAGCCGGACAATCGGGAGCGAGGGCGACGGTCACGTGCGCAGCTCGGCCTGCCCGCCGTCCGGGCCACCTTGATCGACCCGCTCGGCTGCTGCGGCCCGGCGTGCGCCGGGCGGGCCTCGCCAAGGCTGAGCCCGGCGCTGACGCCGGGCCAGCGGCGCCGCAGGCGCCGCCAAGAACGGCTCAATTCGGCAACGCGGAGTCCGGTGCGGTGTCCTCCGTCGGTAGATCCGCGACACATGCCCGCCAGCTGATCTGCGGCACATCGAGCGCGCTACGCGGATGAGCGGGCGCTTATAGGGAATGCCGGTGCGTGAGCGCTGCGAAGGGCTAGCTGCAGGTCATCTCCACGTCCAGGTGTCATCGAGCCCGGCACCGCCGAACAGCACCACGGTGCCAGTGGCCGCGTCATAGGCCATCGCTGCATTCTGCCGGGCGGGCGGGCTGGTCGCCGGGTGCTGCTTGGTCCAGGTGGTGCCGTCCCAGGTCCAGGTGTCAGCGAGCGCTTGCAAGGTGCTGCCACCGGCGCCGCCGAACAGCACGACGTTGCCGGTGGCCGCGTCGTAGGCCATCGACGCATCTTCGCGGGCGGGCGGGCTGGTCGCCGGTGCCTGCTGGGTCCAGGTGGTGCCATCCCAGGTCCAGGTGTCACCGAGCTTGCCGTTACCTTCGCCGCCGAACAGCACCGCGGTACCAGTGGCCGGGTCATAGGCCATCGTCGCGTCGAACCGGGCGCGCGGGCTGGTCGCCGGTGCCTGCCTGGTCCAGGTGGTGCCGTCCCAGGTCCAGGTGCCGTCGAACAAGCTGGCACCGCCGCCGCGCCTGTTGTTGAAGCCGCCGAACATTACCACGGTGCCGGTGGCGGCGTCGTAAGCCATCGATGCGTAGCCCCGCGGGGGCGGGCTGGTCGCTGGGGCCTGCTTGGTCCAGGTGGTGCCGTTCCAGGTCCAGGTGTCACCGAGCCAGCCATTTCGGCCAAGACCGCCGAACAGCACCACGGTGCCGGTGGCCGGGTCATAGGCCATCGCCGCGCCTGCCCGGGCGGACGGGTGGACCGCTGGGGCCTGCTTGGTCCAGGTGGTGCCGTCCCAGGTCCAGGTGTCCCCCAGCTGCAGGAGGTCGCCCAACCTGTTGTGGAAGCCGCCGAACAGCACCACGGTGCCAGTGGCCGCGTCATAGGCCATCGCTGCATTCTGCCGGGCGGACGGGCTGGCCGCCGGGGCCTGCTGCGTCCAGGCCGGGACCGGAGCAGGACTGGCCTGGACGGCAGGCGGGGCCATCGCCAGCACGCCACAGGCGGCCAGGGCCGCCGACCCGGTGATCACGATCCGGTTCGCTGTCATCCCGTCCTCCCTTTCGATCGCAGGCGACCGGCCGCGCTGGACCGGCCGCCCACCCCGGGGCTGCTCCCGGGTGATGGACAGGGCAGGGCAAAGGAGCGCATAAAACCCCGCCATAGGTTCGACGTCCAGGACGTCAAGACCGTGTACACGGCACGCAACCGAATATCACCCCGGGCGGCCTCCCCAGCTTGCGGCGCACCAATATGCGTCCAGCCGGGCGGGCCTCAAGCCGATCAAGACCGGAGTTACCGCACGCCATCGCGGTCGCGCATCAGCTGGCGGACAACTGTCGCGCATCTGTTGTCGGATCACAACAGCGGTATGGCGGTGCTGGTGCTAGCAGATGAGCTGTCCATGGCGCTAGTTCGTCTAGGTACAGCACTGCAGGAGGTTCGGCCATTGGAGGGAGGCGCCAGGTCTACCCTGGTCAAGTGGCAAGGAAGCTGTGGCTGACTGGTGCTGGGGCCGGGGCGCAGATGGCCTGATCAACCTCGTGCGCCCCGGCTCCAGGTCTGTGTAGCCAGCGTCATCCTTCCGGCCAAGGCGGCACGGGATCCAACTTGACACGCACCCCGCCGCAAACTTTTTCAGCGCAACGCCGATCTGGTGCGTGAGACGGTTCACGTACGACCCCACTTTCGACTTTGAGGAAGAATTCGCCGGGGCCGCTGTAGCGGTCGCCGTCCGGGGTGGCAAAGTCCTGCTCATCAGGCGGCGCAGGGCCAAAGCTGGCCTGCTGTGGTCGTTTCCGATCAGCAAGATCGAGCCGGGCGAGAGTCCCGAGGCCGCGGCCGTCCGCGGAACCTTCGAGACAACTGGCGTGACGGTCACCACCCTGGGCGTGTTTAGCGTCGTGGAGCGTCCGACTCCGGCCTACGTAGCATGTGACTTTGTTATCGGGAACCCTTTCCTCCTCTACCTTCCCGATCCAGAAAAGGTTGACAAGGTGGAATGGTGCGACGGTCGGCAGCTGGCCGAGCGCGTACGCAATGGTATCCCTGAGAATGTGCAGAACTACCTGGACTCAGTGCTTGAACGCTAATTGCACGACGATCTTCTACCTCGTGACCGGCACGCAGCTTGCAGGGGATGGCCCGCGCCCGGTCCGGGCAGGCTCCTGCCTGACCCTTGGTTCTGGCCGGAGGCGGCGCAGAGGCTCTACGGTCCTCGGTCTCGCCTCGACTCCACACGGTTATGTGCTTCTGCGAAGCCTCGGCTTCCTCCGCCGAACCGAATCGTTCGCCAGTCTGGCCGTGTTTATCAATCACTATGTGCTGCATTTTGCTCCTGGGTTAGATATCCAGTGGTGAGCAGCATACCGGAAAGGCTCAGCGAGCGAGTTGCCTCTTCTTTGCAGGTGCCGACTCCAGGTCCGCAAGGTCCAGGCTGGCGAAGCATCAAAGAGACCCCCGGGGATCGGCCCCCCAGGGGTCTCGCGTGAACGCACCGGCAGCGAACCGGCCACGCCCTCTGGCCCTAGTGCTTCTAGGGCCACTTCTAGGGCCAGAGGGTGGCCCTAGAAGCAGAAGGCCAGAGATCGGGTCTCTGACCTGGCCTTACTTTGGTGGGGCTACGTGGACTTGAACCACGGACCTCTTCCTTATCAGGGAAGCGCTCTAACCGGCTGAGCTATAGCCCCTCGGCGGCGGTACCTGCGGCCCGCGACCCGGGCCCGGCTGGAGCACGCCGACGGGAAAGGTTACCGCATCCGTGACTGTGGCGTGCTAGTCGGTCTCCTTGAGGGTGACCTCGATCCCGCCGCCAAGGTGCGTCACCAGGTTGTAGACGACCGCGCCCACGGTGGCGATGGCGGTGATAAGGACGACGTCGACCGCGCCGATCAGCATGGTGTAGCCCAGTATCCGCGGTGCGGAGGTCCATTTGGTCAGGTCCACGCCGGCCGAGGTCTGGCTGGAGGTGACGCTGGCCAGGGTCCGCTGCAGGGCGTCGAAGACGCCGAGGCTGGATAGCGCGTAGTAGAGCAGGGCCACCGCGACGAACATCACGATCCAGAGGACCAGGGAGATCAGGAAGCTGAACTTCATGACCGACCAGGGCTCGACCCGCGATATCACCAGGTTGGCCTTACGGGCCGAGGTGGCCGGGCGGCTCTTCACCGACTCCTGGCCGCGGGAGAACCTGGACGTGCCCCGCTGCTGTTGCCAGCGCGCAGGGCTGCACCGATGCCACCGGCGGCGGCAGCGCCGCTGCTGAACGTCGCCCGCTGTTCACTGGCGGTGGTGCCCGGGCCGCTGAACGCGCGGGTGGTGGGCTCACTGGCGGGCGTGCCCGCGGACGCCAATGGCTCGGCGGCCGGGTACGGCAGTGCGGCGGGGGCGCTGTAGCTCGCCGCGGCCGTGTCAGCGTAGCTCGACCCGGAACCGTGGTCGGTGTAGTTGGTCCCGTGGTCGGTGTAGTTGGTCCCAGGGCTGTTGAAGCCCGACGCGGCGCTCGCGAAGCCCGTGTCGGGCATGGCCGGGTCGTCGAGGCCGCTGGCCGGAAGGTCGTTGCCGGGGAGCGCGTCGCTGGGCAGCCCGCCCTCGGTGAGCCCACTGGCTGGCAGGTCATGCCCGGCAGGACCGGTTTCTGGCGTGTCGTCGCTGTCGGCCAGGTCGCCGCCCGGCAGGCCGTTCTCCGCCGATGCCGGTTCCTCGGGCTCATAGCTCGTGCTGGACGACGTGTGCGGCGTGAACGGGCTTCGGTAACTGGTGCCTTTGCCGAATGGCGACTCCCCGCCGTAGTGATAGGAGTCGTCGCGGGAGTAGGTGAAGGAACTGTCGTGGCCGTTGCCGTTGGAGAACTCTTCGGCGGCGGCCTCGGCCGGCGCTTCGTTGCTGTCCTGGACTTGTTGTGCGTCCTCAGTCGCAGTACTGTCGTCAGCCTCAGGATCGGCTGCTTCCGGCGCAGCCCCCTGAGGCAGCCACGCTGGTGGCTCCACGCGGTGATCCACGCCGTCCTCCTTCGGGAAGCTCCTTGGTCGAGCTTATCCGGCAACACTACCGGCGCAGGCGCGCGTTCCTGGCCGGTACTTCTATGACGCCTTGCCCCCCCGATCCGTTGCAAACAACGACGAATCTACCTGTTCGGCCATGCTGTGCGGATCACCCGTCCGAGGGGTCACCCGCGGTCAGGTCGGCATCTGCCTCTGCCGACGGGCCGACCGCCGAGGCCTCGTCCGCCGCGGACAGGTCCTCGTCATCGGCCTCGTCGTCGCCTGTTTCCACTTCGGAGGCGGCCTCGGCGTTGCGTGCGACGGCCACCACGCTGTCCCCGGTGGCGAGGTTCATCAGCCGCACGCCCATCGTCTGCCGGCCGGACTGCTTGACCTCGGCGGCGGCGGTCCTGATGACGCCGCCAGCAGAGGTGATCGCGAAGACCTCATCCTCCGGCTGCACCATGAGTGCGCCGACAAGCTCGCCCCGCTGGTCGACGATCCTGGCCGTCACCACGCCCATCGTGCCCCGTCCCTTGATCGGGTACTCGTCGACGGGGGTGCGCTTGGCGTAGCCGCCCGCGGTGGCGACCAGCACGTCCGCGCCTTCGCGCACCACGTACATGCCGAGCAGTTCGTCGCCGTTGGCGAACCGCATCCCGATGACGCCCGAGGTGGCCCGGCCCATCGGCCTGAGCACCTCGTCGGTGGCGTGGAATCGCAGTGCCTGTGCCTTCTTGCTGACCAGCAGCAGGTCCTGGTCCGGTGACATCAGCCGCGCGGCGATCACCTCGTCGTCCTCGCGCAGGTTGATCGCGATGATCCCGCCCGCGCGCGGCGAGTCGAAGTCGGTCAGCCGCGACTTCTTCACCAGCCCGCCCTTGGTGGCCAGCACCAGGTACGGCGCGACCGAGTAGTCCGGCAGCGCCAGCACTTCGGCGATGCGCTCGTCGGGCTGGAACGCCAGCAGGTTCGCCACGTGCTGGCCGCGGGCATCCCTGGCGGCATCGGGCAGCTCGTAGGCCTTCGCCCGGTACACCCGGCCCTTGTTGGTGAAGAACAGGATCCAGCGGTGCGTGGTGGTCACGAAGAAGTGGTCCACGATGTCGTCGGTGCGCAGCTGGGCACCGCGGACCCCCTTGCCGCCGCGGCGCTGGGCCCGGTAGAGATCGATCTTGGTCCGCTTGGCGTAGCCGCCCCGGGTGATCGTGACGACCACGTCTTCCTCGGCGATGAGGTCCTCGTTGGTGACGTCACCGTCCCAGGCGATGATCTGCGTGCGCCGGTCGTCCCCGTACTTGGCCACGATCTCGCCAAGTTCCTCGCCGATGATCTCCCGCTGCCGCTCCGGCGAGGCGAGAATCCCCTCATACTCGGCGATCTGGGCCATGAGGTTCTCGTACTCGTCGGTGAGCTGGCGGCGCTCCAGGGCGGCGAGCCTGCGCAGCTGCATGTCGAGGATGGCGCGGGCCTGCTCCTCGTCAATGTCGAGCAGGTCCTGCAGGCCCTGCTGCGCCGCCGCGGCGGACTCGCTGCCGCGGATCAGCGCGATCACCGCGTCGATCTGGTCGATCGCCTTCAGCAGCGCGGTGACGATGTGCGCGCGCTCCTGCGCCCTGCGCAGCAGGTAACGGGTACGCCGGACGATCACGTTGACCTGGTGCGTCACCCAGTGCCTGATGAGCTGGTCGAGCCGGAGCGTGCGGGGCACCCCGTCGACGAGCGCCAGCATGTTCGCGCCGAACGTCTCCTGGAGCTGGGTGTGCTTGTACAGGTTGTTCAGCACGATCTTGGCGACCGCGTCCCGCTTGAGAATGATCACCAGCCGCTGGCCGGTGCGGCCGCTGCTCTCGTCGCGGATGTCGGCGATACCGCCGACCCGGCCTTCGCGCACCAGTTCGGCGATCTTGGCGGCCAGGTTCTCCGGGTTGACCTGGTAGGGGAGTTCGGTGACCACCAGGCAGGCACGGCCGCGGTTGTCCTCCTCCACCTCGACCACGGCGCGCATGATGATGGAGCCGCGCCCGGTGCGGTAGGCCTCCTCGATGCCCCGGTGCCCGACGATCAGGCCGCGGGTGGGGAAGTCGGGGCCTTTGACCCGCTCGAGCAGTGCTGCGAGCAGCTCGTCGTCGGTCGCTTCGGGGTTGTCCAGGTACCACTGCGCGCCGGACGCCACCTCGCGCAGGTTGTGCGGCGGGATCTTGGTCGCCATGCCGACCGCGATCCCTTCCGAGCCGTTGACCAGCAGGTTGGGGAACCTGGCCGGGAGGACCACGGGCTCGCTGGAACGCCCGTCGTAGTTGGGCCGGAAGTCGACGGTGTCCTTGTCGATGTCCCGGAGCATCTCCATCGCGAGCGGGGCGAGCCGGCACTCGGTGTACCGGTAGGCGGCCGCCGGGTCGTTACCAGGCGAGCCGAAGTTGCCCTGCCCGTCGACCAGGGGCATCCGCATCGCCCACGGCTGGGCCAGGCGCACCAGCGCGTCGTAGATGGCCGAGTCGCCGTGCGGGTGGTACTGGCCCATCACATCGCCGATGACCCTGGCGCACTTGGAGTAGCCACGGTCCGGCCGGTAGCCGCCGTCGTACATCGCGTAGAGGATGCGCGTGTGCACGGGCTTGAGCCCGTCCCTGACGTCGGGCAGGGCACGGCCGACGATGACCGACATCGCGTAGTCGATGTAGCTGCGCTGCATCTCGACCTGGATGTCGACCGGCTCGGTCCGGTCACCTCCACCGGACGCTACGGTTCCCGAGTCCACGTCCGTCACTAGCTGATCCTTCCCGTGCCTGATGAACGGCGGTTTGCTGGCCACGATGACCGGCCGGCGCCCGCGCGGCTCAAGACGGCCGCGGCGCCTGCCCGGCCGTTAGATGTCGAGGAACCTCACGTCCTTGGCGTTGCGCTGGATGAACGACCGCCGTGCCTCCACGTCCTCGCCCATCAGCACGCTGAACAGCTCGTCCGCCTGCGCCGCGTCGTCCAGCGTGACCTGGAGCAGCACCCGGTGCGCCGGGTTCATCGTGGTTTCCCACAGCTCGTTCGCGTTCATCTCGCCCAGGCCCTTGAACCGCTGGACCCCGTCGCGGGGCCGGGGGTCCTTGCGGCCGGCCGCGATGCCCGCCTCGATCACCGCGTCCCGCTCCCGGTCGGAGTAGGCGTACTCCGGGGCGTTCCCGCGCCCCTCCCACTTGATCTTGTAGAGCGGCGGCTGGGCGAGGTATACGTGGCCCGCTTCGATCAGCGGCTTCATGAACCGGAACAGCAGGGTGAGCAGCAGCGTCCTGATGTGCTGGCCGTCCACGTCAGCGTCGGCCATCAGAATGATCTTGAAATAGCGCAGCCTGGTGATGTCGAATTCGTCGTGGATACCGGTGCCCAGGGCCGTGATTAGCGCTTGGACCTCGTTGTTCTTCAGAACCCGGTCGATACGGGCCTTTTCCACGTTGAGGATCTTGCCCCGGATGGGAAGGATTGCCTGGAACAGCGGGTCCCGGCCGGACTTGGCCGAGCCGCCGGCCGAGTCACCCTCGACCACGTAGATCTCGCACTTCTCCGGCTCGCCCGACTGGCAGTCCGACAGCTTGCCCGGCAGCGAGGTCGACTCCAGCAGGCCCTTGCGCCTGGTCAGGTCGCGGGCCTGCCTGGCGGCGATCCTGGCCCGGGCCGCCTGGGTGGCCTTGGTGATGATGTCCTTGGCCTCGCCGGGGTTGCGCTCGAACCAGTCCCGCAGGTGGTCGTTGCACACCTTCTGCACGAACGACTTGGCCTCGGTGTTACCGAGCTTGGTCTTGGTCTGCCCCTCGAACTGCGGTTCGGCCAGCTTGACATGGATGATCGCGGCAAGGCCTTCCCGCACGTCCTCGCCGGACAGGTTCTCGTCCTTGTCGCGGAGCAATTTCTGGTCGCGTGCGTACCGGTTCACGATCGAAGTGAGCGCGGCGCGGAAACCCTCCTCGTGGGTCCCGCCCTCGGCCGTGTTGATCGTGTTCGCGAACGTGTACACCGATTCCGCGTAGGACGAGTTCCACTGCATGGCGACCTCGGCCGAGATGCCCGTGCCCTCCTCGCCGAACTCGATCACCGAGCTGTGCACCGGATCCTTGGTGCCGTTCAGGTAGCGGACGAAGTCGGCGATGCCGCCGTCGTATTGGTAAGTCACCATCCGTGGCTCGCCGTTGACGTACGCGGGGCGCTGGTCGGCGAACACGATAGTCAGGCCGCGGACCAGGAACGCCATTTCCTGGAGCCGACGGGAAAGCGTCTCGAAGCTCCATTCGGTGCTTTCGAAAATGTTCTCGTCCGGCCAGAAAGTGATTATGGTGCCGTGAAGGTCGGTCGCCTCGCCGCGGACCAGCTCGTCCGCGGGCTCGCCGATGCGGTAGGACTGCCGCCAGGCGTAACCGTCCCGCAGCACCTCGACGTCCAGCCGCCTGGACAGCGCGTTGACCACCGAGACGCCGACACCGTGCAGGCCGCCGGAGACCGCGTAGGACTCGCCGCCGAACTTGCCGCCGGCGTGCAGGGTGGTGAGCACTACCTCGACGGCAGGCCGGTTTTCCACCGGATGGTTGTCGACGGGGATGCCACGGCCGTTGTCGGCCACCCGGACCCCGCCGTCGGGGAGCAGGGTGACCTCGATCCGGTCGCAGTAACCGGCCAGGGCCTCATCGACGGCGTTGTCCACCACCTCCTGGACCAGGTGATGGAGACCACGCTCACCGGTGGAGCCGATGTACATACCCGGTCGCTTGCGGACCGCCTCAAGGCCTTCTAGGACCGTGATCGAGCGCGCGTCGTACGACAAGAACAAGCTCCTCCTGAAAGGGATGCGCCCGGGACCATGTGTCAGCCCCCGCTTTTCCCGTCCCGGAGGCAACTTCTCCTTCGATTTTACCTGGTAATGCCGCCTGACTCAGCCGTAGTCGTCGTTATGTTCTCGCGTGCCGCGCACCCGCAGCGGGCCCATCCGGCGGGGCGGCGCCGGGCCCCTCACCACCACCCGGGTGACCGTCCCGTGCCCCAGTTCCTCGTTCAGCCTGCGCAGCACCGCGGACGTGAGCAATCTCACCTGCGTGGCCCAGGCGGCGGAGTCGGCGATCACCACAAGCTCGCCGTCGTTGAACCGCTCCGGCTTGGTGTGAGCGGCCACATCGGGCCCGACGAGCTGGTCCCAGCGGCCGAACACCGAGCCGACCGCGGCCGCCAGCCGCCAGCCCTGGTCGCCAAGCAGCCCGTCCAGGGCGGTGGCCAGCGGCTGCGGGTCCTCACGCCGGGTGCGCCCGCCGCGGCGCGGCCGCCGCGCGCCGGTAACCGCGGCCTGGCCACGGAGCCCTTGCCGGCCCGGCACCACGGGCTGGCCCGGTACGGCAGCCTCACTGGACACGGCAGCCTCGCCGGCACGGCAGCCCCGAGCCGCGCCGACCGGGCCCTCGCCCGGCACCCCGTCCGCCGACGGCGATCCGCCCGGCGCGGCAGATCCATCGGCCCGCGGTACCCCAGCCCCGGGTAGGCCCGCCCCGGGTACATCGCCCCCCGGTACGCCCGCCCCCGGTGCCTCGGGCGCCGGCGCTGGGGCGAGCCCGCCGCGAGCCGACCGCGCCCGGCCTCTGTGCGCCGGGTAATGGCCCTTGGCCTGGGCGTCCGCCTTGGCCTCCGCAAGCGCGTCGGCGGCCAGCCGGGCCCGGCGCTGCCAGTCAGCCTCCTCCGGCACGCGTCACGCTCCCCTCCGCGACCTCGAAGCGGGCGCCCGCGAGCACCGGCGGGACGTCCTGCGCCACGGCCGCGGTGACGATTACCTGCTCCGCGCCCGCCGCCACGGCCGCGAGGCGCTCCCGCCGTCCCGAGTCGAGTTCCGCGAACACGTCGTCGAGCAGCAGCACCGGATCGTCCCCGGCCTCGCGCAGCAGCTCGAAGGCGGCCAGCCGCAGCGCGAGCGCGGCCGACCACGACTCGCCGTGGCTGGCGTAACCGCGGGCGGGCAGGTCGCCGATCCGCAGTTCGAGTTCGTCACGGTGCGGGCCGACCAGGCACACCCCCCGCTCGATCTCCTCGGCCCGGGCCAGCGCCAGCGCCTCGCGCAGCCATGCCGTCAGCTTTCCCGCGTCCGGCTCCGGCTCGGGCCGGTCGGCGGCATCTACGCCGTTCCGCTGACCGGGGATATTGATGCTGAACGCCTGCCGGTACGCAATTGACGCCGTCGCGATCTCGCCGGACACCGCGGCGTAGGCCTGGACGACCAGCGGCCTGAGTGCGCCGGTGAGGCTGATCCGGGCGGCCAGCAACTCGGCGCCCTTCGTGGCCAGGTGCTCGTCCCACACGTCGAGCGTGGTCGCGGCGGAGCCCTCCATGGCGCCGTGGCCGTCCTGCTCCCCGGGGAACTCTTCGCCCGGGGAACCGGGGCGGGAACCCGGCGGGTCCGGCCGCCCGGCACCGGCGAGCTGGCGGGCCCACGGCCGGCCGCGCAGCGACTTGAGCAGCGCGGTGCGCTGGCGCAGCACCCGCTCGTAGTCACCGCGGACCGCGGCATACCGTGGCGCCCGGGCGACCAGCAGGTCGTCAAGGTACCGGCGGCGCTGCTCGGGGTCCCCCTTGACCAGGGACAGGTCCTCGGGGGCGAACAGCACGGTGCGCAGCACGCCGAGGACCTGGCGCGGGCGGGACACCGGCGCGCGGTTCAGCCGGGCACGGTTCGCACGGCCGGGGTTGATCTCGATCTCCACCAGGCTGTCGCGCTCGGCGGAGGTCACCGCGCCGCGCAGGATGGCCCGCTCCGCCCCGTGGCGGACCAGGGGGCCGTCGCTGGCGACCCGGTGGCTGCCCAGTGTCGCCAGGTAGCCGACCGCCTCGACCACGTTCGTCTTGCCCTGCCCGTTCGCGCCGATCAACGTGCTCACCCCAGGCTCCAGGCTCAGGTCCACCGCGGCGTAGGACCGGAAATCGGCGAGGGCGAGGCGGCTCAGGTGCACACGCCGAGGTTACTCGCACGCGCTCCTCGCCCAGTGCCGGACAGAGGTCGACCCCCAGGGACCCCGGCGCCGGACGCGGGACAAAACCGCGTCGCGCGCAGTCCTGGGGCGCGACCTCTGGAACCCGGGCGCCGACTGTCCGGGGCGGCCCGTCTCCCGGGTGCAGGCTAGCCCCGCGCCATGCCCGGATGCGCAGGGGTCAGGAGGCTGGATGGGCCTTCCGTATCGGCTGGATCTGTGCCTGAGGCGGTGACTGCGTGCCCGCCGAACTGGTTGCGCAACGCGGCGACGACCTTCATCGCGGGAGAGTCGTCCTGGCGCGAGGCGAACCGCGCGAACAGGGCAGCGCTGATCACCGGCATCGGCACCGCGTGGTCGATCGCCGCCTGCACGGTCCACCGGCCCTCTCCGGAGTCCTGGGCCACGCCGCGGATCTTCTCCAGGCCCGGGTCCTCGGTGAGCGCCTTGCAGAGCAGGTCGAGCAGCCAGGAGCGGATCACCGTGCCGCCCCGCCAGCTGCAGAAGGCACCGGCGACATCGGTCACCAAGTCCGTCGCCGCGAGCAGTTCGTAGCCTTCGGCGTAGGCCTGCATGATGCCGTACTCGATGCCGTTGTGGACCATCTTGGCGAAGTGGCCGGCGCCCACCTTGCCCGCGTGCACGAAACCGAACTCGCCTTCGGGCTTGAGCGCCTCGAACACCGGCATCAGGCGGTGCACGTCCTCGTCGTCCCCGCCGACCATCAGGCCGTAGCCGTTCTGCAGGCCCCAGACCCCGCCGCTGACCCCGGCGTCGACGAAGTGGATGCCGGTCTCGCCGAGCATCTTGGCGTGCTCCTGGTCATCGACGTAGTGCGAGTTGCCGCCGTCGATGATCAGGTCCCCGGCTTCGAGCAGGCCCTTGAGCTCGTCGATCGTCTGCTGGGTCGGGCCGCCCGCGGGGACCATGACCCACACCGCGCGCGGCGCGGACAACCGGTCCCTCAGCTCTGCCAGGGTTGCGACGTCCCTGCGCTCGGGGTGGTGGTCGTAGCCGACCACGTCGTGTCCTGCGCGGCGCAGGCGCTCCGCCATGTTGCCGCCCATCTTGCCCAGGCCGATCATGCCGATCTGCATCGCTGTCTCCACCTCGCCTGCTTCGCGGGCAATCCGGCACCTACGCTAGCCACCCGTCGCGGGCGGCTCGCATCAGGGGCGGCTACGTGCCGAGCCGGATCGGCATGAGCAGGTAGCGGAAGTCGTTCTCGCCCTCGGGGCCCGGCTTGCCGGTGATCAGCACGGCCTTGCCCGGCTTGGTGAACGCGAGCCTGGCGGTGTCGGAGTCGATGGCGGACAGGCCGTCGAGCAGGTACTGCGGGTTGAAGGCGACCTCGAGGCCTTCGGGCCGGAACCCACCGGCGTCGGGCTCACCTTCGGCGTCGGTGAGGAATTCGTAGCTGGCCTCGAGCACCTCGGTGGCCTGCGCCTCGTCCCCGGTACCAGCCTCGAGCACGGCCTGGCCCGGGCCGAACGACAGCCGCAGCGCGGTGTTGCGCTCGGCGACCAGGGCGACCCGCTTGACCGCCTCGCTGAACGGCGCGGTGGCCAGCTCGCCCACCGCCGTGGGGGTGCCGGGCAGCAGCGCACGGTACGGCGGGAACTCGCCGCCGAGCAGCCGGGTGGTGGTGCGCCGGCCGCCGCCCTCGAAGCCGATCATCCCGTCACCGGCCTGGCCGCCCTCCTCGGGGAGGCTGAGCGCGATGAGCACCTCGGCGCCGGAGGTCAGCGAACGGGCGGTGTCGAGCAGCGCGCGGGCCGGGACCAGGACCGAGGCGCTGAGCCCGGGCCGGACCGGGTTCCAGCGCAGCTCGCGGACGGCCAGCCGGTACCGGTCGGTGGACACCAGCGTGAGCCTGTCGTTCTCGATCTCGATGCGGACGCCGGTGAGGCCAGGGAGGGTGTCGTCGCGCGCGGCCGCGGTGGCGGACTGGCTGACCGCCGAGGCGAAGGCGTCGCTGCCCACCGAGCCCGCCGCGGGCGGCATGTCGGGCAGCGTGGGATAGTCCTCCACCGGCATCGTCAGCAGCGTGAACGTGGCGCTGCCGCAGGTCAGCGTGGCGCGCGCGCCATCGGCGGAGATCTCCACGGGGCGGGCGGGCAGGCTGCGGGTGATCTCGGCGAGCAGACGGCCCGAGACCAGGACGGTGCCTTCCTCCTCGGCCACGACCGGGACGCTGGCCTGCGCGGACACGTCGTAGTCGAAGCTGGACAGGGCCAGGTCCTCGCCCGCGTGCAGGCGCATGCAGGCCAGCACGGGGATGGCGGGACGTGCCGGGAGCGCACGTGCCGTCCAGGCCACCGCGTCGGCGAGCGCATCACGATCCACCTGGATCTTCACCGGAAGCTGCCTCCTGTCGCAGGTGTGGGTTGCCCGTGGGCGGAGCGGGTATCCCGCGTATGGCAGCTCCGGCTCCGCGGCCAGGCCCCTGCTTCTTGATTTTGAGTCTTGGTGATAAAGAAATAAGTAGTAGTCGTAGGGCCGGTGGAACCTGGGGACAAGCGGCTATCTCCCAGCCCAGCGTGGCTTTGCGTGACCACAGCCCCTGTGCGCCGGCAATGGCCCGGCGGGGGAGAGCTGTGGACAGCCTTCCTTTCTCCACCGGACGCCTGCCGGTTACCCCCCGGACTTCCGGTGTTGTCCTCGTACTGTCCCAAGCGTGTCCACAGAGATATCCACAGCCTGTGTGTACCGATTGTTACGGGCGGCGCTGATACGTGTCGGCTCATCCGGGCCGAGTGCTGCCTCATCCGGACCGCGCTTGCTGCTTGATGCGGTTGGTTAGCTCGGTGACCTGGTTGTAGATCGAGCGCCGTTCGGCCATCAGGGACCGGATCTTGCGTTCCGCGTGCATGACGGTGGTGTGGTCGCGGCCGCCGAATTGCTGCCCGATCTTGGGGAGTGACAGGTCGGTGAGTTCGCGGCAGAGGTACATGGCAATCTGCCTTGCGGTTACCAGAACGCGTGACCGGGATGTACCGCAGAGGTCGTCAATGGACATGCCGAAGTAGGACGCGGTTTGGCCCATGATGGTCGAGGCGGTGATCTCCGGGCCCTGCGCCTCGGGAATCAGATCCTTGAGCACGATCTCGGCCAACTGGAGATCAACGGTCTGCCGGTTGAGGCTGGCGAACGCGGTCACCCGGATGAGGGCGCCCTCCAGTTCCCGGATATTGGTGGAGATGCGGCTGGCGATGTACTCCAGCGCCTCCGGCGGCGCGTTCAGGCCCTCTTGGACGGCCTTTTTACGGAGGATCGCGATGCGGGTTTCCAGTTCCGGCGGCTGCACATCGGTGATCAGGCCCCACTCGAACCTGCTGCGCAGCCGGTCTTCCAGGGTGACCAGCCGCTTGGGTGCCCGGTCGCTGGAGATGACGATCTGCTTGCTGGCGTTGTGCAGCGTGTTGAAGGTGTGGAAGAACTCTTCCTGCGTTCCTTCCTTGTTCTCCAGGAACTGGATGTCGTCCACCAGGAGCACGTCCACGTCGCGGTACCGGCGGCGGAACCCGTCCTGCTTGCCGTCCCTGATCATGTTGATGAAGTCGTTGGTGAACTCTTCCGAGCTGACGTAGCGGACCCGCACCCCGTGGTAGAGGCTCTGCGTGTAGTGGCCGATCGCGTGCAGCAGGTGGGTCTTGCCCAGTCCCGAGTCGCCGTAGATGAACAGCGGGTTGTAGGCCTTGGCGGGCGCCTCGGCGACCGCGACGGCCGCGGCGTGCGCGAACCGGTTGCTTGAGCCGATGACGAACGTCTCGAAGGTGTACTTCGGGTTGAGCCGCGCCTGCGCCGGGCGGGGCAGGCCGGGCGCGGGCAGGCCGGGCAGGCCCGACTGGCGGTGCGGCGGCCCGCCCGGGTCGCCGTGCCGGGTGCCCTCGGAGAGTGAAAGCCCGCCCAGCGGCGGCGCGCCCTGGTCCCTGGTGTCGCGGCCGGTGATCGGACGGCCGCCCAGGTGGTCCGGTGCGAGTGGTCCGGCGGCTGCGTCGCGCTCGTGCCCGGGGGGGCGGCCGTGCCCGGGCTGCGGCGGGTAGGGACGGGAGGGGTAGCCGAAGGGGTGCGGGTAGCCGACATCGGTTCTCGCCCGGCAGGTCGTTGTGCGTGGCGCGGTGCGCTGCGGCCGCGCCGATGGGACCGGTGAGCTCAGGCTGGTCGTCGCCGTGGCCGGCCGGGCCGGGGTGCCCGGCGCCTGTGTGCTCCTGGCCGATGAAGCCTGAGCCGGCGACATGCGTCGGGGCTGCGTCGCGCGATGGCGGGATGCCCCCGGCAGCGGTCGCGGGGTCGACGGTCACCGCGAGCTGGATGCTGCGGCCGAACTCCCTGGACAGCGCGTGGGTGATGAGGCCGCGAAGCCGGGTCTCGAGTTGTTCCTTGACGAACTCGTTGGGGGTGGCGATGAGGGCGGTGTTCTCGACCAGCCCGAGCGGTCTGGTCAGCCGCAGCCAGGCACGCTGATGGGGTTCGATCTGGAGATCGGAGAGTTCCTCGAGGGACCTCGCCCACACCTCCGCCAGGTCCGCCTGGCTCATCGGGTGTTCACCTTGCGCCCCCACATGCGAATTAACAGTCTTATCCACAGGCTGTGCACGCCGCACTCCGCGCCGTGCCCGGATGCCGCTGGACCGCTGTGTGGCTGGCCCGCGCCGCCCCGTCCGCTCGGCGTGGCCCGTTATCCACAGCCTAGGCGCGCCAGCCGTGCCACGTTCGGCAAACGGCCGTTCCTGCCCACGGCTAGGATGGGGCATCCGGTTGCTGCGGGTGCCGCTGGTTTGACCGGTGCTCAATGATGCGCGTAACGTGAACCGACTCAAAAGCTTTCCGTGGGCAGTCTGCTGCGCGCTGGCGCGCCTCGCGGCCCGGCTGCCAGTGATGACACCGTAATGTGGAGCCTTCTGTGAGCAAGCGCACGTTCCAGCCGAATAACCGACGCCGCGCCAAGACGCATGGGTTCCGGCTCCGCATGCGCACCAGGGCAGGTCGCGCGGTACTGGCCGCCCGGCGCCGGAAGGGCCGGGCCAGGGTCAGCGTATGACCCTGCTGCGCCCCGCGTGACGGCGGAGGTCGTGCGTGCTTCCCGCAGAATCCCGGATGCGCCGCAGCGCTGAGTTCCAGCTCACGGTGCGCCGTGGCAGCCGCGCCGGGCGCGAGTTGCTGACCGGCCATCTGCTGGTCCGCGGCCGCGACGAGGCACAGGCTCCGCTGGTCGGTTTCGTGGTGAGCAAGGCGGTGGGCAACGCCGTGGTCAGGAACAAGGTGCGGCGGCGCCTGCGTTCGGTACTGCGCGGGTACCTGCCTACTCTGCCGGGAGGTAGCCTGCTTGTGATACGCGCTCATCCACAGGCTGCGGCCGCGCGCCAGGCAGATCTCGCCGCCGAACTGGACCTGGTGATGAGCACGCTCATGCGGCGGCAGGTTGGGGCACTTCGGTGACAACGGATTCGGGCAAGCAGGCAGCGGAGGCACAGCCCTCCGCGGGTGCCAGGATCCTCATGCTCCTGATCGGTGGGTACCGCCGGTTCATCAGCCCGATGACCGGCCCGCACTGCCGGTTCGTCCCTTCGTGCAGTGCTTACGCGCTCGACGCGGTTCTCGAGCACGGGGCGCTACGCGGCTCGTGGCTCGCGGTGCGCCGGGTGGCGCGCTGCCATCCTTTCCACCCAGGCGGACTCGACCCGGTCCCGCCCGGCACGCGCCGCGGGCGCCTGTCCCGTCCCGAGGGAGTTAGCTCGTGAACCCGCTGAATCCCCTGTACGTAGCGGTCGCCTGGGTGATGACGCACATCCATAGTGCGCTGAGCCTGATCATGCCCTCGACCAGTGGCCAGGCATGGTTCCTGACGATCGTCGTGCTCGTGGTCGTGATGCGGCTCCTCCTCGTGCCGCTGTTCGTCAAGCAGATGCACTCGATGCGCAAGATGTCCGCGCTCAACCCGCAGTTGATGGAACTGCGGAAGAAGTACAAGGGCGACAAGCAGACCCTGAACGAAGAGACCATGCGGCTCTACCGCGAGAACGGGGTCAACCCGCTGGGCGGGTGCCTGCCGTTGCTGGCGCAGATGCCGATGTTCTTCGCGCTGTTCAGCGTGCTCCGGGGGATCGCGGACTGGAAACCCGGAACGCCGACCCCCTACGGTATGACCGAGCCGGTGGTCCAGAGCGCGCAGCAGGCCAACATCCTGGGCGCCCACATCTCCGACAAGGTGCTGTTCACCGGCACCTTGCATGTGCCGCTAGAGGCCAAGATCGTGATCCTCTGCGCCGTGACGATCAGCGTGATCGACCACGTTCCTGACGGTCCGGCAGAGCACCAAGCGCGGCATGACGCCGGCGATGACGCCGGACAACCCGATGGCGGCCTCGCAGAAGTACATGGCCTACATCGTTCCGTTCTTCGCTTTGTCCGGCCTGTACTGGGCGTTCGGGCTGGTCCTCTACTGGGTGACCACCAACGTGTGGACCCTCGGCCAGCAGTACGTTCTGTTCAAGCGGTACCCGACGCCGGTGCCCGGTACCGCGTCCGCGACCGGCGGCACGGCATCCGCGGCACTCGCGGCCCCCGCCGCACCGGCAAAGCCGACGGTCGTCAGCAGGCTCACCGCGAACAAGTCGGTGACTTCCGGCAAGCCGTCCACCACAGCGAAGCCCACCGCATCCAGGCCCGCTGCTTCCCCCAAGCCCACTGCTGGAGCCAAGCCCGCTGCTGGAGCCAAGCCGGCCGCTACTGGCAAGCCGGCCACGTCTGGCAAGCCCGCCACGTCTGGCAAGCCCGCCACGTCATCGGCGAAGCCGGCGCCGGGCAAGAGCACGACGAAGCCACCCGCGGGACAGCCGCCACAGAAGAAGCCGCAGAACAACGGGTCCGCCGGGAGCAAGTCCGCCCGGTCGGCGACCCCGGCCGGGCAGAAGGCGTCGGCGAACGGCTCGGGCGCCAGTTCAGGCGGCCTGCTGCGGCGCCTGGGCCGGGGCAAGCCAGAGCCCGAGCCACAGGCGGAGACACCCGACGTTAAGCTCGTCAGGCAGCAGCGCGTCCGTCAGTCGCGCAGCAAACGTTCCGGTAAGGGCTAGGCGGCGGGCATGAGCAGGCCATGGCCTGGCCCTGGTTGGCCGGGCCGGGCCGTAGCCCTGTCGCTGCGAGAATCAGGAGGAGAAAGTGGTTGCCGTGACCGGCGATGAAAACTCGGAGGCCCCGGCGCCGACTGACAGCAGCGGAACCGGTGAGGTCCATTGCAGCAGATGACCGGGCTGCTCCCCGAAGCTGTGACAGCGGAGCGTGATGAGTATGTGTCAGAGCGCGACGTAGACGGCCGAATCGGCGGACGACGCAGCGCTGGATCCCAGTGAGGACGAGGCGACCCCGGCCGATGACGAGGCGACTTCTGCGGACGACGAGGCGACCCCGGCGGATCTGGAGCAGGAGAGCGAGATCGCGGCCGACTACATCGAGGGCCTGCTCGACGTGGCGGATCTCGACGGCGACATCGACATGGACGTGGAGGGCGACCGGCCCGTCGTGTCCGTGGTCGGCGCGACGCTGAGCGAGCTTGTCGGGCCCCGCGGCGAAGTCCTGGAGGCCTTGCAGGAACTCACCCGGTTGGCCGTGCATCGCCAGACCGGCACGCGCAGCCGGATCATGCTGGATGTGGGCGGGTACCGCGCACACCGCCGGGAGGAACTGGCCGAGCTGGGCCGGAAGGTCGCCGAGGAGGTCGGCCGGACCGGCGTGCCACAGCGGCTCGATGCGATGACGCCGTTCGAGCGCAAAGTTGTGCATGATGCTGTGGCGGCTGCGGGGTGCCGGAGTGAGTCCGAGGGCGAGGAGCCGTCGCGGCGGGTCGTCGTCCTGCCGGCTGAAGAGGCTGCCGTCGTGATGGAGTCGGCCGGCGGACAGGGCTAGGGCTGGGATGAGCCGGCAGGCGGGGATCTGCCGAGGGGGCAGTGGCAGGTCAGGCGGGGTTGCGGGCCGGTCGACGGCTGGTGGGTGAAAAGCGAGAGGTGGATCCGGGTGGTGGGCCTGGTTCCGGGATGGGCGGGGCGAGCGGTGATCCGGGGAACCGTGGCACACCCCGCGCCGCGCCCGGCTCTGGATCCCGCGCTGCACCGGAACCGCTATTGCGCGCCGCGCCCGAGCGGCCACGCCATGCCGTGCCTGAACTCTCGACCCGCTCCGCGCCCGAACCCCTACTCCACGCTGTTCCTGAGCCCTCGCGCCATGCCGTGCCTGAACCCGCGTCCCGCATCGTGCCCGGGCCCCCACCTGCGTCCCGCCTAAGCCCGCGCCCTGCATCGTGCCCGGGCCCCCACCTCGCGTCCCGCCTGAGCCCGCGCCCTGCGCCGGGCCTGGGCCCCCACGCTCGGCGTCCCGCCTGAGCCCGCGCCCTAGCGCCGGGCCTGCGCCTCACGCGGCGCCCGGGCCTGCGCCTTAGGCCGTGCCCCACGCGGCGCCCGGGCCTGCAGCCCAAGCTTCGGCTGAACTTCCACCTCACATCGCGCCGGGGCCTCCACCTCGCGTCCCGCCTGGGCCCTCGCCCGATGCGGCGCATGAGCCATTACCTGCGGATGGGCGTGCGGCGGGTATGACCGCGCCGCCTATGCCCGACGTGGCGCGGGAGGTTTTTGGGGATGCCGCGGGTAAGGCTGAGCATTACGCCAACTTCTTGGCAGCGGCGGGAGTTGAGCGGGGGGTTATTGGGCCCAATGAGGTGCCGCGGATTTGGGAGCGGCATCTGCTGAATAGTGCTGTCGTGGCCGAACTGGTGCCTGCTGCGACCTGTTCGCTGGTGGATTTGGGGTCGGGGGCCGGGCTGCCGGGGGTTGTACTGGCGCTGGTGCTGCCGGATTGCGAGGTGATCTTGCTGGAGCCCGCGCTGCGCCGGGCGACCTTTCTTGAAGAGTGCGTGGCCGAGTTGGCGCTGGGCAATGCCAGGGTGATGCGGGCCCGGGCCGAGCAGGTGGCCGGCGAACTGGCCGTGGATGTGGTTACCGCGCGTGCGGTGGCCCCCCTTGAGCGGTTGGCGGCCCTGGCGGTGGGACTGCTCAAGCCGGGCGGGATTGTGCTGGCGATGAAGGGTGCGAAGGCCTCTGCGGAGGTCCGGGATGCGAAGGCCGCGCTCAGGCGGCTGGGTCTGGCGGACGCGGAAGTTCTCGTCGCCGGGAGCGGTAAGGTCGATCCGGCTGCAACAGTGGTCCGGCTGACCGCGCGCCGGTAACGGTGGCGGGACTGGGCGACCAGACCGGGACTGGCCTGGATGTGCGGACCGGGAAAGGCCTGCGCGGCAGGACCAGGACCGGGACTTGCTCTCGGCAGGACCGGGAGCGGGACTGCGCAGCGGTACCAGCCCGAGAACGGCGCAGGACTGCCCGGGGAGGAGCGCGCTGATGGCTTCGCCGGACGGCCTGGGATGGCCGGAGGAGCCTGCCGGGTTCTCTCTCCGCGCAGCGAGGGACGAGTCGAAGTTCATGACGGCGGGGCTCGGCTGGCCGCGCCGCGGACCCGGAACCGGGCAGCCGCGCAACTGCGGCCAGGGCAGTTGTCGCGGGGTCCGGACAGGACACGGCGAGGCCTGCGCGGGGCGTGAGTAGGACGGGCGTGAGTAGGACGGGCGGGGGCGGGCAAGGGCAAGTCTTCCGGGAGGGGGCACTGGGGGAGCCACCGGCCCGAGTTAAGCAAGCGCTATCGGCGGCGGTTTCACGTGAAACGGATGCACGGAAAGTCAGCGCGCAAGACGAAGCACAGGGAAGTGGCACAGTGAGGACACGGGGAAAGCCCGCCGGTGGCGGAGCTCTTCTGGAGCAGAAAACGCCCGGCGGACAGGGCCGCGGCCCAGTTGGCTCACGCCCGATGGTGCCCGCTCCAGCGAAACCGGATGCGGCGTCCATGGCGCCGCCCGGTGCCGGCCCACCGGGGAATCTCGTTCCAGCGCAGGCCCGGGCCGATGTCGGGGAAGGCCTTCCCGCCGCGGTGGATGTACCCGCCTCGTCCCAGATGCCGGCAGTAGCTCCTCCCGGGGCGCCTTCACCGGGCCCGGTCGCGGTGAGCCCGGCCCAGGCGGCGCTCGCCGCGCTGGGCGAGACCGAACGGCAATGGCCCCGCCCGCCAGCTTGCCGGGTGATGACCATCGCCAACCAGAAGGGCGGCGTGGGCAAGACCACCTCGGCAGTGAACCTGGCGGCATGCCTGGCGCTGCACGGTGCCCAGGTGCTCGTGGTTGACCTGGACCCGCAAGGAAACGCATCCACCGCCCTGGATATCGAGCACCGGGCCGGAACGCCATCTGTCTACAACGTGCTCGTCGATGAGCAACCGCTGAACGGCATTGTCCGCGAGGTGTCGGCGATACCGGGCCTGTACTGCGCGCCAGCCACCATCGACCTCGCGGGCGCCGAGATCGAACTGGTGCCGTTGGTCGCCAGAGAAGGGCGGCTGCATCGCGCATTGGCCAGCTATGACGCGTCGGGGCTGGACTACATACTGATCGACTGCCCTCCATCACTTGGCCTGCTCACCATCAATGCACTGGTGGCAGCGTCGGAGGTGCTGATCCCCATCCAGTGCGAGTACTACGCCCTGGAAGGCCTGGAGCAACTCCTGCGCACCGTCGACCTGGTCAAGGGACACCTCAACCCGGAACTCCGGATCTCCACGATCCTGCTGACCATGTACGACGGGCGTACCAGGCTGGCCGCCCAAGTCGCGGACGAGGTCCGAGAACACTTCGGCGACGTCGTCTTGAGTGCCGTGATCCCACGCAGCGTCCGTGTCTCCGAAGCACCGAGCTACGGTCAGTCCGTGATTACCTACGACCCCGGCTCGAGCGGAGCCCAGGCTTACCTGGATGCTGCTCGAGAAATGGCGTTCGGGGCCGGGCTGGGCGGATCAGCCGTGTAGCTCGCTGCTTCGGTAACCGCCTGCTGAGGTTCGCTGCACAGGCAAGGGCGATACCAGCGTTGCTCTGAACAGCGGGACAAAACGCTGTTCAGAGCAACCCTGGCACCGCTGGGATGAGCGGTCGATCTAAGCGCGAGTACCGCGGTCTGCTGTGGGGCTGCCTGGCGGATTGAGCAAGTGGCGCTTTGCGCCACTGCTAAAACCCGTACTGGACGCATGGCTGCAGCAGCGTCTGGTCCAAGGCGGGACTCGAAAGGAAGCTCGGCCGTGGTCGGTGGGCCGCGACCGGTGGGGTCAGGCGGTCAGGGTCTGGGCCCAGTCGGGGGACATGGTGGTCACGATCCGTTGGAGGTCTTCTAGGGAGGCGAACTCCACCACGATCTTGCCTTTCTGTTTTCCGACTTCCACCTTGACCCTGGTGTCCAGGGCGTCCGAGAGGCGGTCCGCCAGGTCGGTGAGGGCAGGAGCGATTGGCTGCTTGGCTGATGTGCGCCGTGGCTTGGCCTGGTGCTGGCCGAGCGCCACGATCTCCTCTACCGCCCGCACCGACAGTCCTTCGGCCACGATGCGGTGGGCCAGGCGATCCTGTTCCTCGGGGTCGGCCAGGGCCAGCAGCGCCCGGGCATGACCCGCGCTCAGCACGCCCGCCGCAACGCGTCGCTGTACCTGCGGGGGAAGCTGGAGCAGCCGGATCGTGTTCGAGATGTGCGGCCGCGACCGCCCTACCTTTCGTGCCAGTTCGTCGTGGGTGGCGGAGAAGTCGTCGAGCAACTGCTGATAGGCGGCGGCCTCTTCCAGCGGGTTGAGCTGTTCCCGGTGCAGGTTCTCCATGAGGGCCTCACGGAGCAACTCGTCGTCGGGCGTGCCGCGCACGATGGCCGGGACATGCTCCAGGCCGGCCTGCTGGCAGGCACGCCACCGGCGCTCTCCCATGACCAGCTCGAACCGGCCCGGCATGACCTTTCGGACCACGACCGGCTGGAGCAGGCCGACCTCGCGAATGGAGGAGGCAAGTTCCTCCAGGGCGTCCTCGTCGAAGTTCTGCCGTGGCTGCCGCGGGTTAGGCGTGATCGCACCGATGGCGATCTCATCGAAGTAGGTCCCATCGACCTGGTGCTGCTCCCGGGCCATGACGCCGGAACCCGCCACCGGAGTGCCCGCGGGTTCGCTGGCATGGCTCTCCAGCCCGGCCGGTCCCGGCGCGGTGGGTATCAACGCCCCAAGCCCCCTGCCGAGCCCCCGCTTCTGCTGAGCCATCTCATCTCCTCGCACTGCGCGCACCACCACGCCCCCCGTCTCCTACCTAGAGCATCCCATCCCTGCGACCGGAGCCGGCCCCTTTGCTCAATCCGCCTGGACCGCCGCCCGGCCACGACCGAGCCCCTTATTCAGTCCGCCGGTGCGGCGTGATGGCCTATGCCTGCCAAGCCGGTGGCGTTTCACGTGAAACAGGCCGGGCGCCGCGGGAACCGCCGCGCGTCATTCGCCTGCCGTGCGCCTGATGTCCGCGACGAAGGCATCAACGTCGGCCTCAGTGGTATCGAAGGCCGTCATCCAGCGGACCACATGCGCGGCGGGGTTCCACACATAAAAATGCCAGTCGCGCTCAAGCCGCTCTATGTGCCCGGGAGCTAGGGCGGCGAAGACTGCGTTGGACTCCACCGGCTGCCACAGTCTCACGCCCGGCACCCCGGCAATACCCTCGGCCAGCCGCAGCGCCATGGCGTTCGCCTGGCTGGCATTGCGAAGCCACAGTTGGCCGTCAAGCAATGCCTCGAACTGGGCCGCCAGGAAGCGCATCTTCGATGCCAGTTGCCCTTGCTGCTTGCGCAGGAAGGGGGCGTCCACGGTCAATTCCCCGGCCATGACCACCACAGCCTCCGCGCCCACCGCCCCGTTCTTGGTCCCGCCAAAGCTCAGCACGTCCGCCCGCGCGGCCAGGTCGGCAAGGGAGCAACCAAGATGGGCGGCGGCATTCGCGAGCCGGGCACCGTCGATGTAGAGGCGGAGTCCTTCTGCCCGGCAGAACTCCCCCAGCGACTTGAGTTCCTCCAGCGAGTAGCAGGTGCCCAATTCCGTCACCTGGGAGATTGTCACGACCCTCGGCTGAGCGCGGTGCTCATCACCGCGGTCGCCCAGCCTGCCGCCAATGAGTTCCGGGGTAAGTTTCCCGTCCGGCGTCGGCACGGTGAGCAGTTTGCTGCCGAGGATCCGTTCCGGCGCCCCGCACTCATCCACGTTCACGTGCGCGCTCTCCGCGCAGATCACGCCCTCATAGGGACGCAGCAGCAGGCTGAGCCCGAGGACGTTGGCCGCCGTTCCGGTGAACACGAAGTAGACATCGCCACGCGCACCGAAGGTCGTGCGCAGGGCGGAAGCGGCGCGCGCGGTCCACGGGTCGGCGCCATAGCCGGGGACATCCGCGGTGTTGGCCAGGGCGAGGGCACGCACCACCGCGTCGTGCGCACCCGCATGGTTGTCGCTGCCGAAACTCTTCCGTTGGTCCACGGGCAGAGCCTAGAGCCTGGCCGAAGAAGACAGGCTGGCGGCTTCCCACCGGAAGCCGCCAGCCTGTCTTGCTAATCCGGGCCTGGTCTCAAGGGCTAGTGATGACCTGCTTGGGCGTCAAGCTTATAGCTACCGGTGAAGTTCACCGCGTCGCCGCTGCTGATCACCGGGCAGGTGTTGTTATAGAGGTGCAGGTTGCCGCTGGCGAGCACCTTCAGCGTAGTCGGTGCCGTTGCTGTACGTGGCCTTGACCATTCCGTTGTGCGCTGTGGCGCCAGTGCCGTCAATGGTGGCACTGCAACTCAAGCTGCTGACGGAGAACGATCCATGGATCTTCGTGATGGTCATGCTCGCGACCTTCGTCGTCGCGTTGTAGGAGATGCCATTGAGTGGCATCTTTCCGGTGATTGTCACCGCGACAGTCTGGCCGAGGATCGTGCACCCCTTGAAGGCCAGCGAGGTGATGGTGCCGAGGCCCGCACCGGCCAGGCCGGAGCCGTGCTTGAGCGTGCCCTTCGCTGTCGAGGACGTGCAGGTCACCGACTGGCCCGCGGTCTTGTCGGTGACCACTGTCTTTCCGGCCGTACCTGTGGTGGCACCACCAGGCTTGACGGTCCATGTGGCTGCGGTGGCGAACGCCGGCGCGACTGCCATGCCGATAACCGCTGCCGTTGCCGCGCTCGTGATCAGTGCCTTTCCGAAGCGATTGAGAATCGCCCTCACTCCCTTTCCGTGCGGGTCTTGCTCGCTGCCAGGCGCCGCCCTGGTTACGCCTCGCGCGCAGCCCATTGCTGGGCGCTACCGAGCCGGGCTGCACATTCGGGACATAACGTAACCCGCCCGGTGCCGCGTGACCATACCCCCGAGTAGCACGGGGACAGAGTTCGCTTTAGGTTCCCCTGGCGGCGGCCCGGCCGGGCACATCGCGGCACACGGTGCCGAGGCCGTGACGCCTCCCGCTCCGGGGCCGGCCACCGGCACGATCACTTCTCGCGGTCGTGGGTACCATGGCAGGGTACGGGGCCAGTGGTCGTCCGCTCGCGCTATCTGGCATTTGCTGTGTATGGCGTGCGGAAGCCCGGCTCGCTCGGGAGAATTGCTTCAGACGAAGGGGTGCCGGTGACGCGCCGCCTCGCCAACGTCACGCTCGACAATTTGGACGACTTGCCGCATAAGTGCCGCAAGTGCGTCTTTTGGGAACTTGACCCGGTCAGCCATGCCCGCGCGCAGGAGGTCGGCGATCCCGCGCTGGAAAAAGAGGCGTGGGTCTCCGCAATGCTTCTCGAATGGGGCAGCTGCGGAAAAATCGCTTATGTGGACGGCGTGCCGGCCGGTTATGTCCTTTATGCGCCGCCGTTGTATGTGCCGCGGTCCGTTGCCTTTCCGACCAGCCCGGTCAGCGGTGATGCGGTCTTGTTGATGACGGCCAGCATTCTCTCCGAATTCCAGGGCGGCGGGCTGGGCCGGATGCTGGTCCAGGGCGTCGCCAAGGACCTGACCAGGCGCGGCGTCAAGGCGATCGAGGCGTTCGGCGATCTGCGGGGGGAGGGCATCTCGTGCATGCTGCCCGCGGATTACCTGCTGGCCGTGGGGTTCAAGACGGTCCGGCCGCACCATCATTTCCCGCGGCTGCGGCTGGAGCTTAAAACGACCGTGTCGTGGCGCGAAGACGTGGAAGTGGCGCTGGAACGCCTGCTCGGCTCGATGACTCCAGAACGGGCGCTACGACTGGCCTGACAGGCCCTTGGCCGCATTTTGCCGCAGCGCGCGGAGCCCAAAGCCGCCGTTACCTTCCCGGGCCGGATCCGGGCGCAAAAACGGCCCCGCGGCCGATCGCCGCGGAGCCGTCCGCTCTGGTTAGATGAAGTCGGCGAGCTCGCGGAGCAGGGCTGACTTGGACCGGGCCCCGACGAGTTCCTTGACGACCTCGCCATTCTTGAAGACGCCCAGGGTGGGGATGTTCAGGATCCCGTACTTCTGGGTGACCTTGGGGTTCTCGTCGACGTTCAGCTTCACGATGTCCAGCTTGTCCCCGTGCTCCTCGGCAATCGCCTCCAGCACGGGCGCGACCATCTTGCACGGGCCACACCACTCGGCCCAGTAGTCCACGAGCACCGGCTTGTCGTTCTTCAAGACGTCTGCCTCGAAGGTCTCATCGGTCACCTTCTTGGTGCCCATTTCCTTCCTCTCCCATCGGTTCAGTAGGTGTCCCGCGGGTTCGTCCCGCCCGCCAGGTAGCGCTCTGCGTCCAGCGCGGCCGCGCAGCCCGTCCCGGCCGCCGTGACCGCCTGGCGGTAGGTGTGGTCCACGACGTCGCCACAGGCGAACACGCCGGGGATGGCGGTCCGGGTGGACGGCTGGTCGACCAGCAGGTAACCCTCGGAGTCGGTGTCCAGTTGCCCGGTGAACAGCTCGCTGCGCGGGTCGTGGCCGATCGCCACGAACACGCCGCCCACGGCCAGGTCGCTCTGCTCGCCGGTCACCGTGTCACGCAGCCGCAGGCCGGTGATCTTGGTGTCACCGAGGACCTCGCTGACCTCGCTGTTCCACCGGAACTTGATCTTCGGATTGGCGAACGCCCGCTCCTGCATGATCTTCGAGGCGCGCAGCTCGTCCCGGCGGTGGATCACCGTCACCGTGCTGGCGAACCGGGTCAGGAACAGCGCTTCCTCCATGGCCGAGTCACCGCCGCCGACCACCGCGATCTCCTGCTCGCGGAAGAAGAACCCGTCGCAGGTGGCACACCACGACACGCCATGGCCGGACAGCCGCTTCTCGCCCGGGATGTCCAGCTCGCGGTACCTCGACCCGGTCGCGACGATCACCGCACGGGCCAGGTAGGTCTCGCCCTCGGAGATGACCCGCTTGGGGTCGGCCTTCAGGTCCACCTCGGTCACGTCCTCGGCGAGGAGCACGGCGCCGAACCGCTCCGCCTGCTTGCGCATGGCGTCCATCAGGTCTGGGCCCTGCATCCCACCGGGGAAGCCGGGGAAGTTTTCCACCTCGGTGGTGTTCATGAGCGCGCCGCCAGCGGTGACCGAGCCCTCAAACACCAGCGGCTTGAGCTGGGCACGGGCGGCGTACAGCGCGGCCGTGTACCCGGCAGGACCCGATCCGATGACGATGACGTCGTGAATGGCGCTCACTTCTCTGATTGCCTTTCGCTTGACTGGCAACGGCGTCAACCGATCCTAGGGCCTGAAGATTCCCGGAGGCCGCAGGCGTGGCCAGCGGGGTTCGGTGGGGCAGAGGTGGGAGCGGACAGCGGCAAACTGGCACCCGGCACAACGCCGGCTGCCAGTTCACCGCAGCCCGCTGGCGCAGCACCTACCGGTGAGATGAGAGCGGGAGGTGATTCGGGGCCGAGCCTAGCCTGAGCGGGGAAGGGTGGCCGTGGCTAGGACGTCGGCCGTGGTGCTGGTGCAGCCGGGGGCTAGGACCAGGACGTGCGGCTGGCCGCCGTTGGCGGACGGGAGTACGACGACTAGGGCTGGGTGGCCTTGGTACTTGGCTAGGTCCACTAGCAGGGGCTCCTGGCCGTTGCCTATGTGGATCAGGCAGGCATGCAGGTCGGGGAAGAGGCTCGCCTGGGCTTGCGAGGGGGCCAGGGTGGGTCCTGGGCGCGCGCTTGAGTGGGCATGGCGGTTCACTTTTGCGAGGACAGAGCTGGCTTGGGCGGCTAGGCGGGCGGGCTGGTAGTTCGTGCCGCTGCTGATCACCAGGGGCGCGAAGGTACCAGCGCTGCCGCCGGTGCCGCCGGCCGAGCCTGGCGCCGAATTGAAACCGCCGGCGGACATGCGCGGCACCGGGCCCGTGACCCGGATGTTCGGGGCCGCGCCGCCGGGGCGGAGGCGGCTCTGGAGGCGGTGCCGGTCACGGCAGGGCTCCCGGTCAGCAACTGCGCCACGCCGTAGCCGCCGCCCGCGATCACGGCCACCGCGGCGGTGACCGCGGCGACGCGCAGCGCCAGCCAGGACCGGTCGTGGCCGCGCCAGCCCGTCCGGCGCCCGGTCTGCTCCCTGGTGCGGTCCTGTCCGGCCGGGCCCTGCGAGCCGCCACGCCCGGGCGTGCCCGGTGTGGCAGCGCCTGCCCCGGCCGCCGCAGCGGCGAGCGGGGGAGCGTCCATGGCCCGGGGAGCGTCCATGGCCCGGGCCGCGGCCTCGGTGGCCAGCGCGGCCTGGATCCGCGCGGTGAGTGCGTCCGGCATCGGCGGCGCGGTGGCACGGTGAAGCATGGTGGTGACCTCGGACAGTTGCGCATCAAGCGCAGCGCAGCGCGGGCACGCGGCCAGGTGCGCGGACACCCGGGCGGCCTTGCGACCGGACAGCAGTTCCTCGCGGAACGCCGCCAGCGTCGCTGCGTCGGCATGCCCTCTCACAGCCGGGGCTCACCTCCTCCATCCGCAGGTGAGACGCGCCGGGACGGCGCCTGGTTCCCCAATTGCGTGCCGTCTTCCGGCGCCGACGACACCGGGGCGGCCCCGGCGGCGAACGGTTCTCCCCGGTCACGCAGGTGCGCCAGCCGGGGCAGCAGCCTGGCCCGGCCCCGGGCGCAGCGGCTTTTCACCGTACCGGGCGAGATGCCAAGCACCGCCGCGGTATCCGCCACCGAATAGCCGAGCATGTCCACGAGCACGAGCACAGCCTGCTGGTCGGGCGGCAGGGTCCGCAGCGCGGACATGACGTCGAGGGAGGTCTCCGCACTGGCCGCCGCGTCGGGACCGGCCGGCCCGGGGGACAGGACATCCATGGCCCGTTCGTCCAGCCCGGTGACGGTCGGCCTGGCCGCCCGCCGCCGCAGCCGGTCGAGGCAGGCGTTGACCACGATGCGGTGCAGCCAGGTGGTCACCGCCGAGGCGCCGCGGAACCCGCTGGCCTGCCGGAACGCGGAAATCATCGCGTCCTGGAGGGCGTCGGCCGCTTCCTCGGGGTCCCCGAGCGTGCGTACCGCGACCGCCCATAGCCGGTCCTTGTGGCGGGTGAACAGCAGTCCGAAGGCCTCATTGTCGCCATTCACATGCCGCCGGAGCAGTTCGGCATCGGGCGGCTGTTCCCCGGGGAGGGGCGTCAGGACGATCCTCGCACGAGGACGTTGAAGACATCCGCCTGGAAGTTCCCGGACTGGCCGGACTGCGGCGCGAGCTTCGTGAACCAGATCAGGATGAACCGGCCGGAGGCGGTGCCGTGCCCGGTGAAGGTCACCTGGTTGAACGCGTTGGCCGACTTGCCCAGCGTGGTCATCCCGGGCGGCGGTGCCTTGCCGGTACCTGTGCCCGTGTTGCCGACCATGACGCGCACATGGGTGCCGGGAACGTTCCCGAAGGTCACCGTCACCGACGACACGTTGACGCTCTTGCCCATGTCCAGCATCAGGCCGGTGGCACCGTACAGGTTGCCGAAGCGCGCCGACCCCTGGTAGGAGTCGGTCGTCCAGTCGGTGGTCGGTGAACTGTCGATCGCCAGCCCGGCCTGGCTCCCGTTGTCGCCGTTGTCGGGCCCGTACGCGACCGCACTGTGGGGCGGCAGTACGGCCGCCGGGGTGTTGCTTGGTGAGGCGCTGTGGGTCTGCTTGGCGGTGGGCGGCGCAGCCGAATTGTGGTGGCTGAACACCCACGCCGCGACGCCGATCACCACGAGGACAAGCACTCCGGCGACGGCCGCCAGCACCCGGGAGCCACCGGGCCCCCGGCCGGACATGGGGTCGCGGCCAGCGCGCCGCGGCGGCCCGCCGCCACGCTGCCGGTAGGGCTGCCCGGGGGCGAGCGTGGCAGGCCCGGTCCCGGTGGCGTAGCCACTGTGCGGGACGGGCAGCGGCGCGGCAGGCGCGGGTATCACCCGGTTCAGCGCGGTGGCCAGCACGGCGGGCGTGGCGATCGGAGGGCTGCCTCCGCCCGCGTGCTCGAAGAGAACCCGGCAGGCGACGTCGTCGATACCGGTCGGCACGCCCGCCCGCACCTGACGCGGGCTGCACGGATGACCGTCCATTTCCGGCGCGGGGGGCAGCGACGGCCAGTCGCCGCCCGGCCAGGTGGGCGGTGAGCGCGGCGTAGAGCAGCTTTCCCAGGCCGCGGGTGTCGGCCAGCGCCGGGTCGTCGACCGTAATGCCGGAGAGCGCGGCGTCGATGCCGACGCCGGCGATCTTCACTCCGCCGCCGGAGGTCCAGCGCAGCGAGTCGGGGTTGAGGCACAGGTGTGCCACGCCCGCGGCGTGCGCGACGGCGAGCGCCTCGGCGCCCTGGGCGATGATCTCCGCGCCCTGGGCCGGATCCAGCGGCCCATCGGCGAGCAGGTCCTCCAGGGAGTCCCCGGCCACCCACTCCATCACCACGTAGGCGTGGTCCCAGTCCTCTTCGACGTCGAACACCTGCGCAAGCCGGGCATCGGTGAGCCTGCTCGCCGCCCGCGCCGCGGTCACCACTTCGGTGATGCGCGGGAACCCGCGCGCGAAGGTCAAGACGGTGACCGGACGGGCCAGCGTCTCGTCGATCGCTTTCCAGGCAGCCCACCCACTACTGGCGTTGACCCGGTCTTCGAGCCGGTACCGCCCGCCAAGACGGGTACCCGGTTCAGAGATGAAGGTGCTCATCAATATGCAGTCAAGAGCGGGGCAGGCCCTCGACCCTCCTTCCGCGCCCCCGGGGTGGCCAGCAGGACGACGTATATCACCATGCTGCCGTCACCATCGTAGGCCGCGGGCACCAACGGGCCGAAGCCCGTGCCCTCCGCCCGTGCAAACCGTTACCTGTCGGTGACTCGGCCAGGGCCCGGCCACCCGGCGCGGCCAGGCTCATCACCGCCTCAGCCTCGTCCGCAGCCCGCTGCCCAGTTCGGTCAGTTCGGTGACCCCGAGCGCCTTGGCGAAGAGCACATACAACAGCAGCGCGCCGCTCCCGCCGACGATCACGGTGATGATCCCGAACGCGGGGCCGGGGGCGAAGATGACCCCGACGGCGAAGGAGACCGCGAGCGCGAAGATCGCGCCGGGGATGGCCGCCAGGTGCATCCGGACCAGGCTGATCGCGATCAGCCTGCCGTACAGGCCGCGCATCCGCCGGGACAGGATGCGCCACGCGATGACCGTGCCGACCACGTTCGCCAGCCCGAAGGCGGCGGCCACGCCCTCCACCACGTGGCCGGCGGGCAGCGCCGCCAGCGAGAACAGGCTCACGGCAATGTTTACGGCCATCACCGCGACCCCGATGTACATCGGGGTCCTGCTGTCGCGCATGGCGTAGAACACGCGGAGCATGAGCTGGAACATCATGTACGGGACCAGGCCGAGCGAGAAGATCCCGAACACCAGGCCGATGTACCTCGCGTCGCTGGCCGAGGTCTGGCCGTAGCCGAACAGTGCCTCGGCGAACGGCGCGCCCAGCACGAGCAGGAACAGCGAGGCCGGCACCACGACCGCCGAGGACAGCCGGACCCCGCCGGAGAAGTCCAGCTTGACCTCGGAGAACCTTCGTTCGGAGGCGTGCGCGCTCATCCGTGGCAGCAGCGCCGTGATTACGGAGATGCCCACGATGGCGTACGGCATCTGGAACAACTGCCAGGCGAAGCCGTAGGTCGGGACGCCGTCATAGGCGGCGTGCCGCTGGGCCGCGTTGGCCACGTTCAGCACCACCAGGAACGAGACCTGGGTAGTGAGGATGTAGCCGAACAGCGGGGCGGCCATCCGCCTGATCTCGGCCACTTCGGCCCGGCGGAAGTCGAAGCGCGGGTGCCAGCGGAACCCCACCCGGCGCAGGAACGGGATCAGTGCCGCGGTCTGCATCACGATGCCGAGCGTGGTGCCCAGGCCGAGCAACTGCACCTCGGTGCCGCTGATGGTGGTCGTCGAGGCGCTGGTCCCGCCGATCGCGACGAACAGCAACAGGACGGCGATCACCACGATGTTGTTGATGACCGGGGTCCACATGGGCGCCGCGAAGCTGCCTCTGGCGTTCAGCACGCCGCCGGCCAGCGAGCTCACCCCATAAAAGAAGATCTGCGGGACGAAGAAGAACGCGAAGATCACCGTCAGGTGGTGCTCGGCCGGCGTGAGGTCGTGCGCGTAGAGGTCGACAAGCAGTCCCGCGCCCAGGGTGGCGACCAGGGTCAGCGCGGCCAGCGCCATCGTGGCCAGGGTGAACATCCGCTGGTCGTAGGCCTCGCCCCCGTCGGCGTCCCGCTTCGCGGCGTTGACGAGCAGCGGTACCACGACGCTGGTCAGGATGCCGCCGAGCATCAGGTCGTACACCGCGTTCGGCAGCGTGTTGGCGTTGTTGTACGCGGTCGAGATCCCGGCGATGCCGAGCACGTAGGCGATGACGAGCGTGCGGAGGAACCCGGTGCCCCGGGACGCGAGGGTGCCAAGCGCCATGACACCGCTGGAGCGGACGACGTTGACGTTCTCGACGCCTGGCCTGGAGCTGGGAACACGGCCGTCGCCGGGTGGGCGCCCGCCGTCAGGCCCCGGAGGCTGGGCGCGGTGGGATCCGGGCAACCGTCCGGGCACGGCCGCTGGGGACTCAGCACTGCCGTACGGCCCCGGTGCCGCCCGGTCGCGGCCATACGGCCGCCCGGTCGCGTCAGCGGCGGTCTGCCCCGCCCGGGGCGGTGGCGTGCTCATCGTCCTCCTTGGCTGGCTGACGCTCGTCCGCGGTCCCCGAACCGACGCTACCTGTTTCATCACCTCCAGATGCCGGATCGCGCGGGCTGGGCATGGGGTCAAGCTCTTCCGCCTCCGCTCCGGCGCCTCCGTCCTGTGGCCCGCCGCGGCGGATCGCCCGGGCCGCGGCGGAGAGCACGAACACCACGAGCGCGACGCTGATGATCACGATCGCCAGGGTGCCGAAGTGCGTTGCGGTCACCGTCAGGCTCGTCGGGTGGCCCGGCAGGGCCGCCCCCTCGGGAGTGGCCAGCCACAAGGTGATCGTCTTCGACCCGGCGGCCGCGGCCCGCACCGGGATCCGCACGATCGCCTGGGATTTGGCAGCCACCCTGACCAGGCGTTTGTAGGGCGCGATCGTCACCTGGTCATCGGCCGACACGCTGGCCTTCACCTGGACGGTGACCCCAACGGGCAGGTTGTTGCGTACCGACACGGGCACGTCGCCCGCCTTGCCGCCGAGCGTGACCCGCGAAGAGCCGACGATCCTGACTTGGGCCAGCTTCCCCAGGACGAAGGACAGTTCGTGGTGGAGCAACTGCGTGGCCGGCCGCTGCGCCTTCTTGCTGCCGCGCCAGGCGGAGGACTCCACCGCGTCCACCGCGGTGGAAAGGTAACCCTGGCCGCCCGTGGTGAGGATGCTGTCCAGCAGGTGCACCTGTGTGGCGAGCGTGTTGCGCACCTGCCGCAGCAGTGCCCCGGTCAGTTCGCCGCGGCTCACCAGGTGCTGCGGCGGCGCCTCCCGGGCCGGCGATCCCGGCGCCGGCCCATCGGCGACCATGCTGGCCAGGGTGGCCGGGTGTAGCCACGGTGCGGTGACCGTCTCGCTCAGCAGCGCGCCGGCCAGGCTCAGCGACGGATCCCAGCGGCGCGGCGGTGCGGCCACCAGCGCGCGGGACGCGCTGGCCGGCTCGGCTGCGATCATCGCCGTTTCCGCGAGGAACCACTGCTCTTTGCCGAACGCGGCGGCCTGCCGGATCTGCGCGCGCACGCTGGCCGGCATCGGGGCAGGGCCGGGTACCACGCCGGGTATCTGATTGCGCCGCAGCGACAAGATCTGGGTGATCTCGTGATCGGACAGCAGCACGTGCATCAGGCCGCCGGCCCTGTTGGGCGTGGTGGTCACCGCCGTCGGCGTGTAGGTGAGCGGCGTAACGGCCTGCGTAACGGGCGGCATCAGCTTGCTGTCCATGATCATCACCTGGACATGCTGCTGCGCGGCCAGTGCCTCCAGGACGCCGTAGTCCGCCACCCCGCCGGTCGGCCAGGCCATCACGCCAGGCGCGGCCGGGGTGGACCGCTGGTACCGGCCGAGAAGCTGCTGCGCCGCGGCCTTGCCATCGTGGAACGCGGCGGTGAGCTCGCCGTCCAGCCCATGGTGGGTCATCGCGGCCATGTCCACGTCGGCGTAAGGGGTGACGAAGAAGTCCTGCTCAGCGGCCAGGTCCTTGATGTCGCTCAGCCAGGCCGCCGCGGGGCGGCTGGGCGGCTCGGTCTTACCGCCGGAGCAGTCCGCGCGGGCGCTCACCCGGTAGGGCTGCGTCATCACCGAGACGTCGCTCAGCAGCGCCGGGTCGATCGCCCAGGTGATCATGGCGCGGCGGCCGCTGGCGGACCGGCCGGCCGCGAGCAGTGAGTTGAGCCGCCCGTCAGTTGCCACGCTGGCCGCGAGCTCGTTGCTGAGCAGCGCCGGGCACGCACCCCGCTGCGGGGTGTCTATGAGCGGCCAGACCCAGCCGATGGTCAGCGGCTTCACCGTGCGCGCCGCCTGCTTTCCCGGCCAGAACGGCAGGAGGGTGCGGGCCACGTCCAGTTCCGCGCCCGCGCTGCTCAGCTGCGCGGCCAGCGGGTACACGCCGAACGTGCGCATTCCCGCCTGGGTCACGTCAAACGTCATGGTCCACGGCTCGGTCCCGTGCGGCGGCACCCGGCCGGGCAGGGTGAGCAGCGCACCGGGCACCAGGGCGTCGAGGCCGGACGCGCCCTGCGTGGTCAGGTAGCCGTTCATGACCGGCCGGCTGGACAGGGCGAAGCGGGACGACCAAAGCTGGACGGACAGGCCCTGCAGCGGCGCAGACGTAGGATTGGCGACGATTCCCGAGACGATGACCTTCGCCTTGGGCGTCGCGATGGTCGGGCTCAGCGATGTGATCGCGATCCACGGGTGTGCCCGTGCCCCGGGCTGGCTGGCCGTCGCCGTGAGGACGGCCCCGGCGCCGGTGCCCGGCGCGGCCGCCGCGGGCACCGTTGCGAGCCACCCGGCGCCCAGCGCCGCAGCCACGGCCGCCAGCCGCAGGCACCGCCGGGTTATCGTTCGCCCCCGGTGTTGCCGCTGACACGCCATGCCGAAATGGTATGTGGGCCGTGTCCATGTGGGTCCGCAGAAGTCCATACCTCGCAGGTCAGAGTCTGCGAGCCGTCTGCACGTGTCCGCGCCCGTCCGGGCCGGTAGGCTCCCGAGTTGGGCTCCCGCCCGGTACTACAGTCCCGGTTTGTGATCTAGAGCCTGGTTGATCATGGTGTGCCGGGGTGGCGGTGAGCGGCAGGACGGCCACCTGGATGATCAGGCGCTGTGAGAAGACAAGATCAGCAGGTGGCCGAGGCGGCCATCGTAGAGGATGGCCGCTGGCTGGGAGAACTTCACGAGGAGCTGCGTGCCCGGCTCGCGCCAGTGTTCTGCCAGGCCAGGTCGCGCCTGGCGGCGTTCGCCTACATCGGCGCGCTGCTGACAGCGCCCGGGGAGCGCCGCTCGTGCTGGCAGCTGGCCGAGCAGGCCGGGCTGGCCACGCCGCAGCGGATGCAGGCGCTGCTGGCCGAGCATCAGTGGGAGTGGCGGGAAGCGCCGGCGGCCCTGCAGCGGTTCATCCTCGCCCGCCTGGCCGACCCGGACGCGGTTCACTACCCATCGGGCATGCAGCGGGCACGCTCGGCTCCTGTCATCCATCGGCTCCTGTCAACCATGACCGTGTGCCGCGCGTCGCATTTGCAGCTCTGTTCGCCGTTCCGGCTGACTGTGAGGTTGCGATGATCACGCCGCGTACCGTCCGCTCGATCTGCCGCCGGGGACGGTGGCTGTTTCTGCCGGTGGCTGGCAGCCTGGTGCTGACCGGCACGCTGGCCGCCGCGGCGCAGCCAATGGCAGGCCAGCCGGTCATGGGCATCCCCGGGTTCCTGTCCAGGGTCAGTGCCGTGTCGGCCTCGGATGCGTGGGCGGTGGGCAGCACCGGCACCAGCGACCAGCCGTTGATCGTGCACTGGAACGGCACCCACTGGTCGCAGGTGACAAGCCCGAATGTCCCCACCGGGGCGCTGTCTGGGGTGAGCATGGTGTCGGTCACCGACGGCTGGGCGGTAGGGACCCAATTCAGCGGCGCAACGGCCCTGATCGAGCACTGGAATGGCACCAACTGGGCCTTGGTGCCGCCCCCTCATATCAGCGGTATTGGCAGTTCGCTGCGCGGGGTGAGCATGGTGTCGGCCACTGACGGCTGGGCCGTGGGCTACTACGACACCAGCAACGAGGTGCACCGGCCGCTGGTGCTGCACTGGAACGGCACCCGCTGGGCCCAGGTGCCCATATCGGTTTCCTCCGGTTACACTGTGCTCTTTGCAGTCAGCGCGGCGTCCACGTCGGACGCGTGGGCCGTGGGGACCCAGTTGAGCAGCACCGGCTGGACGGCCCTGACCCTGCACTGGAACGGCACCAGCTGGACCCAGGTGCCCAGCCCCAACCCCAGTCCCGCCGCCGCATACGGGGTCAGCGACGCCGCCCCGGGCAACGCATGGACCGTCGGCAGATCGGGAAAGACGTCCACCGTGGAGCTGCCAAAGACGCTGACCTTGCACTGGAGCGGCACCGCCTGGCAGCACGTCTTCAGCCCCAACCCCGGCCCGCCAAACGAGCTGACCGGGGTAGCCACCGTCTCCAAGTCGAACGCCTGGGCTGCCGGCGACTACACCACCAGCACCGGCGGGTTCGCGGCCCTGACCCTGCACTGGAACGGCACCAACTGGGCCCGCGTGCCGAACCAGGGCGGCACCACCGACAGCTTCCTCACAGACGTCACCATGGTGTCGGCCACCAACGGCTGGGCTGTGGGCGGACACTCCGCCACAGGCACGGTCCTCATCCTGCACTGGAACGGCACCACCTGGTCCCGGTCCTAGCACACTGGCCCCGGTCCTAGCACGCATGTACCGCCGTCCTGACGTTCAGGGCCGTCCCAGCTTATGGGAGTCTGATCAGGGCTTCCTTAACACGGCGCGGACTTCCTTCCGGCCAAGTCCTGCTCTATTCCCGTCTCCCTCGACAGGCGCCGATCCCTAATAGCCGTCTTCCACACCAAGGTCTACAACCGGCTCCTCGTCCCGCTCACCGCCGCCAACCAGCCCCCAAGCGCCACCGGAACTGCGGGCCGGCCGTCGCCGTGAGGACGGCGCCGGTGCCCGGCGCGGCCGCCGCGGGCACCGTTGCGAGCCACCCGGCGCCCAGCGCCGCAGCCACGGCCGCCAGCCGCAGGCACCGCCGGGTCATCGTCCGCCCCCGGTGTTGCCGCTGACACGCCATGCCGAAATGTTATTGCCGATCGTCGGCTGCCGTTTACGCCCCGCGATCATCGCCCGCAGATGTCCAGGCGGCGCTGCGGCAGCGGCACCATGCCCGGCGAGGTGCGCGCGGGTGCGGCGTCCATTTCCGGTTGACAGCCGCGAGCCCCTACCCTCGTGCCGTGCCGGATTCCTCTGACCTCACCCCCTACCAGCGCCGTGCCGCTGCCGCCCTGCTGCGCGGGCCAGCGGCGGCGATCAGCCGGCCTGGCGGCCCTGTTCGCCGCCGAAGGCCACGAACTCGCCCTGGTCGGCGGCATGATCCGGGACGTCTTCCTGCGCCGCGAGGTGCACGATCACGAGTACGACCTGGCCACCGATGCGCGGCCGGAACAGGTCCGCCAGATCGTCGCCCGCTGGGCCGACAAGATCTGGGAGACCGGGATCGAGTTCGGCACCGTGGGCCTGCGCAGGGGCGATGTCATCTGCGAGATCACCACCTACCGCAGCGATGAGTACCAGCCGGACTCGCGCAAGCCCGGGGTGACCTACGGCCGCTCCCTGGAGGCGGACCTGGGCCGGCGCGACTTCACCGTCAATGCCATCGCGGCGCTGCTGCCGTCGCTGGAGCTCGTCGATCCTTTCGGCGGCATGCGTGACCTGCGGGCCAAGGTGCTGCGCACACCGGGAAAGCCGGAAGACTCGTTCAACGACGACGCGCTGCGGATGCTCCGCGCCGCGCGGTTCGCCGCGCAGCTCGGCTTTTCTGTGGAACCCGACGTGCAGGCGGCGATGACCGCGATGGCTGGCCGGCTGTCGGTGGTGTCGGCGGAACGGATCAGCGGCGAGCTGACCAAGCTGCTCCGCTCGCCCGGCCCCGACGGGCCGGTGCGCGGAATATCCGTGCTTGTGGATACGGGGGTCGCGGAACAGGTCCTGCCCGAGGTGCCCAAGCTCCGGCTGGAGCGGGACGAGCATTTCCGGCACAAGGACGTGTACCAGCACACGCTGACCGTGCTGGCCCGGGCAACCACCCTGGAGCCCGCCTACGGGCTGGAGAACGACCTGGTGGTCCGGCTCGCGGCGCTGCTGCACGACATCGGCAAGCCCAAGACGCGCCGTAAGCTGCCCGGTCCTGGGGGCAGGGTGGCCTTCCACCATCACGAGGTGGTCGGGGCGGCGATGGCCAGGGAGCGGCTCACCGCGCTGCGCTTCCCCTCGGCCGTGGTCTCGGACGTGTCCAAGCTTGTCGCGCTGCACCTGCGGTTCCACGGCTACGGGGAGGGGGAGTGGACCGATTCGGCTGTGCGGCGCTACGTGCGGGACGCGGGCCACCTGCTGACCCGGCTGCACGTGCTAACCCGGGCGGACTGCACGACAAGAAACAAGGCCAAGGCGCAGCGGCTGGAGCGCGCCTACGACGACCTGGAGAACCGGATCGCCGTGCTGTCGGTCCAGGAGGAACTGGACAAGATCAGGCCGGACCTGAACGGCAACGAGATCATGGAGATTCTCGGCGTGCCGCAGTCGCCGATCGTCGGAAAGGCCTACCGGTACCTGCTGGAACTGCGCGTGGAGCACGGCCCGCTTGGCCGCGAGCGCGCCGTTCAGGAACTGCGTGGCTGGGCCGCGGGGGAGGGCCTGGACGTGCCAGGGCCCCCGGCGGAGACCGGCGGGGACTGACGACTGAAAAGCCAGTACCCGGCCGCCGCCGCGACGTACCCGGCCGCGACCACCCCCAGGATCACCGGTGACTTGCCGTCGCGCGGCACGAAGGCCGCGCAGGCAATCGCCCCGGCGGCCAGCGAGACGTTGAACATCACGTCGTAGAAGGCGAACAGCCGGCCGCGGAAGGCGTCGCCGGTCTCCTCCTGCAGCACCGTGGTCGCGCAGATGGCCACCCCCTGTGCGGTCAGGTACAGGAAGAAACCGAAGGCCAAGTACGCGATCTCGTCGAAGCTCTCACCCAGCACCGCGGTCACCACCCCGGCGGCCGCGAGCAGCAGCGCGATGACGGCCCGCTTGGACAGCCACCGGGTGGCGGGCGGCACGACCAGTGCGGCGCAGCCGTAGCCGACCGCGGAGACCGTTGCCAGCAACACGACGTGGGCTTCGGCCACCGGCGCGCTGGAGGGGTAGAAGTAGTTCCGGTACAGCAGGATCGACACCACGGTCAAGATGCCGAACAGGAACTTGCCTGCGCCGGTGGCGCCGAGCGCACTGGCCGGGCCGCGGTGCCTTACCGCGTACCGCGCGGCGGCCGCCAGGTCGGTCGCGACCGTGCCCACCTCGCCGAGCAGCCGCCCCGGCTCGGCGCCCGGCTCGAACTGCGGGCCGAGCAGGTCGCGGCGCATGGTCGCGGCCAGAGCGCTGGCCGCCACGTAGCAGCAGCCGGCCACCAGCAAGGTGATGGCGGCGCCGCGCTCGGTATCGCCGGTGGCCGCGTTCAGCCCGAGGGCGATGATGCCGCCGATCGCGCCGACGATGCCGCCGACGGTCGGCGACACCGAGTTGGCCATCACCAGCTTGTCCTCGGCCACCACGTGCGGCAGCGCGGCGGACAGCGACGCCAGGAAGAACCGGTTCACGCCCAGCACGAGCAGCACCGCAACGTAGAGCGGCGCGCCCCGCTCGCCGGCGGCCATGACGGCCGCGGTCAGCACCACGAAGGCGGACCGGAGCAGGGCCGAGAAGACCAGGATCTGACGGCGCGACCAGCGGTCGATGAGCACCCCGGCGAACGGCCCGATGACCGAGTACGGCAGGTACAGCACGGTGAACGCCGCCGCCGCGGCCGACGGGCTCGGGAACGAGCTAGCGTTGAAGAACACGTACGTGCCGACGCCAGCGGTGACGATGCCATCCCCGGCCTGGGAGATCAGCCGGACCGAGAACAGCCGCCGGAAGTCCCGTTCCGCCAGCACGCTGCGCAGGTCGGCCAGAAGAGATGTGCGGGGCACCCGCTCAGCCTAACGGGTGCCCCGGCACCAGGCCCACCGGCGCTTCGATCGGCCGGGCGGCCGGTTGCGGTCGATCGTAATGCCGCGGAAGATCTCGCGCCGGGAATGCCGGGGCCGGCGGCCAGGCTCTAGCGGGCCAGTTCGCCGCGGATGAACTTCTCCACCGCGTCCCGCGCGTCGTCGTCGCCGTACTGCTCCGGCGGGGACTTCATGAGGTAGCTCGCCGCCGACAGCAGGGGGCCGCCGATGCCGCGGTCCAGGGCGATCTTGGCCGCGCGGATCGCGTCGATGATCACGCCGGCCGAGTTCGGCGAGTCCCAGACCTCCAGCTTGTACTCGAGGCTGAGCGGGACGTCGCCGAACGCCTTGCCCTCCAGCCGGACGAACGCCAGCTTGCGGTCGTCGAGCCACGGCACGTGGTCGGACGGGCCGATGTGCACGGCCGCCTTCTCCATCTCGTGCGGGATCTGCGAGGTGACCGACTGGGTCTTGGAGACCTTCTTGGACTGGAGCCTGGTGCGCTCCAGCATGTTCATGAAGTCCATGTTGCCGCCGACGTTGAGCTGGTAGGTGCGCAGCAGTTCCACGCCCCTGTCCTCGAACAACTTGGCCAGCACCCGGTGGGTGATGGTGGCGCCCACCTGCGACTTGATGTCGTCGCCGATGATCGGCACGCCGGCCTCGGCGAACTTCGCGGCCCACTGCGGGTCCGAGGCGATGAACACGGGGAGCGCGTTGACGAACGCCACGCCCGCGTCCAGCGCGCACTGCGCGTAGTACCGGTCCGCCTGCTCCGAGCCGACCGGCAGGTAGGACACCAGGACGTCGGCGCGGGAGTCGCGGAGCACCTGGACCACGTCGACGTGCGGGTCGTCCGACTCGGTGATCAGCTCGCGGTAGTACTGGCCCAGGCCGTCCATGGTGGGCCCGCGCTGCACGGTGATCCCGGTCGGCGGGACGTCGCAGATCTTGATGGTGTTGTTCTCGCTGGCCCCGATCGCCTCGGCCAGGTCCTGCCCGACCTTCTTGGCGTCCACGTCGAACGCCGCGACGAACTCCACGTCCCGCACGTGGTAGGGGCCGAACTGCACGTGCATCAGGCCCGGTACCCGGCTCCCCGGAACGGCGTCCTTGTAGTACTCCACCCCCTGGACGAGGGAACTTGCGCAGTTACCCACACCCACGATGGCTACTCGTACCGAACCCATGAGGATTGCTCCTGTTCTTTGCCAGCGGCGCCGCGGGGGCGGCGCCGGCCTGTCAGCTCGCGGAAGTGCCCGCTGACGTGTCGTTATCGCCGGACGGCGGGGACTGCCGTCCCTGGTCGCCGCCCGCCTGCCGTTCGGAGGCGATCAGCTCGTTGAGCCAGCGGACTTCCCGCTCGACCGACTCAAGGCCGTGCCTGTGCAGCTCGAGCGTGTAGCTGTCCAGGCGTTCCCTGGTCCGCGCCATCGCCGCCCGGACGCCGTCAAGCCGCTCTTCCAGCCTCGTCCGGCGGCCCTCAAGGATCCGCAGCCGGATGTCCGCGCGGGTCTGGCCGAAGAAGGCGAACCGGACGCCGAATCCGTCGTCCTCCCACGCGGCAGGGCCTGGCTCGGCCAGCAATTGCTGCAGCCGCTCCTTGCCCTCCGCGGTCAGCCGGTAGACGATCTTGGACCGGCGGCCGGCCAGCGGCTTGCCCGCCAGGTCCGGCTGCTCCTCCACGATCAGGCCCTGGGCGAGGAGGTCCTTGAGGCAGGGGTAGAGCGAGCCGTAGCCGAACGCGCGGAAGGCGCCGAGGAAGGCGTTGAGCCGCTTGCGCAGTTCATAGCCGTGCATGGGAGTCTCGTGCAGCAGGCCGAGCACGGCCAGCTCAAGCACTCCCGACCGGTGACCGCTCGCCACAGCCTGTGCCTCCCGCTGCGCTTCCTGGCTTGTCCCTGTTGGACGGGCCCGGAGGCGCTATACCTCGAATCGATGTATCGAACCGATACATCGCTAAGATATGTCGAGCCGAGAGATGTTGCAACCTCCCGTTCGGTGGCCGTTCGCCGCTGTGGCGCATAAGCCCGCCGGTGCCGCCCGGCCGCGCAGCTGGCCGGCCGCCCGGTCTCGGCGCGGTCACGATTGCGTCGTACGCTGTCTGAGATGGCACCTAGGAGATGCGTGGTCGATTACGCGCTTGCCCGCAGGGCAACGCTCGCCTCGGTGCTTGCTGGCCAGACCACCGTCGCGGACGTCTGCGACGCGCATCCCTATCTGCTCCGTGCCGCGAAGTTCCACGGCGAGGCGACGGACACCAGGTGCCCGATCTGCCGCCGGTCCCAGCTCACCCACGTGACCTACGTGTACGGGGATGAACTCGGGCGCTACGAAGGCCGGGTGAAGCAGGCGGGCGAACTGGCCGAGATGGCTACGGAATATGGGGAGTTCCGGGCGTACGTCGTCGAGGTCTGCCAGAGTTGTGGCTGGAACCACCTCGCTTCGTCCTACGTTCTCGGCACGGGCGAGCCGCGCGCCCGGCGCGGCCGGCCTGGGTCCCAAACAGCGAGCAAGACGAGTTAAAGTACCTGGTCAGGGCAGGATCCTCCGGGCGCGAGGCAGAGCCACGAGGCAAGGTGGCGAACGGGCACACGCCGTGCACCGCCAGGCACGGTGGACCGCGGTGGGTTAGCTACCCCCGCCCGGACTGGCTCATCCAAACCAGCGAGGACGCGTGAGTAACCCAGATATTCCCGCACCATACGGGCCAGGCCGGGGCAGTTCCTACCCGCCCCGCCCGGGCTCTCCTGACGGTAACGGCCGCAGTTCGGGGCGTCCGGCCGGTGGCGGGCGGCATGGCGGGCACTCGAACCGGTCGTCGCGGGGGGCCCAGCGTGGTGGCGGATCGCCGCGCCGCGGCGGGCCGGCCGCGGCCGACGGCACCCGCGGCGGGGTCCGCGAGGACTTCTACTCGCCGCGGCAGGGCGGCGCACCTGACCAGGACGGGCCCTGGCAGCCGGGGAGCCGGGAAGGCAGCGCGAGCCCCTGGGGTGAGCGCAGCGCCCGCAGCCGCACGACGTCCCGGTTGGGCACCGGCGTCCGCGACATCAGGGACGACCTGCGTGAGCGGCTGCGCCGCAACGGCGTTGAGGGCGACTGGGATGACCAGGGCAGCCGCCGGTCCCAGCGCCGGGCCGGCAACGGCGGCGGCGACTGGGGCGGCCCGGACGACCCGGGCGGCAAAGGGCCGCGCCGCAAGGGCAGCTGGTGGCGGCACTGGACCTGGAAGAAGGCGCTGACCATCGTCGCGGGCGTCGTCGGCCTCTTCATCATCATGATCATGGTGGGGGTGGCGTACGCCTACTCCAAGACCCCCATCCCCGACGTCCAGTCGGCCGTCATGCAGCAGGCGTCCAAGGTCTACTTCAGCGACGGCAAGACCGAGGTGGGCCAGTTCGGCCAGACCAACCGGGTGATCCTCACCTACAGCCAGTTCCCCGCGGTGCTCCGCGACGCGGTGGTGGCGGCCGAGGACAAGAACTTCTGGCACGAGGGCGGCATCTCGCCCACCGGTATCCTCCGCGCCGCCTACTACGACCTCACCAGTTCCGGCGGGAACCTGCAGGGCGGTTCCACCATCACCCAGCAGCTGGTCAGGAACTACTACGACGACATCGGCACGTCGCAGACCGCGAGCCGCAAGATCAAGGAGATCTTCGTCTCGCAGAAGCTCGCCCAGGCCAAGTCCAAGGAGTGGATCCTCCAGCAGTACCTGAACACGGTCTACTTCGGCGGTGGCGCCTACGGTGCCGCCGCGGCGGCACAGGTCTACTTCGGCCTGGACCCCAGCCACCTCAGCAAGATCACCCCGGCGCAGGCCGCGATGATCGCCGCGATGATCCAGAGCCCGAGCTACTACAAGCCCGACCCGAAGGCCGGCCTGGCCCACACGGCCCTGGTGTCCCGCTGGAAGTACGTGCTCCAGACCATGGAGACCATGGGCACGCTGTCCCCGCAGGGCTACTCGGCGGCGCTGCAGAAGTTCCCCGCCATCGTGCCGCCGGTGAACAACACCTGGAACGGCTACCGCGGGTACATCATGCAGGCCGCGCTGAACGAGCTGGAGACCACCTACCACTACTCGCTGGGCCGGATCAACACCGGCGGCCTGCACGTGGTCACCACGTTCAACCAGAACCTGATGGGTTCGCTGTACGGCACGGTCCGGCAGGCCGACAGCCTGATGAGACACTGCACGCCGCCTGCCCTCCTGTCTGCGGCGGCGCGCGCGACCTGTACGGGGCTGAAACACTGGGTCCGCACCGGAGCGGTGCTGGAGCAGGTGAAGACCGGTGCCATCCTGGCCATGTACAGCGGGCAGAACTACAACAAGAGCCAGTTCGACAACGCGCTGCAGTCCCGCAACCAGGTCGGCTCCTCGTTCAAGACCTACGTCCTGGCCACCGCCGTCAAGCAGGGGATGAACGTCCAGACTTCCATCCTGGACGGCGACTCGCCGCTGTGGATCCCGCCTGACTCACTGGCCTCGGCGTTCGCGAAGCCGGGAGGCCAGCCGCCCGGTCCCGGCTACTACCAGGTCGTGAACGACGAGGGCGCGAAAAACAGCTTCGGCCCGGTGCACGTGCAGGCCGCGACGGCCGCCTCGCTCAACACCGCCTACACCGACCTGTGGCACAAGGTCGCGTACGACGCACGCGACCCGCCAGCACCCGGTCGTACCGACATGGCCAAGGCGTTCGGCGTGGATGTCCGGCCAGCGGGCTGGTCGGCGGACCAAGGATGCAGGACGAGGCGGGCATCGCGCTCGGCCAGGCGTCCCTGACCGTCGAGGAGCAGGCGACCACGATCGCCACGCTCGCCGACAACGGCGTGTACCACAGCCCGCACGTCATCAAGAAGATCATCGTCGGCAACTCGGTCAAGGAGGCGAAGCCCACCATGCGCACGGTGCTCACCCCCGACCAGGCGGCGGACGTGGACTGGGCGCTGTCGGCCGACACGACTCCCATCGGCACCGCCGCGGGCCTGGGCCTGGACAACGGCCAGCCGGTCATCGCCAAGACCGGGACGACCAACCTGTCCCAGTCGGCGTTCTTCATGGCGGCGACGCCGAAGTACGCGATGGCGGACGCCATGTTCGTCAACAAGCCGCACTGCCCGAAGCGGGATGCGGCGCAGTGCTCGTCCACCTCGGCCCTGGCGTTCGCGCCGCCGGCCGGCATCCAGACGCTGTTCGGCATCGGCGGCCTGTCCGGTTACGGCGGGCAGTGGCCGGCGTACATGTGGCACCAGTTCTTCGTGAAGAACTTCGAAAGCCAGCCGGTAGTGAACTTCCCAGCCGGTCAACAACGACGGGCAACGGTGGAACCTGTACGGCGCTCTGCCCAAGCCCAAGCCCAAGCACGACCACAACCCGGGCGGCCAGCCCTGCCCGGGCACAGGGCCAAGGGTCAGGGTCAGGGCTTCGGCTGCCATCACGGCGGGCCCACGCCGACCGGGTTCCCGACGCCGACCGGAGGCCCCACGCCGACCGGGAACCCCACCCCGACGGGGCACCCCACGCCGACCGGCCCGCACTTCGCGGCGGGCTCCCAGCCCGCCCCGACCGCCGGGTCCGGTGGGTCCGGCGGTGCCGGGGCCGGGGCAGTGGGGCTGGCCCTCGTCGTGGTGGCCGGGCCGTCCCTGCCGCTGGTGACTAGGCTGCGTAACAGGCGACGGGCACGAAGGTCAGCGGAACGGCCGCCGGGCGGTTAGCCAGGCTCGCCCGGGCCGGGGCAGGAGCCGATGGCTGAACACGACAGCGGACCGACGGTGACCGGGCCGCCCACAGCCGCTGGTGCGCGCCCGCCGGGGGCGCAGCGATGGCAGCACCGCGCGGCGATGCTGGCGGGCTCCACCACGGCGCTGATCCTGGCCAGCCTGGCCGGCAGCGCGCTCGGGTTCCTCAACAAGGCCGCGTGCCGCGGCGGTGACTGGAACGTCTACCTCAAGCAGTTCCAGGCCCACTGCTACACCGACATCTACCCGCTGTACTTCAACGAGCAGCTTTCGGCGGGCAAGGTCCCCTACACCGGCCACCCGGTCGAGTACCCGGTACTCATCGGAGCGGCGATGCAGGCGGTCGCCTGGATGGTCCGGCCTATCTCCGATCCGTTCGTGCGAGGGCGGGAGTTCTTCGACGTCACCGTGCTGATGCTGACGCTGTGCGCGGTCGCCGGCACGCTGGCCACCGCGTACCTGGCGGGACGGTCGCGCCGGTGGACCGCGCTCGGGGTCGCGCTCGCGCCGGGGCTCATCCTGGCCTCGTTCATCAACTGGGACCTGATCGCGATGGCCCTGGTCGCGCTCGGCATGGCGGCATGGGCAGCCCGCCGGACGGTCCTGGCCGGGGTGCTGCTCGGCCTGGCGGTGGCCACCAAGTTCTACCCGCTGCTGTTCTTCGGCCCGTTGCTGTTGCTGTGCCTGCGGGCCGGGCGGATGCGTGCCTTCTGGACCACCACGGCGTCCGCCGCCGTCGCGTGGCTGGCGGTCAACCTGCCGGTCGCCTTCGCCGCGCCGGCGGGCTGGGGCCGGTTCTACGCGCTGAGCAGGGACCGTCCCGCGGACTGGGGCTCGGTGTGGTATTTCTTCGAGACCGAGCACTGGCCGTTCGTCGGCTCGCTCACCGGTGGCTCGCTCAACCTGTTCTCCGCGGCGGCCTTCGCCGCGGGCTGCGTGATCATCGGTGCCCTGATCCTCACCGCGCCGCGCCGTCCCCGGGTGCCCCAGGTGTTCTTCCTCGTGCTGGCCGTGTTCCTGCTGAGCAACAAGGTGTGGTCGCCGCAGTACGTGATCTGGCTGGTCCCGCTCGTGGTGCTGGCCAGGCCGCGGGTGTGGGCGTACCTGGTGTGGCAGGTGGCCGAGGTCACCTATTTCTTCGCCATCTGGGCCTACCTGATCACCATCGCCACCGGTACCGGCCAGGTGCCGGTGGCCGACGGTGGCATCAGTCCCGGGCTCTACTTCGCCGCGCTGCTGTCCAGGTTCGTGGCTGTGCTGATCCTCATGGCGCTCGTGGTCAGGGACATCCTGGAACCCGGCTATGACCTGGTGCGCGTGACCGGGGACGACGACCCGGCCGGCGGTGTGCTTGACGGCGCCCCCGACAGCTTCGTGCTACGCGAGCAGGGGGCGGCGCCCGTCAGCCCGTGAGGCGCTCCCGCAGCCAGGCGATGTCGGCGGCCGGGTCGGGGGTCTCGGAGACCGCCGGGGCACCGGCCGCGCGGACGACGTCAAGCAGGAGTTCCGGCTCGATTGTGCCGGACTCGATGGCCGCGTGCCGGTCGCGGCCGGAGCCGAACCCGTCCCGCGAGTTGTTGCAGTGCACCAGGTCGATCCGGCCGGTGATGGCCTTGACCCGGTCCACGATGCCGGCCAGGTCCTCGCCGCTCGCGTAGGCGTGGCAGGTGTCCAGGCAGAAGCCGATCTGGCCGGCACCGGTCCCGTCGCCTTCTGACAGATCCCCGATGGCCTCCCAGAGGCGCCGCAGCGCGGGCAGGCCACGGGCCATCGCGTGGTCGCCGCCCGCGGTGTTCTCGATCAGCAGGGGTACCGGCCGTTCTATCCGTTCGATCGCCTTGCGCCAGTTGGCGTACCCCTCGCTTTCGTCGATCCCGCCGGTGACGTGGCCGCCGTGCACGATCAGGCCCTTCGCGCCGACCGCGGCCGCGGCGGCGAGTTGCTGGCTCAGCAGCTTGCGGCTGGGGATGCGGATCCGGTTGTTCGCGCTGGCCACGTTGATGCCGTACGGCGCGTGGATGAAGACCTCCAGGCCCGCCTCGTTGAGCGCGGCGCGGAGCTTGCCCGCGTCGCCGCCGGGGAACGTGGGCGCGCCCCAGCCCTGCGGGTCGCCGAGGAAGAACTGGATGACCTCGGAACCGGTGGCGTTCGCCACCGTCAGCGGATCACCTTCGCGGTCGTGGGCACCAATGCGAACCATGCCCCCGAGCGTAGAGCAGGGCCGGCCAGGCGGGCCCGCTCAAGCGGGCTTAGGGAAAGAAGCCGCCGTGCGCGAAGCCGAGGGCGGTGCCGACGAACGCGGCCACCAGCCCGGTGACGATGATCATCCGTTCTTCTCGTGTCGCGGAGATCATCTGCGCGTAGAGGCCGACGAGCAGGCTCACGATGCCGAGCACAGAGGCGAGCACGTGCAGCTTGACTAGCCACCCGACCGCGAACACGATCAACCCGGTGATCAGGGTGAACACGGCGAGGCTGTTCTCCAGCGGGTGCCGCTGGCCGTCGCTGTTCAGCGTGAGGCGGGAACTGGGGCGGGCGCTGGCGGCTTCCGGCATATCGGCCACCCTCCTTGCAGATACCGGGCCGGTCGAGGGGATTGTTCCCGCGCGGCACCGCGGAGAACCCTTCGCCCGCGGCGCGCGGTCCGGCCATCGGGGCTGCCGGAAGCCCGGAGAACTGCTCCGGGGCTGGTAGGCTGAGCCCCTGCATTCCGCCAGCATGTACCTGGCCTTTGCCGATGCAGTTCCTCCTGCCACGGAGAGACCGTGGCCGTCAGTCCAGAGGGGGCAGTCCCGTTTATGCGTCATTACGAAATGATGATCATCCTCGACCCAGGTCTCGAGGAAACCACCGTCCAGCCGTCCCTTGAGCAGTTCCTGACCGTGGTCAAGACCGGCGGCGGGAGCGTGGACAAGGTCGACGTGTGGGGCCGCAGGCGCCTCGCCTACGAGATCGACAAGCGGTCCGAGGGCATCTACGCGGTCATCGACATGCAGGCCATGCCGGACTCCGTCGCCGAACTCGACCGTCAGCTCGGCCTGAACGAGGCCGTTCTGCGCACGAAGGTCATGCGCATGGAGCAGCACTGACAGACCCTCCCGGTAGCGTCGCTACTGAATGAATCCCTGAGGACCGGAGTCTCCGATGGCAGCAGGTGACACCCAGATCACGATCGTCGGCAACCTGGTCGGCGACCCCGAACTTCGCTACACCCCCACAGGCCAGGCGGTCGCCAACTTCCGGGTGGCCTCCACACCGCGATTCCTGGACAAGACCACGAACGAGTGGAAGGACGGCGACAGCCTCTTCCTGAGCTGCAACGTATGGCGGCAGGCGGCGGAGAACGTCGCCGAGAGCCTGCAGCGGGGGATGCGCGTCATCGTCAACGGGCGGCTACGCCAGCGGTCTTATGAGACCAGGGAAGGCGAGAAGCGCACCGTCTACGAGATCGAGGTAGACGAGGTCGGCCCGTCGCTCCGCAACGCCTCCGCCAAGGTGGTCAAGTCGAACCGGTCCGGCGGCAACTTCGCCGGCCAGGGCGGCGGCGGCGCTGGTGGTGGCGGCGGCGGGTACAGCGGCGGCGGCTCCCGGCCTGCCGAGGACCCGTGGACCGCGGATCCGTCCGACGGATTCGGCGGTGACGCGCCCGACGAACCACCGTTCTAACCCACAGCCGATACCAATCACCATCCCCGCCAAGGGGCGGGGCTTCTATCCAGGAGCACCACGATGGCGAAAGCACCCATCCGTAAGCCAAGAAAGAAAGTCTGCCTGTTCTGCCAGGAAAAGATCTCCTACGTCGACTACAAGGACACACCGCTGCTGCGGAAGTTCATCTCCGACCGCGGCAAGATCCGGGCCAGGCGGGTGACCGGCAACTGCACGCAGCACCAGCGCGACGTCGCCACGGCGATCAAGAACGCGCGGGAGATGGCGATGCTGCCCTACACGAGCACGCCCCGGTAGGGAAGGAGAGCTGTCGATGAGTCGCACGCCGATGAAGCTGATCCTTACCCAGGAGGTCACCGGCTTGGGTGCCCCGGGCGACGTGGTCGAGGTGGCTGGCGGTTACGGCCGCAACTACCTGGTTCCCCGCGGCCTCGCGATGCGCTGGACCCGCGGTGCGGAAAAGCAGGTTGACCTGATCAAGCGGGCGCGCTCGGCGCGGGATATCCGCGGCCTCGACGACGCCAAACAGGCCGCGGGGCGGCTAGGCGCACTCCGGGTCCGGCTGGCCACCAAGGTGGGCAGCACCGGGCGGCTGTTCGGCTCGGTCAGTCCCTCGGACATCGCGGACGCCGTGCGCGCGGCCGGGGGACCCGAACTCGACCGGCGCCGGATCGAGGTGCCGAGCCCCATCAAGACGGCGGGTGCGCATCAGGTGCGGGTACGGCTGCACCCCGAGGTGACCGCCACCATCGAGATCGAGATCGTCGGGAAGCTGACTCCCGCTACCACGGCCCGGGTGCCGGCATAAGGGCGTGTCCCAGCCGGCGTCCGGGCCGTAGCCATGCAGGCGCGCCGCGAGAGCTGGGTCCAGTTCCGCGATCATGCCCCAGAGGCTGGCGAGGCGCTCGGCCAGTTCGCCGGGGTCGGTGTGCCCGTCCAGGCCGGTGCGGCCGTCCAACTCGGTGTTCCCGTCCGGGCCGGTGTGGCCGTCCGGGCCGGTTCGCCCGTCCGGGCCGGTGTGGCCGCCCCGGGCGGCGCGCGCGGCCAGGGCAACCTCGTCGATGGCTGCCCGGAGCCTGGCGAGCCGTGCCTCCAGAGTCGAACACATGATCGAAGCCTAGGCAGGCGGCTTCATGATCGTGATGCTTTCCGCCGTCCCGGGCACCCGATGATGAAGCACTGTCGGACGGGCGCAGCGGGTCCGGCCCGTCCGGAACCCGCCGCGGCACGCCCCTGGAGCGGCGCGCCACGCCGGCCGGGCAGGCTCATCACGACATTTCGCCTGTGGACAACGCTGCGCCCCGTGTGGACGATCTGGCGGCACGAAGTTTTTTCCTCACACACCCGGTGGACGGCATTACCGCTGGTGACGAGGGTGCCGTGGGCCGATCGTTTGGTCTTGTCCTCAGTACTATCCCCAGCCCGCGCACAGGGAGAGCGGCGTGTCTGCACAGGCTGTCCACAGACCTGTGCACAGAGCGATTGGACGCAGGCCGCGGGCCGCTGAAGACTGTCCGAACCGGTCGCTACAACGGATGTGGAGCACGGTAGCGGGGCTCGTCCAAGCGTCCGCGAGACGGGGAGGTGGGTGGTCATGAGCGTCGCCGAACTCACCCCCCGTGGCGGGGAGTTCGAGCGCACCCCGCCGCACGATCTGGCCGCCGAGCAATGCGTCCTCGGCGGAATGCTGATGTCCAAGGATGCCATCTCCGACGTCATGGAGGTGATCAGTCCCCTCGACCACTACCGGCCCGCCCACCAGCTCGTGCACGAGGCGATCCTGGAGCTGTACGGCCGGGGCGAGCCCGCGGACCCGGTGACCGTCAGCGACCTGCTGGCCAAGCGCGGCGAGCTGGCCCGCATCGGTGGGGGCGCCTACCTGCACACGCTGCTGGCCTCGGTGCCGACCGCGGCCAACGCCGGGTACTACGCAAGGATCGTCAGGGAGCGGGCGATCCTGCGCCGTCTGGTGGAGGCGGGCACCCGGATCGTGCAGCTCGGGTACGCCGGCGACGGCGACGCCGACGAGCTGGTGGACCGCGCCGAGGCCGAGATCTACGGCGTCACCGAGCGCCGGGTCAGCGAGGACTACCTGCCGCTGGCGGACATCATGCCCGGCGCGCTCGACGAGATCGAGGCGATCGGCTCGCGCGGCGGCGTGATGACCGGCGTGCCGACCGGGTTCAATGACCTCGACTCGCTCACCAACGGCCTGCACGCCGGCCAGATGGTCGTTATCGCAGCTAGACCTGCCATCGGGAAGGCGCTGGCGCTGGATACCCCGCTGCCGACGCCTACCGGGTGGACGACCATGGGGGAGGTCGCTGTCGGGGAGCAGTTGCTCGGGTCGGACGGTCGCCCGGTGACGGTCATGGCAGCCACCGAGGCGATGCACGGACGGCCCTGCTACGAGGTCGAGTTCTCCGACGGAGAGGTCATCGTCGCGGACGCCCAGCACCAGTGGCTCACCTGGACCCGCCGCGCCCGGCGTTATGACGCGCAGACGCGCGGGGATGCCCGGGAGTTCGCCAAGCCGGTCCCGCCCGAGGTCGTGACCACCGAGCAGATAGCCAGGACGCTGCGCTGCCCCACCGTCGATCACCGGCCCAACCACGCGGTGAGCGTGTCCCAGCCCCTCGAACTGCCCGAGGCCGACCTGCCCATTCCGCCATTTGCCCTTGGGGTGTGGCTTAGCGGGGGAGCCTCAGCGAGCGCGGCATTCACCACCGTCGACCCCGAGATCGTCATGCACGTCGAGGCCGCCGGGCTTGTCGCTGTGCCGCAGGGCACGCGGTATCGCTACCGGATGGCGTTTCCCGATACGTACCGCGGCACCGTGCGGGCCATGCTGCGGACGCTGGGGGTACTCGGGAACAAGCACATCCCGCTTAGCTACCTTCGTGGCTCCGAGGCTCAGCGACGCGCGCTGCTGGGCGGGATTCTCGACACCGACGGCACCGTGACCAGTACCGGGTCCATCCAGCTCGCGGTGACGAACCGAGAACTCGCCGAGGGCGTGCGGGAACTTGTCGCCAGTCTGGGTTACCGGTGCTCGATGAGCACCAAGCGCGTCAAGGGCCGGAGTGAGGCTTCTTCGACCTGCTACATGGTCAACTTCACGACGCCCGACAGAGTGTTCTGGCTGGACCGCAAGCATCTGCTGCACAAGGAACGGCTGCACCACCACCCCCAGCGCACCCGGTGGCGTTACATCGTCGACGTCAGGCCGGTTCCGTCGCGGCCGGTCCGCTGCGTCCAGGTGGACAGCACCGACAGGCTGTATCTCGCGGGCCGCAGCATGATCCCGACCCACAACTCCACGCTGGCGCTGGATCTTGCCCGGGCGGCGTCGCTGAAGCACGGGCTGACCACGGTCATGTTCAGCCTGGAAATGAGCCGCAACGAGATCACCATGCGGCTGCTCTCGGCCGAATCACGGGTGCCGCTGCACGCGATGCGGACCGGCCAGATGGGCGAGGAGGACTGGACCAGGCTGGCGCGAAGGATGAGCGAAGTGGTCGACGCACCGCTGTTCATCGACGACTCGCCGAACATGTCGCTGATGGAGATCCGGGCCAAGTGCCGTCGGCTCAAGCAGCGGCACAACCTGCGCCTTGTGATCGTCGACTACCTGCAGCTGATGAGTTCGCCCCGGCGGGTGGAGAACCGGCAGCAGGAGGTTTCGGAGATGTCCCGGTCGCTGAAGCTTCTGGCGAAGGAACTCGACGTGCCGGTGATAGCCATCTCCCAGCTCAACCGTGGCCCCGAACAACGCAACGACAAACGCCCATTGCTGTCGGACCTGCGCGAATCGGGATGCCTCACGGCAGAGACCCGGGTGCTGCGCGCGGATACCGGTACCCAGGTGACTCTGGGGAGCCTGCTCGCGTCCGGAGAGCGCGACGTCCCCGTCTGGGCACTGGACGAGCGGTTGCGGCTGATCGCCCGGCCCATGACCCATGTCTTCCCCACCGGGGTCAAGGAAGTGTTCCGCGTGCGCCTGGCGTCGGGGCGTCAGGTCGAGGCGACCGGCAATCACCCGTTCCTTACCTACGATGGCTGGCGGCCGCTCAGCGAGATCCCGGCCGGTATGCGAGTCGCTGTGCCGCGGCACGTGCCCGCACCACTCGAACTCCGGGACATGCCCGAAGCAGAGATCATCATGCTGGCGCATCTTCTCGGCGACGGGTCCTTCGTCAAGAACCAGCCGATCCGGTACGCCACCACCGATGAAGCCAACGTGGCTGCAGTAGGCGCCGCCGCGACACATTTCGGCATCACCGCGGTCCGCGACGACTATGCGGTCGCCCGGTGCACCACGCTGCGACTGCCCGCGCCATACCATCTGACGCACGGTCGGCGTAACCCCATCGCGGCATGGCTGGACTCCTACGGGCTCTTTGGCCTGCGCAGCCACGAGAAGTTCGTCCCGGATCCGGTGTTCGCCCTGCCTAAGAAACGGCTTTCGCTCTTTCTGCGCCATCTTTGGGCGACCGACGGTTGCGTCTGGTGGGACGAGAAGGTCGGTCAGGCACGGGTCTACTACGCCTCCACGAGCCGCCGGCTGATCGACGACGTCGCTCAGCTACTGATGCGCTTCAACGTCATGACCCGCATCAAGGAGACAAAGAAGGACAGTTACCGCCCGTGCTACCACCTGCATATCTATGGCGCCGAGAATCAGCTTCGTTTCCTGGACGACATCGGTGTGCATGGAGCCCGTTCGGTCATGGCCGAGAGGGCGCGGGCCAATCTGACGGCCATCAAGGGCAATACGAACCTGGACACCATCCCGCGTGAGGTCTGGGACCGGGTCCGCGGCGTGCTGGTCGAGCGGCAGATGACGCATCGCGAGTTCGCTGCCGCGATTGGCATGCAGTTCTGCGGCAGCACGCTGTGGAAGCATGCGCCCAGCCGGGAGCGCCTGGCCAGGATCGCTTCGGTCCTCGACGACGCCGACCTGGAAATGATCGCCACCAACGATGTTTTCTGGGACGAGATCGCCGCGGTGGAGAGCCTTGGCTTGCAGTCGGTCTATGACGCCACGGTGGCCGGTGCGCACAATTTCGTCGCGAATGGCATCAACGTCCATAATTCAGCATTGAGCAGGACTCGGACGTCGTGATCCTGCTGCACCGGGAGGACGCCTACGAGCCGGAGTCGCCACGGGCCGGGGAGGCGGACCTGATCGTGGCGAAGCACAGGAACGGCCCGACCGCTGTGGTGACGGTCGCGTTCCAGGGCCACTACAGCCGCTTCGTCGACATGGCCCCCGGCTAGCGCCACTGTAGGGTCTCACGCTGCGCGTCGGAATCTCATAGTCAATGTCGCGTGAGTGTCGGATACGACATCGCTTCGAAGGACCTTAACCCGATGATCTCGGCTCCGGAGGCGGTGAGTTTCGGACTGGGTGCCGTGACGGCCAGCCCGGCTATCCAGGACAATGTGTAGGCGATCCCGGCGACGCCGGCGACCGTCAGCAGACGGTGGTGAGGCACGTCATGGGTGGCGGAGACGTCCATTTTCCATGCTCCTTACAGATCTCCACTCCATCGGACGGCACGGCCACCGCCGGCTATTTGGTTCCAGTACACCCACGTGAGCGCGGCGGTGGCCGTTCCCTGTGCTTATGCCGCAGCGGGCGCTGCCGCTGCGAAGGCCGCATTCTGGCGCTCGAGCGCCTTGACCGCCCCGCTGCGCCAGCTCTCGGCCAGGGACTGTGACGCGGGATCGGGGAAGATGTCCTCTTCCCCGTTCTCCACCCCGTCGAAGATGGCTCGTGCGACCGACTCCGCCGAGGCCTTCGGTATGTCGAAGCCCCGGGTCATGTCAGTGTCGGTGGGGCCGGTCAGGACGGCATGAACCCGCACCCCTCGTCCGGCCAGAAGAGCGCGCAGCGATTGGGTCAGGTTGAACGCGGCCGCCTTTGAGATCGCGTAGGCAGGAGTGAGCGGCAAAGGGGCGACGGCCATCGTCGACACATTGTTGACGATGGCCCCCCGAGAACGAGTCAGCAGCGGCAGGAAGGCCTGGATGACGCCGTAGGGGCCGAAGAGGTTGACGGCGAGGTGCTGATCGAGCACGGCACGATCGCTCAGGTCATCAAAAAGCGCAATGCCGGCATTGTTGATGAGGACATCGAGAGATTCGACCTGATCGGCAGCTGCCTGAATCTGCGCGGCGCTGGTCACGTCCAGGGCCAGGGGCGTGACGCGCCCGTCCGGGTGGGCCAGGGGCTGGCGCGTGCCGGCGTACACCCGCGTCGCGCCTCTGGCGAGGGCTTCGGTGACCAGCGCCTGGCCGATGCCGCGGTTGGCCCCGGTCACCAGCACTGCCTTGCCTGCGATTGTCATGGCTCCTCCTGAGACATACGAGCCGTCCGCGTACCCGCGGAAGCCCGGACGGCAGTCAGCGGGTGAGACCCCCGCCTGTACTTGCGTCATGCAAGGACCGTAACAAGAGGTGCTTTCATGATGCAAGTACATTTGGTACCCTGAGACCATGCTCGGCCGGACCTACGACGCGCAGAACTGTTCGGCGGCGCGCGCCCTGGAGCTGGTCGGCGAGCGCTGGAGCCTGCTGATAATCCGCGACGCCCTGTTCGCCGGGCACACCCGCTTCGGTGACTTCCAGCGAAGCCTCGGCGTGGCGCCCAACATCCTCACGGCCCGGCTCGACGGCTTCGTCGCCGCCGGCCTGATGGAGCGGCGACGGTACTCAGAACATCCAGAGCACTACGAGTACCTGCTCACCGGCAAGGGCCGCGACCTTGCGCCCGTCATCGTCGCCCTCAGCGCCTGGGGGGACCGGTACGCCGCGCCGAACGGGCCGCCGATCATCTACGAGCACACCGCCTGCGGCAGCGAGATCCATCAGCGGATCCGCTGCGCCGCCTGCGAAGAACAGGTCCGTAATACCGACATCGGGGTACGGCCCGGACCGGGCCTGCTGCCCCCAGCCCCGCCGGACGACCCGGCCGTAGCCCACCGGTGAAGCACTCAGGCCCGGGCGGAATCCGCTGCTAGCCTGACGGCCGGGTTTGTACTCGTATGGGGCATGTCGTGCGTCTTATTCAGGTGAAGGCAGACATGATCCCATTCCTGCGCATCCGCCAGGTTGCGGCGCTCGCCATTCTGCTGGCGGGCCTGACCACTCAGATGACCCCGGCATCCGCGGCCGCACTCCCGCGAACAGGCGAACACGCCCGTCCCGGCGCGGTGGCGGTATCGCGTGCCCGGGCGGCGGGATCGGCCGCCACCAGATCCGGCTCGTCCCGGTCGCATCAGGCCGATGTCATCCGGCCAAGGATCAAGTCGGCCCACGGATTCGGGCTGACCAGGCGGCCGCACGTTCGGGACGCGAGACGCGGGCGGGCCATTGGCAGCGCCGCGGCCACCCGCGCCGGGCGTGCCACCGCCGTCCGCTCGGCCCTCGCCGGTATCACGGTGCCAGACACGTGCTCAGGCCTCATCCAGCCCGACACCGTCTACCCGTGCACCACGCCGTCCGGCAGCGGCACGGATACCTTCACGCTGTCTCTGACCAGTACGACTGACCTGCTGCTTTTCCGGGTCCTCGATACGGCGGGCGATGCGCTGACCCTTACTCTGACCGCGCCGGACACCAGCACGGTCAGCTGCCAGCTGTCGAGCGACGACCTGATGTGGCAGTGCCCGGCCAGCCAGGCCGGCACCTATACCCTGCAGGTCCAGAACGGAGGAGGCTCCTACACGCTGGCTTACCGGCCGCTGCTGTCCGACGCGTCCTGCACCGCCGCGAACCCCTCGTTCGCGTCACCGGTGCTGACCGCCCCGCTTGCCGCTGGCGGGGTCGGAGCCTGTTACACGCTGGCCATGACCGCGGGCCAGATCCTGCATGTCAACAGCACCGCGGCGAACCAGGGTGTGCTGGTCACCGTGTACGACTCCACTGGTGCGCAGATCTGCTTCGATGATCAAGGCGACTGCCCGCTGGGCGGCACCGGCCCGTACTTCGTGCAGGTGGATGCGGTCCAGGCCAACGCGGTCATCTTCCACCTCGAGCTCGAGAACATCACCCAGCCGCAGGGCTGCCGGCGGGGCTCGCAGCTGACCTATGGCAGCGCTCCCGACACGAGTTCGGTCGACCGCTGCCGCACCCTGACGGTCTCCACGGCGGGTCAGTACCAGGTCTACGCGGTGAGCCCGCAGGACGGCATTCCCGCCAGCACGCTGTACACGCCGGATGGCACGGTCGCGTGCACCAACACCTACTCCAGCACCGCCCCAACATGCCAGCTCGCGGCGGGGACCTACGATCTCGTTGCCGATCCGTATCCCGCCTTCCGGGCGCAGGTGGGCGCCGTATTCATCGCGGCGGACGAGAGCCGTGGATGCCAGGCGACAGGAGGCTCGGATTTCGCCTCCGGCCCTGCCACCGGAACATTCACGGGCGTCGGCGAGGAAATCTGCCTGACGCTGCCGGCCTCGGCCGGCCCCGCGGTGTACCTGTTCAATCAGCCCACAGCGGACGCTACCTCGCCCCAGGTCGAGGTCGTTGACGCCACGGGTGCACAGATTTGCCAGAGCAGCGGCTTCGTTTTCACCAACTGCGCGCTGACCGGTACCGCGCCATTCCGGATCATTCTCTCCGGCCAGCCGGCCGGCGGCGGCTATCGCGTGCTCGCGCAGTCTTCAGAGTCGACGGCGGGCTGCGCGGTGTGGCCGCAGTCCGGCTTCGGCGGCTCCTTTGGGGCAACGGTGAAACTGGCCGGCGCCACGGACGCGGCCTGCCTGCGCATCCCCGCGAAGCAGCATTCCACCGGCGAGATGATCGACTACTCGAATCTGGCGAACGCTGTGGACGCAGCGATCTACGTCAACGATCCAGCCGGCAACAACATCTGCATCGGCGCGAGCACGGCCATCTGCTCCGAGAGCCCCGGGGTCACCTACACAGCACTGCTCATCAGCAGTACCGGGGCGAGCGACACCTACCATCTGGTGCGCCGCGATGTTTCCAGCACCGCCCACTGCTCCGCGCCGGCGTCGACGGTGGTGGGCGGCCCGTCCACCACGTTCGAACTCACCTCGGCGCTGGACACCCAGTGCCTGCAAGTGACCGCCACGGCCACCGACAAGCTTTCCTTCGACATCCGCGCCGCTGCGCCGAACCCGGCCGGGGCGATTCTGCAGGTGACGGATGCGAGCGGGGCCATCGTGTGCGGACAGTTCGAGGTGATCTGCCGCGCCACGGGCTCCACGTCATACCAGCTCCTGGTGACCGCCCTGGGCTACCAGGGCATCGCGATCACGGCGCACGTGGACGCCTGGCTTGTGGGCACGGCGTCCGGCTGGACGCCTCAGTGCCGGACTCACCAGCTGTCCGGGGCAACGGGCTGGGCGCCCATCCGGGTGAAGATGTCCGAGGCCGCCGTTGGTTACTGCGCGGTCCTCAGCGTGCAGGCCAACCAGGAGACCACGATCTACAGCCCGAGCTTCACCGGCACTGGCGTAGATCAGCCGTCCATGATTGCTGGAGTCCGCCGCTGGCTGGTCCAGCGATCAGATCATCTGCGCTGAGGGGCAGCCGTACGTCGCGTGCGATTGCTGCCGATACACCCCTCCGGGGAAATACGCGCTGCTCCTCTACCCGGATCAACTGCCCCTGCCGACGGCAATCTCATTCCAGGGCGTCTGCACGCTCGATTGCCCAGGCGGGCTGGTGCACCCGGTTATCACCTCAGTGCAGCCCGCTACCGGACCTGCCGGGAGCGTCAACAAGCTGACTATTGGCGGCACCAACCTGAACCTCGGCGTTGTGGTCGACCTCGCCAGCAACGCGACCGTGGTCGCCCAGGCCATACCGGTTTCTCTCAATTCCGCCGGCACGGCGCTGACCGTACGCCTCAATACCCATGGCGTTGCCCCTGGCACATACGACGTGGTGCAGGACGGCGTGGGCTATACCGTCGGCGTACCCTCTCCGGGCTACCTTCCCGGCGCCTATCAGGTAACGGCGGCTTCGCCTGCCCCGGCGGTCGTG
>CAVXMG010000052.1:0-42940 GCA_963762735.1 uncultured Actinomycetes bacterium | reverse complement strand
CCGAACGGCGCGCGGCGTGGCTGGTGGTGTACCCCGGGCCTGGCGTTCGGCATGATTAAAGTGCACGAAGCGCAAGGCCGGGGGTGCTTCCCCGGCCACCTGGCGCCGCGCAGTGCCCCGAGGAGGTCACCATGCACCAGCCGCCCATTCCGCATGTCGAGAGCACGGATCCGGAGATCGCGGATCTGATCCACGCGGAGGCGCGCCGCCAGTTCGAGAAGATCCGGCTGATCCCGTCGGAGAACTACGTGTCCACCGCGGTGCTCGAGGCCTCGGGGACCGTGCTGACCAACAAGTACTCGGAGGGGTACCCGGGGCGGCGCTACTACGAGGGCCAGCAGTTCATCGACCCGATCGAGGAACTGGCGGCGCGGCGGGCGGAGGCGCTGTTCGGCGTGGACCACGCCAACGTGCAGCCGTACTCGGGCTCGCCCGCCAACCTCGCGGTCTACCTGGCGTTCCTGCAGCCGGGCGACACGATGATGGGCATGGCGCTACCGGCGGGCGGCCACCTCACCCACGGGTGGAAGGTCTCGGTCACCGGCAAGTGGTTCCACTCGGTCCAGTACGGGGTCCGGGCCGACACGGGGCGGATCGACTTTGACGAGGTCCGTGACCTGGCACTGGCAGAGCGGCCGAAGATCATTTATTGCGGCGGTACGGCCATTCCCCGGACGATCGACTTCCCGGCGTTCGCCGCCATCGCCGGTGAGGTGGACGCGATTCTGGTTGCGGACATCGCGCACATCGCCGGGCTGATCGCGGGCGGGGCGCACCCGTCCCCGGTCGGCCACGCGCCGGTGATCACCACGACGACCCACAAGACCCTGCGCGGGCCCCGCGGCGCGATGATCATGTCCACGGCCGAGTACGCGTCCGCGCTGGACAAGGCCGTCTTCCCCGGGCTGCAGGGCGGCCCGCACAACCACACCACGGCGGCGATCGCCGTCGCGCTGCACGAGGCCGCGCGGCCGGAGTTCACCGCGTACGCCCATCAGGTCGTGGCCAACGCGAAGGCACTGGCGGACGCACTGGCGGCGCGCGGGTTCGACCTGGTGTCCGGCGGCACCGACAACCACCTCATCCTGATGGACCTGACGCCCAAGGGCATCGCCGGGAAGCCGGCCGCGAAGGCCATGGACCGGGCCGGGCTCGAGACGAACTACAACACGGTGCCGTTCGACCCGCGCAAGCCGTTCGACCCGTCCGGGATCCGGATCGGCACCCCTGCGCTCACCACGCGCGGGCTGCGGGAGGAGCACATGCCGCAGGTCGCCGCCTGGATGGACGAGGCGGTCGGCGCCGCGCTCAAGGAAGACGAGCCGGTCATCGAGCGGATCGCGGGGGAAGTCAGGGAACTGCTTGCCGGGTTCCCCATGGACGGCTGGTCCGAAGCCTGAGGCCCGCCCGGACCGCTCGCTGGTCGTGATCATGACTTTGCTGTCGTGATAGCAACACCAAACTCATGATCACGACGGTCAGGCCGGGCGTGATCATGGGGATTCGGCCCACCCACCGGCGCCGTACCCATGATCACGGGCACTTTTGGGCGTATGAAGCCCAAAAGTACCCGTGATCAAGGAAGCCAGGGGGCGCGGGACCGTTCCGGGCTGGTACGCCACCCCCTATGGGCCGAATCACCATGATCATGAGCAATACGCGCGAGCGGTGCTCTCGATTTGAGAGCGATGCTCTGATATTCTGCTTACGTGAACGCGAGCCGTACCGCGCGTGAGCGGGTCCGCGCCGAGCTGACCAGGGAGATCACCGAGATCGCCCGGCGGCAGCTGGCCACCGACGGCGCGGCCGGGCTGTCGCTGCGTGCGGTCGCGCGGGAGATGGGGATGGTCTCCTCCGCCATCTACCGTTACTTCCCGAGCCGGGACGACCTGCTGACGACCCTGATCATCGACGGCTACAACGCGGTCGGCGCGGCGGTGGAGAAGGCCGGGACGGCGTGCCCGCCGGAGGACTATTCCGGCCGGTGGCTCGCGGCTTGCCGCGCCGTCCGCAACTGGGCCCTGGCCCACCCGCATGAGTACGCCCTGGTCTACGGCTCGCCGGTGCCGGGGTACCAGGCACCGGAGCGGACGATCGGGCCTGCATCACGGCCCGCGGTGGTGTTCGGGAAGATCATCGGCGATGCGTACCGTGCCGGGACCGTGGCGGACCTGCCCGGGCCGCTGGCGCCGGTGCCCGCGTCGTTCACCCCGGACGCGGCGCGGTTGCGGGACGCGATCATGGAGGGGGTACCCGACCACATCGCCGCCGCGGCCCTCATCGCCTGGTCTGGGCTGTTCGGCCTGGTGAGTTTCGAGTTGTTCGGGCAGTTCGAGAACGTGATCACCGATCGGGCCGCCTTCTTCGACCACGCGGCGGCATGCCTTGGCCGCCTCACCGGCGTGCCCGCCTAGTTTCTTCCGCACCCCGCCGGCTCTCAGTCCCGTCGGCGCACACGCTCGCGCCCGGTACCGGCTCTTAATTCGCTGCATTACGACGGCCGTGGCTAATCAAGCCCGTCACAAATCAGTTTAATCCGGACGGCAAAGGGACCGGAACACTGGAAATGTCGTGCGGGTTGCGGAAAGGGGTATCACTTCACCGAAGAGGTGCGCTTGTTGGCACGCCGTACGTGATGGGGCGTCATGGGAGACCACATTCCGCTACGAGTGGTTGGCGGTGGGGAGGGGGACGGCCCAGGGCTCGGAAGGCTCGGGACGCAGGGCGTGTGGGTGCGTGGGACAGGGGGCGTGACGGGATGCCATCCGCGACGAATGCGCTGCTAGAAGCGTGCACATCGAGACGGGGATCACGGGGGCCAGCATCGCGCGGGATGGCCGCACCGGCCATGGAAACGCTCTTCGCGCTGGCCAGGCAGTCTCGACGGGCATCGGCCAGCGCCGGAGATCGTAACGCAAGATTTGGATAAATAAGGCAAGAGCGCCGTCGCGTCAAAGCCCGGCACAAGCCGGCCGGAATCGGCAATGTATGCTGCTCTGGGATATTGAAGTGTTAGCAGCAATCATTGCTACATACCGCTAACGGGGGGAATACGTGAGCCGGTACCGGCTGCGTACTGCTTAACGTCACTGGCGATGGTTGCCTGCTATGCCGGCTCGGGGGAGCCGGGGCCAGCGGGCGGCGCCAGGACCGCGAGGAAAGGCATAAACGGGGGGAGAGCCGATCATGGTCTTCGCGATCGTCTGGCAGAAGCGGGCACTTGCCGTGGGCGCGGTGCTTGCTGCTACGACCCTGTCGGTGGCGGGTGCTGCCGCCGCGGCCGGCCAGCATTCGCCGGGGGACCGCGGCGGCCGGGGGCCACATGCGGGCGCCTCGGCGACGCTGCGGCAGGTCACCTACCTGGGGTACACATTCGAGATCCCGGCGGCGTGGCCAGTGATCAACCTCGCGGCCGACCCGGCCACCTGCGTGCGGTTCGACCGGCACGCCCTTTACGTGGGCCAGCCGGGCACCGAGCAGTCGTGCCCGAGCGGGCTGGTCGGGTCGACCGAGGCGGTGCTCGTCGCGCCGGCCAGCGCGAGGGCCGGGAGCCAGCCGTCCCAGGCGACCGAGGACCCGGTGGCGCAGCGGATTATGGTCAACGCGCCCAGGATCACGGTGACCGCCGCGTACCGGAACGACCGGTCGCAGGTCCTGGCCATACTCAAGTCCGCCGGGCTGCCGCCGCCTGTCGTCCAGGACCCGGCCGACATCCGGCTGGGCACCCTGAACGCCGGGCCCACCGTCGCGGCCAGCGCCACCAACAGCACAGGCCTCGGCTTCGACGCCTGTGCCGCGCCTGGGGCGGCGGTCATGAGCGCCTGGCTGGCGCATTCCAGCTACCAGGCGATCGGCATCTACATCGGCGGCTCGGACCGCGCCTGCGCGCAGCCCAACCTGACCGCCGCCTGGGTGCGCCAGCAGGCCGCCGCTGGCTGGCACTTCATCCCGCTGTACGTCGGCCCGCAGGTGTCGTTCAAGGGCGAGGTCACCAACGCGACCAGCCAGGCGATCAGTGCCGCGCAGGACGCCGTGGTGCAGGCCAGGACGCTGGGCTTCGGGGCGCGGACGCCGATCTACTACGACATGGAGGCCTTCGCGCCGAGCCGGAGCCGGGCCGCGATGAAGTTCTTCACCGCATGGACCACGGAACTGCACTCGCTGGGCTACAAATCCGCCATCTACAGCAGTTCCGACTCCGGCATCAGCGACCTGGCCAGCAACTACGCGAACACATCCATCGCCATGCCGGACGTGATCTACGACGCGCTGTGGAATGGCATCGCCGACACCAACGACGCCAACGTCCCGGTCGGCGACTGGGCCAACCACCAGCGCGTCCATCAGTTCTCCGGGAACATCTCCGAGCGCCACGGCGGCTACCGGATCGACATCGACCAGGACTACCTCGATGTCCAGCTCGGCGGCGGCAGTGGCGGCGGCGGAGGGGGCCAGGGCAACGGCCGGCCGACCCGGCAGGCATCCCGGGCAGTCAGCACCACCGGCCGCGCGGTCGATTCCTTCTTCACCGGCCGCGACCGGGCGCTCTGGTCCACCGCCTACCAGCCCGGGCATGGCTGGTCCGCGGCGGTGAGCCTGGGCGGGGCGGTGCAGGGACAGCCGTCGGCCGTGACGACGGCCACCGGGATGATGGTGTTCTTCCGCGGCGCCCACGGCGGCAGGCTGCACTACCTGACCGCCAGCGGCGGCAACTGGTCGGCGGTGCAGGAACTGCCGATGGGCCCGCTGGGTACCGCGCCGCGTGCCGTGTCCACCGACAGGGGCAACGTCTACGTGTTCTGGCGCGGCGTGAACCCGCACCAGCTCTGGAGCGCCCACTACGCGCCGGCCAGCGGCTGGCACGGCCCGACTCTGCTGGCCAGCGGGCTCGGCTCACAGCCGTCTCCGGCCGTGTCGGGTGCGGAGACGGTCAACGTGTTCTGGAAGGGCGTCGATGGGCAGCTCTGGCACATGTCCCGGAGCCTGTCTCACTCCTGGAGCGCGCCGTCCGCACTGGCCATGGGCCAGATCGGCGCGGCGCCGCACGCCACCGCGCAGCACAACGGCGAGATCGACGTGTTCTGGGGCGGGGCCACCCCGGGCAGCGTCTGGCGCGGCACCTACAGCTCGAACAGCGGGTGGGGCACCCCGCAGCGCTCCGGCAGCGGCATGGATGGGCAGCTCATCGTGGTGGGCTCCACACCAAGCACGGAGAGCGCGTTCTGGAAGGGCCGGGGCGGCAAGCTCTGGCGCTCGACCAGCCAGGGAGCCGGCTGGGGCCCGGCCGCAGCGATGCCCCTGGGTGCGATCGGGACCAAGCTCGCCGCGGTCGGCCAGAGCAACGGCGTGGTCGATGTGTTCTGGCGGGGCGCTGACCATCAGCTGTGGCACTCCCGCTTCTATCCGCGCACCTCGTCGTGGACGCGCCCGCACGATCTCGGGGGGAGCGTGCGCTGACACCTGGCCTGCCGTTTCGGTTACGGGAAGGAGCCATTTGGTCACGAATGGCAGCTAAATGTCTGACCAGGAACCGGTCCATCGGCCGCCGGCCCACGTGAGGACCATGCCGGTCCCATGGAAGCCCCAAGCGGGCCTTTACCCGCTGACAGGCGGGTAGCCTGGGCAGATATGGCCGGGAAAGCCCGGCCCCTGACGGCGCGCTTTGGCTGCGGCCCGCACGCAGCCGCGATAGCGTGGCCAGGATCGCAGCCCGGAGGCCGCCCGCTGCCGCCGCCGGAGCTTCATAACCCAAGGCCGCCGGCCAGTGATAAGGCCGGCCCCCGCAATGAGGATGCTGCATGACATTCGGATCGTCTCGGATCGGCGCGGCCGTGAAGCGCAGGCTGCAAACCTCTGTCGGCAAACGGTTCAGCAGGTTCATAGTGGTGGCGGCCGGAGCGGTCATCGCCAGCCAGATCACCCTGACCGTGTGCCTGGGGCCCGTGGGCTGGACCGCCGGCCGTTCGGCCGTCGCGGCCTGGCTCGTGGGTGCGGCCGTGAGCTACGTCCTGTCGCGGTGGGCCTGGGAGCGCAAAGGCAGGCCCAACCTGCTGAAGGAGACGCTGCCCTTCTGGATCGTGGCTATCGGCACAGCGGTCGTGCTGACGCTCACCACCAAGTGGGCCAACCAGCAGGCCATCTCGATGGACCTGAGCCACGTCCAGCGGGTGCTGTTCGTTGACGCCGCCTACTTCACGGCGAACTGCGTGACCTTCCTGACCCGTTTCCTGATCTTCCACTACGTCCTCTTCAAGGACCGTGGATCGCGGGTCTCGGAGCTGGTGTCGGAACTGCCGGCCTCGGAAATGCCCGGCGCGCGGGCTCAGTCAGCCGAGGGTGGCATCCCGTCGGTGGCTGCCGCGGGCGAGGGCAATGGCTCCGAGCCGTTCGCGGGCGCAGGCTCGGGCGCGCGGGTGAACGGGTCGGCGTGGTCGGACAGCTCGGCCGAGCGCTCACCCGGCCGGGTTCCTGCCCGGGACGACGCGGCCCTGCCGGAGCCGGGCACCCGCCGCTGACGCTCGCGCCACCAGGTGCCGAGCACGACGCCTGCGTACTTCAGCCCGTAGATTGCGTTGTGCCCCTTCTTGCTCTCGCCGACCTTGCGCTTGTGGATGGTGGCGGGCACCTCCGCCACCCGGAACCCGTGCGTCAGCACGGCGATGAGCAGTTCGGATGACTGGTACTGAGGTTGCTCCAGGCGGATCGCCCCGGTTACCTCGGCGCGCATGGCGCGCAGCCCGAACGAGGAGTCGGTGATGCGCTGCCCGGTCAGCAGGCTGATGGCCACCGCGAACACCCAGGTGCCCAGGCGCCGCACCGGGTCGTTGGTCTCCTGGCTGCCAAGCTTGCGCGACCCGGTGACGAAATCGGCCCGGCCGTCCACTACCGGCCGCAGCACCGCGTCCATCTCGGCCGGGTTGTACTGCCCGTCGGCGTCGGTGGTGATGATGTACTCGGCGCCGCCTTCGCGTGCCAGCCGGTAGCCCAGCCGCAGCGCGGCACCCTGGCCCCGGTTCACCGGCACGTCACAGACCAGCGCGCCGTGCGCGCCCGCCTCTTCGACGGTGCCGTCCTTGGAGCCGTCCGACACAACGATCGCAATGGTGCCCAGCCCGCACAGCGTGTTCGGCAGCGCGTCCACGACCGAGCCGACCACGCCCTCCTCGTTGTAGGCGGCGATGACGATGGCCACCGGGGGAAGCGCGGTCGCCCCTTCACCGTTCTGGCTGAAGAAGGCGGTCGCCGCGGCGTCGTCGATCGCCGCGTCTTGACGGGTGCTGGTCACGGTGCAGCCTTTCCATCCGGGGCCTGCGCCCCTGTACCGGGAGCCGGCGCCCCGCCGGCCGGCGCGAACTCTGGCCACACTGTGGCGATCCCCGACTTCAGGTCGTGCGTGGGCCGGTAGCCCATGGCACGTGCGGCGGAGATGTCGACGATGACCGCTGGCATCTCGCCGGGCTTGGGAGCGATGTTCTCGACCGGGATGGGCGCGCCCGTGACGCTACGCGCGGCCGCGATGATGTCGTTCACGGTGACGGACTCGCCGGCCCCGATGATGGTCGAGCCGGTGGCGCGGGTGCGCCAGGCCAGGAGCAGCGCCGACACGATGTCATCCACGTGGATCAGGTCGCGGATCTGGGTGCCGTCGCCGTACACCTGCACGCCGTGGCCGTCGCGTGCCGCGCGCATCAGGCGCGGCACGAAGGAGTCCTTGTGCTGCATGCCCGGGCCGTAGACGTTAGAGAACCGCAGCGCGCAGCCGGCGATCCCGTACGCCGCGGTGTAGCAGCTCACCAGCATCTCTCCGGCCGCCTTGGTGGCTCCGTACGGCGTCAGCGGGTGCAGGGGGGCCTGCTCGGTGATGACGTCCTTGCCGACGTCACCGACCACGGCGTTGGTCGACGCCAGGATGAAGCTGCCCACCCCGCGGGTCCGGGCAAGTTCCAGCAGTGTCGCAGTGGCCTGCACGTTGGTCTGGTATGTGCCCGCGGGATCCTCAAGGGAACGGAGCACAGAGGTCACCGCGGCCAGATGGAAGATCGTGTCCGTGCCGGGGCTGACGGCCCGGGCGGCGACGGACTCGTCGCGCAGGTCGCCGACTACCGCGTGAACTCCTGGCTCGGCCGGCTCGAGCAGGTCCGCCACGGTGACCTCGGCGCCGGAATCGAGCAGCGCCCGCACGAGCCGCCGCCCGATGAACCCGGAACCTCCGGTCACCAGCACCCGGGAACCCTGTTCGGCCGTCATATGTTCTCCGTTCGCGGTAGCCGACATCACAGTTGTGCCTCACCTGGTTCTACCGGGATCCTGTGGGCGGTGTGGCCTGGTCCGGTGAACCCACCAGGCAGACCCGGCCTTTGCGAGCCCTGATGGTCTTCCGGGCCTTGCGCGGCCCTGTACTTGTGACGGGGTATCCGGGCACCATCGAGCATCGAAGCTCCCGGTGCCCCGCCCTGGCAGCCGGGCTCTGGCTGCAGCGCAGCGCGCTCCGGCCTGGGGCTGGTACCGCACGGCGCGTGGACAGTGTAGCCGCAGGCTGTCAGTGCTTTCCCGGGGAAGCCCCTGGTGCTTGGAACTCTGGGCTACTCTCAAGGCGCCGGCCGGGGCCGTACCGGGGGAGGGCGACGGGGGAAGCGCGTCAGGCCCGGCGGCCCTTCTTTCGTCCATCCTGATGGGTACTCTGCCCAGTCGGTACATAATGACCACAGCAGGTAACACGGCTACGCGGAAGGACGGTTGTCACTAAGAGTGACCCCGCGATGTCAGTTACCGGGGGGCGGATCTGACGCGGAATGATCGTGACGTGCGCCACGGCCCCTGGTGGCAAGGGGGAACCAGGATGACCTGTGGGACAACGGCAGGGTAGAAGTGTCAGCACATGGTGGAAGGGCGATGACCGAGGGTCAGAAAGTAACGGCTGCCGCGGCGCGCGACCAGGGGGCGGGCGCGGGGCCGATTGCCGACGCCCATCCCGCGCCATCCGGGCCAGCCGTGCCCGGATCCCTCCCGGCCGGGCCAGCCGCGCCCGGCGGGCCGGCCGCCGAGGAGCCGCGACCGGGCCGCAAGCCGAAGCACAGCCAGATCTCGCCGCGCAGTCAGGCCGCACAGCCCGGCCAGGCCGCTGCGCCGGACCAGGAGCCGGCGCAAGTCGCGGAGCCGCACCGGAGCCAGCAGGCCAAGGAGCCACCGGGCAGCGACAAGCCGGCCCAGGCCCCGGAGGCACCCCAGGCCAAGCGGCCGGCGCAGGGCCAGGAGTCGCAGGGCCAGAAGTCGCCGCCCGGCCCGGGCTCACCCCAAGCACCAGGAAATCCGGCGGGCCAGAAGAGCCCGCAAGGCCCGGAGCCGGCGCAGAGCCCGGAGATCGAGCCTCATGTCCGGGTGGACGGCCGCCTCCTCGAGTCGGCGATTCTCGCGCTGCGCAAGCCCATCGTCGCGGCCTCGCTGCCGTTGGAAGCGCCGGGGGTGGAGGAGGCGCGGCAGGAGCGGCACAAGCTGCTCAGCCAGATCGACGACTACCTGCTGCCGCGGCTGCGCGAGTCGGGCGCCCCGATCCTGGTGGCCCTGGTCGGGTCGACGGGTGCGGGCAAGTCGACGCTGGTGAACAGCATCGTCGGCACCCATGTCAGCATGACCGGCATCCGCAGGCCCACGACCAACAGCCCGGTGCTCGCCTGCCACCCCGACGATGTGGGCTGGTTCGCGGAGAACGTCTTCCTGCCCACCGTGCCGCGGGTGCGCCAGGAGGGCCTCGCCCGGTCCGGCAAGGACGGCCTGCTCGTGCTCGCGGCGAACGAGGGGATGCCCAAGGGCGTGGCGCTGCTCGACACGCCCGACATCGACTCGGTGGTACAGGCGCACCGCGAGTTCGCCTACCAGTTCCTGGACGCCTCCGACCTCTGGCTGTTCATGACCACGGCAAGCCGTTATGCCGATGCCATGGTGTGGGAACTACTCCAGCATGCCAGGGACCGGGGAGCAGCCCTGGGGATCGTTTTGTCTCGTGTTCTTCCCGCCGTCAGCCCTGAGGTGGTCGAGCACTTCCAGGCCATGCTGGAAGCGAACGGGCTGGGCGGCAATCAGCGCTTCGTCATACCTGAGACCGTCCTCATCGACGCCAAGCTGCCACCAGAGGTATGTGCGCCGGTGCGGGAGTGGCTGGCGGAGACCGCGGAACAGCCCGATCGCCGGGTGGCCGTGCTCACCAGGACCATGTCCGGGGTCCTCGACACCTTCCGCACCCGGGTGCCTTCCCTGGCCGCCCAGGTGGAGGATCAGGTCACCCTGCGGGCCGGCCTGACCAGTGCCGTCGCCGGGTCCTACCAGGCGGGCATGGGCGAGATCGACCGGAGACTTCAGGACGGCTCCCTGATGAGCGGGGAGGTGCTAGCGCGCTGGCAGGACTTCGCTGGCGCCGGTGACGTCCTGCAGTCCCTGCAGACGCGGCGGGGCAGCAGGCAGCGCCGGCACCGTGCCCCGGCCAAGGCCCAGGCGCTGAAGATGGCGGCGCGCACCGCGGTCGAGTCGCTGATCACCTCGGCGGCCGACCGGGCCGCGGAGGACTGCCTGGCCCGCTGGCGGGATCATCCGGCGGGCGCGGCCCTGCTCGACCACCTCGGCTCGGGCGGTGGCGCCGCGGCCTGGCAGTCGGAGTTCGCCGCGGAGGCAGGCCTGATCTTCGGATGGGAGCCGGAGGAGTCCGGCGCGGCCGCGAGCGAGGGGCCCGGCGACCCGCAGGCGCGTATCGCGGCGCTCGGCAGGTCGTCACCGGACCTGGCGACCCACGCGGCACGGGCCGTCAGCGCCTGGCAGGACCAGGTGACCCGCCTCGTGCAGGCGGAGAACGTCACCAAACGATCCATCGCCAAGGCAGTGTCCCTCGACAACGACTCGCTGGCCACGGTGCTCATCGTCAGCCTGTTCGGGGCCGGCGAAGACGACACGGGCACGGCCGCGATTCCGCGCCGCCTGCTCACGACGCTGTTCGGGGCGGGGCCGCTGCGGGACTTCGTGGCGCGAACCGGGGCCGACCTGCGGCACCGGATCACGCTGCTCCTCGATGAGGAGATGCGCCGGTTCGCCGACGTGATCGACGCGGTGGGCACGCCTGACGCCGCTGCCAGCCTGCACCTCTACCAGGCGACCTACGCCCTGGAGGTGGCACGGTGAGCCCGGCTGCTACGGTGCGCGAGGCTCCGGCGGCGCCGGTGGCTGCGGTCGTGCGCGAGGGCACGCGGTGATGGAGACCGAGACGCCGGTCACCGGGCCGGCCGGACCGGGCGAGCCCCGCACTGGGACGCACCGCCGGGCCGGGGCCGCGCTGGCCGGCTCGGTACACCCTGGTGGGCTGCCCGCGAGCGGCATGAGCCTGTCCGAGCGCCTCAGCGCCTTGGCGCGGCTGGTCCAGATCGGCTCTGCCCGGGCGGGGCCGGACGGCTTCAATGCCGATTTGCTTGCGGACGCGGAGGCGCTGCTGACAAGGGCGGGAGAGCGGTTGCGCCTGTCCTCGCATCACACGATCGTGGTGCTGGCCGGCGGAACGGGCAGCGGCAAGTCGTCGCTGTTCAACCAGCTAGCCGGGGCGCAGTTCTCACCGGCCGGGGTGCTCCGCCCGGTGACCAGGGAGCCGCACGCCTGCGTCTGGGGCATGGAGGGCGCCGGGCCGCTCCTGGACTGGCTGGGCATCGAACCGCGCCGCCGTTACGCCCGGTCCAGTGCCCTGGCGGAGGGCGAGCGCGCGCTGACCGGCCTGCTCCTCGTGGACCTGCCCGACCACGACTCGGTCGTCGCCGGCGGATCCTCCGAAGTGACCCGGCTGGTGGCCCAGGCCGACCTGATGGTGTGGGTGCTCGACCCGCAGAAATACGCCGACGCCGCGGTACACAGCCGGTACCTGGTGCCGATGGCCGGGCACTCGTCGGTGATCGCGGCCGCGCTGAACCAGGCCGACCTGCTGACCCCGGAGCAGGCCCAGGACTGCGTTTCCGACCTGCGCCGACTGCTGGACGCCGAAGGGCTGCACGACGCCAGGGTCCTGGTGACCTCGGCCACCAGCGCGGCAGGCGTCGCCGATCTGCGCAGGGCACTGATCGAGACGGTGATCGCCAGGCAGGCGGCGCTGCGGCGGATCAGCGCGGACGTGGATGCCGTGGCCGCGCGGTTCGTGCCTTACGCGGGCGACGCCGAAGCACGAGCGCGAGTGCGGTCGGTCGCGCCCTGGGCGGCCGCGCTTGCCGGTCCGGGCGGCCCGCCCTGGGCGGCCGCGCCCTGATCCGGCCGCGCCCCAGCCGGGGGCCGTGCCCGAGCCGGCAGGCGGCCCGGACGCCGACGGCGCCCCAGCCGTCCCAGGCGCCGCCGGTGACACGCAGAGCGGCGCGGGGCAGGCACCGGGCGACGCGGGCGACGAGGCGAGGCATGCCCTGCCCGCGGCTGCCAGCGCCGCGCTGGCGGCCGCGTTCTCGCTCGGCCGCCGGGGTGAGCGGCGTCGGCCGGGCACTGCAAAGCGCCAGGGAACTGAAGGCCGTCGACTACGTGGGCTGGCCCGTGGCGTGGCTGGCGGACCGGGTGGCCCGTCGCGACCCAGTGCGCAAGGTCCGGCTCGGCGCGCTCTGGGACGAGTTGCGCGACGCGTCGGCGGGCGCCACCGGCGCGCAGCGGGCGGAGATCAGCAACGCGATCACCGCGCTTGCCGACGAGGCTGGCCGTGGCCTGCCCGGGTCCTGGCAGGCCAGCGTCCGCCAGGCCGCCAGGTCAAGGACCGAAGAAATACCGGCCGAGCTCGGCGCCGCCATTGCACGGTCCCTGCCAAAGGAGAACAGCGTGGCGCCCTGGTGGCGGGCGGTGGCCGCGTGGCAGGGCCTGCTGCTCGGCGCCGCCGCGGTGGGCGTGGTCTGGCTGTTGGCGATCATCATCCTTGGCGCGTTCGGGGCGGCGCCACATGCCACGCTGCTCCTGCGGGACGTCGGCCTGCTGCCGTGGGTCGCGCTGATGGTGGCGGCGATCCTGCTGCTCGGGTGGCTGACCGCCAACGGCTGCATGGCGCTGGTGATCCGCGAGGCCGACCAGGAACGGGAACAGGCGCAGCAGCGGATGCGCGCCGCGATCGCCGATGTCGCGCGGCAGTTCGTGCTCGCGCCGGTGGAGCGGGAACTCTCCGAGTTCGCCAGGTTCCACGACGAGCTGACGGTGGCCCGCGCTACGGGCTGAACGCGCCGCGCGGCCTGAAGAGTGCCCCGCGCCACAGGCTGAATCGTGCCTCGCGCCACGGGCTGAACGCCGCCCGCCCCGCCGCCTGAACAGTGCCCGGCCCGGTGGGGGCTGAAAGGCCGACCCCCGGGGGCACTTCGCGAGGCCGGCACGGGAAGCAATCTCCCCATCCTGAGGTTCAGATGTAATGATGTAATCCCAGCAACGGAGATGACGTTTGATCATGCCCCCGCTTGACGCGTATTCCCAGATTGTGGCCGGGGTCGCGGCCAAACTCACCGGCAAGGTTGCCAGTCTCCGCGTGCCCCAGCGGGGCTCGGGGCGGACTGGTGAGAGCCTCGGTTCCGCGGTCGTCTACACCAGCGACGGTTTCCTGCTTACCAACGCGCATGTGGTCGGCAGCGCGCAATCGGGCACGGCCTCCTTCGGTGACGGCACCTCGGTGCCCTTCACCACGGTCGGTGCCGACCCGCTCTCCGACCTGGCGGTACTGCGGGCCGCCGGGCCGACGCCCGCACCCGCCGAGCTGGGCGAGGCGGACGAACTCGTCGTCGGCCAGCTTGTGGTGGCGGTGGGCAACCCGCTCGGCCTGGCCGGCTCGGTGACCGCTGGCGTGGTGAGTGCACTGGGACGCTCGCTGCCCACCCGCAGCGGGTCCGCCGCCCGGCTGGTCGAGGACGTGATCCAGACCGACGCCGCGCTGAACCCCGGCAACTCCGGCGGGGCGCTCGCCGACAGTCAGGCCAGAGTAGTGGGGATCAACACGGCGGTCGCCGGGGTGGGCGTGGGCCTCGCGGTCCCGGTCAACGCCACGTCTCGCAAGATCATCTCCACCCTGATGCAGCACGGCCGGGTGCGGCGCGCCTACCTGGGCCTGGTCAGCGCCCCCGCGCCGCTGCCAGCTCCGCAGCGTGAGCGCTGGGGCAGGGCCAACGGGCTGCGGGTGGTGGAGGTCGTCCCCGGCGGCCCGGCGGCGCGGGCCGGCCTGCGGACCAGCGACCTGCTGCTGACCGCTGCGGGCCAGCCGGTCGAGAAGGCCCAGGACCTTCAGCGGCTGATGTTCGACGATGCGATCGGCCGGCCGCTGGCCATCACCGTGTTCCGCAACGGCGCCCTGGTCGACGTCATCGCGGAGCCGGAGGAGCTCGTCGCCGCCTGACCCCTCGCGTCCGGCCGCCCGGCCGCTGGCCCGGCTGGCACCGTAGCGCCCCGTCCGCGCCGTCGCGCCCGTAGGCCGGCGGTGGCTGGCGCAGGCCCGGCGAGCCTCCCAGGCCGCCAGTGCACGAATTCTCACGACAAAACGATAGATCCCTCCCTGTCTTATCCACAGGCGCGCGGGTTTTCGCGCGGTTGTCCACAGCCAGCGGGCGCCCGGTGGCCCTTGATGCCCAGGCGCGTGAACGTAGTGGGCAGCCGGTACCCGTTCCCGGGGCCGGTCCGGAACGGGCGCTCACCGCGCTTCTCCAGCCAACACAGGGAGGACCGAGATGATCCATGAGGCACAGGTGCACCTGGCCGGGTACGTGGCCACCGAACCCAGGTTCAAGAAGGTCGCAGGCGATACCTCGTCCGTGCGGCTGCGAGTCGCCTACACCGCACGCCGCCGGGACAAGGAGACCGGTGAGTGGGGCGACGGGCCCACGTCGTTCGTGGCCATCCAGTGCTGGCGAACGCTGGCCGACAACGTGAGCATGTCCGTGCACAAGGGAGAGCCGGTGCTGATCATGGGCCGCCTGCAGATCAGGCGCTTCGAAGACGCGCAGGGCGCGTCCAGGACAGCCGTGGAGGTCGAGGCGTCTTCGGTCGGCCACGACCTGACCCGTGGGGTGGCTCAGTTCTCGCGCACCCGGTGGCCCGCGGCCACAGCGGCAGCTGAGGCTGCCGCCCTGTCGGGCGGTGCGCCTGGATCTGACGACGGCGCGGTGCCAGGCGACGGCGGGGAACTCGCCGACGGGCTGGAGCCCGCCGAGCGCCCGAACGGGGCCGCGAGCGGCGGCGCTGCGGCCGGGGACGGGATGATCGACGAGCGCGCCGTGGCCGAGTTCGCCAGGGAACTCAGCGAGTCGCTCGGTACAGCAGCCGCAGCGGACCCTGCGGCGAACGGCACCGAGGATGCCGGGGCAGCAGCCGAAGCGGGCGTGCCCGGCCTGACCGCTGTCCGCGGTCACGCGGGGCCCGGGGCGCCCGGGGCGGAAACCGCCGGCCGGGGCGGAGTGGCCCGGGTACCCCGGTCAGCCCCGGGTGCGCCGGCTAGAGCCTGCTGCCCCCGGGCCCGGTCCGTCCGGGTGCAGTAGGTTCGGCGCCCGGGAACCTGGTCGGCCCGGCTGCCCCCGGGCCAGCGTGAGTCGTGTCCACGTGGCTTCCAGTTCGTCCGATCCTGCCGCCGGAAGCCCCTACCCTGGAGGCATGCCCGAGTTCATCTACCAGATGCGCGCTGTGCGGAAGGCCCACGGCGAAAAGGTCATCCTGGACGCCGTCACGCTGGCGTTTCTGCCCGGCGCGAAGATCGGCGTCGTGGGGCCCAACGGCATGGGGAAGTCGACCCTGCTGCGCATGATGGCAGGCGTGGAGCAGCCTTCCAACGGGGAGGCGAGGCTGATGCCTGGCTTCACGGTCGGGATGCTGGCCCAGGAGCCGGAGCTGGACGACAGCCTCACGGTGCTCGGCAACGTGGAGAAGGGCGTCGCCGACGTCAAGGCGCTCCTTGAGCAGTACAACCAGGTCGCCGAGAAGATGGCGACCGACTACTCCGACGAACTGCTCGCCGAGATGGGCAGGCTCCAGGAGCAGCTCGACCACCGGGACGCCTGGGATCTGGACAGCCAGGTCGAGCAGGCCATGGACGCGCTACGGTGCCCGCCGCCCGACGCCGAGGTGGACTTGCTGTCCGGCGGTGAACGGCGCCGGGTGGCGCTGTGCGCGCTGCTGCTCGCACAGCCGGACCTGCTGCTGCTGGACGAGCCGACCAACCACCTGGACGCCGAGAGCGTGCTCTGGCTGGAACAGCACCTGGAGAAGTACGCGGGCACCGTGGTGGCGGTCACCCACGACCGGTACTTCCTGGACAACGTGGCGCAGTGGATCCTCGAACTTGACCGCGGCCACGCCTACCCCTACGAGGGCAACTACTCGACCTACCTGGAGACGAAGGCCGCCCGGCTGAAGATCGAGGGGCAGAAGGACGTCAAGCGCCGCAAGCTGCTCGAAGACGAGCTGGAGTGGGTCCGGTCGAACCCGCGGGCGCGCCAGGCCAAGAGCCGCGCCAGGCTGCAGCGTTACGAGGAGATGGCCGCCGAGGCCGACACGCGCCGCAAGATCGACTTCGAGGAGATCCAGATCCCGCCCGGGCCCAGGCTCGGCAGCCAGGTCGTGGAGACCGAGGGGCTGACCAAGGGATTCAGCGACCGCGTGCTGATCGAGGACCTGAGCTTCTCCCTGCCCCAGGGCGGCATTGTGGGCATCATCGGCCCGAACGGCGTGGGCAAGACCACGCTGATGAAGATGATCATCGGAGACGAGCAGCCGGACGCGGGCAGGCTCACGGTCGGCAACACCGTGCAGATCTCCTACGTGGACCAGAACAGGTCGCGCATCGACCCGGACAGGAACGTCTGGGAGGTGATCTCCGACGGCGAGACCGCGATCCGGGTCGGCAAGACCGAGATCCCCAGCCGTGCCTACGTGGCGGCGTTCGGGTTCAAGGGCTCCGACCAGCAAAAGCCGGCCGGGGTGCTCTCCGGTGGCGAGCGCAACCGGGTGAACCTCGCGCTCACCCTGAAGCAGGGAGGCAACCTGCTGCTGCTGGACGAGCCCACCAACGACCTCGACGTCGAGACGCTGTCGTCGCTGGAGAATGCCCTGCTCGACTTCCCCGGCTGCGCGGTGATCACCAGCCACGACCGGTGGTTCCTCGACCGGGTCGCCACCCACATCCTGGCCTGGGAGGGCGGAGCGTCGTGGTTCTGGTTCGAGGGCAACTTCGAGGGCTACGAGAAGAACAAGGTCGAGCGGCTCGGCGCCGAGGCTGCCCGGCCGCACCGCGTCACCTACCGCAAGCTGACCCGCGGTTGAAGAGGCGGTCGAGCGGGCTTAGCCTGCTCGCTGATCTTTGATCAGCTTCGCCGGGGCTCGCCCCCGTGTTTGTCCGGGAGCGCGAACCCCGACGGCGCCGGTTGCGGAGGCAGGGCGAGCTTCTGTCGAAAGCGGTCTCGACTTGGGTCGCCGTACCCAGTCCGATCAAGCGGGGGTCAGGCCGAGGTCGGGGCCGCCGGGCTCACGGGGCCGGTTGACGAGGCTGTGCGCGGCCATGACGAGGTAGTCCCACAGCTGGGAGTCCTGCTCCGGATCGAGTTCCAACTCGTCCATGGCGGCGCGCATGTGGCGCAGCCACGCGTCCCGCTCCGCTTCCCCGATGGAGAAGTGCGCGTGGCGCATGCGCAGCCGGGGATGCCCACGGCGCTCGTCATAGGTGCGCGGGCCGCCCCAGTACTGCATGAGGAACAGCCGCAGGTGCTCCTCGGCGGGCCCGAGATCCTTGCTCGGGTACACCGGCCGGAGCTCTGGATCGGCAGCAACGCCCTGGTAGAAGACGTGCACCAGTCGGCGGAAGGTCTCCTCGCCGCCGACCGCCTCATAGAAGCTGGCCGGTTCTGTAGTCGTGTCCATAGCTGGCGTCCAGGGTACGTGGCCCCGTGCCAGCCGTTGCGCCCTCCGCAGCGATTACTAAGGGTGATAGTTACCAGACGGACACAGTTTTGCTCTAACATTGCAGCCCCGGCTGTCCTATATGCAGCATGCACTAAGGCTCTGCGGCGTATGTGCATGACGCACACCCACAAGCGCAATGTCGATTTCACAGATTCCGATTCTCGCTGAGCGACTCTCAAGTTACATTGAATCGGTATCACCCGGCCGGGGGACGGGCCAGGTCGAAGGAGAGGGGCCCGGGATGTTGCAAGGCGCCGACGAGCTCTCACGTGCTGACGAGCACACCGATCAGACGCATCTGCCACCCCCGCAGTCGTTCGGGCCATCGTCACCACCGATGTCGTCACCCGCTGAGCCGTCATCCCCCGGATGGTCGCCCTCAGCACCGTCATCCCCACCGCCGTCCTGTGCGCCACCCTCGTCCGCGCAATTGCCCGCCGCTGGAACCCACTCCGTCCGCGGAACCCACTCCGTCCGCCGATCTGGTGGCACGGCTGGCCGGGGGGGAGGCGCGGCAGGAGTTCGTGGTCGCCAGGGAAACCCGCGCTGCCGGGCTCGTCGGCGGGCTGAACGCGGCGCAGATCGCGGCCGAGATCCACGACCGGTGCGCCCCGCTCTCCGGGACCAGCCGGATCCGCGCCTACCGCCTGGCGCTCGGCGTCTCGCTCGCCGACGTCGTCGCCCAGATCCGCGCCTGGTATGCCAGCGAAGGCCGGCCTGCCCCTCGGTTCAGCGAGACGCTGCTGTCGGCGTACGAGAGCGGCCAGAAGCGCCCCGGCCCGGAGTACCTGCACTACCTGTGCGCGGTGTACCGGGCCGAGCCCGCCGACCTGGGGTATCCAGGTCAGTGCTTCTGCGGCCGGCCGCATCGTGCCGGGCCGAGAGCCAGGCAAGCCGCCCAGGTGCCTGCGCAGTCGGGCGCAGCCTTCGGCGACACCCAGGACCGCGCGGCCGCGGGCTCATCGGAGGTGAGCTACCTGCGTGCCCGGCCGTCGGCCGGTGCTTCCCCCGTGTCCCTCCTGGACGAGGGTCTCGGCTTCCCTGCGGACCCGCGTGAGGCCGAGGACGACGATGACGTGCTCCGCCGGGCCCAGCTGCGCATGATCGCGGACGCGGCCACCGGGGTGGACAGCCAGTTCCTCGGTGCCGTGGAACGAATCCGCCGCCGGATGGACGATGCCCTGGTGGGCGGGACGGTCTCGGCCACGATGCTGGACCAGTGGGAAGAGACAACCGCCGACTATGGCATCCAGTACCTGACCGTCCCGCCGTTGCGGCTGCTCTGTGACGTGCTGCTTGACTTCGGCGACGTACGCCGGATGTGCGAGCACCGGCAGCCGCTCGATTTCAGCGAGCGGCTGTGCCGGCTCGCGGCGCAGCTCGCCGGGCTGGCCGGCATGATCATGATCGATGTGGGCCACCAGCGGCTGGCCAGGTCCTTCTTCCGTACCGCGCGGACCGCCGGAGACGAGACCGGTGACCGGCAGCTCAGGGCCTGGATAGCGGTGCGCGAGGCGCTCGTCCCGCTGTACTACGGCGACCCGGCCGAGGCGGTGGCGCTGGCCCGCGCCGGGGCAGGCCTGGCCGGGCGCAACGTGTGCGTTGCCGCGGCGATGGCCCCGGTCATGGAGGCCCGGGCGCTCGCCAGGGTCGCAGCGCGGCGCGGTGGCACCGCCAAGCCCCAAGGGCTGCGGCGTGCCTCCGGCCTGCTAGACAGCGCTCACGAAGCCCTGTCGCGGCTTCCCGCCACCGACCGTGGCGACACCGCCTTCGGTTACACCGAGCGCCAGTTGCTGTTCCACGAGGGCGACACGCTGGTCACGCTTGCCCATCACCAGGGCGCGGAGAGGGCCCTGAAGCACGCCCTGCGGCTGTACTCCACGGAGGAGGTCCTGGACAGGTCCCTGACCACGCTGGGGCTGGCCCGGTGCCGTCTGGAGGCCGACGAGCCGGAGGAGGCGCTCCGGCTGAGCAGGGAGACCTTGTTCGCCGTGCCGCGCGAGCACCGGTCCGAGATCATGGTCCGGGCGGCGAGGTCGCTGGGGGACTGCGTGGCCGGGCGCCACGGTGAGGTCAACGCGGTGCGTGAGTACCGCGAGGCCCTGGCCACCGCTTGAAGAGGTCCGGGCAGGGCGAGACGCCGGCGGCCCAAGGCTGAGGGCCGCCGGGCCAGCGCCCCCCTCGCCGCCGACCCGGCGGCCCCCGCCCCACCCGCCCCCCGCTTACCCAGTGACTCACGCGATCCGTAATCACAAAATATATGAAACCGGACATCAAGGCGGCCGAATCTCACAATTCGTCACCGTTCCGGGCAGCGGACCCGGTCCAGGGGAGCCGGATCCCGGTGCGCGGGAGAGCGGACCCTGGTGCGGGGAGGCGGACCCGGTGCGGGAGAGCGGACCCCGGTGCGGGGAGGCGGACCCCGGTCGGGAGAGCGGACCCCGGTGCGGGGAGGCGGACCCCGGTCCGGGAGAGCGGACCCTGGTGCGCGGAGGCGGCCCCGGTGCGGGGCGTGGCAACAGGTCCGGGCGGGTGGTGATGCGATGCGATCACCTGATGACCTCGGTTCCTGGCCCGCGCCGGGATCGGCTCGCGGCGATGGGGATTGGTCGCCAGGCGGGAACGCACGGTTGCCGGGAGGGAACGGCAGTCGGCCGACGGGGTGGGCAGAATGAGCGACTGAACCGGCCCTTGCCAGGTGTTAGAGCGACCGGGCCGCGCCCGTTAGGCTGTGCTTGCATAGGCACCCCATGCGGTTGGGATGGGCACCCCCGGCGGGAGGCGGCGTGCGACGGGTATTGCTGCTCAACGTGACGTATGAACCGCTGACCACGGTTGGCCTGCGCCGTGCGGTGTGCCTGGTCCTGGGGGACAAGGCCGACGTCGTGCACGATGATTCGGAGGGCGCCTTGTTGCGCTCAACGTCGCTCGTGCTCGCCATGCCCTCGGTCATCCGGCTGCGCCGTTACGTCCGGGTGCCGCACCGGAGCCGGATCCCGCTCACCCGTGGTGCGCTCATGCGCCGGGATAACTATCAGTGCGCCTATTGCAGCCACCGGGCCGAGACCATCGACCATGTCGTGCCGCGAAGCAGGGGCGGCACGCACACGTGGGAGAACTGTGTGGCCTCATGCATGCGGTGCAATCACAGCAAGAGCGACCGGTTGGTCGAGGAACTGGGCTGGACACTGCGCTGCGCTCCCGCCGCGCCGCGCGGACCGCACTGGCGGCTGATCGGGGCCATGTACGACGGCGACCCGCAGTGGGCCGCCTACCTGGTCGAGCCGAACGCCGCCTGACCCAGCCAGTTCAGGCCAGCCCGCCGCACGATCCGGCTCACCCGGGCAACTCCGGCCTCTGCACAGCTTCACGAGCCTTGCGCTGGTCCAGAACCCCATGCATGGCCGCCGCGAATCCGGGGAATCCGCGACTGCCCCCGCAATGCGTTTGTGGTGGTTGGCACGATGACCACAAACATGCACCGCGCCGGCGGCACCGGCCTGTTACCCGCGCGACGGATGAGGTGCGGGTGAACTGTGGGTGGAGCCTTGCTGGCCTGGTCCGCGTCCGGACGGCGGCCCCGACGGATGCCGGGCGCCCGTGCCGCGCCTGTGCGGATGTAACGCCCCCGTCCCGGGCCGGGTCAGTCCTGCGGGCACTCGGCGGCCGCCTCCCACTTCTGCTCGATCTTGCCGAAGTGCCACACGGCCAGCGCGACGGCCCAGGTGACCACGAACACCCCGACGACCACGAACCCGGCCTTGTTGATGTTGAAGCCCGCTAGGAACGACCAGAAGGTGCCACTGAGGTCTGCGTTCTGCGCGATCAGCCCGAGCACCTCGACGCCGCCGATGAACACGGCCACGAACACCGAGAGCCCGGTGATGGTGAGGTTGTAAAAGATCTTGCGGGCAGGCCGGGCGAAGGCCCAGTCATAGGCGAAGTTCATGAAGCAGCCGTCCGCCGTGTCGAACAGGCTCATGCCGGCCGCGAACAAGATGGGCAGCGACAGGATCGCGTAGAACGGCAGTCCGCCGACCACCGCCGTGCCCGCCAGAACCAGCAGAGCCACCTCGGTTGCCGTATCGAAGCCCAGGCCGAACAGGACGCCGATGGGGTACATCCGCCACGGCGCGTCCACCTTGCGGGCGAGGGGCCCGAGGAACCGCATCATCAGGCCGCGCTTGTCCAGTTGCTCGTCGAGTTCCGCTTCGCTATAGGCGCCAGCGCGTAGCTCTCTAACGAACCGCAGGATCCCGACGAGAATGACCGCGTTGAGTGCCGCGATCAGGAACAGGAAAGTGGCCGACACCAGCGTGCCGACCACGCTGGTCACGTGCTGGAGCGCGGAGTTGCTCGCCCGCACCTGGCTGTCGAGGCTGCGGATGCCGAAGTTCAGCAGCACCGCGAGCACGAAGACCACCGAGGAGTGCCCCAGCGAGAAGAAGAAGCCGACCGACAGCGGCCGCTTGCCCTCGCCCACCAGTTTGCGGGTGGTGTTGTCGATGGCCGCGATGTGGTCGGCGTCGAACGCGTGCCGCATGCCCAGCGTGTAGGCGAGGAACCCGGTGCCAAGCCCGAAGATCTCGGTCTTGCTGATGTGGTAGTGCCCGCTCAGGGCGGCCGCGAGCATGCCCCAGCCGAGCACGTGCAGCCCGGCCACGGTCCCGGCCATACCGCCCACCCGGCTCCATTCGCTGGGGGTCAATGCTGCCCTGATGCGCCTGGCCCGGGCTTGCACGGTGGCCATGGACCGATCAACCCCCTCAATGCCAGCGGATAAGAGGCACTCTATGGAAGATGCAAATTACTCGCAATAGCAATAGGTATGTCGCTGGCCCCGTCGGACGGCTGGCGTGGGGTGGGGCGGAGGCAGTGGCTGGCCTCGGCGGGCGCGGAGGCGGTGGCCCGGCCGGCCCCGGGACTGCCGGGCTGCAGGGACCGCCCGGGCCTGCGGTGTTACGTTCACTTTCAGGCGGCCGCTTGCGGGAGCACGCAGCCGGACGGGCCCGCGCCAGGAACGAGCGGCAGGAGAGCACCGCATGCAGCGCGACATCTTCACCAGCGAGCACGACGACTTCAGGGAAATGGTCCGGGCCTTCATCGCCAGGAGGTCACGCCCTACCACGAGAAGTGGGAGGCGGACCGGATGGTCTCGCGGGACGTGTGGCTGGCCGCTGGCCGTGCCGGGCTGCTCGGCATCGAGATCGACGAGAAGTACGGCGGCGGCGGGTCGCAGGACTACCGGTACTACCTGATCCTCGACGAAGAACTGGCCAAGGCGGGGGCCACCGGGCCCGGCTTCGCCGTGCACAACGACATCAACGGGCCCTACCTGCAGCGCCTGGCCACGCCCGAGCAGTGCGAACGGTGGCTGCCTGGCTACTGCACCGGCGAGCTGATCACGGCCATCGCCATGACCGAGCCCGGGGCAGGCAGCGACCTGCAGGGCATGCGCACCACCGCGGTCCGCGACGGCGACCACTACGTGCTCAACGGGTCGAAGACGTTCATCTCCAACGGCCAGCTCTGCGACCTGGTCATCGTCGCGGCCCGGACCGACCCGGAAGCGGGTTACCGGGGAATCAGCCTGCTCGTGGTGGAGCGCGGAATGCCCGGATTCGAGCGCGGCCGCAACCTGGACAAGGTTGGCATGCACGCCCAGGACACCTCGGAACTGTTCTTCAACGACGTCCGTGTCCCGGCCGGCAACCTGCTCGGCGAGGAAGGCGGCGGGTTCGTGGCGCTGATGCAGAACCTGCCCAGGGAACGCCTCGCCATCGGTGCCACGGCCCTGGCCGGCGCCGAGGCGGTGTTCACCACGACGCTTGCGTATTGCAAAGAAAGAGAGGCTTTCGGCAGGCCCATCGGCAAGTTCCAGCACAACAGGTTCGTCCTCGCCGAGATCGCTACCGAGACCGCGGTGGCGCGCGCGTTCACCGACAAGGCCGTCCTCGAGCACAACGCGGGCAAGCTGTCGGTCGCCGACGCGGCGATGGTGAAGTGGTGGAACACCGAGTTGTGCAACAAGGTCGTGGACCGGTGCGTGCAACTGCACGGGGGATACGGGTACATGCGTGAATTCCCGGTGGCCCGGGCGTTCACCGACAGCAGGGTCCAGACGATCTTCGGCGGCACGACCGAGATCATGAAGGAGATCATCGGCCGCGACCTCGGGCTCTGACCGGGGCCCGCTATGACGGCAGGCCGCAGATCTGGCCGTACCCTGTCATAGAGTGCTGTCGAGCAGGACGGAGCACGCAGGTGGCAGAGCCGGATCGCGAGCTGGTCATCCCCGAGGGCGGGTTCTGGCCCGCCCCGGAGATTCCGCAGCCGAACATCTATCCGATGGAATGGCGGGTGGAGACCGAAAAGCTCGCCGCCATCTACCAGAAGTCCAAGCGCGCCGCCTGGAACCCCGCCGACCTGCCGTGGGACGGGCTGCGGGCCGAGGACTTCACCACCGAGCAGCGGCTCGGCATCATGTACTGGTTCTCCGTGCTTGCCAACTTCGACGCCTCCGGGCCTGCCGTGTTCGCCCGTGCCACCATCCACGCGTTCGAGCAGCACGAGGAAGATCCGGTCCGCAAGTGCTTCTTCTCGATCACCCGCGACGAGATGAACCACGAGGAGTGCTGCCAGCGCAGCATCGCCAAGCTGTGGCCGGGCGGGCCGCTGGACTGGCAGCCGGTCACGCCGCTTGAGCAGGCGGCGCACAACAACATCGGCTGGCTGTACCACAACGGCGGCCGGTACTGGACCGGCTACAACAAGGCGGTCGGCAAGTACTCCCTGCCCGTGCTGTTCACCAGCTTCATGATGGGCGAGATGGCCGCGTCCACGCTGTTCCGCGGCATGTCCTCGGGCACCACGCACCCGGTGTTCTCGGAGATGTTCCAGCGGATCGGCCGGGACGAATCGCGCCACCTGCAGATCTGCATGACGATCCTGGAGAACGAGTGGCCGGGCCTGACCGAGGACGTCAAGGACCTGATCACCCGGCAACTGCGGGCGGGGTTCATCTTCCTCTCGATGATCCTCTGGGAGCCGCCGGACGGGTTCTGGGAGCTTCCGCCGTACTTCATGGCCAACCACCGGGTCCTGATGAACCACGCCCGCGAGGGCGGCCTCGGCGTGCTGTCCTACGAGGATCAGGCGGAGAACTGGCGGGTGGCCATCGCGCGCGTCCGGGCGATCGTCACCCGGTGGGGCATCGCGTTCCCCGCCATCCCGGAACTGGACATCGAGGGCGTCGACGTGGCCGACGACATCAACCCCGAGGACATCATCCCGGTTTTCTAGAACCCGGGCCTCCCGCACCTCTGGGGGCTCCGCGCACACAATCTGTGAACTGTTGGTAACGCGGCGGCCTTAGTCTGCGATTCACGATGTAGACGCGGCCGACGTGGGTACCCCCGAGCTCACGTCGTCCGCGTCTTCGCGTGCTCATGCGGGCACGCGCCGGTAGTTTTCATCTATGACCGACACTCAGCAGGCCTCCGCGGGCCAGCCCGGCGGCGCGTCCCAGGACCGGGCGCCCTTCGGCCGGATGCTAACCGCGATGATCACGCCGTTCTCCGCTGGCGGAGCACTGGACACCGACGGGGCCGCCCGCCTCGCCACCTACCTGGTCGACGACATGCGTAACGACGGCCTGGTCATCAGCGGAACCACCGGCGAATCGCCGACCACCACGGACGCGGAAAAGGACCGCCTGCTGCGGGCGGTCATCGAGGCGGTGGGCGACCGCGCGACGATCGTGGCCGGGGTCGGCACCAACGACACCGCGCACAGCTGCGAGCTGGCCAGACAGGCGGAACGGGCGGGCGCGGACGCACTGCTGCTTGTGACGCCGTACTACAACAAGCCGCCCCAGGAAGGCCTGGTGGCCCACTTCAGCGCCGCCGCGGACGCGACCGGGCTGCCGTGCATGCTCTACGACATCCCCGGCCGCACCGGCATGGCGATCAAGAAGGAAACCCTGATCCGGCTGGCCCAGCACCCGCGGATCGTCGCGGTCAAGGACGCCAAGGCCGACTTCGGCGCCACTTCCGAGGTGATGCTCGCGACGGACCTGGTGTTCTACAGCGGCGACGACATCCTCAACCTGCCGTGGCTGTCGGTTGGCGCGGCCGGGTTCGTCAGCGTGGTCGGGCACGTGGCCGGCGACCGGCTGCACGAGATGATCGATGCCTACCGGGCCGGACGGGTGGGCGAGGCCCGCCAGATCCACCTCGACGTGCTGCCTGTCATCATCGGGATCATGACTCAGGACTCAGGGCGCAATCATGGCGAAGGCCGCGCTTGGCCTGGTGGGGCTGCCCCGCTGGGTCACCAGGCTGCCGCTCGTCGACGCCACGCCGGCCCAGCTCGAGCAGTTGCGCACCGACCTGGTGGCCGGAGGCGTCAAGCTGCCGGGGACCGTCGCATGACCGTCTGCGCCGGCCTGGCGAGCGGGGCCACCTGGTGAGCCACCCGCACCCCGATCTCGGCCTGCCTCCGCGCCTGTCCCGCAACGGCCTGCGCATCACCGGGCTCGGCGGCCTCGGTGAGATCGGCCGGAACATGACGGTGTTCGAGCATGCCGGCCGCCTGCTCATCGTGGACTGCGGCGTGCTGTTCCCCGAGCCCGACCAGCCCGGGGTGGACCTGATCCTGCCCGACTTCACCAGCCTGGAGGGCCGCTACGACCTCATCGAGGCCGTGGTGATCACCCACGCCCACGAGGACCACATCGGGGCCATCCCTTACCTGCTGCGGGAACGAGCGGACATCCCGCTGGTCGGTTCCCGGCTGACCCTCGGCCTGATCGGCGGCAAGCTCGTCGAGCACCGGATCACCCCGCAGACCGTCGAGGTCGGCGCCGGGACGCGGCAGTCGTTCGGGCCGTTCAACTGCGAGTTCCTGGCGGTCAACCACTCGATCCCGGATGCGCTCGCGGTCGCCATCAGGACCCGCGCGGGCATGGTCCTGCACACCGGCGACTTCAAAATGGACCAGCTGCCGCTGGACGGGCGGCTGACCGACCTCGGCGGGATCGCGCGCCTCGGCGCCGAGGGCGTTGACCTGCTCATGTCCGACTCCACCAACGCCGAGGTTCCAGGGATCGTGACGCCCGAGCGCGACATCGCCCCGGTACTTGCCGACATCTTCGCCTCCGCCACCCAGCGGATCATCGTGGCCTGCTTCGCCAGCCACGTGCACCGCGTGCAGCAGGTTCTCGACACCGCGGCCACGCACGGGCGCAAGGTGGCGCTGGTAGGCCGGTCCATGGTGCGCAACATGGGAGTTGCCAGGGACCTGGGCTACCTGCGGATCCCGGTGGTGCCAGGCGGCCTCATGGTCGACCTCAAGGGGGCGGAGGAACTGCCGCCCGAGCGGATCGTGCTCATTTCCACCGGGTCCCAGGGCGAACCGATGTCGGCGCTGTCGCGGATGGCCGGGCGGGACCACCCGATCAGGGTGGCCGAGGGCGACACGGTGATCCTGGCGTCCTCGCTGATCCCGGGCAACGAGACCGCCGTGTACCGGGTGATCAACGCGCTGACCCGGTGGGGAGCCAAGGTCGTGCACCGGGGCAACGCGATGGTCCACGTGTCCGGGCACGCGTCCGAGGGCGAACTGCTCTACGTGCTGAACCTGGCCCGCCCGCGCAACTTCATGCCGGTGCATGGGGAATGGCGGCACCTGCGGGCCCACGCCAGGCTCGCCTCGCTGACCGGGGTGAGCGACGACAACATCGTGATCGCCGAGAACGGCCTGGTCGTCGACCTGGTCGACGGTAAGGCCTCGGTCACCGGCGCGGTCCCGTGCGGCTATGTGTACGTGGACGGCCTGTCGGTCGGCGAGGTGACCGAGACCTCGCTGAAGGACCGGCGGATCCTCGGTGACGAGGGATTCATCTCGATCGTGGTGGTGGTCGACTCCACCACGGGCAAGCTCGCCGCGCCGCCGGAGATCCACGCCCGGGGCTCGGGGATCGACGACGCGGCGTTCGCCGCGGTGATGCCCCGGGTCGAGGAGGCGCTGGCCGCCGCCGCGCTCGAGGGCATCAACGACTCCCGGCAGCTCAGCCAGCTGATACGGCGGACCGTCGGCCGGTGGGTGAACGAGAACTACCGGCGCCGTCCCATGATCATCCCGATGGTGGTGGACGTCTGACCGGGGCTGCCAGGAGCGGCCTGCGTGCCGGGCCGACCGGTCGGCGTGCCGGACTGACCGGTTAAGCCGAGCGCGAGACGCACGGCGTGTCTTTCGCCCGCATCCGTGGGTACTCGTTACCGTGGTCATCATGGCGACCCGTGTCCCCAAGACTGGAGGGTCAAAGGGCGGTGTGTCGCAGGGCGGCGCCCGCCCGCAGAGCAGGGCGGCCTCGCGGCCCCGGCCCACGGGCGCCTCGCCGCGCATCCGGACCAGCAGCAACAGCCGGGGACCCGCCCGGGGACGGGGCAAGGGCGCCAAAGGCCGGGGCGGGTACCAGCGGGGCAAGTCGGCCCGGTCGCGGCCGCAGCCGTCCAGCAACGGGTTCCTGATCCTGTTCGGGTGGATCGCCCGTGCCCTGGCCGCCGCCTGGATGCTGGTCGCGCACGCGGTCGGCTTGGCCGCGCGGGGACTGGGCCGCAGCGCGGCCGACCTGGATCCGATGCACCGCAGGGACGGGCTCGGGCTCACCTTCCTCGGCGCGGCCCTGGTGGTCGCCGCTACCACCTGGTTCCACCTTGGCAACGCCGTCGGCAAGCTGATGACCGACGTGGTCCGCGGCGGGTTCGGCTCCATGGCCTGGGCCCTGCCGGTGCTGCTCGCCCTGCTGGCCTGGCGGTACCTGCGGCATCCGGACCGGAACGCGGAGACCGGGCGGATCGTCATCGGCGGCCTGGCGCTGACCGTGGGCGTGCTCGGCCTGGTCCACATCGCGCACGGCACGCCGTCCCCGGCCGACGGCGCGGGCGCGATCAGGGCCGCCGGGGGCTTCATCGGCTACTTCGCCTCGGCGCCGCTCGTCGCGGCCGTCACCCCCTGGGTCGCGGCACCGCTGCTCGCGCTGGTCTGCGGATTCGGGCTGCTGGTGATCACCGGCACCCCGCTGCACCGGGTGCCGGAACGCCTCGCCGGGCTGCGCGGCACCGTGCCGGAGGACGGCGCGGCGGAGGCGGGAGACAGGACGTCCGCGACCGGCCGCGGCGGTCGCAAGCGGCTCGCGGCCATTGAGGCTGGCGATCATGTCAAGCCATACGACACCCCGCTCCTGGGTGGTCCCGGTGGCGCATCGGATACCGGCAGGCCCAGGGGCAAGGGCCCGGTGCTTGAGGAGCCATCCCGCTCCGCAGGCGCGGCCGCCGCTGAACTGGAGGGCTCCGGGGATGCCGAGGGCCTGCTCGAAGCGCTGGGATTCGGGCCGCCCGGAACAGCCCGCAAGCCTGGCCAGGCGCTTGAGCACCTAGGGCCGGCCAAGGCCGAGCAGCTCACCCTCACCGGGGCCAGCGACGCCAGCTACACGCTGCCGCCCGCCGCGCTGCTGAAGCCGGGGACCGCGCCCAAGGCGCGAACCGGGGTCAACGACACCGTGGTGCGCGCCCTGACCGAGGTACTCGAACAGTTCGACGTGGATGCCACGGTCTCCGGGTTCACTCGCGGGCCGACCGTCACCAGGTACGAGATCACCCTGGGCCCGGCCGTCAAGGTGGAACGGGTCACCCAGCTCACCAGGAACATCGCCTACGCGGTGAAGAGCGCTGACGTGCGGATCGTGTCCCCGATCCCGGGCAAGTCCGCGATCGGGGTGGAGATCCCCAACGCCGACCGCGAGATCGTGAGCCTGGGGGACGTGCTGCGCTCGCCGGTCGCGCTGTCCGACCACCATCCGATGGTGGTGGGCCTGGGCAAGGACGTCGAAGGCGCCACGGTCATCGCCAACCTCGCGAAGATGCCTCATATTCTTATTGCCGGGGCGACTGGCGCGGGAAAAAGTACTTGCGTCAATGGACTTATTACGTCGATTTTGCTGCGAGCGACCCCGGACGACGTGCGGATGATCCTGATCGACCCCAAGCGGGTGGAGCTGTCGCACTACCAGGGCATCCCGCACCTGATCACGCCGATCATCACCAGCGCGAAGAAGGCCGCCGAGGCGCTGGGCTGGGTGGTCGGGGAGATGGACCGGCGCTACGACGACCTGGCCGCGTCGGGGTTCCGGCACATCGACGACTTCAACAAGGCGGTCCGCGGGGGCAAGCTCACCCCGCCGCCGGGCAGCGAGCGCATCTATGTGCCTTACCCGTACCTGCTGGTGATCGTGGACGAGCTGGCCGATCTGATGATGATCGCGCCCAGGGACGTGGAAGACGCCGTGGTCCGGATCACCCAGCTCGCCCGGGCCGCCGGCATCCACCTGGTGCTCGCCACCCAGCGTCCGTCGGTGGACGTGGTGACCGGGCTGATCAAGGCCAACGTGCCCTCCCGGCTGGCCTTCGCCGCCGCGAGCGCCACCGACAGCCGGGTCATCCTGGACCAGGTCGGCGCGGAGAAGCTCATCGGCCAGGGTGACTCGCTGTTCCTGCCGATGGGGGCGAGCAAGCCGCTGCGGCTGCAGAACGCCTTCGTCTCCGAGAAGGAGATCAGGGAGATCGTCCTGCACTGCCGCAAGCAGGCGCAGCCGGACTACCGTGAAGACGTCGCCGTTCCCGAGGGCAAGGCCCGTGAGATCGACCCCGACATCGGCGACGACCTCGACGACCTCGTCCGGGCCGCGGAACTCGTGGTCAGCACCCAGTTCGGCTCCACCTCGATGCTGCAGCGCAAGATGCGGGTGGGCTTCGCCAAGGCCGGCCTCATGGACCTGCTGGAGAGCCGGGGGATCGTCGGGCCAAGCGAGGGCTCCAAGGCGCGCGACGTGCTGGTGCTTCCTGACGATCTGCCAGGTTTGCTGGCATCTATGCGGGGCGGCACGGACGACTGAGGCAGCCGGTGTCCACGCCGCTGATCGTGGGCATGTCTACACTTGGTGACTGCTCCCGTACGCCAGGAGCGCAGCATTGGGCCACTGCGCCGCGTCCCCGGGCGGTCCGCAGTGCTAGCAATCAGTTGGAGGCGCCGCGTGAGCGTTGGTGATGCCCTGGCGCAGGCGCGCAGCCAGGCCGGTCTCACCATTGCGCAGGTCAGTCAGCAGACCTGCATCAGGGAGACGATCATCCGGGGAATCGAGCGCGGAGATTTCTCGGCCTGCGGTGGTGACTTCTACGCTCGGGGGCACATCCGCAGCATCGCGCGGGTGGTCGGGCTCGATCCCGAGGAACTGGTTCGCGAATACGACGCGATCCATGGCGCGCCGCACGCGATCACCGCTGCCGACGTCTTTGAACCCTCGACCCCGATCCGGCTGAAGGAACGGCGCTCCGCGAACTGGAGCGTGGTGATGGTCCTCGTCCTGGCCGTCGTGCTTGGCTACGGGGTGTACCGGCTGGTCGACCACGGGACCTCACCACGGCCGGTCGTGGCGGCCGGCGGAACGCATCCCAAGGCGTCCAAGTCGCCGGCCAGCAATCCGTCACCGACGCCCGCCGCGGTGCATCACCGCCGCCTGACCATCCGGCTCACCGCCACCCAGGACTGCTGGGTGCAATTCACCAAACCGCACGGCCAGTTCCTGTTCCAGGTCTACGTGCTGAGCGGCAGCACCCGCACCTGGCGCTTCCGGCACGCGGTGTCCATGCAGATCGGCAACCCCGGCGGGATCCTGCTTACGGTCAACGGCAAGAACCTGGGCCATCCCGGTACCTATGGCCAGCCGGTGACGCTCAACTTCGGTCCGGGCCAGAAGCTGCCCCACGCCGCCACGGGCTAGCGATCCGCGCCGCCACTGGCCAGCGGCACGATCCGCGCCGCCCGCAGCTCCGCGCGCCGCAGGCCAGCGGCCGGCGGCTGGTGGTCCCGGTCGGCGCACGGGCGCATTTACCGTAGTCTGCCGGTGTGCCTTCCAGTCATGCATCCGTTCCCGGGCGGCGCACCGTCAGCCTGGTCACCTTGGGCTGCGCGCGCAACGAGGTGGATTCCGAGGAACTCGCGGGCAGGCTCGAAGCCGCCGGCTGGACCCTGACCGACCGGGACGACGCCGCCGTGGTGCTCGTCAACACCTGTGGCTTCATCGAAGCCGCCAAGCAGGAGTCCATCGCGGAACTGCTGGACGCGGGCGGCTCGGAGGCGAAGGTCGTGGCCGCGGGCTGCCTGGCCGAGCGCTACGGTTCCGAACTCGCCGATGCCCTGCCGGAGGCGCAGGTCCTGAGCTTCGACGACTACGGCGACATCGGTGCCCGGCTGGACGCGGTCCTCGCGGGCGAGCGGCGGCCCGCCCACGAGCCCAGGGACCGGCGTCGGCTGCTCCCCATATCCCCGGCGGGCCGCGCGATGCGGCCGCGGGCCACGTCCCCGGGCCGCGCCACGTCCCCGGGCACGGCATGCCCGGCGCCGAGTTCGCCGACCTGCCCCCGGGAGTCGCACCAGCCTCCGGGCCCCGGGTAATGCGGCGCCGCCTGGACGGCGGGCCTGTGGCTCCGCTCAAGATCGCTTCTGGTTGTGACCGGCGCTGCTCGTTCTGCGCCATTCCGGCCTTCCGCGGTGCCTTCCTGTCCCGCCCGCCCGCCGACGTGATCGCCGAAGCGGAGTGGCTGGCCAGCCAGGGAGTCCGTGAGCTGCTGTTGGTCAGCGAGAACTCCACGTCCTACGGCAAGGACCTGGGGAACCTGCGGCTGCTTGACGAACTGCTCCCCGGCCTGGCGGCGGTTCCCGGCATCTCCCGGATCCGGGTCAGCTACCTGCAGCCCGCTGAGCTGCGCCCGGGACTCGTCGACGTGCTGACCTCCACCCCAGGTGTCGCGCCCTACTTCGACCTGTCGTTCCAGCACGCCAGCGGCCGGGTGCTGCGGGCGATGCGCAGGTTCGGGGACGGCCCCCGGTTCTGCGCGCTGCTCGACCAGATCAGGGAGCGGTGCCCGGAGGCTGGAGTCCGGTCCAACTTCATCGTCGGCTTCCCCGGCGAGACGCCCGAGGATGTCGCGGAACTCGAACAGTTCCTCTCCGACGCCCGCTTGGACGCCATCGGCATCTTCGGCTACTCCGACGAGGACGGGACCGAGGCCGCGTCGCTGGACGGGCACGTGGACCCGGCGGAGGTCGCACGCCGGGTCGATGACCTGTCCGACCTCGCCGAAGAACTCATGGCCCAGCGTGCCGCCGACCGGTGCGGCGAAATCATCGGCGTGCTCATCGAGGAGCCGCTGGGCCCTGGCCACTACCAGGGCCGCGCCGCACACCAGGCGCCCGAGGTGGACGGGGTGACGACCGTGCGGTCGCCGGCCCCCTTGACCGTCGGTGACATCGTCAGCGCCGTGGTGGCCGGATCCGAGGGGGTGGACTTGGTCGCCGAGGCCCGCCTCAGCGCCACGGCCGGGACGCCGGCCCGGGCCGGGATGCGTTGACCCGGCGGGGCCACGGTGAGTGCGGAAGCTGAGCCTCCGGCCCGCGGGGCCGCCGGCCCGGTGGTGCCGCCTCCGCCTGGGCTCGTCAACCTGGCCAACGGACTGACCGTGACCCGCCTGGTGCTCGTCCCCGTGGTGGTGGCCTGCCTGCTGGCCGGCGGCACGGCCTGGCGGGTGGCGGCGTTCGTCGCGTTCGGCACCGCCTCGGTCACCGACCTGCTGGATGGCCGCATCGCCCGGAGCAGGGGACTGATCACCGATTTCGGCAAGATCGCCGACCCGATCGCGGACAAGGCCCTCACCGGCGCGGCGCTGGTGACGCTGTCCTACCTCGGCTGGCTCCCGTGGTGGGTGACCATCGTGATTCTCGCCAGAGAGGTCGCCGTGACCGGGCTGCGGTTCTGGGTCATCAGGTACGGCGTGATCGCCGCGAGCCGGGGCGGGAAGCTCAAGACCCTCCTCCAGGTCCTGGCGATCTCGCTGTACATGCTGCCCGGGGTGCCGCAGTGGCTGCGTGCCGTGGTGATGGCCGCCGCGGTGGTTGTCACCCTGGTCACCGGCGCCGACTATGTGATTCGAGCCGTACGGTTGCGCCGCCGGCCTGTCCCCGACAAGGTCCGCCAGGCCCCTTGACGCACCTCCGCACGGGCCGGCGCCGCGGGAGGCCATGATGGTCCCGTGGACTCACGTGGCGACCTGGCGGCCCGGATCGTGAGCGCGCTGGGGGAGCGGGGCCAGACTCTCGCCACCGCCGAGTCGCTCACCGGCGGAATGCTCGGCGCGGCCATCACCGCCATCCCTGGTGCCTCCGTGGTGTACCGCGGCGGCATCGTCGCCTACGCCACCGAGCTCAAGACGGTGCTCCTCGGCGTTCCCGCCGACCTGCTGGCCCGGTACGGCCCGGTCCATCCCGACGTGGCCGCGGCCATGGCAGCGGGCGTCCGCGACCGGCTCGGCGCCACGTGGGGCCTGGCCACGACGGGTGTGGCGGGACCGGATCCCGTGGACGGTCTTCCGCCCGGCACCGTACACATCGCGGCCAGCGCCGGGGCGCCGGCCACCCGGTCCCTGGCCCTGGCCGGCGGGCGGAACGAGATCCGCCGGGACACCGTCGGGGACGCCCTGAAACTACTGTGGGAGCTGCTAAGGGAAGATGATCCCTGATTACAGCGTTACGTCATCAGCGAACACGGCTACGTCTGCACTCCCCGAGTGTCGGTGAGGCCAGGTACCGTGGGGACTGCCAGACTCACTTCGCGAAGGGAGCGCGACATGGTCCTGCTTCGTCACTTGCTCGGTGACGCGCTGCGGCGGCTACGCCTGCGCCAGGGTCGTACCCTCCGTGAGGTGTCCGCCGCGGCCCGGGTGTCCCTGGGCTACCTGTCCGAAGTGGAGCGCGGCCAGAAAGAGGCGTCCTCCGAGCTTCTCGCGGCAATCTGCGGCGCGCTGGAAACCCCCCTGTCCCATGTCTTCCGCGAGGTGTCGGACAACTTCGCCCTGGCGGAACTGCAGAGCGAGCCGGTCCTTTCCGGCACCAGGGAGCCGTCGCTGCGGTCGGCCAAGGAGCCTGCGCTCACCCCGCCGGCGGTGCGCCCATTCGGTGGTGCCGTGCCGGCGTCGCTCAACCTCGCCGCCGCGCCCGAGTTGGGCGAAGGTGCCAAGCTGGGCGAGGGCGCGAAGCTGGGCGAGGGGGCCGAGCCCGTCATCGGCACCATCAAGCTGCCCAGCGGCCACCAGGCCGGGTACGACGACGTGGCCCGCCGAATCCGCGACATCACCGACATGGTGCCGGTGTAGGCGCGGCCGGCTAACTGTGCTCATCGGCCGTTCGGCCGCGCCCGCCGCTTCATATCCCGTTCGGGCCGCCGCTTCCTGCGGCTCCTCGCTCCGTGATCATGACCTAGGTGGTGCTATAGGCCCCCGTAAGTCATGATCACGACCGCGGTCGTGGCGGGAACGGGGATGATCATGGGGATGTGGCCCCCACCGATGGGCCACATCCCCATGATCATCAGCAACGGGGACGTGGCTTGGGCGGATGGGCAGGAAGTGATCTTCTCGCTCCGGCGCAACACCGCGGTACGCGGCTGGCGGCGGCTATGCCCAGGCGCGGGGGTCGTCGGTGAGTTCGCGGACCCGGGCGGGGAGATCGCCGGTGACGATGTGGTCGAGGGTGACCTCGTCGAGGATGGCCCGCTCGTTGGCGCGCAGCGCGATCCAGACGCTCTGCAGCGGCTCCGCCGCGCCGATATAGCCGAGGTTCTCCGGGCGCTCACCGCGCACCCCGACGAGTTGCCCGTCCACGGCGCGGATGATGTCGGCCAGTGAGATCTCGTTGGCGGGCTTTGCCAGCCAGAACCCTCCTTCAGGGCCGCGCTGGCTGCGCACCAGCCCCGCCCGGCGTAGCTGTGTGAGGATCGCCTCAAGGAACTTCGCCGGTATGTTCTGCGCCCGTGCCAGCTGCTCGGCCGTGGTGTGATCCCCACTGGAGGCGGCCAGTTCCACGGCTGCACGCAGAGCGTAATCAGCACGGGCAGACAATCTCATGACCAGCATTATGGCCCTTATGACGGGGTGGATGGTGCACTGGGCGGCACGGCACGCCGCCGGCGGCCCTCTAGCAGGGGTCATATAGCGTGGTCAAAGTGACCTTCCGTGACCAGAATGGAGGGGCTCGTCCCGCCGTCGGCCCGGGCGCGTTCCCGCTCGGTGCGGCCATCACCCTCGCGGACCTCGACCACGATCCGCATCCCTGGCTGGCCCGCCTGCGGGCCACCGAACCGGTTTCCTGGCTGCCTGCCTTGCACGGCTGGGTGGTCACCAGGCACGACCTCGCGGCTGCGATCATGCGGGACAGCGCGGTCTTCACGGTGGACGATCCGAGGTTCTCCACGGCCCGCGTCGTCGGGCCGAGCATGCTCTCCCTGGACGGCGCCGCGCACGGCCGTCACCGCGCCCCGTTCACCAAGGGCTTCGGCCGTGCCGAGATCCACGCCCGGCTGGCCGGGTTCGTGGTGGCCGAAGCCGATCGCCTGGTGGCGGCCATGCGGTCCGGCGGTGCCGCGGATCTACGGCGCGGCCTGGCCGGCCCGCTGGCCGTGGCGGTCGTCGCCGAGGCCCTCGGCCTGGGTGACGCCGACCCTGCGACCGTCCTCGACTGGTACGCCGCGATCGTCGGCTCCGTGTCCGCACTGACCGGTGAGCGCAGCCCGGCCCGGCCCGGCGATGATGCCCGCGAGGATCAGGGCCGCCGGGACCAGGCCCGCGCGGCCGGGGCTGAGGCGTTCGGCTCGCTGAGCGCGCGGCTCACCGCCGTGATCGGATCGGCCAGCGAGCCGCCGTCGCTCCTCGCCGCCGCGGCCGGTGCCCACGGAGCCGCCGCGGTGGACACCGCCAGGCGTGACACGCCGGAAGACGTCAGCGACGATGCCGCCGCCGGGGCGCTGACCACCGCCGAGGTCATCTCCAACGCGGCAGTGATCATGTTCGGCGGCATCGAGACGACCGAGGGCATGATCAGCAACGTCATCCTGCACCTGCTCCAGCATCCCGGCCAGCTGGCCCTGGTCCGCGAGGATCCGGGCCTGGTGCCTAACGCGGTGGAGGAGTCGCTGCGGCTGGAGCCCGCAGCCGCCGTGGTGGACCGTTACGCCACCCGCGACATCACGCTCGGCGGGGCCCGGATCCGCGCTGGCGACCTGGTCACGGTCTCGCTGGCAGGGGCGGGCCGGGACCCTGCGGTGTACCCAGAGCCGGACGCGTTCGACGTGCGCAGGCCCAACGCCCGGTTGAGCCTGGCCTTTGCTCACGGCCCGCATTTCTGCCTGGGAGCCCACCTGGCCAGGCTGGAGGCCCAGGCCGCGGTCTGCGCCGTGCTCACCCTGCCGGAACTACGTCTCGACCCGGCACACCCGGCCGCACCCCGCGGACTGGTCTTCCGCAAGCCACCGTCGTTGCGCGTGCGCTGGGCCTCCTGACCACTGGCCGGCGCATGCCTCACTGACACGGCTCCCGGGCGGATCAGCCGACCGGGAGCCCGGCGGGTCAGCCGACCGGGGGTCCGGCGGGTCAGCCGACCGAGGGCCCGGCGGGTCAGCCGACCGGGGGCCCGGCGGGTCGGCCGCGCAGCCCGGTCAGCCGGGCGAGCGGGTCAGTCGCGCAGCCCGGTCAGCCGGGCGGGCGCGCCAGCCGGCGGACGGATCAGCCGCGCAGGCGCAGGCCGCGGGGCGTCGGGCGGAACCCTGCGTCGGCGAGGGCCTGGGCCAGCGGCGTGTCGTAGACGCCGGTGCCGTCGGCGCGTTCCACGGTGAGGCGCCCCAGTGCGCCGCCCCGGACCCCCTCGGCGAGCCCTGCGGCCGCCGGGACGAGCACTTCCGGGTCGCTGGTCCAGGAGAGCAGGGTCTTGCCGCCGCGTTCCACGTAGAGCACGAGCTTCCCGTCGGACAGCACCACCAGTGCACCCGCCTTCCGGCCGGGCCGGTGCGCCCCCGGAACCTCGCCTGGGCGCGCTGGCCAGGGCAGGGCCGCACCGAACGCGTTCGCCGGGTCTGCCGCCGCGAGCACCGTGATCGGCGGCCCGGTCCCCGCAGTTCCGGTGCCCCCTGACGTCCCTGGGTTGGCCGTCCCGCTCGCGATCCGGGCATCCCCGCCGGCCCAGGCTGCCGTGCCTTCTGCTGCGGTTCCGCTGCTCCCGCCGTGCCCGGGCCGCCGTGCCTTCTGCTGCGGTCCCGCCGCTCCCGCCGGCCCAGGCCGCCGCAGGTCCGGCCGCGCCCGCGGTCGCTGAGCCGCCGGCTCCGGCTTCCTCATCGGCCCAGACAGCCCCCTCCGGCCACGAGATACCCTCCGGCCGGGCAGCACCGCCCGGCCGGGCAGCACCCTCTAGCCGGGCACCCGGCGGCCGGAGAGCAGCACGCTGCGGCGGGCCTGCAGGCGGCGGCTGGCCGGGCCAGTGTGGATGCCCGCTATCGCCGGGCGGGCCAGCCGCGGCCGCCTGCTGGGCCGAGGCGACGGCCCGCATCCGGTCGACCGCGCCGGGCAGGGCGAATTGCGCCGCGCCGAGGCCCTCGACGAAGTACCCGCGCCGGCACTGGCCGGCCTCCTCCATAGCGCGCAGCACCGGGTACAGCGCGCCGAACCCTCCCGGTACGCGCTCGGCGACCACCGAGCCACGGGTCACGATGCCGTGCCGGTCGAGCAGTGCCTGGGCGATGGCGTGCGAGCGCCGGGTGGGGTCGGGATCCCGGTCGGGCAGCAGCGACCACCGGCCTGTCACGGTCGGCGGCCCGGTCCGGGTGGGCACCACCGGCCGCCCGTACCCGCGCCTGCGGGCACCGATCCTGCCCGAACGGCCCGCCATCCGCATGCTCCCCGGAGCCGCGCCAGCGCCGCCCAGCCCCCGGCGCCGCCCAGCCCCCCGGCGCCGAGGCCCGCGGCCCTCTGGCCCGAGCCGTGGGCCCCGCCGTTGACCCCGGAACCCGTCCCTGACAGCGGGCCCGGAGCCGCAGGAACCGCCTGTCGCCCGGGAGGAACCCCGTCGAACACCGGCCTGCCGGTACCGAGGACCGTGCGCAACGGCGCCAGCGTGTCGTTGGTCAGGCGGCCAGCCCAGACCAGGTCCCAGATCGCCGCCGCCACGGCCGTGTCGGACAGCCCACGCCAGTCATGATCCTTGAGCATTGCGGCGACCCGGTCGGCCAGCATGCGGAAGAACAGCCCGCCGCCGCCCTCAAGTACCGCGAGGACCGCGTCGTGCACCGGAGTCATGGTGATCTCTACAGGCGGCGGCAACAGCAGCGGCACCGCCTGGGCGGGCGCGAGCACCACCCAGCCGTCTCCGCCGGGCAGCCCGCCCGCACCGGACCACACGATCTCCCCGGCAGCGGTCAGCTCGTCGAGCACGGCGGGCTGGTAGCCGGGAACCCGGCCGGGGAGCACGAGCGTCTCTAGCGCCGAGGCAGGCAGTGACGCCCCGGCGAGCTGATCGATCGCGTCGAAGACCGCGTCCGCGCTGGCCGGGCGCCAGCCCCTGGCGGCCCGCCCCGCCGCCCCGCGGCGCGGGCCCGCAGCGGCCTGGCCCGCGTTCTGCCAGGCAGGCAGAAACGCCGCCAGTGCCTCCGGCGGCGCAGGCTCGACCTCCTTGCGCAGCTTGGCCAGGCAGCGGCGGCGCAGCATGCGGAGCACCTCGGCGTCGCACCACTCGGTGCCCCGGCCGCCGGGCACGAACTCGCCCTCGACGACACGGTGCTCCGCGGCGAGACGGTGCAGCGTGCCGACGATCACCGCGACACCCAGCCCGTAGCGGCCGGCCGCCGCCTGCGCGGTGAACGGCCCGTGGCAGCGGGCGTACCTCGCCACCAGGTCACCCAGCGGATCGGAGACCGGCTCGGTGAACGCCACCGGCACCCCGGGCGGCAGCGGTACCCCGAGCGCGTCCCGGAGCCGGCCTGCGTCCTCGACGGCCGCCCACCGCGCCTCGCCGCCGACTCGCACCTCGATCGCCCGCCGAGAGGCGTCCAGCTCAGCGAGCCAGCCCGCGGCCGTGCCCGGCTCGGCGCAGCGCTGCGCGACCTCCGCCTGCGACAGCGGCCCGATGACCCGGAGCAGGTCGGCCACGGCCTCCAGGCTGCGACAGGCGCGCTCGGGGGTGAGCCGCTGTAGTTCGGCCTCCACCTGGCCGACGACCGCAGGGTCGAGCAGTTCCCGCAGGTCCGCCTGACCGAGCAGTTCGGCAAGCAGGGAGGAGTCGAGTGCCAGCGCCTGCGCCCGGCGCTCGGCGAGCGGCGAGTCGCCCTCGTACATGAACGCCCCGACGTAGCTGAACAGCAGCGACTTGGCGAACGGGGACGGGGCCGGGGTCTCCACCTCGACCAGCCGGACCTTGCGGCTGGCCAGGTCGCGCATCAGGCTGGCCAGGGCGGGCACGTCGAAGGTGTCCTGCAGGCATTCCCTGACCGTCTCCAGCACGACGGGGAACGTGCCGTACTTGGAAGCCACCGCGAGCAACTGGGCCGAGCGCTGCCGCTGCTGCCACAACGGGGACCGGTGGCCCGGCCGGCGGCGGGGCAGCAGCAGTGCGCGGGCCGCGCACTCCCGGAACCGGGAGGCGAACAGCGCCGAGCCGCCAAGCTCCGCGGTGACGATCGGCTCGACCTCCTCGGCCGCCAGTTCGGCGATGCCCGCTGGCGGCGGCTCATCGGTGTCCGGCACCCGCAGCACGATCCCGTCGTCGGTGTGCAGCGCCTGCACGTCCATGCCCTCGTACCGCTCCCTGAGCCGCGCGGCGATCGCCAGCGCCCACGGCGCATGCACCCTGGCCCCGTACGGGCTGTGCAGCACGAGCCGCCAGTCCCCGAGCTCGTCACGGAACCGTTCCATCACCAGCGTGCGGTCATCGGGCAGGTAGCCGGTGGCCTCCCGCTGGCTGTCGAGGTACCGGATCAGGTTCTGCGCCGCGAGATCGTCCAATCCAGCACTACGCAGTCTCGTGGCAGCCTCGTCCCGGCCCGCTGCGGCGATTTCCCGGCAGAACGCGCCTACCGCCCGGCCAAGCTCCGCGGGGCGGCCCATCGTGTCCCCGTGCCAGAACGGGAGCCTGCCCGGCTGCCCGGGCGCGGGGGAGACCAGGACCTGGTCGGCGGTGATGTCCTCGATCCGCCAGGAACTGGCGCCGAGCACGAACACGTCTCCGACCCGCGACTCGTACACCATCTCCTCGTCGAGCTCGCCGACGCGGTGCGAGTTCTTGCCCTGGCGCTGCGGGCCGGCCAGGAACACCCCGAACAGGCCCCGGTCGGGAATGGTGCCGCCGCTGGTCACCGCGAGCCGCTGCGCGCCGGGCCGGCCGCGCAAGGTGCCCGTCGTGCGGTCCCAGATCAGCCGCGGGCGCAGCTCCGCGAACTCCTCGCTCGGGTAGCGGCCCGCCAGCATGTCGAGCACCGCGTCGAGCACGCCCCTGGTGAGCCCGCTGAACGGGGCCGCCCGCCGGACCAGCCGCTCCACGTCGCCGACCTGCCAGTCGTCCATCGCCACCATGGCGACGATCTGCTGGGCGAGCACGTCGAGCGGGTTGCGCGGCACCCGCAGTTCCTCGATCTCACCGTCCCGCATGCGCTGTACGACCACGGTCGCCTCGACCAGGTCGCCTGGGTACTTCGGGAAGATCACGCTCCGGGACACGTCGCCGACCCGGTGCCCCGCCCGGCCGGTGCGCTGCAGCCCGCTCGCCACCGACGGCGCGGACTCCACCTGGATGACCAGGTCCACGGCGCCCATGTCGATGCCGAGTTCCAGGCTGGACGTTGCCACCACGGCTGGCAGCCGCCCCGCCTTCAGCGCCTCCTCGATCTGCGCCCGCTCCTGCCGGGACACCGAGCCGTGATGCGCGCGGGCCACCTCGGCCGGGGCACCCGCCGCGGCGCCCGACTGCGCCATGATCTGCGCCGGTGGCCCGGCAGGCGGCCCGTGCTCGCTCCGGCAGGCCGAGGGCGGCCTCGTCGCGGGCCTGCGCCCGTTCCGCGGCGAGCTCGTTCAGCCGGCCGCACAGCCGTTCCGCCAGGCGGCGCGAGTTGGCGAACACGATCGTCGACCGGTGCGCCTCGATCAGGTCGAGCACCTTCTCCTCGACGTGCGGCCAGATGGACCGCTGGCCCTGGGCGGCATCGCGCACATCGGGTTCACCCGCTGGCGCGCCATCGCCGGGGCCGCCGGGCGCCGGGCGCCGGGTAGCGGGCGGCGGATCCGGGTCGGTCATGTCCTCGACCGGGACGACGATCCGCAACTCCATCTGCTTGAGGTAGGGCGGCGCCGCGATGGTGACCGGCCGGGCGCCGCCGAGGAAGGTGGCCACCTCCTCCGGTGGCCGGACGGTGGCCGACAGCCCGATCCGCTGGGCCGGCCCGGCGGGCTCGTCTTCGCCGGCCTCGTCCGGCCCGGCGCCGCTCCGCAGCGCGTCCAGCCGTTCCAGCGAGATGGCCAGGTGAGCGCCGCGCTTGTTGCCGGCCAGGGCGTGCACCTCGTCCACGATGACGGTGTCCACGCCGCGCAGCGAGTCGCGCGCCTTCGAGGTCAGGATGAGGAACAGCGACTCGGGCGTGGTGATCAGGATGTCCGGCGGCTTGCTCGACAGCCGCCGCCGCTCGTCGGCGCCGGTGTCGCCGGTGCGCACCGCCACCCGGATGTCCGGCTCGGGCAGCCCGCGGCGGTGCGCGACCTGGCGGATCCCGGCCAATGGGGCGCGCAGGTTCCGCTCGATGTCCACCGCCAGGGCCTTGAGCGGTGAGATGTACAGGACCCGGCAGCGCAGCTTCGGGTCGGCGGGCACGGGGCCGCTGGCCAGCCGGTCCAGTGCCCACAGGAACGCCGCCAGCGTCTTGCCAGACCCGGTGGGCGCGATGACCAGGGTGTTGTCGCCGCCCGCGATGGACGCCCAAGCGCCCGCCTGTGCGGCGGTGGGCTCGATGAACGCGCCGTTGAACCAGTCCCTGGTCAGTGCGCTGAACCCGGCCAGCGGATCCGTGCCAGCGCCAGGAGCACCGGTTGCGCGGCCCCCGGCGGCCGCGCGC
>CAVXMG010000051.1:0-89604 GCA_963762735.1 uncultured Actinomycetes bacterium | reverse complement strand
CGGATCGGAGCACGGGCCGGCCTTCGGTGCCAGACGGCAGGTGTATCCCTGGTACCAGGCGGTACCAGGGCCGGCCGCCGGCATTCAGCCCACGGGCCGGCGCCCTGGTACCACGCACGCCGTGATACTGGAGTCATGCTGCGCACGGTCAACTGGCTGCGCACGGTCAACTGGCTGACCCGCGCCCTTGGCTTCGCCTGGCTCGGCCTGCTGGCGTTTCTGCTCGCACCGCCACCCGGGGAAGCCGCCACCCTGGTTCAGGTCGTGGGTTACTGCCTGCTCGGCCTGGCACTGGTGGCCTGGGCGCTGCTCGAGATGCACCCAGCCGCGGCGCGATATCACGGCTGGGCACCCACTGTGCTTCGCGGCGTGATCGCGGTCGCCACGGGCGTCGCCTGCGGTGCCGGGTACGGCGGCTCCGCCATGGTGGCGTTCGGGTTCGTCGCGGTGATGATGGCCGGCAGTGAGGACAGTCTGGTGGCCGCCCTGGCGGTGACGGGAGCCGGGGTCCTGGCGATCGAGGTCAGCGGGCTCTCGCTGGGCGCTGGCTACGGCATCCTGTCTTGGGCTCCCGTCGATCGTGCTGGCCGGCCTGATAATCGGGCGCAACTGGGGCGCCTACCGGATTCAGGCCGAGCAGGCGGCGATGCTGCTCGCGCAGCGCGACGAACTGCAAGCCGAGCAGCGACGGGCCGACCTGCTCGACGAACGGGCCCGGATTGCCCGGGAGATCCACGACGTGCTCGCCCACTCCCTCGGCGGGCTTGGGATCCAGATCCAGGCGGCCCGCGCCGTACTGGCCGACCACAGGGACATCGACCGGGCGGACGAGATCCTCGCCGCGGCCCAGCGGATGGCCGCGGAAGGCCTGGTGGAGGCGCGGCGGGCGGTTCACGCGCTGCGTGCCGATACCCTCCCACTCGATGAGGAACTCGCCCGGGTCAGCGACACCCACGCGCAGCATTACCACGTCGCGGCCAGCTTCGACGTCGGCGGCTCCCCGGCGCCGCTGCCCCCGGACGCCACCGTGGCGCTGCTGCGCGTCGCGCAGGAGTCCCTGGTCAACGCCGCCAAACACGCGACGGGACAGGGCGTCGAGGTCCGCCTCGACTACTCCGACGCCGATGTCCGGCTCACCGTCCGCAACGACCTGCCGCCCGGCACCGGGCCGGAGGGCGGGCCCGGCGTGAGCACGGTCAACGGCGGCTACGGGCTGACCGGGATGCGGGAACGGCTCCAGTTGCTGAACGGCACGCTGCAGGCGGGACGCCGGGACAACCAGTGGATCGTGACCGCGGAACTGCCCCGCGCCCAGCCCGGGAACCTGGCACCGTGACTGCCCCCGGCCTGCCAGAAAGCCCGCTGCGCATCGTCATCGCCGACGACCAGGCCAGCGTGCGTGAGGGCCTGGTCGTGCTGCTCGGCGGGCTGCCCGGTATCGAGGTGGTCGGCGCCGCCGCGGACGGGGAGCAGGCACTGGCACTGGTGGCCGAGCATCATCCAGACGCGATCCTGCTCGACCTGCACATGCCGGTCCTGGACGGCATCGGCGCCACCCGCCGGCTGACCGCCGAGCACCCGGACGTCGCCATCGTGGTGCTCACCACGTACGTCGATGACGCTTCGGTCCTGGACGCCCTGCACGCCGGGGCCCGCAGCTACCTCACCAAGGATGCCGACCGCACGCACATCGCCCAGGCGCTGCGCGCGGCAGCAGGCGGCCTGACGGTCTTCGACCCGCGCGCGCACGCCACGCTGCTCGCCGCCGTGGCGGCACCGGCCAAGCCGGAAGCCGCCGCGGCGCCCGCCCCCGACGGCCTGACCCAGCGCGAGGTCGAGATCCTCGGGCTCGTCGCCCGCGGGATGACCAACCCGGAGATCGCCGCGAAGCTGTTCCTCAGCAACCACACGATCAAGACCCACATCAACAGGATCTTCGCCAAGACCGGGTCCAGGGACCGGGCCGCCGCCATCGGCTACGCACACCGCCACCACATCGGCTGAGGCGGCCTTGCGCAGGCTAAAGCGGCTCCGGCGCGGCCGAAGCGCGCCCTCGGGGACGCTAAGACAGGCCGCAGGCAAGGCCTGACGCCGAGCCCAAGGCGGGCCGCGGAGGCCGCGGTCAGCCCAGGTAGCCCCGGAGCAACTGGGCGCGGCTGGGATGGCGCAGCTTGGCCAGGGTCTTGGACTCGATCTGCCGGATCCTCTCCCTGGTGACGCCGAACTCCCGGCCCACCTCCTCCAGGGTCCGGGGATGACCGTCGGTCAGGCCGAACCGGAGCTGAATGATCTTCTGCTCCCGCCCGGAGAGGGCATCCAGGATCTCAGTCAGCTGATCCTGGAGCATGATGAACGCCGCCGCCTCCATGGGCACCACGGCGTCGGTGTCCTCGATGAAGTCCCCCAGGTCGGAGTCTTCCTCGCCGATCGGCGCCTGCAGCGAGACCGGCTCCTGCGCGATCCGCTGGATTTCCGAGACCCGTTCGACCGGCAGGCCCATTTCGGCGGCGATCTCGCCCGGGGTTGCTTCCCGGCCCAGGGCCTGATGGAGCTGGCGCTGTACCCGGGCCATCTTGTTGATCGTCTCCACCATGTGCACCGGGATCCGGATGGTGCGTGCCTGGTCGGCGATCGCGCGCGTGATCGCCTGCCGGATCCACCAGGTGGCATAGGTGGAGAACTTGTAGCCCTTGGTGTAGTCGAACTTCTCCACCGCGCGGATCAGGCCGAGGTTCCCCTCCTGGATCAGGTCGAGGAAGCCCAGGCCGCGGCCGATGTACCGCTTGGCGATGGACACCACCAGGCGCAGGTTGGCCTCGATCAGCCGCTGTTTGGCGCGCAGCCCGTCGTGGCCGAGCAGGGCCAGGTCGGCCCGCTCCGCGCCGCCCAGCGGGAACCCGCCGTGCAGCTTCTCCTCGGCGAAGAGGCCAGCCTCGATGGCCTTGGCCAGTTCGACTTCGTCCTCGGCGGTCAGCAGCGGTACCCGCCCGATCTCGCGCAGGTAGATGCGGACGAGGTCGCCGGTGACCGGGCGGCGCGCCTCCTCGGACTGATCGGCAGACGGCGAGGGCTCCGCGTCCTCGTGAGCGGCGTCCACCACCTCGACGCCCTCGGCCGCGAGCATCCGCACGATGCCGTCGAGTTCCTGGGCCGGCAGGTCGCTGGAGTCGAGCGCGACCGCGATGTCCCCGACAGCCACGGCACCCTGTTCTCTGGCCCGTGCTAGCAGGTCTGCCATGGGATCGCTGGGGGGTCGGACCGGGGAAAGTAACGTAAAAGTCACGGAACCCAGTGTGCGCCAGGGAGCCCTGGTATTGGTGGGCTTAATTTTGTCACCTGCAGACACGTAACGCTGACAGCCCGAAGTCAGATAAGTGTCCCGAACCATGCCTTTGCCCGCGAACCAGGGCATCCAGGCAGATACCAGCTAGAAAGCCCCGGCCGCCTTCTCCACCAGCGCCTTGCGACGCTGCTCCAGCGCGACCAGGTCGCCGAACGTCCTGTTGTACTCCGGCCTGGCCTCCACCGGGTTCAGCCGCTGCAGCCGGGACTTGACCTGCGCGATCCGGCGGCTGATCGCGAGTTCCTCGACCCGCGCGAGTACCGCGTCCGCGTAACGCATGTCCGGCTCGCCATCGGCCCGCGGCACCCGGAGCGCCTCCACGGCCAGCCGGGTCACGAAGCCGCGGATCTGGTCATCAGGGGCCGCGTCCCGCAGCCTGGCCACCCATTCCCGTACGCCGGCCGCTCCCCTGGCCCCGCCGCAGTTGTCGATCAGTTCGCGCACCGCGGCGTGCGGCGGTGCGGTGAACGCGGCCGGGCCGAGCACGTCGAAGGCGGGCCCGCACAGCGCCGGGCGCTGCACGGCGAGCTTGAGCGCCTCGCGCTCCACCTGGATCACCGGGTCGGCGAGGTCGTAGGGCACGGGCTCGACCGGACCGCTGGCTCCGGCCGGACCGCCAGCCATGGCAGGCCCGCCAGCCCTGTCAGCGCCGCTGCCCCCCGTAGCGCTGTTGCCACCCGTGGTCCCGCCGCCAGCCCCCGGAGGCGCCCCAGGCCCGCCACGGGCCCCGCGAGCACCCGGGCCGCCCGCCATCCCAGGGCCGCCCGGCGCATCCTGGGACCGCCCGGCGCACCGGAACCGGGGCCGGCCGGGCTGCCGGGCCGCACCTGGCCGCCTGGCCCGCCACGCATCCGCCCCGGGCCGGCGCCGGCCGGCCCGGACGGGTTACGGCCCGCGCCGGATCCGCCCGCGCCCGGCCTGATCTGGGCCCTGGCCGCATGCTCGCGGACCCGGGCGAGCACGAAATCCTCGTTCAGCATGCCGAGCCACCGGTCCAGGCTGACCGCGTACCGGTCGCGGAGGCCGCGGTCCTTGATCCGGGCGATGATCCGGGCGGACGCGTCAAGCGCGGCGATCCGGCCCTCGTTGGTCTCCAGGTTGTGCTTGGCCAGTTCGCTGCGGATGGCGAACTCGAACACGGGGACGCGCCTGGCCACCAGGTCCCGCACGGCTTCCGGTCCGTGCTTGACGCGCAGGTCGCACGGATCCAGGCCGTCGGCCTGCACCGCCACGAAGGTCTGCGTGACGAAGCGCTCCTCCAGGTCGAAGGCCCGCAGCGCGGCCCGCTGCCCGGCCGCGTCCCCGTCGAAGGTGAACACGACCTCGCCGAGGAACTGATCGGCATCCATCAGCAGCCGCCGCAGCACCTTGACGTGGCCGTCGCCGAACGAGGTGCCGCTGGTGGCGACGGCGGTGGGCACGCCGGACAGGTGACAGGCCATCACGTCGGTGTAGCCCTCGACGATCACCGCCTGCCGCCGGTGGGCGATCTCCCGCTTGGCAAGGTCGGCCCCGTAGAGCACGGAGCTCTTTTTGAACAGCGTCGTCTCCGGCGTGTTCAGGTACTTGGGCCCGGTGTCGTCTGGATCCAGCTTCCGCGCACCGAACGCGATCACGTCGCCGGTCAGGTCCCTGATCGGCCATACCAGCCGGCCGCGGAACCGGTCCACCGGGCCCCGGCGGCCCTGGCTGGCCAGCCCGGAAAGGAGCAGCTCGGAGTCGGTGAACCCGCGGCCCCGCAGATGGCGGGTGAGCGCCTCCCACTCGGCAGGTGCATAACCGCAGCCGAACCCCTCCGCGTCGGCCACCTCGAACCCACGCTCGGACAGGAACTCCCGCGCAGGGGCAGCCATCGGTGCGCGGAGCCGTTCTGCATAAAACTCGGCCGCTGCCTGGTGTGCGGCGAGCAACCGGCGCCGCCGGCTCTGCTCGTGGCCGGGGACGTGGCCGCCCTGCTCGTAGGTGAGCTCGATGCCCGCCCGGGCGGCGAGCCGCTCCACCGACTCGGGGAAGGTGAGATTGTCGACCTTCTCCACGAACCGGATGACGTCACCGCCGTCCGCGCAGGAGAAGCAGTACCACAGGCCACGTGCCGGGGTCACGTTGAACGAAGGGGTCTTTTCGTCGTGGAACGGGCACAGGCCCTTGAGGGAGCCGCCCCCGGCGTTGCGGAGCTGGAGGTACTCGCCGATGACCTCGGCGATGGGCGATTGCTCGCGGACCAGCGCGATGTCCTCGTCGCGGATCCGTCCTGCCACTCGCACCCCTCGGTCCAGCGCTCCCGTAGCGGCGAGTCTAGCCCTCGGTGCCCACACTTTGCTTCTCTGTCGGGCGCACGGCTCGCGGCCCGCCGGGGGAACGCCTGTTATCGTCGCCGCGTGCGCTGCCTGCTCGTGCTCTGGGACATCGACTTCACCCTGGTCGACGCCGGTGGAGTCGGCACCCGCCTGTACCGGATGGTGTTCCGCGACATGTTCGGTACCGACCTGCCGGCCGCGGCGCTCATGGCCGGGCGCACCGACCGCGCCATCGTGCTTGACACCCTGGCCCGGGCTGGGATCCCCGAGCCGCGCCAGCATCTGGACCAGTTCCTGGCCAGGCTGGCCGCGCTGGCGCCGACCGGCCGCGAGCTTACCGAGCGGCACAGCCGGGCGCTGCCCGGTGCCGCGGCGGCGCTCGACGCGCTGGCCGCCTTCGCCCCCGGCCGGGACGGCGCCTCCCCCGGCGGTGCCTCCGCCGATCGTGCCGGGGGCCGGGCACCGCAGGTGTGCGTGGTGCAGTCGGTGCTCACCGGGAACGTCCGGCCCATGGCCGTGATGAAGCTCAGCGCGCTCGGGCTGGATGGCCATCTCGACCTGGAGGCCGGTGCCTACGGCGAGTCCCACGAGGTCCGCGCCGAGCTGGTGCACCTGGCCAGGGACAACGCCGCCCGCAGGTACGGCACGGACTTTTCCGGCCCGGCCACGGTGCTGGTCGGTGACACCCCGCTGGACGTGGCCGCCGCACTGAAAACCGGTGCCCGGGCCGTCGCGGTGGCCACCGGCGGCACCACCGCCGCCGCTCTGGCCGAGTCCGGAGCCCACGCCGTGCTCCCCGACCTCACCGACACCCCCGCCGTCCTCGCCGCAATCCTCGCGGCGCCGTAACCGCCGGCTCAGACAGTCCGACGCGGAAATCCACAGGCAGCCATTCCACACACCCCTTGTCCACAGCCGTATATCGCTGCCTCGGTGAGCGGCCGTACCGTAGCCATCCTGGCGGGATGGCGCGCGAACTCCCCGCCCACTGCCGCGAGTTACTCAATATGCAGTCCGGTGTCATATCCCGATGCCAGGCACTGGATGCCGGCTTGTCCAGCGATGCGATCGGAGGCCGCTTGCGCACGGGTTCATGGCGGCAGCTTCAAAGGGGTGTCTATGCCAGTTTCACCGGTCAGCCGCCCCGGGAGGCGATGCTGTGGGCAGCCTTGCTGCGATCGGGGGCGCGTGCGATTCTCAGCCACCAGACGGCGGCAGAACTGGATGGCCTCTCCGACATGACCAGCCCTGCCGTGCATGTCACGGTACCGACGACCCAGCACATTCGCGGCGTCACCGGCCTGATCATTCACCGGTCGAGCCGCATCGTGGTCGCCCGCCATCCTGCCCTGCGTCCTCCTCGGACAAGGATCGAGGAGACGGTCCTCGACCTCACCCAGACCGCTCGCAGCTCCGAGGAGGCGTTTCACTGGCTCAGCCGGGCATGCGGAAGCCGCCTCACCACCGCCAGCCGTCTCCAAATGGCACTGAGCCAGCGCAAGCAGGCTCGGTACCGGAATGAGCTGGTGTCCGGGTTGGCGGCGATTGCAGAGGGCGTGCATTCCACGCTGGAGTACCGGTATGTGCGGGGCGTCGAACGGCCCCATGATCTGCCAGTAGCCCAGCGGCAGGCGAAGATCACCCTAGGCCGGACACGTCGGTATCTGGACAACCTGTACGAGGAATTCGGCGTTGCCGTGGAACTCGACGGGCATGTGGCGCACCTGGTCCATGACAGGTGGCGCGATGTTCACCGGGACAATGCCCTGACCGGGGTAGGCATCATCACCTTGCGCTACAACTGGACGGACATCACCGAGCGGGCCTGCGAAGTGGCCGTGGAGATCAGCGCCGTTCTCCGGCGGCGAGGATGGGCGGCCAACCCCCGTCCCTGCGGCCCGCGCTGCCCCGCGCAACCCCGGCGACCTTGATCACGGGCACTTTTTGGCGAATAACGCCCAAAACTACCCGTGATCAAGGAACCCAGAGAGCGGGCGGGGGTCAGAGGGCGGGGAGGGGGACTGATGGGTCGGCTAGGCGGGCCTCGTCTACGGGGCGGCGGGTGCGGATTAGGGCTTGGATGTCGTCGCTGACATCCCAGACGTTGACGTTCATCCCGGCAACCACGGCCCCGCCGGACAGCCAGAACGCGATGAACTCGCGGGCCTCGCGGTCGCCACGGTAGACGATCTGGTCGTAGGAGCCCGGTTCGGGGAGCCCGGCCGTTTCCATGCCCAGGTCGTACTGGTCGCTGAAGAAGTACGGCACCACGTCGTAGCTGACCCCGCGCCCCAGCATGGACCTGGCCGCCGCGGGGCCGCCGTTCAGCGCGTTGGCCCAGTGCTCCACCCGGACGTGCTTCCCGTACAGGGGATGGAAGGCGTTGGCCACGTCCCCGGCCGCGAACACCTCGTGCGCCGAGGTGCGCAGCCCGGCGTCGGCGATCACCCCGTTGGCGACGTCAAGACCGGCGTCGGCGGCCAGCCGGGTCACGGGCACCGCCCCGATCCCGACGACCACCAATTCCGCGTCCAGCGCCACTCCTGAGGAACAGACAACCCCGGCGACCTTGCCGCCCGAGCCGCGCAGTTCGGTCACCGACTCCCCGAACCGGAACACCACGCCGTGCTCGCGGTGCAGGTCGGCGAACATCCCGCCGAGTTCGGGGCCCAGGTGCCGGTGCAGCGCGCCCGCTTCCGGCTCGACCACCGTCACCTCGCAGCCGAACTCCCTCGCCGCGGCGGCCACCTCAAGCCCGATCCACCCCGCGCCGACGATCACCACCCGGCCGCCGCCACGCAACGCCTCGCCGAGGCGCTCGCTGTCGCCGACCCGGCGCAGGTACACCACGCCTTCCAGGTCAGCCCCTGGCGCGCTGAGGCGGCGCGGGGCCGCGCCGGTGGCGAGCAGCAGCCGGTCGTAGCCCACAGTCCCGCCGCCGGCGAGCGCCACTTGCCGCGCGCCCAGGTCCAGGCTGGTCACGGTCACGCCCAGCCGCAGGTCCACGTCGTTCTCGGCGTACCAGCCTTCCTCGTGGACGTAGATGGAAGATTTGTCGTCCTTGCCGAGCAGGTAGCCCTTGGACAGCGGCGGCCGCTCGTAGGGCCGCTCCCGCTCCTCCCCCAGCAGCACGATGCTCCCGCCGAACCCCTCCTCCCTGAGGGTCTCCGCGGCCTTGGCACCGGCCATGCTGGCGCCGACGATCACGAACGCAGGTTCAGCGGGCATCAGACGTTCCCTTCCACATGGCCGCAGGCGGCCGCGGATAACCCGCCGGCCCGCTCCCCGGCCGGGCGCCGACACAGGCGATCATGCCAGGCGATGGCAGAAGTATCGGTGAGCGACGCGATTTGGTCCACCACCACCCGCAGCCGCGCGTGGTCGGAGTCCGCCGCGAGGTAGCCGGGCCGAAGCAGCGGGTCCAGGGTGCCCGGCGCGCCGGTCCGTACCGCTGCCGCCAGTTCGGCGATCAGCTCCCGCTCGGCGGCCTGGCGGGCGGCGACCCCCTTGCGGCTCATCACGAAATACGCGGTCACCCCCTTCAGCAGGGCGCACTCGAGCCGCTGCCGCCGGGGCACCACCAGGTCGGCGGCGTACCGGGTGAGCGGGAACCGGCCCGCCGCGGCCGCCAGCGTCGCCTCCTGCGCGCTCCCGCAGAACCGGCCGATCAGCTCGCTTGTCAGGTGCTTCAGCGCGGCCAGGGCGGCAGGCCCGCCGTCGAAGGACTTCGGCCAGAACGGCAGCCTGAGCAGCCCGTCCCAAACCTCGTCCAGCTCAGCCCCGGTAGTGCCCTGGGGGCTGTACCGGATAGCCAGTTCGGTAACCGCCGCCCGCTCGGCCGCCCCGCGCAGCGCGCGCAGCGTGATATGGCCCGCCTGCAGCCCGTCCTCCAGATCGTGCACGGAGTACGCGACGTCGTCTGCCCAGTCCATCACCTGGGCTTCGAGGCATAGTTTCCCGTCCGGCGCCTGCTCTTTTATCCAGCGATACGCAACGCCGTCGTCGGCGTAGTACCCGAACTTGGCGGGTGGTCCCGTGGCGGCCCGGAGCACGGGGGCGCCCCATGGGTACTTGACCGTTGCGTCGAGGGTCGCCCGGGTCAGGTTGAGGCCGGCCCCGGCCACCTTCGCCTCCAGCCGGGTGAGCAGTCGCAGGCTCTGCGCGTTGCCCTCGAACCCGCCGCAGCCCGCGGCCAGCCCGGCCAGGGCCACCTCGCCGTTGTGCCCGAACGGCGGGTGCCCCAGGTCATGGGCCAGGCAGGCCGCGTCCACCAGGTCCGGGTCACACCCGAGTTCGGCCCCGAACTCCCGCCCGATCTGCGCGCACTCCAGCGAGTGGGTGAGCCTGGTCCGCGGGAAGTCACCCACGCCGACCCCGACCACCTGCGTCTTGGCGGCGAGCCTGCGCAGCGCGGAGGAGTGCAGCACCCGGGCCCGGTCGCGGACGAAGGGCCCGCGGCGGTGTTCCGCCGGCGGGTCCTTGTCCGGCTCGGCCGCCCAGCGCGCGATGGCGTGGGCGTCGTAACCCGTGGTGCCCGGGCTCACCGCGTGTCGCTGCCCCCAGCGGTCTCCAGGAGCGCCGCCCGGCCGGCTTCCAGCCGCGCGACCGGCACCCTGAAGGGCGAGCAGGACACGTAGTTGAGGCCGACCTCGTGGAAGAAGTGGACGGACTCCGGGTCACCGCCGTGCTCGCCGCACACCCCGAGTTCCAGGTCCGGGCGGGCCGCCCGGCCTTCCTCGGATGCGATGCGGATCATGCGGCCGACGCCCTCGGTGTCGATGGTCTCGAACGGGGACACCCCGAAGATGCCCAGCTCGATGTAGCGGCTGAAGAACGCGCCCTCCACGTCGTCACGGGAGAAGCCCCAGCCCATCTGGGTGAGGTCGTTGGTGCCGAAGGAGAAGAACTCGGCGCTGCGCGCGATCTCGCCGGCGATCATCGTGGCCCGGGGCACTTCGATCATGGTGCCGATCAGGGTGTGCACGAAGACGCCGGTCTCCTTCTCGACCGACTCCAGCACCTTGGCGGCCTCCTCGCGGGTGATCTCCATCTCCTGCACCGAGGCGGTCAGCGGGATCATGATCTCCGGTCGCGGGTCCGCGCCCGCCTTCTTCAATTCCGCGGCGGCTTGGGCGATGGCCCGCTCCTGCATGGCGAACAGCCCGGGGATGACCAGGCCGAGCCGGACCCCGCGCAGCCCCAGCATCGGGTTCTGCTCGTGCAGGCGGCGCACGGCCTCCAGCAGCTTGCGGTCCTTCTCGGTGGCCTCGTCCCCGGCCAGGGCGACCTTCACCGAGATCTCGGTGAGGTCGGGCAGGAACTCGTGCAGCGGCGGGTCGATCAGCCGGATGGTGACCGGCAGCCCGTCCATGGCCTTGAGGATCTCCACGAAGTCGCCGCGCTGCAGCGGCTCAAGCGCGTCCAGCGCGGCCTGCCTGCCTTCGGCGTCCTCGGCCAGGATCAGCCGCTCCACGAGCTGGCGGCGCTCACCGAGGAACATGTGCTCGGTGCGGACCAGGCCCACCCCGCCGGCGCCGAACCGGCGGGCCCTGGCGCAGTCCTCGCCGGTGTCGGCGTTCGCGTACACGCCGAGCCGCCTGGTTGCGTCGGCGTGGTCCATGATCCGGGCCACGGCCGCGACGAGATCGTCGGCCTCCGCGTCCAGGCTGCCCTCGAAGAACTCGACCACCGGGGAGGCCATGACGGGCACCTCGCCGGCGTACACGGTGCCGCTTGAGCCGTCGATGGAGATCACGTCGCCCTCGCGGACGGTGACCCCGCCCGGCGCGGTGAACTGGCGGGATGCCAGGTTCATCTCCAGCTCTTCGGCACCGCAGACGCAGGTCTTGCCCATTCCCCTGGCGACGACCGCGGCGTGGCTGGTCTTGCCGCCCCGGCTGGTGAGGATGCCACGGGCGGCGATCATGCCGTGCAGGTCGTCCGGGTTGGTCTCGCGCCGCACCAGGATGACGTCCTCGCCGGCCTCGGCCTGCTCCACGGCGCGGGCGGAGTCGAACACGGCCTTGCCGACCGCGGCGCCGGGGGACGCGCTGACCCCGGTGGTCATCTTCTTGGGCTTACCGGACAGGTCGAACCGGGGGAACATGAGCTGCGCAAGCTGGTCCCCGGTGACCCGGGTGACCGCCTCGTCCATGTCGATCAGGCCCTGGTCCACGAACTGGGTCGCGATCCGGAACGCGGCCGCGGCGGTGCGCTTACCGACCCGGGTCTGCAGCATCCACAGCTTGCCCCGCTCGATGGTGAACTCGATGTCGCACAGGTCCCTGTAGTGGTTCTCCAGCGTCTCCATGATCTCCAGGAGCTGCCGGTACGACGCGGGGTCGATCTTTTCCAGATCCTGGAGCGGGACGGTGTTCCTGATCCCGGCCACGACGTCCTCGCCCTGGGCGTTCTGCAGGTAGTCGCCGTAGATGCCCTGCTGCCCGGTGCCCGGGTCGCGGGTGAACGCGACCCCGGTGCCCGAGTCGGCGCCGAGGTTGCCGAACACCATCGCCACCACGTTGACCGCGGTGCCCAGGTCGGCGGGGATCCGCTCCTGCCGCCGGTAGAGCACGGCGCGGTCGGAGTTCCACGAGTCGAACACGGCATCGATGGCCAGGTTCATCTGCTCGTGCGGCTCCTGGGGGAAGTCGCGCCCGGTGTGCGAGCGGACGATCTCCTTGAAACGTTCAGTGAGCTGGTTCAGGTCCCCGGCGTCCAGATCAAGGTCGTTGGTGGTGCCCTTGGCCTGCTTGGCCTCGTCGATCGCGTCCTCGAACGCGTCCCCGTCGATGCCGAGCACGGTCTTGCCGAACATCTGGATCAGCCGCCGGTAGGCGTCCCAGGCGAACCGCTCGTTCCCCGACTGCTTGGCGAGCCCGTGCACGGACTCGTCGGTGATGCCGATGTTCAGGACGGTGTCCATCATCCCTGGCATGGAGAACTTGGCCCCGGACCTGACGCTGACCAGCAGCGGGTCGGCCGGGTCGCCGAGCTCCCGGCCCATGGCCTGCTCCATCCGCCGCAGATGCTCGCCGACCTCCGCGGCAAGCCCCTCGGGGACGCCGCCATGTTCCAGGTAGTAACGGCAAGCCTCGGTGGTGATAGTGAAGCCAGGCGGCACGGGCAGGCCGATGTTGGTCATCTCGGCAAGGTTCGCGCCCTTGCCGCCCAGCAGGTCCTTCAGGTCCTTGTTGCCTTCGCTGAATGCGTAGACGAGCTTCGCCACTGCACGCTCTCCTTGTGCCCGCGCCGCCGCCCGCCGCGTTAAGAGGGAGTAGCTACCGGGGCGGCCATCTGCATACGGCCTCACGGCCCTGTTGTCAGGACTCTACCGAGAGTTGCGCACTTCATGCGCGCTGCCCGGGCGGAGGCAGCGAATGGCCGGCCCGAACGTCTCTGGAACGTGCCTGAAGCCGAATGTGCCCCAATCCAACGCAAGGAGAGCTCAAATGGATCGACGTGCGCTGGGCTCGGCCGCACCGACGCGGACGTTCGCCGCGCTGGCCGCGCTCATGGCGGCCGGCCTGACGCTGCCGGCCAGCCAGCCCCGCCCCGCTCCGGCCCGGCCCGTTCCAGCCTGGTCCCGCTCCGTTCCGCGGCTCGGCCCGGCAGCGTTCCGGCCGGCCAGGCCCCGTGCCGCGGGGATGGTGATCAGGATGGCCGGTCCAGTGGGCCGGGGCACGGCGCGGCCTGAGTTCCACATGCACACGCTGACGATCAAGGGCTTCAGCCTGGCGGGGACGCCGGACACCGGGGACCTGGTGCAGTTGTTCGACGTGGATGACACGACGCTGATCGACCCGCAGGCAGGCTCTGGTGTCTTCGACGACGGCGTGGTGAAGTACAGCGTTCCGTCCGGCCACTACTTCGCGATCGCCGAGTTCGGCGGTTCTGGCCATACGCCCGGATCACATTTCGTGATCCTGCCGCAGTTCGGCGTCACCGGGAACCGGACGCTGACGATCCGCGGCCGCGCGGCGGACAGCAAGGTCACGATGGCGACGCCACGGCCCGCGACGGCCCTGGACACCGACGCCTGGCTGCTGCGCACCGGCAGGTCGGGGCCGCCGATCGTGCTGGAGCTTTACTTCCCCGGTACCCCGGTATGGCTCAGCCCGGCCAGTACCCGGCCGACGGTGGGCACGCTGCGGATGGCGGTGAACCAGCACCTGGAATCGCCGCCGGGCCGGGCCGTGCCTTACGAGTACACCCTGAGCTACACCGACCCGCCGGGGATCATCCCGGCGCAGCGCTACCTGGTGCGCGCCGCGGACCTGGCCACCGTGCACGAGCGGTTCTACCAGGCCACCCCGGCGGCGGGCGGGTTCGCGTTCAACGGCAGCTTCCCGGCCACCAACCCGAACCTGGGCCGGGCGTGGTTCGGCTTCATCGAACCGGCCGGCCCGTCGCTGAAGTTGCCCGGGCGGCTGACCGAGTACGCCGGCGGCACGGGCACGGCCCGGATGGAATGGTTCGGGCAGTACGAGCCCGGCAGCGCGCCGTGGCAGCCGGGCGGCCTGCGCCTGCTCCGCCCGGGTGAGCGGCTGACCGAGAACTGGAGCGCCTACCCGCTGCACCCCACGGCGAACGTGCTGCTGGAAACGGAGCCGAACATGTTCAATACGACCCAGCCCTCGGCGGTCCGGGCCGGGAACACGCTGAGCCTGGAGGTCGACCCGTTCGGGGACAACCAGGCCGGGCACGAGATCGGCGGGCTGCTCGGCAGCGGAGTGACCGGGACCTACCGGATCGAGCAGGACGGCACGAAGATCGCGGGCGGCAACGCGGTGACCCAGGCCAGCCCGTACGGGGAGTTCTACACCACGGCCGCGCTGGCCCCGAAACCCGCGACGATCCGCTTCTCGCTGGACCTGACCAGGACCAGCAAGCTCTTCCCACTGTCCACCGCGACCAGGACGGTCTGGACCTGGGCCAGCGTGCCAGTGAAGACGGCGACCCTGCCGCCCGGCTGGTCATGCGCGCCGCTGACCCGGGGCCGGGACTGTGCCATCGAGCCGATGATGACGCTGAGGTACGGCGTGGCAGGGCTGCGGCTGGACGGCACGGCACCGGCCGGGCGCCAGGTGCTGCACGTGCTGGCCGGGCACCTGCAGGCGGTGCGCGCCGCCCCCGTCACCCGGGCGTCGGTGTCGGTGTCCTTCGACGGCGGCAGGACCTGGCACCAGCCCCGGGTCAGCGGTCACGACGGCAGCTACGCCGCGGTGTTCACCGCTCCGCCGGGCGCACTGGTCACGCTGCGGACCAGCGCCGCCGACGCGGCCGGAGGTACCGTCGCTGAGACGATCACCAGCGCATACCGGACCGGCCGATGATTTCTCCAGGTGAAGCAGCGGAACGCGGCGGCGCGCGTCTCTAAGGACATGAACCCCAATCCGCACGGACTGGCCGCCGTGGATACCGCCGGTGCCCCCGCGGCCGCCGGGCCTGAAGTCAGCACCGCCGAGGGAGCGGTGACCGCGCTGTACGAGGCGCACGCCCTCGGGATGATCCGGCTGGCCCACATCATGCTCGGTGACCGGCAGAGCGCCGAGGACGTCGTGCAGGAGGCGTTCTGCGGGCTGTACCGGCGGTGGTCCCACCTGTCCGACCAGGGGAGCGCGGTGCACTACGTGCGGTCCGCCGTGCTCAACCACTGCCGCTCGGTGCTGCGCCGCAGGACCACATCGCACGCGCCGCGGGACCTGACCGGCCTCCCAGAACCGGTGCGCTCGGCGGAATCCGCGGTGCTCACCAGGGAGGAAAGGGACGAGATCATGCGGGCGGTGCGGCGGCTCCCGCCACGGCAGCGTGAGGCGCTGGTACTGCGCTTCTATCTCGACCTGTCCGCCGAGGAGACCGCCACCACCATGGGGATCAGTCCCAGCAGCGTCAGATCGGCCACGCACCGGGCGCTCGCGTCCTTGGGCCGCATGCTTCAGGAGCAGTCATGAACACGATGGAAGACAAGGTGCGGCTGGCGCTGCGGGAGACCGGCAACGAAATCGGCCCGCACGCGTCCCGCCGCTGCGACTGCGGGGCGCCCGGCGGACCCGCATGCCCCGAATCCCCGGCCGGTGGGGTACCTGGCTCACCCCGCTGGCCGCCGCGGCGGCGGTGGCCGCAGTGGTCGCCGGCTCGCTGGCCATCTCTGCCACGTTCCACGGCCACGCCCGGATCACCGGCCGGGCCGCGGCGGCGCGGTGGCACGGTTCCCCCGCCGGTCCCCGGTCGGCGCTCCGCAGAGGTGCCGCCGTACTTCGTCGTGCTGCCGCCGCAGGCCCAGATCTATGCCCGGACCGCGCTGGTGCGGTCGACCATCACCGGGCGCGTCCTCGCGACGGTCAGCCCGCCGCGGCCCTACAAGGTCTTCACCTGGGTGAACGGCACCGCGGACAACCGCACGTTCGTGCTCGCCGCCCAGCGCTGGTGGAACATCGGCCACGGGCAGGCCGGGGTGCCCGCTCAGAACCGGGACAACAGCACGCCCACCGTGTTCTTCCGGCTGACGTTCGATCCGCGCACCGGCACCGCGCAGCTCAGCAGGCTGTCCGTTCTGGGCAAGGTCCGCACACAGGATCTCCTCGGGATGGGGGTCTCCCCCGACGGCGCCAGGCTCGCCCTGGACTACTACAAGTCCGTCCAAATCGTCACGCTGGCCACTAGCGCCACCCGGACCTGGGCCTGGCCGGGCAGTGGCGGGATCGGTAACTGGAAGCCCATCGGTCAGACTTTCTCCTGGTCCGCGGACGGCCGCTACCTGGAGTTCCAGCAGTGGGGCGACCGCTTCAACGAGACCATGCACGTCCGCATGCTGGACACCACGGCTCCCGGCACCTCGCTCGCCACGGCCAAGGTCATCCTGGCGTACCCGTATCGGTCCGGACACGGCACCCTACGCGACCGGCAACTCGTTCCTCACCCCGGACGGCACCAGGATCGTCACTGCGACCTCCTTCTACCAACGGCGCGCCCGGCCGCGGATACAGCCAGATCACCGAGTACTCCGCCAGCACCGGCAAGCCCGTCTTCCACGAGGACCGGTTCAGCTCGTCCGTCGGCTGGCAGGAAGTCCTCTGGGCCAGCCCGGACGGCAGTGCCCTCGTCGTCAGTGACCCCCGGGGCGCGAAGGACCCATACGGCGTACACGCGGAACACCCTGGGCGTCCTTGCCGGGAACAAGTTCACGCCGATCCCCCACGGTGCCATCGAGGGTATCAAGATCGCCTGGTAGCAGCCGGGGCTGAGCGACCGTCCGGGCGGGTATCGGATGGCTGGCGGGGCGCCTGCCATCCGATACCCGCCGAGTGACGGGGACCGCGTTGCGCCACACTTGATCACGTGAGTACGCACGTGATCGGGCTCCTGCATCCAGGCGATATGGGGGCCGCTGTCGGCAAGTGCCTCACCGACCAAGGGCACACGGTGCTGTGGGCGTCCGAAGGGCGCAGCGCGGCTACGGCCGACCGGGCGAAGGCGGCGGGGCTGAACGACGCGGGGACGATCGCCAGGGTTGCAACGGATGCTGAGATGATCCTGTCGGTGTGCCCGCCGCACGCGGCGGCGGACACGGCTTGGGCGGTGCACGGGTTCCGCGGGCTGTACGTGGACGCCAACGCGATCTCACCGGGGACGGCGCGCGAGGTCGCGCAGATGATCACCGACACCGGCGGCCGCTACGTGGACGGCGGCATCATCGGCCTGCCCCCCACCGCACCGGGCAGCACGAGGCTGTACCTGTCCGGCCCCGACGCCGAGACGGTACTGGCCCTGTTCGAGGGCACCGACCTGGACGCGCGCATCGCAGGCCCGGCCCTGACGGCCGCGTCAGCGGTGAAGATGGCCTACGGCGCCTGGACCAAGGGCACCGCCGCCCTCATCCTCGCGATAAGAGAGCTAGCCCGCGAGGAGGGTGTCGAGGACACACTGCTAGCCGAATGGGCGCTGTCCCAGCCTAGGCTCGAAGAACGGTCGCAGGGCTCGGCGAGGGCAGCCACGGCCAAGGGCTGGCGCTGGGTCGCCGAGATGGAGGAGATCGCCGCCACCATGGCAGCGGCCGGCCTCCCGGACGGCTTCCACCAGGCCGCCGCCGAAATCTTCCGCCGCTACCCACGTTCCGCCTCGACGGACAGCACCCCGATCGAGCGCTGAATCACCAAAGCGCTGCCCCGGGCGTCCCGAACGGCTGAAGGGGACGGTGCGGGTACGGGCGGCAGGCGTTTCGAGCCGGCCGCCCGCTGCCCGCGACGTCCCCGACCGGCCCCGCCGGAATAAGAACGGGGCCAGGGCCCCCTACGAACGCGTCAGCAGCCGGACAATCGTTCGGCCAAATAATTCTCCAGGGCGTCGATGGCGACCCGGTCCTGCCGCATCGAGTCGCGCTCGCGAACCGTCACCGCCTGGTCGTTCAGCGACTCGAAGTCGATCGTCACGCAGTACGGGGTGCCGATCTCGTCCTGGCGGCGGTAGCGGCGCCCGATCGCGCCGGCGTCGTCGAAGTCCACGTTCCACCGCTGGCGCAGCGCGGCGGCCACGTCGCGGGCCTTGGGGGACAGGTCGGCGTTGCGCGACAGCGGCAGCACGGCGGCCTTCACCGGGGCGAGGCGGTGGTCGAGCCGCAGCAGGATCCGCTTCTCCAGCTTGCCGCTGGCGTCGGGCGCCTCGTCCTCGGCGTAGGCGTCCATGAGGAAGACCAGCATGGACCGGTCCACCCCCGCGGCGGGCTCGATCACGTAAGGGATGTAGCGCTCGCCGGATTCGGCGTCGAGGTAGGACATGTCCTGGCCGGAGGCACGGCCGTGGGTGGACAGGTCGAAGTCGGTGCGGTTGGCGATGCCCTCAAGCTCGCCCCACTCGCTGCCGGGGAACCCGTACCGGTACTCGATGTCCACGGTGCGCTTGGAGTAGTGCGAGCGCTTCTCCGCCGGATGCTCAAACAGGCGCAGGTTCTCCTCCTGCACGCCCAGGCCGGAGTACCAGCCCTGCCGCGCGGCGATCCAGTAGTCGTGCCATTCTTCGTCGGTGCCCGGCTTGACGAAGAACTCCATCTCCATCTGCTCGAACTCGCGGGTGCGGAAGATGAAGTTGCCCGGGGTGATCTCGTTGCGGAACGACTTGCCGATCTGCCCGATCCCGAACGGGATCTTCTTCCGCGAGGTCTGCAGCACGTTGCGGAAGTTGATGAAGATCCCCTGCGCGGTCTCAGGCCGCAGGTAGGCCAGGCCCGCCTCGTCCTCGGTGGCACCGAGGTAGGTGCGCAGCAGCCCGTTGAACATGCGCGGCTCGGTGAACGCGCCCCTGGTGCCGCAGTTCGGGCAGGCGACCAGGGCCAGGCCCTCGGCCGGGGCGTGCCCGTGCTTCTCCTCGTAGGACTCGATCAGGTGGTCGGCACGGAAGCGCTTGTGGCAGGACTGGCATTCGGTCAGCGGGTCCACGAACTCGGTGACGTGGCCGCTGGCCTCCCAGACCTCGCGGGCGAGGATCACGCTGGAGTCGAGCCCGACGATGTCGTCGCGGCCCTGGACCATCGCCTTCCACCACTGCCGCTTGATGTTGTTCTTCATCTCCACGCCGAGCGGGCCGTAGTCCCAGGACGCGCGCAGCCCGCCGTAGATCTCACTGGACGGGTAGACGAAACCGCGCCGCCTGCTGAGGCTGACGATCGTGTCGATGCGGTCGGAACTGCGTGCCATGGCGATAACTCCATCCGGCTGGCCGTCGGCGGGCATGAAGGGTCCCGGTTGAACGGGTGGGTGCCCGTCAGCTTATCGGGGAGGCGGGGCTGGATGGCGCACTGTTATTCGCCGCCGGCGCCGCGACACAGCCGCGACTCATGGGGCCGGTGCCCAGATGCGGCGGGCCTTTGGCGTAATTTACACAAACAGCCGGTGTGCCCGGTAATGCCCGCAAATCACGACGAGGAGGCCGCCATGAGGCTGCGTGCCGCAACGGTCCTGGCAGGGGTCGCTGCCCTGGTGGCGATCGCCGCTCCCCCCGCTCTGGCCAGCCGAGCAGCCGGGCCGGCGCGGGCCCAGGCTCAGTTGTCCGCGCAGATCCGGTACACCACGGGCGGTGTCCCGCACATACTCGCCCACAGCTGGCCCGGTCTCGGGTTCGGCTACGGGTACGCCTTCGCCCAGGACAACCTGTGCACGATGGCGAACGACTACGTGACGGTCGAGGCCCAGCGGTCCCGGTACTTCGGGCCGAACGGCGTGGACATCGCGCGGGGGAACGGGCGCGTTTTCAGCAACCTGGACTCCGACCTGTTCTACCAGCAGATCATCAACTCCGGCGTGGTGCAGAAGCTGGCGCAGGCGCTCTCACCCACGGAGCAGCTGGTGGAGGCCGGCTACGTCAAGGGGTACAACGCCTACCTCGCGCACGTCGGCGGCGCGGCCGGCGTGCCCGACCCGACCTGCCGCGGCCAGGCCTGGGTGAAGCCGATCAACCTGATGGACAGTTACATGCGCTTCTACCAGCTCATGCTGCTGTCAAGCAGCGGCGCCGTGATCGACGGCATCAGCGAGGCCGCCCCGCCGAAGGCGGGAACCGTCACCGCGCAGCCCAGTGCAGCCGCCACGGCCAAGACCGGGCGTGCACTCGCCGCGGCGCTGCGGGCCCAGCGGCGCAGCATGGGCAGCAACGCGGTCGCGATCGGCGCGGCGGGCACCAGGGACCACCGCGGCCTGCTGCTCGGTAACCCGCACTTCCCGTGGATCGGCACGGAGCGCTTCTACCAGTCGCAGCTCACCATCCCCGGCAAGATCAACGTCACCGGGGCGTCGCTCTACGGCGTGCCGCTGATCCTCATCGGGCACAACGCGTCGGTGGCGTGGAGCCACACCGTGTCCACCGCGTTCCGGTTCACCCCGTTCCAGCTCACCCTGGTGCCCGGCCACCCGACCGAGTACCTGCAGAACGGCAAGGCCGTGGCGATGACGCCGCGGCGGGTCACGATCATGGCCAAGCAGCCGGACGGCAGCCTGGCCCCGGTGCACCACACGTTCTGGTGGACCCGCTACGGCCCGATGTTCAACAACCTCGCGGGCATCTCGCTGCCCTGGGGCACGAGCCAGGGGTTCGCGTTCGCCGACGTCAACGCGGGCAACCTCGCCCGGGCCGTCAACACCTGGTTCGGCATCGACCGGGCGGCCACCACCCAGCAGGTGCTCTCGATCCTGCAGAAGTACCAGGGCATCCCCTGGGTGAACACGATCGTGAGCGACCGGCAAGGCGTGGCCCTCTACGCCGACATCGGCGCCATCCCGAACGTGACCGACGCCAAGGCGAACGCCTGCGACACGCCGCTTGGCCAGTTCACGTTCGCCGAGCTGGGGCTGCCGATCCTGGACGGCTCCAGGACCGCCTGTAACTGGGGCAACGACCCCAGCGCCGCGGCGCCTGGCATCTTCGGGCCGAACCACGAGCCCTACCTGCTGCGCAACGACTACGTCACGAACTCCAACGACAGCTACTGGCTGGCCAACCCGCACCAGCCGCTGACCGGGTTCGCCCGGATCATCGGCACCGAGAACAGCGCGCGGACGCTGCGGACCAGGATCGGCCTGCTCGAGGTGCAGGCGCGGATCGACGGCACCGACGGGCAGGGTCCCCCCGGGTTCACCCTGGCCGCGATGAAGCGCCTCGACCTGTGCGACATCGACTACGCCGCGCAGCTCACGCTTCCGGCCCTGGTGAAGCTGTGTCAGTCAAGTTCCAGGCGGCGGGCGGCACCGCGCCGACCTCCACCGGCGGCACAGGTGCCGACTCGGCAACGCCTGCACCACCCTGGCGCACTGGAACATGCGCTGGGACGCCTGCCAGCGCGGCGCGGTCCTGTTCGGCGAGTTCTGGAACTTCGCCAGCGGGCGCCGCGCCGTCACCGTTCTCGCACCGGTTCGAACTGGCCCACCCGGTCACCACGCCGTACGGGCTGGACACGGCCAACGCGACCGTGCGCGACGCGCTGGGCGACGCCATCGCGGCGCTGCGCAAGGCGCACGTTCCGGTCGACACCACGCTCGGCGCGGTGCAGTTCGTCAGCTACCACGGCAGCCACATCACGATCCCGGGCGGCCCCGGCGACCCGGACGGGATCTACAACGCGATCTACGAGAACACCGAGCCCGGTGACTCGGCTCACCTCGCCGGACACCGGCTCGTCGTTCATCCAGGTCGTGACCTGGCCCAGGCACGGCAGCTGCCCGGTCGGGGACACGATCCTCACCTACTCCGAGTCGTCCAACCCGACGTCCCCGCACTTCGCCGACCAGACGAAGCTGTTCAGCAAGAAGGAGTTCCTGCCGGACCGGTTCTGCCCCGCGCAGATCGCCGCCGACCCGAACCTCCAGACCGTCACGGTCACCGGACTAAGAAGCTCCCGGTGACCGCGAAGCCACAGCCGCGCCGCTGACAGCCGGGGTCAGCTAGTCAATTCCCGCAGTGCCAGATACGTCATATCGCCGATGTGCGGTACCTGGCCGGGCTGCGATGCTTCGCCAGAAGCGCACCACTATAGCGAACGTTTGCGTAGCGCTGACCAGGGGTTTCTCCTAACCGTGAACCCCCGGCCCGGCGGGTGCGTTGACTGCCACTGGAAAGCGGGCCCGTGCGCGGCCCGCCAAATACGAGGGAGCCATGATCGTGCGATCGAAGCATCGGGCCCGAGCCCTGACCAGCAACCACTCCCGGGCCGTCACCCGAGCCCTGACCAGCAACCACTCCCGGGCCGTCACCCGAGCCCTGACCAGCAACCACTCCCGGGCCGTCACCCGAGCCCTGACCAGCAACCACTCCCGGGCCGTCACCCGAGCCCTGACCAGCAACCACTCGCGCGCCACGGCGGCCGCGGGTCGCGCCTGATCGGCTGAGCGCGGTGGCGGCCTCTTTGCCCGAAAGGGTTCCTCCCACGGCGGTGCAGGCGCCGGTCAGGCGGGGGCCGCTGCCGGCTCGGCGATCATGAGCGGCGAAGCTGCGGCCGCGGCCATCGATGACGCGGCCGGGCAGGCGCTGGACCTACGCGACCGGGCGCTGGCCGCGCTGGACGAGGGCGATCCCCATGCGGCGCTGGCCGTCACCGGCGACGCACTGGCGGTGCTGGAGGCGGCGGGGCTCAGCAGTGGGCCCGACGCGGCCGCGGTGCTTGTCGCGCGCGCGGAGATCGAGGAGTCGTTGGACCGCTTCGGCGACGCCGCTGCCACGATCGCGGCGGCGGCCGCCCTTCTCGACCCAGTGGTGGCGGAGGGCGGCGATGACGACTGCCTGCTGCTGTGGTGCCAGGCGCAGGAGCGGTCGGCCGGCCTGGAGCGGCTGGCCGGAGACTTCGGTGCTGCCGCCGCGCGGCTGGGCGTGGTACTGGACCGAGCGTCCGCGGCGTTCGGCGAGGCGTCGCCGGCGGTGGTGTCGGCGGCGAACGCGCTGGGGGTCGTGCACAAGTACGCCGCGGACTTCGATGCGGCCGACGCTGCCTACCGGCGAGCCATGGCCGCCGCCACCGGCCGGGGCGACCCGGATCCGCTGACACTGGCTGGGCTGCTGCACAACATGGGCGGCCTGGCTCATTCCCGGGGCGACTTCGCTGCCGGGATCCCGCTCGCGGAGCGAGGCGCCGAACTTCGGGCCGGGACACTCGGCGCCGGACATCCCGCTGTCGCCGCCGACCTGAACGCACTGGGGGCCCTCTACCACCTTGCCGGGCGCCTCGGTGATGCGGCGCAGGCCTACCGGCGGGCCCTGGGGACATTCGAGAACCACTACGGGCCCGATCATTTCGAGGTCGCGATGACGTGCGCCAACCTCGCGGTGCTGGCCAGCGACCAGGGGCACCTCCGGGAAGCCGAGGCACTGGGCCGCCGGTCACTCCGGATCCTGGAGACCGTCCTGGGGGCGGAGGATGCCGAGGTCGGCCTGACGCTGCTGAACCTGGCGGCGGCGGTCGCGGATCAGGGCAGGCAGGCTGAGGCCGCCGCGCTGACGGCCCGCGCCGCGGCTATCCTGACCGCCCGGCTTCCGCACGATCATCCTCATGCGGTGGCGGCACGACAGGCACAGGACCGCTACCGGACGCCGTCATGACAAGCCTGGACATCCGCCGCCGGAAGCTGATCCCTGCGCTGCCGCGCCCGGCGTGGGTGGTGCTAGGGGGTGACTTCATGTCCGCCGTCGGCAGCGGCTTGACGCTGCCGTTCCTGTTCGTCTATGTGCACCAGGTCCGGCATCTGAGCGACGGCACGGCCGGCCTGGTGGTCGCCACCATCGCCCTGGCGTCACTAGCGGGCAACCCGGTCGGTGGCGCACTGGCCGACCGGTGGACGCCACGGCGGGCGCTGATGGCCGGCCTGGTCATAGCCGCCACCGGATCGATCGTGCTAGCGCTGGCGCGCACCGCCGTCGCCTTGTTCGGGGCGGCTGGCTTGCTCGGCTTCGGGGTGGCCGTGATCTGGCCCGCCCAGGATGCCCTGCTAGCCACCCTGGCCGGACCCGCCGCCCGTTCCGCGGTGTTCTCGGTCCGGCACGCCTGCCTGAACGCCGGGCTCGGCCTCGGCGCCCTGGGCGCGGCAGCCGTGGTCAGCGTTGCCCACCCGGCCACCTTCACCGCCGTCTACCTCGCCGACGCCGTCTCGTTTCTGGCGTTCGTGCCCGTGCTGGCGCCTGGCTGCGCATGCCAGCACAGCCGGGCAGCACATCCAGCCCGGCCGGGGCGCCCGGCTTGGAGCGGACCGGGTTCCGTGAGGTGCTGCGGGACAGGATGTTCCTGCGGGTGTGGGCGCTTACCGCGCTCATCGTGACGGTCAGCTTCGGCCAGTTCCAGTCCAGCCTGACCGGGTATGCGACCCGGCCAGGCGGCATCGGCACGCATGGCCTCAGCCTGGCCTTCGCGGCCAACATGCTGACCGTGGCATGCGCGCAACTGTTCGTCCTGCGGTGGCTCTCGGGCCACCGGCGCACCACCGGCGCGGCACTGGCCGCCACGGCCTGGGCGGCTACCTGGGCCGTGGTGATCGTCGGCGGCCACCTCGGCGGCGGTGTGGCAGCCGTGATCGCCTTCGCTACCGCCATGGCCATCTTCGCCCTGGGTGAATGCCTGCTCTCACCGACGCTGCCAGCGATCATCAATGACCTCGCCCCGCCCCAGGCGGTCGGCCGTTACAACGGGCTGGGCGTCCTTGCCTTCACCACTGGCTTCCTCCTCGGCCCGGCCAGCGGCGGTGCGGCACTCGGTGCCGGCTGGGGCACCGGGCTGTTCGCCGTGATGGTCCTGGCCTGCGGCGTTGCGGCCGTTGCCGCCCTCCGCCTGGGCCGTCGCCTGCCCGCCAGCGCCAATCAGGTCACACCGCCCACCACTGCTGCCCAGCCTGGGCCCGCGCCGGTGGGTGCCCTCGCGGAACAACAGCGCTAGCGGTAAACGGCGCCGTCCACCAGGTCGGAGTCGAAGCTGAGCCTGATGCCGCCGATCCGGCGATGGCGCGCCCCCTTGTACTGCTTGATCCGGTGCGCGTGCCACCACGTGCGGCGCACATAGGGCGTGCCGCGCAGATTCCGCCGCCCGTCCCAGAGGGCGAACCACAGCGAGTTGGGCCGGGCGACCGGGTGGCCGTAGACGTGCCGGTAACGGCCCAGGTCCCTGGCGGCCGCCGCGGCGCTTGAGTACACCCCGGAGCGGTACCCGCGCGCGTGCAGTTCCCTGGTCCAGCCGTCGAGGAAGGCCACCACCGGGCGGCTGCACCGGCCGTGGTGCGGTCGGTAGGCCTCCATGTCGTCGTACAGCACGGCCCCGCGGTGCATGCCGAGGAGCTGAGCCAGGCGGATCGCGTTCCGGGCCGAGGCCCGGCCCTGCGACTCCGCCCGGCCGACCCGGATCCGCGCCCGGAACCTGGTGCACGGCGCCTGCGGGCCGACGTAGGCCGGGATCATCGCCCAGCCCATCCGCACGCTGGCCCGGATCCACGCGGCCGACAGGTTGCCCCATCCGCACGCCGCCTCCGGGCCGCCGAGGTAGATGGCCGCGGCCTTGAACGCGTGGTGCCAGGCCCGCATGGCCCGCAGCGACGGCGCGGTACACGTGTCCATGCCCTTGACCGGCATCCTGAGCCATCTGGGATGACAGAGCCGGTGATGGCAGCACCGGTAGTGGCACTTGTGGTGCCGCTTGTGGTGCCGCTTGTGGTGATGACCCCGAACTGGCTGGCCGGGCAGCAGGCCCGCTCCCGCCGCCGCCAGGCCGGCCCTCGGCGCGGCCTGGCGCCCGGCCCCTGACAGCCCGGCCAGCGGTCCTCGCGGCAGTGCCCCCCGGGCCAGCATGGCCCCGGCCCGGTGACGGAGGAACCGGGCCGTAGGCCACCGAGGGGTTCCAGGGGGGTCGCCCCCCCGGGCCAGCACGGCCCCGGCCCGGTGACGGAGGAACCGGGCCGTAGGCCACCGGGGGGTTCCAGGGGGGTCGCCCCCCCGGACCAGCACCGTGCCGGCCAGCTGCCCGGTGGCGGCCCGGCGCAGCGTGGCCAGGATTCCCTTGATCTGGCCTTTCGCGGCGCCGTAGGTGGCGGTGATGCTCAGCGCAGGGCGGGGCAGCAGCGCGCCCATCTCATGGTCGGCCGAGTCCCAGGCGACCACGCCCCCAGGCGGCAACTGGCGCCGCTCGGACACCGTGAGGTGGGCCTTTGCCAGGCTCAGCGTGGCGACCCGGCCGGCCAGATGCGCCGGGCACTGCTGGTTGGCGCCGGGCTGGCCCAGGTAGACCGCGTTCTGGTCGTACCGGACACACCGGTACGGGTCGCGGGCCAGCCGGTAGACCGGCCAGCCCGCAGGGACGTCGATCGTGTACCCCGCGAAGGCGACCCGCCTGGTCCCGGCACCGGCCGCCAGCGCTGCGGCCTCCCGGGCCGGCACCACGGCCCCCCGCGCAGGCATCACCACGGCTCCGCCAGCCGGTGCCGCGGCCCCCCAGGCCAAGGCTCCCGCGAGAATGCATCCTCCGGCCATCAGCACGGTGGCTACGCGTCGCATCCGAATCCCCCGAAGGCGAGGTCACCACACCCCCCGTGAGTGTGGGAGCTCACGGCCGGCCCTTGCCCGCCACAGCAGGCAGTCAGCTCACCCGTGGCGGGTGAAAGTGCGCCGGGACCGTATATTTGACGGGAATTGCCAGCGCCTGCGACGCCGGCGGCAGGCGGGAGGATGACAGATGACAGGCCAGACGGGCAGGCCACAGCGGAGGAAGACGCGACCGCTGCCCCGGGGTACCTCGCTCTACACTCCCGGAGCGAGCGACGCCCGGCGCACGCTGGAGCAGTCCAGCGCACGGCCGCTGGTGCTGCTGCACCAGCTACCGGTCTGGGTGGTCCCGCTGCTGCTGGCCGCGCTGTTCATCGCCGGGCTGGCGGTGCCCGGCTGGATCGGGGCCGCGGCCCTCGTCCTGGTGGCGGCCTTCCTCGGCTGGCTGGCCGTGGTGTCGTGGCCGCGGCTGACCCCGGGCGCGCGGCTACTGCGCGTGGCCGCGGTCGCCGGCGTGCTCGTGGTCGCGGGGATCCAGGCCGTTCGGTAGCGCGGGCCCGGAGTTCGGCAGGGCGCCGCCGTACCTGCGGTCCCGGCTGGCGTAGATCTCGCAGGCGCGCCACAGGTGACGCCGGTCGAAATCGGGGAACAGCGTGTCGAGGAACACCAGTTCCGCGTAGGCCGACTGCCAGATCAGGAAGTTGGACAGCCGCTGCTCCCCGGAGGACCGGACGAACAGGTCCACGTCGGGAATTCCGGGCTCGTCCAGGTACCGGGCGAACACCTTCTCGTCGATGCGGCCGGGGCGGATCCGGCCGGCCACGGCGTCGGCCGCGAGCCTGGCGGCGGCGTCGGCGATCTCCGACCGGCCCCCGTAGTTCACGCAGAACTGCAACGTCAGCACCGAGTTGCCCGCGGTCATCCGTTCCGCGTCCTCAAGCTCGGAGATGACGCTGCGCCACAGCCGCGGGCGGCGCCCCGCCCACCGGACCCGCACGCCCATCTCGTTCAACTGGTCGCGGCGGCGCCGGATCACGTCCCTGTTGAACCCCATGAGGAAGCGCACCTCGTCCGGGGACCGCCGCCAGTTCTCGGTGGAGAACGCGTACGCGGAGAGGTACGGGATGCCCAGCTCGATCGCGCCCATGATCACGTCGAAGAGCGAGTACTCCCCCGCCTTGTGGCCCTCGGTCCTGGGCAGGCCGCGCTGCTTGGCCCAGCGGCCGTTGCCGTCCATCACCAGGGCCACGTGCCGGGGCACGAGTTCGGCCGGGATGTCCGGCGGCCGGGCGCCGCCGGCGTGCGGGTCCGGCGGCCGGACCGGCTGCGCCCCGCGCCCCGGCTGCGCTCCCCGCCGGTCACCGCCCGGACGACTCATGCCGCCTCCTCACCAACCCCTCAGACATGCTCCACGTGCCGGAGCGAGCGGATGGAGTGCTCCAGGTGCCACTGCAGGTAGGCGGCCACCAGGCCGCTGCACTCTACCTGGTGGCGCCGCAGGGAGGCGTCCGCGAGCGGCCAGTCGCCCCGCAGCAGCGCGCCCATCAGGGCGACCGTGTGCGCGGACGGGGTCGCCGCACCGGCCGGCCGGCAGGACCGGCAGGTCAGGCCCCCCGCCGCGATGGCGAACGCGCGCAGCCCCCCACCCCCCACCCCTTCCCCCTTCACTGCCGCCCCCCCCGGCGAGCCGCACACCGCGCACTCCTCCAGCGCGGGCGCGTACCCGGCGACCGCGAGCGAGCGCAGCAGGAACGCATCCAGTACCAGGCGCGGGCCGTGCTCCCCTGCCCCCAGCGCGCGCAGCCCGCCGACCAGCAGCAGGAACTGCCGCTGGGCGGGCTGGCGCTCCTCGGTGGTGAACCGTTCCGCGGTCTCCAGCATCGCCACGCCGCTGGTGTAGCGCGGGTAGTCCGACGTGAGCGGCTCCCCGTAGGCCCGGAGCGAGTCGGCCTGGGTGATCACATCCAGCGACCTGCCCTGATACAGCAGCAGGTCGACATGGGTGAACGGCTCCAGCCGGGCCCCGAACCGCGACTTCGTGCGGCGCACGCCCTTGCCGACGGCCCGGATCCGCCCGGTCCGCCGGGTGAGCACCGTGATGATCCGGTCCGCCTCACCCAGGTCCTGGGTGCGCAGCACGATCCCGTCATCGCGGTATAGGCCCACCCGGCCATTCTCCCGTATCCCAGTGACACCGGGGCACAGGCGCGCTAGCCGCTGGCGCCGGCCCGGTTCACCGCGGACAGCACCGCCTTCAGCGACGCGGTCACCGTGTTGGTGTCCACGCCGACGCCCCACATCGTCTGGCCGGCCACCTCGCACTCGACGTACGCGGCCGCCTGCGCGTCGCTGCCCGCGGACAGGGCGTGCTCGGTGTAGTCGAGCACCCGCACCTCGACGCCGATCGAGCCGAGCGCGTCGCAGAACGCGGAGATCGGCCCGTTGCCGGAGCCCTCGATCTGGCGGCCCTCGCCGTCCACGCTGACCTCCACGGTCAGTGCGTCCTTGGCGTCGACCACCGAGGAGGTGTGGTGCGCCTGCAGCTCGACCCGGCCGGCGCTCAGGTACTCGGCCGAGAACGCCTCCCACATCTGCGCCGGGGTGACCTCGCCGCCCTCGGCGTCGGTGCGCGCCTGGACCACGCGGGAGAACTCGATCTGCAGCCGCCGCGGCAGGTCCATCTGGTGCCCGGCCTTCATGATGTAGGCCACCCCGCCCTTCCCGGACTGGGAGTTGACCCTGATCACGGCCTCGTAGGTGCGCCCCACGTCGCGCGGGTCGATGGGCAGGTACGGGACCTCCCAGGGCTGGGCGGACACGTCGTTGCCCGAGGCAGCGGCGGCCGCCTCGTGCGCCTCGAAGCCCTTCTTGATCGCGTCCTGGTGGGACCCGGAGAACGCGGTGTAGACCAGGTCACCGGCGTAGGGGTGACGCGGGTGCACCGGCAGTTGGTTGCAGTACTCGACCGTGCGCCTGATCTCGTCGATGTCCGAGAAGTTGATCATCGGGTCGATGCCCTGGCTGAACAGGTTCATGCCCATGGTGACCAGGCACACGTTGCCGGTCCGCTCGCCGTTGCCGAACAGGCAGCCCTCCACCCGGTCCGCCCCGGCCAGCACGGCCAGCTCGGCGTCGGCGACCGCGGTGCCGCGGTCGTTGTGGGTGTGCACCGACAGGCACACGTGCTCCCGCCGGGACAGGTTGCGGCTCATCCACTCGATCTGGTCGGCGTACACGTTGGGGGTGGACCGCTCGACCGTGCACGGCAGGTTGAGGATGATCTCCCGGTCCTGGCCCGGCTGCCAGACATCCATGACCGCCTCGCAGACCTCGGCGGCGAAGTCAAGCTCGGTATCCATGAAGATCTCTGGCGAGTACTCGAACCCGAAGTCGCACCCGTCCAGGTACTGCTCCGCGTATTTGATCACCGACCGGGCGCCGTCGGCCGCCAGATCGCGGCATTCCTCCCGGCCGATGCCGAACACGACCCGCCGGAACACCGGCGCCGTCGCGTTGTACAGGTGCACGGTGGCCCGCGGCGCACCGGCCAGGGACTGCACGGTCCGCTCGATCAGCTCGTCCCGCGCCTGGGTGAGCACCGAGATCTGCACGTCGTCCGGGACGACATCATCTTCGATGAGGCTGCGGACAAAGTCGAAGTCGGTCTGGCTCGCCGACGGGAACCCGACCTCGATCTCCTTGTAACCCATCCGCACCAGCAGGTCGAACATGCTGCGTTTGCGGGCGGGGCTCATCGGGTCGATCAGCGCCTGGTTACCGTCCCGCAGGTCGGTGGACAGCCAGCGCGGCGCGGCGGTGACTGTCTTACCGGGCCAGGTCCGGTCCGGCAGGCGTACCGGCCGGAACGCGGCATAGCGGTGGCAGGGCATGCCACTGGGGGCCTGTTGTACTCGCATTGGCGGAACTGCTCCCTCGAATCGGGCGGGTAGCCGACGGCATGCTCAACCCCGCGGCGAGGGAGCCGGCCTTATCGGGCCCCGCCGCGGCAGCTAAGAAGCAGTCCGCGCAACATCGGAAGAAAGATTATCAGACATTACGATCCGCCCGCTGTGCTGGCCCGGGGGGGCGACCCCCCGGAACCCCCCGATGGCTCAAGGCCCCGTTCCTCCGTCACGGGGCCTTGGCCCTGCTAGCCCGGGGGGGCGACCCTCCCGAACCCCCCGATGGCGGGCGCCGGGGTCACTCGGCGCTGGCGCGCTGCTCGGTCAGCGTGATGACGCCGAGAACCTGGGCCTGGGTCATGCCCAGGCCCGCGCCGACCGCGTGCGCGGCCTCACGCTCGGCACCGGTGAGCGGGCCGCCGGCCATCCCGATCCGGACCACTTCGGCGAGGAACCATTCCCTGGCCGGGACGGCGAGCTGGGCGCCCACCTGGGCCAGGGCCGGCGCCCAGGCGCCGTCGGGCTCGGCCAGGTCGGCGTCGAGGGCAGCGTCGCCGTAGCGTTGCGCCCCCGCGCCGGCGATCGCCTGGATCGCCCGGTGCCGTGCCGGGAAGCAGTCCTGGTCGCCTGCCCGGAGCATGGTGGCCGCGGCGGCGCGCATGCCCGCGGGCAGCGCGGCCTGCATCTGCGCCGCGGTGGGCGCCCGGAGCGCGCCGACGTGGTAGCGGGCCCGGCAGGTGGTGCACTGTACGTGCTCACCGGCCCTGGTCAGCGGGATGACCGGGATGAAGAAAAGGGTGAGGAAGCGCCGCCCGGCGCGGCGCCGGTACCGCCGGTCGCCGCCGCAGCGCGGGCAGTGGAACAGACCCTGGCCGGTGGTGCGGAAGAACACCCGAATGCCCCAGATGATCAGCACGGTTGCTCCTGAGGAGGGGGGTTTGCCCCGGCCGGGTGGGGGCCGGCGCTGCCGCCCGTCCGGGCGGCCCGCCCATCATGACGCATCCGCACCCGGCCGGGGGCCTACACGGAGACATGCACGGGCCTCTGGCCTGCGCGGACCGTGACAACCGTGACATCTGTCATCCCAAGGTCCGTACCTGCGTGACAGGGCAACGGCCACGGCGGCCTCTAGCGTGGAAGCATGATCACGAACAACAAGGGTGCCACCGGCCCGGCCGTCGCCTTCCGCGACGTCGTCAAGGTGTACCACCCCGATATCAAGGCGCTGGACCACGTGACCTTCGACATCCAGCCCGGCGAGACGGTGGCGCTGCTCGGCCCGAACGGTGCGGGCAAGTCCACCGCGATCGACACGATGCTTGGGCTGCGCGCGCCCTCCTCCGGTGAGGTCCGGATCCTGGGCGGGCCCGCGGCGGCGGCCGTGGCTGCCGGCCAGATCGGCGGCATGCTACAGACCGGCGGCCTGCCCGAGGGCGCCAAGGTGTCCGAGCTGATCGGCCTGTTCCGGCAGCTCTACCGGGACCGCCGCAGCACCGCCGAACTGCTGACCCTGGCCGGCGTCGCCGACCTGGCGGACCGGCGGGTGGAGCAGCTCTCCGGTGGCCAGACCCAGCGGATGCGGTTCGCGCTGGCCCTCGCGGGCAACCCGGAACTGCTGTTCCTCGACGAGCCCACCGCAGCCCTCGATGTGGAGGCCAGGCGGCACTTCTGGCGGTCGGTCGAAACGATCGCCGGGCAGGGCGCCACCGTGCTGTTCGCCACGCACTACCTGGAAGAGGCGGACGCCAACGCGTCCCGGATCATCGTGGTGAACCACGGCCGGGTCATCGCCGACGGCACCCCGGCGCAGATCAAGGCCTTCACGGCGACCAGGACGCTGCGCTTCAGCACGCCCGCGCCGGACCCGTCGGAACTGCTGAAGCTGCCCGGCGTCACCGACGTCGTGGTGAACGGCGACGCGGTGACGGTGCGCACCGGCGACGCCGACGGCACGCTGCCCGCGCTGTACGCACTGGGCGGCCGATCAAGGCCATGGAGGTGGGTGGCGGCGGCCTCGAAGAGGCGCTGATCGCCCTCACGTCCGCCGACAACGGCCCCGTCATGGAAAGGGTGAGCTGACCATGGCCGCGTTCCTGCGTTTCGAGATCGTCCGCAGCCTGCGCAACGTGCGGTTCGTCGTGTTCATCGCGGGGTTCCCAGTGCTGCTGTACCTCATCTACGCCAAGCAGACCGGGACCTCGCAGGGGCTGACGGTCGCGGCGATCCTGCTGGTCTCCATGGCGGTGTGGTCCGGCATGGGCTCGGCCATGTTCGCCACCGGGCCGCAGCTCGCCAAGGAACGGCAGAACGGCTGGATGCGCCAGCTCCGGGTGTCGCCGATCTCCGCGCCGCGCTGGTTCGCCGCCAAGCTGGCCCAGGGCCTGCTGCTGATCATCCCCGGGTTCGTGCTGCTGATCCTGCTCGGGTTCGGGTACGGCCATGTCCACCTGGCGGCCGGCCGGGTGGCGGCGCTGGCCGCGGTGCTGGTGCTCGGGGTGATCCCGTTCTGCGTGCTCGGCCTGGTCATCGGCCTGGTCTTCGACGGCCAGACCGCCCAGGTGGCGCAGATGCTCACCATGCTGGTGCTGGCGTTCCTCGGCGGAATCTTCATCCCGTTCAGCAATCTGCCGCACGTCATGCAAGAGATCGGCAAGATGCTGCCGAGCTATCACCTGGTGCAGCTCGGCTGGAACGCGGTGGCGGGCAGGCCGCTCGGCGTGGCGCACATGCTGGCCTTGGCCGCCTGGGCGATGGCCCTCGGCCTGATCGCACTCTGGCGCTGGCGCCAGGAGAGCACTACCGCCTGAGGAACTGCCGGGCATGATGGTGAACATGCGGCTGACCAGCCGGAGCGAGCCCGGGCCTGAGCCGGGGCCGTCGATCGAAGACGACGACCTCGACACCGGTGTCACCGGGCTGCTCCGGTACCGGCGGCTGGTCATCCGCATTCTGCTGGTGATCTTCCTGGTGCTCCCTGCGGCGGCGCTGCTCACCTCGCACTCCCGCAGCGGCCACCCTGGCTTCCTGATCTTCGCGACGCTCGCGTTCGTGGCGATGGTCGACCGGACCGTGCTGGTGCGGATGCCCCAGCCCGGCCTGTATACGCGCTGGCAGTGGTTGCTGCTTCCGCTGATGGTCGCGCTCGGCGCGGCGCTGTTCGCGGTCGGGGGCATGGCCTGGCTCACCGCGCTGGCCGTCGCCTCCGCGGCCGTGGGGCGCATCTCGCCGGACGGCCGGGCCACCGTCATCGGCCTGGTGTGCTGCACCGGGATCGCGGTGACGATCAGCGCGGCGACCGGACTCGGCTACGGCAACACGGTCGTGGCCGGCGCCGTGGTCGCGCTGGGCAACCTGCTGGCGCACAGCGCGGAACGCCGCAACGTGCTGATGTACCGGCTCAAGGAGACCCGGGCCGAGCTGGCCAGGGCGGCCGTGGCGGAGGAACGGCTGCGCATCTCCCGGGACCTGCACGACCTGCTGGGGCACAGCCTGTCGCTGATCACCCTCAAGGCCGAGCTGGCCAGCCGGGTGATCGGCACCGACCCGGAACGGGCCGCCAGGGAGATCGCCGAACTGGAGACCGTGGCGCGGCGGTCCCTCACCGAGGTGCGCCAGGCGGTGACCAGCTACCGGCAGCCGAGCCTGGCCGCGGAGCTGGTCAGCTCCCGCCGGATGCTTGCCTCGGCGGGGATCGACTGCCAGCTCCGGGTGCCCGGCGCCTACTCGCTGCCGCCCGCGGTGGACGCGCTGCTCGCGTGGACGGTACGGGAGGGCGCGACCAACATCGTGCGGCACTCCGCCGCCACGCACGCGAAGATCGTCATCGAACTCACCGGCACCGAGGCCTCCGCCAAGCTGTCCGACGACGGCGCGGGACCGCGCGGGAAAGGGCTGCGCGCCATCGCCGACGCCATCGGGGGCGGCAGCGCCGCCGACGGTGGCCGCGGCGCCGGGCGTGACGGAGCTGCGGGGGGCGACGGACCGCCGGGGCGTGGCGGAGCTGCCGGGGGCGACGGACCGGCCGGGCGCGGGGCGGCTGCCGGGGACGGCGGCGCGCCCAACGCCGGTTTCGGCCTCGCCGGATCTGGCCTGGCCGGGCTCGCCGAGCGGGCCGCCCGCCTGGGCGGGAGCCTGTCCGCGGGCGCGGGCGAGGAGGGCGGGTTCTGGCTGCGGGTGAGCGTGCCGCTGACCGGCACGCTGGCCGGCGGCGCCGCGGACCCCGGCCCCAGCAGGGAACGGATGCCCTCGTGACCGTGCGCATCATGATCGCTGAGGACCAGACCATGGTCCGGCAGGCCCTGGTGGCCCTGCTCGAACTGGAAGGCGACATCACAGTCGTGGCACAAGCCGCCAGCGGCGACGAGGCGCTCGCCATGGCCAAGCGCTACCAGCCGGACGTGGCCGTGCTCGACATCGAGATGCCGGGTCCCGACGGGCTGGAGGTGGCCAGGCGGCTGGCCAAGGACGGGTTCGGCGGGAAGATCGTCATCGTGACGACGTTCGGCCGGCCCGGCTACCTGGCCGCCGCGATGGCGGCCGGGGCGAGCGGTTTCCTGCACAAGGACGCGCCAGCCGCCGAGCTTGCCACCGCCATCCGGCGGGTGCAGGCCGGCGAGCGGGTCGTCGACCCAGCCCTGGCCGCGGCGGCGCTCGCCGAGGGCGCCAGCCCGCTCACCGCGCGGGAGACCGAGGTGCTGTCCGCCGCGCGCGGGCACGCGGCCATCTCGGACCTGGCGGCCTCGCTGCACCTGTCCTCCGGCACGGTCCGCAACCACCTGTCCGCCGCGATCCAGAAACTCGGCGCCCGCAACCGGGCCGAAGCCGTCCAGATCGCCGAACGCAAGGGCTGGCTCTGACAGGGGCAGCTCTTGCTCCGCGTACGGGTTTCCGTGGTGAAACAGGGTGGCGGACCGGCAGCACCAGCGCTTGGGTAGGAGCATGCGGACCGAACGGTTCGATCCCGCGAGCGACACCGTGGCAGTGCGGGCATGCCACGACATCCATCTGGCGGCGGCCCGTGCGGATGGCATGCGCCGACCGCCAATGTCCCCGCGAGCCTTCCAGGCCTGGCTCCGTTATGGCTGGACTGAAGACCCGTCGGAGGCGTGGCTGGCCCGTGACGACGACGGCGAAGTCTGTGGCTGGTACCTGCTCAGCCTGCCGGAGCGGGAGAATCGGCACCTGGCCGATCTCAACCTGGTGGTGGCGGCGCCGCGGCGCCGAGCCGGGTTCGGTACGGCACTGCTCAGCCATGCCGCGGGCCGCGCCCGCCATGCCGGCCGTACGCTGCTGACCGGCCACTCCGAAGAGGCCTCCGCGGGAGCGGCGTTCGCCCGCTCCCTGGGCGCTGCCCATCGGCTCACCGGGACTTTCTCTGTGCTCCGGCTCCGCTCCATCCCTCCGGGTCACCTGGCCGCCCTGCGGGAAACGGCAGCAGCCGCGGCCACCGGCTATTCGCTGGTGTCCTGGGAGGGGCTGACCGCGGAACACCGGCTCGTGCAGGTCGCCGAACTGCTCGGGATCGAGGGCGACGCGCCGCGTGCCGCCGGGGAGGAGCCGCAGGGCTGGGACGTCGCCCGGGTCCGGGCGGCAGACCAGCGGCTGGCCGATCAGGGGTGGCGGTTCTACAGCCTCGCCGCCCGGGCGCAGCGGACCGGGGCGCTGGTGGCGATAACCCAGCTCGGGGTCGACCCGCTCGACGCGGGCTGGGGTTCCCAGTCGCTGACGGCGGTGGCCGGGCCGCACCGGGGGCACCGGCTCGGGCTGCTGGTCAAGGTGGCCATGCTGGAGTTGCTCGCCGCGCACGAGCCGCAGCTCACCCAGGTCGTGACGCTCACCGCCGACGGCAACGAGCACATGACCGCGATCAATACCGAGCTGGGTTTCACGGTCCTCGAACGGCAGCTTTCCTGGGAACTGGAGACTGCCCGCATCCCACGGCCCGCTGACCTCGGCACTCAGTCGTAGAAGCCCAGCCTGCGGAGCTGTTTCGGGTCGCGCTGCCAGTCCTTGGCCACCTTGACCCGCAGGTCCAGGTACACCTTGGTGCCGAGCAGCGCCTCGATCTGCTGCCGGGCCCTGGTGCCGACCTCCTTCAGCCGGTCTCCCTTGGCCCCGATGACGATGGATTTCTGGCTGGGCCGCTCCACGTACATAAACGCGTGCACGTCGGTGAGCTCGGGCCGGTCCGGCCGCGGCCCCATCTCCTCCACCACGACCGCGATCGAGTGCGGCAGTTCGTCCCGCACGCCTTCCAGCGCGGCTTCGCGGATCAGCTCGGCGACCAGCACCTGCTCGGGCTCGTCGGTGAGCTCACCGTCGGTGTACAGCGGCCGTCCCGGCGGCAGGTACGCCACCAGCACGTCCGTCAGGACGTCGAGCTGGAAGCCGGCGGCGGCGGACACCGGCACGATGTCGGCCCAGTCACCGAGGTCCGCCACCGCGGCGAGCTGCGCCGCGACCTGCTCCGGTCGGACCAGGTCCGTCTTGGTGACGATGGCGACCACGGGCGTGCCCTTGACCGCGCCGAGTTCGGCGGCCAGGTACTTGTCCCCCGGGCCGATGCGGTCGGGCGCGGGCACGCAGAACCCGATCACGTCCACCTCGGTGAGCGTGGCGCGCACCAGGCTGTCCAGGCGCTCCCCGAGCAGCGTGCGCGGCCGGTGCAGGCCGGGCGTGTCCACGATGATCAGTTGCGCGTCGCTGCGGTGCACGATGCCCCTGATGGCCCGCCGGGTGGTCTGCGGGCGGCTGCTTGTGATCGCGATCTTGGTACCGACGAGCGCGTTCATCAGCGTTGACTTGCCCACGTTCGGCCTGCCCGCGAAGCAGGCGAACCCGGACCGGAACTCCGGTTCCTCCGCTGGGCGCTGGCCGGCTTCCACGGGCAGATTCTCCCGTACCCGCGGCCCGGCTGCTGTCCTAGGGCTCAACGGCCGCACGCAGCCGCCCATCGGGGCCGGCCTGGTAGACGGGCGCTCCCGGGGCCAGGTCGGCCACGGCCGCCAGGTCCGCAGGGTCGACGGCGTCGGCCTCGCTGACCAGCGCCGCCGCTTCCAGGGCCGTCGCGCCGCTGGAGACCGCCATCGCCACCGCCAGGCGCAGCGCGGAAAGCCGCAGCGAGGGCAGTGTCACGGTGGCGGCCACGTAGGTGCGGCCGGTCTCGTCGCGCACCGCCGCCCCCTCGGCCGCGCCGGTCCTGGCGCGGGCCGACCGTGCCAGCGTGACGATCTTCTGGTCTTCCTGATCAAGGCCCTCCACGGCGCCGAGTCTAGGCGCCGTAGTCAATTGCCGCCCGTCCGCGCGGTCACGGCGACGTCAGACGGCGCCGTTGCCGTCATCCGGGCGCGGCCGCGCGGCTGCACGGGACCGTGCCGGGCCCTCAACGGTCACCGTGCCGATCCGGTTGCGCCGCCCGGCCAGGCTCTCCGCGGTCAGCGTGAGGCCCGCGATGGCCGCCGTGGACCCGGCGATCGGCACCCGGCCGAGCGCGTGCGCGAGCAGGCCGCCGACGGTTTCCACGTCTTCGGCCTCGATGCTGACGCCGAACAGTTCCTCCAGGTCGGTCACGGGCAGCCGGGCGGTGACCCGGGCCCGCCCCGGGCCGAGCCATTCCACGAGCGGCCGTTCCTGGTCGTACTCGTCGGTGATCTCGCCAACGATCTCCTCCAGGATGTCCTCGATGGTGACCAGCCCGGCGGTGCCGCCGTACTCGTCGATCACGATGGCCAGGTGGATCTGCCGCGCCTGCATCTCCTGCAGCAGCACGGAAACCGGCTTGCTTTCCGGCACGAACGTGGCGGGGCGCATGACCGATTCGACCTTTTCGACCGTCTCCGCCTCGGGGTGCTCACGGCTGCGGGCCACCAGGTCCTTGAGGTAGGCGATGCCGATGACGTCGTCCTTGTTCTCGCCCACCACCGGTATCCGGGAAAAGCCGCTGCGCAGCGCCAGCGACAGCACCTGCCGCACGTTCTTGTCCCGCTCGGCGAAGACGATGTCGGTCCGCGGCACCATGACCTCACGGACGATCGTGTCGCCGAACTCGAACACCGAATGGATCATCGCGCGCTCGCCCGGCTCGATGACCTGGTGCTCCCCGAGCAGGTCCACCAGCCCGCGCAGATCCTCCTCCGACTCGGCGGGCCCTTCCCTGGCGCCCCGTCCCGGGGTCAGCACGTTGCCCGCCGCGAGCAGCAGGCGCGGCAGCGGCCCGAGGGCCCGGACCGTGGGGACGAGCACCCCCGCTGCGGCCCCGGCCAGTTGCCGGTCGTAGTGGCGGCCCAGGGCGACCGGCCAGATCCCGGCCACGACGTACAGCAGCGCGGCCATGCCCGCCAGGGCGATGAGAAACGTGTGCCAGCCGGTGCCGAGCAGCTTCACCAGTGCCGCGGTCGCGAGCACCACGGCGGCGGTCTCTGCGCCCATCCGGATCGCCAGGAGCACGCCCAGGTACCGCCGCGGCTCCGCCAGGATCGCCTGCACCGAAGACGAGTAGCCGTTCGAGCCGTTCTTGACGCGCTCTCGCCCGCCCGCCCTGACCATGCGGAACAGGGCGATTTCGGCGCTAGCGCACAGCCCGGCCGCCACCGCGAGCGCTACCGCGCCGGCAAGTAGCCACGCCATCGCAGCATCATCCGGATTCCCCACCCGTCTCCCCGTCCCGCTCCACCGCGCCCCCCGCCGGGGCGCGCTCGGCGCGCCAGGAGTCGAGCAACTGGTCCTGCAGCCCGAACATGGTGGCATGTTCCCTGGGCTCGGCATGGTCGAAACCCGAGCAGGTGGAGGATGCCGTGGGTACACAGCATCTCCATTTCGTCGGTGACCGGGCGCTGCGCCTCGCGGGCCTGCTCGGTGGCCACCTCCGGGCACAGGACCACATCGCCGAGCACGGTGTCCGGCCCGGAGTCGCCGGTGGACCCGGCGCGGTCCGTGCGGTCGCTGCCCGGGGGCGGCGGGCGCAGTTCGTCCATGGGAAAGGCGAGTACGTCCGTGGGGCCTTCCTCGCCCATCCAGCGCTGGTGCAGATCGGCGATGGTGGGACTATCCACCAGCAATACCGACAGTTCCGCCAGCGGGTGGATCCGCATCTCGTCGAGCACGTGCCTGGCCAGCGCCGCCAGGCCAGGCTCGTCCACGCTGACCCCGGACTCGTTGCGTATCTCGATGCTCATGCGCCCGGTCCGGTCACTGGGCCCGCTTGCGGGGTCCCCGCGAGCCTGCCCGGCCGTCGCCGCGCTCGGCTGCCCGGCCCCGCAGGCTGCCGTCCCGCACCGGGCCGTCCATGCCGGTCCGTGCCTCGTAGGCCTCGTAGGCGTTCACGATGTCCCCGACCAGCCGGTGCCGGACCACGTCATGGCTGGTCAGCCGGGTGAACTGGATGTCTTCGACGCCTTCGAGGATCTCCTGCACCAGCCGCAGCCCGCTGGCCTGCCCGGCGGGCAGGTCCACCTGGGTGATGTCGCCCGTGACCACCATCCGGGAACCGAAGCCGAGCCGGGTGAGGAACATCTTCATCTGCTCGGCCGAGGTGTTCTGCGCCTCGTCCAGGATGATGAACGAGTCGTTCAGCGTGCGCCCGCGCATGTAGGCCAGCGGCGCGACCTCGATCGTGCCCGCCGCCATGAGCCGCGGAATGGATTCGGGGTCCAGCATGTCGTGCAACGCGTCGTACAACGGGCGCAGGTACGGGTCGATCTTCTCGTAGAGCGTGCCGGGCAGGAAGCCCAGGCGCTCACCGGCCTCCACCGCGGGCCGGGTCAGGATGATCCTGTTGACCTCCTTGGCCTGCAGTGCCTTGACCGCCTTGGCCATGGCCAGGTAGGTCTTCCCTGTTCCGGCCGGGCCGATGCAGAACACGATCGTGTGCTCGTCGATCGCGTCCACGTAGCGCTTCTGGTTGAGCGTTTTGGGCCGGATCGTCCGCCCGCGGGAGGACAGGATGTCCAGGGACAGCACCTCGGCCGGGCGTACTCCCGACTTACGCCGCAGCATGGGAATGATGCGCTCCACAACAGCCGGCGTCAGTTCCGCCCCGCCGCCGACAAGCGCGGTCATTTCCTCGAACAACTCCGCGACAAGAGCCGTCTCAGCCGCCGTCCCGGTAATAGTGATCTCGTTTCCCCGGACGTGAATATCGGCGCGGAAGGAACGCTCTATCACGTGGAGCAGTTCGTCGCCGGAACCTAGCAGGCTGACCATCGAGTGGTCGTCGGGAATCACGACCTTGACCTGGGTACTGCCAGCGGCCGGCTCGTCGGCCGGGGTCCCGCCCTGGGGGGCGCGCCGCCGTGACTCGCGGGAAGTGTCCGTCAATTCCTTGTCTCCACCTGGCGCGGGCCCCCGCCCGCGCATCGCTGAACCCATGCTATCCGGCGCAGCAGGCGATCCGCGGGGTGTCAGCCCGGTGGCCAGGTCATGTCCCTGCCGCCCAGCACATGGGCGTGCACGTGGAACACCGTTTGCCCAGCCCTCGGCCCGGTGTTGAAGACGACGCGGTACCCGTCGGCGGCGATCCCCTCGGCCGCTGCCACCTGGTGCGCCTGCGCCGCCACCTCGGCCAGCAGGCTGCCGTCCGCGGCGGCCAGGGCGGCCAGGTCGGGGTGGTGGTCCTTGGGGATGACCAGGACGTGCGTGGGAGCCTGCGGGTTGATGTCACGGAACGCGATTGTTCGCCCGCTTTCGGCCACTAGTTCGGCCGGGATGTCACCCGTCACGATCTTGCAGAAGAGGCAGTCGGCCACCTGCAGATCCTAGCGCGCAGGCTACTCCTGGGCCCCCTATCGACTCTCTACATATGACCCCCATGGCCGGCTCCCGGCCTATATCGTTGACACGTTGCGAAGTTTGTGGCGCACGCCTCCGATATACATGCCCTGGCCTGTGGGTGTTTCGCCTGTGTACTCGTGGCGGCGACGTCTGGACGGGGCCATGGCCGCGCGCCGCAAGCAGGGTCCGTCGTTGGGGGTCGGAATCGTTGAGGTCAGGCTGCGGCCGTGGAATCTTCTCGCAATTCCAGCATGACCACAGGTGAACCGGACGCGGCACCAGCGCGTCCCATAACCGTGACAACCGACACCCTGCTGGCAGACGCCTCGCTGGAGTCGGTCCCCGCAGAATGGGATGCCGCCAGGGCAGTCACCGCGATCTACACGACGCACTACCGATCGCTGGTCCGCCTGGCGGTCCTGCTGGTACGTGATGTGGCGACCGCGGAGGAAGTAGTGCAGGACTCGTTCATCGCCATGCATACCGCATGGCGCCGGCTCCGGGACACCGAGAAGGCGCTGTCTTACCTGCGCCAGTCGGTGGTGAACCGGTCCCGGTCGGTGCTGCGGCACCGGGTGGTGGTGGACAAGAACGCCCCGAAGCCGGCGCCGGATATGCCCAGCGCCGAGCAGGGCGCGATTTCCCTGCTTGAGCGGTCGGCGGTGATCGCCGCACTGCGCACGCTGCCGCCACGGCAGCGGGAGGCGCTGGTGCTGAAGTACTACGCCGATCTCTCGGAGGCGCAGATCGCCGCCTCCATGGGGATCAGCCGGGGCGCGGTCAAAAGCCACACCGCCCGGGGCGTAGCGGCACTGCGGGTGGTGCTGGAGATGGAGACGTGAGAAGGCTCAGGGGGGCCGTAAGTGGCCTGGAGCGAGGGGCATGACGGCACAGGAACGCGACTACGAGGCAATCCTCAGCCGCGTGTTGCACACGACAACGGATCAGCTTGAGCCTGTCGGCGACGGCTTGACGAAGATCCGCGCACGGCTCGACGAGCCGTGGCTCAGACGGCAGTGGTGGCTGCTGCGCAGTGGGTTCATGGCGCTCGGCTGGCTCGTCGTCGTCCGATATGAGGCCTTCTTCAGCACAATCAAGTCAGGCAAGTCCGGCAAGTCCGGCTCTGCCGGGACGGACTCCGCCGCGGGCCCGCTCGCGCCGCTCCTGGCCTGCGCCACCCCGGACACCGAAGAGCACGGCAGGCGGCGCAGGTCGCTGCGGCCCGTCCTCGGCGGGATCACGGCGTGGGCCTCCAGGGCCTAGGCGCGCCGCATGAGGTCGGCCCTCGCAGCTCGCACGGCCCGTATGGCCTGGCTCCGCCCTGCTCTCGCGGTGGCGGGGGCCGTGGTTCTTGTCGTGGCGGGAGTCTTCGCCCTGGGGCAGATCCGAGGGGCTCGTTCCTCGGCCTGGACAACGCCAGCGGACCAACGGTGCAACTCCAGCCAGACCGGCGGGCCAACGGCAACACCGTACGGCGGCGGCACCACGCTGAAGAACTCGCGTTCGCCGTCCCTGGGCCGCTCGGGGACGCCCAAGCCCGGCTGCGACCGCGGCGCATGGCAGGCCACTCCCGTCGCCGTCGCCCTGCATTCGGCTGCCGCAGCCCGCCGTCAGCAGCCCGTCGCCGTCGCCGTCACCGCTCAGCGAGCCCGTCGCCGACGCCGACGCCGTCCCCGACTCCGTCGCCGACCCCGCCCCGAGCCCATCGCCGAGCACCTCGCAAGCTCCCATCACCAGCAGCGTGGGCCGCTCAGCCAGGAGGCCATCGGGACGACGGCCCTGGTGGTGTGCGAGCGGTCGCCCCGCCGCGCAGCCGAGCCCGACGAACCAGGCGACCGGCGGGCCATAGCGGCCGGGGTCAGCCCCAGCGGCCGGAGCGGCTCGCCACGATGGCGGCCGCTACCAGGCCGGCCGAGGAGGTCCGCAGCACGGTGGGGCCCAGCCTGGCGGCCACCGCGCCTGCCTGGGTGAGCTGTGCGGTCTCCTCCGGGCTGACACCGCCTTCCGGGCCGACGATCACCAGGATGTCGCCGCTGCCGGGAAGGTCCATTCGGCTCAGTGCCACCGGCCCGGCCGGATCCAGCAGCACCGCCAGGGCGGCCGTGGCCACCCGTCCGGCCAGTTCGCCGGTGCTGACCGCGGTGGTCACCTCCGGCAGCCAGGCCCGGCGGGACTGCTTGGCGGCTTGCATCGCCGCCGCGCGCCAGCGGGCCAGGGCACGTTCGCCGCGGGCGCCTTCCCAGCGGGTCACGCAGCGGTGCGCCGCCCAGGGCACGATCGCATCCACGCCACCCTCGGTCATCAGGTCCACCGCCAGCGGGCCGTGATCTCCCTTGGGCAGCGCCTGGGCTACCACGAGGGCCGGATCCGGGCGGGGCTCGCTGCGCCGGGCCAGGACGCTCAGCTCCAGCGTGCCCGCCCCGGCGGCGGTGACGACGCACTCGGCAACCAGCCCGGCGCCGTCGGTCAGGTCCGCCCGCTCCCCTACCGCGAGGCGCCGCACCGTGGCGGCGTGCCGGCCCTCCGGGCCATCCAGGACCACCGTGTCGGCGGCCAGGGCGGCCTGGTCGCTGAGGAAGACCGGCGGGCGGGAGTCGGGCTCAGCGGCCGTTGAAGGCATCCCGCAGCCTGGAGAAGAAGCCATGCTGGCCGGGCGCGAACCGGCCGGGCGGTGTCTCCTCGGCCCGGAGCTTCGCCAACTGCTTGAGCACGGCCTCCTGCTCTTCGTCGAGCTTGGTCGGCGTCTCGACGGTCACGTGGATGACCAGATCGCCTCGGCCCGAGGAGTTCAGGTGCCGCACCCCAAGCCCGTACATGGGGATGACCTGGCCGGACTGGGTTCCGGGGCGGATGTCGAGTTCCCTGGTCCCGTCCAGGGTCTCTACGCTCAGTGCGGCGCCGAGCGCGGCCGCGGTCATCGGGATGGTCACCGTGCAGTGCAGGTCGTCGGCCTGGCGCTCGAATATGGGGTGCGGGCGCTGGACGATCTCGAGGAAGAGGTCACCTGGAGGACCGCCGCCCGGCCCGATCTCGCCCTCGCCGGCCAGCTGGATGTGGGTGCCGTCCTCGACGCCCGCGGGAATCCGGACCTTGATGGTGCGCCGGGTGCGGACCCGGCCGTCGGCATCGCATTCCGGGCAGGGCCGCCGGATGATCGTGCCGAACCCGCCGCAGGCCGGACACGGCCGCGAGGTCATCACCTGCCCGAGGAACGAGCGGGTGACGTGGCTGACCTCGCCACGGCCTCCGCAGACGTCACAGGTCTCCGGGTGGGTGCCCGGTGCTGTGCCCTCACCGGAGCAGGTCGGGCAGACCACCGCGGTGTCGACGGTCAGGTCCCTGGTCGCGCCGAACGCGCATTCGGACAGGTCGAGATCCACCCGGACGGTCGCGTTCCTGCCCCGCCTGGCCCGGCTGCGCGGGCCACGGGAGGCCGCACCGGCACCGAAGAACGCGTCCATGATGTCGCTGAACGGGAACCCGGCCCCGAAGCCGCCCGCACCGGGCGCACCGGCACGGGACAGCGGGTCGACGCCGAGGTCGTACATCTGGCGCTTCTCGGCATCGGAGAGCACCTCGTAGGCCTGCGTGATCTCCTTGAACCGCTCCTGCGTGGTGACGTCGGGGTTGACGTCGGGGTGCAGTTCGCGGGCGAGCCGTCGGTACGCCTTCTTGATGTCCTCCTGGCTGGCGTCCCGCGGTACGCCCAGGGTGGCGTAGTAGTCGCTGGCCACTACGACCCCGCCAGGATCTGGCCTACATACCGTGCCACCGCGCGCACCGCTCCAATCGCCGTCGGGTAGTCCATCCGCGTCGGGCCGATCACGCCGAGCCTGGCGAGCGCCTGATCGCCGGGCCCGCCGTAGGCGGCGGCCACCAGTGACGTACTGCGCAGCCCTTCGACATCGTTCTCCGCGCCAATCCTGATGGTGACCGTGGCCTCGCCGACGGATTCGCCGAGCAACCGCATCAGCACCACCTGCTCCTCCAGTGACTCCAGGACCTCGCGCAGGCCCTGGGAGAAGTCAGCAGGGGTGAGGTTCGCCGCACCGCTCACCACTATCCGCTCCTCGTGATGCTCGACGAGCGTGTCGAGGATCACAGAAAACACCTCGGCGGCGTTGTGCCGGTCGCCGTGCTGCACCCGCTCGGGAAGCTCGACCACGAGCGACGCAGCCTCGGACAGCCGCCGGCCGTCCAGGCAGGCGTTGAGCACCGCGCGCAGGTGCGCGACCGCCGCGTCCTCGATGGGCTCGGGCAGTTCCACCGCGCGCTGCTCCACCCGCCCGGAATCGGTGATCAGTACCAGCAGCAGCCGCTGCGGCGCGATCGGGACAAGTTCGATGTGCCGGACCGCCGACCGGGTCAGCGACGGGTACTGGACGAGTGCCACCTGCCTGGTGAGCTGGGCGAGCAGCCGCACGGTCCGCATCACCACGTCGTCGAGGTCGTAGGCCCCGGCCAGGAAGGTCTCGATCGCCCGCCGCTCGGCCACGGAAAGCGGCTTGATACCCGACAGCCGGTCCACGAACAGCCGGTAACCCTTGTCCGTGGGGATGCGGCCGGCGCTGGTGTGCGGCTGGGAGATGTAGCCCTGCTCCTCGAGCACGGCCATGTCGTTGCGGATCGTCGCCGGAGACACGTCGAGATGGTGCCGGTCCACCAGGGACTTCGAGCCGACGGGCTCCTGGGTCGAGACGTAGTCGCGGACGATGGCGCGCAGGACCGCGAGCTTCCTGTCGTCCAGCACCTGCCCACCTCCCTAGCACTCCATCATCCAGAGTGCCAATTCTATGGCGGACTGGCCCCCAAGGGCACCGTGGCGAGGACACCAGCGTGCCAGCGGCAGGCCGCGCGAGTCACGCCGATCCGGTAGTTTTCCTCCTGGGTTTAGGTGTTGAGCAGGCAGAAGACCACACCGGGCGCGTGATGGGGGGCGGCGTGATGGGGGGCGGCCAGCCTAGGTCGGCCGACCGGCCGATGCCGCATTACCGGCCGGCGCCGGAGTATCCGCCCCTGCTGGATGACCTCCGGGTGCCCGGCCACCCGCCGGCCGCCAGCCATCCGCCGGTCCGGGACCATCCGATTTCGACACACCTGCAGGCAGCGGCCTGGCCGGCGGCGCCGGAGTACCCGGCCCTGCCGCACTACCTCTCGGTCCGGGGCCACCCGCCGGTACCGGACTGGCCGGCCGCGCCCGCCGTGGGCTACCGGGCACTGCCGCGGCGTCTGGCCAGGCCGATGCGGCCGCACGGGGCAGACGCGGCGGGCGGCCGCCGGGCGGCGGTTCTCGGCTACCTGACCGTGCCGGTGTTTCTGGTGCCGGTGGCGATCTACCTGACCACGCTGCGGGGATCCGGCTGGGCGCGCCGCCACGCGGCGCAGGCGGTGAACGTGTGGTTCACCGGGCTCCTCTACGACCTGTCCGCGGTGATCATGGGCGCGATGCTCGCACTCGACTCACCCCCGGTCGCGCTGATGATTGTCGCGCCACTGGTCGCGGCCCGGTGGCTGGTCACGCTGGCGTACCTGGCCCGCGCCGCCCGCGCGGCCGGGCGCGGCGCGGAATACGCCTTCCCCGCCTGGCTGTGCATGCGGGTGGCCCGCTGAAGGCGAGCACTAGCCGGTCAGGTCCCTGACCACGGCGTCGGCGAGCAGGCGGCCCCGCCGGGTGAGTACCACCCGCTCCTTCAGGTACGCCTCCGGTTCGGCCAGCCCGTCCGCCACGGCCGCCCGCGCGGCGTCGGCTCCGGCCTGGTCGAGTTCGGTCACTGGACAGCCCCCCGAAAGGCGGGTGAGCAGCAGGATGCGTTCCAGGCGGCGCTCTCGTTCGGTCAAAATCTCCCGGGCCTGCGCGGGGCTTTCGCCGGCCGACACGCGCGCGGCGTACGCGGCCGGGTGCCGGACGTTCCACCACCGGGTACCGCCGACGTGGCTGTGCGCGCCGGGCCCGACGCCCCACCAGTTGCCGCTTGCCCAGTAGAGCAGGTTGTGCCGGCACTGCGACCCCGGCCCCGCGGCCCAGTTGGAGATCTCATACCAGTGCAGCCCGGCGGCGGCCAGCAGGTCGTCGGCGGCCAGGTACCGGTCGGCCATCGCGTCGTCGTCGGGCGGCGGTAGCTCGCCGCGCTTGATGCGAGCGGCCAGCTTGGTGCCCTCCTCCACGATCAGCGCGTACGCGGAGATGTGGTCCGGGCCCGCGGCCAGGGCTGCCTCCAGCGACTCCCGCCAGTCCGCGTCGCTCTCCCCCGGGGTCCCGTAGATCAGGTCCAGGCTGACGTGCTCGAACCCGGCCGCGCGTGCCCAGCGGGCGCACTGGGCAGGCCTGCCCGGCTGGTGCACCCGGTCCAGCACGGCCAGCACGTGCGGGACCGCGCTCTGCATGCCCAGCGAGATCCGGGTCACCCCGGCGGCCCGCAGTGCCGCCAGCGACGCTTCGTCCACGGTCTCCGGGTTGGCCTCGACCGTCACCTCGCAGCCCGGCGCGAGCCCGAACTCGCCGTCGATCGCGGCCAGGATCCCGCCGAGCTGAGCGGGCGGCAGCAGCGTCGGCGTGCCGCCGCCGAGGAACACGGTCGCCGCCTGCGGGACATCGGGCCCGAGGACCTTGCGGGCGAACCTGATCTCGGCGGCCGCCTGGCCGGCGTAGGACTCACGGCTGGCCCCGCCGCCGAGCTCGGCGGCGGTGTAGGTGTTGAAGTCGCAGTAGCCGCACCGGGTCTGGCAGAACGGCACATGCACATAGATGCCGAACGGACGGCCCGCCAGGCCCTGCGCCGCACCGTCGGGCAGGCTCCCGTCGCGAGGAGCGGGCTCACCGGCGGGAGGCGCGCCCGGCACGGCTCTCCCTTCGTGCTGGCCCCCCGGCCGGGCGGGCCAGGGCAGCGCTCATGAGGCCGAGGCGGCCCGCTGCAGCACGCCGGGCGCGATCTCGTCCCAGGCCAGGCCCCGCCCCTCGACCCGCAGCAGCCGCGACATCAGCTCGGCGTCGCCGTAGTACGCGGTCATCGACTCCGCGATCGTGACGCGTTCGCACGGGCGGGACACCACCTCGACCGGATCCCCGGCGCCGACCACGCCCTCGCGCAGCACGCGCAGGTACGCGCCGGGCCGCCGTGCGTCGGCGAACCGCTTGACCCAGTGCCGCTCATCGATCCAGCCCGCGAACACCACGCAGGGGATCCGCGGCGCGGTGACCTGGACCGTGGCGGTGCCCAGCTGCCAGATCTCCCCGATCAGCGCCCCGGTGACGTCCACGCCCGCGGTGGTGATGTTCTCGCCGAACATGCCGTTGGTCATCTCGCGGCCGAGCTGCTCCACCCACCAGTCCAGGTCCTCCCTGGCGTATGCGTACACCGCCTGCTCGGGGCCGCCGTGGGCGGGCTTGTCCACCTGCTCGTCGCCGCCGAGGCCGAGCCTGCCCACCTCGACCTGCCCGGCCGCCGGGCGCTTGTCGATCGCGGTCCTGCCCAGCTTGCCGGCCCAGTCCGCGTCCTTGCCGCGGCCGACGTTCACCGAGATCACGCGCGCGTTTGTCACGCTTCCCGACGCTAGCGCAGCGGCCAGACCAGGTCGAACCATAAACCGTTGACGTTCTAGTACGCTCGTACTAATCTTGGGTCATAGGTACTAGCGATGACGGTCAAAGCCGACTGGAGGAACGATGACTACCAGCCACAACCCCGCTGCCAGCGACATGCACCCGCGCCCGGCCGCATCACGGCGCACCAGGCGGAACGCCGTCCTGGCCCTGTACGCCGCCCTCGCCGTCCAGGTCGCCGCCTGGATCGCCATCGCGCTGCACGTCAGCAGCGTCAAGGCCGCATTCACCCAGCCGCACCCCGGCTTCCCGGCCAACCTCCTCCCCGGCGGCGCCATCTGGCTCGTCATGTTCGCGATGGTCGTTGTCCTCTGCCACAAGAGGGCCCTCGGCCGGTCCGCCGGATGACGGCCTGCCGGCCGCCCGATCGCTCGCGGCCCCCGATGGCAACGCCACCGGGGGCCGTTTCACGGCTGCACCCGAAGCCCGGGCACTGGCAGGCCGGAATATGCTGGACGGCACCGAGGGGAAGCTCCGGGGGTTGGAGGGACCTATGGCGGTCGGGCAGGGTTTTCCGGCACCGGGCGGCGGGCGTGGCCAGATGCGCGCCGCCGACGCGGACCGCGACCGCGCGGTGAACTACCTCAGCACCGCCTACACCGAGGGCCGGCTGGGCAAGGACGAGTACGACTCCCGCCTGGAGACCGCCCTGGCCGCGCGCACCTACGCGGAGCTGGACCAGGTCGTGACCGACCTGCCGGGCGCGCGGGTCGGCCCGGTGCCCCGGCGGGACCCCAGTCCCACCAACGGGCTGGCGATCGCCAGCCTGGCCTGCGGGGTGGCGCAGTTCGCGTTCGGGCCGCTGCCGACCATCCCGGCCATCGTGCTCGGTCACATGGCCAGGCACCAGATCAAGCGCACCGGGGAGCAGGGCGCCGGGATGGCGCTGGCCGGGCTGCTGCTTGGCTGGGCGGCGGTCGCCTTGGGCGTCCTCGCCATCCTGGGCATCACGCTGTTCGTGGTGACGAGCACCAGCCACGCGGCCGTGGTCCACGCGCACCTGCTGCCCAAGCAGCTGGCGCCGCTGCCGCCGCCGGCGCCGCCGCCCGCCCCTTGATCAGCGCTGCTTGTCCGGCTGGGTGGACAGCGCGGCGATGAAGGCCTCCTGCGGCACCTCGACCCGGCCGATCACCTTCATCCGGCGCTTGCCTTCCTTCTGCTTCTCCAGCAGCTTGCGCTTGCGGGTGATGTCACCGCCGTAGCACTTGGCCAGCACGTCCTTGCGCAGCGCCCGGATGTTCTCCCTGGCAATGATCTTGGACCCGATGGCCGCCTGGATCGGCACCTCGAACTGCTGGCGCGGGATCAGCTCGCGCAGCTTCGAGGTCATCGCTACCCCGTAGTCGCGCGCCTTGTCCGAGTGCACGATCTGGCTGAACGCGTCCACCGGCTGGCCCTGGAGCAGGATGTCCACCTTGACCAGGCTGGCCGCCTGCTCGCCCGCGGGCTCGTAGTCCAGCGAGGCGTAGCCGCGCGTCCGCGATTTGAGCTGGTCGAAGAAGTCGAAGATGATCTCCGCGAGCGGCATCGTGTAGCGGATCTCGACCCGGTCCTCGGACAGGTACTCCATACCGCCGAGCGTGCCGCGCCGGCTCTGGCACAGCTCCATGATCGCGCCGATGTACTCGGCGGGCGCCAGCACCGTGGCCTTGACCACGGGCTCGAAGATCTGCGCCACCTTCCCCTCGGGGAACTCGCTGGGGTTGGTGACGATCGTCTCGCTGCCGCCCTCAAGGACGACCCGGTAGACGACGTTCGGCGCGGTGGAGATGAGCGACAGGTCGAACTCCCGCTCCAGCCGCTCCCGCACGATCTCCATGTGCAGCAGGCCGAGGAACCCGCACCGGAAGCCGAAGCCAAGCGCCGTGCTGGTCTCCGGCTCGTACACCAGCGCGGCGTCGTTCAGGCTGAGCCTGTCCAGCGCGTCCCGCATGTCCGGGTAGTCGTCCCCGTCCAGCGGGTACAGGCCGGAGAACACCATCGGCTTGGGGCGCGCGTACCCGGCCAGCGGCTCGGCCGCAGGCCGGGCGGCGCTGGTCACCGTGTCGCCGACCCGGGCCTGGCGCACGTCCTTGACGCCGGTGATCAGGTAGCCGACCTCGCCCGCGCCCAGGCCCTCGGCCGGGATGGGCTCCGGCGAGATGACGCCCACCTCCAGCGTGTCGTGCGGGGCGCCGGTGGACATCATCAGGCTCTTCTCGCGTCGTGACAGCCTGCCGTCCATCACCCGGACGTAAGTGACGACGCCGCGGTAGATGTCGTAGATCGAGTCGAAGATCAGCGCCCGGGCCGGGGCGTCCCGCTCGCCGGTTGGCGGCGGCACCTGCGCGACGACCGCGTTGAGCAGGTCCACCACGCCCGCCCCGGTCTTCGCAGAGACCTGCATGACATCGCCCGGGTCGCAGCCGATCACCCGGGCCAGTTCCTGGGCGTACCTGGCCGGCTGGGCGGCCGGCAGGTCGATCTTGTTCAGCACCGGGATCAGGTGCAGGTCGGCGTCCAGGGCCAGGTAGAGGTTGGCCAGCGTTTGAGCTTCGATGCCCTGCGCGGCGTCCACCAGCAGGATCGCCCCCTCGCACGCGGCCAGCGACCGGGACACCTCGTAGGAGAAGTCCACGTGGCCGGGCGTGTCGATGAGGTTCAGCACGTACTGGCGGCCGTCGGGGCCGGTCCAGGGCAGCCGGACGGCCTGGCTCTTGATAGTGATGCCGCGCTCGCGCTCGATGTCCATCCGGTCCAGGTACTGGGCGCGCATGTCCCGCTCGCCGACGACGCCGGTGAGCTGGAGCATCCGGTCCGCCAGGGTGGACTTCCCATGATCGATATGCGCGATGATGCAGAAGTTCCTGATGATTTCCATGGGAGTATGCCCGATGGCAGGTGCGGCCCCGGAGGGGGACGCAGGGCGCTGGCCGGTCGGCAGGGCCTGCTCAGGCACGGAGGACACAGAAATCCCAAGGTTGAGTAAGGGCATGCCCCAAAGACCCGCGGGGCACGCCCTAGGTTGCAGCGTCCATGGTCGCATGCCGCGGGGACTGGTCGGTCCAGAGCCCCGGGGTGCGCTGTCCCAGGCTGCGCTGCCCGCAGGTGTGCTGCGGTGGAGCCTCGGGCAGGCTGCCTGGGGTCAGCTGTTGCTCAGTTCCGCGTAGCGCCTGGCGATCGCGGACTTGCGGTTCGCGGCCTGGTTCTTGTGGATGACGCCCTTGCTCGCGGCCTTGTCCAGGCTCTGCGACGCCGTGCGCATGGCCACGGTCGCCGCTTCTGCGTCGCCGGCGTCGGCAGCTTCGCGGAACTTGCGCACCGCGGTCTTCAGCGACGACTTGACGGCCTTGTTGCGCTGCCTGGCCTTCTCGTTCTGCTTGTTGCGCTTGATCTGGGACTTGATATTCGCCACGCGGAAGCCTCGCTAAGGTTCTGGTCTCGTCGGTGGGCGCGGGCGGATTTCGCGCCCGCGGCAGCCCCACGAAATCCAAGCGGGGCGCAACACTCCGACGACGAAGGATATCCCAACCTGTAGGCTGCGCCCAAACCGGCCGTCGTCACCGGCTGGTGCCGGGGCTGCGTCAGCGGCTGGTGCGGCAGGCCACGATCGTGCGGACGGCGACCTCCAGGGCATAACCCGGATTCGCGCCCTCGCCCTTCACCTGCGCGTCGGCCTCCGCGACGGCGCCGTGCGCCCGGGCGATCCCGTCCGGGGTCCAGCCGCGCAACTGCTGGCGCACCTTGTCGATCCGCCAGGGCGGCGCGCCCAGCTCGGCGGCGAGTGCCGCGGCCGGCTGGGACCGTGACGCGGCGCCGACCCGCCCGATGAGGCGGACCCCCTGCGCCAGGGCACTGGTGATCAGGACCGGTGACACGCCGACGGCCAGGGCCCAGCGCAGGTACTCAAGCGCCTCGGCGAGGCGCCCTTCCACCGCCCGGTCGGCCACCGCGAACCCCGAGGCCTCCGCCCGCCCCCGGTAGTACCTGGCCACAACGGTCTGGTCGATCGTGCCGGTGGTGTCGGCGGCGAGCTGTGCGCACGCGGAGGCGATCTCGCGCAGGTCGGAGCCGAGAGCGTCGATGAGCGCCCGCAGGCCGCCGTCGTCGATCCTGCGGCCTTCCGCGCGGAACTCCTCGCGGATGAACGTCATCCGGTCGCCGATCCGGGTGATCTTGGGGTACTGGGCGACCTGAGCGCCGCTGCCGGTGAGCTTGGCCAGCAGCGCCTTGCCCTTCGCGCCGCCCGCGTGCGTGATCACCAGCGTCACGTCCGGCAGCGGGTCTGCGGCCAGCGCCGCGAGTTCCTCGGCCACCTCCTTGACGGCGTCCTGGGCGTCGCGGACGACCACGACCGGCACGGCGTCGAACAGCGAAGGGGCGGTGATCGAGGCTAGCTCGCCGGGCGCGAGCGCACCCGCGGCCACCTCCCGCGCCACGCCGTCGCCTTCGGCGGCGGCCACCAGGCGGGCAACGGCGCGTTCCACGAGCAGTTCCTCGTCCCCGGTGACCACGCTGACGCGCGCGCCTCCAGGCGCGGCCTTGGCTTCACGCACGGGCATGCCAGCAGCATCCCATGAAGCCGTTTGAACAGGTTTCCTATTCAGGCGCAGGACAGTTAGCCGAGGACGGGCTCGCCGCCGCGCCAGACGCGCAGCGGGCGCAGCCCGTACGACCAGGCGAAGGCGCCCTCGTGGTCGGCGTCCCAGGCGACGATGTCGGCATACCGGCCGGGGGCCATGGTGCCCAGTTCCGGGCTGCGCAGCGCCTGGGCACCGCCCAGGGTCGCCGCGCGCAGCGCCTCGGCCACGCTCATGCCGAAGTGCGTGATCGCCAGCGAGACCACCAGCGACATGTTCGTGATGCCGTTGACGCCAGGCGAGTGGTCGGATCCCAGCGCGACCGCCACGCCCTTGTCGAGCAGCGAGCGGACCGGCGGCACCTTGCCCACCTGCAGCGCCGTGCCCGGGCAGAGCACGGCGGCGACGCCCGCCGTGGCCAGGACGATCACGTCCTCCTCGCAGGCCTCGTGCAGCAGGTCCGCGGACGCGCAGCCCAGTTCGGCGGCCAGCGTGGCCGCGCCGGTGCGGGACTGCCCGCACGCGTGCAGCCGGGGCAGCAGGCCGGCCGCACGGCCCGCGCCGAGCACCCAGCGCGCCTCGCGCTCGGTGAACCGGCCCTCTTCGCAGTACACGTCCACGCTGTCGGCCCCCGCGGCGGCCGCATCCGCGCACCAGGAACCCACCGCGTCCACGTAGTCGTGGCGGCGGCCGAAGAACTCTGGCGGCACCGCGTGAGCGGCGAGGAAGGTCACGTGCACCCGGGGCATCCCCGGCTCGTTCTCCAGCGACCGGAGCATGCGCACGTCGGCGAGTTCCCCGTCGCGGGTGAGGTGGTAGCCGGTCTTCGCCTCGATGGTCGTGGTACCGGACAGCAGCCACTCGCGCAGCCGGTTCCGCACGCCGTGGCACAGCGTCCAGGGGTCGGTTCCACGGGTCACCGTGACGGTCGAGGCCATGCCGCCGCCGGCCGCGGCGATCTCGTTGGGCGAGGACCCGCCGGTGCGCATCGCGATCTCGGCCCACCGGTTGCCCGCGTAGACCGGGTGGGTGTGCGCGTCGATCAGCCCGGGCGTGACCAGGCCTCCGTTGAGGTTCTGCACGTCATCCACATCGACGATGTCGTCGATGACGCCCGGCAGGCTCCGTGGCAGCTCCGAGGCCGGGCCCACCCAGGCGATCTGGTCCCCATGGGTGAGGATCGCCGCGTTGCTCCACACCTCGGAACCGGTCCACAACCGGCCGATGTTGGTCAGCAGGCGCACGTTCGCGTTCACCATGGCGCACGCTCCCGCGCAGGTACCACCCAGATGTGGGTTCCCTGCGTCGTCAAGCGGTCACCTGCCATGGCTCGTGCCGTGTGGTGGAGCACCACCGCACACACCCGGGATCTTGAAACGCATGTGAAGCCGCCCGAGTGCTTGGGGAAGATGCGGCAACCAACAATATCGGTTCAGTCACGGTATTGCACGAGAGGGTGCGTGTACAGGCCGAATCGGAAGAAGGTCGGCCAGATTCATAGCCGTTCGGAGAACTGGCTCACGACAGGCGCCTTCCGCACGCACCTGTGCGCCACCGGCGTGTCCCGGGCAACACGACCATACCAGGTGACATTTACGCAGGCAGCGGCCTGGCAGAGGGGCTCAGGACGGCTCGCGGGCGGCCCGGGATCCGGCCGAAGGGGGACCTTTGGTGCCGCCACGCGCCCCGTTGCTCGCGCCGGCCAACTGGGCGGCCAGATCCGGCGGCACCCGCGCGGTGAGCTGGGTGCCGCCCTCGCAGTGCGCGACCGCCAGGACCTCTCCCTCCTGGTGCGCCCGGGCCACCAGGTCGCCGCGGCCGTAGGGCACGAGCGCGCTGACTTCGGCGTCACGCCGGGGCAGCGCGGCCTCGACGGCGGCGAGCAGGTCGTCAAGGCCACGACCGGTCCTGGCCGACACCACCACGGCGCCACGTTCGGCCAGTCGCAGGCCCTCTGATCTCGAGCGGGTCGGCCTCGTCGGCCTTGTTCACCACCACGAGCTCGGGCACCTCGTTCGCGCCGATCTGGCCGAGCACCTCGCGGACGGCGCTGATCTGGGCCCTCGGGTCGGCGTCGCTGCCATCCACGACGTGCAGGATCAGGTCGGCGTCGGCGACCTCCTCCAGCGTGGACCGGAACGCCTCGATCAGTTGGTGCGGCAGGTGGCGGACGAACCCGACGGTGTCGGTCAGGGTGAACCACCGGCCGGACGGGGTGCGGGCGCGCCGCACGGCCGGGTCCAGGGTGGCGAACAGCGAATCGTCGACGAGCACGCCGGCCCCGGTCAGCGCGTTCAGCAATGTCGATTTCCCGGCGTTCGTGTACCCGGCTATGGCAACAGAAGGCACGTTTCCGCGGCGCCGCTGGCGGCGCTGCACCTCGCGGCCCGCGGATATCCCGGCGATCTCGCGGCGCAGCTTGGCGGCCCGCGCCCGGATCCGCCGCCGGTCCGTCTCGATCTTGGTCTCGCCGGGCCCGCGGCCGCCGATGCCGCCACCGGCCGCCACGCGGCCGCCGGCCTGCCGGGTCAGCGACTCGCCCCAGCCGCGCAACCGCGGCAGCAGGTACTCCAGCTGTGCCAGCTCCACCTGGGCCTTGCCGGCCTTGGTGCGGGCGTGCTGGGCGAAGATGTCGAGGATGAGCGCGGTCCGGTCCACGACCTTGACCCGCACCACGCCCTCCAGGCTGCGGAGCTGGCCCGGGGTGAGCTCGCCGTCGCAGATCACCGTGTCCGCGCCGGTCTCGGTGACCACGTCAGCCAGTTCGCGCGCCTTGCCCGCGCCGATGTAGGTCGCCGGGTCGGGCTTGGCGCGGCGCTGCACCATCCCGGCCAGGACCACGGAACCGGCGGTCTCGGCCAGCCGGGACAGCTCCCGCAGCGAGTTCTCGGCGCTGGCCAGCGTGCCCTCGGTCCAGACGCCGACCAGGACGACGCGCTCCAGCCGCAGCGCCCGGTACTCGACCTCGGTGACGTCGGCGAGCTCGGTGGACAGGCCGGCGACCCGGCGCAGGGCGCGCCGGTCGGCGAGATCCAGGTCCCCGTTACGTTCCCCCGGCCCGGCCACGGCCGGTGCCGCGGCGGCACCCGGGCTGATCTCGCTGGCAAAGTCGCTGTCAACCTCGGGTGAAGAACTCATCGCTTCCTTGGGTCGGTCTCCGCCCGGTGCGCCACCGCCTGCTGAACAGGCACAAGCGGCTCCGGGCCTGGTTGGTCAATGCTGTCATGCCGGTGTATCCAGGTCATTCCAATAACGCTCAGGGGCCGCTGGTTGTGCCCCAGTTACCGACGAGTAAGTTTGGGCACGCTGGCTTTGACCGCCATCGCGGCTGCGGGCTAGCGTCAATTTCACATTCCCGGCCGAGAAGGAGTGCGAGATGGCGGCTGGCAACGGCATCGAGATCATTGGCCCGCCCGGGGAACGGTTCGAGGAGATCCTCACCCCCGATGCGCTGAATCTGGTCGGCATGCTGCAGCGTGAGTTCGGCGCCAGGCGCACCGAGTTGCTGGCCGCCCGCGCGGCCCGCCAGGAGGAGCTGTCCGCCGGTGGCACGCTGGACTTCCTGCCCGCGACCAGGCACATCAGGGAGGATTCCCTGTGGCGGGTGCCGTCGCCCGCGCCGGGCCTGGTGGACCGGCGGGTGGAGATCACCGGGCCCACCGAGCGGAAGATGACCATCAACGCGCTCAACTCCGGCGCGAACGTGTGGCTGGCCGATTTCGAGGACGCCAACACCCCGCTCTGGGAGAACATGATCACCGGCCAGCTCAACCTGTGCGACGCGCTGGACCGCACCATCGACTTCACCAGCGACGAGGGCAAGGCCTACGGGCTGCGGCCCGACGATGAGCTGGCCACGATCGTGGTCCGCCCCCGTGGCTGGCATCTCGACGAGAAGCACGTGCTGGTGGATGGCAAGCGGGTCGCGGGTGGCCTGTTCGACTTCGCGCTTTACTTCTTCCACTGCGCGCAGCGCCAGCTCGACAAGGGCAAGGGCCCCTACTTCTACCTGCCCAAGATGGAGAGCCACCTGGAGGCGCGGCTCTGGAACGACGTCTTCGGCGTCGCCCAGGCCGCCCTCGGCCTGCCGCGCGGCACCATCAGGGCGACCGTGCTGATCGAGACGATCCCGGCCGCCTTCGAGATGGACGAGATCCTCTACGAGCTGCGCGAGCACAGCGCGGGGCTGAACGCGGGCCGGTGGGACTACCTGTTCAGCATCATCAAGAAGTTCCGCTCCCGGGGCCGCGAGTTCGTGCTGCCAGAGCGCAACGCGGTCACCATGACGGCGCCGTTCATGCGCGCCTACACCGAATTGCTGGTGAAGACCTGCCACGGCCGCGGCGCGCACGCCATGGGCGGGATGGCCGCGTTCATCCCGAGCCGGCGGGATCCGGAGGTGAACGCGACCGCGCTGGCCAAGGTGCGTGACGACAAGACCCGCGAGTCGGCGGACGGTTTCGACGGCTCCTGGGTGGCCCACCCCGACCTGGTCCCGCTGTGCAAGGAGGTCTTCGACGCCGCGCTTGGCACCCGGCCCAACCAGCTCGACAGGCTGCGCGAGGAGGTCAGCGTCACCGCCCAGGACCTGCTCGCGGTCGCCAAGACCAGTGGCCCGATCACCGAGGGCGGGCTGCGGAACAACGTCAGCGTGGCGCTGCAGTACCTGGCCAACTGGCTCGGCGGTAACGGCGCAGTGGCGATCTTCAACCTGATGGAGGACGCGGCCACCGCGGAGATCTCCCGCTCCCAGATCTGGCAGTGGGTGCACAACGAGATCACCCTCGACGACGGCCCGCAGGTGACTCGCGCCCTGGTCGAGCAGATCATCGCCGACGAGCTGGGGAAGATCTCCGCCGCGCTCGGCGGGGCGTTCGACGCCGCCCGCTACGAGCAGGCGGCCGGCCTGTTCACCCAGGTGGCGCTGGCCGACGACTACGCCGAGTTCCTCACGTTGCCCGCCTACGAGCAGATGCCCTGAGGACCGCGCGGCCTGCCCGCGGCCCGGCAACCACCCTGGCCGGGCGTTGCAGGCAGGCCGCAGCGGGGGCACCCTGGAGGCAACGACACCCGCCCCCAAGGGGAGACGATGATCAAGCAGCTCATCCCCCGGATGACTGAGATCTGCGGGCCGGACGGCGTGATCACCGACCCCGCGGAGCTGCGCACCTACGAGACCGACGGCCTCACCTCGCACCGGGTCACCCCGGCGCTTGTGGTCCTGCCCAGGGCCGCGGAGGAGGTCGCCGCGGTGGTCGCCGAATGCGCCGCGGCGAAGATCCCCTTCGTGGCCAGGGGCTCAGGCACGGGCCTGTCCGGCGGTGCGCTGCCGCATGCCGAGGGCGTGCTGGTCGTGACCTCGAGAATGCGCCGCATCATCGCGATCGACCCGGCCAGCCAGCGGGCGATCGTCGAGCCGGGCTGCACCAACCTGTCGGTGAGCGAGGCGGCCCGGCCGTTCGGCTACTTCTACGCCCCGGATCCCTCCAGCCAGGTGGTCTGCTCGGTGGGCGGGAACGTGGCGGAGAATTCCGGCGGGGCGCACTGCCTGAAATATGGCTTTACCGTGCATCACGTCACCGGACTGGAGATCGTCACCCCGAGCGGGGAGCTGACCTGGCTCGGCGACGGCACCGGGGCGGCCCCTGGTTACGACCTGCTTGGCGCGTTCACCGGCTCGGAGGGCACGCTGGGCATCGCCACCAAGATCGTGGTCAAGCTGACGAAGATCCCGCAGCTGGTCAAGTGCCTGCTGGCCGCGTTCGAGACCACCGGCGCCGGCGGGAACGCGGTGTCGGCGATCATCGGGGCCGGCATCCTCCCCGCGGCGATCGAGATGATGGACGCGCTCGCCATCGAGGCCGCCGAGGCCGCGGTGAGCTGCCGTTACCCCGAAGGCGCCGGCGCGGTGCTGATCGTGGAACTCGACGGCCCGCAGGGCGACGTGGAGCGGGAGTGCGCCGCCGTCCGCGCGCTGTGCGAGCAGGCAGGCGCGACCGAGATCAGGGAGGCGGACGACCCGGCCGAGCGGGCGGCGATCTGGGTGGGCCGCAGGTCCGCCTTTGCGGCGGTCGGCAGGATCGCGCCGGCCTACATCGTCCAGGACGGCGTGGTGCCGCGCACCGCCCTCGGCCAGGTGCTCGACCAGATCGCCAAGCTGTCGGCGGAGTCGGGCATCCGGGTGGCCAACGTGTTCCATGCGGGCGACGGCAACCTGCACCCGCTGGTGCTCTACGACGACAGCGTGCCCGGGGCGGCCGAGACTGCCGAGACCGTATCCGGAGCGATCCTGGACCTGTGCATCGCGCACGGCGGGTCGATCACCGGCGAGCACGGGGTGGGGGTGGACAAGTCGCGTTACCTGCCGAAGATGTTCGGCGCGGATGACCTCGACACGATGCAGTTGCTGCGCTGCGCGTTCGACCCGGCCGGCGTGTGCAACCCGGGCAAGGTGTTCCCGACGCCCCGGCTGTGCGGAGAGGTTCCCGGGCCGCGGCGTGCTCCTCACCCACTGGTGGCCTCGGGACAGGTGGATCAATTTTGAGCAGCAATACGCCACCCCGTGCTCTGCTGGCTCTGACCCCGCCACCCCACCCAATGCTGGCTCTGACCCCGCCACCCCACCCAATCCCGCCGTCCGCCGCCGCGCGGGGGTGCCATGGGCGCTGACCCGGTCCTGGCCGCGCTGGCCGCGGCCTGCCCAGCGGCCCGTCCGGCGCAACCAGGGGACGCCGTCGCCGGGGTGATGCCGCGCTTCGCCGCCTCACCGGCCACCGTCGCGGAAGCGAGCGAACTCCTGCGCGCGGCCGCCGCGCACGATCTGGCCGTGGTGCCGCGCGGCGGCAGCAGCAAGCTCGGCTGGGGTGCCCCGCCACGCCGCGTTGACCTCGTGGTGGACACCTGGGCGCTGGATCAGGTGCTCGAGCACGCCGCGGGGGACCTGGTCGTCCGCGTCCAGGCCGGGGTGAGCCTGGCCCGGCTCGGTGAGGTGCTGGCCGGGGCCGGGCAGCAACTCGCGCTTGACCCGCCGCCCTGCCCGGCACCGCCCAACGCGCATGGGGTCCCCGTGGCTTGGCGCAGCCGTCGGCGGGACCATCGCCACCGGAGCCACACCGAGCGCCGCGCCGCCGTGGCTGGGCGCAACCGTCGGCGGGACCATCGCCACCGGAGCCACACCGAGCGCCGCGCCGCCATGGCTTGGCGCAACCGTCGGCGGGACCATCGCCACCGGAGCCGCCGGGCCGCGCCGCCTGCGCTACGGGACGCCACGGGACATGCTGATCGGGATCACCGTGGTCCGCGCCGACGGGACGGTGACGCACTCCGGCGGCAAGGTGGTCAAGAATGTCGCAGGTTATGACCTGGGCAAGCTGTACACCGGCTCGTTCGGGACGCTGGGGCTGATCGTGGAGGCGGTGTTCCGGCTGCATCCCCTCCCCGCCTCCGCCGCCTACGTCACGGTGGACTGCAGCGGCCCGGACGAGGCGTACCGGGCGGTCGCCGCGGCGGCCGACAGCGAGCTTGCACCGTCGGCCATCGAACTCGACCGCCCGGCACGGGACCAGCGGGTGCAGGTGGCCGTGCTGGTGGAGGGAGACCCGGACGGCACGGCGGAACGGGCCAGCCTGATGTGCGCGCTGCTCGGCAAGGGAGCGGCCACAAGGCCGTCCCCGCCCGGCTGGTGGGGGTGGCCCGCGCGCCGCAACGAGCAGTCCGGCAACGACCAGTCTGGTGACGGGCAGTCTGGTGGCGGGCAGTCGCGGGCAGCCGGTGGCGCAGCGGATGCCGGGCAGGCAGGCACGCTGGTCCGGATCGGGTTCTGGGCCGCGGGGCTGCCGCAGATCCTGCGGGCGGTCGACGCCGCGGCCCTGGCCGCCGGCCTCGACCCGGCCGTCGGCGGGTCCGCCGCGGCAGGGGTGATCTACGCGGCGGTCGGGCCTGACGCGGACCCGGCGGCGGTCGCGGCGTTCGTGTCCGGGCTGCGCGACGCGCTGGCCGGCGGGGACGGCGACGCGCGGCCCGCGTCCGCCTCGGTTCCCGACGGGCCGCCGGTGCTGGCCAGCGCTGTCGTGGTGCACGCCCCGCCCGGGGCACGGGACCTGATGGACCTCTGGGGCCCGGTGCCATCGCTGTCGCTGATGCGCGCGGTCAAGGACCAGTTCGACCCGGGCCACCGGATGGCGCCGGGCCGGTTCGCAGGAGGGATCTGATGGACGAAGGAGCCGGTGCGCTCGACCCCGGCGGGCACCTCGCCGCCACGGCCGGTGACTGCGTCCATTGCGGCTTCTGCCTGCCCGCCTGCCCGACCTACCAGTTGTGGGGCGAGGAGATGGACTCGCCGCGCGGACGGATCCACCTGATCTCGCAGGTCCTGGACGGGGCCCCGGTCAGCGAGAAGGTGACCCTGCACCTGGACCGCTGCCTGGGCTGCATGGCCTGCGTGCCAGCCTGCCCGTCCGGGGTGCGCTACAACGAGCTGATCGAGGCGGCCCGCGGCTGGCCGGAACAGGCGGGCTCCGGGGCTGGCCCGGTGCAGGCTGGCTCGGCCCGCTCGGTCCGCGACAAGGCCATACGAGCCGCGATCTTCGCGACGTTCCCCTACCCGAAGCGGCTCCGCGCCTTGACCGGCCCGTTGCGTGCGGCGCAGCGCGCCGGGTTCGACCGCCTGGCCCAGCGCGGCCCGGTGGCCAGGTACGCCCCCGAACTCGCCGGATCGATGCGGCTGGCGCCGCGCTCCCCCGGCCGCCGGGGCAAGCTTCCGGCCCGCATCCCGGCCCGGGGCGAGCGCCGCGCGGTGGTGGGCATGCTCACCGGCTGCGTACAGCAGGTCTTCTTCCCGAACGTCAACGCCGCCACCGCGCGCGTGCTCGCCGCCGAGGGCTGCGACGTGATCGTGCCGCCCGGCCAGGGCTGCTGCGGCGCGCTGTCGCTGCACGCGGGCAGGGCGGGCGAGGCCGCCCGCTTCGCCGGGCGGACGATCGCCGAGTTCGAGCGCGCCGGCGTGGACGCCATCGTGATCAACTCGGCCGGCTGCGGGTCGGCGATGAAGGAGTACGGCACGTTCTTCGCCCGCGCGGCCGACGGCCAGCCCGGCCCAATGGCCAGCCGGGCGGCAGCGTTCAGCGGCCGGGTGCGCGACTTCAGCGAGTTCCTCGCGGAGTTGTACCGCGACCACGGCGGCCCGCGCGCGGTCCGGCACGAACTGAAGGCGATCACCGCCTATCACGACGCCTGCCATCTCGCGCACGCACAGGGGATCAAGCAGCAGCCACGGGACCTGCTGGACGGCATCCCTGGCCTGGACCTGATCGAGGTCGGCGGCGGCGGAACCTGTTGCGGTTCTGCGGGCATCTACAACCTGGTGCAGCCTGAAGCGGCCGCGGAACTAGGCCAGCGCAAGGCCGCTGCCATCCGGGCGACCGGGGCGCGCCTGGTCGTGTCCGCCAACCCCGGTTGCAGCCTGCAGATCGCCGCTGCCCTGGCCGCCGACGGCGGCGATCGGCTGCTCGCGGCGCACATCGCCGAGGTGCTCGACGCCTCGTTCCGTGGGCTGCCGCTGTCCGCCCTGGGTGTCGGCGCCGCCTAGTAACCTTCCGCTGTCCGCACCCGACGCGGGCCAGCAGCCTCCCTCTGCCCGCACGCCACGTGCCCGCGCGTACGTGGGCCGCCACGAAGGGAACCGTGATGCGGAAGATCATCTTCATGATGTCGGTGTCTCTCGATGGGTACTTCGAGGGGCCGGATCACGATCTGCGCTGGCAGTCGATCGATGAAGAAGTACACAACCACTTCAACGAGTGGCTCGCCACGGCGGGCGGTTTCCTGGACGGACGGGTCACCTACGAGCTGATGGCCAGCCACTGGCCGACCGCCGACCAGGACCCGGCGGCTTCCGCGCCGGTGATTGAGTTCGCCCGGATCTGGCGGGACATGCCCAAGATCGTGTTCTCCCGGACCCTGGAGCAGGCCGGCTGGAACACCACGATCGTCCGCGAAGTGGTACCTGAGCAGATAAGGGAGCTCAAGGCGCAGCCGGGCGGAGACCTGGTGATCGGCGGTTCCGTCCTCGCCGCCGCGTTCGTGGCCCATGACCTGATCGATGAGTTCCGCTTCTACGTCCAGCCGGTGATCCTCGGCCACGGCCGGCTCCTGTTCCAGTCCTGGGAGGCCCCGGTGCCGCTGCGCCTCGCCGAGTCCCGCCCCTTCGGCAACGGCGTAGTCCTGCTCCGCTACGAGCGCTCTGCTCCGCCGTAACCGCGCCGACACCCCGTGATCATGACTTTGGTGTTGCTGGGGGAACAGCAAAGTCATGATCACGTACGGCAGGCGGTGTACGAGCGGGCTTGATCATGGTGGCTGGGGCAGGGTCGGCCAGCCAAGACGGGTCGAGTTCGCCTTCGGCGACGATGACGGCCGGGCCGGTGAGCCACGCACGGCCCGCCTCCAAGGTGATCGTGAGGTCGCCGCCCGGCACGCGCACCGCCCAGGTGCCGTCGCTGCGCTCCACTCGCCGCCGCGGCAGCGGTCGCGGCCGCCACGGCGCCGGTGCCGCACGAGCGCGTTTCCCCCGAGCCGCGCTCGTATACCCGCATGGCCACGCTCGCCGGACCGGTCATCCGGACCAGTTCCACGTTGCCGCCCTCGGGGAACTCCCCCGGATCCAGTTTTGGTGCCTCGGACAGGTCCAGCCCGGCCAGCGGGCCATCCACCAGGCAGGCCAGATGCGGGTTCCCCACCGACACCCGCAGCCCCGGGTAGGCCTGGCCAGCGATGACGGCGCCGCCCGGGCCCAGCACGGCCACGCTGCCCATCTCCACCGTGATCTCGCCGCTCGTGCCGAGCCGGACCTGGCGCGGCCCGGACCTGGTGGCCACGGCGAACTCCGGTCCCGGCGCCAGGCCATGCTGCGCCAGGTAGCGCGCGAACACCCGGATCCCGTTGCCGCACATCTCCGCGACGCTGCCGTCGGCGTTGCGGTAGTCCATGAACCATTCCGGCCGCGCCAGGCCGGCCCTGGGCACGGACGCGGCGTCCGCCAGCACCGCCCGCGCCGCCTCCCGGCCTGGCTGGCCCGTGCGCGGCGGCCCGCACCACCCGGAGCACCCCGTCGCCGCCGATCCCCGACCGGCGGTCGCACAGCCGGGCCGCGAGAGCGGCGGTGAGCCCCTCGCTCCCGTCCGGGTCGAGCAGGATCACGAAGTCGTTCTCGGTGCCGTGTCCCTTCGCGAACCGCATGGCCCCGATCGTAGCCATCCCTTTCCTTAGCAGGTCACCGGCATGCGTGGCGATCACCGGTCCGGGCATCGCGTCAGTCCGCCCTGGGCTCCCAGGATGCGACCAGGTAGGTGACCCCGTAGGGAGCGGACATGCACAACAGCCGCCCCTGCATGCGGCGCCCCCCGGCCGCGCCCGCCAGCACCTGCCACGCCGCCCGGCCGGCCACCACAAGCTCCTCGTCCAGGGCTGGGTCCAGCCGGGCGAGCCAGCGGGCGTCCGCGGCGGCGAGCGCCTCGGCGACCTCCCAGTCGTAATCCTGCGCGTCCGGGTCCGGGACGCCCGGCGCCTCCCGGGCCGGCCGGGCGCACGCGTCGCCCATGGCGAGCAGCGCGACGCGCGGGGCACGGTCGGCGAGGATCCGGCCCAGCTTGATGCAGTCACCCGCGGCAGCGGACCGGGCCACCTCCTGGAACACCACGTCCACACCGCCCGCAGCCGCCCCGTCGCGGTACAGGATGCCGCCTTGTTCAAGCAGCCAGCGGCCCACGGTCAGCGACAGCGGCAGGACCGGTTCGCCCGCGCCGATCGTCACGCTGACCCCGAACGCATGCAGCCCGCCGGAGGCGTCCGCGCCGTACTCGCGGTCCGCGGCGCCGCCGCCGACCACCACGATCGCGTCGGGCCGCGCTGCGGCGAGCCCCGTGACCGCCCAGGCTGCGGCCGCGGTCACCCTGCGCAGCTCATCAGGAGGGTCGCTGGCGGCCGAGCCGAGCGCCTCCGGGATCAGCAGGGGCGGGTGCGGGCAAACGGCCCCAGCGATCAGCATGGCGTCAGTTTGCCGCAGCTATGTTCACGGCGGCCATCCCGGGGCCCGCCGCGTGCGGTCCGGTCAGGAGCCGGGCCGGGCGAGGGCGGGCATGCCAAGGAGCACCGGCGGCCCGCTGGCGGCCAAGTCGTTGGCACCTGGCTCTGCCAGGCCATCCTTGCGGGCCTGCCACGCGTCCCCGCCCCGGGTGCGCCGCAGCGTCAGCGGCGGTGCGTCCGCGATCAGGTAGTGCGGCGCCGCCCTGGTCACCACCGTGGTCACCACGTCGCCGGGCCGCGGCGCGGTTCCCGAGGGCGCGAAGTGGACGAGCCGGTTGTCCCGCGCCCGCCCGCTGGCCCGGTGGGTGGCGCTGTCCTTGCGCCCCTCCCCCTCGGCCACGAGCACCTCGACCTCGCGGCCGACGAGCGCCTCGTTCTCCTCGCCCGCGATCTCCGCGACCAGCGCGGTGAGCCGCCCGTACCGCTCGGCGACCACGTCCGGGGGTACCTGGCCGGGCATGGCCGCGGCGGGCGTGCCAGGCCGCTGCGAGTACTGGAACGTGAACGCGCCGGCGAACCGGGCTGCCCGCACGGCGTCCAGGGTGCCGGCGAAATCCCGCTCGGTCTCGCCGGGGAAGCCCACGATGATGTCCGTGGTGATGGCCGCGTCCGGGATGGCCGCCCGCACCTGCTCCAGGATGCCCAGGTACCGCTCCTGGCGGTAGGACCGGCGCATCGCCCGGAGCACCGCGTCCGAGCCCGACTGCAGCGGCATGTGCAGGCTCGGCATGACGTTCGGCGTCTCCGCCATCGCCGCGATCACGTCGGCGGTGAAGTCCCGCGGGTGCGGCGAGGTGAAGCGCACGCGTTCGAGCCCGTCGATTTCCCCGCAGGCCCTCAAGAGTTTGCTGAACGCCTGCCGGTCCCCGAATCCCGCTCCGTAGGAGTTGACGTTCTGCCCGAGGAGCGTGACCTCAAGTACGCCCTCGCTGGCCAGCGCCGTGACCTCGGCGAGCACGTCGCCGGGGCGGCGGTCCTCCTCCCGGCCGCGCAGGCTCGGCACGATGCAGAACGTGCAGGTGTTGTTGCAGCCCACGGAGATGGCCACCCACGCCGCGTACGGGGACTCGCGGCGCACGGGCAGCACGGAGGGGAACCGCTCCAGCGATTCCACGATCTCGACCTGCGCCTCAGCCTGCACCCGGGCTCGTTCCAGCAGCGCCGGGAGCGACCCGATGTTGTGCGTGCCGAATACCACGTCCACCCACGGGGCCCGGTCGGCGATCCCGGCCCGGTCCTTCTGCGCCAGGCAGCCGCCCACGGCGATCTGCATGCCCGGGTGCGAGGACTTCACCGGCAGCAGGTGGCCGAGGTTCCCGTACAGCCGGTTGTCGGCGTTCTCCCGTACCGCGCAGGTATTGAACACGACCACGTCGGGCACCGCGCCCTGGTCCGCGCGCCGGTAACCCGACTCTTCGAGCAGGCCGGCGAGGCGCTCGGAGTCGTGGAAGTTCATCTGGCACCCGTAGGTGCGGATCTCGTAAGTCCGGACCGTGTTCATGTCAACAAACGAGGGTACGCGCACCCCTCGGCATATCCGGAATCTCCCGTGGCCAGCCCGGCCTTGGTGGACCATGTTGGCATGACAGACAGCACTGCCGCGCGGCCCCTCCCGTGCGGTACCTGGCCTTCGCCGATCACCGCGGCGGATGTCGCCGGCCAGTACCGCCAAGTCTCCTTTCCCGTAGCGATCGACGGCGAGGTGTGGTGGCAGGAAACCCTGCCCTCCGAACTGGGCCGGACCACGGTCGTTCACCTGGGCGCGGCGGGAAAGCCCAGGCAGGTGCTGTCTGCCCCGTGGGACGCCAGGACCGGTGTACACGAGTACGGGGGACGGTCCTACCTTCCGGTGCCCGCGGCGCGGCGGGGCGGCGGGCGGTCCTGGGCGATCCTCTTCGCGAACTTCGCCGACCAGCGCCTCTACCTCGCGGATGAGCCAGGTGCGGACGGAGCCGGCGCCACGCCCCGCCCGCTGACCCCCGCGCCGCTGGCGGAGCCGGGAACCCCGGAGCTTCGTTTTGCAGACTTCGCCTTGTCACCGGACCGCGGAGAGGTTTGGTGCGTACAGGAGCGGCACGAAGCCGGCAAGGTGACCCGGGCGATCGTCGCGGTGCCGCTGGACGGCTCGGCCGCGGAGAATGCCGGCGCGATCCGTGAGCTGGCCAGCGGTGCCGACTTCTACGCGTTCCCGACCCCCTCCCCCGATGGCCGCCGCCTGGCCTGGGTGTGCTGGAACCATCCGCGGATGCCGTGGGACGGCACCGAACTGCGGATGGCCCGGGTGGACGAGGGGTTGCCGGGCAAGGGCGGACTGGTCAAGGGCGGCACCGGTGAGTCCGTGCTCGCCCCGGTCTGGCACGACGACACGAGCCTGTACCTGATCTCCGACTGGCCGGGCTGGTGGAACCTCTACACGCTGAGCCTGGCCACCGGGCCCGCGGAGGCCGTCTACCCGGCCGAGGAGGAGTTCGCCGCCCCGCTGTGGCAGCTCGGGCAGCGCCCGTACGCGGTGCTGGCCGACGGCCGGCTCGCGGTGCTGCACGGCTGCGGTGGGCTGCGGCTGGGCGTGCTCGACCCCGCCACCGCGGAGCTGACCGACCTGGACATCCCGTACCGGATTTTCGCGCCAGGGCTGTCCGCGGACGGTATGTCCGTCGTGCTGGTGGCCGGTGGCCCGGCCGCGCCGATGTCGGTGATCCGGGTCGACATGACCACGGGGAAGGCGAAGAAGCTCTATTCGCCGGCCGGGCGCCTGCCCGCGTCCGGGTACCTGCCCAAGGCGCGCAAGCTGGATTTCGAAGGGAAGTTCGGCCAGGAGGTGCACGCCTGGGTGTACCCGCCCGCCAACCCGGAGGCGGTGGCCGGTGAGGGAGAGCTACCGCCGTACGTGGTCTGGGCGCACGGCGGCCCGGCGTCGCAGGCGGACCGCGGGCTCGACCTGGAGAAGGCCTACTTCACCAGCCGGGGCATTGGCGTCATCGACGTGAATTACGGCGGCTCGGCCGGCTATGGCCGGGTGTACCGGGAGCGGCTGCGCAACCAGTGGGGCGTGGTCGACGTGGAGGACGTGATCGCGGCGGCGCAGGCGCTGGTCTCCTCCGGCGACGCGGACGCCGCCAGGCTGGTGATCCGCGGCGGCTCAGCGGGCGGGTGGACCGCGCTGGCGGCGGTCACCGCCCAGGCCGCAGAAAGCCCGTTCAAGGCCGCCACGTCCTACTACGGCATCACCGACCTGCGCAGCTTCGCCGCTGCCACGCACGATTTCGAGTCCAGATACACCGATGGCCTGGTCGGCCCGCTGCCCGGTTTCGCGGCCGCCTACGCCGAACGTTCCCCCGCCCAGCGCGTCAGCACCGAAACCTGCCCCATCCTCCAGCTACACGGCCGGGACGACCACATCGTCCCCCCGACTCAGGCCCACGCCCTGGCGGCCCAGCTCACGCACCAAGGCATCCCCCACGCCCTGCTCGAATTCTCTGGCGAGTCCCACGGCTTCCGCCGCACCGAAACCATCATCACGGCCCTAGAAGCGGAGTTCTCCTTCTACGCCCAAACCCTAAACTTCCCCCACCCCGACACCCCCCTGCTAAGACTCCACACCACACCCCCAGAGACTCCCAGACCCGGAACCGGTATCACCCCCCGCAGCCACTTCAACCCCGGAACCACCTCCCGCTCCCCCCTCCCCGAAGCGGTCGACATCCGCCCCGCCAGTCCCTCAGAGAGCCGACAGCCCGAGAGCAACCCACCCGCGCCTAATCCGTGGTAATCGGACGCCGGGCGCTCATCTCACGGCGCCGGGGTTGCTCTGGACAGCGTTTTGTCCCGCTGTCCAGAGCAATCCTGGTGCCGCCCCTTATCCGCGCCAAAGAACCGGGAACCGGTCGCCTTACCGCGCGAACTCAGTAGCCCGAGACTCCCGAACCACGGTCACCCGGATCTGCCCCGGATAAGTCAGCTCCTCTTCAACCTGCTTAGCCACGTCCCGCGCAATGACCTGAGCCTGAATGTCATCGACCCGGTCCGGCTTCACCATGACCCGGATCTCCCGCCCGGCCTGCATCGCGAACACCTTGTCCACGCCCTCGTGGGCGGTCGCGATCTCCTCGAGGCGCTCCAGCCGCTTGACGTAGGCCTCCAGCGACTCGCGCCGGGCCCCCGGCCTGCTGCCGCTGATCGCGTCGGCGGCCTGGGTGAGGACCGCTTCGACAGTGCGGACCTCGACCTCGTTGTGGTGCGCCTCGATGGCGTGGACCACGTCGGCCGACTCGCCGTACTTGTGCGCGATCTCCGCGCCGATGAGGGCGTGGCTGCCCTCCACCTCGTGGGTCAGCGCCTTGCCGATGTCGTGGAGCACGGTGCACCGCTTGAGCAGCACGGGGTCCATGCCCAGTTCGCTGGCCATCATGGCGGCGATGTGCGCGGACTCCACCAGGTGGGCGAGCACGTTCTGGCCGTAAGACGTGCGGTAGCGGAGCTGGCCGAGCAGTGTCACCAGTTCCGGGTGCATGTCGGTGATGGCCAGTTCGACCATGGCGTCCTCACCGGCGCGCACGCACAGTTGCTCCACTTCGGCCTTGCTGCGCTCGTAGGCCTCCTCGATCCGCTGGGGGTGGATGCGGCCGTCGAGCACCAGTTTCTCCAGTGCGAGCCTGCCGACCTCCCGCCGGACCGGGTCGAAACAGGACAGCAGGACGGCTTCGGGCGTGTCGTCGATGATCAGGTTGACCCCGGTCACCGATTCGAAGGCGCGGATGTTGCGGCCTTCGCGGCCGATGATCCTGCCCTTCATCTCCTCGCCGGGAAGGTGCAGTACGGAGACCACGGATTCGCTGGTCTGCTCGCTCGCGACCCGCTGGATGGCGAGCGTCACGATCCGCCTGGCCCGCTCTTCCCCGTCGCGGCGGGCCTGGGTCTCGGCCTCGCGGACGATCAGCACGGCCTCGCGCTTGGCCTGGTTCCCGATGGTGGCGACGAGTTCGGTCTTGGCCTGCTCAGCGGTCAGCCCGGCGGCCCGCTCCAGCACCTCGCGGCGCTCCTCGTCCAAGCGCGCGAGTTCGGCCCGCTGGGCGTCGAGTCCGGTCCGGACCTCGTCCAACTCCGTGGACCGCTGCTCCAGCTTGCGCAGTTCGCCATCCAGCCTGCCTTCGCGTTCGGCAAGCCGCGCCTCCCTGCGTTCAAGGTCGGCGCGAAGCTGGACGGCTTCCTCCCTGGTTGCCTGGACCTGTTCCTCGGCCGCTCGCTGTGCCTGTGTGATCTGGCGCGCCGACTCCTCGGCCCGCCGCACGATGGCCACGGCGTCCGATTCCGCGCTGGCCCGGATCTGCTCGGCGCCCCGGCCGGCTTCTTCGAGGCGCCGTTCCGCGGCGCGGCCAGCCTCTGCCACCAAGCGTTCTGACTCGGCTGCCAGTTCTGGGCTGACGGATGAGTGGGCGGCTGCGGATTCCTGGGGTGCCGGAACCGCACGGTTCCCGGCCTTGCGCACGACGGCGAACAACGCACCTGCGACGGCGAACAGCGCAAGGATCCCGATCACCGCGATCACTACAGCGATTGTGTTGCTCATGGCACACCTCAATCCTGCTCGCGGGCCCCGGCTCCGTGGTGCGGAGCCAGGGCTGATCCCTGTGGCGAGGGGTCAGGCGCGCCATGCGCGGCGTGTTACTGCGCGGACGACAACTGCCGGCGAACCGGTCAGCCGGGCCAGCCCGGCCGCCGGTGGTTCCGGCAGCCGTACCCGGCGCTCAAGGCGCGGCCATGCGGTCAGCGGCTTCGCCGCCACCCACAGGACCGTGCCCGAAGGGCCGTGCCCACTCCAAGCGCCGCCCGCAGGAGTATTACTACCCGCCATAGCGCAGCTCATGGGAGCGCCGCCTGCGGGACCAGGTTTGCCAGAGGGCCTCCAGCCCGGTGGCACCCGGCATGTGACCGGGACAACGACAGCTGCCCAGGCATCGGCCAGCAGCCGGTGACCTGCACCGACAGCCGATGCCGCCGGCAGCCTCCGGCGTGAGCGCCGTCCCCCGCGACCGCTGGCGGGCCAGCCCGCACTGCTCCTGCCCGCCTCGGCATCTCACCGCCGCGGGCCTGGCCGCGGTCAGGGCCTGCCAGGCACATCATCTGCCCACCCGGTTCCTGGACTGGCCGTCCCGCACAGGCCCGCATCGCGGGTCTCGCGGTCCATGCCCAGGCGCCGCGTCAAGCCCTGTCCGCCCCCTATCAGCCACCGCTTGCGCGGGGCCGTGGCCACTACCTAGCCGAACCCGACCCCGGGCTGGCCTGGCTGGTCAGCACCTTGCCGGAACCGGCTACGGGCCGGATCTGTGTCCTTACCGGCAACTGGGCGCAACCAGTTGCCGGGTGTGTCGTATGTTCCCAATCGCCTGTTACGGTCTAACACCTCGCTGCCGTGAGGTTAAGCGCTGATAACAATTTGGGCAAGCTCGGCCTAGTGATTCTTCCGTTACTCCACGCACCGTGCCCCGCTCACAGCCAATCGTCACTGGCGCCGTCTTCGCTAATCCACGCCAGATCCGCCCGGAGGCCCGCGTCGGAGTCCTGTTCTTGTTCCAGGGCTTCCCGCACCACCTGAGCGGCCAGGCCGGCCGGATAGCCCTTGCGGGCCAGCATGCCCATCAGCTGCCGGGCCCGGGCGGGCATCGGCTTTCCGCGGCTGGCCGGCGCTCGCTTGGCCACCAGCCGCCTCGCGGTGGCAAGTTCGTCCTGCGGCCCGAGCGAGCCAACCGCCGACCGCACTTCGCCGTCGGGTATCCCACGCTGCCGCAGTTCGGCGCTGAGCGCTCGGCGGGCCAGGCCACGGCCGTGGTGCCGGGTCTCCACCCACGCCCGGGCGAAGGCCGCGTCGTCGATCAAGCCGACCTCGGCGAACCGGCTTAGTACGGATTCCGCGACCTCGTCTGGAATCCTTCGCTTGCGCAGCGCAGTGGCCAGTTGTGCCCGGGTGCGCGGCCCGGCGGTGAGCAACCGCAAGCAGATCGCCCGCGCCGCCTCTTCGCTCCCAGGGCCCTCGTTGCCAGGGCCCGTGCCGGCATGCTCGTCAGAACTCGGCACCAAACCGGGATCCGGGACCAGGACCAAGTGCCCGGTGCCCCTCTTCCGGCCGGATGACCCGCTCCGGGCTCTGCGGCCTCCCTGGCCCGGGAGGTCCCTATCCCGCGCCACCAGAGCTACCCCGCACCACCGGGCCCTCCGGTGACCCTGGTGACACCCCGGCCGCCAGAAGCACCCGCCGCCGCGGCTGCCGTGTCCTGCGGCCGCGTTCGGGACCGCGCGCAGGCCCGCGCCCGACGCCGGCTCCTTGTCCTTGTCTGCCGCCTCCGCGTCCAGGCGCGCGCCGACGCCGAGCTTCTCCTTGATCTTCTTCTCGATCTCGTTGGCGAGATCGGGGTTGTCGCGCAGGAAGTTCCGCGCGTTCTCCTTGCCCTGGCCGAGTTGATCGCCCTCGTAGGTGTACCAGGCACCGGACTTGCGCACGATGCTCTGCTCCACCCCGAGGTCGATGAGGCCGCCCTCCCGGCTGATGCCGGTCCCGAACAGGATGTCGAACTCCGCGGTCTTGAAGGGGGGCGCCACCTTGTTCTTGACGACCTTCACCTTGGTGCGGTTGCCGACGGCATCGGTGCCGTCCTTGAGCGTCTCGATCCGGCGCACATCGAGCCGGACGGAGGAGTAGAACTTCAGCGCCCGCCCGCCAGAGGTGGTCTCCGGGCTGTTGTGGACCATGACGCCATCCACGAAGTAGCAGTGCGATCCCTCGACCTCGATGTCGAAGCGGCTCATCGACCGCGTCGGCGGCTTGACGTGGATGTCCAGGACCTGCGCAGGGACTGGCCGGGTTTGCGCCGGAGCGAATTCCGGCTGGACGGCGAACCTGCCCCGGAACCGCGGCAGCAGCTTGTAGTCCATCGATGGGTGGACGTAGGGCGCGACGAGCTCCTGGAACTCCGCCGACGCTGCGGTGGTGAACTGGAGAACGCTGATCTTCCGCGCCCCCCGGGAGGTGAGCTTCACGTCCAGCCGGTGAGCGTCCCGGAGGTAGCTGGCGAGCCGGTCCCTCGAGCCGGGGCTCATCGCCTCGACGCAGATCTCGATCCGGCCGGTGCCGCCCCTGGTACGTTCCTGGACGCCCTTCGAGCGGACGGTGAAACAACCGTCGTCCATGTACCAGACCGCCAGCGCGAGCGGCGTGAGGCCCTTGAGGTAGTCCCAGGTGAGGTGCTTCTTTCCATCGCCGAAGTAGACGATTTCGCGCAACTCGGCCAGCTCGGGCAGCGGGGTGAAGTCGGCGAAGACCGCACCCTTGGCGTTCGACGTCATGGTGTGCGAGATGTTTTCCAGCAGGGACATCTTCCAGTCCAGGTAGGCCGCCTGCTCCGCACCATGTCCCATGCGGAACCGGGTGCCGGACCTGCCGCGGAGGTTCGGGGAAAGCGCCCCGTCCCCCATGAGCGATCCGAGGATCACTTGGACCTGCTGAGCACCGAGGAGCTGCTGCTCTGCAACGATGACCCGGTCACCGGGAATCAGCTCGCCGGCCGGGCGCCAGCCGCCAGGAGTGCGGATGAGGTGGTTCTCGGTCGCGGCGAACTGCGCCCGGCCGTTCTTCCCCGACTTGGCGACGGTGAACTGCAGGAACCGCTCGGCCTTGCCGTTGTTGAACCAATTGACGATCCGCCGGGGGACCACGCGATCAGCTTCCGGATCGTAGGAAAGGACCTCGACGTCCATCCGCTGGTTGACGATCTTGCCGATCTTCTCCTGGGTGCCGTCCGCCAGGGTGACTCTGGTCGAGTAGGACATACAGCCGAACATGACCCCGACCTTTTCCCGCAGCTGGTTGATGAAGATCGCGGTGGTCTTGGTCTGGTTCAGCGCGCCGGCGAGCTTGCGCAGGGCCTGCGACATGAGCCGGGCCTGCAGGCCGACATGGGCGTCCCCCATCTCGCCCTCGATCTCGGCCCGTGGCACCAGCGCGGCGACGGAGTCGATGACGATGACGTCGATCGCGCTGGAGCGGATCAGCATGTCTGCGATCTCCAGTGCCTGCTCGCCCGTATCCGGCTGGGAGACCAGCAGCGCGTCGGTGTCCACGCCGAGCTTCCCGGCGTACTCGGGATCGAGGGCGTGCTCGGCGTCGATGAAGGCTGCGATCCCGCCCGCTTTCTGTGCGTTAGCGATCGCTTCGAGGGCCAGGGTGGTCTTGCCCGATCCTTCGGGTCCAAATATTTCCACGACCCGGCCGCGTGGGAGCCCCCCGATACCCAGGGCGATGTCCAGCGAGATCGCCCCGGTAGGGATCACCTCGATCGGTGCCCGGACCTCGTCACCCAGCCGCATGACGGAGCCTCTGCCGAACTGCCGCTCGATCTGGGCGAGGGCGGTTTCCAGGGACTTGTCCCTGTCGCCGGCTTTCCCGCCTGGCCTGTCGGTGCCTGCCATGGGTACTCCCATTGGATAAGGGGCTTCTTTGTCCGCGCTGACGCTACGCGCCGCCACCGACAAAACTCTCCCGCGCGGTGAACACCAATCGAGATCGCGCCGCGCCGCCGCAGCGGCCCGCCGCACACCTCACTACTCTAGGCGAACAACTGTTCGATCAGGCGCAGGACACGCACACGTTCGAGAAGAAACATCCGGCCGCCGCCAGCCGGGCCGCCGGGGCTCGCCGGCGCCCCGCCAGGAATGGCGTCAGCGCGATTCCTCCGGTATCTCGAAGGCCTCACACACCGCGAGCCACACGGTTTTCGGTTCCTTCCCCGCGGCCAGGGCCTGGTCCACGGTCGCGCCGCCCAGCCCGGTCAGCACATAGTCCTTGGCAACGCTGGCGGCGTAGGCCTCGCCGAACTGCCTGCGCATCTTTTCCCAGAACGTCGTGAGCCGCACGGCGCCAGGGTACCGGCGGCCCGGCCGGCGCAGCCCAGGACACCGGCCCCGCGCAGCCCAACCTCTCGAACCCGGCGCCCCACGGCCCCACGACACCGTCTCGGCGGCACGCGGGACGCGGGCCGTGCCTCACGGCAGGTTCGTGACGTTCACCGTCTCGAGTTGCTGCGAGGCGAAGTCCGTCACCAGCAGGACGCGGCCGTCCGGTTCCAGCGCCATCTGCCGCGGGAACCCGCCGGCGTGCAGGTACCCGGCGAGCGCGGGCCGGTGCGCGAGGGCCGCGGCGACGTTCACCACCGCGAGGCTTGACGTAGCACCCCCCTGGTCGAACCGGTTGGAGTCGGCGACGACGACCCGCTGCCCGCCGTCCACCAGAGCCAGACCGACCGGCGCCTCCCCCACCTCGGCCCGTGCGATCAGCGAGTGCGCCGGGTCGCCGCGCAGCCGGGAGGCGGAGAACCCGAGCAGCATGTCACTCTCCCGGGCGGTCACCCACACCGTTCCTCCACTGCTGGAGGTGATCACCCGTACCGGGCTGCAGCCGGCGGTGACCGTGGACACGATCGCGTGGGCCGGATCGGTCTCCGCCTTGTGCACGCTGATCACCGCCAGCGTTCCCTGGCCGCCCGCCAGCCTGAGGCTCCGCGACCCGTGGCGTGCGGCCCGCCGCGCCTCGCTGAAGGACCGGAGTTCGCTGGTCGAGTACAGCCAGTCCCCGTTCGGCGACACGGCCAGCCCGACCGGCGCGACCCCGGCCGGCACGTCCCCGACGAAACCGGAGGTATGGAAATGGCTGGCCAGCGTCTGCTGCAGATTGAAGACCGCGATCTTGTCTGAGTCTTCCAGGCTGACGAACGCGAACCTGCCGTCGCGTGAGGTGGCCACCTCGATCGCGCCACCCGCCGACCCACTGCCGCTGCTAAGCGTGCCCAGGACCGCGTTCCCGCTGCCCTGCTCCGCGGCCTGCACGCTGACTACGGTGGCGCCGCTGCCGTTCGCGGCGAGCAGATAGCGGCCGTCCGGCGTGAGCGCCACGCCCAGGGGCTGGCCGCTCACCGGGATCTGCCGGAGCAGCCTGGGGATCGCCGAGCCGGTGTCATTGAACACGCCGACCGCGCCCCCGCTGCCGTTAGGCAACAGCGACACGAAAGACCAGCGCCCGTCCGCGGTCACCGCGACACCGAACGGGTCCCCGGGCACCGACGACAGCCGGGCAAGCCCGGCCGGAAGCTGCCGCCCGGGCGCGCTCGCGGCGCTGCAGCCGGGCACAGCGACGCTGGACACCACGGGACCTGTCGATGGCGGTCGGGACGTCGGCGCGGCGTGCGGCGCGCCGGAGGTGCAGGCCGCCAGCGCCAGGGCCGCGACGGCGATGGCGGGGCGCCCGGAGAGCCTCACGGATCCGACGCTATCCCTTCGCCCGTCCGGCCACCCAGCGGAGTTTCAGCCGCCCCGCAGGCCCGGTCAAGAAATGTCCGTGAATGTCTGATGCATGGCCGGGGTAGGAGTATCCAGGGGAAGCTTCTCCGACAGAAGTATTGGGACGGGGCGCCGATGAACGAGCCGCCGGAGATCGGCCCTGCGGCGACCAGCCTGGAGGACAAGGCCCCGAGCCCTGCTCCCGCGCCCGAGCGGCCCAGCGGCCAGGCTCCGGCTGGTGCGCCCGCACTCGTCAGCCCCCGCAGGCGCGGGAAGCGCCTGCTCGTCACGCTGTTCGCGGTCAGCGTTGCGCTGGCCGTCGTCGCCGCGGCGGTGACCGCTGTGCTGCTGGCGCACCGCCCGCACCGGGCACACGCGGCAACACATCCGCTGCGCGCCACGGTGTTCGGCTTGCAGCCAGGCCAGTGCTTCAATTCTTTGCCAAACGGAATCGCCGGGGCTCATGCGGTTCCCTGCGCGCAGCCGCATGACGGGGAGATCTACGGCACCTTCCTCGTGGCGGGCCACCGATTGGCCGGGCAGCGCCGCCCTTGGCAGCCAGGCCCGGCTGGGCTGCCAGGACCGGCTGGCCAGCTACCTGAACCCGCAACTGGCCACCAACGACCTGGCCGAGTTTTATGCCTATCCGAACCAGGGGGCCTGGGCGGCGGGTGAGCATTCGGTGATCTGCGAGATCCGCGGCACCCAGGGCAGGCTCACCGGCTCCGTCCGCGCCTCCAGCCCTTGACCCCCCGGCTGACAGGCCCCGCTCGACCCCACTCCCCCGGCATGAACGCAAGTTAGGTGCCCCCCTAAGGGCCTCGCTGTCACATTCACGCCCCACCGTCAGTGGGAAACCGTTGCACAGGCTGGCCGGGCAGCACGCCACTCACGGACGGAAATGTCCGCGGGGCAGGGCAGGATGGAGTAATGCCCACCAGGACCCCGGCCAGGAGCGGAACGCCGCCACGGGCGCGCGCGGCCGCCGGGGCCGGTGCAACCGAGGCCCCCGCCGCGGGCACGGATCCTCTGGCCGGGTTCAGCGCACTGACCAGGGAGTGGTTCAACGGCGCGTTCATCGAGCCCACCGCTGCGCAGGCGGGCGCTTGGGCGTCCATCGCGGGCGGCGACAACACCCTGGTCATCGCGCCCACCGGGTCTGGCAAGACGCTGGCGGCGTTCCTGTGGGCACTGGACCGGCTGGCCAGCGGCCCCGTGCCCGCCGACCCGAAGCTGCGCTGCCGGGTGCTGTACATCTCACCGCTCAAGGCCCTGGCGGTGGACATCGAGCGGAACCTGCGCGCCCCACTGGCCGGGATCCGCCAGGTCGCGCACCGCCGCGGGCTGCCCGAGCCGGACATCCGGGTGGCGGTGCGCACCGGCGACACCGGTGCCGACGAGCGGCGGCGGCTGTCGAGCAAGCCGCCGGACATCCTGATCACCACGCCCGAGTCGCTGTTCCTCATCCTGACCTCGAAGGCGCGCGACTCGCTGCGCGGCGTGGACACCGTCATCGTGGACGAGGTGCACGCCCTGGCCGGCAACAAGCGCGGCGCTCACCTGGCCATCTCGCTGGAACGGCTGGACGAGCTGCGGAGCGGTGCCGGGCCGGACGAGCCCGGCGAAGACGAGCCCGCCGGGCCGGCCCAGCGGATCGGGCTGTCGGCCACCGTCCGGCCACCGGAGGAGGTGGCCACCTTCCTCGGCGGCGCCCGCCCGGTCACCATCGCGGCGCCGCCCTACGTCAAGCAGATGGAGCTGCGGATCGTCGTCCCGGTCGAGGACATGACCGACCCGGATCCGCCGCCCGCCAGTCGCCGCCCGGCGCCCGGCGGCCCCGGCGATGGCGCGCCAGCGGGTGAACCCGATGTGCGCGACGCCGCCCAGGGCCAGCGGTCCATCTGGCCGCACGTCGAGGAGAAGGTGCTCGACCTGATCGAGGCGCACCGGTCGACGATCGTGTTCGCCAACTCGCGCCGCCTGGCGGAACGGCTGTGCGGCCGGCTGAACGAGCTCGCCGCGGAACGGGCGCAGGCCCGCGACGAGGCCGCCCTCGGCCTGCCGGAGCCGGCACGGGCCGCCTGCCGGGCCACCGGCGCAGATCATGGCGCAGTCGGGCGCCGCGGCGGGTGCCCCGGCCGAGGTGGCCCGCGCGCATCACGGCTCGGTGTCCCGGCAGGAGCGGGCGCAGATCGAGGAGGCGCTGAAGGCGGGGCGGCTGCCAGCCGTGGTGGCCACGTCCAGCCTGGAACTCGGCATCGACATGGGCGCCGTGGACCTGGTCATCCAGGTGGAGTCCGCGCCGTCGGTGGCGAGCGGGCTGCAGCGCACCGGCCGGGCGGGGCACCGGGTCGGCGACGTGTCCCGGAGCGTGATCTTCCCGAAGTACCCAGGCGACCTGGTCGAGGCGACCGTGGTCGTACAGCGCATGCGGGACGGTGAGATCGAGGAACTGCGGGTTCCGCGCAACCCGCTCGACGTGCTCGCCCAGCAGATCGTCGCCATGGTGGCGATGGACGACTGGCAGGTTGGCGACGTGGAGCGGCTGGTCCGGCGGGCGGCCCCGTTCAGCGGGCTCACCAGGGGCGTGCTCGACGCGGTGCTCGACATGCTGGCGGGCCGCTACCCGAGCGAGGAGTTCGCGGAGCTGCGCCCGCGGCTGATCTGGGACCGCACGACGGGCACCTTGCGCGGCCGGCCCGGCGCGCAGCGGCTCGCGGTGACCAGCGGCGGCACCATTCCCGACCGGGGCCTGTTCGGGGTGTTCCTGGCCGGCCCGCAGCGCCAGGGCAAGAACTCGCACCGCGTCGGCGAGCTCGACGAGGAGATGGTGTACGAGTCGCGGGTCGGAGACGTGTTCGTGCTCGGCGCCAGTTCCTGGCGGATCGAGGACATCACCGCCGACCAGGTCCTGGTCTCCCCCGCGCCCGGGCAGCCGGGCAGGCTCCCGTTCTGGCACGGGGACACGATGGGCCGCCCCGCGGAGCTTGGCCGGGCGGTAGGCGCGTTCTGCCGGGAAATCGCCGCAGCGGGCCGGGACGAGGCTGCCACGAGACTGCGTAGTGCTGGATTGGACGATCTCGCGGCGCAGAACCTGATCCGGTACCTCGACAGCCAGCGGGAGGCCACCGGCTACCTGCCCGATGACCGCACGCTGGTGATGGAACGGTTCCGTGACGAGCTCGGGGACTGGCGGCTCGTGCTGCACAGCCCGTACGGGGCCAGGGTGCATGCGCCGTGGGCGCTGGCGATCGCCGCGCGGCTCAGGGAGCGCTACGAGGGCATGGACGTGCAGGCGCTGCACACCGACGACGGGATCGTGCTGCGGGTGCCGGACACCGACGAGCCGCCGCCAGCGGGCATCGCCGAACTGGCGGCCGAGGAGGTCGAGCCGATCGTCACCGCGGAGCTTGGCGGCTCGGCGCTGTTCGCCTCCCGGTTCCGGGAGTGCGCGGCCCGCGCACTGCTGCTGCCCCGCCGCCGGCCGGGCCACCGGTCCCCGTTGTGGCAGCAGCGGCAGCGCTCGGCCCAGTTGCTCGCGGTGGCTTCCAAGTACGGCACGTTCCCCGTCGTGCTGGAGACGGTCAGGGAATGCCTGCAGGACACCTTCGACGTGCCCGCCCTGGCCAGCCTGATGCGCGACCTGGCCAGCCGCAAGGTCCGGCTGGTCGAGGTGGAGACCCCGGCCCCGTCCCCGTTCGCCAAGTCGCTGCTGTTCAGCTACGTCGGCGCGTTCATGTACGAGGGCGACTCGCCGCTCGCCGAGCGCCGGGCGCAGGCGCTGGCACTCGACTCCTCCCTGCTTGCCGAACTGCTCGGTCAGGCGGACCTGCGGGAACTGCTCGATCCTGCGGTCGTCGGCCAGGTGGAGGCCGAACTACAGCGGCTCACCCCCGAGCGCGCCTGTCGCAGCCTGGAGGCCGTGGCCGACCTGCTCCGGGTCATCGGGCCGCTGTCGCAGGCGGAGGTCGCGCGGCGCTGCGCCGAGCCGGACATGGCCGCGGGCTGGCTCGCTGAGCTGGACGCCTCTCGGCGGGCGATCGAGGTGCGAATCGGCGGCGAGGCCCGGTGGGCGGCCGTCGAGGACGCAGGCCGGCTCCGGGACGCGCTCGGGGTACCGCTGCCGCCCGGGGTGCCGGTGGCGTTCACCGAGCCGGTCTCCGATCCGCTGGGTGACCTGGTGGCGAGGTACGCCCGCTGCCACGGGCCGTTCACCGCGCAGGCGGCGGCCGGCCGGTACGGGCTGGGTGTCGCGGTGATCGTCGGCACGCTGCACCGTCTCGCCGCGGAGCACCGTGTCGTCGAGGGCGAGTTCGTGCCCGGCGGCCGGGGCACCGAGTGGTGCGACGCCGAGGTGCTCCGCATGCTGCGCCGCCGCTGCCTGGCCAAGCTGCGCAAGGAGGTCGAGCCCGCGCCGCCGGAGGCACTGGCGGCGTTTCTGCCTGCCTGGCAGAACGCGGGCCAGGCCGCTGCGGGCCCGCGCCGCGGGGCGGCGGGGCGGCCCGCCAGGGGCTGGCGCCCGGCCAGCGCGGACGCGGTCTTCGACGCGATCGACCAGCTCGCCGGGGCGTCACTGCCTGCCTCGGCGCTAGAGACGCTCGTGCTCCCCGGCCGGGTTCCCGGCTACCAGCCCGCCGTGCTCGACGAGCTGACCGCTGCCGGGGAGATCGTGTGGTCCGGCGCGGGCGGGCTGCCCGGCGGAGACGGCTGGGTGGTGCTCGCGCCCGCCCAGGCGGTGCCGCTGCTGTTGCCGCCGCCCGTCGAGATCACCATGACTCCGGTGCACGACGCGGTCCTGGCGGTGCTTGAGGGCGGCGGCGGGCTGTTCTTCCGCATGCTGGCCGACCGGGTCGCCGCGATGCTCAAGGATCATGACTGGCGTGGGCTGTCCGACACGGCCGTGGCGGCGGCGATCTGGGACCTGGTCTGGGCGGGCCGCCTGACCAACGACACGCTGGCGCCGTTGCGCACGGTCCTCGGTACCGGCAGGCCGGTGTTCGACGGGGTTCCCCCCGGGCGACAGGCGGTTCCTGCGGCTCCGGGCCCGCTGTCAGGAACGGGTTCCGGGGTCAACGGCGGGGCCCATGGCTCGGGCCAGGGGGCCGCGGGCCTCGGCGCCGGGGGGCTGGGCGGCGCGCTGGGCGGCGTGGCGCGGCTCCGGGGAGCATGCGGATGGCGGGCCGTTCGGGCAGGATCGGTGCCCGAAGGCGCGGGTACGGGCGGCCGGTGGTGCCCACGCGGACCGGGCCGCCGACGGTGACGGGCCGGTGGTCGCTGCTGCCCGACCGGGATCCCGACCCCACCCGGCGCTCGCACGCGATTGCCCAGGCACTGCTCGACCGGCACGGCATCGTGACCCGTGGCTCGGTGGTCGCCGAGCGCGTACCGGGAGGCTTCGGCGCGCTGTACCGGGTGCTGCGCGCCATGGAGGAGGCCGGCCAGTGCCGGCGCGGGTACTTCGTCGAGGGCCTCGGCGCGGCGCAATTCGCCCTGCCCGGCGCGGTCGACCGGATGCGGGCCGTCGCCTCGGCCCAGGAGGCGGCCGCGGCTGGCCCGCCCGGCGATAGCGGGCATCCACACTGGCCCGGCCAGCCACCGCCGCAGGCCCGCCGCAGCGTGCCGCCTCCCGGCCACCAGGGGTGCCCGGCTCGAGGGTGCTGCCCGGCCGGGCGGTGCTGCCCGGCCGGAGGGTATCTCGTGGCCGGAGGGGGCTGTCTGGGCCGATGAGGAAGCCGGAGCCGGCGGCTCAGCGACCGGGGGCGCCGCCGGGCCTGCGGCGGCCTGGGCCGGCGGGAGCCGCGGAACCGCAGCAGGAGGCACGGCGGCCTGGGGCGCGGCGGGAGCCGCGGAACCGCAGCAGAAGGCACGGCAGGCCTGCGGGCGCAGGGCCGGCAGGGATGCCCGGATCGCGAGCGGGACGGCCGACCCAGGGACGTCGGGGGGCACGGGAGCTGCGGGGACCGGGCCGCCGATCACGGTGCTCGCGGCGGCGGACCCGGCGAACGCGTTCGGTGCGGCGTTGCCCTGGCCGGCGCGCCCAGGCGAGGTTCCCGGGGCGCACCGGCCCGGCCGGAAGGCGGGCGCACTGGTGGTGCTGTCCGACGGGAAGCTCGTGCTCTACGTGGAACGCGGCGGCAAGACCCTGCTCTCCTGGACCAGCGACCCGGAAGTGCTCGTCCCGGCGGCCGCCGGGCTCGCGGAGGCGGTCCGGGGCGGCGCACTGGGGCGCCTCACCGTGGAACGCGCCGACGGCACCGGCGTCTACGACACGCCGCTAGCCCAAGCCCTCGCCGACGCGGGGTTCCGCCCGACGCCGCGCGGCCTGCGCCTGCGCGGCTGACCCGGGCGCCGGCTGGCGCGCCCGCCCGGCTGACCGCTCCCTACCGCCCGCCCGGCTGACCGGCTACGCGACTGACCCGCCCGGCCCCCGGTCGACCGACCCGCCGGGCCCCCAGTCGGCTGACCCGCCGGCCCCGTCGGCTCCGCCCGGGGCCGGGTCAGTGAGGCATGCGCCGGCCAGTGGTCAGGAGGCCCAGCGCACGCGCAACGACGGTGGCTTGCGGAAGACCAGTCCGCGGGGTGCGGCCGGGTGTGCCGGGTCGAGACGCAGTTCCGGCAGGGTGAGCACCGCGCAGACCGCGGCCTGGGCCTCCAGCCTGGCCAGGTGGGCGCCCAGGCAGAAATGCGGGCCGTGAGCAAAGGCCAGGCTCAGCCGGGCGTTGGGCCTGCGCACGTCGAACGCGTCCGGCTCTGGGTACACCGCAGGGTCCCGGCCCGCCCCTGCCAGCGAGACCGTGACCAGGTCGCCAGCGCGGATCCGGGCCCCGCCAAGCGTGATGTCGCGGGTGGCGTAACGGTCCACCACGGCGGCCGCGGGCTCCAGCCGCAGCGACTCCTCCACCGCGTTAGGCACCAGGCCCGGATCCTCGCGGACCAGGGCCAGCTGGCCGGGGTGCTGGAGGAGGTGCAGGATGACGTTGCTGATCATGCCCTCGGTCGTCTCGATGCCGCCGAACATGATCACTGCCGCGTTGGAGATGACCTCGGCGGTGGTAAGCGCCGCGGCGCCGGCATCGTCGCTGACGTTTTCCGGCGTGTCACGCTTGGCGGTGTCGACCACGGCGGCTCCGTGGGCACCGGCCGCGGCGGCGAGGAGCGACGGCGGCTCGCTGGCCGATCCGATCACGGCGGTGAGCCGCGCGCTCAGCGAGCCGAACGCCTCAGCCCCGGCCGCGCGGGCCTGGTCCCGGCGGCCCTGATCCTCGCGGGCATCATCGCCGGGCCGGGCCGGGCTGTGCTCACCGGTCAGCGCGGACACGGAGCCGACGATCGCGGCGTACCAGTCGAGGACGGTCGCAGGGTCGGCGTCACCCAGGCCGAGGGCCTCGGCGACGACCGCCACGGCCAGCGGGCCGGCCAGGCCGCGCCGCAGATCCGCGGCACCGCCGGGCCGCATGGCCGCCACCAGGCGATCGGCTTCGGCCACCACGAACCCGGCCAGCCGGGCGTGAATCTCGGCACGGCCGAAGCCCTTGGTGAACGGGGCGCGGTGGCGGCCGTGCGCGGCGCCGTCCAGGGAGAGCATGCTCGGCCCGACGACGCGGGCCGTGGAGAACCTCGGATCGTCCACGGTGAAGACCGCGCTGTCCCGCATGACCGCAGCCGCGAGGTCGTGCCTTGTGACCACCCAGCCGTGCAAGGCAGGCAGCCAGGAAACCGGTTCGGTGTCCCGCAGGCGGGCCAGCCAGGGATGCGGATCGTAGTCGAGGTCCGCGAGGGTGATGGCCGCACCGAGCGGGAACGCGCCCGGGCCGACGGCGGGACGAGCCCCTCCATTCTGGTCACGGAAGGTCACTTTGACCACGCTATCTGACCCCTGCCAGAGGCCCGCCGGCGGCGTGCCGTGCCGCCCAGTGCACCATCCACCCCGTCATAAGGGCCATAATGCTGGTCATGAGATTGTCTGCCCGTGCTGATTACGCTCTGCGTGCAGCCGTGGAACTGGCCGCCTCCAGTGGGGATCACACCACGGCCGAGCAGCTGGCACGGGCGCAGAACATCCCGGCGAAGTTCCTTGAGGCGATCCTCACGCAGCTACGCCGGGCGGGGCTGGTGCGCAGCCAGCGCGGCCCCGAAGGAGGGTTCTGGCTGGCGAAGCCCGCCAACGAGATCTCACTGGCCGACATCATCCGCGCCGTGGACGGGCAACTCGTCGGGGTGCGCGGTGAGCGCCCGGAGAACCTCGGCTATATCGGCGCGGCGGAGCCGCTGCAGAGCGTCTGGATCGCGCTGCGCGCCAACGAGCGGGCCATCCTCGACGAGGTCACCCTCGACCACATCGTCACCGGCGAACTCCCCGCCCGGGTCCGCGAACTCACCGACGACCCCCGCGCCTGGGCATAGCCGCCGCCAGCCGCGTACCGCGGTGTTGCGCCGGAGCGAGAAGATCACTTCCTGCCCATCCGCCCAAGCCACGTCCCCGTTGCTGATGATCATGGGGATGTGGCCCATCGGTGGGGGCCACATCCCCATGATCATCCCCGTTCCGCCACGACCGCGGTCGTGATCATGACTTACGGGGGCCTATAGCACCACCTAGGTCATGATCACGGAGCGAGGAGCCGCAGGAAGCGGCGGCCCGAACGGGATATGAAGCGGCGGGCGCGGCCGAACGGCCGATGAGCACAGTTAGCCGGCCGCGCCTACACCGGCACCATGTCGGTGATGTCGCGGATTCGGCGGGCCACGTCGTCGTACCCGGCCTGGTGGCCGCTGGGCAGCTTGATGGTGCCGATGACGGGCTCGGCCCCGTCGCCCAGCTTCGCGCCCTCGCCCAGCTTGGCACCTTCGCCCAGCTCGGGCGCGGCGGCGAGGTTGAGCGACGCCGGCACGGCACCACCGAAGGGGCGCACCGCCGGCGGGGTGAGCGCAGGCTCCTTGGCCGACCGCAGCGACGGCTCCCTGGTGCCGGAAAGGACCGGCTCGCTCTGCAGTTCCGCCAGGGCGAAGTTGTCCGACACCTCGCGGAAGACATGGGACAGCGGGGTTTCCAGCGCGCCGCAGATTGCCGCGAGAAGCTCGGAGGACGCCTCTTTCTGGCCGCGCTCCACTTCGGACAGGTAGCCCAGGGACACCCGGGCCGCGGCGGACACCTCACGGAGGGTACGACCCTGGCGCAGGCGTAGCCGCCGCAGCGCGTCACCGAGCAAGTGACGAAGCAGGACCATGTCGCGCTCCCTTCGCGAAGTGAGTCTGGCAGTCCCCACGGTACCTGGCCTCACCGACACTCGGGGAGTGCAGACGTAGCCGTGTTCGCTGATGACGTAACGCTGTAATCAGGGATCATCTTCCCTTAGCAGCTCCCACAGTAGTTTCAGGGCGTCCCCGACGGTGTCCCGGCGGATCTCGTTCCGCCCGCCGGCCAGGGCCAGGGACCGGGTGGCCGGCGCCCCGGCGCTGGCCGCGATGTGTACGGTGCCGGGCGGAAGACCGTCCACGGGATCCGGTCCCGCCACACCCGTCGTGGCCAGGCCCCACGTGGCGCCGAGCCGGTCGCGGACGCCCGCTGCCATGGCCGCGGCCACGTCGGGATGGACCGGGCCGTACCGGGCCAGCAGGTCGGCGGGAACGCCGAGGAGCACCGTCTTGAGCTCGGTGGCGTAGGCGACGATGCCGCCGCGGTACACCACGGAGGCACCAGGGATGGCGGTGATGGCCGCGCCGAGCATCCCGCCGGTGAGCGACTCGGCGGTGGCGAGAGTCTGGCCCCGCTCCCCCAGCGCGCTCACGATCCGGGCCGCCAGGTCGCCACGTGAGTCCACGGGACCATCATGGCCTCCCGCGGCGCCGGCCCGTGCGGAGGTGCGTCAAGGGGCCTGGCGGACCTTGTCGGGGACAGGCCGGCGGCGCAACCGTACGGCTCGAATCACATAGTCGGCGCCGGTGACCAGGGTGACAACCACCGCGGCGGCCATCACCACGGCACGCAGCCACTGCGGCACCCCGGGCAGCATGTACAGCGAGATCGCCAGGACCTGGAGGAGGGTCTTGAGCTTCCCGCCCCGGCTCGCGGCGATCACGCCGTACCTGATGACCCAGAACCGCAGCCCGGTCACGGCGACCTCTCTGGCGAGAATCACGATGGTCACCCACCACGGGAGCCAGCCGAGGTAGGACAGCGTCACCAGCGCCGCGCCGGTGAGGGCCTTGTCCGCGATCGGGTCGGCGATCTTGCCGAAATCGGTGATCAGTCCCCTGCTCCGGGCGATGCGGCCATCCAGCAGGTCGGTGACCGAGGCGGTGCCGAACGCGACGAACGCCGCCACCCGCCAGGCCGTGCCGCCGGCCAGCAGGCAGGCCACCACCACGGGGACGAGCACCAGGCGGGTCACGGTCAGTCCGTTGGCCAGGTTGACGAGCCCAGGCGGAGGCGGCACCACCGGGCCGGCGGCCCCGCGGGCCGGAGGCTCAGCTTCCGCACTCACCGTGGCCCCGCCGGGTCAACGCATCCCGGCCCGGGCCGGCGTCCCGGCCGTGGCGCTGAGGCGGGCCTCGGCGACCAAGTCCACCCCCTCGGATCCGGCCACCACGGCGCTGACGATGTCACCGACGGTCAAGGGGGCCGGCGACCGCACGGTCGTCACCCCGTCCACCTCGGGCGCCTGGTGTGCGGCGCGGCCCTGGTAGTGGCCAGGGCCCAGCGGCTCCTCGATGAGCACGCCGATGATTTCGCCGCACCGGTCGGCGGCACGCTGGGCCATGAGTTCTTCGGCGAGGTCGGACAGGTCATCGACCCGGCGTGCGACCTCCGCCGGGTCCACGTGCCCGTCCAGCGACGCGGCCTCGGTCCCGTCCTCGTCGGAGTAGCCGAAGATGCCGATGGCGTCCAAGCGGGCGTCGGAGAGGAACTGTTCGAGTTCCGCGACATCCTCGGGCGTCTCGCCGGGGAAGCCGACGATGAAGTTGGACCGGACTCCAGCCTCCGGACACCGCTCCCTGATCTGGTCGAGCAGCGCGCAGAACCGGGGGCCGTCCCCGAACCTGCGCATCGCCCGCAGCACCCGGCCGCTGGCGTGCTGGAACGACAGGTCGAAGTAGGGCGCGACACCTGGGGTGGAGGTCAGCACGTCGACGAGTCCCGGGCGCAGCTCAGCGGGCTGCAGGTAGCTGACCCGGATCCGGGAGATGCCGGGAACCGCCGCCAGGCCGGGGAGCAGTTCGTCAAGCAGCCGCAGGTTCCCCAGGTCCTTGCCGTAGGACGTCGAGTTCTCGCTGACCAACAGCAGCTCACGGACTCCCTGGCTGGCCAGCCACTCCGCTTCGGCGATCACGTCGGCGGGCGGGCGGGACAGGAAGGCGCCGCGGAAGGCTGGAATGGCGCAGAACGAGCAGCGCCGGTCACAACCAGAAGCGATCTTGAGCGGAGCCACAGGCCCGCCGTCCAGGCGGCGCCGCATTACCCGGGGCCCGGAGGCTGGTGCGACTCCCGGGGGCAGGTCGGCGAACTCGGCGCCGGGCATGCCGTGCCCGGGGACGTGGCCCGCGGCCGCGCCGCGCCGGCCCGCCGGGGATATGGGAAGCAGCCGGCGCCGGTCCCTGGGCTCGTGGGCGGGCCGCCGCTCGCCCGCCAGGACCGCGTCCAGCCGGGCGCCGATGTCGCCGTAGTCGTCGAAGCTCAGGACCTGCGCCTCCGGCAGGGCATCGGCGAGTTCGGAACCGTACCGCTCGGCCAGGCAGCCCGCGGCCACGACCTTCGCCTCCGAGCCGCCCGCGTCCAGCAGTTCCGCGATGGACTCCTGCTTGGCGGCTTCGATGAAGCCACAGGTGTTGACGAGCACCACGGCGGCGTCGTCCCGGTCGGTCAGGGTCCAGCCGGCGGCTTCGAGCCTGCCCGCGAGTTCCTCGGAATCCACCTCGTTGCGCGCGCAGCCCAAGGTGACCAGGCTGACGGTGCGCCGCCCGGGAACGGATGCATGACTGGAAGGCACACCGGCAGACTACGGTAAATGCGCCCGTGCGCCGACCGGGACCACCGGCCGCCGGCCCGCTGGCCTGCGGCGCGCGGATCGCTAGCCCGCGGCGGCGCGGATCGCTAGCCCGCGCTGGCCCGGGCCGCCCATGGCCCGCGGATCGCTAGCCCGTGGCGGTGTGGGGCAGCTTCTGGCCCGGACCGAAGTTGAGCGTCACCGGCTGGCCATAGGTACCGGGATGGCCCAGGTTCCTGCCGTTGACCGTAAGCAGGATCCCGCCGGGGTTGCCGATCTGCATGGACACCGCGTGCCGGAAGCGCCAGGTGCGGGTGCTGCCGCTCAGCACGTAGACCTGGAACAGGAACTGGCCGTGCGGTTTGGTGAATTGCACCCAGCAGTCCTGGGTGGCGGTGAGCCGGATGGTCAGGCGGCGGTGATGCACCGCGGCCGGCGTCGGTGACGGATTGCTGGCCGGCGACTTGGACGCCTTGGGATGCGTTCCGCCGGCCGCCACGACCGGCCGTGGTGAGGTCCCGTGGTCGACCAGCCGGTACACCCCGTAGCCAAGCACGACGGCCAGGACGAGGACCATCACCACGCTCCAGTTCGCGGAGCGCCGTTCCTTCAGCCGGATCGGGGTCGAGGGTTCAAAGACGTCGGCAGCGGTGATCGCGTGCGGCGCGCCATGGATCGCGTCGTATTCGCGAACCAGTTCCTCGGGATCGAGCCCGACCACCCGCGCGATGCTGCGGATGTGCCCCCGAGCGTAGAAA
>CAVXMG010000050.1:0-35434 GCA_963762735.1 uncultured Actinomycetes bacterium | reverse complement strand
GGGAGAAGATGGTCCGCATGAACGGGATGGCTCAGATGATCGAGCGTTGTGAGGGACCGTACGGCGAGGTGGTGCTACGCCGTCGTGGGGAGTGCTTTGAAATCATCGCGAATGGCTGTTTCCTGATGGATTCCTCTGATGGCCGCTCGGAACGGCTGTTGATCAGCGCCGCGCTCGACATGCTGAAGCAGCCACACGGCGCGAGCCTTCTGATCGGTGGCCTCGGCATCGGCTTCTCGCTGGCCGAGGCATCAGCCGACCCGCGTCCGGGACAGATCTGCGTGGTGGAACGGGAACGTGCGGTCATCGACTGGCATACCAAGGGCACGGAGCCACTGCGGCGCTTCGCCGGGGGCGGGCACGACGATCCGCGCACCCGTGTCGTCCACGACGATCTCCTGCACCACCTGCGCACCGCGAGCGAACGGTATGACGTGCTGTGCCTTGACATCGATAACGGCCCCGGCTGGACAATGACGGATGACAACCGCAGCGTCTATGAACCCGCGGGACTGGCCGTACTTGAGCGTGCACTGACCGGCCAGGGCGTGCTGTCGGTATGGAGCTCCACACGTGCACCGGAATTCACCAACAGGCTCGCCCCCCTGTTCGCCCAGGTAGTGACGATGGAGGTTCCCTTGCTGGCAGGCCGCCGCGGCGAGCCAGACCTAGTGATCCTCGCATCGCGTGCATGACCAGCACCCGGAACATACCGGCGGCGGAACACGGCAGTGTCCTCGGCGGAACATGCCGGCGGCGGAACACGGCAGTGTCCTCACTGTGACGCGAGGGTTTCCGCGAGCGCCTCGTAGCTGAGCACCCGGCGCTGCCTGGTCACCTCCCGCCAGGCGTCCCGCTGTTCGGCGTTCGCGTGCGCGGCGACGCTGGCGTCCATCGCGCCGTAGGCGATGTGGTACACGGCATCCACCTCGCCGGTACCGCGGGCGATGGACGCCAGCCTGCTCGGCAGCGGCTCCGCGGTCACCGTCACCAGGTGCGGCTGCCTGCCGCGCCGGTGCCGGATCATCTGCAGGCATTCGTGCCTGATGTTCTGCACCCGGTCCGACCGGATGGTCCACTTGCAGGAGATCGCCGCGTGCAGCGGCGGCAGGCCAGAGCCGGTCCGGACCCCGGCCAGGCCCACAGTGACGTCCGGCTTGATCAGGTAGTCCATCCCCAGCGAGATACGCAGCTGCGGGCTGGCGCGCACCAGCGCATCCACCTCCTTGAGGTGGGCGTACTGGTCGAAGCCGGTGATCAGCTTGCTCCGGCCGATCAGCCAGTCCCTGCCGGTACGGTAGCCGGGCAGGACCTCGCGCAAATGGTCACAGACCGCCTGCTCAAGCGGGCCGCCAGGGTCCTTGGGCACGGCCGAGGTCACGTCGCGGGACACGCCGAGCGCGTCGAGTACCCCGGCGGCGATGCGCATGGATTCGGCGCTGTCCACGTCGGCTGCGTTTGGCACTAAGGTCCAGCCGAGCCGGTTCTTGCCGCTCGCTTTCCAGCCGGCCAGCGCCGTCGCAAACGGTATGTCCATGATGAAAAGGCGCGGTCAGGGCTTCTTGGCACGACTGGGTGCGACCCGGGACAGTTCGCCGGGCTGCTTGGGGTAGACCGGCGGCCACGGCGCGTCGGGCAAGCCGTCCGCCTCGTCGCGGGCGGCCAGGTCGAGCAGCGGCGTCAGGTCCTGCGGGTCTTCGTTCATCGGCTGCCACGGGTCGCCGGCCGACTCCAGCCTGGCCGGCAGGGTGGCGATGGTGAACTGGTCGGGGTGGATGTCGTCGATCTCCTCCCAGGCCAGCGGCGTGGACACCTGCGCACCCGGGCGGGCGCGCACCGACCAGGCGCCGAACACCGTCTTGTGCGGGGCGTTCTGGTTGAAGTCGATGAAGACCCGGGCGCCGCGCTCCTCCTTCCACCAGGCGGCGGTCACCAGGTCCGGCCTGCGGCGCTCGGCTTCCCTGGCCAGCGCCACGGCGGCGGCGCGCACCTGGTAGGAGTCCCAGCGCGGCTGGAGCCTGGCGTAGACATGCACGCCGCGATTGCCGGTCGTCTTGGCGTACCCGGCGATGCCGAGTTCGGTGAGCAGCCCGTGCACCTCGTGGGCCGCCTGCCTGATGTGGCTGAACTCCACCCCGGGGGAGGGATCGAGGTCGATCCGCAGTTCGTCGGTGTGCTGCGGGGCGTCGGCCAGATAGGGCCACACGTGGAAGCCCAGGCAGCCCAGGTTCACCGCCCACAGCACGTGGTCGATGTCGGCGGCGACCAGTGCCTGCGAGGTGGTGCCGTTCGGGGTGGACACGATCGTCGTCTGGAGCCAGTCCGGGGCGTTCTTCGGCACCCGCTTCTGGAAGAACGACGGCCCCGACGCGCCGTCGGGGAAGCGCTGCAGCAGCACCGGGCGGCCGCCCATGGCGCGCAGCAGCGGCCCGGCAACGCGCAGGTAATGCTCGGCGAGGTCGCCCTTGGTCTCGCCCCGCTCGGCGAAGAACACCTTGTCCGCATGGGTGATGAGGTGCAGGTCGCTCATAAGCCCTGGCCAGGCGCTTGTCTTGTCACGCGTCAAGATAACACGGTGCCAGGTGAATTGCGGAGATGGTTTGCCGACGGGGCCATGAGGGCGGCCTCAAGCTCGCGGCCATCGGCGGTGCGGAGGGCGATCGGGTGCTTCGCGCACTATCCCTCGGAGACGGCTGCCACCACCTGCTCGTGAAATCCGCTCTCATCGGCCCACTCGTCCGGGACGAGAGGGCGGTCTGGCAATTGGCTCATGAAGCCAACGGCATGGAGCCGGGCCGCACTCTGCGACGCGACGCGCGGCGCGGCCAGCTCGCGCGACTGCCACCGGGAGGCGGCCCAGCAAGCCAGCGCGGCACTGAGCCACGCGGCCTCGGCCAGCCAGCGCGACCAGCCGCCGAAGGCTCCCAGCGGCCAGCACAGTAGCGCGCCGGTAAACAGCCACCTGACCAGCAAGCGCGGTGACGGCAGTGGTGCCTGATGTGCCATCTTGGTGACGACTCCCACTCAGTGACATGGGTCTCCCCGCGAAGCGGCTGCCGTGCGAGGGGAGCTCTACGTATTGGACGCGGCAGCGCGCCACTTCTTTTACACGCAAGAGTCCTCGGTTTTACATGCAAGAGCCCCCGGGCGGGATGCGTTAACCGGGGACTCTTGCGTCCGGGGGCTATGAGGGCTTCACCGCAGGCCCCGCTCCCGCTCGGCGGCCTCAATCTCCTTGCGCAGTCCCTCGGTGCTCGTAGACCGCACGACCATGGGCGGGCTGGTCATGGGCCTGCGGGCGTAGACCAAGCCCGCCAGTTGCGCCTGCCACGCTCGCCACCCGGGGTACTCGCGCTCTACCTCAGCGAAGGCTTGAGCTTGATCAGTAGTGTCTGTCACTGGGTTCGCACCTCCATGTGCGGATCAAGCCCCCGGCCTGGAGTGGCTGCTCTGGGCCGGGGACGCAGCGGGCAGGGCAGGCTCACGGCTGTGTCCTTGGGTGGGCGCCCGGCTCGGGGCCGCTAATGCGCTCATGACGAGGCGGCCCGGCCCTGGACCTCGCTAGCCAGTTCGGCGTCGGCCAGGGCCATGTCCTTGCCCAAGTCCTCCGGGCTATAGGCGTGAATCGTGGGCTCGCGCTGGGCGCACCAGGTGACGCTGCCGTCGTGCGCGTGCGGCACGTACCAGACCCGCCAGCCCGGGTGGGCCTGCATAAGCTCGGCGCGCTGGGCATCCAGGTCCGCGAACTTGGGCATAGAACGTCTCCCGGGAGAATCACGGTGCGGGCCACTCAGTATTTGCCCGATCACATTACAGTGCTATGCCGTGCTCTGCTAGGCCCGGCAGGGCCTGGCATGAAAGTGCCCAGGTCAGCGGGGCCTACCCTGGCCATGTGAGTGATCATCCGGCGATAGACCCGGACGCGCCCAAGCTGATCTACCTCCAGGTGGCCGACGACATCGAGGCGCGCATCCGCTCTGGGGAGCTGCGGCCAGGGCGCAGGCTGCCAGCCGAGCGCGACCTGGCCACCGAGTATGGGGTGGCCTATGACACGATCCGCCGGGCAACTGCCGTGTTGCGTGACCGAGGCCTGATCACCACCATCATTGGCCGGGGCACCTATGTCACGGCAGGCAGTAAGTAACGTCGCTGTCATCTTCGGGCAGCTTGGATGCATGGATTAGCGCCGGTGCGGCTCAGTTCTGGGCCAGGACCCCGAGCGACCATCCGCTACATGGGGCGGGCGCCCCCGCCACAAGGCCGGTGCGAGGTGCCCGGCGGTCGGGGTGCGCGGCGCGGGCCGGCCGGGCGTTAACCGGGTGGGCAACGGTCGGCGGGCCGGCTACGGTCGGCTGCCGCGGACGGCCGGCCCGGCCGGGGCGGTGCCGCGATACGGCGCGACCAGGAGGCAGCATCGTGACCAGCGGGCCTGCGGGCAGCCACACGGCGATAGTGACCGGCGCCAACCACGGCATCGGCGCGGCAACCGCGGCGGCGCTCGCCGCGCGCGGCTGTGCCGTGCTGTGCACGTTCCTGCGGGTGGACGACGACGCCCCGGGGTTTCCCCGGGCCTACAGGGACGGCCGGACGCGCGACGGCGCCCCGGTCGCCGACCAGATCCGGGCCCGGGGCGGGCGGGCCCTGGCCATGGAGGCCAACCTGGCCGACCCGGCGACGGCGGCCGCGCTGTTCGACGCGGCCGAGGAACACTTCGGGCCGGTGGACATCCTGGTGAACAACGCGTCCGGGTGGGTGGCCGACACCTTCCAGACGGCCCACACCGACGCGTTCGGCCGGACGGTGCAGGCGATGAGTCCAGGCACCTGGCTGCAGCAGTTCGGCGTGGACGCGATGGCGGCGGGCCTGCTGATCGCCGAGTTCGCGCGGCGGCATATCGCCCGCGGCGGGACCTGGGGCCGGATCATCGGCCTCACCTCGGGCGGGGAACTAGGCTTCCCCGGGGAGGTCTCCTACGGCGCGGCCAAGGCGGCCCAAGACAGCTACACGATGTCGGCGGCCCTGGAACTGGCCAGCTACGGGGTCACCGCGAACATGGTCCACCCGCCGGTCACCGACACCGGCTGGGTCAACGACGCGGTCCGTGGGGCGGTCGCAGACAGCCCGGCCATGTTCCATGTCGCTACCCCGGACGAGGTCGCCGAGGTGATCGCCTACCTGGCCTCGGACGCCGCCGCCCTGATAACCGCCAACGTGATCGTCCTCCGCTGAACCTGCGTCCCGCTGTGAGTCTTAGCTGACGCAGAACTCGTTGCCTTCCGGGTCGTGCATGACCACGGCGTAGATCGGGTCCTCCGGATCGTCATGCCGGGTTCGGCGCTCCACGCTGGCACCCAGCCGGATCAGTTCGGCAACCTTCGCCTCGACGATCTCGATCCGCTCCTGCATCGGCAGCGCGTTATCGCGGCCGGTGGGGAAGAGGTCAAGATGGAGCCGGTTCTTGCCCGCCTTCGCCTCCGGCACCTCCTGGAACCAGATCGGCGGGCGCAGCCCGGCCGGGTCGAAGAGCCGGTCGCTGAAGGCCGCGTCTTCCCCCAGCCGGGCGCGGTAGTGCGCGTTCCAGGTCGTCTGTGGCTCCGCCGGAGGCGCTGGCTGACAGCCCAGCGCTTGCGCCCAGAACCGTGCCAGCACAGCCGGGTCATTCGCGTCGATGGTCAGCTGCCAGAACACCATGCCCAGACACTAGACCCGCTGCCTGACATCTGCCGTTGTGCCAGGTGATGCGGTTGCCCGGCCGAGATCATTCGCCGGGGTCACTGATCCCCCAGACTGGCCCGGTGACGGAACGGCTGCGGGTGCGTGAGACCGGCGATGACGAGGGCCGGCGGCTGGTAGCCCCCGCAATTAATGATGTTTTAGTCTTTTAGGCATCCTGCGGGCGGGGGTGGTACCGGTGACGGCAGGGCCTGGTGACCAGGGTGCGGCAGACATGGCAGCCGGTGGCTATCTGCGGGCGTCGCATGCCGATCGCGAGCAGGTGATCGCGGTGCTCAAGGCCGCGTTCGTGCAAGGCATGCTGACCAAGGAAGAACTGGATGCGCGGGCCGGCCAGGCGTTCGCCTCACGGACCAACGGGGAACTGGCCGCGCTGACTGGCGACCTTCCCGCTGGGCTGTTCGCGGCCACGCCGCCGGGCAAGACCGTCGCGGCGCAGGCCGAGCCGCCGGCGAATAAGGCACTCCTGTGGGGTTCTTGGGTGGTCGTTCTGCTAATCGTCGGGTTTATGTCGGGTGCTTCTCTCGCCAGTCCCTATTTCGCATTGGTCGTCGGGGTGCTCCCCCTGCTTATCACCGTGCCGGTAGCCGGGACCTTGACGTTCGACGCATGGCGTGAAAAGCGTTCTCGCGGGCAGCTGCCACCGGGGACAGCGCGATCCAGCCTGGGGCTCGAGGGCGAGCGGGACAGTGCGACCGGTGATGACCTGATCCTCTGCCAAGCCCACAGCGATACCCGTGTCCATCGGCTGCTTGGGCATAGCGTCACCCAGGGCGTCTGGCGGTCAGTACCGGCTCGCCAGGCCAGCGCAGGTCTGTGCGCTTAACGATCTTTGGTCACCCTGGCCATGCTCGCCACCGCGTTCCTCACCATCGCGCCGCCACCAACTATGAAGATCACGATCTCCGGCTGGTGCGCTAGCTGCTGAAACGCTGCTGTTCGCCGGCATGGCACCTCAGCTACCGCGCCTAGCTGGCGGCAGGTCCGCAGGCACCATTCCGAACGCCTGCGCGGTGGCCGTTCTCCATGACCATGTCGCCGTTGCCGGGCGGGCACGTAAACCGGGTGACACTGTCCTGCGTCAAGGAGATGGGCCCCAATCAGCTGATAGCAGCTTAGTTGCCTCTCGCTCAGCCAGGCCGCAACGCAGCCGGGCATTCGTCTTTCCTGTGAGCTGGAGGCGTCAGATGACAATGGAACAGCCAGCGGGCTATGGCAGGCAACAGGTGCCAGCGGACAACAGGCTGGCCCGGCCGGCGCGATCTTGGTATTGGCTGGCCGCTGGCCTGCTGGCCTGCGCGCTGGCCATGGGCGCCTTCGGCGTTCACGGCGTATCGTCCCTGCCCAGCCAGGTCGGAGCGTTCCAGCGGGTGCCAGTGCCGGGCCAGGGCGGGGTCATCTTCGACCAGCCGGGGCTCTACCTCTTTTACATCGAGAAACCGGACCGGGCGTGCTGCAAGCTCACTGTGGGCGGCGGCGGATCGCCCCTCCAGAATGGGTCGATGCGGTTGCGAATGCTGTCAGCCAGCGGCGGTCCGCCGGTTCCGATCCGCACATGGCGCGGCCAGGGGCAGAGCTACGTCGCGGAAGGGCACCTGGGGCAGGCGGGCTGGTGGGTCACGATCAGCAAGCCGGGCAGGTATCTGCTTCGCACCGGACAGTCGACTATTCCCGGCGTCACCGATGTCGCCGTAGGCCCGGTCCTCAGCCAATTCGCCTTGTACTCCGTGACCTTCCTGCTGCTAGCGGGGGCGGTGGTGCTCGGCGCGGCCAGCTTCTTGACCGCGGGCATAACGGCATTCCTCCGCACCACCCGCCGCCGCCCGGCACCTTCCCCGGGACCTATGTAGCCCGGTGCCGACCATGCACCGCGAAGCAGCCTTAGGTCCTCTTACGCCCACTCGATCTGGGACCTCCTGCGATCCGACCCTGCTGTTCGAACTCCACCAGCCCCCGGCCAGGGTCCGCGCTGTGCCCAGCGGCCACCGCACGATCGTCATGAGTTGTCACAAACCACGATGATCAAACGGTGGCCGCCTCTGCCTCAGCAGGTCACCTCATAACCAGGCCGGAAGACGGGAATGCACGGCGGTCACGGGGATGTTGCGGCCGGTGTGGCGCTTGTTGTGATCGCCGCCGAGTACGGCGGCCCCGAGGTCCTTTCTGTCGTCGAGGAGCCCATGCGGGACCCCGGCCCTGGTGAGGCCCGGATCGAGGTCAGGGCGGCCGGCGTCAACCCGGTGGACGCCAAGTCCTACAGCGGGGCGTTCGGCAAGGACCCGGCCCGGCTGCCGATCCGGCTCGGCGCCGAGGCCGCCGGGGTGGTGACCGCTGTGGGGCCAGATACGGCCGGCCCGGCGGGCCCTGTCGGCGTCGGTGACGAGGTCATCGCCTTCCGTGCCCCGGGTGCCTACGCCTCCGAGTTGGTGGTGCCGGCCCAGGCGGTGATCCCCAAGCCGGGAACGCTGGACTGGGCGCAGGCCGCCGGGCTGATGTTGACCGGGGTGACCGCGTGGCACCTGCTGGCCGCGACGGACGTGGGCGCCGGCGACACCGTGCTCGTCCACGGCGGCAGCGGCGGGGTAGGCCTGATGGCCGTCCAGCTTGCCGTCATCCGCGGGGCCAAGGTCGTGGCCACGGCAAGCCCCGCACGGCATGAACTGCTGAAGGACCTCGGCGCCATCCCGGTGGCCTACGGCCCGGGCCTGGCGGACCGGGTCGCCGTTGCGGCCCCTGGCGGGGTCGATGTGGCCCTGGACCTGGTCGGCACCGACGAGGCCTGGGATGTCTCCATGGGCCTGGTTTCCGACAAGGCCCGGATAGCCACGATCGTCGCGTTCGGCCGCGGGCTGCAGGCAGGGATCAAGGTGCTCGGCGGTGCGCCCGGCGCGGATCACGGCACCGAGATCCGGGAGCGCGCCCGGCTCGACCTGGCCAGGCTCGCCCAGGAAGGGAAGCTGCGGGTACTGGTCTCGCAGACCTTCCCGCTGGCCGAAGCCGCCGCCGCGCACCGCGCGATCCTGGACGGCCACACCACCGGCAAGATCGCCCTGATCCCCTGACGCGTACGCGGTCCTCGCCCGCGGCGGTGCGGGGATGTCATAGCGGGGCGGCCAAGCCGTGGTGGTTTTGTGCGGGTTTGGTGCCAGAGTGACTCGCTTGGCGCTGCTGGATTGCATGGTTGCGGGGATGTGCGGGCCGCGGCAGCAGCCGTAACGTCTCGTGGTGCCAGGGCAGGCCGCGCCACTGTCGGCACGGCCGCAATGGACGGCCAGGGCGCAGGGCCCGGATGGGAGCCAACCATGGGGATCCGGGCTCTGCGGCCGGTCGCGGCCGCCGCCGCGCTGGCGGCCGCGTTCGCCGTTGCCGGCGGCCCGGCGGTTCCCGCCTATGCCTCGCAAACGAGGTGGTCATCGCCGTCACGGCAGGGTCCGGGCTCGACGTGGCCACGCAGGTCAACGGCTCGTGGCACATCGAGACGGTGGCTACCGGGCTCTACGGTCAGCCTTCGGTGGCCATCGAGAGCAACGGCATCATCGTGATCGCGGCGGTCTTCCTCACTGGCGCCTACCGCGGCACGCTCTATTACTTCTGGCAGGCGTCCGGCGGCACGGTGTGGCACCGCCAGCAGGTCTCCGCGAAGGCCGGTGTCGCCCCGCTGGTGCCGCCCTCGATCGCCGCGCAGCGGATCAACCCGGGAGCCGCGGCCAACACCGTGATCGTCGCGCAGAACGCCACCGGCACCGACTCGACGTACTACTGGCAGCAGATCGGCACCGGGCCCTGGCACGCCGAGGCCATTCCCACGGTGAACGGCACCGCGACGGCGCCCGACGTCACCGTGGATGCGCAGAACACCTCCGTCGTCTCGTTCGCCACCCCGAAGGGGTTCGGCCTGGACCGGCAGGCGTACGGGGCCACCACCTGGAAGACGGTGCAGGAGGTGTACCCGGGCGGGGCACGGCAGGGCGTGCAGGCCGCGGACGAGACCGATGGCCGGATCGTGGTCTCGGCCACCACCCCGGTCTCCAGCCAGCTGAACTTCTACTGGAACACCACCGGGAACGTGCACGACTGGCACGGGCAGAACCTGGCCTGGCAGGCCGACGACCAGTCCGCGATGACGGTGAACAGCACCGAGCACAACGTCACGATCGCGGCCTACGACCCGAGTTTCTCCTCGGGGGAGTGCATCAGCACCTATACCCAGGACGACGGGTCCTCGTCCTGGCACCGGCAGGCCTACGTCGCCTGCCCGGGCTGGGGCGACAACGCCGACGTGGCGATAGCCGCGCAGTCCTCCGGCGGCCTGGCGATGACCTCGATCGACAGCAGCGACGTGGTCGACTTCTACGCGGAGGCGCCGGGCGGCAGCACCTGGAGCCAGACGCGGATCACCGGGATCTCGTTCCCGATGGACACGCCCGCCATCGCCGCCAACTGAGCGCTGGCCGACGCGCTCTCTGGACCAGGGTCACGGCGTCATGGCCTTGTAGCCGGGACTAATAGTAAGGATACTGTCCTAACAAACTTGGCCCCGGCAGCCGCGCCCAGAGCCGTGCCTGCCGTCGCCTTGCCGCCCCCAGGCAGGAGGAACCGATCCGCATGAAGCGCATCCCGCTCCGCCCGCGAACAGCCTTGGCCGTCGGGCTGTGCGTTCCGCTCACCGTCGCCCTCGGCGCCGGCGCGGCCGCGGCGGCTGCCCGCTCCGCGCCTGCCGCTCCGGCCGCGCATCACGGTCAGAACCTCATCCCGCGGCACGTCTATGCGCCCTACTTCGAGACCTGGACCAGGAACAACATCGCCGCCATCGCCCGCAAGTCCGGTGCGCACTACCTGACCCTCGCCTTCCTGCAGACGCCCAAGAAGGGTTCGTGCCAGGTCGCATGGGACGGTATCCCACGGCAGGTCGTGCAGCCCGGTGGCCGTTATGTCCACCAGGTCCGCGAACTGCGCGCCATGGGCGGGGACGTGGTCCCGTCGTTCGGCGGGTTCAGCGCCGACCAGGGCGGCACCGAGATCGCCGACTCCTGCGCGAGCGTGCCGAAGATCGCCAAGGCCTACGAGTCCGTGGTGACCACCTACGGGGTGACCCGTCTGGACATGGACGTGGAGGCCAGGTCGCTCAGCAACAAGGCGGGCATCGCCCGGCGCAGCGAGGCGATCGCACTGCTGCAGAAGTGGGCCGCCCGCACACACCGCACCGTGCAGATCGTGTTCACGATCGGCGTCGAGCCGTGGGGCCTGCCCGGCAACTGCCTCAACGTGCTGAAGAGCGCTGCCGCGCACGGCGTGCGGTTCACCGTGAACATCATGACCTTCGACTACTACATCAAGGCCAGCCAGACCGGCATCGAGATGGGCAAGGCCGCCATCAAGGCGCTGAACGGCACGCACGCGCAACTCGCGCAGTTGTACCCGCACCTCGGTCAGCGCAGGCTCTGGTCAATAGAAGGCATAACGATCCTCCCGGGGATCGACGACTACCCGAAGAAGACCGAGGTCACCTACCTGCCTGATGCGCAGGCGGTTGCCAGCTTCGCGCGGTCCCACGGGATGCCGGAGATCTCCATCTGGGCGATCCAGCGGGACAACGGCGGCTGCCCCGGCACCATCGACAGCAACTCCTGCTCCGGGATCAAGCAGTCCACCTGGGCGTTCAGCCACGTGTTCGACGGCTTCACCGGATAGCCGCGGTTCGGGTGCGGGAGCGGGCGCCGCCCGCGCCCGCACCTACAGCGTGAACGAGGTGCCGGAGACGGCGCTCAGCGACGATCCCGGCTGCGGGTCGGCCAGGGTCCGGATCGCCATGGTGCTGTAAATCAGCGTGAACACGGCCACGACCACGACCAGCAGCAGCGCGAGCCAGCGGCCTGTCGTGCTGGCGTCGGAGTAGCCGAAGGCGAGCACGCCGGCGATGCCGACCTGGATGCCGATGCCGAAGATGGTCATCAGCGCGGAGGCGATCACCAGGCGCATGTTGGCCACCATGGTGTTGCTGCCCTGCGGCACCAGGACATGCCTGTCGGCTTCCAGCCGGTACTTTTCGCGGCGCGGCGCGGTGACCTTGGTTCCGGTGGGGAGCACCACGTTCGCGGTGCCGTTCACGGTCAGCTTGGCCCCGCCAGGCGCCAGCACCCACACGGGGGATCCCAGCGAGGTATCGGCCGGTTTGCCGCCCTCGGCGCCTTTCCCGGCGCTCGCCCCGGCGACCTCATTCGGGCCGTTCGACTTGGCCGCTGCCGTAGTGCCAGAAAGCTGGTCCGCAGGCAGGGCGAGCCTGGTGTCGTCGCTGAAGGTGATCTGTAGCGCACTGTCCCCGGCCACGACCAGGTCGGCGGCTCCCGGCAACGCCATGCACTCACCAGGAATGACGTGGAGCATGCTGCCCGGCGGGACCTGAACGGTGGCACCGTCCTTGAGGTGCTTCGGCACAACGCCAATGTGGGTGACCTCGATGAGCAGGGCGGCCTCGCCGCGGGGGGTGATCCATGCGATCCCCTCCTCCTCGTCCACGCCGACGGCCGCGCCGCCCGGCACCGTGAGAGCTCGCCCCGACCGGCGCACTGACCGCGACGGCCGGTGGGGGCAGGCTCCCGGCGGCGGCGGCGAAGTCCGCCAGGAGCACAGGCGGAACGATGGCCGAGTCCGTGGTCAGGCCCGGGTTCTTGGCTGTCCATTTGGCGTAGAGGATGCTGAACGCGAACGGGGTCGCGGTGATGATCGTGATGGCGGCCAGGTTGAGCAGTTCGAAACGGCCGAGATCGACGCCGGGGAACAGCGCGCTCGCCGCCGTTGTGACGCTGAAGGCCGTCGCGAGTATGCCGATCACCGGGGCGATGTTGGTCGCCCAACTGTCGCTTGCCGTCCAGGCGCCGCTGGCGGCGACGATGTACTGCCAGTACTTGCCGTCCGGCCACCGCGGCGAGAATCCGCGGCCGTCGGACCGCTGGGCACCAGGTATCGGCTTGCTGTCCCAGTCATAGATCCTGACGAACACCAGGGCCAGTCCTAGCAGGACCAAGACCATCGCCAGGCCAGCGGCGGCCGGTATCGCGAGATAGTCCCCCACGCTCACGGGCCGGCTGAAGGAGGCGGCCATCGAAGCCGGGGCGGCTCCGGCGGCATGGAACTCAAGCACAGCGGCGCCCGGCATCTGGGGCGGCGCTTGAAAGGACAGGTTGACCTCGTCACATGGCGGCGCCGGGACGTTGCCGTTCTTGGCCGCGGTTCCCTTCGCCACCGAGGTCTGGGCGGGCTGGACCTCGGTGCGATGCGTCGCCGGGATCAGCCCGCTGGGTGAGGTCGTCTCCAGCGCGAAGTCAGACTTCGGCGGGCAGGCCGGGCTGCTGTTGTTCAGCTCGACCGTCGTGGTCCAGGTCCCGGTGCCGATCTGGACGACCGGACCGGCCGCCAACGTGACCGGTTTGGTGTTCGAATGCACCCCGCCGCCCAGCAAAACGGCGGCTAGCAAAGGTGCGGCCCCCCACAGATTCATGCTGACCCCCCCGGGCCGGGCATTTTGATTCCCCTCCCCGGAGATTCCCAGGGAGATTGGCCGCAGTCAAGGACGGCGACGGTTCAGGGGCGCCGGAGCCGTACGGCCGTCCGTTGGGGTCAGCCGCGGGAGCCGGTCATGCGCTGGGCGGCGGCCAGCGTGCCGAGCAAGGTCGCGGCGAGGAGAGCGTATGGCACAAAATCAGAGGTTGCCTGGGCTAGCGCGCCGCTCAGCGATGCCGCGACCGCCTGCCCGGTCGCCCAGGCCAGGTTGGCCAGGCCAAAGGCGAGCCCTTGATGCAGCCCCATCCGGTCCGCCCCCGCCGACAGCAGCGCGGTGGCCGGTGCGAACAGGGCGCCGTAGCTTGGCAGGCCCACGGCGAGCAGCGCCACAAGCAGGTACTCCGACGACAGCACGGGCGTCAGCAGGGAGACCACCACCGCCCCGGCCAGCGCGATCCGGACCGGCAGCAGCGCGCCCCGGCGGTCGGAGAGCCGGCCCGCCAGCGGCGAGATGCCCGACTCGATGGCCGCGGCGATCAGGAACGTCCCCCCGATCACCGCGGCCGAGGCGCCGAGCTGGCTCAGCTGCAGCGGCGCGAGCACGTCCATCACCCCGAAGGCCAGGCCGGGCAGCAACGTCAGCCACATGCCGGCGCTGACCTGCCGGTCCCGGAACGCGGGCCAGGCCGCGCGCAGCGGCTGCGGCGGCACGGCGGGCGGGACCGGCACGGCAAACGCGAGCGCCATGAGGATGCCCCCGGCCACGGCCGCGCCGGCGAACGCGGGCCCCGTCCCCACCTGGTTGGCCACGATCCCGACGAGCGGGCCGAACAGCGCGCCGACCACCGCCGCCCCGAGCGCGGTGCCCAGCATTTCCCCGCGCCGTTCCTCGGGAGCGGCCGTGGCCAGCCAGGCCAGGCCCGCCGCCCAGGTGCAGGCGCCGCCCAGGCCCTGGACGAAGCGCGCACCGTCCAGCACGGCCGGATTCGTTGCCCAGCCGAACACCAGGGTCGACGCGCTCATCAGCGTCAGCCCCAGCAGCACCGTGGGGCGATAGCCCAGGCGGGCCGCCAGCACCCCGCCCGGCAGCGCGCCCGCCAGGGTGCCCGCCGGGTAGGCGGCGACCAGGAGCCCGGCGCCCGCCTTGGTCAGGCCGGCGGTCTGGACGTAGTGCGGGAGCAGGGGAGTCAGCGCGGTAAAGAACAGGGTGTCGACCAGGACAAGAGCGCACACGAACACCAGCAAGGCGAATACCGGGCGCGACAGTCTCGGCCGGGCCGATCTCACCCCCCACACCTCCAGTCACGGCAGCACACCACCTGCCCGCACGCAGACCTGCCCGCCGGGCATTCCCCGGTGCCCCAGCCCTCGTCCTGTCCCGCGCGGCAGCGGCTCAGGTGGTGGCGGTCACCTTGCTCAGGTGCGCCGGGGCGTCGGGGTCGGCGCCCCGCGCCCTGGCCAATTCGTAGGCGAGCTGCTGGCCGCGGACGATCGCGGCGATCACGTGCACCGCTTCCGGCAGGCCGTGGGGAACCGGCAGGGACGCCGACTGCGCCTGGCGGCTGTCGAGCAGCGCGCGCAGTTCCGCGAGGTCGGTGTCGGCCGGGCCGCCGCCAGCCACCAGGAGCACGGGCGCGCCCGCGTACACCGCGGCGATGGGCCCGTGCAGCAGGTCGGCCGTGGAGATTCCCTCGGCCAGGATGCCGGTGGTCTCCTTCACCTTGAGCGCGGTCTCCAGCGCGGCGGCGTAGGCCAGCCCCCTGCCCGCTACCACCAGCCGGTCCAGGTCCCGCCAGCGGTCCGCCAGTTGCCGCACCGGGCCTGGGTCGCCGAGCACGGCGGCCACCGCACCGGGCAGGCCGTCCAGGGTGCCGTCGGGCACGGGCCCGGCGCGCAGCGCCGAGGTGACCGTGGCCACCACGGCGAGCTGGGCGGTCACCGTCTTGGTGGCGGGCACCGCCCGCTCGGGCCCGGCGTCGGTGGTGATCAGCAGGTCCACCGCGTCCGCCAGCGGGCTTCGCGGCTCGTTGGTGATGCCAAGCACCACGGCGCCGCCCGCCCGGGCCGCCTGGCAGGTGCTGACGATCTCGGGCGTGGCGCCGGACTGGCTCAGCGCCACCACCAGGTACCCGCGCCAGTCCACGGTGGCGTGGTAGCGGGTGTGCAGGCTGGGGGCGGCCAGGCCGGCCGTGGCCCGCGCGCAGTTCGGCCAGGTACCGGCCGAACACCGCGGCGTTGTCGGAGGAGCCGCGGGCCAGGAACACGATTCCGGCCAGCGGGCGGGGCAGCACCGCGCGCACCGCGCCGGTGTCGGCCGGCGCCCGTGCGGTGACCCTGGCCAGCACCTCCGGCTGCTCGGCCATCTCGGCCGCCATCAGCTCCCCGGTCACCAGGTCTCCGCGGCGTCGTCGCCGTCGGCCGCGGCCAGCCCGGGCGAGGGGGAGGGTGCCGGGGCAGGCGGGCCCGCCGCGCTCCCGGTGAGCTGCGCCCAGGCAAGCTCGGCACCGGAGGCGAGGCAGCCGTCGACCACCGCGTCCGTGCCCAGGGCGCTGACCCGAACGGCGGGCATGACCGGCGCGATCGGCCGCAGTTCCGCGGTGACCGCCTCGGCGAACCCTGGTGCCTGGCCGACACCGCCGCCGAGCACGATCAGTACCGGATCCACGATGGTGACCACGGCGCAGAGCAACCTGGCCACGAGCGCCGCCTCCTCGGCCACCACCGCGGCGGCACGCTCGTCGCCACGGGCGGCGGCGGTGAACACCCGGCGGGCCGAGACCTGGCCGCGCATGCCGGCCCGGCGCGCGGCGCGCACCACGGCGGGCGCGGACGCGGCCGCCTCCAGCGCGCCGCGCTTGCGGGCATCCGCGGCGTCGGTGCCGTGACCGCCGGTCATCGGCATGTAAGCGATCTCGCCCGCCACCCCGTGCGCGCCGCGGAACAACTGGTCGCCGATGACCAGGCCCATGCCGATGCCCGTGCCGACGTGCACGAAGGCGAAGCTGTCCACATCCCGGCCGTGCCCGTGGGCCCGCTCGGCCAGGGCCGCCGCGTCCACGTCGTTCTCCACCACCAGGGCCTGCCCGAACACCTCCCGCAAGCGCACGAGCACCGCCGGGCGGTCCCAGCCGGGCAGGCCGCCGGTGAGGGCCATGGCCTTGCGGCGGGCGTCGTAGATGCCCGGGCTGCCGATGACCGTCTGGGTCACGTCCGGCAGCGCGAGCCCGGCCTGGGCGCACAGGCCCTGGGCCAGGCTGACCAGTTCCTCGACCCGGCTGCGCCCGCCCGAGGCGTGCGACCGCGCCGAGGACCGGGCCCGGACCTCACCGGCCAGGTCGGCGAGGGCGCCGCGGATGTACTGCGCCCCCACGTCCAGGCCGAGCACGAAGCCCGCCTCCGGCCTGATCTCATACAGCAGCGCCGACCTGCCCGGGCGGCCGATGCGCTGGCCCGCCTCACGGATCAGGCCCGCCTGCTCGACGGTGGCGAGCGCGAGGGACACGGTGGGCTTGGACAGCCCGGACAGCCTGGCCAGGTCGGCGCGGGAGCACGGGCCGTGGTCGCGGATGTGCCCGAGCAGAAGCTGTTCGTTGAGCGCCCGGATGAGCTGGGGACGCGCGGCCGACATAGCTCCTGGCATGCCAGCCGACATGACCGTCACTGCCACCTCCGGCGTCAATCCTGCCCTAACTACTACCGTGAGCACATCCGACCGGCCGGTCGGATGTCATGGTTGCGGCAACGGCGACAGAAGAATGTCGTCGCTGCCACAACGACTACAAATGTCATCCGGCAGCCCCCGCTCACGGATCGCCGGCCTGCGGCGGCCCGCGGCGGCGAGCTGTTGCCAACCTGTTGCATCGCGGCCTTGTAGCCACCTGATAGTTAGGATACTGTCCTAACAAAATTGGGCAAGAGGGTTTTGCCCTGGCAAGAGGGCGTGCGTCGCAGGCAGGCGCCGCCCTGGTGGGAGGGGCGCCGCCCGGCAACAAGGCACCGTCCCTGGAAAGGTTCTCCGTGGCAGACTCGCCCGTCGTGCTCGGCCTCGACTTCGGCGGCACCAAGATCGCCCTGGCCGTGTGCGAGCCTGATGGCGAACTCCGCGCGTCCACCACCGTGTCCAGTGGTGGCGAGCGGGGCGCCCGGGCGAGCTTCGATCGCGGCATCGCGGCGGCCAGGGAAGTGCTCGCCGCCGCGGCGCCCGGCCGCGAGGTGGCGGCCGTCGGCGTGTCCACCTTCGGGATCCCGTTCGACGACCGGGTCGAGCTGGCGCCCACCATCGACGGCTGGACAGACCTGCCGCTCGGCCGCGAGGTGCGCTCCGCCTTCCCTGGGGCGGCGGTGCGCCTGGCGACCGACGCCAAGGCGGCAGCCCAGGCGGAGGCGCGCTGGGGCGCGCTGGCAGGCTGTGACCCGGCCATCTACCTCAATCTCGGGACCGGGCTCTCCGCGGCGATCGTGGTGGGCGGCAATGTATTGCACGGCAGCAACGGGGCGGCCGGCGAGATCGGGTACAACCTGCGCGCCGCCTCCGACGTGGGTGTCCCGCTGGCTGCCCGGACCATGCTGGAGGACATGATCAGCGGGCAGGCGCTGGCCCGGCGCGCGGCCAGCCACGCCCCGCACGGCGGGCCGATGGATGCCGCCGAGGTCTTCGAGTCGGGCCGGGACGTCCCGGACCTGGACCGCCTGGTGACCGAGTTCGTGGCCGAGCTTGCCTTCCACGTCGTGAACCTGGTCATTGCCATCAATCCCGTGCGGATCGCGGTCGGCGGCGGGATGGTCCGCTCCTGGGACCGCCTGCGGCCGGGGCTGCAGGACGCACTCACCGCCGGGGTGCCGTTCCCGCCGGAACTCGTCGTTGCCCGATTCCCGTCCGATGCCCCATTGATCGGTGCGGTCGGGCTTGCCGTGGACGCGGCCCGGGAGGGGGGCATCCACGGCGCCGAAGTCACACTCCCTGCTGTATCGCTCAGTGAAGGGCTGACACTATGAGACCCAGACACCTGATGACTGTCGCGGTCCTTGCCACCGCCGGGCTGCTCGCCGCCGCCTGTGGTGGCAGTTCCTCGTCCTCCGGCACGTCGAGCTCAGGCCCCAGCGGGGTCCTGACCATCGACAACGAGAGCGGCGGGACCTGGACCTGCGACTTCAACCCGTTCAACCTGTCCTACATCAGCTTCTCGCTCGGCAACGTGTACGAGCCGCTGATGTTCGTGGACACGCTGCAGAATGCCAAGGCGTCGCCGTGGCTGGCCACCAGCTATGCGTGGAGCAACGGCAACAAGACGCTGACGTTCACGATCCGCAAGGGCGTCAAGTTCAGCAACGGCGACCCGCTGACGCCGGCCGACGTGGTGTACACGTTCAACCTGCTGAAGACGCACAAGACCCTGGACATCAACTCGTTGTGGTCGGCGCTGTCCAGCGTCACCCAGAGCGGCGACAACGTGGTCATGCAGTTCAAGACCGTGGCGGTGCCGAACTTCTACTACATCGCCGACCAGGTCGGGATCGTGGACCAGAAGGTCTGGTCGAAGATCGCGAACCCGGTGACCTACGCGGACAAGGACCCGGTCGGCACCGGCGCGTACGAGGTGAGCAGCAAGACCTGCACGCCGCAGAACATCAAGTACACGGCCAACCCGCATTACTGGCAGTCCGGGCTGCCGAAGGTCGGCACGGTCAACTACCCGGCGTTCCTCACCAACGACACGGCCAACACCTACCTGGCCACCGGACAGGCGCAGTGGGGCAGCCAGTTCATCCCCAACATTCACACGTTCTACCTGTCCAAGAGCCCGAACTACCACTACTGGTTCCCGCCGGTCGCCAACGTGAGCATGTTCGTCAACCTGACCAACCCGATCCTGAAGAACGTCGCGGTGCGGCAGGCGATGGCGTATGCGATCGACCGGCCCAAGGCCTCGCTGATCGGTGAGTACGGCTACGAGCCGGCCTCCAACCAGTCCGGGATCGTCACTCCGACGTTCTCCGCCTGGATGGACGCGCCGCAGGCGGCGTCGTACGGCAACAACTACGCCTACAACCCGCAGAAGGCGATCTCCATCCTGGAGCAGGCAGGCTTCAAGAAGGGCTCCGACGGGATCATGGCCAAGGGCGGCCAGAAGCTGTCGTTCACCATCATCAACAACGGCGGGTTCTCCGACTGGGTGGCCGCGGTCAACGTCATCCAGCAGAACCTCAAGGCGGTCGGGATTCAGCTCACCCCGCAGAACCTGGCAGCGACCACCTACCAGACCGACCTGTACGAGGGCAAGTACCAGCTCGGCTACGGCGCCGAGACCGGCGGCCCGTCACCGTACTACGAGCTCCGGCAGTGGCTGTACTCGCCCAACTCGGCGCCCATCGGCACCGCGGCGGGCTCGAACTTCGAGCGGTACAGCAACCCGCAGGTCGACGCGCTGATCAACCAGTACGCCACGACCGCCGACCCGTCCACGCAGCACTCGATCGTGAACCAACTGGAGAAGGTCATGCTGAGCGAGGTGCCGGTCATCCCCGTCACCGAGGCGGTCGACTGGTTCCAGTACGACACCGGCAGCTTCTCCGGCTGGCCGACCCAGGGCAACCCGTACGCGCAGCCAGCCGCGTACAACTACCCGGATTGGGGCCAGACGATGCTGCACCTGGTGCCGAAGGGCTAGGCGCAAGTACCGTCCCTGGGGTGCGCGGCCAGCGCACCCCAGGGACGCCGGCCACCTCGACAACGGGCGCCGCGCGCGGCGGCCGGACGCGCGCCGGTGCCCGGCTCTTGCGGGAGCCGCGCCACTGAGCGAGCGTTGGGAGAACGGACGATGGGCATCGGGAGGAGCACATGAGGTTTGTGTTTCGCCGCCTGGGCTTCTTCTTGCTGACCCTGTGGGTGGCACTCACCCTGAACTTCGCGCTGCCCCGGCTGATGCCAGGCAACCCGGCCACGGCGATCATCGGCAAGTTCCGCGGCGGGATCAGCCCGCAAGCGGTCAAGGTGCTTGAGGCACAATTCGGTGTCGGCACGCACCAGAACCTGGTGGCACAGTACTTCCGCTATCTGGGCGACGTCGCGACGTTCAAGTTCGGGGTCTCGCTGACCACCCAACCCGGGACGTCGGTCGGGCGGATCGTGCTTGACGCGATTCCGTGGACGCTCGGCCTCGTGGGCGTCACCACCGTTCTGGCGTTCATCCTGGGCACCGGGATCGGCATTCTGAGCGCGTGGCTGCGCGGGGGGCGGCTGGACAGCATCATGCCGCCGATCTTCGTGATCATGACGGTGATCCCGTACTTCTGGATCGGCCTCGTGCTGATCCTGATCTTCGGCGTGAAGCTGCACGCGCTGCCTTACTTCTTCACCTACAACTTCTCGCTGACGCCCGGATTCAACGCGGCCTTCATCGGCAACGTGGCCGAGCACGCCATCCTGCCCGCGTTCACGCTGCTCATCACCACGATCGGCATCTGGATCCTGACCATGCGCAACACCATGATCACTACGCTCGCGGAGGATTACGTGCGCATGGCCCGGGCCAAGGGCCTGCCCAGCCACCGCATCATGCTCGACTACGCGGCGCGGAACGCGATCCTGCCGAACCTCACCGGCTTCGCTATGTCGCTCGGGTTCGTGGTCGGCGGCGCGATCCTGATCGAGGAGGTCTTCAACTACCAGGGGGTTGGCTATCTGCTGCTGCAGGCCGTCAGCAACGACGACTACCCGCTGATGCAGGCGCTGTTCCTGCTGATCACTGTGACTGTGTTGTTCGCAATCCTGCTCTCGGACCTGGCGACCGCCATACTCGACCCGCGGACCAGGGGGGCGAGCTAGCCATGGCCGCGTTGCAAACGCCGCCCGGGGCCAGTGAGGCGAGCACCGGCACCGGATCTGCCGCTCCCGCGGCGGCCGGGCTGCCGCTGGCCGGCGGCGGCTCGATCTCGGGCGCCCGCTCGCTGCGGCGGATGGCCCGCGCCATCACCGCCAACCGCAAGGCCACGGTCGGCGCGGCGCTGCTGCTGCTGTTCACCTTCCTGGCGCTGTTTCCCGGGCTCATCGCGCACGACAACCCGCAGGCCGAGATCTACCCGCGCAGCCAGACCCCGTCCGCGCAGCACTGGCTGGGCACGACGTCCTTCGGGCAGGACATGTTCGCCCAGGTGATCTGGGGAACCCGGCCGGTGCTCCTGATCGCGGTCGGGGTGGGGGTGCTGGCCACGGTCGTCGCGATGCTGGTCGGCGTGGCCGCCGCCTACCTCGGCGGGGCCTGGGACGGAACGCTCAACGTGATCACCGACGTGCTCCTGGTCATCCCGCTGTTCCCGCTGCTCATCATCATCGGCAGCTACCTGCACGGGGCCGGGACCACGGTGATGATCGCGGTCATCGCCGCCACCGGCTGGTCCTACACGGCGCGCCAGCTTCGCGCCCAGGCGCTGTCGCTGCGCAACCGGGACTTCCTCAACGCGGCGAAGGTCCGCGGCGAGCGCCCGCTGTACGTCATCGTCGTGGAGATCATCCCGACGATGACGTCGCTGCTCGTGGCCGCCTTCCTGACCAACGCGCTGTACGCGGTGCTGTTCTCCTCCAGCCTGCAGTTCATCGGGCTCGGCGACCCGAACGTGACGAGCTGGGGCACGATGCTCTACTGGGCCGAGAACAACGAGGCCTTCCAGACCGGGCTGCCGCTGTGGATCATCGTCCCCGGGCTGTGCATCGTCACGCTCGGCGCGGCGTTCGCGCTGCTCAACTACGCATTCGACGAGATAGGCAACCCGGCGCTGCGGCCGGTCCGGAGCATGCGGAAGGTGCGGGTCCAGCGTGCCAGATGACAACGCTCGCCGCCGGCGCCGTGCCTGCGGACACCGTGCTGGAGGTCCGCGACCTGTCGGTCGACTACTTCATGGACCGCGGCACGGTCCTGGCGGTGGACCGGGTCAGCTTCGACCTCGCGCGCCGGGGAGTTCCTCGGCATCGTCGGCGAGTCCGGCTGCGGCAAGTCCACCCTGCTGTTCGCCATCGCCCAGCTCCTGGTCCCGCCCGCCGAGATCACCAGCGGCAGCGTGATCTTCAAGGGCCGGAACATGGTCGGGCTCACCGACAAGGAGACTGTCCGCGGTCCGGTGGAGGGACCTGTCGGTGGTCATGCAGAGCGCGATGAACGCGCTCAACCCGGTCAAGTCGATCGGCGCCCAGTTCACCGACGCCATGCGGGCGCACGGCGTCGCCTCCAAGGGAGAGATCGCCGACCGGTCGGCCGAGGTGCTCAAGATGGTCGGCATCGACCCGGTGCACCTGAAGAGCTACCCGCACCAGCTTTCCGGCGGCATGCGGCAGCGCTCGATGATCGCGATGGCGATGCTGTTCACTCCCGGATCTGGTGATCATGGACGAGCCGACCTCCGCGCTTGACGTGGTGGCGCAGCGGTCGCTGATGGTGCAGATCAAGGAACTGCAGGAGCAGCTGGGCTTCGCGATCATCTTCGTCACCCACGACATGTCGCTGGTCAGCCACTTCTCCGACCGGCTGATGGTGATGTACGGCGGGCGTGGTCGCCGAGTTCGGCGCGACCAGGCGGGTCTTCGACGCGCCGCTGCACCCCTACAGCATCGGCCTGCTGGAGGCGTTCCCCTCGATCCGCGGCCCGAAGGTGCCGCTGACCGGCATCCCCGGCAGCCCGCCCAACCTGGCCAACATCCCGCCCGGGCTGCCGGTTCGCCGCCGCGCTGCCCCAAGGTGATGGCCCGCTGCGAGGTCGAGCCGCCGGAGCTGTACCAGGTGGACGGCACGCTCGTCCGGTGCTTCCTGCACGACGGGGGAGGGCTGGCCAAATGACTGAGCCGCAGCGCCGCTCGATGCCGCCGGCCAGGAGCCCGGCCTGGCCGCAGCCAACCCCGGAGCCGCAGCCAATCCCGGAGCCGGAGCCGGCCCCGGCTTCAGGTACGGCGAAGCCGGCGGCGTCGGCCCCCGGGCTGCTCCGCACCGAGGGCCTGACCAAGCACTTCAAGATCGGGGGCGCCATGTCGCGGCGAGCACCCTGCACGCCGTCGAGGACGTCGACCTGGCCATCGGCGAGCACGAGATCGTCGCGCTGGCCGGCGAGAGCGGCAGCGGCAAGTCCACCGTCGCCCGGCTGCTCGCCAAGCTCTACCAGCCCACCGCCGGTGAGATCTACTTCCAGGGCAAGCCGCTGTCGGGCGTGCGCGGCCGCCGGGACGTGCTGCGCTACCGGGGCGACGTGCCGATGGTCTTCCAGGATCCGTTCGCCTCGATCAACCCGGTGTTCCGGGTTTCCCACGGGGTCATGCGCTGCCTCAAGCTGCACCGGCCGGAACTGTCCGCCGCAGCAGCGGCGCGAGGAGGCCGAGCGGGTGTTCACCGCGGTCGGCCTGACCCCGGCCAGCGACGTGCTGCAGCGGTTTCCGCACGAGCTGAGCGGCGGCCAGCGGCAGCGGGTCGGCTTCGCCCAGGCCCTGGCGCTGCGGCCGAAGCTGATCCTGGCCGACGAGCCGGTTTCCATGCTGGACGTGTCCATCCGCATCGGGCTGCTCAACCTGATGGCCGGCCTGCGCGACACCCAGGGCGTGTCCATCCTCTACATCACCCACGACATCGCCAGCGCCCGCTACGTGGCCGACCGGCTGATCGTGATGTACGCGGGGCACATCGCCGAGACGGGGCCCACCGAAGAGGTGCTGAGCCGCCCCAGGCACCCCTACACCCAGCTGCTGCTGTCCGCGGTGCCCGATCCCGCGCGCCCCGCTCACCATCGGGGCGGAGACCGACCGGGGCGAGCCGCCCAGGGTCATCGACCCCGCTCCCGGCTGCCTGTTCCGCTGGCGGTGCCCGCTGGCGATCGACGAGTGCCAGCACGTCACCCCGCCGCTGCGGGAACTGCTGCCCGAGCACAGCGCCGCCTGTCACGTCGCACGGGCGGACGCGGAGACGCAGGCCTTCCGATGACGGCGCCATGGACCTGATCGTCTTCGGCACGGTCTTCCTTGAGGTGGTCTTCGGCGACATGCCCGCGCTGCCCGGGCCGGGGCAGGAGATCTACACGGATCAGTTCGCCTTCTCCATCGGCGGTGGTGCGGTCACCGTGGCCACCGCGGCCAGCCGTCTCGGTGTGCGGGCCGGCATGTCCGCACTGCTCGGCGACGACCTCGGTTCCCGGGTGGCCGAGCAGCACTGCCGCCGGGCCGGCGTGGACATGACCGCGTGCCGGTATGTGACCGGGCCGGTGACCGGTGTCAGCGTGGCGGTGAACTTCGACGGCGACCGCGCATTCATCTCGCACCTGCCGCCGCGGCCGGCCGGCGAGCGCCGGGACACCCGCCGCTGGCTCGAAGTGATCCGCGAGCACCGGCCCCGCTGGTGCCACGTGCACGCCGGGCCTGGTGTCGCGCCGTTCGTCCGGCAGGCCCGATCGCTCGGCGTGCACGTCGCCCTGGCTGTGGCGCACAACGACATCGACGAGGACGCCGCGGCCGTCGTCGACTGCGTCCGCGAGGCCGACGTCTTCCTCACCAACGAGCCGGAGCTGATCCAGCTCACCGCGGCCGCCTCGCTGGCGCAGGCTATGACGGCAGCGACCGAGTGGTGTTCCTGCGTGGTGGTGACCCGGGGCGCCGACGGCGCGATGGTGGCCAGACCGGGGAACACCACTGAAGTCACCGAGGGCATGCTGCCCGTCGAGGTGCGCGACCGTACCGGCGCTGGCGACGCCTTCGCCGGCGCGCTGATCGGCGCGCTGTGCCAGGGCGCATCGCTCACCGAGGCCGCCGTCGCGGGCAACGAGGCCGGCTCGCGGACCGTGACCCTGCTCGGCGCGGTGGGCGAGGTCGATGTGGCAGGGCTGAGCAGAGAGGTCCCCATCCGGTGAAGCTGGCGATCCTTGGCGGCGGCGGGGTGCGGATCCCGCTGTTCGTCCGCGGCGTGCTGTCCCGTCCCGGCACGTCGTTCCGCGAGATATGGCTGTTCGAGCCGGACCAGGCCCGGCGGGAGACCATCGGCAGGCTTGCGGTGGAGGTGGCCGCCGCCCTGGGCCACCGCGACGTGGTCCGGGTGACCCCTGACGTCGAGGAGGCGTTCACCGGGGCGGACTTCGTGTTCTCCGCGATCCGGGTCGGCGGGGACCGGGGCAGGCTCATCGACGAGGAGGTCGCCCTGCGGCGGGGCCTGGTCGGCCAGGAGACCACCGGCCCCGGGGGCTGCGCGATGGCACTGCGGACCATCCCCGTGGTGCTGTCCTACTGCGAGGCGCTGGCCCGGTACGCGCCCGGCGCCGTACTGATCAACTTCACCAATCCCGCCGGGCTGATCACGCAGGCCATCTCGCTGCACGCCACGGTCCGCGCCGTCGGGGTCTGCGACACCCCGAGCGGGGCGCTTGACCGGCTGGCCGCGTTCCTGGACGCCGCCAGGGATGAGGTCGCATTCTCCTACGGCGGCCTGAACCACCTGGGCTGGATCTCCTCGTTCCGCGTGGCCGGCCGGGAACGCATCGGCACGCTGCTTGAGCGCTACGAGGAACTGCAACGCTTCGATCACCGTTTCGCCGCGTTCGACGCCGACTTCGTGCGCAGGCTCGGCGCGGTGCCCACCGAGTACGACTATTACTACTACGAGCCGCAGCGGTACGTGGAAGCCGTCGCCCGGGCCGGCGCCAGCCGCGGCGCCGACGTGCTGCGGCTGAACTCCGGGCTGCTCGGCGACATCGCGAAGGCGTTCGACGCGGGCGACGTTCACGACGCCTGGCACGCCTACCTCACCCAGATGCGCATCCGCCGGGAGAGCTACATGCGGACCGACATGGCGGGCGAGGCCATGCCTATCGGCGGGCCGGGCAGCGGCGTGGCCGGTGCGACCGGCGACGACGCCACCGACTACGACGTGGGCGACCTGGGCCCGGCCGGCGGCGGTGCGGACCGCCCCGGCGGCTACGAGGGGGTCGCGCTCGCCGTGATCGCGGCCCTGACTGGCCGCAGGCCGGCCTCGGTGATCGTCAACACCCGCAACGGCGCCAGCCTGCCCTTCCTCGACCCGGACGACGTCGTGGAGGTACCGGCGCACATCGACGGTGGCGGCGTCGCCCCGCTGGCCGGCGGCACCCTGCCGCGGTCGGCCCGGGGCCTGGTCACGCAGGTCAAGGAGTACGAGCGAGAAGTTGTCAGCGCCGCGGTCACCGGCGATGCGGAGCGGGCGGCCCTGGCCCTGGCCCTGCATCCGCTGGTGCCCGGCGTCACCGTCGCGAGGGAGATGATGAGTGAGTACCGCGAACGGCACGGCCCCGATCTTGCCTACCTGCACTAGTGCTGGCCCGGGGGGGCGACCCCCCGGAACCCCCCGCTGGCTCAAAGCCCCGTTCCTTCGTCACGGGGCTTTGGCCCTGCTGGCCCGGGGGGGCGACCCCCCTGGAACCCCCCGCTGGCTCGCGGCCCCGTTCCTTCGTCACGCGGCCGCGGCCGGGAACGGGGCGGCGGCGTGAAGCTCGCGGTCGTCGGCGGCGGGTCCACGTACACGCCCGAGCTCGTGGACGGCATCGCCCGGCTGTCCGGCGACGTGGCCGTAGAAGAACTGGTCCTTGTCGACCCGGACGAGACCCGGCTGGCGGTGGTGGGCCCGTTCTCCGACCGGCTCATGCGGGCACATGGCCACCCCGGCCGGCTGACCTGGACCACCAGCCTCGACGAGGGCCTGGACGGCGCCGGCGCGGTACTGCTGCAACTGCGGGTCGGCGGCCAGGCGGCGCGGCATCGCGACGAGACCTGGCCGCTGGAGTACGGCTGCATCGGCCAGGAGACCACCGGCGCCGGCGGGTTTGCAAAAGCTCTCCGTACCGTGCCAGTTGTCTTGGACATTGCAGAACGATCGCGCCAGCGTGCCCTGGACTCCGCATGGATCATCGATTTCACCAACCCTGTCGGGATCGTCACCCGGGCACTGCTCGACGCGGGCCACCGGGCGATCGGGCTGTGCAACGTGGCGATCGGGTTCCAGCGGACCTTCGCCGCCCTGCTCGGCGTCGATCCCTCCCTGGTGATGCTCGACCACGTCGGCCTGAACCACCTGACCTGGGAACGGGCGGCCGTGGTGGACGGCAAGGACGTGCTGCCCGGCCTGATTGCCAAGCACGGCGAGGAAGTCGCGGACCACACCAGGCTGCCGGCGTCCGTATTGCATGACACCGGTGCGGTGCCGTCGTCGTACCTGCACTATTTCTGGGCCCACGACGCCACCGTGGAGCGGCAGCGCCACGAGCCGACCCGCGCGGAGGAGGTCGCGCGGATCGAGCGGGAACTGCTGGCCGCGTACGCCGACCCGGCGCTCACGCACAAGCCGGAGATGCTCAGCCAGCGCGGCGGGGCGTTCTACTCCGAGGCGGCGGTCGCGCTGCTCGCCTCGCTCACCCTCGGCACCGGGGACGTCCAGGTGGTGAACCTGCGCAACCGGGGCACTCTGCCGTTCCTGGCCGACGACGCGGTGATCGAGGTGCCGGCGGTGATCGGCGCGGCCGGGGCGCAGGCGGTGCCCGTCGCCCCGCTGGACCCGGTCATGCGCGGCCTGGTGGCGCACGTGTCCGCCTACGAGGAACTCGCCGTGGACGCCGCGCTGCGCGGCGGCCGGGACCGGGTGGCGTCCGCGCTGCTCGCACACCCGCTGGTCGGCCAGTACGAGCTGGCCGGCCAGCTCACCGACCGGCTGATCGCCGAGAACGCCGCCTACCTCCCCTGGGCCAGCGGTGGCTCCTGAGCTGCCGGCCGTTCTCGCCGTCGACGGCGGGAACAGCAAGACCGACGTGGCACTGGTCGCCGCGGACGGCTCGCTGCTCGGTACCGCCAGGGGAGCCGGCGCGACCGGCGCGGGCGAGGCAGAGGTGGCGGCCTGGCTGGGGGAACTGGCCGAGCTCATCGGGCAGGTCCAGCGGCAGGCCGGCACGGCCGGGCAGCCGGCGGCCAGGCACATCAGCGCCTGCGTCGCCAACGCCGACCTGCCCGATGAGGTGGAACGGCTGGGCGCGGCGCTGGGCGCGCGGGGATGGAGCCAGACCACCGACGCGCGCAACGACACGTTCGCCGTGCTGCGCGCCGGGCTGGACGGCACCGCCGCTCCGGGGGCACCGCACTGGGGGATCGCCGTCACCTGCGGCGCGGGCATCAACTGCGTGGGCGTCCACCCCGACGGGCGGACGACCGGGTACCTCGCGATCGGCGAAATCAGCGGCGACTGGGGCGGCGGGCACGGCCTGGGCCGGGCGGCGCTGTGGTGGGCGGTCCGGGCCGAGGACGGCCGGGGCCCGCAGACCGCGCTGCGCGACGCGGTGGCGGGGTACTTCGGTGTCCCTACGGTCCGCGACGTCACGCTCGGCCTGCACCTGGGCAAGATCAGCGAGGGGGCGCTGCTCGGGCTGGCCCCGGTGCTGCTCGCCGTCGCTCATGAGGGGGATGAGGTCGCGCGGGACCTGGTCCGGCGCCAGGCCGAGGAGATCTGCGTCATGGCGGTGGTCGCCATGCGGCGCCTGGGGCTGACCGCGGAGGCGACCCCGGTGGTGCTCGGCGGCGGGCTGATGACCGCGCGGGACCCGTTTCTGCTTTCCGAGATCACCGAGCGGGTCACGGCCGCCGCCCCCCAGGCGTCCGTGAGCGTCGTGGCCGTGCCGCCAGTGGCGGGCGCGGCCCTGCTGGGGCTTGATCACGTCGGCGCGGGGGCCGGGGCCGAGCGGCGGCTGCGGGCCGCCTACGACGGAAGGGCCGGGTCATGAAACACGGGCACAAGTTCACGCTGGTAGCCGGGAGCGCGATCGCGACGGCCGGCCTGCTGTGCGGGGCTGCCGCGACAGGCGCGGCCGCGCCTGGCCTGCGGGCTGGCGGGACGGCCGGGAGCGGCAGCACCACGCCGGCCGAGGTCAGGGTCAACCAGGTCGGGTACGCCACCGGCAGCCCCAAGGTGGCGTTCGTGATGCTGCCGGGGAAGGTCGGCCAGGTCAGCTTCACCGTGTCCGGCGGGCACGGCGTGGTGTTCCGCGGCCGGTCGAGCACGGACGCCGGAAGCTGGAATGCGGCGTACGGCGCGGTCTACCGGCTCGACTTCACCGGGCTCAACCGCACCGGGACCTACCGGATCACGGCCCACGCGGGACCGGCCACCGCGGTCTCGCCCGCCTTCGCGGTCGCGCCCGCGGCAACGCTGTACCACCGGCTTGTGCTCAACGGGGTGCGCTACTTCACCTCCGAGCGGGACGGCGCGACCGTCCGGTCCTCCGTCCTGGACCGGCAGCCCGCCAACCTCACCGACCGGTACGCAACCCTCTACAAAGATCCGCGTTACGACAGCAACGACAACCTGCTCGGCACCTTCCACCGGACCGGCGGCCCGGTGAACGTGTCCGGCGGCTGGTTCGACGCGGGCGGCGGGTACGAGAAGTTCGCCTACACCGCCAGCTACGCCGACGGGCTGCTGCTGCTCGCCGCGCGCGATTTCCCCGGCACCTACCCGACGATGGCCGGCGAGGCCGGATTCGGGCTGCACTGGCTGCAGAAGCTGTGGCGCCCGGCCAAGAAGGTCCTCTACATCCAGGTCGGCATCGGCAACGGCAACGCGAGCAACACCATCCAGGGCGACTACAACTTCTGGTTCCTGCCGCAGGCCGAGGACCACATGAACGTGCACCGCGGCGCGCAGCCGGGGCACACCGCCTACTACGTGAAGTACCGGCCGGTCTTCGAGGCCGCGGCGCCAGGTGCGAAGATCAGCCCTGAGTTCGCCGGGCGGTTCGCTGCCGACTTCGCCCTCGGCGCCCAGTTGTCCACGGCGACCGCGCGGCACCACGCCGAGCACCTGCTCGGCCTGGCCCGCGGCATCTACGCGATGGCCCAGACCAGCCACGTCTCCTCGATCGTGACCACGTTCCCGCACGACTACTACCCGGGCTCGGAGTGGAAGAGCGCGATGCTCTGGGGCGCGGACGAGATCGCACTGGCCGACGAGGCGCTCGGCGCACCGGCCGCGCGTGTCCGGGCCGACCTGGCCGTGGCGGCGCGCTGGGCAAAGGCCTACATCGCGCAGGGCCACCCGGCCGGTGGTGACACGCTCAACCTCTACGACAACGGTGCGATCGGCGAGGCCGAACTTCTCCAGGCCATGCAGCAGGCGGGTGGCACGCCGGTCATCGCGCCGCACGTGCTGCTGGCCGACATGGCCGCGCAACTGCGGGTGGGGGAGGGCCAGACCAAGGGCGACCCGTTCGGGCTTGGCACCGTGCTCGGGCAGGGCGACGCCACGCCGCACGCGTTCGGGCTGGCCATCACCAACGCGCTGTACCAGCGCTACGGCGGGTCCGGTGCGTACCGGGCCTTTGCCCAGGAGCAGCTCAACTTCGCCCTCGGCGCCAACGGCTGGGGCAGTTCGTTCGTGGTCGGCGCGGGTGACACCTTCCCGCACTGCATGCAGAGCGAGATCGCCAACCTGGCCGGGTCGCTCACCGGGCATGGCGCGATCCAGGTCGGCGCGACCACCGACGGCCCGAGCAATATCGGCAACTTCGTCGGCCTGGGCACGGTCACCGGCATGCGAGCCTGCCGCGCCGGCGCCTTCAAGCCGTTCAACACCACGACCACCGGCTACGAGGACAACGTGGTGAGCTGGCCGTCGGTCGAGCCCGCCGACGACTACACGGCCAACTCCACGCTGGCCTTCGCCCTGGCCGCCGCGAGCGGCCGCTGACTCCACCGGGCCTGGCCCTCTTCGTGGCCGCGGACGATTCCCCCGCGTCTCCCGCGGGACCAGGGCCGGGAATGGTCAGCGTGGGTAGCGGGCGCCGTTGAAGTTGACCAGGATCGAATACAGCGAACTGGTGGCGGTGATGAACAGCCGGTTGCGCTTGGCGCCGCCGAAGGTGAGGTTGGCCACGGCCTCGGGCACGTGCAGCCTTCCGATCCGCGTGCCGTCCGGGTCGAAGCAGTGCAGCCCGTCCGGCGCCGCTGCCCAGATGCGGCCGCTGTCGTCCAGGCGGACGCCGTCGAAATTGCCGGTGTCGCAGGTCGCGAAGACCTCGCCGCCGGCAAGCGCGGCGTCGCCGGTGACCTCGAAGGCCCGCATGTGCTGGCGCCTGCTGTCTACGATGTAGAGCCTGCGCTCGTCCGCGGAGAACGCCAGCCCGTTGGGCCGGTCGAAGTCGTCGGCGACCACCTGCATGGCCCCGCTGGCCGGGTCGAGCCGGTACACGTGACAGGCGCCGATCTCGCTGTCGGCCCGGAAGCCCTCGTAGTCGCTGTCGATGCCATATGCCGGGTCGGTGAACCACAGCGAGCCGTCCGCCCGCTCGACGATGTCGTTGGGACTGTTCAGCCGTTTGCCGTCCCAGTTATCGGCCAGGACGGTGACGCCGCCGTCATGCTCGGTCCTGGTCACCCGGCGCGGGCCCTGTTCGCAACTGACCAGCCGGCCCTGCCGGTCGACGGTGTGGCCGTTGGCGTAACCGGCCGGCTGGCGGAACGCGCCCACCGCGCCGGTGGCCTCGTCCCAGCGGAGGATGCGGTCGTTCGGGATGTCGCTGAACACCAGATAGCGCCCGGCGGGGAAGTAGGCAGGACCCTCGGTCCAGCGGCACCCGGTGTACAGGCATTCCAGCCACCGGTCACCGCGGCAGGACCTGAACCGCTCGTCGAGCACCTCGAACTGTGCCTTGACCGGGTCCCGCATCGCATCCTCGCAGCCATCGGCGGACCAAGCCACCCATCATCGCGCGGCAGCCCCAGCGAAGCCCCCTGAAGCCAGGCGGATTTACCCGCCGCCGCCCGGAGTCACAGGGGAGGTTACAGCTTGGTGAGCTTGGCGCACGGCAGCGGGATCCGCCGTTGCTGCGGGCGGAAGTCGACGAGCACGGCGTGATCTTCCACGCCGAGTACGACGCCGAGCCCGTACTTGTCGTGGGTTACCTGATCATCGACGGCGAATATCTCGGCCGGGGGCGCCGGAGCCGGGGGAGCGAACGGGCTGCCGGGCAGGTGGCGCCGGACGGCGGCGCGAGGAGCCTTCATAGTACTATTGTGCGCCTTCCCAGCCCAGGCCGGGGCCGACTGGCCGAGCCAACAGCGGAACTGGCCGGTCTTGTGCCGCCACCGGCGGCACGAGGCCTGCCACCGGCGGCACAAGAACCGCAGCGGTCTAAGGGACCGGGGCCGGGACGGCGGTCTGCGGCACGTTCCACCCGGAGACTGTGATCACCGGGGTGGCGCCGTCCAGGCTGGCCGAGTCGTAGCTGACCGTCAGCGTCTGTGACTGTCCGGGGAACAGCGTGATGTCATTGCCCTGCCAGGTCGAGGACTGCAGTTCGCTGTCACCCGGCAGCACTTGGCCGCTCGCTGTGCCGCGCCGCACGTCGGCGCGCAGCAGGAACGCGACTGCCGAGGCCGAGGTGTCCCGGATCGTGACCGTGGTAGCCAGGTCGGCGCCGTCCGGCCCGGCGCGCCGCACCGTGGCCGCCGTGACCGAGACGCCCGTGCTGGGCAGTGTCTGCAGCGCCTTGAGCCGGGCGTACTGGCTTATGATGCCCTGCGGCAGGTCCAGCGACTTGGCAAAGTTCGTCACGTCCGGGCGGGTGGACAGCCAGTACACGTTGCGGTCCACCAGTGCCCCGTGCTGGCGCAGTTCCAGTTCCACGAAGTAGACCCTGGTCGGCGACCCGGACGGCACCTTCGGCGTCAGCAAGCCGGTACGCACCTGCTGGCTGGCCAGCGCAATGCCGCTCGCGGACTGGTCGTCGAGCAGTTTCCCGGTGAGGCTGTACACCCTGGCCCGCACCGACAGCCCGGCCTCGGCCCGGCCGCTCAGGTTGTCCGCGGTGACGGTGCCGGTGTCGAGGGCGTAGAGGACGTGCAGCGGCCGGTTCGCCTCCTGCGTCCCGAAATAGCTGCCCGCCTGGTCGCCGTCGCTGCCGTACAGGTTCCACAGCAGGCTCGGAAACCCCTTGTTCATCTGCCAGTAGATCGTCCCTGTGGATGGCAACGGCCCGTGGTGGGCGTGGTCGATAAACGCCTCGAACTGCGCCCTGGTGTTCTCGTAGTCCTGAGCCTGCGCCTCCTCGACGTACTGGCTCAGCCCGGACCAGGCGCCGTACCTGGCGCGCAGCGCGGTGTCGAAGTGGCACAGGGTGCCGAAGCTGTAGCCGGTGCCGCAGTGCGGCTCGTAGTTGGCGTGGTACTGGTTGGCGAGGCGGCTGCGCCACAGCGCCGACAGATCCGCGGCCGACATGAACCGGTGCAGCGAGTCGAGGGTGGGGATGGTGTCCCCGGCGCTCTCTTCGCTGTCGTATCCCCACGCGCCGCCCGCGTTGGTCTGGGTCGAGTCGTGCTTGTCGAACTGCCCGCTGTACCAGTAGTTGGGCGGCACCCAGTCGTAGGGCCCTTCCTTCTCCCCGGCCTGTCCGAGTTTCGGGGTGGTCTTGTACTCGGCCGAGGAGATCAGCGGGTCCTGGAAGTCGGCCTGCCCGAAGGCGGCCAGCGACACCGCCTCCTGCTTGCGGGTCGGCTGGTTGTCGCTCCACTGGAAGCTGTCCACGCTCGGGTGGTTACGCAACTCCTGCCCGATGGTCAGCGCGGACAGCCCCATGATCTTGAAGTCGGCGGGGCTGTTCAGCCTGTTGACGACGAACTGCCACGCGTCGCAGCACTGGTACCCGGCGTTGACCAGGATCCCGGCCTGGTCCATCTGCTCGAAGAAGCCGGGCGGCATGATGTGCCCCTCCAGCCGGATCGTGTTCACGCCCATGTTCTTCATCAGCGCGATCTGCCTGGCGATGTCGGCGGCGGAGTAGTGCAGGAAGATGTCCGGGGAGAAGCCGCCGCCCCGGATCACGATCGGCACACCGTTGATCTTGAAGGCCCGGGCGCCAGCAGGCTCGGCGGGAGAGTGCCCGGTCAGGTAGGACGTCACGGTCCTGATCCCGAACGTCTCGCTGGTGGAGTTCAGCGTCTTGCCGTGCTGCGACACCGCCGTGGCGAGCCGGTACAGCGGCTGGCCGCCGAGCTGATAGGGCCACCACACCCGCGGGTGTTTTATGGTCAGCCCTGGGAACACGACCGTCTTCGTGGCGTTCGCAGGTACGGTCACGGTCTGGTCGGCCCCGATCCCCTGGTTGCCGCTCGGCGCGGTGATGACCACGCTGACTTCCCCGGTCTGCGGCGAGCCGGTGTGGTTGGTGATGTCGGTCTTCACCGTCAGCGTGGACCGGCTGAAGTCCGCCGCGTTGGCCTCAAGCACGTGCGCGTTGCTGTCGGACAGCGCGCCGTCCACCGCGAGCTGGACAGGGAACTGGATGCCGGTGTTGTTGTCCGGCGGAATCTGGTTCCAGTCCACGTCGTCCAGCGTGAACATGGTCTCCGGGTTGTTCGGGTTGACCTCGATCGCCACCGCGTTCGCGCCCGGCCGGACCAGCCCGGCGATATCGAAGGCGAACCTGGTGTACGCGCCGGTGACGGTGGCCGAGGTGGCCACCTCGTGGCCGTTGACCCAGACGTTCGCCTTGCCGATCACCCCGTTGACGATGAGCGTGGCGTGCTGGCCCGTCCCCAGGTGCGAGGTGAACTCGGTTCGCCACCACCAGGGCACCCGGAACAGCGGCACCGTGTCCGCGCCGATCTGGTTCTCATACCCGTAGCACTGGCGCATGTTGTCCGAGAAGAACACGCTGCGGCGGCTGTCGCTGCTCTCGTTGACCGGCTGCAGGCCGGGGTCATCCGGGCAGCGGCCGTTCTGCAGCAGCGCCTCGATCTCGGTGCCCGGCGCGCCCGCGGAATCGTTGGCCACCCGCAGCCAGGATCCGGCGTTGAACGACGGCGCGGAGATCCGCGCGCCCGGCGCGGTGGCGGTGGCGCTGCTCGCCACCTGCCAGCCGCCCGCGCCGAGGTCGGTCACGTCGCTGGCGCCGGTACCGGCCAGCGCAGGCAAAGCTTTTGGCGCTGCGCTACGCACGGCCGAAGCAACCGTGGCCGCCTGGGTGGCCGGTGCTCCCGGGGCCAGCCAAACCAGCGACGTGGCCGCGCAGGCGATCGAGGCGAACAGCGCCAGTGGGGTCCGGGGGAATCGGTTCACGGCTGGCAACTCCTGACTGCGGCCGTCGGCCGCGTCGCGGTGCCCCCATACAGGTTCGTGCAGCCCCCCACTTCCAGGACTATTAGTTCGTATACTTTCCAAACTAACTCTGTCAAGAC
>CAVXMG010000049.1:0-212041 GCA_963762735.1 uncultured Actinomycetes bacterium | reverse complement strand
CACCGCACGGCTGACCTCGGCCGCGAAGGCGGTGTGCGACGGCGATTCGTGCGCGGGTCCGGGATGACACCGGCATCAGCGGCCGTTGTAGACAGGGTTGCGGTGGGGCACGGCCCGCGCCCGCCGGAAACGACCGAGAGGATATTCATGGCCATCGGCCTGCCACCGCCCGACGGGCGAAGGATCGCGCTGATCGCGCACGACAACAAGAAGAAGGACATGCTCGAGTGGGCTGAGTACAACCTGACCCTGCTTACTGGGCATGAGCTGTTCGCCACGGCGACCACCGGCCGGCTTGTGCACGAGGAGCTCGGCCTCCCGGTCACCTGCTTCCGCAGCGGCCCGTTCGGCGGCGACCAGCAGATCGGCGCCCGCATCGCCGAAGGCGAGATCGATCTGCTCGTGTTCTTCTGGGATCCGCTGGAGCCCCATCCCCACGACCCTGACGTCAAGGCACTGCTGCGAGTCGCGGTGGTCTGCAACATCCCCATCGCCTGCAACCGGGCGACCGCCGATTTCCTGATCTCGTCACCGCTGATGAGCCGCATCCACCAGCCATGGGACCCCGCAGCAGACCCAGCCCCGCTCGCCGGGCGCCCACCGGCGGTGACCCGGATCGCCTAGCACCAGCGCAGTCGGTGCCCGGAACGCACGCGGAGACGGGCATGAACGTGACAACGAGGCCCTTCTAGGGGCACCGACTTTACATTCATGGGGGTCCGGGCTGGCATAGGGGTGTGGGCTAGCGCCGCGGTGCGGGTGCAGTGGCCGGATTCGGCTACAGCTTGCTCTGGACAGCGACCTGGCAGAGCTCCGGCAGCTTATGCTCGGCCGCCCGGGCGGCGATCCGCACCCCGATCCAGGCCAGCACGAGGCCGTAACCGGCGGCGCAGAGCACGAGTATCGGCATCCGCACCGCCGCCGGAGCGTGGCCGGTGAGCACGATGGCGACGATCACCGGGGCGACTGCCAGCCCGACGCCGAAGAGGTTTCCGAGGGTGCCCGCGATCCCATAGGACGTGTAACCGGCCGCGGTCGTGCGTATTGGACTGCCTGCCCTTTTTTCAATCGGAAACGGCATCGTGACCGTGAACAGGTTGCCCAGCGCCAGCGCCGCGCCGATGCCTGCCAGGTCCACCGCCATGCCCAGGAATCCGTACGCCGGGAACTTGGCCAGGAGCGCGAGGCCGAAGGAGATAGCTGTGAGCAGCGGTACCGCGATCACGGCGATGACGAGGTTCTGCCCGGAAAGGTAGGCGCGCAGCGTGCGGCGGTTGCTCAGCGCCATGGCGTCGAGCACGAAAGGCGGCCCGGTCCACCCGACCGCATTGGCGTGAAAGATCCCGACGAACGCGGCACCGAACACCGCGCTGAGGATCAGGATGCCGGGATGCGGGTTCCGGCCCAGGATGGCGCTGACGGACACGGCCATCATGATGACCGCGTTGATGCCCCAGAAGATGAGCGCAGTCGGATCGCGGCGCTGATAGATCCAGAACCGGGCAGCCACGGTACCGCGCAGGCCGTACCTGGCCAGGGGCAGCTTCCCGCCGCGCACCTGCGATGACTGGGTGGAGGTGTCCGCGGTGACCAGGGCGTGGCTGAGTGCCCGGATCCACAGCCAGCCGAGCACGGCAATGATGGCGGCCATCAGTGCCAGGCGCAGCAGGGCGGTGCCCGCATGCCCGGTCGAGGCGTCCTGGATCGCGTGCGCGGCCAGGCCGGGAGGCAGCCAGCGCAACCACGAGTCGACGCCACCGAAGCTCGACGTGGTCAGCTTGCCGTTGGCGGCCAGCCGCGGCACCACCTGGGTGAACACTTCGTAGAGGGCGAAGAGCGGGATGAACAGGAACGCCGCGAGGTCCTTGCCGCGGCGGGAACGCAGCAGGCCGGCCATGCTGGTGGTCACGAACCGGGCCAGCGTGATGCAGAACAGCACCTCGAGCACCACCGCGACCAGCGCGGTGAGCAGGCCGAGCGCGCCGCTGGCCAGCCCGACGGTCACCCCGAGCAAGCCGAGCAGGTTGGCCAGCGGCCAGGCGCCGGTGGCCGAGGCGGCCAGCAGCCCCACGGCGAGCGGCCGGGTGCGCAGCGGATAGAGAGCCAGCGTCGCCGGGTCCAGGGTGCCGTCCAGGCCAAACGCGACGAGCGGCAGCATCAGCCAGCCGAACGCGAACAGCGTGAAGACGACCGCGGTCACATCCACCGACGTGCTCTGGCCGCGGAGCAGGGCGAGGCCGGTGAAGGTGCCGACCGCGACCAGCCCGGCGAAGATCGTGCTGAGCACGAAGGACGCCTTGGCGCGCGTGGACGAACGCAGGGCATTGCGCAGCAGGCGCAGCTTCAGTTGGACGAGGAGCCGAGCCACGACAAGCCTTCCCCCTCGCCTGCCCTGGAACCGACCAGGTCGATGAAGGCCCGCTGCAGGGTCTTGCCGCCCCGGACCTCGTCGATGGTGCCGGTGGCCACGATGTGGCCCTTGTCGATGATCGAGACGTGGTCGCATACCTGCTCGACCAGTTCCATGACATGGCTGGAGAACAGCACGGTCGAGCCGGACGCGGTGAACCTGGTCAGCAACTGGCGGATCACGTCGGCGGATACCGGGTCGACGCCTTCGAGCGGCTCGTCAAGGAACAGCACCGAGGGGTTGTGGATCAGGGCGCAGCCAAGCGCGGCCTTCTTCCGCATGCCGGTGGAGTAGTCGGCCACCAGGCGCTTGGCGTCCGTGGTCAGGTCGAGCACGTCCAGCAACTGCCTGGCCCGGCCGCGAGCCTCGGCGACCGGCAGGCCGCGCAGCCGCCCGGCGTATTCCAGCAACTCCTCACCGCTGAGCCGCTCGAACAGCTGGGCCTCGGCCGGCACCACGCCGATGATCGCCTTGGCGGCGGCCGGGTCTGCCCACACATCGAGCCCGTTGATCAGGACCCGGCCTCCGTCCGGTCGCAACAGCCCGGTCATCATGGACAACGACGTCGTCTTGCCGGCTCCGTTTGGCCCGACGAGCCCGGCAAAGGAACCTGCCGCGATCTCCAGGTCGATCCCGGCCACGGCCTGTTTCGCGCCGAAACTCTTGCGCAGTTCGTGCACCGCGATGGCTGGCTGACCCATGTCTGCCTCCCTGCCCGCCGGCTCAGTGCTTACACGACCGTCAGCCCGGCGCGCCGGTCACCCCCGCCGCGGGCTGCGTCAGCGCCGCTGCCTGTTCTCTGCATATCTCGGCCATGGCCTGCGGCGCGCCGCGGCAGATGCCGGGGAAGTTCAGGTAGCCGTGCGGCATGCCAACGTACTCGGTGAACCGCACCGGCACCCCGGCGGACCGCAGAGCCGCGGCGTAACGCGCGCCATCCTCGAGCAGTGGGTCGTGCTCGCCCACCTGGATCAGCGCCGGTGGCAGGCCGGTGTGGTCGGCGGCAAGCAACGGGGACACCCGCGGGTCGGCCGGATCGGCGTCGCCGAGGTAGAGCCGCCGGTAGGCGAGCATGTCCGGCTCGGGGATGATGAGCGCCTTTTCCGCTTTCCGCGGCATCCGCGTCATGTCGGTGGGCGGGTAGAGCAGCGCCTGATGGCTGATCTTCGGCCCGCCGCGGTCGCGGGCCAGCAGGCACATCACCGCCGCGAGGTTCCCCCCGGCGCTTTCCCCCATCACCCCGATGGGCGGGGGAGTCGCCTGCCCGGAACTGCCCGCGCCCAGGCCCGTGGCGTTCTCCGCCGCCCACACCAGAGCCGCGTAGCAGTCGTCCACGGCGGCGGGGAACCGGTGCCGCGGCGCGAGCCGGTAGTCCACCGACACCACTACGGCGCCCACGGTCACCGCGACCGAACTGCACATCCAATCGGCCAGGCGCAGGTCGCCGAACACGAACCCGCCGCCATGGAAGTTCAGGATCAGCGGCCACGTGCCGGAGCCAGCGCGGGCGGGGCGGTAGATCCGCACCGGGATGTCCCCGGCCGGCCCGGTAATGGCCCGGTTGGCCACCCCGGTGCCGGGCACGACCGTCCCGAAGATGCGGTTGGTCACACCGTTGGCCGGGGTGTGCCTGGACTGCATGGCGATGACCTCGGCCTCGGTCTTCGTGCCGACCGAGCCCTGCTGCCGCACCAGCCACGCCCACATCCGTACCCGGCGGTCGACCGGCGCCATTCGCGCTCCATTCCTGCCTCGCGCACGCGCACGCGCCGCAACGAGGCTCATATCCGCACTGGCAAGAATGCTAATTCTCCGCATCCCGGACCTCCAGGACGCCGTGGTCCCGGACCGCAGGGGACGCCGGGTGAGCAGGAGGCGCGGCGGCTCGCCGGTGACCGGGGTGGATGATGGGTCTCTGTCCCGCCATGGTTCGGTCGTACAGTCCTGATGACCGGGCTTCCCAACCGCATCGAGGTGCCATGATCATGAACAAGCGCGTGCTGACGCCGCTGCGCCCTGCCGCCCGCGCTCTCACCGGATCCACCTACATCCTGCTCGGCTTCGACGCCCTGCGGGCGCCGGGCGGGCGTGTCGATCAGGCGGGCCCGGTGCTGTCTGCGATGCGCAAGTGGGTTCCGCTGCCCGAGGATGACGAGTTGATAGTGCGCGGTAACGCCGCCGTGCAGGTGGCCGCTGGTGCGCTGCTGGCGCTGGGCAAGGCGCCGCGCTTGTCCGCCTTGGCCCTGGCCGGCTCGCTGATCCCCACGACCCTGGCCGGGCACTCCTACTGGCAGATCGAGGATCCGGCCACCCGCAAGATGCAGCGGATCCAGTTCCACAAGAACCTGGCCATGATCGGCGGGCTGCTGTTCGCCGCGCTCGACCAGCCATAAGGGCGCGCGAGTGGACGCTGGCGGGGAGATCCTGATCCGCGGATCGCGGCTGGTGTTGCGCCCGCTCCGCCCCGAGGAGATCGACGAGCAATGGCGGGCCATGGTGACCTCCGACCCGATAGCCATTGCCCGGCTGCCCGATGAGGCCAGCTTCAAGGCGCGGCTGCGGCGCTCAGGCCGGATGGAGGATGGCTGGCTGGATCTGGCCATCGACCTGAGCGGCACGATGATCGGGCGGATCCAGACCTTCGTGCCCGAGGGCCGCCGCCTGCCGCCGGGGACCTTTGAGATCGGGATCGGCCTGGATGAGGCGGTGCGAGGCAAGGGCTACGGGCGCGAGGCGCTCGCCCTGTTCACCGATTGGCTGTTCGAGCACGCGGCGGCGCAGGTCGTCGAGGCTCCGACCGATCCCGGCAACGCGCCGATGCGCGCGGTGTTCGGCCACGTCGGCTGGTCGCTGGCTGGTTCTGTGACCGAACTACGGGCGTGAGTGGGTGATGTACCGGATCACCCGGCAGCAGTGGCAGGCCCGGTGAGCCAGCGCCGGCCTCGTACGCTCGCCGGTACAGGCCGGGCGCTTCCGGCCTCGTACCGCGACGGGAGAATCAGCCATGGCGACCGCGACCCGCGTGGTGACCTATCACGATCAGGAGACCGCCCTGACCGGCGTGCTCGCCTGGAACGACGCTGCCCGCGCGCCGCTGCCCGGGCTGCTGCTCGTGCACGGCGGGGCAGGTCTCGACGACCACGCCAAGGGCCAGGCGCGGCGGTACGCCGAGCACGGTTACCTGGTCCTGGCGTGCGACATGTTCGGGGATGGCGTGGCCGGCAACCGGGAGCGCGTGATCGCCTGCCTGACCGGGTTGCGCGATGATCCGGATCGCCTGGTGCGGCGGGCGCAGGCCGGGCTGACGGCGCTCGCCGCATGCCCCGAGGCCGATGGCCGGTTCGCCGCCGTCGGCTTTTGTTTCGGTGGGCTGACGGTACTCACGCTCGCCCGCGCGGGAGCCGGTCTGATGGGCGTGGTGAGCATGCACGGCAGTCTGGCCACGGCCAGGCCCGCGGAGCCCGGCGCGGTCAAGGCCAGGGTGCTGGCCTGTCATGGCGCGCTCGACCCGCATGTGCCGATGGCGGACGTGGCGAGCTTCGCGGCGGAGATGAACCACGCCGGGGCCGACTGGCAGCTCATCATGTACGGCGGTGCCATGCACGGTTTCACCCATGAGCACGCCGTCCCTGGCGCGATGCCGGGAGTCGCCTACGACGAGCCGGCCGACCGGCGATCGTTCCTAGCCGCGCGGACCTTCCTCGCGGAGGCCTTGGCCCCAGGGCCGCGCTAGCGCCAGCCCTACGTGACCCAGGTGCGGCCCCTGCGGGTCTGGCTCGCCGGCTTCGGCACGGTCGGCGGATGGGTGGCGTGCCCGCGCGGGGAGCCGGTCAGATTACCGGGGGATGACGGCTGGCGGACCTCCGGGTTAGGGTTGCGTTGAGCTGGCGGGAGGTGCCAGTGGTGGCAGGCCCATTCGATCCAAGGGCAAGGGCTCACGCCTACATGCTTGCCTCCGACGCCGACCGCGAGCAGGTGGTCGAGATTCTCAAGGCCGCGTTCGTCCAGGGCCGGCTGACCATCGACGAGCTTCGCCTGCGGGCAGGCCTGGCGCTGGCCTCGCGGACCTACGCCGAGCTGGCCGTCACGATCGCGGACATCCCGGCGCCGCCGCTGAAAGCCCCGCCGGCACCAAGGCCCGCCCGGCCCTCAGCCCAGGCTCTGGCCACGCCGCCTGTCGCGCCCGCCGGGCGGATGCCGGCGGGCGCGAAGGCCGCGGTGTGGGCCGCCTGCGTGATCGTCGCCCTGCCCGCGGTATGGGCCGCCTTCCTCACCTACTACGGCGGGTTCCTCGTCATTTTCCTGCTTGCCTTTACCGGGCTGACGTTGACCATCGGGACCACGGCGGACAGGAACGCCGCAGGCTGAACCTGGCAGCGCGGCGACTCCGGCAGCTTCGGCCAGCGCGTGAGCAGCGGCGTGCGGTCACGTCCCCGGCGTGCCACCGGCACCGGGTGCGCCACCGGAACCCGCTGTGCCGGCAGTACTGCCGCCCGAACCCGGCGCCTGCTGGTTCTGGTACGCCTGCACGGCCAGCGGATGATCCGGGCCGAGGATCAGCGGAGCACCGCCGCTTTCGGCTTCGTGCTTCTGCTGGGCAAGCTGCGAGCCGGGCGTCGCGTAGAGCACGTGGACGCTGGCGTTGCCGCTGCCCCGCTTGTCCACGGGTGCGACCGCGGCGGGGTTGCCCTGCGCGTCGGTGACCCATAGCTGGAAATCGTCGTACTTGAACAACTGGATGTCGGCGATCGGCGTCGGGTAATGGTGCACCCCGGCAGGCTGGGGGCTCTCCGGCGCGGGCGGGCTCTGTGCGCCGCCTCCCGGCGCGGGCGGGCTCTGTGCGCCGCCTCCCGGCAGCACGCCGGTGTGAAAGGTCGGATGCAACGGCACGCCGGCGTTGAATATCGAGTCGGTCCACTTGGCCACCCCGGTGGCGTCCTTAATGGGCGTGTCCAGCAGGCCGCCGGGGTCGAGTTGCTGCTTGACCTGCGGTGACATGAGGTTGTAGAGCCTTTGGGCGTTTTGTCGCAAAAGATCGACTTTGGCCGGGTCTGCACAAAATTGCGCTGACCATTCGATGCCCGCCTGGTTGCGGACCAGGAACCAGCCCTGGCTGTCCTGCAGCCACAGCGCGCCACCATGGTGGTCCTGGTAGGGCCCCGAACCGTAGATCATCCCGGATGCCTGCCCGGCGATCTGGTTCATCTTGTTCCGGGCTGCCACGTATTCGGGGGAATCCGCACGGGTCGGGTGGTTAGGAACGTTGATGCCCCACCCATGCGTTTCGGATTCGCTGTGAACTGGTTCAGGATTTGTCATCACAATCTCCCCTCCCTGGTGGCACGAACGTTACCGCTGGCAGCCCGGCACAGGCATGACGCGCGGCGGGTGATTCGGCAGGATTTCGCGCTGGTAGCGTGGAGCCAGCTTGTGGTTGCGCCTAGGGTTCCGCGCCGTTTCCGTCAAGCAGGAACACAACCAGGAGCGCGGCGGCCTGGACCGAGCGGCGCCAGGGGGCTGTCCGGCCCCCCACACCTGACGGGATAAAAGCCCCGAGGGCTCTTGTCGGCATGCCCGGATATCCGGGACAGGCAGAGGGAGCCGTCGGTGCGAGGGCAGATCTTCCAGGCAACTGACCGGTGCGCGGCCGCGTGGGTGCGGGCCGCATGACCGCGCAGCCGCATCTGACCATGCTGATAGTCGCGGCCGTGATCGCCGCGGGTGCGCTGCACGCGGTCTGGAATGCCATCGCCAAACATCTCGATGACCGGCTCATGGCCTTCGCCGTGATGGGGATCCCCATGACCGTCGTGGGCAGCCTCGTGGTAGCGGTGACCGGGCTGCCCGGCCGGACCGCGGTGTTCTTCGCGCTGGTGTCCGCGGTGATCCACGTCGGCTACGAACTCGCGCTGATGAACTCCTACCGGCTCGGCGCGTTCAATCAGGTCTACCCGATCGCCAGGGGTACCTCGCCGCTGGTGGTGGCCGTGGGTGCCTATTTCTTCGCCAGCGAGCATCTGGGCGCGGTCCCGCTGGCCGGGGTGGCCCTGCTGGCGTTCGGGCTGATGGGCCTCGCGCTGTCGGCAGGCACGCTGACCCGCAGCGAACTGCCCGCGATCGCGGTGGCCGCGCTGACCGGGCTCACCATCGCCAGCTACACCGTGGTGGACGGCCTTGGCGTGCGCGCGGCGCATGATCCTTTCGCCTATGCCGGGCTGATGTTCGCCCTCCAGGGCCCGGTGTTCCCGCTGGTAGCGCTGTTCCGTCGCCCGGTAGCCCGGTGGCGGGACCGGACCGTGCTTGGCCGCGGCCTGCTCGCCGGGGCGCTGTCGGTGCTCGCGTACGGCATCGTGCTCTGGGCCCAGGCCCGGGCGCCGCTCGCCGAGGTCGCCGCGATCAGGGAGACCAGCGTGATCTTTGCCGCTCTGATCGGGATGACCTTCCTGAAGGAGCACTTCGGCGCCCGCCGGATCGCCGCAGCGGTCGTGATCGCCGCGGGCATCGTCCTGATCAGTGCCTGACCCGCCCCCCGCGGCCGACGGCCCGGGGCGGTCATCGCCGCCCCGGGCCGGGACCTGTTCGGTTCAGAGGAGCGGGTAGAGGGAGGTGACCTGGACGCTGTCGCCGGCGTTGCCGAGCAGCGGCAGGCAGAAGTTCTCTTCTATGGTCTGCAGCAGCGAGTAGTGGTCGGAGAAGACCGTGTCGACGCGGTGGCCAACGCCCCTGGCAACGACGATCATCGGGACGTGTCCGCCGCCATAGACGGTGCCGCCCGCCAGGTCGCCGCCGCCGGCGGTCGTGGGGTCAGCGGGCGTCGCCGGCAGGACGGGAGAGTCCGGGCCAGGGCGCAGGTCGGTCGGGCCGAACGGGGCCGAGTCGGAGAAGCCGCCCTCATCCCAGGTGATGAAGATGGCCGAATGGCCGGTCCACGCCTTGCTATGGGTGATCAGCCCGACCCAGTAGCGCAGGAAGTTGTCGCCATCCTGGTAGAGCTTGGCCTGGTTGGGATCAGTCGGTGACGAGGGGAACGGGCAGGCGGTCGCTCCGCCATGCATGTCGTCGCAGATGTTCGGCGTGATCCAGACGAACTGCGGCACGTTGCCCGAGGACAAGTCGGTGCTCAGTTGCTTCAGCGGTACGACGTTGTTGGCCCGCGCCGGGTCGGGTAGACGTCCGGGTACATCAGGAACGGGTTGTGCTTGCGCACGTAAAGCCCGTTCGAGGTCTCGTCCGTCAGGTCACCGGGGAACGGCAGATTTTCCATGTAGGCCTTCCAGCTCACATGCGCGGCCTCGAACTGGTCGACCACGTTCTCGTGGTCGAACTACGGCGCCTGGGCGATGTCGTCGCTGTTGGAACCCCAGTTTGAGCCGCTGGTGGCGGCGATGTAGTTGGGCAGGCTGGCGTGGGTGACGCCGAAGTAATTCGTCGCCAGCCCATTGTTCGCCGCCATGTGCTGGATGAACTTCGTGTTCTGGTTGCTCGGCGAGAGCAGGTCCTTATACGACGTGTTCTCCATCATGATCACGAACACGTGGCCCATGCGCGGGAACCCGCCGTGCCAAGGCCGGCTGCTCCCGCGGCCGTACTCACCGGATGAGCACTGGCCGCCATCGGCCCGACGACCGCGCCGAGGCCGAACGCCAAAGCCACCGCCACCGCCCAGGCCGGCAAGCGAGACATCCGCTTGACCGAGGACCAGATCTGTCGCGTCACCGCGTACCTCCATGTCGTCGCGTGAAGCCGCGGAACCGCCGAGACCGCCGCCGCATGCCCGAGGGCTAAAACGTTTTAGCCCGACGGTGCGGCCAAGTACCGCAACCCCCCTTGTCCTCGCGCCAGTCTGGGGCTCGCAAAACCACCAAGTCAACGCAAGCGCGACACCAAATCAACGAGAAAGTGAACGACAGTTGGCTCGTCCGCAACCAGGCCGGGTCAGCTGTGCCAGTGATGCTGACCACGTCGTCGCGCTGCTGGCGCAGGTAGGTGTCCCTGGTGTCGGCCAGGTCGATCGTAAGTGCCAGGGTCGCGGCTGCGGTGCCCACTTGGGCCTCGGCCAGTACCTGGCCGCGCGGGGACACGATCATGGTGGGGCAGTGCTGGGTGCCGTGGGCCACGTTCGCGGCCAGCACGAAGCGTTGAGTCTCGGCCGCCCGGCTGATCAGGTGCGCCCGCCACACCCCCGGCGGCTCCGCGGGATTGGCGGCATACGTCAGGTAGATCAGCACCTGTGCCCCCTGGCGGGCCAGGCAGTGCCACTGCTCAGGGAAGCGGATCTCGCGGCACAGTTGGACGCCTGTCTGGAGCTCACCGGCCGGCAACGTCATCCGCAGCGTGGGGAGTGCCGAGCCGGCCGCGAGCCGCCCCCGCTCGTGCGTGGCCAGGTTCACCTTTCGGTAGACCCAGGACCGGCCGGCCGGTGAGCAGTACACCGCCGCGTTCCACCATTGCCCGTACTCGGGAAGCAAGGTGCCGAAGATGACGTGGACGCCGGTGTCGCGGGCCGCCGCGGCGATGACCTCCCGGGCCTGCGCCAGCTCACCGGGGCTGAGATCGCCAAGGCCGGAGAGCTGGTCGTCGTAGCCGGACAGCGCGGCCTCGGGCAGGACCAGCACCGTGCCGGAACTCGCCCCGCCGATGGCCGCCAGGATGACTTCCAGGTTGCGCCGCACCGACCAGCACACCGGCACCTGCGCGACCGCCACCGGAACCTGCATCAGGCCAGTATCCAGTCGGCGGCCCCCAGGGCGCGTCCGTCCGCAGGGGCGCGCCTGGCCGGCATGGCGGGCGCCGGTCTGCGGGGGAGCACTCCCGAGGGCCGCCGGGTCAGGCCAGCGCGGGCAGCAGGCTGAGGATGGGCCCGCCGAGAGCCCCCAGCCAGCCGGCCAGGGCGTGCAGCGGGCCGATGAGCGCCGCCCCCGAGGTGGCCAGCGACCCGGCCGCGGAAAGCAGCCGGGTCAGCCGCTCCAGTGCCCGGGCGAACCGGGGCCGGTCCGGTTGCCCGGCCTGCAGCACCGCGTCCATCTCGGCGACATCGGCGTGCGCGTCAGCGGCCGCGGCCTCGCCGAGCCCGGTGGCGGTCACCGCGTGGCGCAGGTCGCCCAGGGCCCGGCGCGCGTCCCCGGTGGTGACGAGCGTGCCGTGCTGCCCGGTGATGTGCTGGTCGCCGGCGACGTTGTTGATCACGCCACCGCTCTGGCTGCCGATGTTGAAGGTCATCTCGCGCTCCCGGGGGGCATATTGGGCGGCCACGGCATCGGCAGCGGGTAATCGCGCTCGACCCGCCTGCGCCGCGAGGTGGCGACGATGTGCAGCACGATCCCGATGACGAGCATCAGCGCGCCGATCGCACCGATGGCCCAGCCCAGCAGCCCGGACGGGATGCCCAGGATGGGGTGGCCGAACGGGTCGGTCGGCGGCGCGGGCGAGCCGTTGCTCCCGAAATCGCTGGATATCTGCTTGAGCAGGTTCAGGTCCGCGGCGGCGAACATGGCAAAGCCGACCACGAACAGCAGCAGGCCCAGCCAGACCAGCCAGCGCGCCTTGGACTTGGTCCCGGCGATCTCGCGCATGAAGCTGTCCCGCCGCTGGATGACCTGCTGGACCTGCGCGTTGTACTGATCCCGGCCAACGTTGCTGATCACTTGCGCTTCCTGCTGGCCGATGTCGTACCGCACCGGCCCGGCTGCGCCGCCTCGCCGGCGCTGGCTCCGGTCGCGGCGCCCAGCCCTGCGACGCCCCGCTCCACTCAGGCGACACCGTGGCCCGGCCTGGCGGCGCGGTCTGCCTCGGCATGGCCTGGGTTTCCGCACTGACCGACTGTGCCGCCTCGAACCGCGCCCGCACGGTGGCGAACGTAACGACGTCTCCCTGGTGCAGTTCCACGCTCATGGCCGGGTTCCCGTTGACGAACGTGCCGCCCGAGGAACCGAGATCCTGGACGTACACGGTGCCGTCGCGCCGCTCAAGCGCCGCATGGGTCCGGCTCACGTGCGGGTCGTCCAGGCGCACGTCACAGGTTGGCTCGCGGCCCACCGTCAGATAGTCCGAGGCGAGTTCGATCTGGCGGCCACGGAAGGCCTCCGGAGCAATTACCACCAGGCGCGGAACGGCCGCGCTCGGCTGGGTTGTCACCGCACGACCCCCTTCCCCCGTTACGGCGCCACTGAACCGAGGCGCCTTCAGCGGCATAGTACGCCTCATAAACAAGAGCGCAGAGCGCCGCTTTTGATACATCGTCTGCCGAAGACCATGAAAAGGCAATCGAAAAGTAAAGAGAACGCGGGGATTACGGTCAGCGGCTGGCCAGCGGGAACGGCGAGGTGATGCGCAGTTCCACGTTCCGGTCGGCGGGGGTACCTGCCGCACCAGAGCGGGCACCGCGGAAGGGGACGTTGGCCGCGAGTTCCCGGTGCAGCGAGGCCAGGTCGTCGCGGGTGTCCAGGGCCGCGGGTACCACCGGCGTGTCGTGGTCGACCATGGTGCAGACGATGGACAGGCAACTGCCCCGGTCCACGAGCTCGACCAGCCGCGTCTGGCACGGCCAGTCGATGACGGCGCACGTGGTGACCTCCCAGAACCCCCGCGCCGGGTTGTCCGGGTGAATCCGTCCGCGCACCGCGTTCAGATGGGTGTGGCCGTTGAGCCACAGCACGACGTTCGGGAACCGGTGCAACTGGGTGAGGATCTCCGTGGCGCCGAGCAGTGGCCCGGTGTCCGGGCCCGCATGACCGGCCCCGGTGTTGGTCAGGGTGTCGATTCCGTGATGGGAGAAGAGCACGACCAGGCGGTTCTCGTTACCCGTGCGCACCTGGCTCCCGTCGGCGGCGTCGTAGTCCGCATGGACCTCCGCCAGCCGGTCCTCCAGCCATGCCGCCTGGTCCCGGTCCAGGCAGCCTGCCGCGCCCCCGGCGAGGCAGGTGGTGTCCAGCGCGATGAGCCGCACCTGCGGGGTGTCATAGACGTAATAGGCGGTGCCGTCCCGGCGGTTGCGCTCGCAGAAGCCGTGCCCGTAGGGGCGAGCCCCGGGCCGGAAATGGGCCTCCACGAACTCCTGCCTGGTGATGAGCCGTCGGCCGGGATCGGCGGTGACGGTGCGCGACGGGCCGGCCATGAACACCTCAGGGTGCGAGGTGAACAGTTCGAGCGCCTGGTCGTGGTCGAAGCCGTCGAGGAGCCCCCGCGGCTTGCGGTCGCCGGTGAGCGCCCGGGCTATGCCCTCGGTGGGGACGCCGACCCCCTGGTTCAGGGCCTCGTGGTTGCCGAAACACGACAGCCAGGGGATCGCGAGCCCGGCTGCCTGGAATTCCCGCAGGGCTCGGGCCAGCAGCCCCGGATGATCAGGGAAACCGAACTCGCGCCGGAAGACGTCGGGCCCGCCGGTGGCCAGGCCGTCCGGTTTCCAGAAGATGTCGTCCGGCCAGTCGAGCGCCTGTACCCCTTCGTAGCGGGGGCCGCCGGAGTCGGGTGCGGTCAGGCCGCCGTCGAAAAGGGCGAAGAAGTTCTGCAACTCGTTCCATTGCGCGTTGTCGATGGCGTCGCCCGTGGTGACCGCGAGTTGCGGGGGCTGGCCGGTAGCCGGGCATCGCACGGCGTTGAGGGTGCGGACCGTGGCATCGACCGTGTGCACGGTGAGCGCTTCCTGCGGGCGCTGCACCGGCACGATCTGGGCATATCGCGGGTCGGCGAACAGGCGGTTGAGGAACTCGAACCTGGTGGGCGACTGGACGTCGGCGATCTGCAGGTCGGTGACGTGGGCCAGGCAGAGCAGTGGGCGGCCAGGGCCTGGCTCCGTCCGGGTACCGGGCATGCCCATGGGCCCGCGGACCAGGTGCGGCTCACCATCGATGATCTCGATGGCGTGATAGTCGGCACTGGCCCCACTGCGCAGCACGGCTCCTGGACCGAGCCGGCGATGGAGGGTGAGCGGCGGGTGCCCGCCGCTCACCCGGTGCTCGCGGCCGCGGAGTCGGCGGAGACGAGCACCGGGTTGGGCCGGATCGTCAGGGTGACGCGCTGGCCAGCAGACAGCGAGGTGGCCTCTGCGGTGGCCATCGCGGCCATGACCGTCGTGTCGCCGAGGTCGACGGTGACGCGGCTGGTCGCGCCGAGGAACGTGGTGGCGATCACCGTCCCGGTCAGCGGGCCCGCTTCGGCGGACTCGCCCGAGGCCACGGTCACCGCTTCCGGCCGCACCAGGGCCACCACCGGGCCGGCCGGCACGCCGCTGTCCACCAGCGGGAGCGTGGTGCCACGGACGACGACCGTGTCCGAGCCGGTGACCTCGCCGGCCAGCCGGTTGGACAGCCCGACGAACTCCGCTACGAAGGGCGTCTCCGGCCGGGTGTAGACATCGGTTGGCGAGCCGAGTTGCTCGATCCGGCCATCGCGCATCACGCCGACCCGGTCGGCGATGGCCAGCGCCTCTTCCTGGTCATGGGTGACGAACAGGGTCGTCGTGCCGACCTCGAGCTGGATCCGGCGGATCTCGTCCCGCAACTGCGCCCGGACCTTGGCGTCCAGCGCGGACAGGGGCTCGTCGAGCAGCAGCACCTGCGGCTGGATGGCCAGGGCGCGGGCCAGCGCGACCCGCTGCTGCTGCCCGCCGGAGAGCTGATGGGCGTAGCGGCCCGCCTGCCCGGTCAGCCCGACCAGTTCGAGCATGTCCATGGCCCGCTTGTCCCGCTCAGCCTTGGCCTTACGGCGCAGCTTGAGTCCGAAGGCGACGTTGTCCTTGACCGTCATGTGCGGGAACAGCGAGTACGCCTGGAAGACCATGCCCATGTCGCGCTTGTTCGCCGGCAGGCGGGTTACGTCGTGCCCGCCCACCATGACCCGCCCGGTATCGGCATCCTCCAGCCCGGCGAGCAGCCGCAGGGTGGTGGTCTTCCCGCAGCCGGACGGGCCGAGCAGTACCACGAGCTCACCCGGGTGCAGTGTCAGGTCAAGCCCGTCCAGCGCCATCACGTCCCCGTAGTGCCGGGACAGCCCCTCGAGCCGTACCTCGACCCCGGACCTCGTGGCGGTGGAGCTGACGCCGGCGGCTGGCAGGCTCACGGTGCCCCTCTCATCTCCGGCCACGCCGTGGGCGGCCGATGTAGGACAGGATCAGCAGCAGCAGGAAGGTGAAGATCAGCGCGGCGAACGAGGTGGAGAACACCACGCTCGCGTTCGGCGTGTTCCGGCTGATGGAGTACAGCTCCACCTGCAGGTTCACGTACAACAACAGGTAGGCGATGGGGAACTCGCCGAGCACCAGCGCGAACGCCAGCAGCGACGCGTTCAGGATGCCCTGCCGCATGTTGGGCGCGATGATCCGGAACATGACCGTGAACCAGCTCGCGCCCAGCCCGCGCGCGGCTTCGGACAGCGTCTTCACATCGACGGCGTTCAGCCCGGCGGCCAGCGCCCGGTACGCGTAGGGCAGCACCAGGACGACGTAAACCCAGAACAGCATGAGCGTGGAGATGTTGCGCTGATGCGATCCAGTTGTAGATCGGCACCAGGCCGACGACCAGGACGATCGCCGGGATGGTGAGCGGCAGCAGGCAGAGGAACTCCACCGTCCGGCTGATCCACGGCACCCTGAGCTTGATCCAGATCATCGTCGGCACGAGCAGCACGAGCACGGCGGCGGCCGTTATCACCCCGAGTTCGAGGGTGACCACCACCCGGCTGATCAGCGACGGGGTGCCCACCACGCTGTAGGAGACGATCTGTTTCCATGCCGCGAGCGACCAGCCCCCTTCGCCGGCGGCGGGCTCCAGCGACATCCGCAGCAGGGCCAGCAGCGGCAGCAGGAAGAAGGCGCCGAAGACGGTGAAGACGACGTACCGGAAGACGTTCAGCCGCCGCCGGCGGCGGCCTTGCAGGCCGCGCTGTCTCCTGGCCGTTCCGGCACCGGCCAGTTCGCCGGGGATGGCCGGGGCAACCGCGGCGGGCACCCCGCCCGCGCCTACCGAAGCCATCGCGCGGCCCTCCGCTGCAGCAGGGCGTAACCGGTCATGACGACCGCCACCATGATGATCAGGCCGACGGCGAGCACCTGGGCCTGATTGGCGTTGCTGAGGCCGACCTCACTGGTCATCGCGGTGCCGATCAGCTGCGGGACGACGTAGGGGATCTGGTTCTCCCACGCCTGGATCGTCGCATAGGCCGACAGGGCGTTGGCGAACAGCAGCAGCAGCGACCCGAAGAACGCGGGCGCCAGCAGCGGGGCGGCGACGTGACGCCAGTACTGCCAGGTGGAGGCGCCGAGGTTCTCCGACGCTTCGCGCCACTGGACCTTCAGCCCGTCCAGTGCCGGGACGAACACCAGCACCATCAACGGCGCCTGGAAGTACCCGTAGATCAGGCCGATCCCCCACGGAAAACTGAGGTACCAGGTGGCGTGGAGCAGCAGGCCGATCGGGCCGATGAGGACGAGGAAGGCGAAGGCCAGGGTGACCCCGCCGAACTGGGCGAGCACGCCCGACGCCGCCGTGTAGACGCGGCGCACGGCTCCGTCGGGATTTCCGGTAGCGACAGCGTAGGCAAGCACCGCCCCCAGCACCGCGCCGAATACGGCCGAGCCCAGCGACAGCTCGAATGAGTTGACGAATGCCGTGCGTACCTGCGACTGGCCGAGAAACGAGAGGCTGGACAGCTGCCAGCTGCCGCTGGTGTTGTGCAGTGCGGTCCATACGACGATCCCGACCGGCCAGAGCAGGAATACCGCGACATAGCCGAGGAACGGCGTGACCCCGACCCAGCCGGGAAGATGAGGCCGGCGCCTGGCCCTGGCGGGCCGGACGCCGGCGTCAGTGGTTGCGGCCACGAGCCCTCGCTAGCTGACGGCCTTGGTCCAGTTGGCGGCGAGGTAGTTGGCGGCGTCGGTGTTCTGCGTCTCGTTCAGGAACACCGGGGTGCCCGGGACCGAGGGCAGCTTCGCCGCGTCGGCCTGGTTGAGGCTGCCGTTGTTGGCCATGGCCAGCTGCTCGACCGGCCGGGCGCCACCGGCCAGCCACAGGTTCTGCCCGCCTTCGAGCCGCCTGCGAGTACAGGAACTCCTCCCACAGCCGGGCCGCCGCCGGGTGCGGTGCTTCCTTGTTGATGGCCTGGTTGTAGTAACCGCCGAGCACCGCGCCGGACGGGATGAACACCTTCCAGTTCGACACCCCGACGTAGCTGGGCAGGTTGAGGTAGTCCCAGTTGAACACCACCGGGGTGCTGCCGGCCTTGATGGTGGCGCCGGTGGCCTGGGTGGGCGAGAAATTGCCGGCCGCCTTGAGCTGGTGGAAGAAGTTCACACCGGCCGCGATGCTGCTGGCGCTGCCGCCATCGGCCAGGCTCGCCATCATCACCCCGTTGAGCGCGGCGTTGGCCTGCGTCGGGTTCCCGTTCAGCGCGACCGCGTTCTTGAACTTGGGCCCGAGCAGCTGGCTCAGCGACGTGATCGTCCCGAACTTGGCGGAGTAGCCGACCGACATGTAGCCGCCGTAGTCGTTGTACCAGAGCCCGTTGGGATCCTTCTGCGCGGCCGGGATCGAGGACCAGGTCGCGACCTTGTAGGGCGCGAACAGCTTGGTGTTGGCCAGGGCCACCGCCGAGCCGACATCCAGCACGTCGGGCGCGTTGGCGGTGCCGTGCTCCCGGGTGACGGCGTTGACCTCGTCCTGGCTGCTGCCGTCCGGGTTAGCGGAGTTGATCTTGATGCCATACTTCTTGCCGAAGGCCTTGAGGATGGCGCCGTAGTTGGCCCAGGTCGGCGGGAGCGCGATGACGTTGAGCGTGCCCTCCGCCTTGGCCGCGGTGATCAGCTTGTTCATACCGCCACCGGCCGTCGCGGATGTCACGGTGGCCCAGTTCGTACCGCCGCTCGAGGTGTTCGAGGAACTCGATGAGCACGCCGTCGCCAGCAACGCCAAGGCAGCGACACCCGCCAGGGCAAGCCGTCGTGTGGATCTCATGTGCATGCCTCCCGCTTGCTTCCCATCCCCAGTACTGACCTGCGCTGCCCCAAGCCCAGGCCCTGCCTTTTGTCAGGAGGTCCACAGGCTTCCCCCATGGTGGCGGCGGGAATGCCCGGCAAAGACCTTAAACGTTTAGTGCTGCGAATGCTTACCGAGCCGGGGCAGGGTGTCAAGAGCCGTTACCGAGTTGACGCCCGGTGATCACCCTGGCGTCGCTTCCGGGTTCCTGACCGGCGCTCAGGCGGCATCCGGAGGCTGCAGGGATGCCCGCTCGACCAACTCGACCGGGGCGACGTAATCCCCGGGCGGGACCTGTTCGAGCAGCCGCCGCATCGCCGCGCGGCCCATCTCCCTGCGGTCCAGCCGGATGGTCGCCAGCGGCGGGTCGAGCAGCTCGGACGTGGGCAGGTCGTCGTGGCCCACCACCGAGATCGCGGGGCCCACCCGGAGGCGGAGTTCCCGCGCGGCCTTGTAGATCGCGTGCGCCGTGTAGTCGGAGTTGGTGATGATCGCGGTCGGCGCGGCAGGCCCGGACAGCAGCGCCCGGGCAGCCAGTTGCACGTCGGCGATGGTGAGCGGGGTGTACATCACCTTGGGCCGCAGGCCGAGGGCATGGGCGAGGCGCCGGAAATGGCCGAGACGGTCCGGATCGGCCATCAGGTCGCGCGGGGCGGACACGAACGCGACGGACGAGTGGCCGAGTTCGGCCAGCCGGTGCATGGGCAGGCTCACTGCCGCGGCGTTGTCCGGGCCGACGCGGGACACCCCCCTGATGTTGTCCGCGGTCGCGTTCAGCGCGACCACGGGCGCGCCGTCCCGCAGATTCTGCCAGAGCCGGATCGACTCGCCGTTCCCCACGGGAGCGATGGCCAGGCCGGCCAGGCGCTGCCCTGACATCTCCCGCACGTGCATGGACTCGCGCTCCAGCGAGTAGCGCGAGTCGAGGATGAGCACGGTGGCGCCTGCCGCCTCGGCAACCTCCTCGGCCCCGCCGAGCACGTCAAGGAAGAAGGGGTTGGCGAAGTTCCTGACCACGAAGCCGTAGGTCGTGGTGCGCCCCCGGCGCAGGGCCTGGGCCTGCGGGTTGGCCCGGTAGCCAAGCTGTTCCGCCGCGGCCAGGATGCGCTGCCGGGTGTGCTCGGCCACCCCCGGCTGGCCGTTCAGCGCGAAACTGGCCGAGGCCACGGAGACGCCCGCGAGCCTGGCGACCTCACGAATCCCGCCAGGCTGCTGTGGCCCGCCGTTGTTACCCGCCATGATGTCCCCGGCCTTGGTTGCTGCCCCCGGATGAGGCGCGCTCGCGGTACGCGCAAGCCGCCGACGGCTCTCGTCCCGGTGACATGGCGGCGAGACAAGCATGCTGCCAGAGCACGCAAGCGTCCACCCCGGCCGTCTGGGGTAGTCGCCTAGACCACCGCCCGGCACCGGCCGCCGGGTGGAGATCATCCCCACCGGTACCGTGGGGGCCATGGACAGAAAGCGCCCGCCGATCGTGGCCGACGAGCGGACCCAGCTTGTCGGCTGGTACGACCTGCAGCGTGCCATCGTGCACCTGAAATGCGAGGGCGTGTCCGAGCCGGATGCGCACCGCGCCGTGCTTCCTGCCTCGCCCCTGATGACCATGGCGGGCGTGGTGTCCCACCTGCGCTGGGCCGAGCATCTCTGGTTCAACGTGCTGTTTCTGGGCGAGCCTGCCACCGGCCCGATGTTCGACGAGGATCGCGAGGACGCCGACATGATGGTCTCCAGGCGTGCCGCTCGACCGGCTTCTGGCGGACTACGAGCGGCAGTGCGCCGAGTCGAACGAGATCATCGCCGCCCACTCGCTGGATGAGCCGGGGAAGAACCGGGACTACGACGAGGGCGTCGCGAGCCTGCGCTGGATGGTGCTGCATATGCTGGAGGAGACCGCGCGGCACGCCGGGCACCTGGACGCCATTCGCGAGCTGCTCGACGGGACGAAAGGCTATTACTGACGCTTACGCTGCGTCGCTTGGTCAGTGCGTTTTCCGGGCTTTCCAGACTTCTTCGCAGGGCCATTGCCTGGCCCATTCCAGGCTGGCGAGCGTGTGCCGGGTGGCCGCGCCAGGGGCGGGCCGTAGCTCGATGAGGTCCTCGACCTCGAAGCCGCAGCGGCGCAACAGCCGGATCATGTCGCCGTGGCCGAGGTGGAACTCCACCGAGTCGGTGCCCAGCCACTGGAACCGGTGCATGCCGAAGTAAGGCCGCTGCAACGATTCGGTGGCGGGCAGGTCGTCCTCCTCCGGCAGGGTGAGGATGAGCTGCACCGAGTTGACCAGGAAGATCAATTGCCCGCCGGGGCGCAGCACCCGGGCCGCCTCGGGGATCCAGGCGTACGGGTCGCACCAGTTGCTCGCGCCGTACTCGGAGATCGCCAGGTCGAATGTGGCGTCGGCGCACGGGACCTGCTCGGCGCTGGCGTGGATCAGCGGGAACCGCAGCCCGAAGCGGTCCTGCAGGGCCGCGGCGGTGGCCAGTTGCGCCGGAGAGTTGTCCAGCCCGACGGGCCGGGCGCCGCGGCGCGCCAGCCACGCCGACACGTAACCGGTGCCGCAGCCCAGTTCCAGACAGTCGGCTCCGTCCAGGGCCGGCGGCAGCACCCCGGCCTGTTCCTCGGGCACGCTCCAGACGCCCCAACTGGGCTCGGCCGCCGCCCAGTTGCGCACCCCGGGCTCGGCGTAGTCGGCGGCCCGCCGGTCCCACTCCGCCCGGTTGCGAAGCACATGATCTGGCGTCCCGTTCACACCGGCCAGCGTCATGCCTGTGGCGCGTCCCGTCAATCACCGCGCCGTCCGGGAGGCTGCGGCGCATCCGGCGCGGCCGGCCTGCCGGCGGGTACGTTTAGCCGGTGGTCCCGGTCACCTTCCATGACTTTTTCAGCGGCTGCGCCACCATCGCGGGCGCGCTCATCGGGCTGCTGTTCGTCGCCCTTTCGGTGTCTCCCGAGTACCTGCGGGGCGAGAACGCCCGCACCGACCACCAGGTCCGGGCCGGGGCGGCGTTCTCGGCGCTGGTCAACACCATGGTTCTCGCCCTGTTCGCGCTGATGCCCACCACCGACCTCGGTACCGTCGGGATCATCCTGTCCGGCATCGGGCTTGGCACCACGGTCGCCCTGATCTTCGCCCTGGCCCGGGAGGACAGGCGGATCGGGCGCGGCGACCTCTTTATGTTCCTCGTCCTGCTCGTGCTGTACGGCCTGCAACTGGCCAACGCCCTGAGACTGGAGCACACGCCGCACAACGTCAGCCTGGTCGTCAACCAGTGCGAGCTGGCCGTCGTGTTTTTCCTGTTCGGTATCGCCAGATCCTGGCAGCTCGTCGGCGCGCGGGAGTTCGGCCTGATGAGCACGGTGGCCGGGATGATCCACCGGGCAGCGGACAACAGCCCGCACCTCACCGGCGGCGGCCAGCCGGGGAATGCCGGCCCGGCACCGGACCCGAAGGATCCCGGGGCCGGCCATGCCCCTGATTGAGCGGGACGACTCGGTGCTTGTCGTCATCGACCTGCAGCCGCGTTTCTGGGGTGACCGCCTGGGTGCGGAAGACCGGCGGTGCGCGGCGGATGCCGCGGCGCGCGCGGCCTGGCTCGCCGCGGCGGCCACCGCGTGGGGCATCCCCGCGGTGGTCACCGAGGAGGCGCCGGACCGGAAGGGGCCGACCGACGAGGCCGTGCTGAGCGGCCTGCGGCCCGGCACTCCCATCCTCACCAAACCTGTGTTCGGCCTCGCCGCGTGCCCGGACATCATGGCGGCGATCCGCGCCACCGGGCGCCGCACCGCGGTGCTGGCCGGATTCGAGACCGACGTGTGCGTGACGCACTCCGCCGTCGGCCTCGGCGAGGCCGGATACCGGACCGTCGTGGTCACCGACGCGGTCTACTCGCCGTTCGGTGCGCATCCGCCAGGCCTGCAGCGGCTGCGCGACCTGGGCGTCGAACTGATCCACTGCAAGGGCGCCTACTACGACTGGGCCCGCACCCTGGCGGACGCGGTCGCCTTCGAGGCGGCCAACCCGCGGCTCGCCTGGCCGCCGGGATTCTCGCTGTAACTGTGACCGTGGCCGCAGTCGGCCCGGCTTACAGGGCGAGCTTCATGCCCTCGTGGGAAGCGGCGAAGCCGAGCCTTTCGTAGAAGCGGTGCGCGGCCTGCCGGGACTTGTCACTGGTCAGCTGCACCAGGGCGCAGCCCCGCCGGCGGGCCTCGTCGATCGCCCAGGTTATGAGGGCCTCGCCGAGGCGGCGGCCGCGATAGTCCTCGCGGACCCGGACGGCCTCGATCTGCGCACGGAGCGCACCGCGGCGGGCCAGCCCCGGCAGGAACGACAACTGCAGGGTGGCGACGACCTCCGCGTCCGCCTCCATCACCACAAGCAGGTGGGAGCTGTCCCCGTCGATGGCCGCGAACGCCCGCTGATAGGCCGCCAGGTCCTCCGCCGTGCGCACCCCGTCCCTGGTGGCGCCGAGCTGGTCCGCCGCGAGCAGGTCCACGATCGCGGGCACGTCCCGCTCTTCCGCCCGGCGGATGATGGCCGCCGAGGGGCTCAGGTCCACCGTTGCCAGCACAGTCACGTGGTTAGTCTGCCCGATCGTGCCCGCATGCCGCTGGAGCAGCCGGCCTGGCAGGCCGGCTGCCCCAGCGGGCGGTAGCAGTTACCAGGTACCGGTGGAGAAGCTGCTGGCGGGGTTCGCCGGGACGATCTTCAGGGAGGGCAGGCCCGTGGTGCAGCTGGTGCTGACCGACGTGAAGTTCTGCGCCGTACGGAGCGTGAGGTTGGCCGTGCTCACGTAGGAGCCGGTCACCAGGCTGGCCGCCGTAGGCAGCCTGATGAACAGGTGGCCGCCCCCGCCGGTGTAGATGCGCAGCTTGGAGAAGCTCACATTGGAAGCGTTGATGCTGGTGGGGGACCAGGTCACGACGCCGTCCAGGTGGGCCGTGTTGAAGTTGACGACCGGGGGCGTCCCCAGCGGGGCGACGAACCAGTTCGCGCAGGCGTTCGCGCCTGCCCCGGTCACGATGCCCTTCGCGATGTAGCTGCCGCCTGTCGGCACGGGAGTGCCCCCGGAGCAGCCGGTGAACTGCATTTTCAGCTCGGCTTCCTCGCTGGTGGCGGTTCCGCCGTTCACCAGCGCGGGCTGGAAGGTCATCGTGCCGTTGTACCCGGCGTTACAGAGGGGCGACCCAACGCCGGGCGGGGCCATGCTGGCGGCTGCCGGGCCGCCCATGGCGGTCGCGGCGAGGGTGGCCGCCCCGGCGGCGCAGAGCAGCAGCTTGGTGGTGCGGCGCCGCAGGCTGTGCCTCATCACGGCGGCGGTTGCGTATACGTTCACGGCTGGTTCCTTTCCCTTGGCCGGAGCCAAGCCTGGCCCCCGGCCAGCGCGTTACGGCCTGATGACTTAGGACAGGCCAGCGCGCCAGGGTCCACCGGGGGAGCGGGCGGACGGTCGCCGCCGCTATCTCCACCCTGGTCAGCGGCCCGGCTGCGGACCACACGCAAGAACCCACGTGATCGCCCACGCTTTTGCGCCGCAGAGCTTCTGCCCGCGGGCGGGCGCTGGGCTGCGGAATGCCGGCCGCGGCTTCCGCTTGTTCGATCATACGTTTGAATACTAAGCTGGTACTGCACTGACATGCGGTCTTGGCTGTTCCTTGCGAGTCCGCAGCCCCCGTACCAGGGAGAGGCCATGTACGCAGCCCTCGCAGCCAACGCCGGTCATCCCGCGGTCGCCGCCCTGCTTGGCCTGGGCGCGGCCGCCCTTGCCGGGGCTGTCGTGGCCATGGCCTGGACCGTGCATGCACGGCAGATCCGGCTCGCTGAGCAACTGGCCCGCCGTCAGTTCCTGGTGATGGCGGACCAGGGCGCGCCGGGCCAGAGCGGCTCTGCGGGTTCCGGGGAGCCGGCAGGCCGGGTCAACGGAACGGCGCCCGCCTCGCCGGGCAACGGGGTACCGGCGGGCGGTGGACCCGGGCACGCGAGCCATGCGCGCCCCGGGAATGCGGGCAGCGTGCAGGCAACCGCGGGGCAGCAGGGGCCCGGGCAGGCGGCCGCAGGGCACTCAGGTGCGGCGCAGGCCAGCGGCGCGCAGTCGCCACCGGTCGTGATCGAGGGGCCGGACACCGTGGTCGCCGGCGACCAGGTGCGTTATCGCGTGCGGCCGTCCGGCGACCGCAAGGTGGTGGCGTGGGCGGCCGGCGGCGGCGCGGTGGCACAGGCCCCGGATCCGGCCCACCCCGACGAACTGCTCCTGATCGCCGACCAGCCTGGCAACCTGACGATCATCGTGCGGGTGCGTGACGGGATAACCGAGCGCCGTGGCACGAAGGCCGTCACCGCCGTGCCCGAGGTGCTCGCACCGCCGCCGTTCACGCTGCGGCTGTTCCTGAACGGGTGGGGACTGGTGGCGGTCGCGATACTGATCGCCGGCTTCGCCGCATCCCTCGACGCGCTGGGCAACCTGTCCTCCTCGGACTTCGTCGCCCTGGTCTCGCCACTGGCCGCGCTGCTCAGCGTGGTGGCCGTCGTCCGTGGCAGAGGGGACGCGCCCGCCGCCTGCGGGCAAGGCTACCGACAGGCTCGCGGTCCATGCCGCACGGGCAGCGGAGCCGCTCCTGCCGGGTGCGCCGCACGCGGCAGAGTCGCCGGTGCACAACCAGCCAGCCCTCTGACCCCAGCCCTCTGACCCCAGCCCTCTGACCCCAGCCCTCTGACCCAGCCCTCTGAGCCGCCCGCCCGGCCGGGGAACCGACCGGGCTGAGCCGTCGTGGTCAGCGCGGCGGGCCACCGCGGGCCTCGTGGATGATCCAGATGTTGGGCTCCCAGTACTCGCCGATGTCCGCCTCGCGGTCGATGTGCACCGTGGCCAGGCCCGCGGGAAAGACGTAGTCACCCGTCTCGGGGTACTGCATGCGCGTCCATGACTCCCACTCCCCGACGGTGCCGGTGATCTGCAGCGAGTGGGGGATGGCCGGGCCGATGCGGGCACCCAGCCGGGTATGCACGCGGACCCACGGGTCGAACGGTTCCCCGTCGGGCCGGGTCCAGCGGGCGTAGCGCTCGATGGGAATGGTGGGGTACCGCTCCTTGAGGTTCGGCCGCACCGGCGCGATGAGGTGGCTCAGCCCGGCGTCGTGCGCCAGCGCCGACATGGCCTGGAGCAGCACGCCGGACAGGCGCCGGCCCTGGTGCCTCGGCGGTATCTCGGCGGCCAGGGCGCTGGCCGCGGTCGGCCTCCCCCCGGCCTGCCGCAGGGCGAAGGCCCCGGCGATGGTCGCGTCGATGCCCGGCCCGAGGCCGTCGTCGGTGCCGTCCCAGGCCAGCGGAATCGTGTGGCCCTCGGCCAGCACCAGTTTCTCGTCCGGGTCGTACAGCACGAACTGCCACTCGGGGAAGGTGTCGTAGAGCTGGCCCCAGTAGCGGTTGAGCGTGTCGCCGTGCTGGTTGTACTCCGGCCAGACCTCATCCGACAGGTTTTCGATGGCTTCCCAGAGTTCCGGCCGCTCGCTGTAACGGACAACCTGCGGCTCCACCTGGCAAGTATCCCCCCTGTCGATCTGGCGGGCCACGGTTCGTGTAGGTGTTGAAGCGACGCCGCCGCACGGGATCTTCTGGCCCGTTGCCGGGCGGCGGACGGGAGGGTGACGATGAACGAGGTGCGGACGCTGCTGACCGGCCGGGGCCTGGTCGAGTCGCCGCGCTGGCACGGTGACCGGCTGTATTTCTCCGACTGGTCCGCTGGCGAGGTGGTCTGCGTGGATCTGGCTGGCCGCAGCGAGGTGATCGCGCGCGTGGATTCGCTGCCGCTGTGCACCGCCTGGCTCCCGGACGGCCGGCTGGTGATCGTCTCCTCCGCGGCCGGGCGGCTGCTGCGCAGGGAGCCCAGCGGATCGCTGGCCACGCATGCCGATCTGGGTATGCCTGGCTGGAACGACATCGTGGTGGACGGGCGTGGCAACGCCTACGTCAACCGGGTCGGCTTCAACCCGATGGCGGGGGAGGAATTCCGGCCGGGCTTCGTCCACCTGGTCACCCCGGACGGCTCGGTGCGCCAGGTGGCCGGCGACATCGCGTTCCCCAACGGGATGGCGGTCACCGCGGACAACGCCACGCTGATCGTCGCGGACTCCTACCGGCATAACTTGGTGTCCTTCGACATCGGCGCGGACGGCGGGCTGGGGCGCCGGCGTATCTGGGCGGACCTCGGGGACGGCACCCCGGACGGCATCTGCGTCGATGCACAGAACGCCGTCTGGTACGCCGACGTGCCCGCCAAGCGGTGCGTGCGCGTCGCCGAGGGCGGCGCGGTGCTGCAGACCGTCGAACTGGACCGCGGCGGGTTCGCCTGTGCGCTCGGCGGCCCTGGCATGGCGACGCTGTTCATCGTGGCCGCCGAATGGCGGGGCATGGCCGCGTCCGAGATGGTCGCGCCCGGCAGCGGCCAGGTACTCGCCACCGACGTCGATGTGCCGGGGGCAGGCTGGCCGTGACCCAATGGTGCTACGGGGCGGTCCACGCGGGCGGCTGGCGCCGGTCGGTACGGTAGGCGGGGTGTCCCTGGATCCCCCGAGCGCCGGTGCGCAGCCAAGCGCCGGGGAGCATCCGCTCGCGGGGCTGATCGCCGCCGCGGCGGCCGGGCGGTTCCCCGACCCGGACGGCGGCTGGCGGCGGGTGCCGCCCTGGCGGCCGGGCCTGGAAGCTGTTGTCTCGTTTACCGGGCACGCCGTTTTCGCCGTGGCACCTGACATCCCCGATCGCCGGCTCGCTGCACTGGGAGCGGACGGTTTCGGCGGCGCCCACGACCCTCGGCTGATTGCCGCCCTGGCCGGGCCGGAGGGCTGGATCGACTGCCTGGACATGCTGATGGCCGGCCGCGGTACCGGCCGTGCCGGCGCGCCGCCGCCGTTGATCGACCGGCCCGACCTCGCCGCCCAGCCGCGGGCAGAGTTCGCCGCGCGGATCAGGAGCCACCCCCGGGTGCTTGGCTACCCGGACCCGGACCGGTCCGCCCTCGCGATCGTCAGCCAGGGCATCGCCGGCCTTACCGAGCTGAGCTTCGAACTCGAGCCTGGCCGGCGCGGCCGGGGCGGCGGATCCCGGCTGGCCGCCGACGCCCTGGCCATGATCCCGGCCGGCCAGCTCGCCGTCGCCGCCGTCGCGCCGGGCAACGCGGCGAGCGTCCGGGCGCTGCTGTCTGCCGGGTTCGTGCCCCTCGGCTCGGTCCAGCTCTTCCGCCGTGCCTCCTGACACCGTGGCTGGGCCCGGCGGCGCGCGCCCGGGCCCGGTCAGCGCGCCACGGTGACCCCTATGGTTACCAATGTGGACAACAAAGCACGGGCCAGAGCCGCCCGCCTTGCCGCGCGAGCCGCACCGTTGGCCTTCGGCCTCGTCCTCGTGGCGGGCACCACGGCCTCCGCCGCCGTGAGCCTGACCAGGGTGAGCGTTGACATCTACACCGACGTGCAGGCGCAGCACCGCACCGAGGTCGAGCCGGACGTGTTCGCGTTCGGTTCCACCATCGTCTCGGCCTTCCAGGTCGGCCGGGTGTTCGGCGGTGGTGCCTCCAACATCGGCTGGGCCACCTCCCGCGACGGCGGCGCGACCTGGTCGCACGGCTACCTGCCCGGGATCACCGGCAACGGCGGCGGCCCGTTCGGGCAGGCCAGCGACGCCACCGTGGCCTACGACGCCAAGCACAAGGTGTGGCTGATCGCTTCCCTTGGCCTGGGCACCTCCTCGGTGGACGTGCTGGTCAACCGGTCCACCAAGGGCGGTGTGGCCTGGGGCAAGCCGGTCACCGTGGCGACCGGCTCCAACGACAAGGACTGGATTGTCTGCGACGACCACCCCGCCAGCCCGCACTACGGGAACTGTTACGCCGAATACGACATCACCAGCGCGAACAACTCGGTCGTGATGCGCACCTCCACCGACGGCGGCGCCACCTGGGGACCGGCCGTGGGACCGAAGGGCGGCGCGCGCGGCCTCGGCGGGCAGCCCGTCGTCCTGCCTCATGGCAATGTGGTCGTCCCCTACGAGTCGTTCGCTGGGGTCCAGGCCATCCGCTCGTTCCTCAGCACCGATGGTGGCGCCTCCTGGGGGCCCACCGCGCTGGTTTCCAGCATCAGCCACCACACCGTGGCCGGGTCGCTGCGTGAATCCCCGCTGCCGTCGGGCGCCGTCGACGCGGGCGGCACCGTCTACGTGGCGTGGGCCGACTGCCGGTTCCGCACCGGGTGCGCCAGCAACGACATCGTCCTCGCCAAGTCCACCGGCGCGGGCACCTGGGCGGCACCAGTCCGGGTGCCCATCGACCCCGTGTCCAGCGCTGCGGATCACTTCGTCCCTGGCCTGGCGGTGGACCCTGGCACCTCCGGCGCAACCGCCCGCATCGGGCTGACGTACTACTACTATCCGAACGCCACCTGCACGGCCTCGACCTGCCAGCTCGACGCCGGCTTCATCTCCTCGGTGAACGGCGGCACGACCTGGAGCGCGCCGGCCCAGGTGGCCGGGCCGATGTCGCTGTCCTGGCTGCCGAACACCTCAGAGGGCCTCATGTTCGGCGACTACATCGCCACCACGATCGTGCCGGGCGGCAACGCCTACCCGGTGCTTCCCGTCGCCAAGGCCCCGTCCGGCACCGCCTTCGAGCAGGCCATGTATGTCCCGGCCGGTGGCCTGGCCGTGACGGGCGGCGCCCGCGCCGCCTCGGCGGCGCACGGCCATCCGGGCATCCAGCGGGCACCCCGGCTCCCGGTGACCGCCAGGTAGGCAGGTGACCGAGCCCGGCGCGACCGCGCCCCCAGGCCCGCATGCCGGGCCTGGGGGTGCGCAGCCTGCCGCGCCGGGGGAGGCGGCAGGGGTCGTCGCGTTCTGGCGGGACCTCGGGCTGCCGGGGCTTGTGGACATCCACACCCACTTCATGCCGCCCAACGTGCTGGCCAAGGTCTGGGCCTTCTTCGAAGGCGGTCACGCCGGCGTCGGTCGCGCCTGGCCGATCGCCTACCGGCGGCCCGAGGAGGAACGGGTTGCCCTGCTGCGGGCGTTCGGCGTGCACAGGTTCAGCGCGCTGCTGTATCCGCACAAGCCGGACATGGCCGCGTGGCTCAACTCGTGGGCGGCCGGCTTCGCGGCCAGGACTCCGGACGCCCTGCACAGCGCCACGTTCTTTCCCGAGCCCGGGGCCCCCGCCTATGTGGCGGAGGCGCTCGGCGCGGGTGCCCGCCTGTTCAAGGCGCACCTGCAGGTGGGTGCCTACGATCCGCGGGACGAGCTGCTTGGTCCGGTCTGGGGGCTGCTGGCCGAGGCGCAGGTGCCCGTCGTCGTGCACTGCGGCTCGGGGCCGACTCCCGGGGCGTTCACCGGTCCCGGCCCGATCTCCGAGGTCCTCGCCCGGCATCCCCGGCTGACGATGATCGTCGCTCACCTCGGGGCTCCCGAGTACGGCGAGTTCCTCGACCTGGCCGGACGCTACCGGGGCGTTTATCTCGACACCACGATGACGTTCACGGGGTTTCTCGAACGGCTCGCACCGTTCCCTGCCGCGCTGTTGCCACGGCTGGCCGCCACGGCCGACCGGATCCTGCTGGGCAGCGACTTCCCCAACATCCCCTACCCCTACCTGCATCAGTTGGAGGCGCTGGCCCGGCTGGACCTCGGCACGGCGTGGCTGCGCGCGGTCTGCCACGACAACGCCGTGCGGTTGCTCGGGCTGTGAGCCGGCCGCGAAACGGGGTGAGCCTGGGTGGGGTGGTGGGGTCTGGGCCAGCCCTGGGCGGGGTGGTGGGGTCTGGGCCAGCAGAGCGCGGCAGGCCCGAGCGCGGCGAGCCGGGCGACCAGCTCACATAGCCTGGGGAAGGCACGTGACAGCGTCTATCGGCAGCGGGGTGTTATGGCTGACCTGGTCATTCTCGGTGTGATCGCGGCGATTGTGCTGCTCTATGCGGCCGACAGGGCGGTGCAGGCGCGCGTCCGGGCAAGACGGTTGCGCAGCATGAGCGAACGGCTCGCCGCCGCTGCCGTCAGGGCCGAGGAACAACAGGCCAAGCGCCGGGTGGCCGATGCGGCCAGTGCGGAACTGACCTCGGTCATGCCCGCGATCAACCTCCGCCTTCCGGCGACGCTGCCCGGGCAGACGGCCGGCGGCGACCCGCCGCGGGACTGACCGGGCGGCGAGGCTGCCGGGCGGTCACTGCCCGGAGATGGCGGCCTGGCCAGCGGCATCGGCTTGCGCCGCAGGCACCGGGCGGAGCGGCAGGCGGACCGTGAACGTGCTGCCCTGGCCGTCGGTGCTCTGCGCGGTGATGGCGCCGTCGTGCGCGTCCGCGATGGCTCTGGCGATGGCCAGCCCCAGGCCGGTCCCGGGGATCACCTGCCGGGTGGCGGCCGCCGTCCGGTAGAAGCGCTCGAAGATCCGTTCCAGGTCGGCGGCGGGAATGCCCATTCCGGTGTCGGCGACCGTGAGCACGGCCTGGCCGTCCGCCACTGCGGTCCTGACCTCCACCCGTCCCCCGTCCCCGGTGAACTTCACCGCATTGGACAGCAGGCTGCCGAGCAACTGGCCGATCCGGCCGGGGTCGGCGGCGAACGGTGGCACTGGAGCCGCGGACAGCACCATGTCGATGTGCTTGAGCCGGACAGCGGGCCGCACCTCCGCCACCGCCTCGGCCGCGATCTCGGCCAGGTCGATGCCCTGGAGTTCGAGGGCCAGCTTCCCCGACCGCATCCGGGACAGGAACAGCAGGTCCCCGACCAGTCGCAGCAACTGATCCGCGTTGCGCCCGATCACCTCGGCGAACCGGCCGGTGTTCGGGCCGTCGACCCCCTCTTCCTTCAGTAGCTCGATGTAGCCGATGATCGAGGTCAGCGGGGTCCTCAGCTCGTGCGAGACCGCGGCGATGAACTCGTCCTTGAGCCGGTCAAGCTCGCGCAGCCGGTCGTTCTGGGCACTCAGCTCGGACGCCTGCCTGGCGAGCATGTTCTCCGCGCTGACCTGGGCCGTGACGTCGCGGGAGATCCCGAAGGTGCCGATGATCTGGCTGGCTTCGTCCAGTAGCGGCATCTTCGTGGTGGACGCCCAGGCGTCCGGCCGCCCGGTGTAGGTCTCCCGCTCCACCTGTCCGGCGATGGGCTTGCCGGTCTGAATGATCTCCTGCTCGTCCGCGAACGCGTCGGCGGCGTGCTGGTGGCTGAAGACGTCGAAGTCCGTCTTCCCGGTCAGCTCCTCAGCCGAACGGCCCGGCGCATACGCGGCGATCCAGCCCGCGCTGACGAAAAGGAACCTGCTCTCCAGGTCCTTGAAATACACGCGCTCCTCGGTCGTGGACAACAGGTTCGCCATGCACGTGAGCTTGAGCTCGCGCGCAGACATGCCGTCCGCGTCTCCCTGCGGCGCTGACTTGGCCTTGGCCATCGCCCCCCCGGATCGGCCGCTTGCCCCTGCCATGTTCCTATCCGCTGAAGCGCCTCTCTTAACCCAGGTCGGCGCGTCATCGGTGCTGGTCACAGCGGCCCGAGGCCGATCCGGTGCTCAGCGGCCGGCGGCCGCCAGGGCTTCGCGGATCGCGTCGGCGCTCGCGGGCTGCCCCTTCTCGTCGTCGAACGGGCCATACGGCGCCCCGTAAACCGGGGTGCCGGGCTGCTGGCGCCATCCCTCGGCGAGCGATCCCGCGTCGACGGCCCCGTAGCCGATCGAGTCGAGGAACGCGGTCACCGCCGCCTTCGCCGCTGGGTCGTCGCCCGCGATGGGCAGGAAGCTTCGATCGGGTGCCCCGGACGGCCGGCTCAGCCATTCCAGGTGCTTGTAGAAAATGTTGTTGAAAGCCTTCACCACCGCGGACCCGGCCAGGTGCCGCTGGATCAGTTCGCTGCTGGTCAGCGCCCCGCTGTCGAGTTCGGGAATCTGGCCGTCACGCTGCGGATAGTAGTTGCAGGTGTCGATGGCCACCTTTCCGGCGAGCGGCCCGGCAGGAACGACTCGCGAACGCCCGAACGGGATCGCGACCACGACGAGGTCGCCGGCTTCGGCTGCCTCCTGCCCGGTCCCGGCCCGGGCGAGCGGCCCGAGTTCACTCGCCAGTTCCGCCAGGGTGTCCGGGCCACGGGAGTTGCTCAGTACCACCGGGTGCCCGGCCGTCACGGCGAGCTTCGCCACGGTGCCACCGATGCGGCCGCTTCCGATCAGTCCCACAGTTGTCATGGACGCCGTAACCCCCGCCGGTGAGCGATCATTCCGGCGCGGCGCGCTAGCTGCCGGAGCCGCCCAGCGCGTGCAGCAGTGCCTTCATCCAGGGACCCAGATCTGCGGGGGTCCGGGCCGAGATGAGGTTGCCATCCACGACCGTGGCCTCGTCCACCCAGTCGACTCCGGCGTTGACCATGTCGTCGCGGATCGCGCCCACGCTGGTCGCCCGGCGGCCCTTGAGGATCTTCGCGGAGATCGGCACCCAGCCGGCGTGACAGATAAAGGCGATCGGCTTCCCCGCGCCGTCGAACGCCCTGACCAGGTCCAGCACCGCCTCGGATCGCCGTAGCTTGTCCGGTGCATAACCGCCAGGAATGACAAGCGCGTCGAAATCGTTTGCAGACAGCCCGTCCACCGTGGTGTCCACGGATACCGGCCCATGGCCTTTCTTTCCCGTCACCGGCTGGTCGTCGAGGCCGGCCACGGTCACCGTGACCTCGTCCTCGCGCAACCGGTACAGCGGGTACAGCAGTTCCATGTCCTCGAACTCGCTGGCGGCGAGCAGAAGGACCTTCCGTCCTGCCAAGGTCATAGCACCGACCCTACGCTCCGCGTGCTGCCACCGAGCGCGGCCCGGTGCCCGCGGAGGAGTCCAGGCGCCGCGGGGAACGGCCCCAGCGTGGCCGCAGCCGTGGGACAAACACCATCAAAAAGTGTTATTCATAATAATCTATGAAATTCAAAACTATACGAATTAATCATTCGCGGATGCGTATCCGCCGGGCAAAAAGGAGCTATTCCGAAAGGGGATCTGTGGGCGGCCCCGGCATGCTAAATATCTCTATTGCGCTGTCTGGATTGCCGGCGCAGGAGGTGTCGTGGCAGCGAAGATACTTAGTATTCGGCCCGGAAGGTTCACCGTGCCGGAGGAAATGGTGCAAGCCGGGCCGGAGTCCTCAGGAATGGCTCTGGCGGAAGCTGCGCCCTCCGGCACGGCGCATGCGGGGGCGGCGCCGTCCGGGCCTGAGAGCACCCCGCTGGGGCCATCCTCGGGTGGAGTGGCCCCGGCGGGGGCCATGCCAGATAGTTCGATATCGGATAGCACGATGTCGCGCCGCGGCACCTCCTCGCGGCAGGGCACGCCGCTTCGCGAGACCCTGCCGGTACAAGGTGTCCTCACGGTGCGCGAGGCACGGCCCCTGCCCTCGGGCCAGCCAGTCCGCGCCGCACCGCAAGGCCCGGCGGCGCAAGACCCGGCGGCGCAAGGCCCGGCGGCGCAAGGCCGGCAGCGCAAGGCCCGGCGGCGCAAGACCCGGCGGCGCAAGGCCCGGCGGCGCAAGACCCGGCAGCGCACGGCCCGGCGGCGCAAAGGCCCGGCAGCCGCAAGACCCGGCGGCGCAAGTTCCCGCTCTCCAGTCGGTTGACGCTGACCTGGCGGTTGACGCCGGTCACGCGGGCGGAGCCGGGCCACGCCGGCGGTTCGCGTCCCCGTCGATCCGGTCTGCCGAGCGCCGGCGCTGGTGCGCGGACCTGCTCGCTCCCGGCATGGCGGGCGTGGTGCTGCACGGCGCAGGCGGAATCGGCAAGTCCGCACTGGCCGCGCAGATCGTCGCGCGGGTCGTGCGACTGGAGCCCGGCCGCCTCACCGTGACCTTCAGCGGCGAAGTCTCCGCCGACACGTTGCTGGCACGCCTGGCCAGCACGCTGCGGCGGCACCCGGTGGCCGCGTCCCGCGGCGGTGCCAGGGCCCTGGCGTCGGCCGGCCGGACCGATCTGTCGTGGGGTCACCGGCTGGACCTGTTCCGCGACCATGTCCTTGGCCAGGTGCCGGTCCTGGTCGTCTTGGACGACTTTGACGACAACCTGTCCGTGCGATCGGCCAAACCGGCCATCGAGGACCCGGCGCTCGCCGGGATGCTGGCGAACCTGGCCAGCACGCCGGGGCTGGCCAGGCTGCTGATCACCTGCCGGAACCCGTTCGAGTTGCCCGGTACCGGGCAGGCCCTCGGCATCAGGCGCGTCGGCCCGCTCTCCCCGTCGGGCGCCGCCCGGCTGGCCGCCGCGCTGCCAGCGCTCAGCCTGCTGGACGAACCCGATATCGGCCAGGTATGGCGGCTGACCGGCGGCCATCCACGGAACATGGAATACCTGGACGCACTGCTGGCCGGCGGCCACGCGGGTTTCGCCGAGGTGGCCGAACGCCTTGCCGCGGCGATCGGGGGCAGGACCGGCCAGGCCAGCCTGCGCACGGAAGCGCTATGCCCCGGCCCCAGGCTCCCCGGCCGCTGCGGAGAAGGTGGCGTCGGTGGCCGGTGACGTGCTGCTCGGCGAACTGTGTGCCCGCCTCAGCCCGCCCGCGCACGACCTGTTAACTGGTGCGTCCGTCTACCGGGAGCCAGTCGGCAGCCATGTGCTGCTGCTCCCGGCGGGCCAGCCCCGCCAGGCTGCCGGCCTCACCGCTCTGGTCGCCGAGTGCGCGGCGGCCGGCCTGCTGACCGCGGACTACAGCGCCGAACTGCCGTCGGTCTTCGTGCACCGGTGGACCGCTGCCGAACTCCACCGTCGGCTCTCCCGCGAGCAGCGGGGCGAGGAGGTCGCCGACGCCCACCGCCGGGCCGCCGAGTACTGGCGGTGGCGCATCTCGTCCTGGCCGCATGACCGCCACGCGTTGCACGAGGCCAGCTACCACCTGCTGCAGGCCGGGGAAGACGGCCAGCGCGGTCGCTCCGGAGCCCGGCGCGGCACCGTGCGGCGGCTGACCGTGCTCGGCGCGGCTGCCCTGGCCGTGACGGTGGCGGCAGGTGTCACCGCGGCGGCCACCGGGGCCTTCTCGGCACCGGCTCGTACGTCCGGCCCGGCTACCGCACAGGGCAGCGCCGCCACGGACCCGCTGGCGGGCCGGTCCGCTGCCGTGCGCGGCCAGGCCGCGGCATGGGTGGCCCGGCAGGGGAGCGGGGATGCGATCGTGTCCTGCGACCCGGCGATGTGCGCCGCGTTGCAGGCGCACGGGATCCCGCCGGGGAACATTCTGGTGCTGCGCCCGTCGTCGGCCGATCCGCTCGGCTCGGACCTGGTGATGGCGACCCCCGCGGTGCGCAACCAGTTCGGCAGCCGCCTGGCGAGCGTGTACGCGCCCGTGATCATCGCCAGCTTCGGCACCGGCGACATGCGGATCGACGTGCGGGCCGTGGCACCCGACGGTGCCGCCGCCTACCGGGCCGCGCTCGCCGCCGACCTGGCCGCCCGCCGGGCAGCCGGGAGCGAGTTGCTGCACAACCCGCGGCTCGGCCTCGCCCCGGCGGCCCGCAGCGACCTCGCCGCCGGCCGGGTCGACTCCCGGCTGCTCCTCATGCTGGCCGCCGTGGTCAACATCGAGCCGGTGCGGGTCACCGCGTTCACCGATTCCGGCCCCAGGGCCGCCCATGGCGTCCCGCTGCGGGCCGCCGACCTGGCCGTGCTCGCCCAAGCCGACTCCGCCAACGGCACCGCGACCGGCACCGCCAACAGCACCGCTAACAGCGCCGCCCACGGCGCAGGCAGCGCCCTGCAAAGGGTGCTCACCTTCGTGCGCGCGCAGCGGCCGCCCTACCGGCCCGCCCGGGCGGCGATCGTCCGCGGGCGCACCGGCCCGCCGCTGATCAGCGTCGAGTTCGGCGCGCCCAGCCTGGCCGGCCTGCTCCAGGGCCAGCCCCTGACCAGCCGCGGCCCCGGCTAAGGCCCCGCACGGCCCGGCCAGCCGCAGCACGGCACAACCCTGCACCGCAAGGAACCGATCGATGTCACAGCACGCCCCGAGGACCGGGCGCCTCAACGGGCGCCCCGAGGAGAGATGAGGATCAAATGAGATTGCCGCGCAAGACGTTCCGGGCGGTCGCGATGGCCGCCGTGATGGCGTACGCGGTGCTGCTCGGTGCCGTCCCGGCGGGCGCGTCACCCGGCAGCGGGTGGGTGCGGCTCGCGCACCTGTCGCCGAACGCCCCGGCCGTGGACGTGTACCTGTACTCCTTCGGCAACCCCAGTGCCCGGCTGGTGCTGCACCACGTCAGCTACGGCACGGTCTCGCCGTACGAGGAGGTCCCGGCGGGGGACTACACGGTGTCGATGCGTTCCGCGGGCGCCGCGGCCACGGCACAGCCGCTGCTGTCCACCGGGTTCCGGGTGAGCGCCGGCCAGGCCTACACGGTGGCCGGCATGGGGCCCGCGGCCGGCCTGCGGCTGCAGGTGCTCAGGGACACCCTGGCGGTGCCGGCCGGGCAGGTGCTGATCCGGGTAATCCAGGCCTCGCTGCGCGAGCACGTGGTGAGCGTCCGGCTCACCGAGCACATGCTCGCACGCAAGCTGGACTTCGCCAGCGCCACGCCCTACCAGGCCGTTTCCGCCGGGACCACGGTCGCGCACGTGGCCGGGGACACCGAGGACGCGTCCCTGGGCATGTCGCTGCGCGCCGACACGATCCACACGCTGGTGGTGCTGGACGGGGCCGGTCATCTGCGCCTCACCGACCTGGAAGACGCGGCCGGCAGCGCGATCCGGCCGCAGGGCGGCGCGGCCACCGGCCTGGGCGGCATGGCACCGCGGCCGGCCTCCTCCCCGGTTCCGTGGCTGGCCGTGATCGGCACCGGCCTCCTGATCGCCAGCACCGCCGTCCGGGGCTTCCGCCGGATCCGGACGCCATGACCCGCCATGCCGTCGGCGGGCGCGGCGCGCTCGCCGCGCTCGCCCTCGGCCTGGCGCTGATCGCCGCGGGCGTCGCAGGGCTGGCGCTGACCCGTGGCGGCCCGGTGGCCAGCCCGCCGCTGGCCCAGGTGCCCGCCCCGGACGGCCCCGCCGCCAGCGTCCCCTGGCCCGGCGCGGCAGGCCAGGTGGCCGAGCCGGTCCGGCTGACCATCCCGGCGATCGGCGTCCGCACCCGGCTGATCCAGCTCGGCCTCACCAAGGCCGGCACCTTGCAGGTGCCGGCGAGCTACCAGGTCGCCGGCTGGTATGACCGCAGCCCGCGGCCAGGTTCGACCGGTTCGGCGATCATCGCCGGCCACATCGACTCCTACCGCGGGCCAGGAGTCTTCTTCCGGCTGGCCAGCCTGCACCGGGGCGACCGCGCCTTTGTCCGCCGCGCGGACGGCAGCCTCGTGGCGTTCCGGGTCACCGACGTCCGGCTCTACCGCAAGGACCGCTTTCCCACCGCTGCCGTTTACGGCCCGGCCGCCGGGCCGCAACTCCGCCTCATCACCTGCGGCGGCACGTTCGATCCCGCGGTGCGCTCCTATGAGTCCAACGTGGTGGTCTACGCGGTGGCCGCCGGAAAAGTGGCCTAGCAGGGGATGTCCGCCAGGAGGACTCCCGGGCGCCAGTCCGGCCGCCGGGCGGTCACCACGCCGTCCGGCCCGACCAGCGCCGCCAGGCCGGGGAAGTCCTCATCGACCGTGGAGCCGGCCTGCCCCGCCAGGGCGATCCACAGGCCCCGGCGGCGCGCGTGGCGGCGCGCGTCGCCCAGGGCGGAGCCCTCCCACCAGTCAAAACCCCGCTGCCACGAGGCTTCGTCGGTGCGCCGCCCGTGCAGGCCGGGGGCGGCGGGGAACAGCACAAGCTCGCAGCCCTCCGCCCTGGCCACGGCCAGCAGCCCCAGGTGGGCGGCGAGGTTCTGCCCGACATCGCCCTTGTGGCAGCCGATCGCCGCCAGCAGCGCGCGCACGCCCGGACGCCGCTCAGTCCGCCACGGCGGTCAGGCGGCAGTAGCACGAGGACCTGATCGGCACGTCCGCCCTCGCGGCGGCGATCTTGAGTTGTTGCATTACGATGCCCGCTTCCTCAGCCTTGCCCAGCCGGATCAGGCATTCGTGGTACCCGTGCAAGCTCCAGACGTTGCCGGGGTGCTGGCACGCCCGGGCCAGCGTGTCGTCCAGGCCGAGGTCGGCGCGGTAGACCGCCTCCGCCTCGGCAACCAGGCCCTGCTCGAGCAGCAGGGCGCCATAGGCGTGCCTGGCTGGCTGCATCCAGCCCCATGGTTCGTCGTAGGGGAGGCCGTCGTCGAGTTCGACGGCGCGCCGCAGCAGGCGGAAGGCCTCGTCGTAGTTGCCCCGCCGGTACTCGACCTCGCCGTCCAGCATGGCCCCGGCCACGGCGAGGATGTCCTCGCAGGTGTTGTTGAAGATGGTCCGCGTCCGCGGTACCCGGGCGACCGCCGCGGCGAACCGCGCCTGCTCCCCGGCTGCCTGCGCGACCTGCCCGGTGGCCGCGTGCGCGACGCCCTTCGCATAGTGGGTCATCGCGGTGGTGACCAGGTACAGGTCCGGGTCGGCGGGCAACGGCGCGGCGAGGATCTCCGCCCAGCGCCCGAACCGGATCAGCACGTGCAGCCGCATCGCCACGAAGCCTTCGAGCCAGTCCGCCATGGGCGGGTCCTGCACCCGGAGCAGGTCCCCGGGAATCGCCGCGGCAAGCTGGCCCGCCGCCTCCAGGGCGGTCCGCTCCTGGCCGAGGAACATCGCGCCGTAGACCTTGAAGTGGTAGTTGTGCGCCCGGTACAGCGTGTAGAAGTTCATCGCGCCGCGCTGCGCGCGGAACTTCTCGTCGGCCACGATCGCGGCCGAGTTGCCGGCCACCACGCTCCGGTAGTCGCCGCACAGCACGTCGAGGTGGGTCGGCATGTGCCGCAGGTGGCCCGCGTCGGGCACCAGGTCGCGGAGCAGGTCGCCGGCGTGCAGCGCGTCCTCGGGCCGGGCGGACATCTCCATCAGGTGTATGTACATATGCAGGACGCCGGGGTGCGCCCGGCCATCCCGGCCGGCCAGGGCCTGCTCCAGCACGGCCTTGGCCTCCAGGGTGGCCGCCCCCGCGGCCGGGTCCCCGGTGGCGACGTCCCACAGTGCCCAGGGGGTCAGGTTCATCAGCGCGTCGGCGAACAGCGCCGCCACGTCCGGGTCGCCGGGGTGGGACAGGTACACCTCGCGCATGGCGGCGGCGTACCCGGCGTTGTGCGCTGCGCCGTCCGCGGGGTCCCAGGCGCCGTCGCTGGCCGGCGCCGCCGCCGGGTAGCGCGCGGCCAGGGCCTGCAGCAGCGCGCGCTCCACCGGGGACGCCGACCGGGCCGGGCCTGTGGCATCGCGCAGCGCGGCCAGTGCCCGGGAGATCGCCGCCGGTGCCTCGCCCGGGCCGAACGCCTCCCACGGCTTGTTGTAGTTCGGGCCCAGCGCGTAGGCCAGGCCCCAGTGCGCCATCACGCAGCCGGGGTCGGCCCCGGCGGCGCGCTCGAAGCACGCCGCCGCCTCCTCGTGGTTGAACGCGTAGGCCCACACAAGCCCGCGGTTGAACCAGGTCTGTGCCCGGGCCGAACCGGTCACCTGCCGGCCGTAGCTGCCCAGGTCGAAGTAGTCAGACATCACCGATACCGTACGCGCAGGCCCGGGCGGCGCGGCCCGGTCTCACGGAAGGAGCGGCCAGATGGCGACCGGCCCGGCGGCCCAGGCCGTGGTATGGGTGGTGGCCGGGCCGCCCGGCGCCGGGAAGAGCACGGTCGCCCGGCTGTTGCTGGCCCGCCTCCGGCCGGTCCCTGCGCTGCTGGACAAGGACACGATGTACGGCTCGTTCGTGGCCGCGGCCCTGGCCGCGGCCGCGCGCCCGGCGGGGGAGCGCGAGGGCCCGTGGTACGACGAGCACGTCAAGGTGCACGAGTACGCCGGGATGACCGCGACCGCGCGGGAGATCCGCGCGCACGGCTGCCCGGTGCTGCTGTCCGCGCCGTTCACCCAGCAGATCCATGACCTGGGCCGGTGGCGGTCCTGGGTCGCGGACCTCGGCGGCGGCACGGTGCGCCTGGTCTGGGTGCGCACCGACGCGGCGACGCTGCACCGCAGGCTCGCCGCCCGCGGCAGCGGCCGGGACACGGCGAAGCTGGCGGACTTCGCGGCGTTCACGGCCAGCATGCGGCTCGGTGTGGAGCCCGCGGCCCCGCACGTCGCGATCGACAACCGGGCCGATCCGCCCGTGACGCTGGAAACCCAGGTCGCCGCCCTGACGCGGAGCCTGCCCGGCCGGTAAGGCCAGCCGGCCCGGACCGGTGCCGGTCAGGGCGCCAGCGGCGACGGGTGGCGCGGCTGGTAGATGGGGAACTGTGTGCCGTCGGGCAGCCGGATCGCGGCCAGCAGGCCCCAGCCCCGGTCGGACACCTCCTGCGCGACCTCGACGCCCTTGGCCCGGAGCCCGGCGAGCGTCTCGTGGATGTCGTCGCACATCAGGTACAGCTCATGGCGGCCCTCGTCGGCGGGATGCACGGCAAGCTCGGCCGGTGGCATGGCGAAGATGAGCCAGCCGCCGCCCGCGTCCACGGAGGACAGCCCGAGGGTGCCGGAGAAGAATGCCCTGACCTTGTCGGCTTCGGGGGAGAACACGATCGCATGCAGGCCGGTGATCATGCTCAGATCGTAGCCCGCGGCCGGTGGCTGCCCCGGCCGTCGCTGCTTCGGCCGGCGCTGTCACCTAGGCCGGGCGTACCGAGGGCGGGCTCTCACCCGGGTCGCGCTTCTCCGCGGCCCATGCGGCGATCTGCGCGCGGGAATTGAAGCCAAGCTTGGCCATGATGTTGGCGACGTGCCTGGCGGCGGTCGCCGGGCTGATGAACAGCTCCTCGGCGATGGCCTTGTTGCTGCGCCCGCTCGCGATCAGCTCGACCACCTGGCGTTCCCTGGGCGTGAGCGCGCCGGGCGGCGCCGTGGGCACCTGGTCGGACCCGAGCGCGGTCAGGGCCACGGTGTCCCCGCCGCCGAAGCTGTACGGTCCAGGGCCGGTGTCCAGCGCTAGCGCTACCGCCTCGTCGCTGCTGCAGGCCAGCCCCTGCGCCCAGAGCCTGGCGATGGTGTTCTCGCCGAGGTGGCGTGCGGACGACAGGTACCGCTCCGTCCGGGCCCCCGACTGCGCGGGCAGCCCGGCCACCTCGCGCAGTGCGGTCGCCGCGGCGGTCAGCTGCACCGCGAGTTCCGGCCTGTCCTCCCGCGTTGCCAGCGCCGCGAAGGCCTCAAGCCCGCGGGCCACGCCGATGCGCGAGCCGGTGGAGTGGCTCAGCCGCAGGCTCTCGGCCAGGTGCTGCCGTGCCAGGGCCAGCGCGCCCAGGTCCATGGCCACCCGCCCCAGGCCAGCCAGGCACCTGGCGATCTCCGGGCGGGCGTCGATCTCCCGGAGGATGACCAGGGCCTCCAGGTACTGGCGGCGCGCGTCGCCAGGATCCTTGCGCACCCGGGCCAGATCGCCCAGGCCGAGCAGCGCCCGCGCGGTGCCCCATTCCTGGTCGATGCGGCGCATCACCGCGATCGAGGCCTTGGCCAGTTGCTGTGCTTCGCGCAGGTTGCCCTTCACCCCGGCGATCGCCGCCCGGGTGCCCAGCGCGTACCCCTCGTTCCACCCGTCGCCGGTGGCCTGGGCGATCGACAGCGCCTCGTCGGCCTGCGCCGCCGCCTCATCGGCCTGCCCGGTGTGCAGGGCCGCCTCGGCCAGCAGGCTGAGCCCGGACGCGGCCCAGAACTCATCTCCGGCGGCGCGGCACAGCGCCAGCCCGTCCAGCGCCAGTGACCTGGCCAAGGCGGGGTCACTGGTCAGGGTGAGCTGGGCCTGCCCGATCAGGCCGGCACCGCGGACCTCCGGCGGCACATGCGGCGCGTCGACGGCCAGAAATGAGGCCAGCCATTCGCTGCCCTCGGCAAAGGTGCCCCGGACGATCCAGCACGGCCGGACGGCGGTGCAGATCCGCAGCCCGGTCTCCGCGTCACCATCGGCCAGGCAGCCGCTCAGCACCAGCCAGATGTTGCCGATCTCCGCGTCATAGCGGCGGAACACGTCCACCCGCGCCGACCACGGAGCCTCGATCCTGGCCAGGCCGACCGCCAGGTTCCGCTCGGCCACGCCGACCGTGTAGTCGCGGAGCCGGAGCTGGAAGACCTTGGTCTCGCCCGCCTCTTCCAGGCGTGCCGCGGCGTATTCCCTGATGCTGTCGAGCAGCCGGTAGCGGGCCTGGCCGAGCACCTCGGAGTCGACCACCACCAGCGACTTGTCCACCAGGGCGGCGATCAGGTCGAGTACGGCGGCCGCAGGAATGTCGTCATCGGCACAGACCTGCTCGGCCATCTCCAGGAACCAGCCGGCGAACACGGAAAGCCGCCGCAGCAGCACCTGCTCATCGGGGCGGAGCAGGTCGTGGCTCCAGTCGATGGTCGCGCGCAGGGTCCTGTGCCGCGGCGGGGCGGTCCGGTTGCCGGTGGTGAGCAGCCCGAACCGGTCGGCCAGCCGCTCGGCGATCTGCTCCACCGACAGTGCGCGCACCCGCGCGGCGGCCAGTTCGATCGCCAGCGGCACGCCGTCAAGCGCCCGGCACAGCGTGGCGACCGCGCCGACGTTGGCCGGGCCGATGGTGAACCCGGGCAGGGCCGCGGCCGCCCGGTCGGCGAACAGCCGGATCGCCTCGTAGCGGTTCGCGTCCTCGGCCGACTCGATCGGGCCGGCCGGCGCGACCGACAGCGGCGGTACCTGCCACACCGTTTCCGCGGCCACCCGCAGCGGCTCACGGCTCGTGGCGATCAGGATCAGCCCCGGCGAGGCGTCGAGCAGGCGCTGGCACACCGCCGCGCACGCGTCGATCAGGTGCTCGCAGTTGTCCAGGACCAGCAGCAGCCGGCGCGAGGCCACCGCATCGGCGAGCGTGTCGAGCAACGGCCGGCCGGGCTCTTCGCCGATACCCAGCGCCGAAGCCACCCGGGAGATCACCAGGTCGGGCTGCCACAGGTCGCCCAGGTCCACGAAACAGACGCCGTCGGGGAACGCCCCCGCCACGGTGAACAGGAGCCGCTGGGCCAGCCTGGTCTTCCCGATACCGCCAGGGCCGCAGAGCGTGAGCGCGCGGGTCACGCCCAGCAGCTCGCACAACTCCGTGAGCTCGCGTTCGCGGCCCACGAAGTTGTTCGGTTCCTGGGGCACCTGGATCCGGATCTCGGTTACCTCACTACCGTTAGTCCGCTTTGCCCTGCCAAGCGGCCAGCCACTCCGGCGCCTGCGGGGGATGTGTAGTTATGCAGCCGGTGAAACCAGAATAACCACGGCCATGTCCGCACGGGGGGTTACTTTGCGTCCTTGGCCAGGCATCGGGCGCTCTTGTAAATACATATCTACGTACATAGTTCTGTCGATGCCGCGCGCTGGCCGCTGCGCCTAATCTCCTGACATCAAGGGCGACCAGCCGTCAGGGGGAGGGCGGCGGAAGTCCTGGCGGCCCCGGGGTGTGGCTGCCGATGTGTCTCCGGCTGCCGGGGCTCATCGTGTTGGGGGGCGGGACGGCTTGTAGTTCGATCCGCTCGACGATGAGCCCGCGGCGGCCGGCTTTTGCGGCCCGGCATCGATTGCCCACCCTGCGTGCGCTCGCCGCCTTCCCGGCTGCCGTACTGTAGGTGGCTGCCCATTGACGCAATCCGGGCGGTTTGTTCGTTGACCTACCGGAGGCGGGCCCGAGGCCGCTCCGGTCGCCGTCGGCGTTGCGGGCAAACTCGGGTAAATCACCGGTTCCGGCAGCTTCCATCCGGAGGTCAGTTTGCGTGCCAGTAGGGGTGCCCGCCACCGGGTGCCTGGCTTCTGGGATCGGGGGACCAGTTCGTGAGGGGAGCCAGGCGCGCCCGGCTCCGGGCGTACTGCATGTTGTGTGCCGGAGCGCTCGGGATAGCGCTACTGGCCGCGTGCACCGATCCGGGGCCGCCGTCCGAGACGGCGGCTGGCGGCGCCCTGGGCAGCTACGTGGTACCGACGGGCATCCACAAGATCAAGCACGTGATCGTCATCATGCAGGAGAACCGGTCGTACGACAGTTACTTCGGCACCTACCCCGGGGCGGACGGCATCCCGATGCGCCACGGTGTGCCCACGGTCTGCGTGCCGAACCCGGCCGGTGGCTGCACGCGCCCCTACCACGACACCGCCGACGTCAACGGCGGCGGCCCGCACGGCGAGGCCAACGCGGTCGCCGACATCAACCACGGCAAGATGAACGGCTTCATCCGGCAGCGGGACGCGGCAAAGGCGTCCTGCAAGATTCCCGACGACCCGGCCTGCAGCGGCAACAGCGTGCCCGACGTGATGGGCTACCACACCGCCGCGGAGATACCGAACTACTGGGCCTACGCCAAGAACTACGTGCTGCAGGACCACATGTTCGAGCCGGTGAAGTCGTGGTCGCTGCCCGAGCACCTGTACCTGGTCTCCGCCTGGTCCGCGCGGTGCAAGAACCGCTCGCCGATGAGCTGCGTCAACGACATCGTCGGCCCCTACGGGGTGAACACGTTCGGCGCGGCGGTGCACAAGGAACTGACCACCGGCAAGACCTCGATCGACCTGGCCTGGACCGACATCACCTGGCTGCTCTACGCCGAGCATGTGAGCTGGGCCTATTACGTGCAGTCCGGATCGCAGCCGGACTGCGACAACGACGCGGCCGAGACCTGCGCCGTGGTCAGGCAGAGCGCCTCGACGCCGGGGATCTGGAACCCGCTCCCGCTGTTCGGCGACGTGCAGGCCAATCACCAGTTGCACAACATCCAGCCGCTCGGCAACTTCTTCCACGCCGCCAGCGCGGGCACGCTGCCTGCGGTGAGCTGGGTCGTCCCGTCCGGCCCCGACAGCGAGCACCCGCCGGCCAGCGTGCACCGTGGCCAGGCATACGTCACGGCGCTGATCAACGCCATCATGAAGAGCCCCGACTGGAAGTCCACCGCGATCTTCCTTGCCTGGGACGACTGGGGCGGCTTCTACGACGGCGTGATCCCGCCGGCGGTCGACGAGAACGGCTACGGCCTGCGGGTCCCCAGCATGGTGATCTCCCCCTACGCCAAGAAGGGCTACGTCGACCCGCAGACGCTCAGCAGCGACGCCTATCTCAAGTTCATCGAGGACGACTTCCTGGGCGGCGCCCGGCTGAACCCGAAGACCGACGGGCGCCCCGACCGGCGCCCCGACGTGCGCGAGGACCTGCCGATACTCGGCGACGTGGTACAGGACTTCAACTTCAACCAGGCTCCGCGCCCGCCGATGCTGCTGCCCACCAACCCGCCGACGGACTCACCGTCGATCCCGCTCTACTTCATCGGCAAGCCCGCCTGCTGGGGATGCACCGCGCCGCCGCCGGCCGGCTTCAGCCGCCGCGCCCCCGGCCCGTACCGGCCCAAGGCGCACGCGAAGACCCACAAGAAGCACTGACCGGGGCGGGGATCAGCCGGGGTAGAGTTCGGCGACCCGGAAGGCCAGGTCGAGCGACTGGCTGCGGTTCAGCCGCGGGTCGCACGCCGTCTCGTACCTGCCGGTGAGGTCCTCCTCGGTGACGCCGTGGCTCCCGCCGAGGCACTCGGTCACGTCGTCGCCGGTGAACTCGATGTGGATCCCGCCGGGATGGGTGCCGAGCGCGTGGTGGACCTCGAAGAAGCCGGTGACCTCCGCGAGGATGTCCTCCACGTGCCGTGTCTTGCGCCCGCCCGGCGTCTCGGTCGTGTTTCCGTGCATGGGATCGCAGACCCAGGCCACCTGGGCGCCGCTGGCCGTGACCTTCTCCACGACCGGGGGCAGGCCGGAGCGGATCGCCGCGGCGCCCATCCGGGTGATGAAGGTGAGCCGGCCCGGCTCGTTGTCCGGGTTGAGCCGGTCCACCAGGGCCAGCGCGTCCTGCGGCGTGGTGTTCGGCCCCAGCTTGACGCCGACCGGGTTGCGGACATGGCGGAAGAACTCGACGTGCGCCCCGTCCAGCGCCCTGGTGCGCTCGCCGATCCACGGGAAGTGAGCCGAGGTGTCGTAGGGGAGCCCGGTGCGCGAGTCGATCCGGGTCATGGCCCGCTCGTACTCAAGCAGCAGGGCCTCGTGGCTGGAGTAGAACTCGACCGTGCGGAACTCGGCCGGATTGGTCCCGCTGGCGTGCATGAAGGTCAGCGCGCGGTCGATCTCGCCGGCCAGGGCCTCGTACCGCCGCCCTGCCGGGCTGGCCGCCACGAAGTCGGTGTTCCACGTGTGCACCTGCCGCAGATCCGCGTAGCCGCCCTGGGTGAACGCACGGCACAGGTTGAGCGTGGCCGCCGAGTAGTGGCAGGCGCGCAGCATCCGCTGCGGGTCCGGGGTCCGTGACTCGGCGGTGAAGTCAAGCCCGTTGACCGCGTCGCCGCGGTAGGCGGGCAGCGCGGTCCCGCCGCGCGTCTCGGTGTCCGACGAGCGTGGCTTGGCGAACTGGCCCGCCAGCCGGCCGATCTTGACCACCGGCACGCTGGCGGCATAGGTGAGGACGACCGCCATCTGGAGCAGGGTCCGCAGCTTCCCGCGGATCGCGTCGGCCGTCGACCCGGCGAAGGTCTCCGCGCAGTCGCCCCCCTGCAGCACGAAGGCCTCGCCGCGGGCCACCGCCGCCAGCCGTTCCTTCAGGCTGTCGCATTCGCCGGCGAACACCAGCGGCGGGAGCCTGGCGATCTCGCGGGTGACCGCCTCGACCGCCGCCGGGTCCGGCCAGTCGGGCTGCTGTGCCACCGGCCGGTCCCGCCATCCGTCGAGCGCCGCTCCGTCCATGTCCTACCTGGCCTTCCTGGCCAGCCGCACCGGATCGAGGGGCGGCGCGGCCAGCGGCGCGCCGTGGTACCCGGTCACCGTCCCGAACCGCTGCCCGCTGGCCCAGTCGCGCGCCGCCGCGGTGATGTCGTCCGGGGTCCGCCCCACGAAGTTCCACCACATCAGCAAGGTTTCCGCCAATGGCTCGCCGCCGAGCAGGAAAAGCCGTGCGCCCTCCCGCGCGGCGATGTCCACGGATTCGCGCCCGGGCGGCAGGTAGAGCAGGCTGCCGGGCCGCAGGCCGGTCCCGTCCGCGGCAGCCGTTCCGAACGCGGCGAACAGCACGTGCTCGTGGTGCGGAGCCAGCGGCACGGCGCCGCGCGCGTCTGCCGGGGCGCTGATCTCCGCGCCTGTCACGCCGGAGAACACCCGGGCCGGGCTGGCCACGTCGGCCAGCGAGCCGGCGAACACCGTGGCGTCAAGCCCGCCGAGCCGCACCGTCGGCAGTTCCGCGTGGTGCTCGAAGTCCGGCGCCACCTGGCGGTGCGCGTCGGGCAGGGCCAGCCAGAGCTGGACCCCGTGCAGCCACGGGTCGTGGTACTCCGGCGATTCCTCGGAGTGCGCGATGCCGCGCCCGGCGGTCATCAGGTTGAGCTGGCCCGGCCGGATGAGCTGCTCGCTGCCCAGGCTGTCCCTGTGCAGCACGGTGCCCGCGATGAGCCAGGTCACCGTCTGCAGCCCGATGTGCGGGTGCGGCGGGACCTGCATGCCGGCTGCCCCGTCGACCGACGCCGGGCCGTAATGGTCCACGAAGCACCACGCGCCCACGCTGCGCCGCTGCCGCAGCGGCAGGAGACGGCGCACGTCGAGGTCGCCCACCCGGGCGAGGCGCGCCTGCGTGATCTCGGTGCCCGCTACCGCCGCGTCCTGCGCGGCGCCGGGGACGTCCAGGTCTGACTCGACGGTGCTCACCACTGCTGCTTTCGTTGGCCGTTGGCGCGGGTAGTGGCGTTCAATGATCCCCGGAACCGACCATAACTCAGCGAGGGTTCACCACTGCCAGCGAGGAGGCCCGGGGTGAGCACAGCCCGCGAGACCCAGGACGAGCTGAAGGTGCCCGGCCGCCGCCTGCGCGCTGCCATCCCCGAGGTGTACGCGGGGTACGCCGCGCTGCACGGGGCGGCCATGGGCGACGGCGCGCTGCCAGCCCGGGTGAAGGAACTGATCGCGCTGGCCATCGCCGTTACCAGGGAATGCGACGGCTGCGTGGTCGCGCATGCCCGGTCGGCCGTACGGCAGGGCGTCACCGCCGCCGAGGTGGCCGAGGCCATGGGCGTGGCCATCCTGATGAACGGCGGGCCTGGCACGGTCTGGGGCCCGCGGGCCTACGCCGCGTTCGAGGAGTTCGCCGCGTCCACCGGCCAGCGGGCCGGGGCCGCCGGGGAGGACAAGGCCGTCAGCTCCGGCGAGGTCAGCCCACCAGAGTCTTGACCGAGGCGATCAGGTCGGTCAGCGCCGACTTGGCGTCGGCGAACAGCATGCTTGTCTTCGGGTTCACGTACAGCTCGTTGTCGATGCCGGCGTAGCCGTGGCCCATCGACCGCTTGATCACGATGATGCTCTTGGCCTGGTCCACGTCGAGGATGGGCATGCCCGAGATGGCGGTGCCCGCCCGGCGCGCGGCCGGGTTGGTCACGTCGTTCGCCCCGATGACCAGGGCCACGTCGGCCCGCGGGAATTCGGGGTTGATCTCTTCCATCTCCTTGAGCTGCGGGTAGGGCACGTTGGCCTCGGCCAGCAGCACGTTCATGTGCCCGGGCATCCGGCCCGCGACCGGGTGGATGGCGTAGCTGACCTCGATCGCCGCGCTCCTCCAGCAGCGCGGCCAGTTCGGCGACCTGGTGCTGCGCCTGGGCGGCGGCCAGGCCGTACCCGGGCACGATGATGACCTTCTGCGCGTAGGCGAGCTGGATCGCCGCGTCGTCGGCCGGCACAGACCGCACGTCGCCGCCGGGCCCGGCCACCGCCGGGGCGCTGTCGCCGGTGCCGAACCCGCCGATCATGATGTTGCGCAGCGAGCGGTTCATCGCGTCGGCCATCAGCTTGGTCAGGATGCTGCCGGACGCGCCGACCAGCGCGCCGGCGATGATCAGTGCCCATGTTCCCGATGACGAACCCGGCCATCGCGACCGCGGTGCCGGTGAACGCGTTGAGCAGCGAGATCACCACCGGCATGTCAGCGCCGCCGATCGGCATCACCATGGTCACGCCGAACGCCAGCGCCGCCAGGATGATGATGATCAGGCAGGGCACGCTTGGCGTGGCGATCATGTAGATGCCGCCGCCCACGCCGACCACGGCGGCGGCGATGTTGACGGCCCGGGAGCCGGGGAAGGTCACCGGCGCCCCGTTGATCAGGCCCTGCAGTTTGCCGGCCGCGATGATCGACCCGGAGAAGGTGACCGCGCCGATCAGCACGTCAAGCACCGTGGTGATCGTGATCGCCTCGGGCACGCCCGTGGTGGCGCCGGCCAGCCTGACGTAGTCGTTGATCCCCACCAGCGCCGCCGCGCCGCCGCCCACCGCGTTGAACAGGCTGACCAGCTGGGGCATGGCGGTCATCTGCACGGTGCGCGCCGAGTACAGCCCGGCTCCGGCGCCGATCAGCGCGCCCGCGACCATCACGATCCAGCCGGTGGCGGTGACCGTGCCCGCATGCACGACCAGGGCGAACGTGGTGGCGATGGCGAGGGCCATGCCGGCCGTGGACACCTGGTTGCCGCGCCGTGCCGAGGCGGGGGAGTTCATCAGGTGCAGGCCGAACACGAAGCAGACCGCAGCGGCGACGTACAGCAGCTGGGTGATCCAGTCGAAGTTGTTCATGACCGGCCGCCGTCGCTGCGGGCTGTTGACCGCGGCCGGGGAGTCCGCCGCGGGAACCGGGGTGCGGGTGCGGTGGAACATCTTGAGCATCCGGCCGGTGACCATGTACCCGCCGACGACGTTCATGGCGGCGAACGCGGCGGCCACGAACGCCAGGATGTAGCCCAGCGCGTTGTTCGCGGTCACCGCGATGAGCATGGCGCCTGCCAGGACGATGCCGTGGATCGAGTTCGCCGCGGACATCAGCGGGGTGTGCAGGGTCGCGGGCACCTTGCTGATCACCTCGAACCCGACGAGCAGAGCGAGCACGAAGATGGTGATGTCGGTGAGCAACTCGGTACTCACGGCGTGGTCCTCCGGTGGGATTCTCGGCGAGCAGGGCCGCGGTGGCCTGCTGGACCACGGTCCCCCCGTGGGTGATGACGACTCCGGCCTGGATCTCGTCGGACAGGTCGATGGCAAGCTCGCCGTCGGCGACCATGTGCAGCAGCAGCGAACTGACGTTGCGCGCGAAGGCGCTCGACGCCGCGGTCGGCACGCTGGCGGCCAGGGCGCCCGCGCCGATCACCGTCACGCCGTTCTCGGTCACGGTCTGCGCGTCGGGGACAGAACCCGCGACGTTGCCTCCGAGTGGGCCCGCCCCCATGTCCACGATCACCGAGCCGGCCGCCATTGCCTTGATCGCGTCCTCGGTGACCAGCAGCGGCGGCCGGCGGCCGGGCACCTGGGCGGTGGTGATGATCACGTCGTGCCGGACGATGTGGCCGGTCAGCTCGGCCTGCTGTGCCTGCCGCTCGTCCTCGGTGAGTACCCGGGCGTACCCGCCCTCGCCGGCCGCCTGCCCCACCGAGGTCAGCTCGATGAAGGTGGCACCCAGCGACTCGACCTCTGTCTTGGTCTGCGGGCGCACGTCATAGGCGGAGACCACCGCGCCGAGCCGCTTGGCCGTTCCGATGGCCTGCAGGCCGGCCACCCCGGTGCCGAGCACCAGCACCTTGGCCGGCCGTGCGGTGCCGGCCGCGGTGATCAGCAGCGGGAAGAACCTGCCGAACGCGGCCGCCGCGGCCAGCGCCGCCTTGTAGCCGGCCACGTTCGCCTGGGAGGTCAGCGCGTCCATTCCCTGGGCCCTGGGCAGCGTGCGGGGGAGCCCGTCCAGGCTGATCGCGGTCACGCCCTTGGCGGCCAGGGTAGCGGCGAAGGCGGGGTCGACCAGCGGGTTCAGCATGCCGATCAGGGCCTGGCCCGGCCGCAGTGCGGCGATGACGGGCTCGTCGGGCCGGCTGATGCCCATCACGATGTCCGCCTCGGACAGCAGTTCGCGCGGGAGAAGATCGAAGCGCCTGCCTCGGCGTAGGCGCTGTCGGCGAACCAGGCGCCGTCCCCGGCGCCGGACTGGACCAGGACGTCGAGCCCGGCCCCACGCAGCCGCGCGATCATCTCGGGGACGAGCGCCACCCGGCGCTCGCCGGGCATGGTCTCCTTGAGTACCCCTACCTTCATGCGCGTGACCTCATGGTTTCGGGTTGTCGGGCAGCCGGGACAGGCCGGCCCGCAACTGGACTGGCAACTCCGGCCGTCCCCTCATGCGGTGGCGTCCGGACTTGATCGCACAGCTCCAGTATGGCCGCCAGGACGTTCTGGCCGGGCCAGGCCTTCGACCGGGACTGACGGGACCAACGTCCCGCGGCATGCCCACCGGCCGCCCCGGGCCCGGCAGCGGGCGGGCAGCCCGCGGGTTCGTCTCCGCCCAGCCGATCAGTCCGGTGCCCGACCGCCATCCCCCGGGTGGGGGACCGCACGGGGGAAATGAGGCGCCCGGGGAATCCGCGGTCAGGCGCGGCGGATGCGTGGCGCTGATCTTGTCGCCGGCCGCGACCACGGCGGCGGCGTGCAGCCTGCCCGGCGAGCGGGTCAGCCGCTCGATCGGGCCGGATACCGACGCCGCGGCGATCACCTTCCCGCCCTGCCCGCGCACCGGGGCCGACACCGAGGCCACCCCCGGCTCGCGCTCGGCCACGCTGGCGGCCCAGCCCCGCCGCCGGACCTGGGCCAGGGCGGTGGCCGAGAACTTGGCGGCGCGCAGCCCGCGGTGCAGCCGCTCGGGCTCCTCCCAGGCGAGCAGGATCTGCGCGGCCGAGCCCGCGGTCATCGGCAGTACCGCCCCGACCGGGACCGTGTCCCGCAGCCCGCTGGCCCGCTCCGCCGCGGCCACGCAGATCCGCGCGTCACCCTGCCGCCGGTAGAGCTGCACGCTTTCCCCGGTCATGTCGCGCAACTGGGCCAGCACGGGCTGTGCCACCGCGAGCAGGCGGTCCTCCCCGGCCGCGGCGGCCAGCTCGGTGATCCTCGGCCCGAGCACGAACCGGCCCTGGCTGTCGCGGGTGAGCACGCGATGCCGCTCCAGCGCGACCGCGATCCGGTGCGCCGTGGGCCGCGCCAGGCCGGTCGCGGCGACGAGCTGGGCGAGGGAGGCGGGGCCGGCTTCGAGGGCGTTGAGGACGGCAACCGTCTTATCCAGGACGCCGACTCCGCTAGCTCCGGCCCCACCACCCCGCCCTCCGCTAGCTCCGGCCCCACCGCCCCGCCCAATGCTAGAGTTGTCCATGTTCCGATACTGCCGTCTCGGATTGCGAGACGCAACTCGGCGGGATCATGGCTGCCGCCGCCGCCCAGGCACAGGGAGGAACGCTGATGGGGCGCACGCTCGCCCAGAAGATCTGGGATTCCCACGTGGTCAGGAGCGCTGCCGGCGAACCTGACCTGCTCTACATCGACCTGCACCTGGTGCACGAGGTGACCAGCCCGCAGGCGTTCGACGGGCTGCGCCTGGCTGGGCGGCCGGTCCGCAGGCCGGACCTCACCGTCGCGACCGAGGACCACAACGTCCCCACCACCGGGGTGACCGGCCCCGACCTGCCGTTGCGCGGGCCAGGCAGCCCGGTGACCGATCCGGTGTCCCAGGTGCAGGTCGAGGCGCTGCGCAAGAACTGCGCCGAGTTCGGCATCACGCTGCACCCGATGGGCGACCCGGGTCAGGGGATCGTCCACGTGATCGGGCCCCAGCAGGGACTCACCCTGCCCGGCATGACGATCGTCTGCGGTGACTCGCACACCAGCACGCACGGCGCGTTCGGCGCGCTGGCGTTCGGCATCGGCACCAGTGAGGTCGAGCACGTGCTGGCCACCCAGACCCTGCCCCAGTCGCGGCCCGCCGACATGGCGGTCACCGTGACCGGGCGGCTGCCCTACGGCGTGACGGCCAAGGACCTGATCCTGGCCGTGATCGCGCAGATCGGCACCGGGGGCGGGGCCGGCCATGTGATCGAGTACCGGGGCGAGGCCGTCCGCGACCTGTCGATGGAGGGGCGGATGACGGTCTGCAACATGTCCATCGAGGCCGGGGCCCGGGCCGGCCTGGTGGCTCCCGACGAGACCACGTTTGGGTACCTGGCCGGGCGCCCGCGCGCCCCGCGGGGCGCGGCATGGGACCAGGCCCTGGACTACTGGCGCACGCTGCCGACCGATCCGGACGCGGCGTTCGGCCGCGAGGTGACGATCGACGGCTCGGCGCTCACCCCGTTCGTGACCTGGGGCACCAACCCCGGCCAGGCGGCGCCGCTGAATTCGGCGGTGCCCGACCCTGCCTCGCTGTCCGACGCGACCGCGCGCGCCTCGGCGGAGCGCGCCCTCACCTACATGGACCTGGAGCCGGGCACCCGGCTCACCCAGATCGGCGTGGACACGGTGTTCCTCGGGTCGTGCACGAACGGGCGGCTTGAGGACCTGCGCGCCGCCGCCGAGGTGCTCCGCGGCCGCACGGTGGCCTCCGGCGTGCGGATGCTGGTGGTGCCCGGCTCGATGGAGGTCAAAGCCGCGGCCGAGCGCGAGGGGCTGGCCGAGGTGTTCACCGCCGCGGGAGCCGAATGGCGCTCCGCGGGGTGCTCCATGTGCCTGGGCATGAACCCGGACAAGCTGGCACCCGGCCAGCGCAGCGCGTCCACTTCCAACCGCAACTTCGAGGGCCGCCAGGGCAAGGGTGCGCGCACCCACCTTGTCTCGCCGCAGGTCGCCGCCGCCACCGCGGTGACCGGCCGGCTGACCGCCCCGGCCGACCTGTAACCGGCCAGCGCCGGCCGCGCCCGCCGACCTGTGACCGCCGCGACCTTCAGGGAGAAAGAGCCTTGCAGCCATTCAACACGCATACCGGCCGGGCCGTGTCATTGCGCCGCGGCAACGTGGACACGGATCAGATCATTCCCGCCGAATACCTGAAGCGGGTCACCCGCTCTGGTTTCGCTGATGGCCTCTTCGCGGCCTGGCGCGCGGATCCTGAATTCGTACTCAACCAGCCGCACGCGGCGGGCGCCACTGTTCTAGTGGCCGGGCCCGATTTCGGTATCGGATCGTCCCGTGAGCACGCCGTATGGGCGCTTCTCGACTATGGGTTCCGCGCCGTGATCTCGGCGCGATTCGGGGATATCTTCCGTAACAATTCGGTTCAGGCCGGCCTGCTTCCCGTCCGCTTGCCCGAGCAGACGGTGACCGCCCTGGCCGACCTGGTCGAGGCCGGTCCGCTGACCCAGGTGACCGTCGACCTGGCCGGGCGCGAGGTGCGCGCCGAGCCACCGGGTGGCGGCCCGGTCCTTTTCAGCGCGCCGATCGAGATCGACGACTACACCCGATGGCGGCTCATGGGGGGCCTGGACGACATTTCGCTGACCCTGCGCCATGCCGAAGAAATAACCCGGTACGAGCGGGACCGCCCGGAGTGGCTGCCGGTCGCCGGATAGCCCGGTAGCGCCGCAAATTACCTGGCCGCCTGCGCATTAAGAAAGCCGACACGCCGGGGTTTTACACGCGGGTGTTTGTCTCGCGGCTCTGGATCGCCTAATTTCTGGCTGGTCAGAGGTCGCGAATTCATGGCACCTGCCGCGCGACCTCCCGTGGGGGAACCGCAGGAGTGATATCATGAACAAGCACGACCTGATTGACGCGATCTCGGGTCAGCTGGGCAGCAAAAAGACCGCGACAGAGGCGGTGAATGCGCTTCTCGACACGATCCAGGTGACCGTGGCCAAGGGCGACAAGGTCGCGATCACCGGGTTCGGTGTGTTCGAGAAGGCAGTACGGCCCGCTCGCACCGCCCGTAACCCGGCCACCGGGGCCACCATCCGGGTCCCCAAGTCGTCGGTGCCCAAGTTCCGGGCCGGTGCGGACTTCAAGGCAGTCGTCAACGGCGAGAAGAAGGTCCCCGCCAGGAAGCCGTAAGGCTCCCACCGCAGCAAGCGCCGCCCGCCGAATACGGCGGGCGGCGCTTCATTGTCCCGGCCCGCCGCCGTATTGTCCCGGCCCGCCGCCATCCGCCCCGCGCTCCTCCGCAGGCAGCGGCAGCGTGGCCAGCGCCAGCGCGGTGATCGCCCCGGACGGCCCGCGCCGGACGGCGACCCGCTGCCCGCGGCGCAGCAGGCGCAGCCCAGAGGCGGCGAAGACCTCCGGCCCGAATGGGCAGACGGTGCCGTCGTCGAGGAACACGCTCCCAGACCCGCTAGCCGGATCGAACTCCCGCACCGTCGCCTGCATGCGCCGACCCTATCCCCGCTCACCGCCAGCTTTCGCGGGCTGCCCGGCCGCGCCGCACTCCGCGGGCTGCGCGCGTCACACGCCGTAGCGCTCTGGCTTGGCCGACCGGGAGGCGAGCAGGACGGCGGCCTGCCCGATGTCGATATGGCCGCTGGTCACCCCGGCCACCACCTCGGTGATCGGCATTTCCACGGCGTGGGCCCGCGCCAGTTCCAGCACCGGGCCCGCCGACTTCACGCCCTCGGTCACACCCGAGGTACTGGCCGCGGCGTCGGCGAGTCCCATGCCGCGGCCGAGGTGCTCCCCGTAGGTGCGGTTGCGGGACAGCGGGGAGCTACAGGTGGCCACCAGGTCGCCCATGCCCGCGAGGCCGGCGAAGGTGAGCTGGTCCGCGCCGAGCGCCGTGCCGAGCCTGGAGATCTCGGCGAGCCCCCGGGTGATCAGCATCGCGGTGGTGTTGACGCCCAGGCCCATGCCGATGGCGATGCCGACCGCGATCGCGATCACGTTCTTGACCGCCCCGCCCAGCTCGCAGCCGGTCACGTCCGGGTTGGTGTACGGGCGGAAGTACGGGGTGTGGCACGCCTGCTGCAGCGCCTTGGCCAGGGTTTCGTCGGCGCTGGCCACCACGGTCGCGGCGTACTGGCGCTGGGCGATCTCGCGGGCCAGGTTCGGCCCGGAGACGACCGCGATCCGGTCCGCGCCAGCGCCGGTGACCTCCCCGATCACCTCGCTCATCCGCTGGTGGGAGCCGTTCTCGATGCCCTTCATCAGGCTGACGAGTGCCGACTCCGGTGGCAGCAGCGCGAGCCAGGCGGTGAGGTTGTCCCGCAGCGTCTGTGCGGGCACGGCGAGGAACACCAGGTCCGCGCCGGCCAGTGCCTCCGCCGCGTCCGCGGTCGCGTGCAGGTCCGGGGTGAGCGCGATGCCGGGCAGGTGGCCGGGGTTCTCGTGGCTGGCGTTGATCGCCTCGGTCAGTTCGGCGCGCCGGCCCCACAGTTCGGTGTGGGTTCCGGCGTCGCACAGCACCTGCGCGAACGTCGTCCCCCACATGCCGGCGCCCATGACCGCAGCTTTCACGCCGGGGTCGCCTTCCTGGGCTCGTCCCCGCCCTGGGAGCCCGGCGCCGGATTCCGGTCCGTGCCGGGATCCCGGTCCTGCCCGGTCGAATCGTTCTGCATAGATTCTCTGGCCGCCTGCCGGGCGGCTCGCCGCGCCGCCGCCGGGTCGTAGGGGACCTCGGGTGGCGCCTGTCCGCGCATCCGCGCCAGCAGGCCGGTGATGTCGGCCATGACCTTGGCCGAGGCGGCGCGCAGCACGTCCCTGCTCATCGGCTCGCCCTCGAACCCGGACAGGTCCACCGGCGGGCCGGCCAGCATCTTCACCAGGTGCCTGGGCACCACGCTGAGCTTCTTGGTCCCGTAAGGGAGGATGTCCTGGGTGCCCCATTGGGCAACCGGGATCACCGGGGCGCCGGTGGTCAGCGCCAGGCGGGCGATGCCGGTCTTGGGCACCATCGGCCACAGGTCAGGGTCCCGGGTGGCGGTGCCCTCCGGGTAGAAGATCAGGCATTCGCCCTTGGCCAGGCCGCGTTCGGCGTCGTTGAGGACGAGCGCTGCGTCCGCGGTGCCCCGGTTCACCGGGAACTGGCCGGCCGCGCGCAGGAATGGCCCGACGCCCTTGACGTTGAACGCTGTGGACTTGATGAGGAAGGCCGGGTAGCGGCCCGCCTCGTGGACGAACAGGGCCATCGCGGCCCAGTCCGCATAGGAGAGGTGGTTGGCGGCCACGATTACGCCACCGGAGCGGGGGATGTGCTCATGACCGTGCCAGTCACGTTTCATGATCGACTTGATCGGCACGGGAAGGGCCACGATGGTGAAGCGGCGAACGGCCGGAGAGTAGTCCTGATTCCCGCGATCGCTCATCTGCGCCGCCTCCCGAGTCCTCTTCTGGCCAGTCTCCCGGTTCGCGCGCCGTGGTGTCGAGGCAGGATCGCGGTATGACCGCGCAGCCGGCCGACTCGCCACTCACCTGGTCACTGGTGGTTCCCGTTAAGGTACTTGCCCGCGCCAAATCCCGCCTCGCCGTGCTCGCCGGGCCGCACCGGGAGGCGCTGGCGCTCGCGATGGCCGCGGACACCGTCGCGGCAGTGCTGGCCTGCCCCGTGGTGGACCGGGTGATCGCGGTGACCGACGACGCGGCGGCGGCGCGGGTGCTGGCCGGCCTGGGCGCCCTGGTGACCGGGGACGAGCCGGCCAGGGGGCTCAACCCGGCGCTGCGGCACGGCGCGGCGCTGGCGGCCGCGCGGTGGCCAGGCTCGGGCATCGGGGCGCTGGCGGCCGACCTGCCCGCGTTGCGCCCCGCCGAACTGGACCTGGGGCTGCGGGCGGCGGCGCACTGGGAGCACGCGTTCGTGCCCGACGCGTCCGGCACGGGGACCACGCTCTACGCCGCCCGTCCGGGCGCGCGGTTCTGGCCGCGGTTCGGGCCGCGGTCCGCCGAGCAGCACCGGGCCGCCGGGGCGGCCGAGCTCAGCCTGCCCGGGCTGGCCAGCCTGCGCCGCGATGTGGACCAGCCACCCGACCTGAGCGCGGCGTCCGACCTCGGCCTGGGCCCGCGCACCGCCGCGGTCGCGGCCCTGCTGGTCTCAGCCGGCGTCCGACCTCGGCCTGGGCCCGCACGGCTGTACTGCCGCGGTCGCGGCCCTGCTGGTCTAGCCGGCGTCCGACCTCGGCCTGGGCCCGCACGGCTGTACTGCCGCGGTAGCGGCCCCGCTGGTCTCAGCCGGCGTCCGACCTCGGCCTGGGCCCGCACGGCTGTACTGCCGCGGTAGCGGCCCTGCTGGTCTAGCCCGCGTCCACGCAGACCAGCCCCCAGGGCCGGTCCCGTACCCGGGTCATCACCACGGTGGCCCGCCGCGACCCGGAAAGCCTGAGCCGGCGGTGCAGGCTGCCGACGTCACCCGCCAGCCCCCGGCGCCTGATGTCGGCCGCGCCGATGTCGAGCGCGCGGAGCCTGGCGGGCAGCCTGCGCTGGTCCCATGGCGCGGAGTCGATGACCCGCAGCGTGCGGGCGAACGGGGTGCGCACCGGGGCGTCGGCGGACAAGAACGCGATCTTGTCGTCGATCTTCCAGGCGCCTGCCGCGCGGGCCAGGTCCTCCACCAGCCCGGCCCTGGTGACCGCTGGGTTCGGATCGAGCAGGAAGCCGCCGGGCGGCCGCACCGGCACCGGCCCGCCCGGGCCCGGCGTGAGGGTATGCCCGCCGGGCAGAATGGTCGCCCGGGTGGCGGCGGTGGCCAGCGCGGGCGACCAGGCGACCGCTTCCTTCAGGTCCCGTCCGGCCGCGATGAACTCCAGTTCCCAGCCTGGCGGGACGGCGTCGTGCGGCAGGCCGGGCGCTGCCTTGATCCCCACCCGCGCGACGGCCGCCGTCAGGCCCAGGCACCACGCCAGCGGCGGCTCGCTGTCCCCGGTCCGCAGCCGCCGGCCGCCGGCCCGCCTGGCCGGGTCGATGAACACCGCGTCCACCCCGCGCAGGCTCACTTCGCGCACGTCCGCGGCCACCGCGGTGAGCCCGGCCGCCACGCCGTAAACGTCCGCGTTCGCCTGCGCCATGCGCAGGTGCAGCGGGTCGCGGTCCACGGCGAGCACGCGGCGCCCGGCGGCCAGGGTCACCAGGTCCCCGCCGATGCCACAGCACAGGTCGGCGACCAGGCCGGCACCCGCATACCTGGCGCTACGATGCCCCGCGATCGCCTCCGCCGACGCCTGCTCGAGCCCTGGGCGGGTGAAGTACATGTCAAGCGCGCGACTGAACTTCGCCCGGGCGCGCAGCCGGAGTTCGTGCTGTGCCAGCGCGCCGGTGACGAGTTCCACCGGGTAGGCGGCCCGCAGTTCGGTGCCAAGCCGCAGGCTGGCCGGGTCGTCCTCGCGGCGCAGCCGGTCCAGCAGTTCCTGCCCTTCCGGGCTGAGCAGGGCCTGGAACGCCAGCACCGCCTCCGCCGGCTCAGCCATAGGTCGTGGCATCGCTGGTCCCGGTCATGCGCCCTAGCATCCCCCAGGCGGCCGCGCCGCGGCACGATCCCAGCGCCGCGCCAGCAGGGTCGCGGCGGCCTGCCCGGGGCGCCCGGTTCCGGGGAAATATAACCCAGAAGATGCTAAGATGCGCTCTTGCGTATTTAACCACACGAATTTGACAGAACATATACAATTCTGTTAATAGTGTACCCCGAATCTGCTAATACGTACCCCGGAAAGATCTGAACGGGAGGGCGCAAGATTGCGGCGGATTAATTCGGCGGTAGTGGCCATAGGAGCGGCCGGCGCCGTAGTGAGCCTAGTTGCTGCGGGCATGGCAGGCGCGGCGGTAACCCAGACCACCGACCCAATTCAGCATGTCGTTGTAATTATGGAAGAGAATCACACCTTCGATAATTACTTCGGTAATTTCCCCGGTGTCGGATCGCAATTCGCCCTGACCGAGCCGGCGGCCTCGAATCCGGCCCCGCACGACATCGATCACAGCGGCCCGCGGACGCTTGTTCGCGATGGACGGCGGGGCGATGGACGGCTTCGACCCGCTCGGCGCGGTCCAGTACAAGCAGAGCGACATCCCGGCCTACTGGGCGTATGCGCAGCATTACGGCCTTGGTGAGAACTTCTTCACCGCCGCCGCCTCGAGCAGCACGCCCAACCACATCGCGATGATCGCGGGGCAGACCGGCGGCAACGACCAGACGATCCACGTGCACGGCTGCCTGTCGCCAGCCAACGACGTGGTCCTCGACCTCGACGCCGCGGGAACGAGTCCTTTGGCCAGCCGTGCTACAACATTCCCCAACATCCCCCAGGAAGCGGCGGCGGCGGGCCTGAGCTGGAAGTACTACGGCAACGCGCCGGTGTGGGACGCGCCGCAGTACATCCAGCGGCATCAAGAACACCCCGCGCGTTTCCTCCACCCAGATCATCACCGACGCGAAGGCCAACAACCTGCCCAACGTCAGCTTCGTCACCCCGGGCGAGGACTCCCAGTCCGACCACCCGCCGCAGCCGACGCAGCCGGCCCAGAACTTCGTGTCCTCGATCGTGAATGCGATCATGCACAGTTCGGAGTGGAACTCCACGGCGATCTTCGTCACCTGGGACGACTTCGGTGGCTGGTATGACCACGTGCCGCCGCCGCAGGTGGACGGCATCGGCCTGGGCCCCCGGGTACCGCTGCTGGTCATCTCGCCGTGGGCCAAGCCCGGCTACATCAGCTCCCAGCAGGGCGAGTTCGCCTCGTTCGACAAGTTCATCGAGGAAGTCTTCAACCTGCCCAGCCTGGGCGCGCGGGACAGCCTCGCCAGCACCTCGGACCTGATGGACTACTTCAACTTCTCGCAGACACCTGATCCGAAGCTGATCGAGCCCAAGCTGGCCTACTCCAGCGTGCTCTCGGTGCCCAACGTCGGCAGCGCGGCCGTCGGAAGCTCCCACGTGGGCACGGTGTCAGCCCTCCCTCGGGCGGCCCGGGCACGGCCTTCACGTTCGCGGTCATGTACCAGAACGCGGCGACGCCGACGACCAAGAACTTGATCATCGACGGCACGCGACACGGTCCCGATGTCGTTCGCCAAGCACGTCGGCAAGCTCGACGAATACACCGCGACCACGACGCTGGCGCCCGGGCCGCATACCTACACGTTCCAATTCGGTGACGGCACCAATTCCTGGCAGCTGCCGCTGAACAACGTTCCCTTTAGCGGCCCGCAGGTGCTGCCGTACAACATCACCGGGTTCAAGGTGACCCCGGGTAACGGCGCGCAGCAGCTTGGCCAGCCGGTCACGTTCAGCTGCACCTACAAGTCACCTGCGGGCAAGACCCCGGTCACCGCGCAGATCGACATCGACAACAACGTTCACGCGCTGAACGCGACGTCAGTGGCACGCGCCGCCAAGGGCATCCACTACCAGTACACGACGCCGCATCTGACCCAGGGGACGCGCTACTTCACGCTGCAGTTCGACGACGGCAGCGGGCTGCAGACGATCCAGAAGTACAGCGTCGATATCACGCCGATCTACCTGCAGAACTCCTCGGTCTCGCCGACGTCGGGCACCACGTCCACCAACTTCACCTTCTCCACGACCTACACCGGCCCGGACCCGGCGACCGAGGTGGACGTGGTGGTGAACGGGACCTCCCATCCGATGACCCTGATATCCGGTGACCCGTCCACCGGGGCGCTGTACCAGGCGACGCTCAAGCTGTCCTCGGGCAAGAACGACTTCGCCTTCTACGCCACCGACGGCACCAACGAGTGGAGCGATCCGGTGACCCCGGGCACCTACAACGGGCTCACGGTCTCCGCCAAGGGCGCGGCGGTGGTGCATGCGAAGATCCGGGCACCGAAGCCGGACGACGCGCCGTACGCCTACGACCCCGGGTGAGCAACGCTGGCCCAGGCTGGCCCGGAACCGGGCCAGCCTGGGCCAAGCCGGGCTTAATGGCCCGGCCCGGGGCCACGCCCCGGGCCGGGCCACTTGGTTTCCTGAGCGCCTGTCCCTAGATATGCACGATCGGACAGGTCAGTGTTCTCGTAATACCGGGCACTGACTGAATTTTGGCCACCACGAGGCGGCCCAGATCATCGACATTCTCCGCCTCGGCCCGGACGATCACATCGTATGGCCCGGTGACGTCCTCCGCCTGGGTGACACCCGGGAGCTCGCCGATGCGAATAGCGACCTCAGCAGCCTTGCCGACTTCTGTCTGAACGAGAATGTACGCCTGCACCATGCCGTCCTCCCGGGGCTCGCGCCTGGGTCCGGAATGGCCAACGCTACCCTAAGAGGCTGTTGCCAAGCCCGGGTTCTTTTCCCCCGGGCAGAGAAAAGCCGGCTCCCGGCATCGCGGGCAGTCCGGACACACCGCACGCCGCCCCGGAGGGTTCTCATGACCATCTCCGAACTCGGCGAGTTCGGCCTGATCGAGGCGATCGCGGCGGCACTTCCGCGCGGCGAACGGACGATTGTCGGGATCGGGGACGACGCCGCGGTGCTGACGGCACCGGACGCCCGGGTGGTGGCCACCACCGACCTGCTGATTGAGGGGCGGCACTTCCGCCGCGACTGGTCCGGCCCGGCAGACATCGGCGCCAAGGCCGCGGCGCAGAACCTTGCCGACGTCGCCGCCATGGGCGCGATTCCCGTGGCCCTGCTCGTGGGTTTCGCCGCGCCGGGGGACGTGGCCGTCGCCTGGGCGCGCGACCTGATGGCGGGCATCGCCGATGAGTGTGCCCGGGCCGGCGCCACGGTGGTCGGCGGGGATGTGTCCGGCGCCGATGAGATCGTGCTCGCCATCACCGCCCTGGGGGACCTGGGCGGCCGGGATCCGGTGACCCGCTCGGGCGCCCGGCCGGGCGATGTGCTCGCCTACGCGGGCGTGCTTGGCGAGTCCGCGGCGGGACTGGCCCTGCTCGAAGCGGGACTGACCGAGCCGGCGGCGCTGATCGCCGCGCACCGCCGTCCTGCCCCGCGCTATGCGGCCGGGCCCGAGGCCGCCGCGCTCGGGGCCACCGCGATGATCGACGTGAGCGATGGGCTGCTCGCCGATGCCGGGCACCTGGCCCGGGCCAGCGGCGTCCAGATCGACATCGCCGCTGTCCGGCTGCCTGGCCATCCCGGCCTGGCCGCCGCGGCCGCCGCGCTGGCCCGCGCCAGCACGGCGGGGCGCGACGAACCGGCAGGGTGCGACGACACGGCGGGGCGCGACGATACGGCGGGGCGCGACGCTGCGCTGGACTGGATGCTCACGGGCGGTGAGGACCACGCGCTCGCCGCCACCTTCCCGCCGGGCCGCGAACTCCCCTCCTACTGGACCGTAATCGGGCAGGTTAGAGCGGGTCAGGGAATTCTGGTGAACGGCAACCGGGTGACCGGTCGGGCTGGATGGAAACACTTCAGCGACTAAATGTCCATACCTATCTCACACGCCGCGTGATGGTTTAGATTGAAGCTCCTCAACGACGCGGCGATGCTTGGCAGCGACCCCCTCATGGCACGACACCGTAAGAGGCCGGTTTCCCGGCATCAGGCGCCAGGGCCCGATGGCAGCCCGGCGCCGCCCGAGGCACCGGACGGTCGCCTGGGTTCAGCCCTGCGCCGCGTGGCGGTGACGCCTACCTTCGCGGCCGGGCTTGGGATCGTCGTCGCGGCGGTGCTCGCGTACCCGGTGCAGACGGTGTTCAGCTACGTCGCCCCCGGGGCGCTGGGCCAAGGCGGCCTGCAGTGCGGCCGGGGTGGCTGCAGCCAGCAGTCCTCGCCGACCGGGAAGCCTGAGCCGTTCGGCGTCGGCGGCGGCACGCTCAACCCGTCCCCGCCCGCGACCGCCAGCCCTGCTGGCAACGACGGCACGCCCGCCCCGTCCGGGCAGCAGACGGGCACCGGCGGCACCGAGGTCGCGCAGCCACACCTGAGCTACAAGATCACCAGCAAATGGCAGGGCGGTTTCTGGGGCCAGATCATCATCACGTTTCCCGGGGCCGTGCCGGCGAGCTGGCATTTGCGTTTCGGCTATCCGGGCGGCCACATCCTGGGCATGAATCCCGACAGCCACCTCGCGCCCAACGGGCATGCCGCAGTGGTGCGGTCCAGCGACTACGCGGCGGGCTCGGGGCCGGACGGGCGGACCTTCGCGGTCGGCGTCGGCGTGCAAGGGATGCCGACTCACCCGGCCAGGTGCTCGTTCAACGGCAAGACGTGCCACATCGGCTAGCGGCGCACCGCGCCTAGCGGCAGCCCCGGCTGGCCTGTCATCCAGGGGCAGTTCGGCGGGTGACCTTGCCCGCCTTGATGCACGAGGTGCACACCTGCAGGCGGCGCGGCGTACCGTCCACCTTGGCCCGCACGGTCTGGATATTGGGGTTGAAACGGCGCGGGGTGCGGTGGTGGGAGCGAGAGACCCTGTTACCGAATCCCGGCCCCTTGCCGCAGATGTCGCAGACGGAAGCCACGCCGAACGCTCCCTAATGAGATCGAGGAAAGAAGACACCGGCCAGGCACTGCCCAGGCCAGTGTTGAAGAATAGCCGACCAGGTGCCCCGTGCGCGAACCGGAGCCACCGACCGCCCGCGTGGCCGGCCCGGCACGGTCGTGCCCGCCCCCTATTCTGAGGGGCCATGGCAGGCCTGGAGGAATCGCTGCGAGCCACCCTCGGCGGGAAGGCAGCGGCCAAGCTGGACACGGCGTTCGGCCTGACCACCACGGGGGACCTGCTGCGGCACTATCCGCGCAGGTACGGCCGCCGCGGCGAGCTCACCGACCTGGCATCGCTGCGGGACGGCGAGCAGGTCACGGTCTTCGCGCAGGTGGAGAAGGTCAGGACCCGGCCAATGCGGGCCAGGCGCGGCCAGCTGCTCGAGGTCACGGTCACCGACGGGCGGGCGCGGCTGGCGCTGACGTTCTTCAACAAGGTGCAGTACTGGGAGCGCCAGCTCACTCCCGGGCGGCACGCCATGTTCGCCGGGCGGGTGTCCACCTTCAAGGGCAAGCGCCAGCTCGCGCACCCGGAGTTCAAGCTGCTCGGCGCCGACGACGCGGCCAAGGCGGCCGAGTACGCCGCCGAACTGATCCCGGTGTACCCGGCCACCAAGGACGTGTCCACCTGGGACATCGAGAAGTGCGTGCAGATCGTGCTTGACACCCTGGGCGAGCTCGACGACCCGCTGCCGCCGCCGCTGCGCGAGCGGTACGGCCTGGCCGGGCTCGCCGATGCCCTGCGCGGCGTGCACCGGCCCGCGGATGACGCCGAACAGGAACGCGCCAGGGTCCGGCTGAAGTGGGACGAGGCGCTGGTGCTCCAGGCCGTCCTGGCCCAGCGCCGCCGCGCCGCGGCCGCGCTGCCCGCCACGGCGCGCCCCGCGGGCGCGGGCGGCCTGGCCGGCGCCTTCGACGCCAGGCTGCCGTTCTCGCTCACCGCGGGCCAGCGCGACGTCGGCGCCGAAATCTCCGCCGACCTGGCCCGCGACCACCCCATGCACCGGCTGTTGCAAGGCGAGGTGGGCTCGGGCAAGACCGTGATCGCGGTGCGGGCCATGCTCCAGGTCATCGACGCCGGCGGGCAGGCCGCGCTGCTCGCCCCTACCGAGGTTCTCGCGCAGCAGCACTACCGGTCGGTGTCGGACCTGCTCGGCCCGCTCGGCCAGGCAGGCCGGCTCGGCGGCGCGGAGGTGGCGACCAGGGTGACCCTGCTCACCGGCTCCCAGCCCGCCGCCGCGCGCCGCGAGGCGCTGCTTGACGCGGCGTCCGGCGCGGCGGGGATCGTCATCGGCACCCATGCGCTGCTCGCCGAGCAGGTGCAGTTCGCCGACCTCGGCCTGGTCGTGGTCGACGAGCAGCACAGGTTCGGCGTGGAGCAGCGCGACGCGCTGCGCGGCAAGGCACACGGCGCCAGGCCGCACGTGCTGGTGATGACCGCCACCCCGATCCCGCGGACGGTCGCCATGACGGTCTACGGGGACCTGGACGTCTCGACCCTGGCGGAACTGCCCGGCGGCCGGTCGCCGATCGCCACCCACGTGGTGCCCGCGGCGGAGAAGCCCAGATTCCTGGAGCGGGCCTGGGAGCGGGTGCGGGAAGAGGCGGAGAAGGGCCGCCAGGCCTACGTGGTCTGCCCGCGCATCGGCGGGGACGACGCCGCGGCGTCGGCGGATCCCGACGAATTCATCGCGCCCGACGACGAGGAGGTCCCGGCCCGGCCGCCGCTTGCCGTGCTGGACGTGGCGCCCGCGCTGGAGCAGGGCCCGCTGGCCGGGCTGCGGCTGCGCGTCATGCACGGGCGGCTGCCCACCGACGAGAAGGACGGCGCGATGCGGGCCTTCGCCGACGGGTCTGCCGATGTGCTCGTGTCGACCACGGTCGTCGAGGTGGGCGTGGACGTGCCGAACGCCACCGTCATGGTGATCATGGACGCCGACCGGTTCGGGGTGTCCCAGTTGCACCAGTTGCGTGGCCGGGTGGGCCGGGGCGCCGAGCCGGGGCTGTGCCTGCTGGTCACCGAGGCGCCCGAGGAGAGCAAGGCCAGGCAGCGGCTGGCCGAGGTGGCCGCGACGCTGGACGGCTTCCGGCTGGCCGAGATCGACCTGGAGCAGCGCAGGGAGGGCGATGTGCTTGGCGCCACCCAGGCGGGGCGGAAGAAGAGCCTGAAGCTGCTCAGCGTGCTGCACGACCGGGAACTGATCGTGGCGGCCCGCGAGGAGGCCACCGGCCTCGTGGACGCCGACCCGGACCTGGCGGGCCATCCGGCGCTGGCCGCCGAGATGAGCGCCCTCCTGGACGAAGAACAGGCCGGCTTCCTGGAGAAGACGTGAGCGTCAGCGAGCCCGTCCCGGGCCGTAAGCCCCACAACCCACCCCAGTCCCTGGGCCACCTTCCGCCCTTCGGGGGGCTTGCCCCGAACCGTGCGTGCCACAAGCAACCCCAGTCCCACTCTTCTCTTTCGCCCCACCAGCCTCATCGCCTGGCCTCATCCGTCCGCTGGGCGATGCGATGACGCGGATCATCGCCGGGGCCGCCCGGGGGCGGCGGCTGGCCGTGCCGGGCGGCACCAGGACCCGGCCGACAAGCGACCGCGCCCGCGAGGGGCTGTTCGCGACGGTCACCGCCGTGCACGGCCCGCTCAACGGGGCCGGGGTGCTCGACCTGTACGCCGGGTCCGGGGCCATGGGCCTGGAGGCGCTGTCGCGCGGAGCCGCCCGGGTGGTGCTCGTCGAGTCGGATCCCGCGGCGGCCCGGGTGATCCGGGCCAACATCGCCGCGGTGGGCCTGCCCGGTGCCCGCCTCGTCGCCGGCCGCGTGGCCGCCGTGCTCGGCCGGGGGCCGCTCGCCGGGGCGGCGTTCGACGTGGTGCTGGCCGATCCGCCGTACGCTGCCGGGGAAGAGGAGATCACGCAGATGCTGACCACCCTGCAGGCGGGCGGATGGCTGGCCAGCGGCGCGCTCGTGGCGGTGGAGCGGGCCAGCCGCTCTGGCCCGGTCGCCTGGCCGGCCGGTTACGCGCCGGACCGGTCCCGCCGTTACGGCGAAGCGACCTTCTGGTACGGTCTCGCCGCAGGCACGTAGGCCCATCGGGGCTCGTGCCCTGGTGGCCTGTACGGAAGGACGGGATGCGCGTGCACCGCGTCGTCTGCCCCGGCTCGTTCGACCCGGTGACCAACGGTCACCTGGACATCATCCGCCGCGCCGCCCTTCTGCACGACGAGGTCCTCGTGGTGGTGGGGGCCAACCGGGCCAAGCACGGCATGTTCACCGTGGACGAGCGCGTGGCAATGCTCGAAGAGGTCACCAAGGACCTGGGCAACGTGTCGGTGGACACGTTCCGCGGGCTGCTGGTCGACTACTGCCGGGCCCGCGGGGTGTCGGCGATCGTCAAGGGGCTGCGCGCGGTCAGCGACTTCGAGTACGAGATGGAGATGGCCCAGATGAACTACCGTCTCGCCGAGGTCGAGACGCTGTTCATGACGGCGAACCCGCTCTACTCGTTCCTGCGGTCCAGCCTGGTGCGGGAGATCGCCGCCTACGGCGGCAACGTGGCCCCTCTGGTGCCGCCCGCGGTGGATGCGCAACTGCGGGCCAAGCTGGGCTCGCCCGGCGCGGGCTGACCGGGCAAACGCGGCGGCCGCGATCGATTCGGATCCGCGCGGCCGCGCCGGTAAAATGACTTTCCAGAACTGCCCGCTACCTGAATTTGCCATGCCTACATTCCGCAGGACTTCCGGCGCCCGCACCGACCCCCGCGGGCTGTTGGTCTTCGATACCCGGGCGCTCGACCGCCGCCCGGGTACGGCGCGTGCCGAAACCCGGACCGTGCCCGCTCCTGCGCATCTCCACACCGGCATGGCCTGGATCCCGCAAGGCGCCGAACTGGATCTTGAGGTCCGGCTGGAGTCCGTCACCGAGGGAGTGCTCGTCACTGCCACCACCACCGCGCCGGTGGCTGGGGAGTGCGCGCGGTGCCTGGAGCCGGTATCACAGACCATCAAGGTCCGGTGCCAGGAACTGTTCGGTTATGAGCAAAACGGCGGGGACACCGGTGCGGACGGGTACGCTCTGGACGGGGACTTGCTCGATCTTGAGCCGGTCCTCCGAGATGCCCTGGTTCTCGCGCTGCCGCTCGCGCCGCGGTGCCAGGAAGACTGCCCCGGGCTGTGTGCCGAATGTGGCGCGCGGCTTGCCCAGACGGGCCCGGACCACCACCATGGCCCGGCACTGGACCCCCGGTGGGCAGCTCTGCGTCAGGTCAAGATGCAGCCAGGTCCGGACGGCTCGCCCGTACCGGAGATAGGTGAGGAGAACGCACGTGGCCGTCCCTAAGCGGAGGATGTCGCGCAGCAACACGAGATCCCGGCGCGCACAGTGGAAGGCCACGGCGCCGACCCTGGTGCGCTGCCCGCAGTGCCGGGATCCCAAGCTGCCGCATACCGCGTGCCCGACCTGCGGCACTTACAACCGCCGTCAGGTCATCACGCCCTCCTGAAGACGCGGCGTGGTAGTACCCGAGCGGTGCTGGCCCGCCAGGCGGCGCCCCCGCGGGGCGCTGCCATGCAGGTGCCTCAGGAGCCCTGGGGAGGAGGACACCCATGAAGGTCGCAGCCGACCACCAGCCAGGAGCCGGCCAGCCCGACACCACTGAGCTGCTGCGGATCCTCGACGCGGGCCTGTCTCCCGGGCCTGCTTGAGTGTGCCCTCACGCACCGCTCCTATGCCTACGAAAACGGCGGCCTGCCCACCAACGAGCGCCTGGAGTTCCTCGGCGACTCTGTTCTCGGCCTGATCGTCACCGATGCGCTGTTCCGCGGTTACCCGGACCTGCCAGAAGGGCAACTGGCCAAGCTGCGTGCCGCCGTGGTCAACATGCGGGCGCTGGCTGGGGTCGCCCGCGGCCTGCGGCTCGGCGACTACGTGCGGCTCGGCCGCGGCGAGGACGGCACCGGCGGCCGCGACAAGTCCTCGATTCTCGCCGACACCCTGGAAGCGGTGATCGGCGCGGTCTACATCGAGCGCGGCCTGAATGAGGCGTCCGCGCTGGTGCACCGGCTCTTCGACCCGGTCATCGCGAAGTCCGCGCGGCTCGGCGCGGGCCTGGACTGGAAGACCTCCCTGCAGGAGCTGACCGCTTCCGGGGTTCTCGGCGTTCCGGAGTACCACGTCGAGGAGAGCGGGCCCGACCACCAGAAGTCCTTCCGCGCCATGGTCCGGGTCGGCGGCCACGTGTACGGCACGGGGGAGGGGCGCTCCAAAAAGGAAGCCGAACAGCAGGCCGCCGAGGCCGCCTGGAACGCCATCAGCGCTGGCGAGCCGCCGCTGGCCGGGCACCACCACGACGACGCGGCCGCCCCCGCCCCGGCGGGCACTGGCGGCACCGCCCCGGCGGGCTCAGGCGACGCCGGGCCCTCCGCCGCGCGGCACGGCGCGCGCGAGGCGCACGGTGGCGGGAACACCGGGGCCAGCGGCTCGACGGGGTGAGGCGTGCCGGAGCTACCTGAGGTTGAGGTTGTCCGCAGGGGGCTGGAGCGGCATGTCGTCGGCAGGACGATCCGCTCGGTCGAGGTGCTGCACCCGCGGGCCATCCGGCGGCATCTGGCGGGCCGGGACGACTTCGAGGCGGCCGCCCGCGGGATGGCGATCACCGCCGCCCTGCGGCGCGGCAAGTACCTGTGGCTGCCCCTGGCACCGGAGCAGGCCGGCTCTGTCGCCGAGGATGCGTTGCTGGCCCACCTGGGGATGAGCGGCCAGTTGCTGCTCGGCGAGCCGGAAGAGCCGGTTTCGCCACATGTCCGGATCCGGTTCACGTTCACCGACTCAGGGCCCGAGCTGAGGTTCACCGACCAGCGGACGTTCGGCCACATGCTGCTTGACCGCGGCGGTGCGGCGCTGCCAGGGCCCATCGCCCACATCGCGCCCGACCCGATGGAGGCCGCGTTCGACGAGGACGTGGTGCTCGCCAGGCTGCGCACCAGGCATAGCGACGTCAAGCGCGCCCTGCTCGACCAGTCGCTGATGAGCGGCGTCGGCAACATCTACGCGGACGAGGCCCTGTGGCGGGCCAGGACGCACTGGGCCAGGGAGGCCTCCAGCCTGCGCCGGGCCGACGCCAGCCGGCTTCTGGCGGCGGTGCGCGAGGTCCTGGCCGAGGCCCTGCGGGCCGGTGGCACCTCGTTCGACAGCCTGTACGTGAACGTCAACGGCGAGAGCGGGTATTTCAGCCGGTCACTGGCGGTATACGGGCGCGAGGGCGAGCCGTGCCCGCGATGTGGCGCCCCGGTACGGCGCGATCCATTCATGAATCGGTCGTCCTACAGCTGCCCGGTCTGCCAGCCGCGGCCGAGGGCCCGGAGCGGTACCCGTGACCTGCGGAGTCGCTCAACTTGACCGGATAGCCGTGAGGGTGCGATCCTTGAGGGGTTACCTTGCGCGCACTCATGCAGGTCTTCGTATGTGCGCCCACTCTGGTCACTCAGTGTGGAGGACCCACTACAATGGCGAAGGCTCTACTCGGCCACGTCGGCGGGCCTGACCCCCGCATCGTTTCGGAAATGCGCCGCCTCCAGCGGCGGGTGCGGGACCTGGAGGCTGAACTAGCCAGGCTTCAGGAGGAGAAGGACGTGCTCGCCGCAGAAGTCGGCCACGAGCTACTCGTAGTCAGCCGCGAGCGCGAGCCCGCGCTCACCTGAGCTGTCGATCTAGTTCGACGGTACGAGGGACGCCGCCAGGCGGCGTCCCTCTTTAGTTTGCCCCGGCCCCGGCCGCCCGGCCCGGCTGCCGCCTGCGTTTTTCGCCGGTCCGCTGCGCGGCACGGCCGCCCTAAGGGGCGCGGATCGCCGGAAGCGTCGTCCACTCGCGGTAAGGTGCGGGAAAGCTGGCTGACCCAGCGCTGGTGCGCCGCCACCGGGGGCCGTGAGCGGAGGGGAGGAGAGCCCGCGGGTGTATGTGAAAAGCCTCACCCTGCGTGGGTTCAAGTCCTTCGCCTCGGCCACCTCGCTACGGTTCGAGCCGGGCATCACCTGCGTGGTAGGGCCGAACGGATCCGGCAAATCGAACATCGTGGACGCGTTCGCCTGGGTGATGGGCGAGCAGGGCGCCAAGAGCCTGCGCGGCGGCAAGATGGACGACGTCGTCTTCGCGGGCACCGCTTCCCGGCCGCCGCTCGGCCGGGCCGAGGTCACCCTCACCATCGACAACACCGATGGCGCGCTCCCGATCGACTACACAGAAGTGACGATCAGCCGCCTGCTCTTCCGGTCCGGCCAGAGCGAGTACGCCATCAACGGGAACCAGTGCCGGCTCCTCGACGTCACCGAACTGCTCTCCGACTCGGGCCTGGGCCGGGAAATGCACGTGATCGTCGGCCAGGGCCAGCTCGACGAGGTGCTGCACGCCGGGCCCGAGGCGCGCCGGGCGCTGATCGAGGAGGCCGCGGGCGTACTCAAGCACCGGCGGCGCAAGGAGAAGGCCCTCCGCAAGCTGGAGGCCATGCAGGTCAACCTGACCAGGCTGGTGGACCTCACCGGCGAACTGCGCCGTCGCCTCGGCCCGCTGGGACGGCAGGCGGCGATTGCCCGCCGGGCCGCGACGATCCAGGCGGACCTGCGCGACGCCAAGCTCCGGCTGCTGGCCGACGACTTCGCCGGCGCCGCGGCGGCGCTTGAGCGCGGCGAGGCGGACGAGGCGGCCGCCCTGGCCCGCCGGGCCGAGCTGGAAAACCTGCTGGCTCAGGCCCGCCGCCAGGAGTCGGCGCTCGACGCCGACGAGCAACAGCATGCGCCCCGGCTGGAGGCGGCGCTCAACACCTGGTTCGAGCTCTCTTCTTTGGCCGAACGGCTGCGCGGGGTGGCCAACCTCGCCCGCGAGCGTCATTCGCTGCTAGCCGCTGACCAGGCCCCGGCCCGGCCCGGCCGGGATCCCGGCGAACTCGACGCCGAGGCGGCCTCGCTGCGCGAGCAGGAGGCGGTCCTCGGCGAGGCGCTGGAGGCGGCCAGGACCGCGCTTGGCAAGGCCACCGACGGCCGCACGGCCGCGGAGGCGGACCTGGCCGCGGCCGAACGGCTGCTCGCCGACCAGGCCCGCGCCGCCACGGCCCGCGCCGACCAACTGGCCAGGCTGCGCGGCCAGGTGGGCGCCGCCCGCAGCCGCGTCTCGGCCAGCGAGGAGGAGGCGGCCCGCCTGGCGGACGCCATCGAGCAGGCCAGGTCCCGTGCCCAGTTCGCCCAGCGGGAACACGAAGAGGCACAGGAAACGGCTGCCGGCGGGACCGACGACCGGGCAGGCCTGGCCGCCGCGCACGAGGAGACGGCCGCCGCGCTCGCCGAAAGCTCCGCCCGCGTCGCCGAGTGCCGCGCTGCCGAGCGGGTGGCCAGCGCCGAACGCGCGGGCCTGGTTGCCCGCCGCCAGGCGCTGGAGGAGGGCCTGCGGGCCGTACAGGACGGCACCGCCGCCTCGGCGGCCCTGCTGGCGGACCCCGAGTGGGCCGGGCATGTCCTCGGCGGGGTCGCTGCCCTGCTGACCGTGGCCGAGGGCGCGCAGGAGGCCATCACGGCCGCGCTCGGCGGTGCCGCCGATGCGGTGGCGGTGGCTGGCCTGGATGCCGCCGTGGCGATCCTGCACGGCCTCAAGGGCGCCGACGCGGGAACGGCCGGGCTGGTCATCGCCGACACCGGCGCCGGGCCTGGCAGCGGAGCCGGAGAATCGTCGCCGGGGCGCGGCCCGGCCGCAGACCTGCCAGGAGGCATGGCAGCCGGGGGACTTCCGCCGGGCGCGGTGCCCGCGGTGGACCTGGTGAAGGCGCCCGGAGGGCTCACCGCGGCACTGGCCGGGCTGCTGGCCGGGGTGGTGGTCGCCGACGACCTGGCCGCGGCGCGGGACCTGGTCGTCGCCCGTCCCGAGCTGAAGGTGGTCACCAGGGACGGGGACCTGCTCGGGGCGCACTGGGCGCACGGCGGCTCGGCCAAGCCGCCGAGCATGCTGGCGATGCGCGCGGCGGCCGAGGACGCGGTGGCCGCGCTGGCCGCGGCCGAACGGGCCGCACAGGAGGCGGCCGCTTCGCTGGCGGGCGCGCTGGCCGACGAGGAGCGGGACCGTGAGGCCACCGGCCGGGCACTGGCCGGAGTGCGGGCCGCCGACAAGGCTGCGGCGGAGTCGTCCGGGCGGCTTGGCCGCCTCGCCGGCGCGGCACGGGCGGCGCAGGAGGAGGCCGCGCGGCTGGAGGCGGCGATAGCCTCGGTCGCCGCGCAGCGCGAGCGCGATGCCGCCGCGCTGGCCGGGCTCGTCGCCAAGCTCGAGGAGGCAGAGGCAGGCGAGGACGGCGCGGCCGATGCCGGCGAGGCCGGGCAGGCGCCAGACTCGCCGCAGGCCCCGGACCGGGACAACCTGACCGCTCAGGCCAGCGCGGCCAGGGAGGCCGAGACCGACGCCCGGCTTGAGGTCAGGACGGCCGAGGAACGGCTGCGGGCGATCGCGGGCCGGGCCGACGCCCTGGCCGCGGCGGCGGTCCGGGAACGGCGCGCCGCGCAGGCCGCGCTGGCCAGGCGCAGGCTGCGGGCGCAGCAGGCGGAGGTGGCCGGGGCGGTCGCCACGGGCGCGGACGCGGCCCTGGCCAAGATCGCGGAATCGCTGGCCACCGCCCAGGCGGACCGGGAGGCGGCCGAGCAGTCGAGCAAGGGCAGGGCGGAGGCGCTGAAGGAGGTCCGGGCCCGGGTCCGGGCCATCGCCGGCGACCTGGACCGGGTCGTGGACACCGCGCACGGCGCGGAGGTCAGCCGGGCCGAGCAGCGGATGCGGGTGGAGCAGATGGTGGCGCGGGCCGCCGAGGAGTTCGGCGTGGACACAGAGACGCTGCTTGCCGAGTACGCGCCGGGTGTTCCCGTGCCCGTTTTCGAAGAGGCCGAGCCGGCCACCCCCCGGCGCCGCCGGCCAGGGCCTGCGGTCCAGGCCGGCCCGGCTCAGACGAACGCTGCGCAGGCCGAGATGGCCGGCGGCGAGCCGTTCGCCGGCGGGAACGGAATATCCCGGAACGGTGCGTCAGGAAACGGGGTGTCCAGCAACGGTGCGGGCGCCGCCGTGACCGGCGCGGGCGAACGGCACCCGGCGGAAACGGGTGTGGCGCGGATTCCGGCGGCCCGCGGCGCCCCACCCGCCGCGGCGGGAACTGCGGAGGACGCTGCCGAAGACGGGGCCGCCGCGGTCGGCCCGGCGCAGGATGCCCCGGCCGCGGGCACGGCGGAGCGGCCCGCGCAGCCGATACGGACGATCCCTTATGTCCGGGCGGAGCAGGAGAAGCGGGCCGCCACCGCGCAGCGCCAGCTCGACCAGCTCGGCAAGGTGAACCCGCTGGCCCTGGAGGAGTACGCGGCGCTGGAGGAGCGGCACCAGTTCCTCGCCAACCAGCTCGAGGACCTCAAGAAGACCCGCCGCGACCTGCTCACCGTCGTCAAGGAGGTCGACGACCGGGTCCAGCAGGTGTTCACCTCGGCCTTCGCGGACACCGCCGCCGAGTTCGAGCAGATCTTCTCGCGCCTGTTCCCCGGCGGCGAGGGCAGGCTGGTGCTGACCGAGCCCGACGACATGCTGGCGACCGGCATCGACGTCGAGGCCAGGCCGCCGGGCAAGAAGGTCAAACGGCTCTCGCTGCTGTCCGGCGGCGAGCGCTCGCTGACCGCAATCGCCTTCCTGCTGGCCATATTCAAGGCCCGCCCGTCGCCGTTCTACGTGCTTGACGAGGTCGAAGCGGCGCTGGACGACACCAACCTGCAGCGGCTGCTCGGGATCTTCGAGGAGCTGCGTAGCATCTCCCAGCTGATCATCATCACGCACCAGAAGCGGACCATGGAGGTCGCCGACGCGCTGTACGGGACCAGCATGCAGGGCGACGGGGTGTCCACGGTGGTGAGCCAGCGGCTACGGGAGCGAGAGCGGGCTTAGCCGCATGTCCCGCAGATCGCCGGCCTGGCCTGGATCCACGGGACTGCCCGGCGGCCGTGGCTGAGCCTGGTGCCATGGATCTGATCGGGCTACTGGCGCGTCCATCTGCCAGACTGGGGCCGTTATGGAGTACTTGATCATTGTCATCGTCCTGGTCGTCCTGGCCCTGATCGCCGGCGGCGCCATGCTGGTCCGCGGCCGGCGGCGGCCGCGTGAAACCGCCGCGCCGCCGCAGCCGCCCGGCGCCCCTGCCGCACCGGCCCGTCCCAGCCAGGACGCGGACACCGCGGCCGCGCCGTCGGCACCGGGCTCCCTGGTGACCGAGGCCCCCGCGGCCGAGGTGGCGGAGGCGCCGCAACCGCTTGCGGGCCGGATGACCCGCCTGCGCGGCCGGCTCGCGCGCTCGCAGAGCGGGTTCGGCGCGGTGCTGCTCGGCCTGCTCTCCCGTGACGGGCTCGACGATCAGGGCTGGGAGGAGATCGAGGACACCCTGGTCGGGGCCGATCTCGGGGCCGGCCCGGCGGCACAGATCGTCAACGAGCTGCGCACGCAGGTCAGGGTGGGCGGCACCAGGGGCACCAGCGAGGTGCGCTCGCTGCTGCGGAAGGACCTGATCGAGCAGGTCGGCGTCGACATGGACCGGTCGCTGCGGGTGGCCAGGCACGGCGACCGGCCCGCGGTGGTGCTCATGGTGGGGGTCAACGGCACCGGCAAGACGTCCACCTGCGGCAAGCTGGCCCGTGCGCTCATCGGGGAAGGCAGCACGGTCGTGCTCGGCGCCGCCGACACGTTCCGCGCCGCCGCCGCCGACCAACTGGAGACCTGGGGACGGCGGGTGGGCGCCCAGGTGGTCCGCTCGGACCGGGAGGGCGCCGACCCGGCGAGCGTCGCGTTCGACGCTGTGAAGCAGGGCATCGAGGAACGCGCGGACACCGTCATCGTGGACACCGCGGGGCGGCTGCACACCAAGACCGGCCTGATGGATGAGCTCGGCAAGATCAAGCGCGTCATCGAACGGCAGGCGACCGTGGATGAGGTCCTGCTGGTGCTTGACGCCACCACGGGGCAGAACGGCCTGCGCCAGGCGCGGGTGTTCGCGGAGGCCGTGGACGTCACCGGGATCGTGCTGACCAAGCTGGACGGGACCGCCAGGGGCGGCATCGTGGTGGCGGTGCAGCGCGAACTCGGGGTGCCGGTCAAGCTGGTCGGCCTCGGCGAAGGGCTCGACGACCTCGCCCCGTTCGAACCCGCTACGTTCGTCGACGCGATCCTCGGCTAGCCGTTTCATGCCCGCCATCTGGCGGCTGACCCCGCGCCAGAGCGTCGCGGCCGAATGCGAACGGCGGGGCAAGGCGGCCGTCGTCGCCGGGTGCATCGACCTGCTCCAGGGCCGTCAGGGCACCGACGACGCGCTCCTGATAGCGCTGGCCGGGCCCGCCGCCCAGGCCGTGCTCGACGGCTCCGCGGGCGGCAAGGAGGGCTACTGGCCGCGGGTATGGGCCGCCCGCGGCCTGCTGCACGCCTGGGACGACCGTGCCACGGCGGTGATCGTCCAGGCAACGGCGGACGACGCGTGGCGGGTGCGGGAGATGGCGGCCAAGGTCATCGCCCGCCACCGGGTCGGAGACGCGCTGGCCGCCGTGTCGCGGTTGCGCACCGACCCGGTGCAGAGGGTACGGGCCGCAGCCGAGCGGGCGGTCGTGCTGCTCACCGCGAGCAGCAACTAATCCCGGGCCAGGGCGCGAAACATCTGCGTAACATGACGGCCGGCCGTTTCACCCGGCGGAAACAGTCCGTAACCACTGGCGAAACGCCCCCGGGGGACGCTGAGGCGCAGTGCAGGTCCCGAGAGGTGGTCGCATGAAGCTCATCACCGCCGTGATCAAGCCCTTCAAGCTGGACGAGGTGAAGTCCGCTCTGCAGGCGTTCGGCGTGCACGGCATGACGGTCAGTGAGGCGAGCGGTTATGGCAGGCAGCGCGGACACACCGAGGTGTACCGCGGCGCGGAGTACCAGGTCGACCTTGTGCCGAAGGTGCGGCTGGAAGTGCTCTGCGAAGACGAGGACGCCGATGACCTGATCGACGTGGTGGTCAAAGCCGCGCAGACCGGGCGGATCGGCGACGGCAAGGTCTGGTGCGCCCCGGTGGACACGGTGGCGCGGGTCCGCACCGGAGAGCGCGGCCCTGGAGCACTCTAAGGACCGGCGGCGCCTGGAAACGGGTGGCCGGGACATGGGCGGGCAGCGCTCGGAAGCCGACCTGGGCACCGGTGCGCGGCCTGCCGGGGACGCCGGTACGCGGCCGGCCAGGACCCGGCACCTGGCCTCGTTCGCGGCCGATCGCGCGCGGCGTAGCACGAGTGCCGACCGCTGGCTGGCCTCGCTGCTTGGCGCCGAGCCCGGGGTGGCGCTGGTGGCTGTCGGCGGATACGGGCGGCGCGAGCTTCTGCCGGGCAGCGACCTTGACGTGCTGCTGCTCCACTCCGGGCAGCCGGGAATCGCCGCCCTGGCCGACCGGGTCTGGTACCCGATCTGGGACTCGGGCACCCGGCTCGACCATGCCGTGCGCCGCCCGGCCGAAGCGCGCGAGGTGGCCCGCCAGGACGTGCGGGTGGCGCTGGGCCTGCTGCACGCCAGGCACGTCGCCGGGGATCCGGGGCTGACCAGCGACCTGCGCACCGGCATCCTGGCGGACTGGCGATCGGGCGCTCGCACCCGGCTGGCCGAGTTGCAGGCGCTGCACGAGGAGCGGGCGGGGCGCAGCGGCGAACTCGCGTTCCTGCTCGAACCCGATCTCAAGGAGGCCAGGGGCGGCCTGCGCGATGCGGAGGCCATCTACGCGGTGGCGGCGGCGTGGGTAGCTCCCGGGCCCGGGCCACGGGCCCGCGCCGCTCAGGAGGCCATCATGGACGCGCGGCACGCCCTGCACGAGGTGACCGGCCGGGCCAGCGACCGGCTGGTGCTCCAGGAGCAGGACGAGGTGGCGCGGGTCCTGCGCCTGGCCGACGCCGACGCGCTGCTGTGCCATCTCGCCGGGGCCGGACGGACCATCGCCTATTCGCTCGATCAGTCGCTGCGGCAGGCCCAGCGCGGCCGTGGGGCAAGCGGGCGCGGGCCCGCCAGCGTGCTCGGCGGTGTGGCCCGGGCTGGCCGCCTGCGCGGTGGCCGGTCCGGGGGCGGCCCGCGGCGGCGGCCATTGGCCGACGGCCTGGTCGAGCAGGACGGGGAGGTCGTGCTGGCCCGGCCGGCAGAGCCTGCGGCAGATCCGGTGCTGGTCCTGCGTGCCGCGGCCGCTGCCGCCGAGGCTGGCCTGCCCCTGGCGCCGCGCACCCTGGCCAGGCTCGGGGAATGCCCGCCGCTGCCTGTGCCGTGGCCGGCCGCTGCCCGCGACGCCCTTGCCATGCTGCTGGGCACCGGGCAGGCCGCCATCGCCGTGTGGGAAGCCCTCGATCAGGAGGAGATGCTGCCCGGCCTGATCCCCGACTGGGAGCGGGTGCGGAACCGGCCGCAGCGCAATCCGCTGCACACCTTCACCGTGGACCGGCACCTGGTCGAGACCGCCGCCCGGGCTGCCGCGCTGACGCGGGACGTGGCCCGCCCCGACCTGCTGCTGATTGCCGCGCTGCTGCACGACATAGGCAAGGGCTGGCCCGGCGATCACCGGGTGACCGGGGAGGTGGTGACCAGGGACACCGCGCGCCGGATGGGCCTGGCCGAGGCGGACACCGAACTGGTCGCCAGCGCCGTACGGCACCACCTGCTGCTCCCGCACATGGCGACCCGGCGGGATCTCGACGACCCGCAGACCGCGGCCCAGGTCGCGGCGACCGTCGGCGGCCGCCCCCTGCTGGAGTTGCTGCACGCCCTGGCGATCGCTGACGGCCAGGCAACCGGCCCGGCCGCATGGAACGACTGGAAGGCCGGCCTGGTCGCCGACCTGGTGCGCCGCGTCGAGGCCGTGCTGGGCGGCCAGCCCCCGCCCGCGCCGCTGCCACTGCGCCCGGGTCAGATCGCGCTCGCCGAGGCCGGCCAGCCCGCGGCGATGGTGACCGGTTCGGAGGTGACGGTCGTGGCACCCGACCGCCCCGGGCTGCTCTGGCAGGCGGCCGGGGTGCTCGCGTCCCACCGGCTGGCGGTGCGGTCGGCCAACGCGACGTCCCACGGCGCGATGGCGGTGACCTCGTTCACCGTCGCCCACCCCTACGGCGATCCGCCGGACGCCGCGCTGGTCACCTCGGAGCTGCGGCGGGTCCTGGCCGGCGAACTGAACGTCGCCGACCAGCTCAAGCGCCAGGGAATGCTCGGCCCGCCGGCCCCGGGCGGCCGGGCCAGGCTGCGGGCCCAGGCCCCGTGACGAGCATGGCCTTAGGCATCGGAGCGGGGGGTCCGGTCGACAGGCTCGCGCCGCCCAAGGTCAGCATGATCGACGACGCCTCGCGGACCGCCACCGTGGTGGAAGTGCGCGCGCACGACGCCCCGGGCCTGCTGTGGCGGATCGGCCGGGCCCTCGGCGAATGCGGCCTCGACGTGCGTGCGGCCCGGGTGGAGACGCTCGGCGCGGAGGCCGTGGACGTCTTCTACGTGGTCGGCGCCGACGGCTGCCCGGTCACCGACGCCTCCACCCGCGGCCAGATCGCCGCCCAGGTTCTCTCCGCGCTGACGGGATAGGACATGGCCCAGGGTGCGTCTCAAGATGCCCTAGCCTTGAGCACGTGTTCGAGACACTCTCCGACCGGCTGACCCAGGTCCTTTCCTCGCTGCGGGGCAAGGGCAGGCTGTCGGCGGCCGACATCGACGCGACCTGCCGGGAGATCCGCATTGTCCTGCTCGAGGCGGACGTGGCCCTGCCAGTGGCCAGGGAGTTCATCGCCCGGGTGAAGGAACGGGCCTCCTCCGAAGAGGTCTCCGCGGCGCTCAACCCGACCCAGCAGATCATCAAGATCGTCCATGACGAGCTCATCACGATCCTGGGCGGCGAGACCCGCAGGCTGCGTTTTGCCAAGAACCCGCCGACCGTGATCATGCTGGCGGGCCTGCAGGGCTCAGGTAAGACCACGCTCGCGGCGAAGCTGGCACTCTGGCTGAAGGCACAGGGCAACACCCCGCTGATGGTGGCGGCCGACCTGCAGCGGCCGAACGCCGTGCAGCAGTTGCAGGTGCTCGGGGAGCAGGCGGGCGTGCCGGTGTACGCGCCCGAGCCGGGCAACGGCGTCGGCGACCCGGTGGCGGTGGCCAGGCAATCGATCGACGAGGCCAGGCACCGGCTGCACAACGTCGTCGTGATCGACACCGCGGGCCGGCTGGGCATCGATGAGGAGCTGATGGCCCAGGCGGCCGCCATCGCCGATGCCACCGATCCGGACGAGATCCTGTTCGTGGTCGACGCCATGATCGGCCAGGACGCGGTGACCACGGCCCAGGCGTTCCTCGACGGCGTCGGCTTTGACGGGGTGGTCCTGACCAAGCTGGACGGCGACGCCAGGGGCGGTGCGGCGCTATCGATCGCCCAGCTCACCGGGCGCCCGGTGATGTTCGCTTCGACCGGCGAGAAACTCGAGGATTTCGACGTCTTCCATCCCGACCGGATGGCGTCCCGGATCCTCGACATGGGTGACATGCTCACGCTGATCGAGCAGGCCGAGCGCACGTTCGACGCGGACCAGACCGCGGCCATGGCAGGCAAGCTGGCCTCGGGCGAGGGCTTCACCCTGGAAGACTTCATCGAGCAGCTGGCCATGGTGCGCAAGCTGGGGCCGATCAGCAACCTGCTCGGGATGCTGCCCGGCGCCGCGCAGAACAGGGAGCTGCTCAGCCAGGTCAGCGACGCGGACCTGGACCGTGCCGCGGCGATCGTGAACTCGATGACCCCGGCCGAGCGGCGCAACCCGAAGATCCTCAACGGGTCCAGGCGTGTGCGCATCGCCAAGGGCTCAGGCACCACCGTCGGCGAAGTGAACAACCTCGTCGTCCGGTTCCTCGAAGGCCAGAAGATGATGCGCCAGATGCTGGGCGGCGGTGGCATCCCCGGCATGCCGGCCATCCCCGGGATGCGCCGGTCGGCCACCAAGGCCGCGAAGGGCAAGAAGGGCTCTGGCAAGAAGAAGCCCAAGGGCGGGCGCCCCGGAGGGGCGCCTGGCCGGTCGCCCGGTGGCGCCGGGACAGCCCCGGGCCGGTCCGCCGACGGTCCCGGCAACCTGGGCGGTGCCGGGCTTCCGGGCCTGGGCGGCGCTGGTGGGCTGGGCGGATCTGGTGGCCTGGGTGGCGCCGGTGGCCTGGGGAACCTCCCTGGCGCCCTGGGTGGCGGTCTTCCGCCTGGCCTGGGTCGTGGGCCCGGCGCGCTGCCGCCTGGCCTGGGCGGCAAGGGCCGTTACGGGGGCGGTGCGCCATCGGCACCAGGCCATCAGCGTTCGGGCGGTGCATCGGACCGTCAGCGCAGCGCCGGCGCGGCGCCGGACGGCGGGCGTGGCACCGGCGCGGCGCCTGACCGTCAGCGTCCGGACGGGGCGCCGGACAACAAGCGTGCCGACGGGGCGCCGGACAACAAGCGTGCCGACGGGGCACCGGAGAGCCAGCGAGGTACCAGCGGGGCTTCGGACGGCCTGCCCGGCGCGGCCGCTGGCACCGCGAACGGTGGCGGTGCGAGCGGTGGCGGTGCGAGCGGTGGCAGTCTGGTGCGAGCAGTCCTGGTGCGAGCGGTCCTAGTGCGAGCGGTCCTGACGCCAGCGCCGATGACGGCGCGGCCGGGCTCGCCGCCAGCGACCTCCCCGCCGGGTTCACTCCTCCGCCCGCTGGCCGGGGCCGGCTGCTGGGCCGGAAGAACAAGAAGCGGTAGCGCCGGCCGCCGGATTCACCCTCCGCCCGGCGCGCGAACAGCCCGCACAGCTCCCTGACTTCCTGATACGAGCACTTCTCGGCTCCATGCGCCCAAAAGTGCCCGTGATCAAGGAAGCGGCGCCGCTGGAGGGGCCAGATCGCCCATGATCGCGGCGCAGGCCGCCCGGTCGGCGAACTGGGTGGGGTGGTGAGTACGTTCTGGTGCGCGGTGTCTGGCAGAATGGCGGGGTTACATCGTCCGTCGGTCAGTGACGCCCTCTCACGCTCGCTGGCCCGGGCCCATCGGGGCATGCCGCCGGTCCCCACCTGGCGCGTTCGTCTCCGCAGCAGATCTTCATGGGAGAAGAGCTTCAGCCGTGGCTGTCAAGATCAAGCTAAAGCGCATGGGCAAGATCCGCGCGCCCTATTACCGGATCATCGTCGCCGACGCCCGCACCAAGCGGGACGGCCGGGCGATCGAAGAGATCGGCAAGTATCACCCCAAGGTCGATCCGTCCCTCATCGAGGTCGACTCCGAGCGTGCCCAGTACTGGCTGTCGGTCGGAGCACAGCCGACCGACCCGGTGCGCAAGATTCTCGAGGTCACTGGCGACTGGCAGAAGTTCAAGGGCCTGCCCGGCGCCGAGGGCACCCTGAAGACGGCCGCGCCGAGGCCGGACAGGAGGGAAGCGTTCGCCGCGGCGGTGGCCGAGACCGTCAAGGATCTCAAGGTCAAGGGCGGCGACGCCAAGACCGGCGGTGCCAAGGCCGGCGACGGCAAGGCGGCGGAGGCCAAGGCGGACAAGGGCAGGTCGCGCAAGCCGGCCGGTTCGGCCGACAAGCCCGCTGCCGGCAAGTCCGCCGGTGGCAAGGCTGCCAAGGACGACGCTGCCAAGGACAGCGCCGCCGCTAAGGACGACGCTGCCGCCAAGGACAGCGGGGCCAAGAGTGGCGTCGCCAAGAGTGCCGCGGCCAAGGACAGCGCGGCCAAGGACGATGCTGCCAAGAGCGGTGCGGCCAAGGCCGATGCTGCCAAGGACGATGCTGCCAAGAGCGGTGCGGCCAAGGCCGATGCGGCCAAGGACGGCGCGGCCAAGGACGGCGCGGCCAAGGACGGCGCGGCCAAGGCGATGCGGCCAAGGCCGATGCGGCCAAGGACGGCGCGGCCAAGGCCGATGCTGCCACGGACGGCGCGGCCAAGAGCGATGCGGCCAAGGCCGATGCGGCCAAGGACGGCGCGGCCAAGGCCGATGCGGCCAAGGACGGCGCGGCCAAGGACGGCGCGGCCAAGGACGATGCGGCCAAGGACGGCGCGGCCAAGGCCGATGCGGCCAAGGACGGCGCGGCCAAGGCCGATGCGGCCAAGGACGGCGCGGCCAAGGCCGATGCGGCCAAGGACGGCGCGGCCAAGGCCGATGCTGCCAAGGACTCCGCCAGCGACGAGGCCGCCGCTGTCGAGAGCGAGCCTGCCGCCGCCGCAGCGTCGGCCGCCGAGCAGGACGGCGAGGCCTGAGGTGCTCCAAGAGGCGCTCGAGCACCTGGTCAAGGGCATCGTGGATCACCCTGACGACGTCCGCGTCGCCAGCCACGGGCTCCGCAGGGGCCGGGTACTTGAGGTCCGCGTTCACCCGGACGACCTGGGCAAGGTGATCGGCCGGGGCGGGCGCACCGCCCGGGCACTGCGCACCGTCATCGGCTCCCTGGCCGGCGGCCGCTACGTGCGGGTCGACCTGCTGGATGTGGACGAGGTCAGGTAGCCGAGCACGCCGTGGTGGCGGCGACTGCCCCGCCGTCGGCAGGCGGCACCGCCGCGTCCGCGGTGCTTCCACCGGGGGACGACCCCTCGGAGCCCCCGGTCGGGCGGCTGCCCGGCAGGCTGGAGAGCTATGGAAGAGTCCCTCGTGGTTGGCCGGATCCTCCGGCCGCACGGGCTTCGCGGGGAGATTTTGGTCGAGGTCCGCACCGATGACCCCGGCGAGCGGTTCGCGGCCGGTTCCGTGCTTGCCACCGACCCGCCCGAGGCGGGCCCGCTGACCGTGACAGCCTCGCGGTTGCACTCAGGGCGGCTGCTGGTCAGCTTCGCGGAGATCGGCGACCGCACGGACGCCGAAGCGCTGCGCGGCGTCTGGCTGACGATCGACGCCGACGCCGTCCCCCCGCCGCAGGACCCGGACGAGTTTAATGATCACCAGCTCGCCGGGCTGACCGTGGTGACCGTGTCAGGGGAACTGGTGGGCACCGTCACCGACGTCATGCACACCGGCCAGGACCTGCTGGCGGTCACCCCGGCGCCCGGGACGTCACGGCAGGCCGAACTGCTCGTGCCCTTCGTGGCGGCAATCGCCGTTGAGGTGGACCTGGCCGACGGACGGCTTGTCATCGACCCGCCGCCCGGCCTGCTCGACCTCGGGCAGGCAGGTTCCGATGGCGATGAGGGCGATGAGGCGGGCGGAAGCCGTGAAGATTGACGTCATCACGATCTTTCCCGAGTACTTCAGCCCGCTGCGGGTTTCCCTGCTTGGCAAGGCGGCCGAGCGCGGCCTGATCGAGTTCGCCGTCCATGACCTGCGGACCTGGGCCCACGACGTGCACAAGAGCGTGGACGATACGCCGTTCGGCGGGGGACCGGGCATGGTGATGAGCCCGGTTCCCTGGGGTGAGGCGCTCGATGCGGTGCTGGGGCCACTGTCACCTGGTACCAGGCTGGTCGTGCCCAGTCCGGCGGGCGTGCCGTTCCAGCAGGAGACGGCCGCCGCGTACTCGCGTATGGCACAAATTGTGTTTGCCTGTGGGCGGTACGAGGGGATCGACGCGCGCTTTGCCGAGGACGCGCGCACCCGCGTGCCGGTCGACGAGGTCAGCATCGGAGATTATGTGCTTTCCGGGGGCGAGCCGGCGGTCCTGGTGATGATCGACGCAATCTGCCGGCTCCTGCCGGGGGTGCTCGGCAATGCCGCCTCAGCGCCAGATGACTCGTTCGGCGCCGGCGCCGGGCCCATGGCCGGCCTGCTTGAAGGCCCGGTTTTTACCAGGCCACGGGTGTGGCGGGGGCGTGAGGTGCCCGCGGTCCTGCTCTCCGGGGACCATGCCGCCATCGCGCGGTGGCGGCGCGACGAGGCGCTGCGCCGCACCGCGGCCCTGCGGCCCGATCTCATGGCGGTGCTGCCCGCGGGTACTCTGGATGGCCGCGACCGGGAGGTGCTCCATGAGGCTGGCTTTCCGATCCCGGGCGAAGATATGGCACACTGAAACCGCCGCCTCGCGGAATTCTCACCGGGCGGGGATGCTTCCCGCGCTAAGCGACCACGACAGACCGTAACCACGCATCGCCTCGTGCCGAACAGGCGCGTGCGCGAGGATCATTGAGGAACGCCAGCCATGCACACCGCCATCGCCGACTTGGAACAGGCGCAAATTCGCCCCGACATCCCGGGGTTCCGGCCTGGAGACACGCTGAAGGTGCACGTCCGGGTCGTTGAGGGAAACCGGACCCGGATTCAGGTCTTCCAGGGTGTGGTGATCCGGCGCCAGGGCGGCAGCGCCCGGGAGACTTTCACCGTCCGCAAGATCAGCTACGGCGTCGGGGTGGAGCGAACATTTCCGGTCCACAGCCCGTCCATCGACAAGATCGAGGTCGTCAGCCGGGGCCGGGTCCGCCGGGCCAAGCTGTACTACCTCCGGTCGCTGCGCGGAAAGGCTGCCCGGATCAGGGAGCGCCGCGAAACGCCGGCGCAGTAGCGCGGGGCCGTGGAATCGCTCGTAAGGGGGAACGCGGCGCCGGGCACCGGTGCGAGGCTGCCCGCAGGGCAGCGGAATCGCCGCTGTGAGAACCCGGCGCTAGGCTCGAAGCGATGAATGACGACCGGGACACTCGGGGCGAAGACTTGTCCACAAGTGACGGACGCACGCGCCCCGGCCAGGTCGATGGCCGGCAGTTCGGCGGCGTGCCTGGTGATGGCGCCGCCGCAGGCCCGGAGGGCGCGGGGTTCGGCGGTCAGTCACAGGCGCCCTGGCCTGGGGGCTCCGGCGGGGCGTTCGGCGACGGCGGGGCCTTTGGCGCTGGCGGCGCGTTCGGCGGCGCGGCCGCCGATGGACCCAGGACCGTGGCCGGAGACGGCACCGCCGGTGGCGCTGGACCAGCTGGTCCAGGCGGGGACGGAGGCGTGGCCGCAGGGCAGGCCCGTCCGCGCGGCAACGCGGCCGACGAGCCGGGGCGGAACCGGCGCCGGGGCAAGCGGCGACCGAACATGTCGTGGTGGGTGGAGTTGCCCATCCTGCTGGTGTTCGCGCTCGTACTGGCCCTGCTCATCAAGAGCTTCGTGGTGCAGGCGTTCTTCATCCCGTCGTCCTCGATGGAGAACACCCTGGAAATCGGCGACAAGGTCCTGGTCAACAAGCTTGTCTACGACTTCCGGTCGATCCACCGTGGCGACGTCATCGTGTTCAACGGCGACGGTTCCTGGGATCCTGTCCCTGCGCAGCCCGCGCCGCTGGTCAGCAGGCTCTGGGACTCGATCTCCGGGCTTTTCGGCACCGCGCCTGGAGTGCACGACTACATCAAGCGGGTCATCGGGGTGCCCGGGGACCATGTGGCCTGTTGCAACCGGCTGGGCCAGGTCACGGTCAACGGCGTGCCGCTCAGTGAGAAGTCCTATCTCTACCCCGGTGACGCGCCGTCGGAGCAGCGGTTCAGCATCATCGTTCCGGCGGGCCGGTTGTGGGTGATGGGCGATCACCGCAGCGTGTCCTGGGACTCCCGCGGCCACATGAGCGACCCGGGTGACGGGTCCATACCGGAGAACCATGTGGTGGGCCGGGCGTTCGTGATCGTCGCGCCCATCAGCCGGTGGCGGCTCCTGCCCATCCCCGCCACGTTCCAGCAGCCGAAGCTGACTGCTTCGGGCACGGCCGCGCTGGCGGCGGGCCCGGCGCCGGCGGGTTGCGGTCCTGCGGGCCCGGGCGCATCCGTGCTGGGGGCGCTGGCGCTGCCTGGCGCGCCCGCGGCGGCCGGAGTGGTCGCCGCCCTGCCGCTCACCCTGCTGCAACGCCGCCTTCGCCGGCGGCTCCACGGGCGGTTCCGCCGTGGGCCAGGACGTGGGCCAGGGTGACGGCATGGCCGTGCTTCCAGCGCGCCATCCTGGCTACACCCCGCGCAGCGTAGCTGGTCTCACCGGCTATGAGCGGGTGCTGGCGCGGGCCGGGCTTTCCCCGGTGGCCGGGATCGACGAAGCAGGCCGGGGAGCCTGTGCTGGCCCTCTTGTGGTAGCGGCTGTCGCTTTCGGGCCCCGTGGGCTCGCGGCACTTCACGGCATCGCCGACTCCAAGGCGCTCACCGCGAAGGCGCGCGAAAAGGCCTACGACGAGGTGATGGCGACCGCCCTGGCCTGGCACGCGGTGGTCATACCGTCCACCGAGATCGACGAACTGGGCCTGCATGTGTGCAACATCGCTGGCATGCGGCGAGCGCTGGCCGGGCTGGCCTGCCAGCCTGCCTATGTGCTCACCGACGGCTTCGCCGTGCGCGGGCTGGGGGTCCCGGCCCTGGCGATGTGGAAAGGCGACGAGGTTGCGGCCTGCGTCGCCGCCGCCTCGGTGGTAGCCAAGGTGACCAGGGACCGCATCATGCGCGATCTGCATCTGCGGTACCCGGAGTACGGGTTCGCCCGGCACAAGGGCTATTCCACACCTGCTCACATGAAGGCGCTCGGCGCGCATGGGCCATGTCCCGAGCACCGGCATTCGTTCGTGAACGTGAGCAGTGTGGCCTGCGGTGACAAGGGCCCCCAGGCGGTATGCGACGACCCGGAGCCCGGCGCGGCCGGTGACATGGATGGCGCCCTGGCCGGTGACGTGGACGGTGCCCGGCCGGTGACATGGGCGGTGGCGGCGGCCTGGACTGTGAAGCGGCCTGGAGTGATGCTGGCCAGGAGAATTGACTTATGGTTGATCTCACCTGGGCTGTAGCTCCCGTCGCTGCCTGATCGGAGGGGAGACCATGAGCGCGGAAGATCTCGAGAAGTACGAGACCGAGATGGAGCTGCAGCTCTATCGCGAGTACCGGGATGTCGTGGGCCTGTTCACCCACGTGGTCGAGACTGAGCGCCGGTTCTACCTCACCAACCAGGTGGAGCTGAACGTCCGGACCGCCGACAACGGCGAGGTCTACTTCGAAGTCATCATGCAGGACGCCTGGGTATGGGACATGTACCGGCCCGCCCGTTTCGTGAAGAACGTCAAGGTCGTGACGTTCAAGGACGTCAACATCGAAGAGCTTGCGCAAAGTGACTTCGAGGTCCCCGATCCCAAGTAGGAGCCGACTGACCCCGGGGTGAGAAGTCCTGGCAGACGATCCCCGGCCAGTGGAGCACCCGGTACCGACAAACCGGATAGTCCCGTCCACAGATGGCGTATTCGTCCACAGCCCGTAAAGCCGTTCAGCGGGCACCTGCCAGCCTCCGGCACTGTCGATGTGGAGGTGGTGACCAGTGAATGCCAAGGACGAACTGGGCCGCGAGGGCGAGCAGGTGGCCGCGGAGTACTTGGAGCGGGCAGGCCTGCGGGTGTTAGACCGCAACTGGCGGTGCGCGGACGGCGAGATCGACATCGTGGCCGCCGAGCGGCAGGTGATGGTGGTCTGCGAGGTGAAGACCCGTTCGGGTACCACGTTCGGCACCCCACTCGAGGCGATCACCCGGAGCAAGCAGGCCAGGCTCAGACGGCTCGCCTCCCGCTGGCTCGTGGCGCACGGGGTGCTGTTCGACGAGGTCCGCATCGACGTGGTCGGCCTGATCCGGAGGCCCTCGGGCGACTACGAGATCGAGCACGTCCGAGGGGTGGGCTAGGTGCCGGTTGCCCGGACGCACTCGATCGCTCTGGTCGGGGTGGAAGGGTATCCCGTGGAGATCGAGACCGACATCGCAAACGGGCTGCCCTGCCTGCTACTGGTGGGGCTGCCCGACACCGCGCTGCGGGAGGCACGCGACAGGATTCGGGCCGCGATCATCAACAGCCACGAGCGATGGCCGCAGCGCCGGGTCACGGTGGGCCTGTCCCCCGCGAGCCTGCCCAAGCGGGGCAGCGGTTTCGACTTAGGCATCGCGTTGTCGATCCTGGCGGCTGCGGGAGCCATCCCCGGAGCGGCCATCGACGGCGTGGCCTTTTTCGGGGAACTTGGCCTGGACGGGCGGTTACGCCCGGTTCGCGGTGTCCTGCCGGCCATGGCGGCCGCCGCGGGCGCGGGTTTCGCCAAGGTGGTGGTGGCCCAGGCGAACGCCGCGGAGGCGGCACTGGTGCCGGGGCTGCGGGTGGTGGGGGCGCCCACCCTCGCCGGATTACTGGCCTGGCTGCGCGGCGAACCGGCCAGGAGGGGCGAGGAGGTCGCCTGTGCCGTGCCCGGCCAGCCGCCAGGGCTGGCGCCGGGCCAGCCCCCGGGGCCGTCGCCGGGGCCTGCGCTGGGCCAGCCGCCGGGGCCTGCGCTGGGCCTGTCGCCGGGGTCGGCGGCGGAACCGGCCCTGGGCGGGGCGCCGGGGCCAGGCGGGGAGGTCCCGGCCCGGACGTCGGCCAGCCGGGCCCGGCCACCGCGCCCCAGGCCCGACCTGTCTGAGGTGCTCGGCCAGCCCGCCGCCCGCAGGGCCGCCGAGATCTGCGCGGCTGGTGGCCACCACCTGTCCCTTCTTGGGCCGCCAGGCGCAGGCAAGACAATGCTCGCCGAACGCCTTCCCACGGTCATGCCCGCGCTGGACCGCACCGCCGCGCTGGAGGTCAGCTCCATCCACTCGGTGGCCGGGACACTTCCGGCGGGGAGCCCGCTCATGACCGAGCCGCCGTTTTGCGCACCCCATCACACCGCCACCAAGGCCGCGATCGTCGGCGGAGGCAGCGGAATTCTGCACCCTGGTGCCGCATCCCTGGCACATCGCGGATTCCTGTTCCTCGACGAGGCGCCCGAGTTCGCCCGGGATGTCCTGGACGCCCTCAGGCAGCCGCTGGAGTCGGGCGAGGTCGTGGTGGCCCGCTCCGGGCTTACGGCCAGGTTTCCCGCCCGGTTCACATTGGTGCTCGCGGCCAACCCGTGCCCGTGCGCGAAGGGGACGGCAACCGGCGCGGCATGCAGTTGCACGCCCGCCACCAAACGGCGCTACCTGTCCAGGCTGTCCGGCCCACTGCTCGACCGGGTGGATGTCAAGGTGGAGCTGCTTCCGGTCGGCCGCGCCGAACTCCTGAACGACCGCCACTTCGCCGAATCCAGCCCCGTGGTGGCGGCCCGCGTGGCGGCAGCGCGGGAACGGGCGGCGGCCAGGCTCAAAGACACGCCCTGGCGGCTCAACGCCGAGATCCCCGGCAGCGAACTCCGCCGGGCGTTCCCGCCCTCGCCGGGGTCGCTTGCGCCGCTGGAGCGCGCCATGGACCTGGGGCAGATCAGTGCGCGGGGCGTAGATCGGGTGATCCGGGTGGCATGGACGCTGGCGGACCTCGTGGGCATCGCGCGGCCGACGGTCGGCGAGACCAGTTATGCCCTCGGGTTGTGGCTGGGGGCTGGATCATGAGCGCTCCGGCCGAGGCGGAGCGGATTGCCCGCGCCGCCCTCACGTGGGTCGCCGAGCCCGGAGACCCGGCCATGGGCATCCTGTTGCGCTTCTGCCCGCCGGCCGAGATCGTGGCTGCCCTGACCGAGGGCCGGATGCCGCGCACGGCCGCGGTGCCCGCAGGCACTGCCGTGCCGGAACCCGGTGAGGTGCTCGGCGGGGGTCTCATGGGCAGCGGCGTGCTCTGGGAGGACAGCGCCGGGCCGGGTGGCAGTGCGGGCCGGCGGCAGTGGCGACCCGGCGGCAGTGGCGGGCCCGGCGGCAGTGGCGGGCCCGGCGGGAAACCGCGGCTGGAGCGTGCCCTGCGCCGCTGGTCGGCCAGGCTGGGCGAGGTGCCGTCCGAACCCGAACTGGCCGCCTGGTGGCGCGACGGCACCCGGCTGGTCATCCCCGGTGACGCGGAATGGCCAAGTCAGCTCGACGTACTGGGCGAGGCCCGTCCCTGGGGGCTGTGGGTGCGCGGGCACGCGGACCTCCGTTATGCCTGCCTGCGGTCGGTCTCGGTGGTGGGGACCAGGGCGGCGACCGGGTACGGCTGTTACGTCTGTGGCGAGATGGCCGTCTCGCTCGCCGACGCGGGCTGGACGATCGTGTCCGGGGGCGCGTTCGGCATTGACGGCTGCGCGCACCGTGGCGCGATCGCCGTGGCCGGCGTCACCGTCGCGGTTCTGCCGTGCGGGGTGGACCGCGCCTACCCCCAGGCTCACGAGGGGCTCTTCCGGTCGATCAGGGAACAGGGCGCGCTCGTCAGCGAATGGCCACCGGGCCAGATGCCGACCAAGCGTGGGTTCCTGGTCCGCAACCGGGTGATCGCCGCACTGAGCCGAGGCACCGTGGTGGTGGAGGCGGCGCTGCGCAGCGGGGCGCTCAACACCGCACGCCATGCCCATGACCAGGGCCGGCCGTTGATGGCCGTGCCTGGGCCGGTGACGTCTCAGCAGTCGGCTGGCTGCCACGAGGCGATCAGGGAATGGGGCGCGGTGTGCGTCACCGGCGCGCGGGATGTGATGGAGTTGCTTGAGTTCTCCGCGGACGAGCCACCGCCTGGGCAGCGGCGCGGACCAGTGCTCGCTCGTGACCTGCTCGGCCCGGAGGACAGCCGGGTTCTGGAGGCGGTCCCGGCCCGGATCGGGCGAGGGCCTGCCAGGATCGCGATTGCCGCCGGGGTGGACTTCGACACGGTCATGCGCTGTCTCGGCGGGCTGGCAGCCGCCGGATTCGTGGAGCGCTGCGAGCGTGGCTGGCGGCTGCGGCGGCCGCAACCCACGTCACATGTCGGACCAAACGCATAAATGCCAGATTCCTGCCCGATAGCGGGCAGGAATCTTGCATTTCCATACAGTAATGAGCCATCCTGCTATGGTGACGAGCGCAGTACGGGCGCATGAGGAACTCGTGACCCACCTGGCCCGTACCAGCCCGCTCAGCCAGGGCGAGGCGGCACGGGTGGTGGCAGAGGTGCTTGGCTACTTCGGCGAGTCCGCGGAGGAGTTCGTGCGCCGGCGCCATCGTGAGCTGAAAACAGGGGGGCTCACGAACGAGCAGGTTTTCGCGCGGATCGCGGCCGAACTGCCGGCCAGGCGAGTGGCTCCGCCGCAGCTGTCGCTGCGGCAGCTTCGCCGTGTCGTCTATGGCTGAACGATCGCGCCGCCTGCGCCAGAGTGAAGGAGCGGTACGTGTGCGGGATCGTTGCGCATGTGGGGAGCCGGGATTGTGTGCCCATCCTGCTGGAGGGGCTGGCTCAGCTGGAATACCGCGGTTATGACTCCGCCGGGATTGCTGTGCTGTCCCGTACCGGCGGCATGCGCGTGCACAAGGCCAAAAGCCGGGTCGCGGGCCTGGGAGCGACCCTCCCGGCGCGGTTCAAGGGCAGCCCCGGCATCGGCCACACCCGGTGGGCGACCCACGGCGAGCCGAGCGACATCAACGCCCACCCGCACGTCGTCGGCCCGGTTGCCGTGGTCCACAACGGGATCATCGAGAACGCGGACGAACTGCGCGCCAAGCTGATCGCCGAAGGAGCGGAGTTCGTCTCGGAGACCGACAGCGAGGTCCTGGCGCACCTGATCGCCCGGGCAGGCGGCTACCTGCCGCCGCCCCGCGGCGCGGCACTCGCCGGCGCGGCAGCCGGTGGCGCGGCAGATGGCGCCGAGAACGCTGGCGCCGTTGAGCAGACCGGCGCCACGGAGCACAACGGTGCGGCGCGTGGCAGCAGAGCGAACGGCAGCGGCGCCACGCTAAAGACCAACGGTGCACCGGCAAAGACCAACGGTGCAGCGGCTAAGGCCAGCGGTGCTGCGGCTAAGGCCAGCGGCGCGCGAAGCGCAACCGGCACGGGGAAGGCCGGCCGCGGCAACGGCACCCCGGCCGACCACGAGGTTGGCGGTGACCTGGAGGAGGCGGTGCGCCAGGCACTCACCTCCGTGGTCGGCACCTACGGCATCGTGGTGCTCGACGCCCGCTATCCCGACCGGGTCGTGGCCGCGCGAAACGGCAGCCCGGTCGTGCTCGGCATCGGCGACAAGGAGATGTTCGTCGCCTCGGATGTCGCCGCCCTGGTCCGCTACACCCGCCAGGTGGTGCACCTGGACGACGGCGAGGTGGCGACGGTCCGCGCCGACGGCTTCCACACCTCCACGCTGGACGCCCGCACGACCACGCACGAGCCGTTGCTCATCGAGGCCGACCTGCGCTCCTACACCGCCGACGGCTACACGCACTTCATGCGCAAGGAGATCCACGAGCAGCCCAGGACCGTGGAGCGGGCGCTGCGGGGCCGGATCGAGGAGCGGTTCCACACCGCCCACCTCGGCGGGCTGAACATCGACGCCCGCGAGGCACGGGCCATCAGGCGGGTGAAGATCCTGGGTTGCGGTTCGGCCTTTTACGCCGGGCAGGTCGGCGCGCAGCTCATCGAGGAACTCGCCCGGATTCCGGCGGACGCCGAGGCGGCGTCGGAGTTCCGGTACCGCAACCCGGTGGTCGAGGCGGACACGCTCTACATCGCGGTGAGCCAGTCCGGCGAGACCCACGACACCCTGGCCGCGGTCCGGGAACTGAAGCGCAAGGGCGGCCGCGTGATCGGCGTGGTCAACGCGGTCGGCAGTGCCATCGCCCGGGAGTGCGAGGGCGGCGTGTACCTGCACGCGGGCCCGGAGATCTCGGTCACCTCCACCAAGACGTTCACCGCGACCTGCGTGGTGTTCTCGCTGCTCGCCCTGCACCTCGGACGGATCCACGACCTGTCCCCGGCGGACGGGGCCCGCGTCATCGCCGGACTGCACGCGCTGCCCGGGCAGGTCAGCCAGATCCTCGCCGAGGAGGAGCGGATCGCGGAGCTGGCCAAGGACCTCACCGGCTACCACGGCATGTTCTTCGTCGGCCGGGTCCGCGGCTGGCCCATTGCCCGGGAGGGCGCGCAGAAGCTCAAGGAGGTCTCCTACCTGCATGCGGAGGCCTATCCGGCGAGCGAGCTCAAGCACGGGCCGCTGGCGCTGGTCGGTCCCGACCTGCCAACGGTCGCGCTGGTGCCCGACGACGAGCTACGCGACAAGAACATCTCCACGCTGGGCGAGATCAAGGCGCGCCGCGGCCGGATACTCGTGGTCGGCCATGGCACGCTGGATGCAAGGCTTGCCGACGACATGGTGGAGGTGCCCAAGAACGAGCCCGAGCTGGACCCGATCCTGCTTTCGGTGCCGCTGCAACTGCTCGCTTACCACGCGGCGGTCACGCTCGGGAATGACGTCGACAAGCCCCGCAACCTGGCCAAGAGCGTGACTGTGGAGTGAACTGACCGGTGGCATCCCCGGAGCCCGCCTCCCTGCCTGCGGGGCTGGATGCCGCCCTGGAAGCCTTCCGGCACCACATCGAGGCCGAGCGGGGACTGTCCAGGCACACGGTCCGGGCCTACCTCGGCGACGTCGCAGCGCTGCTGGAGCATGCCGCCTCCGCCGGTGTCACCGGCCCGGCGGATCTCGGCGTCGGGACCCTGCGGGCCTGGCTGGCCGATCAGCACGGCCGCGGCCAGTCCCGGGCCACCCTGGCCAGGCGCGCCGCCGCGGCCAGGGCCTTCACCGCCTTCGCCCGTGCCCGCGGCCTGATGCCGTCCGACCCCGGGTCTCTGCTCGGCATGCAGCGGATCCCCCGCCGGCTTCCCGAGGTGCTCTCCCAGGACCAGGTGGCCGCGGTGCTGGCGGCGTCCGCCGCGGCCGCGCAAGACGGCCCGGCCCGGCCCCGAGCGAGCGGGCCCGCCCGGCCCCGCGGGCCCGTCCGACCAGGACGCGGCGCTGGCGCTGCGCGACATGGCGATCGTCGAACTCCTCTACGCGACGGGCATCCGGGTCGGCGAACTGTGCGGCCTGGACCTCGGTGACCTGGACGAGGAACGGCGCACGGTGCGGGTGCTCGGCAAGGGCAACCGGGAACGGACGGTGCCCGCCGGCATACCGGCCGTCAAGGCCGTGGCCGCCTGGGCGCGGTCCGGGCGGCCCGTCCTGGTGACGCCGGACAGCCGGCACGCGCTGTTCCTCGGGGCGCGCGGCCGGCGCATCGACCCGCGGACCGCGCGCCGCGTGGTCCACGCCTGCCTGGCCGCGGTACCTGGCACGCCCGACTCGGGCCCGCACGGCCTGCGCCACGCGGCCGCGACGCATCTGCTCGAAGGCGGCGCCGACCTGCGCAGCGTGCAGGAGATCCTCGGTCACGCGTCGCTGACCAGTACACAGATCTATACGCACGTCTCCATCGAGCGGCTGCAGTCGGCATACCGGCAGGCGCACCCTCGCGCTTGAGATAGTCATTGCGCTACGACGCCCGCGGAGACGGCGGGCTCCTTCACGCAGAGCGCGGCCGGGGCGGGAGCGGGTAGACTACTGGGCGGTCGGCGAGTCCGCTTCCCTTGCGGTACGGTCTTCCGGCCAAATTCGCGCGTCCGCTCGCCGCCGGGGTCTCCCTGCGGTGCGCACCCTTCGGTCCGCGGTGTTGTTCGCCGCGGTGTGTGCGCACGGGCGCCAGGACCAACCGAACGCGCCGCTCCATGAGGGCCGGCGCACGAGCAGGAAGGGGACACCGGTATGGCACCGGTCGTCACCATGCGGCAGCTGCTGGAGAGCGGCGTTCACTTCGGCCACCAGACCCGGCGCTGGAACCCGAAGATGAAGCGGTTCATTCTCGCTGAGCGCAATGGGATCTACATCATCGATCTCCAGCAGTCCCTCGACTACATCGACAAGGCCTACGAGTTCATCAGGGAGACCGTGGCGCACGGCGGCACGGTCCTGTACGTCGGCACCAAGAAGCAGGCGCAGGAGGCCATCGCCGACCAGGCGCGCCGGGTCGGCATGCCGTTCGTCAACCAGCGCTGGCTCGGCGGGATGCTGACGAACTTCCAGACGGTCCACAAGCGCCTGCAGCGGCTCAAGGAACTCGAGGAGATCGACTTCGAGGACGTGCCCGGCTCCGGCATGACCAAGAAGGAACTGCTGCACCTGCGCCGCGAGCGGGACAAGCTCGACCGCTCGCTCGGCGGCATCAAGGACATGGCCAGGGTGCCCAGCGCGCTGTGGGTGGTGGACACCAAGAAGGAGCACATCGCCGTCAGCGAGGCGCGCAAGCTTGGCATCCCGGTGATCGCCGTCCTGGACACCAACTGCGACCCCGACGAGGTGGACTACCCCATTCCCGGCAACGACGATGCGATCCGCAGCGTTTCGCTGCTCACCCGCGTCGTCGCCGACGCGGTCGCCGACGGGCTGATGGCCCGGGGCGGCGACGCCGACTCCGACGAGAAGCCCTCGCCCGTGGGTGCGCTCGGCACCGAGGAGCCGCTGGCCGAGTGGGAGCGTGAGCTGCTCGAGCGCAAGGGCAGCGAGGACGGGGCGCGTGTGCCCGAGCCGCGCAACGGTGCTGGCCCGGCCGAGGCCGCCCCGGTGGCTCCGGCCGAGACTGCCCCAGTGGCTCCGGCCGCCGCGGCTCCTGCGGAAGCAGCCACCGCGGACGCTGTCACGGCAGACGCTGTCACGGCAGACGCAGCCACCGCGGAAGCAGCCACTGCAGACGCTGTCACGGCAGACGCAGCCACCGCGGAAGCAGCCACTGCAGACGCTGTCACGGCGGACGCTGTCACGGCGGACGCTGTCACGGCAGACGCTGCCGCAGCAGACGCTGCCGCAGCAGATGCAGCCACCGCGGACGCTGCCACTGCGGAAACCGCGGACGCTGCCACTGCGGAAGCAGTCACGGCAGACGCAGTCGCAGCGGACGCTGCCACAGCGGACGCGACCGGCCAGGCCGCGGATGCGCAGCCGGACGCCACGGCGCAGGACGCCACGGCGCAGGATGGCGCTGCACCGGACGCCACCGGGCAGGATGGCGCTGCGGCGGAGGCCAGTTCTGCGGACGGCGGGGCGGACGCCGACGTTGCCGGGGCGCAGGCCCCGGCGGGCGACCCGGTCGCTGCGGACTGAGCAACGGGCTGAGCCGGGCCGCCCGCGGCACCGGTTCCGCCAGCGGAACTGATCAGGCTTTCAGATCAGACAGTGAGAGATGAGGACATGGCGAACTTCACCAGCGCGGATGTGAAGCGGCTTCGCGACGCTACCGGCGCGGGGATGATGGACTGCAAGAACGCGCTGACGGATGCGGAAGGCGAGTTCGACAAGGCCGTGGAACTGTTGCGGCTCAAGGGCGTCAAGGACGTGGACAAGCGGGCCACCCGGACGGCGGCCAACGGGCTCATTGCGGCGGCGCTCGACGGCACCAGCGCCGGGGTCCTGGTCGAGCTGAACTGCGAGACCGACTTCGTCGCCAAGACCGACCTGTTCCAGGGCGTGGCAGCGGACATCACCGCCGCCGCGCTGGCGCAGCGGGCCGCCGACCGGCTCGCCGTGCTGGCGCTGGAGGCGCGCCCGGGGGTCACCGCACAGCAGCTCATCGACGAGGCCGGCGCTTCGCTCAAGGAGAAGCTGGAACTCGGCAGGTACGCGCTGCTCGAGGGCGGTTATGTCACCAGCTACCTGCACCGCTCCGACCGGGCGCTGCCGCCGACCGTGGGCGTGCTCGTCCAGTTGGACGCGCCGAATGAGCAGGCGGGCAAGGACGTCGCCCAGCAGGTCGCGGCGATGCGGCCGCAGTACTTGACCCGCGACCAGGTGCCGGCCGACATCGTCGAGAACGAGCGCCGCATCGCAGAGCAGATCACCAGGGACGAGGGCAAGCCGGAGCAGGCGATCGGAAAGATCGTCGAAGGCCGGCTGGGCTCGTTCTTCAAGGATGTCGCGCTCATCGAGCAGCCGTTCGTCAAGGAACCCAAGAAGACGATCAAGCAGATGCTCAGCGAGCAGGGCGCTACCGTACGTGCATTCGCCCGCTTTCAGATCGGCCAGGCAGGCTGAGGGGCGGCTGGCGAACCGGATAACCAAGGAGGCGGCCTCGTGGAGAACAGCGCCGACAGGGGGGACGGCGCGGCACGCGTCCTCGGCTCAGCCGTGCGGGACGCCGCCTCTGCGGGGGACGGCAGCGCGCCGGTGACCAACGGCCATCCGCCCGCGGAAGTGCCCCAGGGCGACGCCCGGAATGGCAGGGCCCACCGTCCCTGGGGGCGTGTCGTGGTCAAGCTGTCCGGCGAGGCGTTCTCCGGCGAGGAACCGCTGGGCATCTCCCCGACCGTGGTCAAGCGCATCGCCAAGGAGATCGTCGCCGCTGTCGAGGACGGGGTCCAGGTCGCGGCGGTCGTCGGCGGCGGGAACATGTTCCGCGGGCGGGAACTGGCCGAGAGCGGCATCGACCGGGCCAGGGCCGACTACATGGGCATGCTCGGCACGGTGATCAACTGCCTCGCGCTGCAGGACGTGCTCGAGAAACTCGGCGTGGACACCCGGGTCCAGACCTCCATCACGATGGGGCAGGTGGCCGAGCCGTACATCCCCCGCCGGGCGATCCGCCACCTGGAGAAGGGGCGGATCGTCATCTTCGGGGCGGGCCTGGGTGCCCCCTTCTTCTCCACCGACACCTGCGCGGCCCAGCGCGCGCTGGAGATCGGCGCCGAGGCGCTCCTCAAGGGGACGCAGGTGGACGGGGTTTACGATGCGGATCCGCGCACAATGCCCGATGCCGTGCGGTTCCATCAGCTTGACTACGGTGAGGTGCTCCGCCTGGAATTGAAGTTCATGGACACCACGGCGGTGAGCCTGTGCATGGACAACGGGCTGCCCATTGTTGTCTTCGACCTGATGGAAAAGGGTAACGTCGTGCGGGCGGTGCGCGGGGAGAAGATCGGCACGCTGGTCAGCAGGCCTGAGGATGCTGGCGCCCGCGGTTAGCAGCCGCGGCAGGCACGCGATGGGACAGGAGCCGCTGTGATAGACGAGACCCTCCTCGAAGCCGAGGAGAAGATGGAAAAGGCTGTCGCTGTCGCCAAGGAGGAGTTCGCGGTCATCCGCACCGGGCGGGCCCATCCGTCAATGTTCGCCAAGATCACGGCCGAGTACTACGGTACCCCGACGCCGGTGAACCAGTTGGCCTCGTTCCACATCCCCGAGCCGCGGATGGTGGTCATCCAGCCTTTTGACAAGTCGTCGCTGCAGGCCATCGAGAAGGCCATCCGCAACAGCGACCTGGGCGTGAACCCGGCCAGCGACGGCTCGATCATCCGGGTCGTCTTCCCCGAGCTCTCCGAGGAGCGCCGCCGGGAGTACATCAAGGTCGCCCGCCACAAGGCGGAGGACAGCCGCGTCTCGATCCGCAACATCCGCAGGCACGCCAAGGACTCGCTGGACAAGCTGGTCAAGGGCGGCGACGCGGGCGAAGACGAGGGGCACCGCGCGGAGCGGGAACTCGAGGACCTCACCCACACCTACGTCGCGCAAGTGGACGAGCTGCTCAAACATAAAGAAGCCGAACTGCTTGAGGTCTGACCTGCCAGCAGACATTCCGGGGGAGCCCGCACAGCCGGAGAAGCGGGAGAAGCGGAGCGGCGCACCGGGCGCAACCTGCCCGCCGCGGTCATTGTCGGCCTGGGCCTGGGCGGGCTCGCCATTCTGACTCTGTTCACGGTGAAGGCCACCTTCCTGGTGCTCGTCGCCGCGATGGTCGGCATTGCGCTGTGGGAACTGGCCCGCGCCGTCGCGCAGCGGGAGATCCGGCTACCGGTGATTCCGGTGGCCGCGGGTGGCGCCGTGGCGTTCGCCCTGTCCTACTGGCAGGGGGAGCGCGCCGCGCTGGCCTGCATCGCGCTCACCATGACCGCGATCCTCGCCTGGCGGCTGACCGGCGGGACCGATGGCTATCTGCGGGACGTTTCCGCCGGGGCCTTCGCCCTCGCGTACCTGCCGCTGCCGGCCTGTTTCGTCGGCCTCATGCTGGCCCCACCCGACGGCCCAAGGCGCACATTGTTGTTCCTGATCCTGACGGTGTGCAGCGACGTGGGCGGCTACGCCGCTGGCGTCACGGTCGGGCGCCATCTGATGGCCCCGGCGATCAGCCCCAAGAAGACCTGGGAGGGGTTCGGCGGCTCTGCGCTTTTCTGCCTCCTGGGCGGGGCGATCGGCCTGTCTGCCCTGCTGCACGGTGCCATCTGGCAAGGGCTCCTGATCGGCGCGGCGGCCCTCGCCTGTGCCACGCTCGGCGACCTGGTCGAATCGATGATCAAGCGGGATCTGGGGATCAAGGACATGGGCTCCGTGCTGCCCGGGCACGGCGGAATCCTGGACCGGATCGACGCGATGCTCATCACGGCCCCGGTCGTCTGGCTCCTCCTGCTTGTCTTCGTCCCCGTGACCCACCAGCACTGACGCCCGGCGTCAGCCGCCGCTTTACCGCCTCGCGGCTCAACCCCGTGTTTGCTTCCCGATTACCAGGGGAGTTGGTGGATCGTCTCGGACTCAATCCACCAGTGGACGGGAGCGGAGTTGCCATGTTGAGGCGTCCGATCGGCATTATCTTTCTCGTTTACCTAATCATCGGCGTGATCGTTGCATGGGAGAAGGGCTACCTGCACCTCAGCCTGCTCAAGGCCATAGGTTCCGCCGTTCTCGCCATTCTGCTGTGGTGGCTTCCGCTGCTCGGCATCAGCCTGCACATCCACTAGGAAACGGGCGCCGGCCAGTGCGGCAGCTACACGCTGGTTACCCAGCTACGTCGCTGTGCGGCGAGCTGGGTGACCAGGCTGGCGGCGCCGCGTTCCTTGGCGATCAGGCGCTCCCGCTCGGTGATCGGGATGATCCACAGCCATCGCGTCGGGTCGCCGCCCACCGAGAACCCGGTCAGGTCGGGCACTTCCGGGCCCAGCAGGTGGGAGGGGTCGTCGAGCAGCAGCACGGCCTCGTTCCCGCCGCCGAGCGGGAAGGTTGCCGGCTCGTGATACCAGCGCACCGTGTGCCCGGTGCCGAACCAGGTCACTGCGCGCCACGGATACTGGGCGAGCCACAGGAACACGCGGGCGGCATCCCGGCTGGGCATGGTCGTGGCGATGGCCAGCTCGATCCGGGCGCAGGCGCTCGGGTCCTCCATCGCCTGCTCCACCACGGGCATCCGCTGGCAGCTCATGCCGATCGTGGACAGCACCGTGTAGGGCCGCTGCGTGGTCGGCGGCCGCTCGGACACGCCGACCATCGGCTGCTTGCCGCCGCTGACTTCCCAGTACCTGGCGCCAGGCCCGAGCCGGGCCAGCAGGTGGCCGAGCATGGACCGCTGGAACGACGCCCAGGAGTCGTCCCGCTGCCGCCACCGCCAGAACGCCGTCGCCCGGTCGGCCCGGGGCCCGAGCCCTTCCATCGCATCATCGAGTGACCAGGCGAAAGGCGTCTGCCCGATCACGTCCCTTGAGTAGCCGGGCATGCCCCGCGCCATGTCTGACCAGCCGGGGATGACCGCGAGCAGTTGGCCGCCCTCGATGACCGCGACCCCGTCACCTTCCTCGAACCACAGCGCCCGCAGCGTCCTGGCGTCCAGCGGTGGCCGTCCCGCCGGGTGCTTGGTGTGCGCGACGGGCATCAACGGTGCCTGGCCCGCGTTCAGCCGGGACAGATCCGCGCTCTGCGGTGCCTGCTCGTGGTTGGCGATCCACGCCGCGCCCAGCACCGCGCCGGCGTCGTGCAGGTACGCGGCGGTGGTCGCGCCGTCGTACTCGACCACGAGCCGGCGGCTGCCGTACGGGCTCTCACTTTCGAGCACCGTTCCCGGCTGGCCGCCGAGCGTGGCGGACCGAGGGCCCCTGGGCCGGTTGCGCATCGAAGACATGCCAGAAATCTACTGAATCGGCCAGTCAGGAGGGGCTGTTCTGCTGTGGTGGGAGGCTTGCTGTGAAGAGTAAGTGTCCCCGGGCCAGGACAACTGGAACACTGGAGAGGCCATGTCTTCGCTGCCGCTCGTTTTCGCCGCGCCGCGCCGCGGCCAGCCGCCCCGCCACCTGGCCGACCTCTCGGCGGCCCAGCGCGCGGAAGCGGTGGCCGCGCTCGGCGAAAAACCGCTGCGCGCCAGGCAGCTCTCCCGGCACTACTTCGCCCGGCTGAGCGTGGATGCGGCCAGCATGACCGACATTCCGGAGCGCTCCCGTGCCGCCCTGGCAGCCGAGCTGCTGCCGCCGCTGTTGACCGAGGCCCGCGCGCTGAGCTGCGATGACGGCGCCACCAGGAAGTCCCTGTGGCGGGCCCACGACGGCACGCTGCTGGAAAGCGTGGTGATGCGTTACCCGGACCGTGCCACGGTCTGCGTGTCCAGCCAGGCGGGCTGCGGGATGGCCTGCCCGTTCTGTGCCACCGGCCAGGGCGGCCTGCGGCGCAACCTGTCCACGGCGGAGATCGTCGAGCAGGTCCGGGCGGCGGCGGCCACCGTGAGGGACGGTGGCCTCGGGCCGCCGGGCCGGCTGTCCAACGTGGTGTTCATGGGCATGGGCGAGCCGCTGGCGAACTACCGGCGCACGGTCGACGCGGTGCGCCGGATCTGCGATCCGGTGCCGGAGGGCTTCGGCATCTCCCAGCGCTCGGTCACCGTGTCCACCGTGGGGCTCGTGCCCGCCATACGCCGGCTGGCCGGCGAAGGCCTCGCCGTGACGCTGGCCGTGTCCCTGCATGCCCCCGACGACGAGCTGCGCGACGAGCTGGTGCCGGTGAACACCCGGTGGAAGGTGGCCGAGGTGCTCGCCGCCGCCCGGTTCTACGCCGACCGGACCGGGCGGCGGGTGTCGGTCGAGTACGCGCTGATCCGGGACGTGAACGACCAGCCGTGGCGAGCCGACCTGCTCGGCAGCCTGCTGCACCAGGCCCTGGGCCCGCTGGTCCATGTGAACGCGATCCCGCTGAACCCGACTCCGGGCAGCAAATGGGACGCCTCACCCAAGCGGGCCGAGCAGGAGTTCGTCCGCCGGGTCGCCGCCGCCGGGGTACCGTGCACCGTCCGGGACACCCGGGGCCGGGAGATCGCGGCGGCCTGTGGCCAGCTCGCCGCTACGGACCGGTAACCTTCTCGATCATGTCACCCAGGAACGTGCTCCGCCGGTACCGCCAACGGGTGGCCTGGCGTGCCGTGCACGGCCTGTGGGGCGCGGCGCAGCGGGCCGGGGCGATCACCGCCGACACCCCGGCGGGCCGGGCGTTCGCCGGGTTCGGCGCGGGGTCGCTCATCGGGTTTCCCACCGGCGCCCTCTACGGCGAGCGCTGGATTGAGATCGGGACCGGGACGATGATCGGGGCCCAGGTGAGCCTGAGCGCGGGCATGGTCCCGGGGCAGGACCTGGGCGAGGTGCCGCTGCTGCGGATCGGTGACCGGTGCCTCATCGGCAGGGGCAGCCATATCGTCGCCCACTACTCGATCACGATCGGTGATGACGTCTACACCGGCCCCTATGTGTACATCACCGACCAGAACCACGGCTACGCCGATCCCGACATGCCCATCGGGCGGCAGTGGCCGAGCAACGCGGCCGTCTCGATCGGCGCCGGGAGCTGGCTGGGAGCCGGGGTGATCATCCTGCCGGGCGCGGCGATCGGCCGCAATGTGGTGGTTGCGGCCGGTTCCGTGGTGCGCGGCGTGGTGCCCGACTGCTGTGTAATCGCGGGGGTTCCGGCCAGAGTGGTGCGCGAGTATGTCAGCGGCAATGGCTGGACCCGGCGTGCCACGGCTCCCGAGCATCATGGCTGAACTGCAGGTTAACCATTCATGAGTCTGTCACGATGGGCGCGTGGGACCTGAAGTTCTTCTCGCAAGCGCGGCGTACCAGCCGGAGCCGAAAGCGGCAGCCGCGGCGCGGCGTTTCGTGCGGGACACCCTGCAGGCCTGGGTGGTGACCGGCGCCGCCGACGGGCACGGGCTGGTGGACGATGCCGTGCTGCTCACCAGCGAACTTGTGACGAACGCCGTGGTACACGCGGGGACGCCGGTCCACGTCACGTGCAGGCTCGCGGACGGCGCGGTCGAGGTCGTGGTCAGCGACGGCCATCCGGGGCGGCTTGTCCCTGAAGCGCCCGAGCGCGAGGCCGTGCCCAGCGAGCGGACCGGTGGCCGTGGGCTGCTGCTGCCTGCCGCGCTGGCCTCCGCCTGGGGGGTCGCCTACGGGCGGGCCAGCAAGGCGGTCTGGTTCCGGTTGGCGCTCGACGGGGCGAGCGGCGAGCTTGGCGCCGGTCCCGAAGGCGGTGGCGATGCGGCGAGCGAACTGGCCGACGCGATCGGGGTCACCGCCGCTCTCGCCGCCGCGCTGCGTGTCCCCGAACCCCCGGCGGCCTGGCCGGTTGCCCCGGTCGCAACCGCCGACAGTGGCTACCAGCGGCTGCTGGCGGGCACGGTCGATTCGGCTCGCCTTGCCGTCGGTGCCGACGCGGCCTTCGCGATGATGCCGGACGAGGACGGGGATCTTCGGCTGCGCGCGGCCGCGGGGAACATGTTGCTGGCCGACGGAGAATCCGTGACCGGGGCGCCGTCCGTGATCACCGTTCCCTTTGTCGTGGACGGCCAGGTCACCGGCCTGCTGGCGGTGGCATCCGCGATGGCCGGCAGCTTCGGCGACCCGGAGTCGGCCAGGCTCCAGCGCCTCGCCGACCGCTCAGGGCCCGGCCTGCAGCGCGCCTGGCTGGCCGAGCTTGAGCGGCTCAGGAGAGGCAGGATCGGCGCGCTCACGCGAGCCCGCGGGCTGCTGTCCGGCGGCCGCGGCCGTAACGAGATCGTGGAACTGGCAGGCCGGGCGGTGGTGCCCGGGCTGGCACCGTGGTGCGCGGTGCTGTTGCTGGACGGGGAGCCCGTGCTGCGGACCTGCTATGCGCGGCACAGCATTGAGACGCTGGCCAGCGCCCTGCCGTGGCTGCTTGACCGGGTGTGCCAGATGACGGCGCCCGATTTCTCGGCGGGGCGGGGCGCCGCCCCGCGACCGGGCCGCCGCTGGCCGCTGGTGGTGGGGGACACCGACGGCGCACCGCCCGGTGTGACGGAACTCGCCGCCGGCGTCGCCTGGTGCTTCCCGCTCGGTGAGCCTGGTGACGCGGCAGGTGTGCTGGTCATCGGGGACGGCGGGCAGGACCGTCTGCCGCATGACGTGGCGGCCCTGGCGGCCGATCTCGCCTGCCGGATCGGCCTCGCGCTGGAGTGGGCCAGGCTCGACTCCGGTCGGCCTGGCTCCGGCCGGCGAGGCTCTGGCCAGGGCGGCACCGGTGAACTCGACCCGGCCAGGCTGGTGGGCCACAAGTCCTGAGCGGCCCAGCCGAGCGGTGAGCGTGCAGCGTGCGCCGGGCTGGCCGGGGCGTCGCGGTCAGCCGGCTGCCGCGTGCTTGTCGCTGGGCCGGGCCTTGCGGCGTGCGGCCCCGCCGCTGCGCGCGGGACGCTGGGCGGCCGGGGCTTTGCGCGCCTTCGCCGTGCCGTCGCGAGCCGGCCGCTCGGCCGGGCTCTCCGCACCGCCGGATGCCTCGCGCCTGGCGCTGAGCTCGTCCGGTGTGCGCTCGGCCGGTGTGACCTAGGGGCATCCTGGAGCTGCGGGGTGAACACCTCACCGCGCAGCGCCCTGGCTACCAGGCCCACGGCCTGGGCGGTGGCCACGAGCCTGCGCCCTTCCGCCCGGTAGGCGGCGAGCACCGCGTCGAGCGCATGTGGGGGAAGCGCGCTTCCCAGTTCGGTGCGCGCGGTCCGGTAGCCCTCGCGTGCCCCCACCACGCACGCCCTCGTGTGATGGATGGCCATCGCGGCGAGTGCAAGCGGGTGCCGGCGCAGCACCCCGTGGAGCCGGTAGTCGGCGGGAACCGTGTCGAGCAGCCAGGCCTGCGCGGTTCGCTCGAAGTCTTCGGTGCCAGGTGGGTGCACCCCGGCGGGCCACCCGGGCGGCACATAAGCTGTCATGCCTCAATCGTAGCAGATTATCGAACGTGTGTTCTACTCGCCTTCCAGCCAGAAGTAGGACGTGGGCTCGGAACTGCTGACGGGCTGGCCGCTCCGGGTGCGCCGGTGGCGCATCCTGTCGACGGGCCTGGTGGCCGCCCCCAGGCCCACGGTCACCGCCCCGCCGCCCGAGGCCGAGTGGCCGATGGTCAGCGTGCCACCGGAGGCTTCCGCGATCCGGCGGACGATGTCCAGGCCGAGCCCGGTGGAGCCGCCGGTGGAGCTGCCCCGCTCGGTCGGGTCGGCATTGCCGAACCCCGGCCCGTCGTCGGCCACCACCAGCCATGCTCCTCCCGCGGCCCGGCGGCTGAGCCGGATGGCCAGGGCCGAGCCATCGGGGGTGTGCGCGAAGACGTTCTCCAGCAGGATGTCCATGCAGGTCCCCAGATCGTCGCCGGTCACCCGCACCGGCACCTCGCCGTCGGCCAGTTCGACGGTCATCGCCCGGTCGGTGTCCTCGGCCAGCGGCCGCCAGAACGCCGTGCGCTCGGCGACCACGGCCGCCGCGTCGCACGTCACCAGGCCGATCCTGGGGGGCCTTCTGGCCGCGCGGATGACCTCGTCCACGGTGCTTTCCAGCGCGTCGAGATCGCTGAGCAGCTGCGCCCGCTCGGCCTGGTCGCGCAGGGACTCCGCGTCGATCCGCAGTGCGGTCATCGGGGTGCGCAGGCGGTGGGACACGTCGGCTATCGTCTCCCGCTCGTAGGCGAGCAGCTCGCCGATGCGCCGCGCCAGCCTGTTCAGGCCCGCGCCGGCGCGGCGGACCTCAGGCGGCCCGGCCAGCTCGGCCCGGGCCGACAGGTCCCCGGTGGCCAGGCGGTCCGCGGCCCGGGCGACGTCGGCGAGCGGGCGCACCAGGGACCGCGCGAGCCGATCGGCGACGGCCACGCTGAGCGCGAGCACGCCCAGGCCCGCACAGCCAAGCAGCAGCCAGGTGCGGGCCCCCAGCGGGGCCATCGACTGGGCATGGGCCGTGGCGGAGCTGACCGCGCGCTCCGCCGCCAGCTTGCGGAGCACCAGCACGAGCGGAACCAGGAAGGAGACCAGCACCAGCGAACTGGCCGCCACCACGAGCAGGATTATCCGCAGTCTCATGGCCGGCTCACGGCGGAGCGCTGAGCTTGACTCCGACCCCGCGCACGGTGTGGAGGTACCGCGGTTGCTGCGCCGTCTCCCCGAGCTTGCGGCGCAGCCACGAGATATGGACGTCCACCGTCTTGTCGGCCCCGCCGTAGGGCATCCGCCACACGTGGGTGAGCAGGTCCCGCCGGGCGACCACCTGGCCGGCGTGCAGCGCGAGGTAGTGCAGCAGGTCGAACTCGCGCCTGCTCAGGTCGAGGGTGGCGCCGTCCAGGGTCGCCACGTGCGCGGCGATGTCCAGCCGGAGCCCGCCGACCTCCAGCGGGCCGCCGCGGCTGTCGCCCGGCTGGCTGGTCCGGCGCAGCACAGCCCGGATCCGCGCCTCGATCTGCCCCCCGCCGAACGGCTTGATCACATAGTCGTCGGCACCGGCGTCGAGCACCCGGATGATCTCGTTCTCGTCGTCGCGAGCGGTGATGACGACCACGGGCACCGCGCTCACTGCGCGGATCATCCGCAGCGCCTCGTAGCCCTCCAGGTCCGGCAGCCCCAGGTCGAGCAGCACCAGATCCGGCGGGGCCTCCAGGATCTGCCGCAGCGCGCCCATGGCGTCGGGAGAACTGGCCACCGCGTGCCCGCGCTCGGTCAGCGCCCGGATCAGGGCGCCACGGATCGCCCCGTCGTCCTCCACGAGCAGCAACTGCGCCACAAGAGGAAGGTATCGGCTCTGCCCAGCCCGAATGCCCTGAATACCGGCGATATGGGGTTGATTGGCCCGGCTGGCTTGCGCCCGGGCGGTCTGCTTGGCCGAGCACCGGGCCGGAGTCCACGCTGCGCCAGTCCGAAGCGGGGACGGCGGGCTGGCGCAGCGTGGCAGCGGGGTGGGGCCGCCGCGCGGGGGGTCGCGGCGGCCCGCGTGTGGTGGTCGGTATCGGCGTCCGGACAGGTGGGGAGCGGGTTACGCCCTGTCCGGTGGGCCGTCGTGGCAGCCGACCTGCATTAGGAATGAGCACACCACGGTGTGCGTTAAGACACGGTGAAGAGCCGCACAAGAGGCCGTTGCTTATGCGGGCCTGAAATGGCCCGGCGGCCAGCGGGGTGCCGATTCCATCACGGTCACCAACTGGGGCGGCGACGAGTAACCGGGCCGGCCGGTGCTACCGGTGATCGCCGGAGGCTTTGTCCACAAGCAGTGCCAACGTCGGGCAGGCGGCGGCGGCTCGTTTGGCGTGGTCGACCAGGCCGCGCGGCACGGCCGTGGACATCAGCAAGGGATATCCCCACGGATCGAGTTCGATGATTTCTGGCAGGAGTTCTGCGCACAGCCCGTGCGCGGCGCACGCGATCGGATTGACCCGCAGTTCGTAATTCATGCCCAGTCCCAGTCCGCGTCGCCGGGAACCGGCAGCAGCGGAGCCCGGGCCACCCCCGGGCACGGGCCACGATGATCGTGCCACCGCGCATCCGCCTCGAAGGTCCGCAGCGCACTGCGCACCAACTGGACCGCCCCGTCCGGATGCCGGCAAGCGCCCCGGCCCGCCACCAGTTCTGCCAGCGAGGCGACCCGCTCCAGCGCCCGGCCCCGGCCGCCCTGGTAGGCCAGGTCGGCCATGGCGTCGGCGAGGGCGGGCAGGCCGAACATGCACGGGCCGCACTGGCCCGCGTTCTCGTCGGCCAGATAGCGGGCCACCCGTGCAGTCTCGGCGAGCCCGCAGGAGGAGACCGGCAGCACGATCACCATGCCGGCCCCCATCGCTCCGCCCGCGGCCTTCAGCGCGGCATGGCACATCGGCACCTGCCACGCGGCCTCGGCCAGCAGCCAGGCGCCGAAGTAGCCGCCCACCAGCAGCGCGGCCGGCCGCTCTGCCGGGCCGCCTGCCTGCATCACCACCTGCCCGGCGGGGGTACCCATCTCGATCTCGTAGACACCTGGCCGCCGGACCGCACCGCTCACCGTGACCAGTGTGGAGCCCGGGGCGGACGGCAGCCCTATGCCGCGGAACCAGCGGTCCCCGAAACGCGCGATCAGCGCCAGGTGGGCCAGCGTCTCGACGTTGTTCACCAGGGTGGGACGGCCGTGGACGCCCCGTTGATGCGGCCGCGGCGGGGAGAACGTCGGCTTGGCGGGCCCGCCGTTCAGGTATTGCACGATGGAGGACTGCTCGCTGGCGACGTAACGGCCGGGGATGCCGGTGAGCTGGATCGGCACCGGGTCCAGGCCGGCCGCGCTGCGCTGCGCCAGGGCTCCGTCCAGCGCAGCGAGCAGCTCGGTCTCCTGCCCGTGGACGCACAGGTAGGCCTCGCGCGCGCCAACCGCGTGGGCCGCCAGCGTGATGCCGTCAAGCACCAGGTGCGGCAGGCGGGTGAGCAGCAACCTGTCCTTGCAGCTGGCAGGCTCGCCCTCGGCGCCGTTGGCGACCACCACGGCGGAGCCGGGTCCCAATGCCACCGAGCGCATCTTGCGGCCGGTTGGGAACCCGGCGCCGCCCCGGCCGGTGAGGCCGGAGGCATCCACGACGTCGAGGAGCCGCCCGGGCCGCCGCCGGCCTGACGTCCTCCACAGCGGCAGCGGGCCGTACTGCTGTTCATGATCACGCAGGTCGGCCACGTCGTAGTAGGAGATGCCGGCAAGCAGCCGGGGCAGGCGCAGGTCCGGCGACCGGTGCGGGACGAGCGCGAGTTCGGTCACCGGGTGCCCAGCCAGGCGGCGGTGACCAGCCGCCATGTGGCTGCGGCGGCCACAGCCGCCGCGCATGCCACGGTCAGCGCAAACACCCAGGTGGTGGCCCGGTCAGTGCCGATGCCCAGGCCGTGCGCCAAGCCGATCGGCCAGCAGGCGTAGGCGAGCCAGTGCACCCGCCGCCAGGAACGGTGGCCCAGGCGGTTCCGCAGCAGGCTGGTGGCCAGCAGCGCGAGCAGCAGGTCCAGCGCGATGGCGCCCAAGCCCAGCCAGAACCTCTTGTAGGAGGAGACGAACGGCGCGAACGCGGCGGTGACCGGGATGGACACGAACGTGTCGAGCACGGTCGTGCCCACGTGCAACGCGAGGAACACCAATACCAGCAGGGAAATGTTCCGGTGCAGGCCGGCCGTGAGGAACCGCGGCCACCGGTCGCTGCTGAACCGGCCCGCGGTCATCACCCCTAGCAGCACGCTGGCGGTCAACAGCAGCAGCGTCACCAGTCCGGCCGCACGGGTCGCGTACCACATGCCCGGGCCGTGCAGGTCAATGGGCAGCACTGAGCTTCCAGGCCGGAGTTGCCGACGGGCCGGCCGGCCAGCCAGCCACGATCTCCACGGTGCCGTCGTGGCGTACCAGCCGCGCGGGCAGGCTGGCCTCGGCCAGCCAGGCCGGAGCACGTTCGCTGCGCAGGATCGCCGCCGTGCTCGCCGTGTTCGCGTCCACGCAGGTCGCCGCGGCCACGCTGACCGCGCGCCAGCACGACTGCGCGGGCAGGCCGGTGGCCGGCACGACGATGTGGTGCAGCCGGGCGCTGCCGCGCCGCCAGCTACGGACCGCGGTGCCCGAGGTGGCCAGCCCGCCAGTGCGGATCATCACCGCATGATCCTCTCCAGCGCCCGGTCCGCCGTCGAAGCTGACGTCGTCGGCGATGCCCACCCGCCACCCGTCCTCGGGCGCGGGACCGGCTACCCGGATGTCGCCGCCCAGGTTGACCAGGACCCCGCAACCCAGTTCGGCGACGATGGCCTCCGCCGCCCGGTCGGCGGCCAGCGCCTTGGCGGTGGCACCCAGGTCGAGCACTGCCCCGGCCGGCACCCGCACCTCGCGAAGCGCCGGGTCGAACTCCACGCTGCGCCAGCCCGGAGCGGGGGCAGCGGGCTGGCGCAGCGCGGAAGTGTGCCGCCTGGCCCGGGCGAAATCCCGGTCGTAGCCAAGGCGGACCAGGGAGGTCCCGCAGGTGGGGTCCACGTCCCCGTCAGTGAGCCTGGCCGCGGCCAAGGCCACCGTCAGCGCCTCGCCGAGCAGCGGGCTGACCCGGACCCGGCGTCCCCTGGCGTGATTGACCCGCCAGAGCTCGGCGTCGCGGCGAAACCGGGAGCAGGCCGCGTCCACCGCCAGCAGTTCCGCGGTCAGCAGCGCATGGGCCTGTTCCATCGCGGCGGCCTCGGTGGTCAGCAGCGTGGCGAAGGTACCGAAGGCCCGGCCGGTGCGCTGTCCCGGTGCTGTCGTGGCTGGTGGCATCAGCCTCCCCCGTGGCTGGGGCTCGAGGTGGTCTGCACCGGGCTTGGGGCGGGGCTGGGTGGCGGCGCCGGGGGAGTGGCGGGCGGTGCCAGGGATTGCGAGGGTGCAGCGGCCGCGCGGGGCGTCGCGGCGGCGGGCTTGTGATGGCGATGGTGACGGTGCCTGTGCACGGACGGCGCTGGGGGAGGGCGAGGGTGACGTCCTTGCCGAGGACGTCGCGGTGGCCTTCGGGGCGAGATGGCCGCTCACCGTGGCAGCGGGCGCGGTGCGTGCGAACAGGACGGCAAAACCTACCGTCGCCATCGCGCCTAGCTGGGCTGCACGCCAGGTCAGCCGGGACAGGCGACGCAGCCCGTCGAACCGGGCCCGCCCCGCGGGGTCGTAGTCGTAGCGGTCCTGCATAGGGAATGATGACAGCACGGTGTGTGTTAAGACGCTGTGAAGAGCCGCCCAAGAGACCACTGCCTATGCTGGCTAAAATGGCCTGGCGGCAACCGCGCCAACCACACCCTTAACCGGTAAGGCTTCCTGATGCCCGCACGTCCCCTGTTGACCCGCGATGACCTGCGCAACGTCGCGATCGTCGCGCATGTTGACCATGGCAAGACCACCCTGGTCGACGCGATGCTCTGGCAGTCGGGGGCATTTCGCGCGAATGAGCGGGTGGCCGAGCGCGTGCTCGACTCCGGCGACCTGGAGCGGGAAAAGGGCATCACGATCCTGGCCAAGAACACCGCCGTCCGGCACGGCGGGCTGACCATCAACATCGTGGACACCCCCGGGCACGCGGACTTCGGCGGTGAAGTCGAGCGCGGGCTGTCCATGGTGGACGGCGTGCTGCTGCTCGTCGACGCGGGCGAGGGCCCGCTGCCGCAGACCAGGTTCGTGCTGCGCAAGACGCTGGAAGCGAACCTCCCGGTCATCCTGGTGATCAACAAGGTGGACCGGCCCGACGCGCGCATCGCCGAGGTCGTGGACGCCTGCTACGAACTGTTCCTCGACCTCGACGCGACCGAGGAGCAGATCGAGTTCCCGATCGTGTACGCCTGTGCCCGGGCCGGCCGGGCGTCGCTGACCAGGCCCGCCGACGGCACCCTGCCGGATTCGCCCGACCTGGAGCCGCTGTTCGAGGTGCTCAGGGAGAACGTCCCGGCCCCGGCCTACGATCCCGAGGTGCCGCTGCAGGCGCACGTCACCAACCTGGACGCATCGTCCTACCTGGGCCGGATCGCCCTGTGCCGGGTGCACAACGGGACGATCAACCGAGGGCAGCAGGTGGCGTGGTGCCGCAGGGACGGCTCGGTGGAGCGGGTGAAGATCAGCGAGCTGTACCTGACCGAAGCGCTGGAACGGGTGCCCGCGCAGACCGCCGGCCCGGGGGACATCATCGCGGTCGCAGGCATCAGCGACATCATGATCGGCGAGACCCTCGCCGACGCCGAGGACCCGCGGCCGCTGCCGCTGATCACCGTGGACGAGCCCGCCGTGTCGGTGACGATCGGGGTCAACACCGGTCCCCTCGCCGGCCGGGAAAAGGGCACCAAGGTCACCGCCCGGCTGGTGCGCGACCGGCTGGACAGGGAACTGGTCGGCAACGTGTCGCTGCGGGTACTGCCGACCGAGCGCCCGGACACCTGGGAGGTGCAGGGCCGCGGTGAGCTGGCCCTGGCGGTGCTGGTCGAGACCATGCGCCGGGAGGGCTACGAGCTGACCGTGGGCCGTCCCACTGTGGTCACCAAGGACATCGACGGCGTGCTCTACGAGCCCGTCGAGCGGCTGGCCGTCGACGTGCCCGAGGAGTTCCTGGGCGCGGTGACCGGGCTGCTGGCCGGCCGCAAGGGCCGCATGGAAACCATGATCAACCACGGCACCGGCTGGGTGCGCCTTGACTACACGGTCCCGGCGCGCGGGCTCATCGGGTTCCGCACCCAGTTCCTCACCGACACCAGGGGAACCGCCATCGCGCACCACGTGTTCGAGGGCTTCGAGCCGTGGTTCGGGCCGATGCGGGTGCGCCCCACCGGGTCGCTGGTCGCCGACCGGTCCGGTGCCGTCACCACTTACGCCTGCTTCTCGCTGCAGGAGCGCGGCTCCCTGATGGTGGTCCCTGGGACCGAGGTCTACGAGGGCATGATCGTCGGCGAGAACTCCCGGTCCGACGACATGGACGTGAACATCACCAGGGAACGCAAGCTGACCAACGTGCGCCAGTCCACCGCCGAGGAACTGGAGCGGCTGGTGCCGCCCCGGATGCTCAGCCTGGAACAGGCGCTGGAGTTCTGCGCGGCCGACGAGTGCGTGGAGGTCACCCCGTCGGCGGTCCGGCTGCGCAAGGCGGTGCTCGACGGCAAGGATCGGGCCAGGCAGCGCGCCCGGCGCTCCCGCGGCGAGACCGAGTAACCCCGGCTTACTTGATGATGCCGAGGTAGACGATGCTGCCGAGGCCGACCACCAGGCAGTAGATGCCGAACGGGGTCAGCGTGCGGGTCTGGAAGTAGCGCATCAGGAACCGCACCGACACGTAGGCGCCGATGCCGGACAGCAGGCTGCCGAAGATCACCTGGCCGTGGATGCCGTTGCCGAGCGGGCCAAGCAGGTCCGGGATCTTCAGCGCCCCGGCGGCCAGGATGACCGGCGTGGCGAGCAGGAACGCGAACCGTGGCAGCGTCCTCGCGGGACAGCCCGCTGAACATGCCGGTCACCATCGCCACCCCGTCCCGGCTGATGCCCGCCAGCAGCGCCAGGATCTGCGAGCTGCCGATGATCAGGGCCGGCCAGAAGCCCCGCCCGGCCAGCCGCCGGTCGGCCGCGACCGCGTCGGCCAGTTCCACCGAACGCACCGCCTGATGGCCCGCTGCGTGCCGGGCGCCGCCGGTCCGCCGCTGCCCGCCGACGGCCGCCAACTCCCGCTCCCGCTCGCGCTCGGCGGCAACCTCCTGGTCGGCCTGCAGCGACGCCTTCCGGCGGAAGACCTCGCCGGCGATCAGGATCACGCCGTTGATGGCCAGGAAGATCGCGGCCCGGATGGGCTTGCCGAAGAAGACCCGGAACTCATGCTCGAACTTCAGCCCGACCAGGCCCACCGGGATCGTGGCCAGAATGATCATCCAGGCCAGCTTCTCGTTGACCGACCTGAGCTGCCACCGGCTGGTGCCGGGCTCCGGCCGGGCGAAGTGGCCGAGCGAGCTGAAGAACCCGCCGATGATCCGGACCCAGTCCTTCCAGAAGTAGATGAGCAGGGCTATCGCGGTGGCGACGTGCAGGCCGACGATGAAGGCGAGGTAGGGCGACTCGGACGCGGCCACGTTCAGGTCGTGCGCCCAGCAGCCGCCGACCAGCGCGGGGAGGAGCACGTTGTGGCCCAGGCTGGACACCGGGAAAAGCTCGGTCACGCCCTGGATGAGGCCGACCACGCCGGCTTCGAGATAGGTCATGTGCGCCGGACAGCCGTGGCTGCTGGCCGCGGCCAGCGTGGCCCCGGACTGGAACAAAGTCAGGTCGGTCATGCCGGCCCTTTCACCAGGGGGGAGATTGTGGTGCGGCACGCCGTCCCCCTAGAGGCGCTGGCCTGCACCGTCTCATGGTACGGAGTCAGCGCCCGCGCCGCGTCGGGGCCGGTGGGATTTTTGCCGTGGATTCGCCCCCGGCTTACCCCTTCTTGCGGGGTACCGCCGGGGTGTCGTGGCTCTGCCGGCGGCTGATCTTCGAGCCCAGCCAGACCAGCGGGTCGTACTTGCGGCCGACCACCCGCTCCTTCATCGGGATCAGCGCGTTGTCGGTGATCTTGATGTTCTCCGGGCAGACCTCGGTGCAGCACTTGGTGATGTTGCAGAAGCCGAGGCCGAAGTCATCCTGTGCGATTTCCCGCCGGTCGGCGGTGTCGGCCGGGTGCATCTCCAGTTCGGCGATGCGCATCAGGAACCTCGGCCCGGCGAACGGCCGCTCGTTCTCCGGGTGGTCCCGGATCACGTGGCACACGTTCTGGCACAGGAAGCACTCGATGCACTTGCGGAACTCCTGGGACCGCTGCACGTCGGTCTGCTGCATCCGGAACTCGCCCAGCTTCACCGCTGCGTCGGGGGTGAACGACGGGATCTCCCGCGCCTTGGCGTAGTTGAACGAGACGTCGGTGACCAGGTCCCTGATGACCGGGAAGGTACGGATCGGGGTGAGCGTGATCGTTTCCCCGGGCTCGAACAGGTTCATCCGCGTCATGCACGCCAGCCGCGGCCGCCCGTTGATCTCCATCGAGCAGGACCCGCACTTGCCTGCCTTGCAGTTCCAGCGGACCGCCAGGTCGCCGGCCTGGGTCGCCTGGAGGCGGTGCAGGATGTCCAGGACCACCTCGCCCTCGTTCGCCTCGACCTGGTAGTCGGTGAGTTCCCCCTGCCCGGCGTCGCCCCGCCAGATCCGCAGTGTGACCTTCGTGCTAGCCATCAGTGGCTCTCCTCAGCCGGTGCCGCCGGGGGCAGTTCCTCGTCCGTGTAGTACTTGGCCAGTTCCGAGCGGTCGAACAGGGCCATCAGGTCGGCGCGCATCGGTGCCATGGGCTGGCGTCGCAGCGTCACCCGGTCGCCGTCCAGCGAGCAGATCAGGTTGACCTTGCGCCACTCCGGCGACATCTCGGGGAAGTCGTCGCGGGTGTGCCCGCCGCGGCTCTCCTGCCGCTCCAGTGCCGCCTGGGCCACGCATTCCGCGATCAGCACCATGTTCCGCAGGTCCAGCGCCAGGTGCCAGCCGGGGTTGTAGGCACGGCCGCCCTCGGCCTTGACCTGCGTGGCCCGCGCGCGCAGCCCTTCCAGTTCGGTCAGCGCCTTGGAGATCTCTTCCTCGCGCCGGATGATGCCAACCAGGTCGCTCATGGTCTGCCGCAGATCGTCGTGGACCGTGTACGGGTTCTCGCCCCCGTCGCGTTCCAGCGGCGCGAGCGCCTCCGCCTGCGCGGCGGCGAGTTCCGCGTCGCTCACCGCCGGCCGGGCAGCGCCGAGGGAGTCCAGATACTCCACCGCGCCCATGCCCGCCCGGCGGCCGAACACCAGCAGGTCCGACAGGGAGTTCCCGCCCAGCCGGTTCGAGCCGTGCATCCCGCCGGAGACCTCGCCCGCGGCGAACAGACCGGGAATGTGCGATACGGCCGTGTCGGGGTCGACCTCGACCCCGCCCATCACGTAGTGCTGGGCGGGCCCGACCTCCATGGGCTCCTTGGTGATGTCCACGTCCGCCAGCTCCTTGAACTGGTGGTACATGGACGGCAGCCGGCGCAGGATCTCCTCGGCGGGCCGCCGGGAGGCGATGTCGAGGAACACGCCGCCGTGCGGTGACCCGCGCCCCGCCTTGACCTCGGCGTTGTTCGCCCGGGCGACCTCGTCACGGGGCAGCAGCTCGGGCGGGCGGCGGTTGTGGTCGGGGTCGGTGTACCAGCGGTCGGCCTCTTCCTCGGTCTCCGCGTACTGGGCGCGGAACACGTCCGGCACGTAGCCGAACATGAACCGCTTGCCCTCGGAGTTGCGCAGCACCCCGCCGTCGCCGCGGACCGACTCGGTGACCAGCAGCCCGGCCACCGACAGCGGCCAGACCATGTGCGTGGGGTGGAACTGGACGAACTCCATGTTCAGCAGCGTGGCGCCGGCCAGCAGCGCCAGCGCGTGCCCGTCGCCGGTGTACTCCCAGGAGTTGGACGTGACCTTGAACGTCTTGCCGATGCCGCCGGTGGCCAGGATCACCGCGGGCGCCTCGAAGAGCACGAACGCGCCGGTGTCGCGCACATAGCCGAACGCTCCGGAGATCCGCCCGCCCTCGGTGATCAGCCGGGTGACCGTCGTCTCCGCGAAGATCTTGATCATGGCCTCGGGGTCGCCGTGCTCGCGCGCGTCCTCCTGCTGCAGCGCCACCACCTTCTGCTGCAGGGTGCGGATCATCTCCAGGCCGGTGCGGTCGCCGACGTGGGCGAGCCGGGGGTAGGCGTGGCCGCCGAAGTTGCGCTGGCTGATCTTGCCGTCGGGGGTGCGGTCGAACAGCGCGCCCCAGGCCTCCAGTTCCCAGACCCGGTCCGGCGCCTCCTGGGCGTGCAGTTCGGCCATCCGCCAGTTGTTCAGGAACTTGCCGCCGCGCATGGTGTCGCGGAAATGGACCTGCCAGTTGTCGTTGGGGTTGGCGTTGCCCATCGCGGCGGCACAGCCGCCCTCGGCCATGACCGTGTGCGCCTTGCCGAACAGGGACTTGGAGATGACCGCGGTCCGCTTGCCCGCCAGCCGGGCCTCGATGGCCGCGCGCAGCCCGGAGCCGCCGGCGCCGATCACCACGACGTCGTAGCCGAGCCGTTCGATGTCAGTCATGCGCGTACTGCACCTTCTGCCTTAGAAGAACCGCGGATCGGAGATGGCGCCGGAGGCCACCAGCCTGATGTAGAGGTCGGTGAACAGCACCCAGCCCAGCGAGATCCAGGCGAACTGCATGTGCTTGGCGTTCAGCTTGGACACCTGGGTCCACATCCAGTACCGCACCGGGTGCTTGGAGAAATGCTTGAGCCGGCCCCCGACCGCGTGCCGGCAGGCGTGGCAGGACAGCGAGTACAGCCACAGCAGGGTCGCGTTGGCGAGCAGGATCAGGGTGCCCAGGCCCATGTGCCCCCACTGCCCGGAGTGGTTGCGGAAGGCGGTCACGGCGTCGATGGACAGGATCACGTTGAACGCGATCGCGATCCAGAAGAAGTACCTGTGCAGGTTCTGCAGGATGAGCGGGAACCTGGTCTCACCGGTGTACTTCGCATGCGGTTCGCGCACCGCGCAGGCCGCGGGTGCCCGCCAGAACGCCCGGTAGTAGGCCTTCCGGTAGTAGTAGCAGGTGAGCCGGAAGCCCGTCGGCCCGCCGATGATGATGATCGCCGGGGACAGCCAGGTCAGCCACGGGATCCAGTCGAACCCGGAGCCCGGCTTGCAGGTGGTCGCCAGGCAGGGGGAGTACAGCGGCGAGATGTAGGGCTTCCAGAAGTAGTCCCCGTTCACCAGCGAGGCCCAGGTGAGATAGACCACCACCACCGCGAGCGCGGTCGCGTTGATGGCGGGCTGCCGCCACCACGGGTCCTTGCGCAGGGTCCGTTCCGCGATCCGCGCCCTGTCCCTGGCTGGCGCCTCAGTAGCCTGTGTCATTGACGAGTCTCCGCCCGGTGATGCCGCCGCATGGATGCGGGTGAACCCTATTCCACTGGTGTACCACCACGCGGCTCAGGATCCCGTTTCGATAGCTGTGAACCCGGGCACACCCAAGGCTTTGCGCAAGAAGTCCACCTGGAGCAGCAGCAGGTTCTCTGCGACTTCTTCCTGGGGCGTCATGTGGGTGACGCCGGACAGCGGCAGCACGCTGTGCGGCCGGCCGGCCGCCAGCAGCGCCGCGGAAAGCCGCAGCGTGTGCGCGGCTACCACGTTGTCGTCGGCCAGCCCGTGGATGATCAGCAGCGGGCGGTCCAGCTTGGCGGCGTCGCCCAGCAGCGAGCAGCGCTCGTAGGCGGCCGCGTTCTCCTGCGGATGGCCCAGGTAGCGCTCGGTGTAATGAGTGTCATACAGGTGCCAGTCGGTGACCGGGGCGCCGGCCACCGCGGCGTGGAACACGTCGGGGCGGCGCAGCACCGCGAGCGCGGCCAGGTACCCGCCGAACGACCAGCCCCGGATGGCCACCCGTCCGGTGTCCAGGTCCGCGCACCGGGCCGCGGCCGCCGTCAGCGCCGCCACCTGGTCCTCCAGGACCGGCCCGGCCAGGTCCCCGGCCACCGCGCGGTCCCATGCGGGCCCGCGGCCCGGCGTGCCACGGCCGTCCGCCACCACCACGGCGAACCCCTGCTCGGCGAACCACTGCGAGTCCGCGAACGCGCTCTGCGCGGCACCACCCGCTGCATGTGCGGCCCGCCGTAGGGATCCATCAGCACCGGCAGCTTCCCCGAGCCCGGCTGGTGCCAGGAGGGCAGCACCAGCGCGGTGCGGATCTCCCGCTCGCCCGCGGTGAACAGGTCCGGGCGCGGCGCGGCCAGCAAAGGGCGCTCGGCGAACGAAGTGATGGTTGTTTCTCTTGTTTCTTTGCCGGGACGATCATCCGTGCACACGGTCGCCGTCACGCCGGGCGTGCCCAGCGAGCGGGTGAGGAGCATAGTGGTCCCGCCGGCGCGCTGACCAGTGTGAATCCCGTGCTCCGGGGTGACCTCGGCTAGGCCCTCCGGGCCGTAGGCCCAGAGGGACACGTCGGTGGGGTCGCCCTCCGACGCGGTGAACAGCACGGTGTCTCCGTCGATGCTTGCCACCCCCCGCACCTGGAGGTCCACCGGGGTGACCGGTGCCGCGGCGCCGTCGGTGAGTTCCCCGGGGGCGGCCACGAGCAGCCGCCTGGCGCCTTCGGAATCCGCCGTCCACACGATCCGGCCGTCGCCGGTCCAGCCGGGCACACCGGCCACGATGTCGACCCAGTGCCGGTCGGTGTCCTCCCGCAGCACCGTGGTGGCGCCACGCGCCGGGTCGGCGGACAGCAGGCGCATTCTGCGTTGATCACGACTCTGGACGACGATCAGTGCCCCGGCCTCGGCCCACTTCACGGTTACCAGGTAGGGGAACGCGGCCCGGTCCCAGTCGAGCGGCACCCGGCTGCCATCGAGGCCCGCATATACCAGCGATACCTCTGCGTTGGGCGTCCCCGCCGACGGGTAGCCCACCTCGCGCGGGGCCCGGCCCGGGTTGGCCGGGTCCGCGATGTGCCAGCGCTGGACCGGCGTCTCGTCCACCCTGGCCACGAGCACCGCGGACCCATCGGGCGCCCACCAGTACCCCCGGGTGCGGCCCATCTCCTCGGCGGCCACGAACTCGGCCAGGCCGAACATCACCCCGGACTCACCTTGCGGCCCGATGAGCAGGGCGTCCGCCCCCGCGTCCAGGGTCACCAGGCGGACCGCGCCGTCGGATACGTACGCCACCCGCTGGCCCGTGGGATCCGGCCGCGGGTCGAACGCGCCCGGGCGCGCCCGGATCGGGCGCGGCGGAGCGGCGCCTTCCGCCAGGCCGGCCACGTACACCTGCCCGGCGAGTGTGAACGCCGCCAGGCTGTGCGTGGCGTCGCACGCGAACGCGACGATGCCGGCGGCCTGCTCGCGGACCCGCTCCCGGCGTGCCTTCTCCTGCTCGGTCTCCGCGTGCGCGGTGCCGGCGAGCGCGGCCGGGTCCGCCACCAGGCGCTCGGCCCCGGTGCCCACGTCAAGGACCCACAGGCAGGTGACCGGGTCGTCGCCGCCCTTGCTGCGCAGGAACGCCACCTGGTCGCCGGAGGGGGAGATCTGGAACGAGCGGGGCAGGCCGAGAGTGAAATGCCGGGTCCTGGCCTGTTGCCGGGGGAAGCTTTCGGTCATGGCCGTCATCCTGCCATCGTGCTAGCCCGGGGGAGCGACCCCCCTGGAACCCCCCGGTGGCCTGCGGCCCCGTTCCTTCGTCACGGGGCCTTGGCCCTGCTAGCCCGGGGGAGCGACCCCCCTGGAACCCCCCGGTGGCCTGCGGCCCCGTTCCTTCGTCACGGGGCCTTGGCCGTCGCGGCGCGCTAGCCTCACGGCATGGACCGCCAGGACAGCGCCCGCCGCCTGCTTCTGGTGCACGCCCATCCCGACGACGAGTCGATCGGCACCGGGGCCACCATCGCCCGGTACGCCGCAGAAGGTGCCCACGTCACCCTGGTCACCTGCACGCGGGGCGAGCTTGGTGAGGTCATCCCGCCCGAGCTGGCCCACCTGGCCACCGACGGCGACCGCCTCGGGGAGCACCGGATCACCGAACTGGCCGCCGCGTGCGCCGCGCTGGGCATCCGTGACCAGCGATTTCTCGGCGGGCCCGGCCGGTGGCGCGACTCGGGGATGATGGGCCTGCCCGAGCAACGACAACCCGGACTGCTTCTGGCAGGCCGACCTGGCAACGGCCGCGGCGGAGCTGGCCCGGGTCATCGTGGCGGCCCGCCCCCAGGTGCTGGTCACCTACGACCGGAACGGCTTCTACGGTCACCCCGACCACATCCAGGCGCACCGGGTGGCAACAGAAGCGATCCGCCTGGCCGCCCGCCCCGGCCAGGGCCCGCCCGGCGATAGAGCCCGGTCGTGGCAGGTCGCCAAGTTCTACGCCACCGCGATGCCGCGGTCGGTGGCCGTGGCGCAGGAGCCTGCCCCCCTACTGGGTACCCGACGACCAGGTGACGACGGAGATCGACGGTACCGCCTACCTGGCGGCCAAGACCGCCGCCATGCGCGCGCACGCCACCCAGATCGCAGTGAAAGGAGGGTCCTTCGCCCTGGCCGACGGGCGCTGGCAGAAGATCATGGACCGGGAGTACTACACGTTGCTGGCCCGGGGGAGCGACCCCCCTGGAACCCCCCGGGGCGCCGATGGCGCCTGGCCGGCAAGCCGGCAGGCCCCATCGCGCGAGCTGGCAGGCGTTTCCGGCGCGGCACCAGGGACCGTGGAACACGACCTGTTCGCCGGGCTGGACGGGCGGTGAGCCGCGGTGGCGCGCTTAGCCCGGGGCGTCCGTATAGCCTGCTCTGCGTGGAAGTCGGGCAGACGGGTCAGCGCCGGGACCTCGGCGCGGTGGCGGCCTACATCGCGCTTTTTCTGCTCGGCGTCATGGAGGGACTGGTCGGGAGCTTCCAGTTCGGCCACAGCCTGGGCGGCGTCCCGGTGATGTCGCTGGCGTTCTGCGCGCTCATCCTGGTCACCAGCGTGGCGGGCGCGGCGGGGATGGGCACGCCACTGGGCGGGGTGCTGCCCGCGATCGGCTGGCTGGCGGCGTCGTTCGTGCTGACCCTGCCGACCGCGGCAGGCAGCGTCATCGTCACCAACACCACAGCGGGCAAGTGGTACCTCTACGGTGGCGCGGCCTGCGCGGCGGCGGGGATCGTGGCCAGCTTCGCGCATCGATGGCGCCGGCCCGGGTTTGATCGACAGCGGGGGGTGGACGCGTGAGCGGCGTAGACCATGCAGCATTCCGGCGCGCAGCGGGCCAGTTCGCCAGCGGCATCGTGGTCGCGACCACCAGCCTGGACGGGGTCGGCCACGCGATGACCGCCACCGCGTTCACCGCGGTGTCCATCGAGCCGCTGCTGATCTTGATGTGCGCGGAGAAGATCGCGCGGTTCCACGACGCGGTGCTCGCGGCGGGCACCTGGGCGATTTCGGTGCTCGGCGAGGACGGCGAGAAGACCGCCGCCTGGCTGGCCACCCGGGGCAGGCCGCTGGAGGGCCAGCTCGACGCGATCCGGCACCATGCCGGGCCGGTGACAGGCGCGCCGATCCTCGACGACGCCCTCGCCGCGATGGAATGCCGCACCACGGCCGTGCACGACGGCGGCGACCACACCATCGTGGTCGGGGAGGTCATCGGGGTCTCCGAGCCCCGGCCCGGTGGCGGCCCGCTGATCCACTACGCGAGCCGGTACCGCACGCTCAGGGACGCCTGATCAGGTCCTCGACCTGGTCCAGGGCCCAGTCCAGGTCCTCCTCGCCGATCGTCAGCGGCGGGGCCAGCCTGATCGTGGTCCCGTGGGTGTCCTTGGCCAGCACGCCGCGCTCGGCGAGGCGCTCGCACGCCTGACGGCCGGACAGCGATACGAACTCCACGCCGGCCCACAGCCCGCGGCCGCGCACCTCGCGGACCTCGGTCCCCGGCAGCGCGGCCAGCCGGTGGTGCATGTGGGTGCCCAGCTTGGCCGACCGCTCCTGGAACTCCCCCGTGGCCAGCATCGCGATGACCTCGCGTCCTACCGCGCAGGCCAGCGGGTTGCCGCCGAACGTGGAGCCGTGCTGGCCGGGCTTGAACACGCCGAGCACCTCGCGGGAGGACACCACCGCGGACAGCGGCACGATGCCGCCGCCAAGCGCCTTGCCCAGCAGGTACGCGTCGGGGACGACGCCGTCGTACTCGCAGGCGAACGTCGTCCCTGTCCTGCCAAGACCGGACTGGATCTCGTCGGCGATCAGCAGCGCGCCGTGCGCGGAGCACAGCTCCCTGACCTTGGCCAGGTAGCCGGGCGGCGGCACGACGACCCCGGCCTCGCCCTGGATCGGCTCGATCAGCACGCCGACCACGCGCTCGTCCATGGCCCCGGCCAGGGCATCCGCGTCGCCGTAGGGGATGACGCGGAAACCCGGGGTGTAGGGCCCGTAGGAGCCGCGCGCGTCCGGGTCGGTGGAGAAGCTGACGATCGTGGTGGTGCGGCCGTGGAAGTTGCCCTCGAAAGCGACGATGACCGCCTCGCCCTCGGGCACCCCCTTGACCTCATAGCCCCATTTGCGGGCCATCTTGATCGCCGTCTCCACCGCCTCGGCGCCGGTGTTCATCGGCAGCACCATGTCCATCCCGGCGAGCTCGGCGAGTTCCGCGCAGAAGGGGCCGAACTGGTCGTGATCGAAGGCGCGGCTCACCAGCGTCACCTGGTCGAGCTGGTGCCGGGCCGCGGCGACCAGCCGCGGGTGGCGGTGCCCGAAGTTGATCGCGGAGTACGCGGCGAGCATGTCCAGGTACCTGCGGCCCTCGACGTCGGTGACCCAGGCGCCCTCGGCGGCCGAGATCACCACGGGGAGCGGGTCGTAGTTGTGCGCGCTGTGGGCGTCGGACAGAGCCCGCAGCTCCTTGGTCGTGTCAGGCGTGGTCACTGGCGTCTCCTCCCTTCAAGATCCTCCAAAGGTCAGGCCTTATCAGACCAGCCTAGGAGGCAGCAGGAGGAATGACAGAGAGCGAAACCCTGCGCCTTGTCGCCGGTTTGTTGCGGTTTCGTGGAGTCAGGCGTCGATTTGTTGCGCGGCCTACCGGCCGACCTCGCGGACGAGGTCCAGGCCGAGGAACCGGTCCAGGTGGGCGAACGTCTCGAACTTGGATCCGTCGGGGATCACCGGGTCCGCGGCGAGCGCGGACAGGGTGCGCAGCGCGGCCGGGGTGTCCAGGTCGTCGTCGAGCGCGCCGAGGAAGTCGCCGGTGTACTGCGCGCACATCGGCTTGCTCGGCGACAGTGCCCAGTGGCTCACCAGTTCGCGCCAGCCCCGGAGCACCTTGTCGCAGGCTTCCAGGTCATCGGGGGCGAGGTCGGTGTCGGCACGATAGGGATGCTGCAAGAGCGCGAGCCGCAGCGCCAGCGGGTCCAGCCCGCTGAGGTCAGGGATCGGTGGCCGGACCTCACCGGGCCGCATCCGGTGCGCCGGGGAGCCCGCGGGCCCGTCTCCCGGGGCGACCGCCACGTCGAGCGGTTCCGGCGGGCCGTCCGTGACGTCGGCCGGGTGCACGTTCAGCGCCGCCCAGTCGGCCGGGGCGGGCCAGTACACGCTGGCCCGCAGGTGGTGCCGTTCGGCGACCCTGGCGACCAGGTCGGCGATCAGGCACGGCCGTGGCTGGTCCGGGCTGGCCACCCAGATGCTGCAGCACGCCGGGCCTGGCCGGCCGGACCGGCGCGGCCCGTGCGTCGTCGGCGCCTGGAAGTTGGAGCACACCCCCAGACTATGGGTGCGGGGTCTTGACCACGCTCCAGGCGGTCCCGTTCCACGCCTCCGCCAGCGTCATCTCGTTGCCGGTGCCGGTGAAGTCGCCGACCGCCATGCAACTCGACGCGCTGGTGCAGGATGTACCGAGGAGTTCGTCACCGAACGATCCTGGGCTGGGGGTATGCAGCAAGCTCCAGCCCGTGCCGTTCCACGCCTCCGCCAGGGTGAACTGGGACTCGCCCGTCTGGTCAAGCGCGGCACCGGTGGCCATGCACTGCGACGGGCTGGTGCACGACACGGCGTCAAACCCCGCGGCGCCCGCACCGGCCGGGTTCGGGGTCGGCTGCACCCGCCAGTTGCTGCCGCCCCACTGCTCGGCGAGCGTCGCGTTGCCGAGGTTGCCGGTGGGCACGGCGTGCCCGCCCACGCCCTTGCAGGCCGAGGCGGTCACGCAGGAGACGCCGGCCAGGCTGCCGCTCGCGCCGGGGGTCGGCGTGTCCCGGCGTTGCCACGCGGTCCCGTTCCAGGATTCGGCCAGTGTGACCTTGGTGCCGGTCCCGTTGTTGTAGCCGTAGTAGCCCACCGCCATGCAGGCGGGGCCGGTGCAGGAGACGCTGTTGAGCGCGGTGCCGCCCGGCGTCAGTGGTGCCGGGGTGGTCAGGAACTTCCAGGCGGTGCCGTTCCACGACTCGGCCAGGGTGAACAGGGTCGGGTTCTTCGGTGTCCCCTCGTTGCCCACCGCCATGCAACTCGACGTGCTGGTGCAGGAGACACCGTTCAGGCTGGCGCCGGAATGGGCCAGCGTCGGCGTGGCCACCACCGACCACTTGCTCCCGTTCCAGGATTCGGTGAACGGGTGCGGGATCAGGTAGCCGCCGGGCTCGTGGAAGACCAGGGTCTCGCCCACCGCCATGCAACTGGTGCTGCTGGTGCAGGAGATGGAGTTCAGCTCTGCGCCCCCGCCTGGGAGCCGGGGCGACGGGGTGGGAAGGATCGCCCAGGTGCTACCGTTCCAGGTCTCGGCCAGGGTGAACTCCTGGAAGGCGCTGGTGCCCTGGATGCTTCCCAGGAACGCGCCGACGGCCATGCAGTTGTTCGCGGCGGTGCAGGACACGTCGTTGAGGCCCGCGTTGATCACCGACGATGAGGCCGAGGCGCTGGCCGGGCCGGCCATCAGCACGGTGAGACAGCAGGCGGACAGGGCCGCCAGCGCCCGCGGAATCAGTCGGCGTGGTGAGGTGCGGCCGGTGTGCGCTGTCACGGCAATCCTCCGGGAAGGCGGCATCCGCGTGGCTGTGCCTCCATCACGGTCAGCGGGGCCGTCCCAATTCAAGGGAAACGCGGGGATTTGACTGATTTATTACCCGGGCTGCCCAAGCCGGGCGAGCCGGCCTGCCGCGGTGTCGACGCGCTCGTCGGTGGCGGTCAGCGCCACCCGGATGTGGCTGCGGCCCGCCGGGCCGTAGAACTCGCCGGGTGCCACCAGGATGCCCGCGCTGGCCAGCGCTTCGACCGAGGCCCAGCAGTCCGCGCCGGGCCGGGTGGCCCACAGGTACAGGCCCGCCTCGGAGTGCTCGATCAGCCAGCCGGCCTGCTCAAGGGCTGCCCGCAGCCGGACGCGCCTGGCGGCGTAACGTGCCCGCTGCTCGTCGGCATCGGAGTCGTCGTCGAGCGCGGCCACCATGGCGGCCTGGACCGGGGCGGGCATCATCAGGCCCGCGTGGCGGCGGACCTCGAGCAGTTCCGCGACCAGTGCCGGATCGCCGGTGAGGAAGCCGGCCCGGTAGCCGGCCAGGTTCGAGCGCTTGGACAGCGAGTACACCGCGAGCAGTCCGTGCGCCGATCCGCCGCTGACCCCCGGGTGCAGCACCGACACCGGCTCGGCGTCCCAGGCCAGGTCGAGGTAGCACTCATCGGACGCGAGCACCGCGTCCCGCTCTCTGGCCCAGTCGGCCATCTTGCGCAGGTGCGCGGCGGGCAGCACCCGCCCGGTCGGGTTGGCCGGGGAGTTCACCCAGACCAGCCGGACCCGCTCCGGGCCGAGCGACGCGAGCCCGTCGGCCGCCACCGCCCGGGCGCCTGCCAGGCGAGCCCCTATCTCATAGGTGGGGTAGGCCAGTTCCGGGTACACGACCGTGTCGCCGGTCCCGCAGCCGAGCAGGGCCGGCAGCGACGCGATGATCTCCTTGGTGCCGATGACCGGCAGCACCGCGCCGGGATCCACGGACACCCCGTGCCGGCGCGCCAGCCATCGGGCCGCCGCTTCGCGGAGCTGGGGGGTACCTGCCGTCTGCGGATAACCAGGTGAGTCCGCGGCCGCGGCGAGCGCTGCCCGCACCCTGGGCGGGACCGGGTCGACCGGGGTCCCGATCGACAGGTCCACGATCCCGCCCGGATGCGCTGCCGCCTTCTCCCGGTAAGGCCCGAGCCGGTCCCAGGGGAAGGCGGGCAGCCGGGTTGCGGGCCTCAGCTTGCCTGCTCCTGGGGCGGAAGGGCCGCCACGACCGGGTGGTCCTTGTTGATCTTGCCTACCTTGGCGGCACCGCCCGGGGAACCGAGATCTTCAAAGAACTCCACGTTGGCCTTGTAGAAGTCCTTCCACTGGTCCGGGACGTCGTCCTCGTAGAAGATCGCTTCAACAGGGCATACCGGCTCGCAGGCGCCACAGTCGACGCACTCGTCCGGGTGGATGTAGAGCATGCGCTCGCCCTCGTAGATGCAGTCCACCGGGCATTCTTCGATGCAGGACTTGTCGAGCAGGTCAACGCAGGGCTGCGCGATGATGTAGGTCACGTCGGAACTCCTCTTCCGGCTATGTCCCCTGGGTGTAGCTCCCAGTATTGCCGTTCCGGCGGGCCGGCGTGTCCGCGCGGTGGTGCTGGGACGACAGCTATCCCCTAAGGGACCCGGCGAGACCGCAGGCTATCAGCTAGCGGAGACCGACCCGGCGGGAGCACCTGCGTCCTTCACCCACCCGGTATGGCCGGTCGGCGCCGGCCAGCGGAACCCGGCATAGCGCACGTCGTGCAGCCGGTACTTCCCTGCATGGGTCACCAGCCAGGCGGCGACGGACCAGCCCAGGCTGGCCTGCGGGGCCTTGACCAGCAGCGATGGTGCGTCGCCGACGGTGCCGGACCGGCTGGCGGGCAGCGGCCCGAACACATTGACGATCGCCCGGCGGGCCGGGGTGAGCTGTGCCTTGCCGGTGTGCCCGGCCGGCCAGCACCAGACCGCGCGCGGCGCTCCGGTGAAGGCCGTGGTCAGCTGCGTCGCCAGCCCCTGGTACTGCTCATAGGCGTAGCCGTCCGCGCTGTGCTGCACCGCCTGGGCCGCCTTGTATACGGGCATCTGCCGGTAGCCGGGCACCTGCGCCAGGGCACGGAAGAACCTGGTACTGGCGTAGATGGGGTTGATGAGCTTGCTGGCCGGCCCCCACCCTTCCGAGGGCCGCTGCTGGAACACGCCGACCGAGTCCAGGTCCCCGTAGTTCGGATCGTGCAGGTGGGTCTCTTGCATGGCGGTCGCGTAGGCCACGGTGAGCGCGCGGGGCGGCATCCCGCGGCGATGTGCCACCCCGGCGATGGTCGCCGCGATCTGTGCCTGCTGGGAATCCAGCGCGACCGCCGCGTGCCCGGTGCCCGCGGTGCAGCCGGTCTCCCCGAGGATGGTCGGCACGTGCCGGAACGCGACGTACACGCCGGCCCCCAAGGCCACCACGGCAAGGAGGAGAACCAGCGTCAACCGGCCCATCCGGCGTTTCCTCGGCACACCACCTGAAGGTACCCGGTGAAATACGCTCTCCAGGTGACAGATTCCAAGCTGGACCCGCGCCTTGACGAACTGTGGGCGCGGCGGGCCGAGGTGAGCAGCGACGACACCGGCGCGCGCGCGATCGTGACCGCCGCGGTGGATGCCCTCGATGCGGGGGAGGCCAGAGTCGCCTGGCCAGAGCCGGTCACCGGCGAGATCGTCGTGGACGAGCGGGCCAAGCGCGCCATCCTGCTGGCCTTCCGGCTGCTGCCCATGGAGCAGACGCATGCCGGGGACTTCCGGTACCACGACCGGGTGCCGCTGAAGAGCCGCTTCGACGGGGTGCGCGTGGTGCCGGGCGCGATAGCCCGCTGGGGCTGCTACCTCGCGCCCGGCGTGGTGCTCATGCCCTCGTTCGTCAACATCGGCGCCTACGTGGATACCGGCACCATGGTGGACACCTGGGCCACCGTCGGTTCCTGCGCCCAGATCGGCAGGAACGTGCACCTCTCCGGCGGGGCAGGCATCGGCGGTGTGCTTGAGCCCCCGAGCGCGGTGCCCGTGGTGGTCGAGGATGACGCGTTCATCGGCTCGCGCTCCATGGTGGTGGAGGGGGCCAGGGTCCGGACCGGCGCCAAGCTCGGCGCGGGCACCATCCTGACCGCGACCACCCACGTCATCGACACCTCGACCGGCCAGGAGCTGCCCCGGGGGGAGGCGCCGGCCTGGTCGGTCTGTGTGAACGGCACCAGGTCGCGCTCGTTCCCTGGCGGCGAGTTCGGGATGCAGTGCGTGCTGGTGCTCAAGCGCCTCCCCGAGGGATCCGGGCACGACCGGCTGGCCCTGAACGAGATCCTCCGCGACCACGGGGTGAGCGGCTGAGATGGCAAGATCATGAGCATGGAACCCGAGTCACGCCGCAGGACGCGCCGCCAGGGGCCCGCGATGCTGCGCGGCCGGGCGATCCCGCAGACCACCACCGACCAGCGCCTGCTCGACCGCCGCGGGCCCAGCGACTGGGTGCATACCGATCCCTGGCGGGTGCTGCGGATTCAGGCCGAGTTCGTGGAAGGGTTCGGGCTGCTCGCCGAGATGGGCAAGGCGGTGTCGGTGTTCGGCTCCTCCCGTGCCCGGCCCGGCTCCGCGCAGTACGAGCTCACCACCCAGATCACCGCGGCGCTGGCCAGGGCCGGGTACGCGGTGATCACCGGCGGCGGGCCCGGCATCATGGAGGCGGCCAACAAGGGCGCGGCGAGCGCGCGCGGGATCTCCGTCGGCCTGGGCATCGAGTTGCCGCAGGAACAGGGCCTGAACGAGTTCGTCGACATCGGCCTTGAGTTCAGGTACTTCTTCGTCCGCAAGACCATGTTCGTCAAGTACTCGCAGGCTTTCGTGGTGCTGCCGGGCGGCTTCGGCACGCTGGACGAGCTGTTCGAGGCGGTCACGCTGGTGCAGACCGGCAAGATCACCAGGTTCCCCATCGTGCTGGTCGGCGGCTCTTACTGGTCCGGCCTGCTGGCGTGGCTGCGGGACGTGGTGTCCGGCGAGGGAAAGGTCTCACCGGGGGACCTGGACCTGCTGAGCATCGCCGACGATCCGGACGAGGTGGTGCGGATCATCCACGCCGCGCACGGAAACGGGCCAGGTGGCGATCTGTCCGAGCCAGGCTGGCCCGCGGGGTCAAGCCAGCCCTCAAGCCAGCCCTCTGGTGGTGAGCGCGGGTAGCCGCGTGCCCGCGACCGAGCAGGTCATGTCGATGGCCCGGCGGACCGCCAGGACGTGCCTGGTCCTGATGGCCGGAGTCCCGAGCCAGGCAAGCACCGCCGCGGTGGCGACCACGGCCGCCGGGGTCCCGGCCTGGTCGGTTTCTGCCGCGGCGGGCGAGCCGTGCCACAGTCGCAGGCCCGGATGGCGGGCGCGCAGCGCCGCCACGTCCCGGTCGGGCAGACCGCTGCCGTCGATCATGTCCGCGCCGGCGGCGATAGCGCGATCCGCTTCGGCTGCCGAGCCGGCGACGGCGACCAGGACTGCGGGGACCCGTGCTGCCCCGGGCGGCGCTGGCCGGGGCGGTCTGTGCCCTGTCATCCGCCGAGCATGGCACGATTCTTACTGTGCCGGTGATTCTTGTACTCGCGGCCGCGGCGGTCCTTGCCTGTGTGGTGCTGGCTGCCCTCGGGCGGGCCGGGGAGATGGCCGCGTTCCCCAGCGACTTCGCGCCGCCGCGGCAGGACGAACTGACCGCGGCCGACGTGGCCCTGCTGCGCCCGCCGCTGGCCCTGTGGGGTTACAACGTGTCCGCGACCGAGGAGGCCCTCGGCGTGATCGCCCGGTCGGTCACGGCGCGTGACGTGGAGATCGCCACGCTGCGCCGGGAAATCGACGAGTTGCGGACCCGGTGGGAGCCGCAGCAGTGAGCGAACCGCCGGTCGCGACGGGCGATGCGGCACCAGGCGATGCCGCACCCGACGCGGCCGCACCCGGCGATGCCGCAGGCGACCGTACCAGGCGCGGCCGCACCCGGGCCCGACGGCCTGCTGCGCTGCCCCTGGGCACTGGGGACCGCTGACTACCGCGCCTACCACGACCAGGAGTGGGGCCAGCCGGTGCACAGCGACGCGGGCATCTTCGAGCGCCTGTCCCTCGAGGCTTTCCAGTCCGGGCTCTCCTGGCTCACGATCCTGCGCAAGCGGGAGAACTTCCGTGCCGCGTTCGGCGGGTTCGACCCGCAGACCGTTGCGGGGTTCGGCCCGGCGGACGAGGCGCGCCTGCTGGCCGACGCGGGAATCGTGCGCAACCGGGCGAAGATCCGCGCGGTGCTCGGCAACGCGCGAGCCGCCCTGGCGGTGCCGGGCGGCCTCGCCGCCCTGGTATGGCGGTACGCGGAGGCGCCGCAGGTGCCCCCCGTCACCCTGGCGGATGTGCCCGCCCAGACGCCTGCCTCTCGGGCGTGCGCCCGTGAGCTGCGGAAACTGGGGTTCTCCTTCGTCGGCCCTGTCACCGTCTACGCCGCCCTGCAGGCCTGTGGCGTGGTGGACGACCACCTCGTGGGTTGCTTTTGCCGTGGCGTAAGCATACGGAGCGTGTCAGACTGAGGACTGAGCGTAGAACGGAGACTCCATGATGGAGGCACCGCACCTTCCCCGCGGGGCGGTCCCCGATCCGCCGGTACCCCCTGGCGTGGATCCGGCCAAGCCGAGCCCGGCCCGTCTTTACGACTACTGCCTGGGCGGCCACAACAACTTCGAGGCGGACCGGAAGGCCGCGGAGGCACTGCGCCAGAGCCTGCCCGCGCTCAGCGACGCGGCCTGGGCGAACCGCGGGTTCCATCAGCGAGCGGCCACGTGGCTGGCCGCCGAGGCCGGCCTGCGGCAGTTCATCGACATCGGGTCCGGCCTGCCCAGCGTCGGCAACACCCATCAGGTGGTACAGCGGATCGATCCGGCCGCGCGGGTCGTGTACGCCGACATCGACCCGATGGTCGCGGCCCAGTTCGCGGCGCTGCTGGCTGGCGTGCCGAACGTCACGCTCATCACCGCCGACCTGCGGGATCCGGACGCCCTGCTCGGCCACCCCGCGGTTCGCTCGATGATCGACTTCACCGAGCCCGCCGGGTTGTTAATGACCGCGGTGCTGCCCTTCGTGTCCGACGACAGCGATCCGTGGGGCCTGCTGGCGCGTTATGTGGCCGCGCTGGCACCGGGAAGCTACCTCGCGCTCTCGCACGCCACCTCGGACGGGCTCCCGCCGCTGGCGGTGCATGCCATGGTGGAGACCTTTGCGAATGCCACCGAGCAACTGACCTTGCGCTCGCGGGCCGAGGTGGAACGGTTCTTCACGGGCATGGAGATGGTGGCGCCCTATCGCGGGGCCACCGATGGCCTCACGTTCGTCGGGCAGTGGGGAGCGGTGGATCCGGCGTCGGCCGACAGCGACGGGTCGCGGGTGCTGTACTGCGGGGTGGCGAAGTGCCGGTGACCCGACAAGGCCGGGCCGGATGCCCGGGCAAGAACTGACCGGGAGGTGCCGTGACCGCCAAGCCCACGGTAGAGGAACTGGGCATCGACGCCGCCGCCCAGCACTGGCAGCGGTCCGGAGCGGGCGACGGCACGATCGAGGTGGCCATGGTCACCGGGCCCGGGCGGCCCGGCGTGGACTGGGTGCTGATGCGTGTCGCCGGCGACCCGTCCGGGCGGATTCTGGTCTACGACCGGCACGAATGGGAGTGCTTTCTCGACGGTGTGAGAAACGGCGAATTCGATGATGGTGCGTCCCTGGATGCGCTGGAGTAGGAAGGCAGTGGAGTGCCGCTTGCGGCCCGGATCGCGGATCCGGACCGGTACCATGCGAGAAATTAACTTCTGTGATTCACAACTTAGGTAGCTGTATACTGAGCGCGACCCCCTGTCAAGGAGGCGACCTCCGATGAGCGACGATGCCTACGGCGCTACGGTGGCGAAACGCCGCCTGTCACGGCAGCTCCTGCAACTGCGGGTGAAGAGCGGGTACACCGCGAACCATGTCTGTGACATGCTCAACTGGGGACGGGGCAAGGTCGGCCGGTTCGAGGCTAATCAGTGGAAACGTCCCGAGATGAGCGACATCAGAGACTTGCTCCGTGTTTACGGTGTCGACCCCGCGGAGCGGGACGAGATCGAGGATCTTGCGATCCGCTCCCGCGCCCGCCCGTGGTGGCGTGATTGCGCCGAGATCTTCGAGAATGAGTTTCCCGGGTTCGAGAACGACGCCAGCAGAATTCGCGTGTTCATCCCGCTGGTGCTGCCCGGCCTGCTGCAGACGCAGGAATACGGCGAGGCTTTCATGAAGATCGGGCCCAGGCCGCCGGCCTGGCGGCGGGAGGCTCTGGCGACCCGGCTGCGGCGGCAGGAGATCCTCGACCGCACGAACGGGAACGCCCCCGAGCTGATCGCCATCGTCACCGAGGCCTCGCTGCTCTACCAGTGGGGGACCAGGGCCGACCGGCAGGATCAGATCCAGCACCTGATCAAGATCGGCCAGCGCCCCAACGTGGACCTGCGCATCCAGCGCTTCGCCGACGGGCCGCCCCGCGGCCTGATGTCGCCGATCAACATCTTCGACTTCCCCGGATGGCGAGCCATCCATCGCCTACACCGAGACCGACATCGGCATTCAGGAGGTGACCGGCACGGAGCATGTGACCATGTACAGCCAATCCTTCGATCGAGCTGTCGATGGCGCCCTAGAGCCTGATGACACGACGCTCTATCTCAGACAACTCGCACTACAGATGGAGTAGACCCATGACCGACCTGTCTCACGCAGTATGGCGGAAGGCCCGCCGGAGTCAGCACAACGGCGGATGTGTGGAGGTGGCAGCCAACCTCGAGGAGGTGGTCGCGGTCCGCGACAGTAAGCACCCCGAGGGCGGCGCTCACGTCGTGGGCCGGGCTGCGTTCACGGCCTTCCTCGTGGACGCCAAGTCCGGCCGTTTCGACCTCGAGCCGACCACTCGCTGACGTCTTTCAAAGAATCCCCCGGGCCGCCACCCGGGGGATTCTTTACTTGCTGCGCCTGTCTCAACGCAGGTGCGACCGGCCGAGCAGTCGCTCCTGTGAGCGTACACGCACGGCGCGTGGCACGCATCGGTCAGAACTGACCGTGAACTGGCCACAACTGACCAGCAAATCGCCGGATGTTATTGCGAAGCCGAGGTGATAAATCGTAATCTGTGTTTCACAGATCCACGAGTCACGAAGGCTGAGGACCATGTTACCGTCGCCTGCCGTAGCCGTGGTGCCACCGAGCGGTACCGCCATGAGGTCTCCGACCAGCATGGCGCTGGCCGATGCGGGTGTTGCGGGCCAATGGAGGGGAGGGCCCGCGATCAACGGAACCGCACCGGACAGTCCGGACAGTCCGGACATTCAGACCGTCCCTCGGTTGTCGCGGCCGCGCTGGCGGGCGGGGGCTGCTGCGCCTGGCCCCTCCCGGCCGATGCGACTTGCGCCGCGGTGGCGCGGGGCGTGTTCCGTGAGGTGGCCGCGACCCTGGCCCTCCCCGAGGAACTGGCATCCGACGGGTTGCTGATGACCAGCGAACTGGCCGCCAACACCCTGCACGCGCACGGCAACATCGAGTTCGACGGCACGCGGGACTGGCCCATCGCGGGCGCCCCCGAGCTGTGGATCTACCTGCGCCGGGCGGCGGGACGATGGGAACTGGCCGTCAAGGTCTTCGACTCGCTCAGTGGCTGGAAAGACGACCTGGCGCCGGTGCCCGGCGCTGCCGGAGCCGACGCGGTGAGCGGGCGCGGGCTTCAGGTAGTGGCTGGGCTGTCGGCCGGGCGGTGGGGGCAGCACCTGACCCGTTCGCGGTTCGGTGGCTGGAAGGTACCCGGAAAGGCGGTGTGGTTCGCGCAGCCCGTGCCCGCCGGCGTCGTGCCGGAGCCGCTGCGGCGCACCCGCCTGGCGCCAGGACGGGCGGCCAGGGCGCTGGAGGAGATGCTCGTCGAGCGCGGGCTCGGGGGTGGTCTCCTCCGCGCCCAGGAGCCGTCCGAGGGCATGTCGGTGCTCTCGGTCCGGTATGGGCTGACCGTGTGGTGCCGCAGCAACGCGATCTGGTGGCGGTCTCCGGACGGCCGTCAGTCCAAGCAGGTGCCCACCGACCTGGTGGAGATCGCCGAGCAGATCGTCTGCGCCTGCGCCGAGATGGACCGCGGCATCGTGCCCCGGGCTGGCCGCTCCTAGCGCTCCGGATCGTCGATCCGCAGGCAACAGTCCACGAACCGGGACGCGCCAGGCAAGAGCCTGGCCGACTCCGCCTGGAACACCCGCGCCGCCTGGTGCCCTGGCCAGTTCGGCGGCAGCAGCGCCGCCGGGAACCCAGGGTCGGTGAACAGGAACTTGCGCCACTCGTGGACCAGCGAACTGCGCAGGGCGAAGACCGCCGGGTCCGCCGCGTCCGGGCCGACCGCCGCGATCAGCTCGTGCGCCTGTGCCAGCCACCGCTGGTATGCCCGGGCCAGGCCGTCCAGGTCCCAGGTCCGGGCCAGCAGGCCCCCCGCGTCGCCGTCGTAGCTGGCCAGGAACCGTTCCGCGCGCAGCCGCTCCGCCTCGAGCAGGGCGTCAAGCTCCACCGACGGCCGCGGGCTGATCCAGGTGGTCTCATCCAGCGGTGCGTACCCCAGGTAGCCAAGCGCCGCCCGGACCCGGCCGCGGCGCGCCCGGTCCCGGATTCGCTCGACCACCAGCACGTGCCACTGGCCGTCCCAGGCGAGGTCGCCGCGACGGTAGATCCGCTCCGCGGCCTCGTCCAGGCGACTGGCGGCGCGCGGGGTCAGCGCGTAACCGGCCAGGCCGGGCCCGCACCGCACCGGGGTCAGCCAGCCCTGCCGTACCATGCGCGACACCGCGGTGCGGGCGGCCGGCTCGGTGATGCCGAGCGGGGCGAGCAGCCGTACCAGCGAGGCGACCGGCGCACGGGAGCCGCGCCTGGCGAGGTGATCGCCGTAGAGGTCGAAGAGAGCCGATCGCGCGTTCACAGAACCAGTTTCGCCTGTCTTAACGGACGCCTGGGGGTGAAGTAACCCCTGATCGTTTCCATCCGGCGCGGAAACTCTGATAATAGATGTACGAATCGACACGGCTGTGAATCGGCCGAACCCGCCGCAGTCGCCGGCTTTTCCGGCGGCGGGCCTCACGTGAGGCCTTCATGCGGCCCCGGGCATGAAAGGGGATGCAGGATGGCGGCGATGAAGCCGCGGACGGGTGACGGCCCGCTCGAGGTCACGAAGGAAGGCCGCGGCATCGTGATGCGCGTACCGCTCGAAGGCGGCGGCCGCCTCGTGGTCGAGTTGTCCGCCGATGAGGCGGCACAGCTCTCGACTGCGCTGAAGTCTGCCACTGGTTGAGCCTTGCCGATCGATATCCGGCTGACCACGATCCCCGCGCCCGCTGGCTTTTCGCTGGCTGCCCATCTCGCCGCGGTGACCGGCGAGGCCGACGACGGTGCGGACATCGCGGTCGCGGTCCAGGGCGCGGAAACGGCGGGACTTGATCCCTATCTGGGCAGCCCGGCGGCCGACGTGCTCGCCGCCTGCGACGCTAACGGCAAGGCGGGCGAGGTCACGCCGGTGGCCGTGCGGGTCGGCGACAAGCCCCGGCGGCTGTTGTTCGTCGGGCTGGGCGACGAGTCCGCTGCGGACATGCGGAAGGCGGGAGCCGCGCTGGGCGGCCGCGCGGCACGGGAGCGGGGGATGCTCGCCGCTGCCGCGCTTGGCCAGCCTGCCGGGGCGGTCCGGGCGTTCGCCGAGGGCCTGCTGCTCGGTTCCTACCGGTTCTCGCTCGCCTCGCAAGCAACGTCCGGCGGGCCCGGCGAGGTGCGGATGCTGGTCTCCGCCGAGGACGAGGAGGCGGCCGAGGCGGTCACGGCGGCCCGCACGGTCGCCGAGGCGGTGGGTCTTGCCCGCGACCTGGCGAACATGCCGTCCGGGCGGAAAACCCCGGCCTGGCTGGCCGGGGAGGCCGCCAGGGCCGCGGCGGCCAGCGGGCTGACCGTGCGGGTGCGCGAGCCAGCCGAACTGGCGGCCGAGGGGTTCGGCGGCATCCTCGCGGTGGGCGCGGGCTCCGCGCAGCCGCCGTGCCTCATCGAACTTGGCTACCACCCGCCCGGTGCGCGCACCCACGTCGTCCTCGTGGGCAAGGGCATCACGTTCGACAGCGGAGGGCTCTCGCTCAAGCCGAACGAAGGCATGAAGGCCATGAAGACCGACATGGCCGGGGGCGCGGCGGTGATCGCGGCCATGTCGGCGCTGGCGGGCCTGCGGGCCGCCGTGCGCGTCACCGGCCTGGTGGCGACGGCGGAGAACATGCCCTCGGGCTCCGCGATGCGCCCAGGAGACGTGATCACCCATTTCGGTGGCCGCACCACCGAGGTGCTCAACACCGACGCCGAGGGGCGGCTGGTGCTCGCGGACGCGCTCGCCTACGCGGACACCGTGCTGGAACCGGACGTGATGGTGGACGTTGCCACGCTGACCGGCGCTGCGCGGGTGGCGCTCGGCGGGACGCTGGGCGCCCTGTACGCCAGCGACGACGGGCTCGCCGGGGCGCTGCTCGCGGCCGGCGAACAGGCCGGGGAGCCGCTCTGGCGGATGCCGCTGGTGGACGACTACAGCGATGCGCTGGACTCCCCCGTGGCCGACCTGGCCAATATCCCGCACAGTAGCCCGCCCGCGGGCGGGCTCCATCGAGGCCGCGCTGTTCCTGCGCGAGTTCACCGGCGGCCGCCCCTGGGCCCACCTGGACATCGCAGGCGCGGCCCGGTCCTCGCCGGACAGCGGCGAGGCGAAGGGCGCCACCGGGTTCGGCACCCGGCTGCTGCTGCGCTGGCTCTGTGAACCGGGTCAGGAAGCTCAGACGGCCAAGGCCCAGTGACGAAGGAACGGGGCCTTGGGCCACCGGGGGGCTCCGGGCCATGGGGTCCGGGGGCTTGCCCCGGGAGGCGGAGTGCTCCCCGGGCTGACAGCGTTACTGCTTGACCGCGGCCAGCAGGCCGTCGCCCATCGGCAGCAGCAGCGGGACCAGCCGCTCGTCCTGGCGGACCGCCTCGACCACTTCCCTGATGGCCGAGGTTTCCGGGTCGGTGCAGGACGGGGTGGCCACCCGCCCGCCCCACAGCGCGTTGTCGAAGGCCACGACTCCGCCGCGGCGGAGCAGGCGCAGCCCCGCGGTCAGGTAGCTGGGATAGTCATGCTTGTCCGCATCGCAGAAGACGATGTCGTAGCCGCCATCGGTGAGGCGGGGCAGCACGTCGGCTGCCTTGCCGCCGATGAGCCGGTACCTGTTGGCCGCGAAGCCCGCCTCGACGAATGCCTTGCGCGCCAGCCGCTGATGCTCAGGGTCGACGTCGACGCTGGTCAAGACCCCGTCGGGACGCATGCCGCGGAGCAGCCAGACACCTGAGGTGCCGCAGCCGGTGCCGATCTCGACCACCGACCTGGCGGACAGCGCGGCCGCGACGAACCGCAGCGCGGCGCCCGTGGCCGGGCTGACCGGCGGCGCCCCGCCCACCTCGGCGGCATTGCGCCGCGCCATGAGCAGCGGCTCGTCCTCCGATAGGTAGCCTTCCACGAAATCCAAGGTGGCCTGAGCGCTCACGATGCCCCCTCCAGCAGTGCACACGGGGCCTTCCCCGGCCGCAGCCTACTCCTCGTGCGCCGTGAAGCGGGAACCAGCAGGGGCACCTTGTGCGTTCTGGGGAGTGATAATGGGGCAGGGCCAACACTGCTGGAGGGCAAAGGTGGGCGACACCGGGGGAACGGAGGGCGGGGTGGTGGGGCCGGCACTAGCAGAGCTCGAGGTTCTGCCCGACGCTGCGCCCTGGACGCCGCCTAGCTGGGACGAGGTGGTCCGGGACCACTCGGCCCGGGTGTACCGCCTCGCCTACCGGCTGACCGGCAACGTGCCTGACGCCGAGGACCTCACCCAGGAGGTGTTCGTCCGGGTCTTCCGGTCGCTGTCGAGCTACACCCCGGGCACCTTCGAGGGGTGGCTGCACCGGATCACCACGAACCTCTTCCTTGACATGGCCCGGCGCAGGCAGCGGATCCGCTTCGAGGGTCTTGGCGACGACGCCGCTGGCCGGCTGAGCGGCGATGAGCCGACCCCGGCCCAGGCGTTCGACGCCCGGCATTTCGACGGCGATGTGCAGCAGGCACTCGCCGCGCTGGCGCCGGAGTATCGCGCCGCCGTCGTGCTCTGTGACATCGAGGGCCTGTCCTATGAGGAGGTCGCCAGCACCCTCGGGGTGAAGCTGGGGACCGTGCGCAGCCGCATTCACCGCGGCCGTGCGCAGCTCCGGGTGGCCCTGGAGCATCGCCGGCCGCGCCAGGCGACCGGGGCGGTAGCACGCCCCGCTCCGGTCAGTTCTGCGCCGAGCGGGCCGGCGTGAGCCACCTCGGGCAGCGCCTGTCGGCCCTGATCGACGGTGAGCTGAACCATACGCAGCGGGAGCGGGTGCTGGCGCACCTGGCCCAGTGCGAGCCGTGCCGCCTGGAGGCGGCCGCGCTGCGGGTGCTCAAGCAGCGGATGCACGCCCTGGGCGAGGCGACCGCGAACACCGCGCTCACCGACCGGCTGGTCGCGCTGGGGGCCCGGAGCCCGGTACCGGGGAGCATTGGCCTGTCCCGCCGGCGCTGGCCGGTGCGCTCGATCGCCGTCGCCTTCGTGACCATGGCGGGCCTTGGCGTCCCCGCCGCCGCGTTCATGGCCGGCGGCGGCGGCCAGGCCGAGCCAGGGCCCGGCGTCTCGCCCGCGATCGAGGAGTTCATGACGCAGCACGAACTGAGCACCGGCGGCGTGCCCGCCAGCACCGCGGCGGCGTCCTCCTCGCCGTCAAGCACGCCGCGCCCCCACGCGCTCCGGCACCACCGGGCGGCCCCCCAGCCTGCCCGGGCTGGGTGAGCCCGAGGTGGACACCCGGTCACGGATTGCTGTCGGCACGACGTGTCCCGGCAACGATCCGGCCGCGCTCCGTGTCATCACCGTCGCGGTGCTGGCCGGGCTCGTGGCCAGCGGCATCGTGGTGATCTCGCGGCATCCCACCGGAAGCCTCGGCGGAGCTGCCGCGGCGATGGAGCACAGCGGCGCCGTCCGGGCTGTCCCGCCCCCCGGAGCGCAGCACCGCTTCGCTGCGGCTGCTCAGCCAGGCGGCGCGGGCCTGCCACACCATGACCTACCAGGGCCAGGAGATGCTGGGCGGCTGGAGCGCGGCCGGGTCGGCCACCTCGGTCGTGGACGTCTGGCACGCCGCCGGCGGTGTCACCCTCGCGCAGGCTGTCGCGCCGGCGCCGCCCTGGCCTGCCGAGGTGCCGCACAACGTCGCGCCTGCCCCATACCTGGGCGGCCAGGCCCTGGTGGGCAGCGTCATGCTGGCCATGAGCCCGCGCCTTGTCGCCCTGCTCAGCGCCAACTACCAGGTGGCCGCCGTGGGCTGGGGACAGGTGGCGGGCCGCATGGCGCGGGTGGTCACGGCGCGCCGCGACGGCAGGCTCGCCGCCCGGTTCTGGCTGGACAAGGCCACGACACTGCCGCTGCGCCGGGAGACCTTCGACGGGCACGGCCACGTCGTCAGCGATGCCATGTTCATGGCGCTGACCGTGGGGGCAGGTGTCGGCCGGGGCGCCGCCGGGCGCGGTCCCCCGGCAGTGGGTTACCGCCCGGCCTGCCCGGTTGCGCGCCAGAGGGCTGGCCGCTGCCCGGACCGCTACCGGACGACCTGGCGCTGCTCGGCGCGCGGCAGGGCAGCACCGCTGCCGGGCCCGTCGTGGATCTGGACTACTCCGACGGGCTCTCCCTGGTCTCGGTGTTCCTGCAGCGCGGCCATCTGAAGTCCCGGCCACCCGGCTGGTCGCGGATGGCGCTGGGGGGCAGCCTGGTCTACGCCGACGGCTCCGACTGGCAGACGTTCGTGTGGTCGGCACGGGGCTTCGTGTACACCCTGGTCGCGGCGGCGCCGCCGCGAACTGCGGCGCAGGTCGTCGCGGCCCTGCCGCACAACAGCAGCCCCGGACTGCTCGCCCGGCTGCGGCAGGGCCTGCACCGGCTGGCGTCCTGGCTGATCCCGTGATCGCCGCGCACGGCCAAGGCCGCCGCGACGAAGTCGCAGGGGCCGCAGGCCATCGGGGGGTCCGGGGGGTCGCTCCCCCGGGACAGCACGGTCTACAGTGAAGGGAACGCGCGCGCACGCGCCGGCCGCTTGCCTGGAGACGCCCTGTGTTTGACCTGTCGCTCACCAAGATCGCGGTGCTCTTGGTGCTCGCCATCGTGATCTTCGGGCCGGACCAGCTGCCCAAGGTCGCCGCCCAGGCGGGCCGCACCCTGCGCGAGCTGCGCCGGCTGGCCGACGGCGCCCGCCGTGACCTGACCGAAGGGCTCGGGCCCGAGTTCGGGGATTTCGACATCGCCGACCTCAACCCGCGCACGTTCGTCCGCAAGCACCTGCTTGACGACGAGTTCGAGGCCGACCCGGTCGTCCCCGATGATGGGATGCCGTACTCCACAGAGCCGCCGTACTCTACGGAGTGCCGCCACTCCAGCGTGACGCTCTCGCCGGGCGAGTCCCCGCCCTACGACTCCGAGGCCACCTGAGCTAGACCGGGGTCAAGCCCAGGCGCCGCCCGGCCAGACCGCGTGACTTGCTGGCCAGCGCCTCCGCGACGGCCGCGAGCTGGCGGGCCGCGGGCGCCTCCGGGTCGCTGAGCACCAGCGGGCGACCGTCGTCACCGCCCTGGCGCAGCCGGGGATCGATCGGCACCTGCGCCAGGACCGGCACGTGCGCCCCGGTGATCCTGGTGAGCGCGTTCGCGACGGCCTGGCCGCCGCCGGCGCCGAACACGTCGAGCATCTCGCCGCAGTGCGGGCAGGGCAGGCCCGACATGTTCTCGATCACGCCCGCGATGCGCTGATGCGTCTGCACGGCGATCGCGCCGGCCCGCTCCGCCACCTCCGAGGAGGCGAGCTGGGGCGTGGTGACCACAACCAGTTCCGCGGTGGGCACCAGTTGCGCCACCGAGATGGCCACGTCGCCGGTGCCCGGCGGCAGGTCCATCAGCAGCACGTCCAGGTCGCCCCAGTACACGTCGGCGAGGAACTGCTGCACCGCGCGGTGCAGCATCGGCCCGCGCCACACCACCGGTGTGTTGCCGGTGGTGAACATGCCGATCGAGATGACCTTCACGCCGTGCCCGGACGGCGGCATCATCATCTGCTCGACCTGGGTCGGCTGTCCGGTCACGCCCAGCATGCGAGGGATCGAGTGACCGTAGATGTCCGCGTCCAGGACGCCGACCTTCTGCCCGGCGGCGGCCAGCGCGGCGGCCAGGTTCACCGTCACAGAAGACTTGCCGACGCCGCCCTTGCCGCTGGCCACGGCGAGCACCCGGGTGAGCGAGGAGGGCTCGGCGAATGGGATGGCGCGCTCGGCCCGGCCGCCGCGGAGCCGGCCCTGCAGTTCCCGGCGCTGCTCGTCGCTCATCACGTCCAGGTGCACATCCACCCCGGACACGCCGGGCACCGCGGCCACGGCCGCCGTGACGTCCTTGGTGATGGTTTCGCGGAGCGGGCAGCCGGCCACGGTGAGGTACACCTCGACCCGGACCTTGCCACCGGCCCCGACGTCGACGCTCTTCACCATGCCAAGCTCGGTGATGGGGCGGTGGATCTCAGGGTCGTTGACCCCGGCCAGGGCCGCGGTCACCTGCTCGGCGGTGGGCGGCGAAACGACGGAGGATGCAGCCATGCTGCCATCGTATGCGTGCGGGCCGGCCGTTACCGGCCGGCCCGCAACGCACGGGATGGGTCAGATCAGTGCGCTACCTCACCCGTCTTCGGGTTGAGCAACAGCGTCGAGTCATTCGGCTGGCTGAACTTGAACATGTCGGTGATGGAGCCGGCGATGTTGTCGAACGAATCGGGGCCCGTCCGCGCCCCGCCCAGCCAGTTGTTCTCGATGAACGCCGGGATCGAGGTCGTGTCGATGGTCGAGTTGCTCACGTAGTTCCTCCTCGCGAAGGGCGAGATGACCAGGAACGGCAGCCGCTGGCCGTAACCGCACCGGTCGGGGATCGCGCCCATCGGCGTGCCGTGACCGCACACGCCGGTGCCGTTCAGCGCGTCGAGCGCCGGGTCGGCCGAAGAGTTGACGATGGGCGGCATCTGGTGGTCGTACCAGCCGTCCGAGTCGTCGTAGGTGATGATGATGGCGGTGCTCTTCCAGAACTTCGACTTCATGATCTTGTTGATCGTCGTGGTCAGGAAGGCCTGCTCGTCGAGCGGGTCGGAGTTAGCGGGGTGGCCGTCCTGGTACCTGGCTGCCTTGAGGAAGCTCACCGCGGGCATGTGACCGTGCGTCAGGTCCTTGTAGAACCAGCTCAGGTCGTACTCGTGGTTGGCCTGCCCGTCGTGCCCGACCTCGGCCAGGTTGGCCGGGGGCAGGTGGTTCGGGTTGGCGGTCGAGGCGTAGTACTCGAACGGGTTGTGATGCGGGCTGTAGTCGGTTTCCGACACCCCGCCGATGTTGTTGTGAGCCCTCGCGCACACCGGCGTGCCCTGCGCGGTCCGCGACGTCGGAGCGAAGCCACCCTGGAACCAGCCCCAGCTGACGCCCGCATTGCTGAGCATGTCGCCGATGTTCGTACCGGTCATCTTGACCGTTGGGCCGGAATGGTTCGAGCAGCCGTCGTAGTACGGGTCCGGGTCGCCGTAGACGGTGCCGGTGTCGGTCGTGGAGTTCTGCGAGCCGATGTCGCCGGGGTCGGGCTCGGGGTTCCCCTGGGCGTCCACCGAGGTGCCGCCGCCGGTCTGGCCGGAGATCAGGTTGAGCGCTCCGGGGGTGGACGGCCCGAACTCGGTGTCAAACATGTTGTCGCTCATCGCGAAGTGCTGCGCGTAGTTCCACAGCCCGGTCACCGTGTTGCCGTCGTAGTAGTCCATCACCAGGCCGGGCGTGGTGAAGTCAGGGGGCGAGCAGTCGGTGACCTCCGTGTTCTGCACGAAGGCGTCCATCAGGCCGCCGTCAAGCGCCAGTTGCTCGGGCGTGTAGTCGTGGTCCTGGTCGCAGGTCAGCGCCTCCGACGGGGTGAGCCGCTGCGGGTTGGCCTCGTTCGGGTTGTGGTTCAGCAGTTCCGGGGTCAGGCCGTTGACGCTCGGCGTGCCCTTCGCTGCGGTGAACGGCTGGCCGTCGGTGTTCGCCGCGTTCGGGTACGTGCCGAAGTAATGGTCGAAGCTGACGTTCTCCTGGAAGATCACCACCACATGCTGAATCGGGGTTGCTGTGGTTCCCGCGGCCGGACGTGCCGGGGCAGCCGAGGCGGCTACCGCCGACACGGAGCCAGCGAGGCAAAGCGCGCCGGCCGCGGTGACGGCCAGCGTTCTGCGGATGGACCAAGCCATGCGAACCCTCCCATACGCCCATACGATTTCGGTCCCGGCGCTGACAATGGCCGGCCCGGCGTCCAGCCGGGTGAACGCAACACGGCTGAAATGAGGTCCCCTAGTGAACAATCGGTCGGCGGAACGTCCGGAGCGGGTCAATCACAGGGAGACCGCGGCCCTGCTAGTCCGGGGGAGCGACCCCCCGGAGCCCCCCGATGGGCCGCGGCCCCGTTCCTCCGTCACTGGGCCGCGGCCCTGCTAGTCCGGGGGAGCGACCCCCTGGAACCCCCTGATGGGCCGCGGCCCCGTTCCTCCGTCACTGGGCCGCGGTGACAGCCGGTAAACGGCATCGGCGGAAAGCTCCGCGTTGAGCCGCGCCGCGGCTAGCAGGCCGATCACCTCGTCCCACTCCGGCGAGCCCGGCTCAATCCGGGATACCTCGGCCGTCCAGGTGACCAGCGCGCCGCCGGATTCCTTGCTCGGCACGGTGACCGCCACCCGTGCGGCGCCGGCCAGCCCCGGCAGCGGCTGCTCGCCCGGCCCGGTCACCAGGTACGCGGCTCCCGGCGGGTCCCGCCACAGGTGCCAGGCCGGGTAGGCCCTGCCCGCTCCGGGCACGGTCAGCCACACGATGCCCGCGCGCCTGGTGGCCTCGGCGACCAGCGCACGCGCAGGGGCCAGGCCAGCCACGCCCCAATCGTTCAGCGCCTCAAGCAGTCCTGTGCTGAGGGGCAGGCGGTCCAGCTCGCGCATGCTGAACCAGCGCGCATCGTCCGCGTCGTCCCCGGCCGCGAGCGTGCCGCCGGTCACCGCGGCGGCGTAGTCCCTGATGACCAGGACCCGGCCGCCTGGCGCCGGCCGGTCCACGGCGCCCACAAGCGGGCCCGCGGTCACCTCAAGCCCGGTTTCCTCGCGCACCTCGCGCACCAGTGCCTGCTGGTCGGTCTCGCCCGGCTCGATCCGGCCACCGGGCAGCGACCAGCGGCCCGCCTCCGGCTCGTGGCCGCGCTTGATGAGCAGGATCCGCTCGCCGTCGGTGAGGATGGCGCCGACACAGGGGATGCGCAGCTCAGCCATGGCCCAAGTATCCACGCGCCACCAGCGCCGGGTACTTGACGTGCGCGCTCGCACCGATCAACGTCGGTGTCCATGAAGACGGCTCCCATCTGCCCGCGCTGCGGGGGCCCCCTCGCCGAGCCCAGTCCCTGGGCCAGTGGCTGGCACTGCGCGCTGCACGGCGAGGTGTACCCGCTGCGGTCCCCGTACTCGCCGTCCGGCGACGGGCTGCGCGGGCTGCTGCGCCTCGCCAGGGTCCCGGTCTGGGTGCCCTGGCCGCTGCCGGCCGGCTGGCTGGTCACCGGGTTCGCCGGCGCTGGCGACGACCGCACGGGGACCCGCGCCTGCGTGGTGGCCCTGTCCGGGCCCAACCCGGTGGGCGGCCCGGGCGAGATGCTGCTGATCTCCGAGGAGCCCGGCGTCGGCCTGGGCGCTTACCTGGCCGGGCTGCCCGGGCCTGACCCGGGGGAGGGCTTCGCGGCCGGGCCGCCGCACGCCCTGGCCGGATTCGGCCTGCACGAGTTCCCGCTGTGGCACGTGGAGGCGCCGGACCGGGCCGCGTTCGCCGGCGAGGTGCTGGGCAACTGGGTGTGGGTGGTGCTGTGGCCCGACACGGCAGGGGTCCTCCTCGTCGAGGCCCTGCCCCTGCGTGACCTGCGCGATCCCGGGCTGGACCTGGACCTGCCGTTCGGCGCCGTCTCGCCCCGCCTGCCGGGAGCAGGCGCTTAGCCCTGCTGACCCGGGGGAGCGATCCCCCGGAACCCCCAGGTGGCCTGCTGCCCGTTCCTTCGTCACGGGGCCTTGGCCGTAGCATGAACGCTCGTGCGCATCGACCTGCACACCCACAGCACGGCCTCGGACGGCACAGATCCGCCGGCCGAGGTGGTGCGCCGCGCCGGGCAGGCCGGCCTCGACGTCCTCGCGCTCACCGACCATGACACCCTGGCCGGCCACGCCGCGGCGCGGCAGGCTTTGGGCGGGGTGGTGGGGCCGGAGCAAGCACCGCCGCCGAGCCTGACCCTGGTCACCGGCATGGAACTGTCCTGCCGCCTGGAGGGCCACAGCGTGCACATGCTCGCCTACGGCCTCGCGGCGGCCGAGGGCTCGGAACTCGCCGCGGAGTGCGCGGCGATCGTGGCCGCCCGGCGCAGCCGCGCCCGGGACATGGTGGACCGGCTCCGCGAGCTGGGGGCGGACATCACCTGGCCGCAGGTCGAGGCGCTCGCCGAGGGCGGCGTGGTCGGCCGCCCGCACGTCGCCAGGGCGATGGTGGCCGCCGGGGCGATCTCCCGGCCGGAGCAGGCGTTCACGCCGGAGTGGATCGGCGCCGGGGGACGGGCCTACGTGAGCAGGTACGCGCTGGACCCGGTGCGGGCGCTCTGGCTCATCGCGCAGGCCGGCGGGGCCGCGGTGCTCGCGCATCCCGGTGCTGTCTCGCGCGGGTGGAGAATACCCGACGAGGTGGTCTCCCGGCTGGCGCGTGCCGGCCTGGCCGGCCTGGAGGTCCAGCATCCCGATCATGATCAAGCTGAACGATCGCGCCTTGGTGCCCTGGCCGCGGACCTGGACCTGGTTCCCACCGGCGGCAGCGACGATCATGGGAGCCTGACCGGTTACCGGATCGGCCAGGAAACCTGCCCGCCGGAGTCCTACGAACGGCTGCTGGCGCGGTATGGCCGGCCTGCGGGGCAACCCGGATGAGCAGCTTCTTCGACGTGAAGTTCTTCTGGCAGGTCTTCGTCACGCTGCTGGTGATCATGGACCCGCCCGGCGTGGTGCCGCCGTTCCTCGCGCTGACCAAGGGCCTGCCTGCCCGGGTGCGGAACCGGCTCGCCTGGCAGGCGGCGGTGGTCGGGCTCGGCGTGATCGTGGGGTTCGCCCTGTTCGGCCAGTCGATCCTGTCCTACCTGGGGGTGGAGCTGCCGTCCCTGCAGGCCGCCGGTGGCCTGCTGCTCCTGCTGGTGGCGCTGCAGTTGCTGACCGGCAGCTACACCGAGCCCACCGAGGAGGAGCGGACCCGGGTCAACGTGGCGTTCGTGCCGCTGGGCACGCCGCTGCTTGCCGGGCCGGGGGCGATCGTCGCCACCATGGTGTTCGTGCAGCGCGCCGGCACGGTAGCGCAGTACGCGGCGTTCGCGGTCGCGCTGGTGGCGGTCACCATCCTGCTGTGGCTTACCATGCGGTTCTCCGGGGTGATTCACCGGGTGCTGCGGCCCAGCGGCGTTGAGTTGCTCACCCGGATCGCCGGCCTGCTGCTTTCGGCCATCGCCGTCCAGCTCGTCGTCGGCGCGATCCGGGCTTTTATATCGGGCGGATGAGCAGAAAGGGCTGTTGATGGAGGCGCGAGTCAAGCGGATCGAGACCGGCAAGGCCGATTGCAACGCGTGGGTGATCGGCAACGACGAAGAGGTGATCGTCGTCGACCCGGGGGAGCGCACCGCGCCGGTGTTCGACGCGATCGGCGACCGGGAGATCATCGCGGTGATCTGCACACACGGCCACGCGGCCCACACCGCGGCGGCACCGGCGGTGGCCGAGCGGGACGAGTCCCCGATCGCGCTGCATCCTAAGGACCGCCTGGCCTGGCGCGAGGCGCACGACGACGAGCTGCCCGATATCGAGATGGAGGAGGGTGGTTCCTTCGAGGTTGCCGACGTCGCGCTTGAGGTGCTGCGTACCCCGGGGCACAGCCCCGGTTCTGTCAGCCTCTACTGCGAAGATCTGGGTGTGGTGTTCACCGGGGATGCCTTGCTCGCCACCGGGCCGTGCCCGCACGAAGGCAGCTACCCCGATTTTGCCGCCCAGTTGTCGGCGATCGGTTCGCAGCTGCTCACGCTGCCGGGGACGACCAGGGTGCTGCCTGGCCACGGCGAGGAGACCACGATCGCGGCAGCGGAGAAGAGTTTCGACTCATGGGTGACGGCAGGACCGGTGAATTTCGGTGACGCCGCAGACTGACCGCCGGGCCCAGCCCGGGCAGCCGTTACTCCCAGGGATGCCGCGGCGGCTGTACCCGTGCACGCCGACCCGGCTGAGTACGTGGCTGGACTGCCCGCGCCGGTACCGGATGGCCTACCTGGACCGGCCCGCCCCGGCCAAGGGCCCGCCGTGGGCGCACAACAGCTTCGGCGCGAGCGTGCACAATGCGCTGGCCGGCTGGTGGCGGCTGCGCCGGCCGGAGCGCACCGTGGCGGCCGCGTGCGAACTGCTGGAGAGGGGCTGGATCGAGGAGGGGTACGCCGGCCCCGGGCAGTCGGCGGAGCAGCGCGGCAGGGCGCGTGACATGGTCGAGCGCTACGTGGCCACCCTGGACCCGGGAGCCGAGCCGCTGGGCGTGGAGCGGACCGTCGGCACCCATACCGAGCACATCGTGCTGAGCGGCCGGATCGACCGGCTGGATGGGCGGCGCGGCCCGGATGGGGCGACCCAGCTTGCCGTGGTGGACTACAAGACCGGGCGGCGGCGGCTGTCTGCCGACGATGCCAGGACCTCGCTGGCGCTCGCGCTGTACGCGCTGGCCGCGGCGCGGATCTTCCACGCGCCGTGCCACCGGGTGGAACTGCACCATCTGCCCACCGGCGAGGTGCACGCCTGGGAGCACACCGCGGCGACCCTGGACCGGCACGTGCGGCGGGCCGAGGGGATCGCGGCCGAGTGCCGCGACGCCGACGAGCGGTTCCGCGCCGGGCTGCCCGCCGGGCAGGTGGACGAGGTGTTCGCGCCCCGCCCGGGACCCGGTTGCGGATGGTGCGATTTCCGCGCGCTGTGCCCGGAGGGGATCCGCGGCAGGACCGGCCCACCGGCCGTGGGACGGGCTCGGAGACGCCGGGGGTTCGGCGGACCGGGGCCGATTAGCGGCTCAGGCGGAGCCGGTGTGCCCCTTGCCACGGCGGCGGCGCCGCCGTCGCGGGGCCCCGGCGTGGTCCCCGGGATGACCCTGCGTGGGGCCTGCCGGGTGTTCTGCGGCGGTGCCCCCCTCGCGGGCGATCGGCACGCCGCCCCTGGTCCGCCGCCGGGACCGCGGGCCCCGCGTGCGGGTGGGCTCGGCTCCGCCGGACCGGTGGCCCGCCGCCGAGCGGTGCTTGCCGGTCTCGCCGAGGTCTTCCAGTTCTTCGGCCTCAAGCCCCTGACGGCCGCTGGCCTCGGGGGCCAGCTGGCTGCCCACGCCCACCGGGATGCCCAGCGCGCTGAACAGGTGCTCGGAGGTGGAGTAGGTCTCTGGCGGCTCGGGGTGACCCAGGCCGAGCGACTCGTTGATGAGCTTCCAGCGCTGCAGGTCGTTCCAGTCCACGAACGTGACGGCCACCCCGGACCGGCCCGCCCGGCCGGTCCGGCCGATCCGGTGCAGGTACGCCTTGTCGTCCTCGGGGCATTCGTAGTTCACGACATGGGTGACGTCTTCGACGTCCAGGCCGCGCGCGGCCACCTCGGTGGCGACGAGCACGTCCACCTTGCCGTGCCGGAACGCGCGCAGGGCCCGTTCCCGCTGCGCCTGGCCCAGGTCACCGTGCACCGCCGCGGTGGCGAAGCCACGGGTGGTCAGCGCGCCAGCGACCTGGTCGGCGGTGCGCTTGGTCCGGCAGAACACCATGGTCAGCCCGCGCCCGTCGGCCTGCAGCACCCGGACCAGCATCTCGATCTTGTCCATCTGGTGGGCGCGGAAGACGTGCTGCTCGGTCAGCGGCACAAGCTCGGTCTCGTCGTGCTGTTCGGCCCGCACGTGCATCGGGCGGCTCAGGTACCGCCGGGCTAGGGTGACCACCTCTCCGGGCATGGTGGCCGAGAACAGCATGGTCTGCCGGGCCGCCGGGGTGAGCTCCAGGATCCGCTCCACGTCGGGCAGGAACCCGAGGTCGAGCATCTTGTCGGCCTCGTCGAGCACCAGCGTGCCCACGTCCGACAGGCTCAGATGCCCTTGGCGGACAAGGTCGAGGAGGCGCCCGGGGGTGCCCACCACGACGTCCACGCCAGCGCGCAGCGCGTCGATCTGCGGCTCGTAGGCGCGCCCGCCGTACAGCGTGATCACCCGCGCCCTGCTGGCCTTGCCGGCCGCCTCCAGGTCATAGGAGACCTGAATCGCCAGTTCCCTGGTGGGGACGACGACCAGGGCCCGGGTGTGGCCCGAGCGCGCGGGCGGCTGGCCGTCCAGCCGCTGCAGCAGCGCGATGCCGAACGCCAGCGTCTTGCCCGTTCCGGTCCTGGCCTGGCCGATGACGTCCTGGCCGGTCAGCGCGATGGGCAGGGTCAGCGCCTGGATCGGGAAGGAAGTGGTGATCCCCAGGGCCGCCAGGCTCTCGCAGATCGGCTCGGCGACGCCCAGGTCGGTAAACAGTGGGCCGGCGATGCTTTCCGCTTTTCCTGCGCCGGCGGTCAGGTCGTCGCCCTGTTCCTGGGCGGCAGGCATATATGTTGTCAGAGTTCCAGCTCTCAGTGCGTTTTACCACGTGAAACGCGGCATACCCCCGCCTGCATTCCCGTGTGACCGCAGGCCAGTGTATCAGCGGATGTAGGCTGCGCTGGTGGCAGGCACGGATGCGCCAGGGACGGACGCAATCATCGATCTGTTCGGGCTGCTCGCCTACGCCGAACTCGTGGCGTTTTTCAACCTGTCCGGCGACGCCGCGCTCGCCTCGTCCCTGGAGGACAAGGCGGCCCTCGGCGAGATGGCCGTCGCCGAGTTCGGTCACTTCCGCGCCCTGCATGACGAGCTCACCAGGCGGGGTGCCGTGCCGGAGCAGGCCATGGAGCCGTTCGTGGCGCCGCTGGACGCCTTCCATGCCAGGACGGCCCCTGCGGACTGGCTTGAAAGCCTGGTCAAGGCGTACGTGGGGGACGGGCTCGCGGCCGACTTCTATCGCGCGGTGGCCGAGCGCCTGGAGCCACAGGCACGGGCGCTGGTCCTGGAGGCCCTTGCGGACACCGGCCACGCCGACCTCGTGGTCTCCCGGGTGCGCGCCGCCATCGAGGCCGATCCGACGCTGGCCGGGCGGCTCGCGCTGTGGGCGCGGCGGCTGGTCGGCGAGGCGCTGGCCCAGGCGCACCGGGTGGTGGCCGAGCGGCCGTCGCTGGCCAACCTGGTCGCTGGCGCGGATGGTGAGACGGGCAGGCAGGGCGATATCGGGCGGATGTTCGCGCGCATCACCGATGCCCACGACCAGCGCCTGGCGGCGCTGGGGCTATGAGGGCCGGGCCTGACGGGCCTGCTGCGCTGGTCACAGGCCCCCGAAGCCGATCCTTCGCTGCTCGGTGCCGTTGAGTTCCACGTAGCCGATCTTCTCGGCCGGAATCAGGATTTTCCCGCCCTTTTCGTCGCGGACGACGAACATGCCGCCGTTGCTCAGGGCCGTCGTCAGGGAACGCTCGACCTCGTCCGGGGAGGACGGCGTGTCGAGCACCAGTTCTCTCTGGATTGACTGGATACCTATCTTGACTTCCACGGTGATCCTTTCACTGGTCCGCAGCAACAGGGTCGCTGGCCCGCGGCCAGCCGCTGATCCCGCGCCAGGCCAGCCTGGCCATGAGCTGTTCCGCGGCATCCTTCGGGATCGCCCGGTCGGTGCCCAGCCAGTAGGTGGCGCTCATCTGGGCCATGCCGACCAGGCCTATGCCCAGCAGGTGCGCCTCTTCGTCGCCGACGCCGGCGTCCTCGGAGATGATCTCGCTGATCATTTCCGCGCAGTCCCGGCTCGAATCATCCAGCCGGGCGCGCACGGCAGGCTCGTTGCGCAGGTCGGACTCGAACACCAAGCGGAATGCCTGGCCGGTGCTCCCGACGAAGTCGAAGAAAGCGGTGAACGTGGCGGTGACCCGCTGCTTGTTGTCGGTCGTGGACTCCAGGGCGGCCCGGACCGTTGCGGTGAGCGCTGCCACGCTCTCGTCCAGCAACGCCAGGTAGAGGTCTAGTTTGCCGGGAAAATGCTGGTACAGGACGGGCTTGCTCACCCCGGCCCGCTCGGCAATCTCGTCCATCGCGGCTGCGTGGTAGCCCTGCGCAACAAATACTTCCTGCGCGGCGGCGAGCAGTTGCCTGCGCCTGGCGGGCTTGGGCAGCCGGTTCCCGGTCTGGCGGGCCTGGGATGTCGTCGTCACCTGTGCCTCCAAGGAACCGTCCGCCTCCCTCTCACCGGTAGTCGTCCTCATCGAGTTCCACTTCCCGATACTGCTCCATCGCGTCGGCCTCATCCACGTCCAGGGGAAGGTCGGTGTTAATTGAGGGCAGCGGGGCCGGGAGATCCTCCGGTTCGTCGATCACCTCACGCCGCTGTTCCACGAGATCGGGCGCTGGCTGTCCCAGATCGCGCTCGCTCATCAGTGATCCCCTTCGCGTGTCCGGCCGACTCTCCCGTCTATTCTCTCGCGTAACGCGGTATCGCGGTGCCGCGGGTGTTTCATCGTGACAGGGCAGACCGCCGAAGAGCACAATCTGGCTAATCGGGGTACACAAGCATCATGCGTGCCATGTGGAGAGGCGAGATCTCGTTCGGGCTCGTCATGATTCCCATCCGGCTTTATGCCGCGACCGAGCACCGGGACGTCTCGTTCCGCCAAGTCCACCTGGAGGACGGGGGGCGGATCCGGTTCCGCCGGGTTTGCTCGATCGACGGCGAGGAAGTCGCCTACTCCGACGTGGCCAAGGGGTACGAGTTGCCCAACGGCGAGATGGTGGTGCTCACCGACGAGGACCTGGCCGAACTGCCGCTGCCCACCGCGCACAGCATCGAGGTGCTGCACTTCTCCCCGGTCGACCAGGTCGACCCGATCATGTGGGAGCGCAGCTATTACACCGAGCCGGAGCCCCAGGGGGTGCGTGCCTACGCGCTGCTCCGGGACGCACTGGAGCGGTCGGGCATGGTCGCGGTGGCGAAGGTGGCGCTGCGGCAGCGGGAGACGCTGGCCGCGCTGCGCACCCGCGACGGGGTGCTCGTGCTGGTCACCCTGATGTGGCCGGACGAGGTCCGGGTGCCCGATTTCGAGTTCCTTGAGGAAGACGTCGAAGTGCGGTCCCAGGAACTCAAGATGGCCACATCCCTGATCGACTCGATGACCTTGGACTTCGACCCGTCCCAGTACAGCGATCAGTACCGGGAGGCGGTGGAGGAACTGGTCGAGGCCAAGATCGAGGGACATGAGGTGACCGCGCCACCACCGCCGCCGGAGAAGCCGGTGACCAGCCTGGCGGACGCCCTGCAGGCCAGCCTCGCGGCCGTCGGTGAGAAACCTGGCCAACGTGACATCGGCGCCGGACGCAAGCCGCGGCGCAGCGCTTAGTGCTTATCGCCGCGCCCCGGGTCATCCCCGGCCTGCCGGGCACCGGTGTGCTGGCTCCCGGCTACCTCAGCGTCCAGGGCGGCGTCATCGCCGAGGTGGGCGAGGGGCCGCCGCCGGGGGAGCCCGACCTGGATCTGGGCACCGGCGTGCTCGTGCCGGGCCTGGTGGATCTGCAGGTCAACGGCTACTACGGCGTCGATTTCGCCGACTCTGACCCCGACGGCTGGGCCCTGGTGGCACGGCGGTTGCCGGAAACCGGCACGACGGCGTTCCTCCCGACGTTCATCACCGCTCCGGTACCAACGCTGGCCACGGCGTTGCGTTCGGCTGCAAAAGCCGCGGAAGCGGTGACTGCGGGAGCGCGTGTCCTCGGCGTGCACCTGGAGGGGCCCTTCCTGTCCCCGGCCCGCGCGGGCGCGCACCGGCGAGACTGGATCGTGCCGCCGTCCCCGGGCGCGGTCGCCGAACTGCTGGAGGCCGGGCAGGGGCTGCTGCGGCTGGTGACGCTGGCACCCGAGGCCGACGGCGCGCTGGCCGCGATCGGGACGCTGACCGCGGCGGGAGTGCTGGTCAGCGTCGGCCACAGCGACGCCACCGCCGCGGAGGTAGCCGCGGGCGCCGCCGCTGGCGCCCGGATGGTCACCCACCTGTTCAACGCGCAGCGCGGACTGCACCACCGGGAACCTGGGGTGGTCGGCCAGGCACTGACGGACCAGCGGCTGACCAGCGGGCTCATCGTGGACCTGAGCCACGTGTCCGCCGCCGCCTGCGCGATCGCGTTCGCCGCCGCGCCGGGCCGGATCTGCCTGGTCACCGACGCGGCCGCGTGCGCGGGCATGCCGCCGGGACGCTACCTGCTCGGCGGCCAGCCGGTGGACCTGCCGCCCGGTGGCGGCGCCCCGGTGCGGCCCGGCGGGACACTGGCGGGCTCCGCGCTGCGAATGGACCAGGCCGTGGGCAACGCCGTCGCGGTGGGGCTGGGGCTCCCGGAGGCGGTGGCCGCGGCCAGCCGGATCCCGGCAGACCTCATCGGGCGGCCGGACCTGGGGCGGCTGGCCGCCGGGGCGGTCGCGGACCTGGCCTGGCTCGGCGATGACCTGCGTACCCGGGCCACGTGGGTGAACGGAGCGCAGGTCTACGGCTCGCGGTAGGCGGCGGGCTACGGCTCGCGGTAGACCTTGTGCTGCGCGGCCTGGGCGCGCGGGCGGAGCACCATCAGATCCACGTTGAAGTGCCCGGGGCGGGTGACCGCCCAGGTGATCGCGTCGGCGATGTCGTCGGCGGTCAGCGGCTCGCGGACCCCCTTGTACACCGCGGCGGCCTTGTCGGCGTCGCCGCGGAACCGGTTCACCGCGAACTCGTCCGTGCGGACCATCCCCGGCGCGATCTCGATCACCCGGACCGGCTGGCCGCACAGTTCCAGCCGGAGGGTGGCCGCCATCGCGTGCTGGGCGTGCTTGGCGGCCGCGTACCCGCCGCCGCCCTCGTAGGTGATGAACCCGGCGGTGGAGGTCAGCATCACGATGGTGCCGTCGCCGCTGGCGATCAGCCGCGGCAGCAGTGCCTTGGTCAGGTGCAGCGAGCCGAGCACGTTGACCTCGAACATGGCCTGCCAGTCGGCCGGGTCCGCGTCCGCCACGTCCTCCATGCCGATCGCGCCGCCCGCATTGTTGACCAGCACGTCGCACCGGTCGAGCGACCGCGGCGAACGCCGCGACGGCCGCCGTGTCGGTGACGTCGAGGAGTTCGGTCTGTGCCGAACCTCCCCGTTCCCTGGCGCGGGCGGCGGCCTGCTCCAGCCGGTCGGCCCGCCGGGCGGCCAGGACCACGTGGAACCCGGCGCCGGCCAGTTGTGCTGCGGTGGCCGCGCCGATCCCGCTGCTCGCGCCGGTAACGACCGCGACTGGCTGCATGATCCGCCTCCCAGTGTTTTGAGCCACGCTATCGCCCGGTGTACCGTCCCGGGCGTGGCGGGCGCTGCAGCTGGCTCGGTGGAGCGCAGCGCCGCGCAGCCTAGTCCGGGTAGTCGCTGGGGCCGACGGCGTAACGGCGTCCGGCAGGCGTGGTCCAGGTCATGACGCCTGGGGTGGCCTGCTCCAGAAACCAGCCTGATGCCTGCTTGGCCGCGTGATGCCTCCGGCACAACGGCGCGAGATTGCACAGGCAGGTTCTGCCTCCTCGGTGGTAAGCCACGGTGTGGTCGGCGTCGCAGTGCGCCGCGGGCCGTCGGCAGCCGGGATAGGTGCAGGTGGCATGCCGGATCTCGATCAGGTGGCGCAGCCCCGCGGAGGGCCGGTACGCAGCCGTCTCCCTGGCATGATCACAGTCGCCGCCCGTCAAGAACGTGAGGCTGAAGGTCCACGTCTTGTCGGGTGCACGGGCCTCGGGCTCACCGGGCGCGCCAGTTCTCGGTCCGTCACGTGGACTGTCCGCTGGTCTGTCACCTGGGCTGCCCGCTGGTCTGTCGCGTGGGCTGCCTGCCGGTCCGTCCCGGGGGCTATCTGCCGGTCTGTCGCGTGGGCTGTCCGCTGGTCTGTCGCGTGGGCTGTCCGCTGGTCTGTCGCGTGGGCTGTCCGCTGGTCTGTCGCGTGGGCTGTCCGCTGGTCTGTCGCGTGGGCTGCCCCCCGGTCTGTCGCGTGCGCTGTCTGCCGGTCTGTCACCTGGGCTGCCCGCCGGTCCGCCGCGCGAGCCGGTTCCCTGTGCACCAGGCGGTCCGGCCCGAGCGCATCCGTGGGCGACTGGGCGGCCTTGTGAGTCGGTGAGTGTCAGACACCACCTGGTGCCAGACCGGGCCGACAGGACGTCCGCGATGGCACGGGAGTCATCGGCGTCCAGTGGCCCGTATCCGGCGACGTTGCCTGGCGCATCGGACAGGCCGAGCCAGCTAGCCAAGGGCATCGTCAGGTTCACGCTCCCGGTGGGAACGCCGAGGCTACCGAATGTGCCAGGCCATGCAGGCGGGCCGAAACCAGGTGACGTGAGGCTAACCGGAGAATCACCGGCCAGGCCGGGAAAGCCCCGAGGGGAATCGCCGGGGGACATGTCCGAATCGCTCCCGGGCCCCGCGGGGATCAGGGACCCCACGGAGGTTCCGGTAAGCAGGGCCAGGTAGACCTGGGCTCGCAGTTGATCCAGCGTGCCGGGGGCACCGGCGCTCTTCAGCTGCCTGGCCAGGGCGCTGAGGTTCTTGTCGGCGGCCAGGACAGAAGCTGGGGGAAGGTCGCGCCCCGCCAGGGCCGCGGTGCCGCCGTGTTCGTCCCAGCGCTCGACCCGGGCATCTTGGAGCGCCCGTTCCTTCCGCTTGCGAGCCGCTCGCGGGTCCGCTGCTAGCACGGCCCGGCGGGTGGCGGCGCGCAACTGCCCGGTTGTCTGATTCTTGGCCGCACCGATGACCGCCTGCTCCACCGCGGCCGCATGCTCATTGCTGAGCCCGGTGACCTCGTCGGCGATCACCATGGCACGGGGCAGGTCGATGTCTCCAGCAGTGAGCGCTCGGCTGGTCAGAGGCAGGCGGCGCAGCGCGGTGGCCAGGCTGAGCACCTGGTCGGCGGCCCGCCTGGTTAATGTCAGGGCGGCAGCGATCTCGTCGTCGGTGTGGAGGGCCGCGCGGGTATCACCGTCCTGAGCCTCGGCCCAACGGCGGCGCCACAGGTCCCCGGCAGCCGCCAGTTCCATCGAAGCGGACCAGGATGCCAGTCGCCTGGCGGCTCGCATCACCCCGATGAGCTCATCGTCGGTGAGCCTGCCTAATCCGATGGCCCCGGCGTCCGCCATGAACCCAGCCAGACGTGGGCCCGGAAGCAGGTCATCGGCTACTCCGCCAGTGCCGAACCAGCCACCGTCGCCGTGCGCCTGCCCCCATCGGCCAGCCTTCAGCGCCTCCCGGCTCGCTCCCTCGGCACGCCCGAGGCCACGGCGCTCCGCCCAGTCCGCCGGCTCCACGCGTTCCCAGTCCGGCAACCCCGTGGCCAGGTCATCGACTATCCCGGTTCCCCGGGCAGGGAGGCTATCGGGGGTCGTGATTGGAGTCGACACCCGTTCTCACCTCCCTTTGTGATCAACATAACCTGCCAGCTCATCACATCTGAACCGATAGTACTTTCGACCCACGACATTTTCGCTCGCCGCTCGCCGCTCGCCGCTCGCCAGCGGTGGCCCGCCCTTCCCAGGCGCGGCCCACATCGAAGGAGTAGTCGTATTTGAGCACTCGTGTTTTAATACTCAGGTGAATCCGACCCGGCTGTTCATCCTCGGCGCGCTGGCCAAGCACGGGCCGATGTACGGCCATCAGTTGCGCAGGGACGCCCGGCTCGACCGGACCGAGCTGTGGTCCGAGGTCCGGCCCGGGTCGCTGTACGGTGCGCTGCACCGGTTGGCGGCCGAGGGCCTTATCGAGCCGCTGCGAACCGAGCAGGACGGCCAGCTTCCCGCGCGCACCGTCTACGGCATCACCGGCGAGGGGCATCGCGAGCTGCGTGCCTTGCGGGCCGAGGCGCTCCAGGAGGTCAGGCTGCAGCCCGACCCCGTCGATCTCGCCCTGGCCATGAGCCGCGACCTCGACCCGGACCTCCTGCGCGGGTATCTCGAGGACCGGGTGCAGGCGCTTTCGGCCAGGGCGGCTCAGTTCGATCATCAGCGGGACCGGATGTGGCCAGATCAGACCGTGGCCGACGACCTCGTTGTCGAGCACGCGCGGCTGCGGATCCGGGCGGAACTGGACTGGCACAGGTTGGTCCTGGACCAGCTCGGCAAGCTGGCCACCGCCAGCGACCAGGCCCCGGCGTCCGAGCCGGCCCCGGCGTCCGAGCGGGCCCCGGTGTGACGGTCCGGCCGTTGCGCCTGCTCGGGGACCCGGTGCTGCGCACGCCGTGCGATCCTGTGGTGCGCTTCGACGACGCCCTGGCCCGGCTGGTCACCGACCTCCTGGACACCGTGGCCGAACCCGGCCGGGCCGGGCTCGCCGCCAACCAGATCGGCTCCGGCCTGGCAGTCTTCAGCTACAACGTCGACGGCGAACCGGGCTACGTGATCAACCCGCGTGTCGTGGAACTGCGTGACAGCATCGACGGGCCGGAGGCCTGCCTGTCCGTCCCTGGCATCTCCGCCATCCGGACTCGCGCGGAATACGCGGTGGTTGAAGGGGTGGACCTCGGCGAGGAGCCGGTCGTCGTGGCGGGCGCCGGCGAGTTCGCCCGCTGCCTGCAACACGAAACCGACCACCTGCGCGGCAAGCTCTACATTGACGATCTCACCGGCGCCGAGCGCCGCCGTGTTATGCGGCACCTCACCTGGCGTTTACCACGGTCGCTTACCCTCGATGGTGTGCCTGAGATGCCTCGCGTGACGAATGAGACCGGAAACGGAGCGGGCCCGCCCAGCCCGTTCCGCGGTGTGATCTGGGACTGGGGCGGCGTGATGACCAACCCCATCAGGGACATGGTCGCCGTCTGGCTGGACGACGAAGATGTCGACCACGAGCACTACGCGGCCGTGATGCGGCCGTGGGTGATCGGGGCGTACGACCAGAACGGGGATGCCAACCCGATCCACGCGCTCGAGCGGGGCGAATGCACGACCGAGGAGTTCGAGCAACTGCTGGCCGCGCGGATCGCCCGCCGCGACGGCGTCCAGATGGTGGCCGAGGGCCTGCTGACCCGGATGTTCGCCGGATCCACCATGGCCGTCCCGATGCAGGAGGCGGTCCAGGCGATACGTACCGCTGGCCTGCGCACTGCGTTGCTGTCCAACTCGTGGGGCATGGCCGACTACCCGCGGCACCTGTTCCCTGGCATGTTCGACGTCGTGGTGATCTCGGGTGAGGTCGGCATGCGCAAGCCGGAGGAGCGGATCTTCCGGCACGCGGCGGGCCTGCTCGGCCTGGACCCGGCTGAGTGCGTGTTCATCGACGACATCGAGGTCAACATTAAGGCCGCGGAAGCGATCGGGATGACCGCGATCCTGCACCGCGATCCGGCGGCGACGCTCGCCCGCCTCGGCGAACTTCTCGGCCTTGCCCTGACCGGCTGACTGTCCCGGCGAAGCGCTCTACGCTGAGCGTCCGTGGGTGCTCTACCCGGCCTCGTCCAGTCCCGGGCGCGCGGCGAACATGCGCGCGAACCGGCGCGTGGACACCAAACCAGAGCTGGCGCTGCGCAGTGCGCTGCACCGGCGTGGCTACCGGTTCCGCAAGGACTACCGGCTCGACCTGGACGCCGGGGCGCGGGTCCGGCCCGACATCGCGTTCACCGCGCGCCGGGTGGCCGTCTTCGTGGACGGGTGCTTCTGGCACGCCTGCCCCGAGCATGGCAGGAACCCGGCGGTCAACGAGTGGTACTGGGCGCCGAAGCTACGCCGCACGGTGGAGCGGGACCGTGCCGCCGACGCGGCGCTGGCGGCGGCCGGGTGGCGGGTTGTCCGGATCTGGGAGCATGTGCCGCTGACCGACGCGGTCGCGGCCGTCACCGCTGCGCTGGACGGCGAAGAGTAATCACTGGGCGAAGTCCGTGCCGCGGAGTCGTCGCGGTGGCAGACTCGGAACACCCCGGGGGCGGGCCCGCCTGCGTGTCTCCGCCACCGTGGCTGCCTGGAAAACACAAATGCGTGTCTACCTGCCCGCGACGCTGCCAGGACTGGCCGGCCTGCTGCGTGAGGCGGAAATTGGCCCTGCACCGCTGCGCGCCTTCGCGGTGACGCCCGCGCTGCGTGAGTGGTACGCGAGCGGCGACCTGGAAGAACTCGAATACGTGGCGATGACGCACGCCGCCCGTGCCTCGCTGCGGCTGCTTGTGGAGGATCCGCAGGCGCCGCGCCGCCGGGTGGTCCTCGCCGCGGACGTGCCCGATCAGCAGGTCGGCACCACCGCCGGGTTCGACGAGCCGACCGTGGTCGAGATCCTGGCCCCGGTGCCGCTGGCCCGCGTGGTGTCCGGTCACATCGACGACGAGGTCGCGATGGCCGACGTCGCGGACGCCGTGGCGGCGCTGCCGGCCGCGGACTCCGGCGACGACGACGCCCGTTTCGTGGTGGCTGGCGCCGAAGGCCACGAATTGCTCTGGTACGCCTCCCAGGAACTGCCGCACCTGGCGCGCTGAACCAGCTGGTGGGAACTTCTTGAGTGCAATACGACGGCCGGGGTGGCGACTGCGCCGTCGCCGCGCACCTGCTTGCGCCGCCGCGTGCAACCATGGAGTGTCCGCCAACGATGCCGGGTCCGCCCAGGGAGGCCGTCATGGACGCCGTCACCACGGTGCCGCCGCCAGTCAACGAGCCGATCAGGCAGTACCCACCTGGGAGCGCTGACCGCGCGGCCCTGGAAGGCAAGGTCAAGGAGCTGACCGGGGAGCGGGCCGAGCTGACCATGACCATCGGCGGCCGCGAGCGGTTCGGCGGCGGGCAGCCCATCGACGTCGTCGCGCCGCACAACTACCGGCACGTGCTCGGCACCATGCACAATGCGACCGAGCAGGACGTGGCCGACGCGATCGGCGCGGCCGCCGCTGCCGCGCCAGGCTGGCGCGCGATGTCCTTCGACGACCGGGCGGCGATCCTGCTCAGGGCCGCCGACCTGCTCAGTGGCCCGTGGCGGGCGACGATCAACGCGACCACGATCGCGGGCCAGTCCAAGTCGGTGTACCAGGCCGAGATCGACGCCGCCTGCGAGCTGATCGACTTCTGGCGGTTCAACGTCCACTTCGCCCGGCGGCTGCTCGAGGAGCAGCCGCTGTCCGGCCCGGGCACCTGGAACCGGATGGAGTACCGGCCGCTGGAGGGCTTCGTCCTGGCGATCACGCCGTTCAACTTCACCTCGATCGCGGCCAACCTGCCCACCGCGCCTGCCCTGCTCGGCAACGTGGTGGTGTGGAAGCCGTCGCCGACCCAGCAGCTTGCCGCGCACGCGACGATGCGCCTGCTGGAGGCGGCCGGGCTGCCTCCGGGGGTGATCAACCTGGTCACCGGGGACGGCCAGGCGGTGTCCGCGGTGGCGCTGCCGCACCGCGACCTGGGCGGCATCCACTTCACCGGGTCCACGGCGACGTTCCAGCACCTGTGGCGGACGGTCGGCGAGAACATCTCCGGCTACCGGGGTTACCCGCGCCTGGTCGGGGAGACCGGCGGCAAGGACTTCGTGGTGGCGCACCCCTCCGCCGACCCGGCGGTGCTTGCCACGGCACTGATCCGGGGCGCGTTCGAGTACCAGGGGCAGAAGTGCTCCGCGGCCTCGCGCGCCTATGTGCCGCGCTCGCTCTGGGATGGCATGCGCGACGACTTCCTGGCCCAGGTGGAGTCGCTGACCATGGGCGACGTCGCCGCCGACCTTTCGCTGTTCATGGGCGCGGTCATCGACGAGCGCGCGTTCGCCAAGCACGGCGGTGCGCTGGATCGGGCCAGGAGCCGGGCCGCGGTGCGGGTCCTCACCGGCGGCGGCACGGACGGCGCCGAGGGCTACTTCGTCCAGCCCACCGTGCTGGAGTGCACCGACCCCGGGGACGAGGTGTTCACCACCGAGTACTTCGGCCCGATCCTCGCCGTGCACGTCTACGACGACGCCAGGTACTCCGACGTGCTTGCCCAGGCCGCCGACGTGGCGCCGTACGCGCTGACCGGCTCGATCGTCGCCAGGGACCGGGCGGCCATCGACCAGGCGACCGACGTGATGCGGTTCGCGGCGGGCAACTTCTACATCAACGACAAGCCGACCGGGGCGGTCGTCGGGCAGCAGCCGTTCGGCGGTGCCCGGGCCAGCGGGACCAACGACAAGGCCGGCTCGATCTTCAACCTGACCCGCTGGGTTAACGCCCGGACGATCAAGGAGACGTTCGTGCCGCCCACCGACTACCGGTACCCGCACATGGGATGACCCGCGGCTCACCTGACCACGTAGTACCCGGTCATGTGGAAGAACGACCCGCCCTGCTTGGCGTTGGCGACGGCGGGCCCGACCTCGATGGTGTGCCGTCCCGGCCGTGGCCACCGCCAGGCGAACAGCACCGAGTCCGGCAGTGACACGCCAGCGCTCGACTTGTTCTGCCAGATCCCGGTCTCGTCGAACGTCTGGGTCCCGTCGATGAACACCTGGGCGTGGCCGTCGGAGCAGCAGTTCTCGCCGATCGTGCCGATTATCGCCACGGCGCGGCCGGTGAAGCTGAACGAGACCGGGGACCTTGACAGGGCCAGGTTGTCCCGCACGAAGGATGCGCCTGCCCAGAACCCTGGGTCCGTGGGCCTGCCGTGCGGATCAAGTGCCGCCGCCACCTGGGCGAGTGCCAGGCCGCCGCTGGCCTGCCAGGCCGTCACCGGCGCCGCCGCCGGCGGCCCGTCGAAGAACCGCCCGTAGGCGCCGGTACGGGCATTCACCGAGCCCGCCGACGCGTTCGCCGCGGCGAGCAGCCAGCGGCGGGCGAAACCCTGGCCGTGCGCGGCAATAAGGTACATGCTCTCGATGAGCGGTTCGGTGACGTCGTTCTCCGCCTGGAGGTCGGCGTAGACGCCGGTGGCATCTCCCAGGTGCGCCGCCACGTCCTGTGCGGTGGCAACCGCCTCGGCGAGGTAGGACCGCTGCCCGGTGAGCTGGGCCAGGGTGAAGCCGTTCCAGATCATCAGGCCGTTCACCGAGCCGAAGTACTGGGCGGGCACCTGGGTGCAGGAGGTCCCGTTGTCGTACACATAGACGGTGTACAGCGAGGTACCTGGGCTCAGGTAGTACTGCCGGACCGCCTGGTAGTGCTCCTGCGCCTGGGTCAGGTAGCTGCGCTGGCGGGTGATCTGGTACAGCAGCACGGCCGCCTTGATGTAGTTGGCATCGGTCTCCAGCGTCTTGAGCTGGGTGCTGCCGCCGTACGAGCGCTGGTACAAGATGCCGGAGCAGGCGCCGACGGCGAACTGTTGCGAGCCGGCCACGCCGCCGAAGTAAGCCTCCGCCTTGGCGAGCGCCCCGCGGTTGCCGGTGACCTGGTACTCGCGCGCGGCGGCGATCGAGTCCCACAACGGGACGTCGCTGACCCCGCTGTGCGTGCGAGGGGAGGTGGCGGTCAGCGCGTTCATGATGGGCGCCACCGCCGGGTCGCGGGTGAGCAGCCAGTGCAGGTACAGCGCGTAGGTGAGCGAGTCGGCGCCCCAGTCGCGGTTGCCCGCGTAGCACCGCAGCGGAACGCATAGGTTCCACAGGCCCGCCCCGTTGTAGTACTCCTGCTCCAGGGCCATCAGCGCGTGGCGGCCCAGGGCCGCATACGTCCCCGGCTTGTTCGCGGCTGCCGCCTGGGCCGCGGCGGCGGCCCGGGCTGGCGCACTGGCCGGCGCGGTGCCCTGGACGGCCACCGGGACGGCGGAGCCGCGCGTGCCGGGCTCGGCGGGGAAGCCGTTGATGATGGGCGTGGGCGGGGTGGTGCAGCCGCACAGGACCAGCGCCACGAGGCCGGCGATGGGCGCCCAGCGAACCGGGCCGCGCGGTCCTGGCCGCGTGCGCGCGCTTGGGGCCACGACCCTCCCATCGCATGACTTCCGCCGGGAACCCGTCCAACCATGGTGACGGGGCAACACCAGGTGCCCGTCAACCCCGCGCACAGGTCCGCGGCTGCACTAGCCTGGCACCGCTATGAGCGCGCAGCCCGCGGCACCGGGGGACTTCCTTTACCGGCTTGCCCTCTGGAACATCGGTTTGACGCTGCTCGACGTGGCGCGGGTGAACCGGGCGGCTTATGCCGAAGCGTTCCGCGCGGTGACCGGCCGGCCGCTGGTCCAGGTGCCCCAGATGGCCGGGCGGACCGACTCGGAGACCTTCTTCGAGGCGCTCGCGGTGAACGCCACCGGGCCGCGGGCCGGCGACCCGGCTGGCGAGGAACTCCTCGGCCGGTTCGTCGCCCAGCTCGCGGTTGCCTTCCGCGCCCGGCGGGACCTGCTCACTACGCAGGGCCAGCTCATGCCCGGTGCCCTGGACGCGGTCACCGAGGTGTGGCGGCTGCCCGGCCTGGTGCAGACCGTCGTCACGGGGTCGATCAGGCCCAACGCGATCGAGGTGCTGCGCGCGTTCGGCCTGGCACGCTACCTCGACACCGAGATCGGCGGGTTCGGCTCCGAGGTGTACTCCAAGGGCGGGATGCTGCTGAACGCGCGCGGCCGGGCAGCGGAGAAGTACCGCGCGGACTTCACCGAGCACACGACCGTGTACATCGCCGATTCGACCAGGGACGTGGAAGCGGCCGGGATGGGGGGAGCACGGTCGATCGGCGTTGCCAGCGGGCGCTCGTCCGCCGGGGAACTGCGCGACGCGGGCGCGGAAGTGGTGCTGGACGACCTGGCCGACACGGCGGCGGTGGTGGCGGCGGTGGACCGGCTGACCGTGCCGATCCGCTCGTGAGCCCGTCCTCATGACCGATGCGCCAGCCGCCGCGGCCGAGCCGGTTCCGTTGCGGACGATCGCCGCCCAATGGACTCGCCTTGGCTGCATCGGGTTCGGCGGCCCGCCCGCGCACATCGCGCTGCTGCGCAAGCTCGTCGTCGACGACCGGGCCTGGCTGGACCCGGGCGAGTTCGAGGACGGCGTCGCGGCCGTCAACCTGCTGCCCGGCCCCGCCTCCACCCAGCTCACCATCTACTGCGCGTGGCGGCTGCGTGGCGCGGCGGGCGCCCTGATCGGCGGCGCCGGCTTCATTCTGCCTGGCCTGGTGGTGATCCTCAGCCTGTCCACGGTGTTCCTGGCCGAGCACCCGCCTGGCTGGGTCGCCGGGGCGGCCCTGGGCGCGGGCTCGGCCGTTCCCGCGGTCGCCGTGGCGGCCGCGCTTGGCCTGGTCCCGCCGAGCTGGCGCCGGGCCGGGACGACGGCCGCCCGGGCCCGGTGGATCGGCTACCTGCTGGCCGGGGGTGCCGCCGCCGCGCTGGTCGGGCCCTGGCTGGTGGCCGTGCTGGTCGGCTGCGGGCTGGTCGAGGCGGCCGTCAGGGCCCGCCCGCCGCAGGCTCCGCAGCCCGGCGGGTTCCTGCTGTCGCCGCTGGCCGCGGGCACCGCCGTAGCTGCCGGAGGACTCCTCTCACTGGCCTGGCTGGCGTTCAAGGTCGGCGCGCTGTCCTTCGGCGGCGGCTTCGTGATCATCCCGTTGATGCAGCACGACGCCGTGCACACCTATCACTGGATGACCGCCGGGCAGTTCCTCACCGCGGTCGCGCTCGGGCAGGTCACCCCGGGACCGGTGGTGCAGACCGTGGCGGTGGTCGGGTACGCGGCCGCCGGGATCGGCGGCGGGCTGCTCGCCTCGCTGGTCGCGTTCACCCCGTCGTTCTGCTTCGTCCTCGGCGCGGGCCGGTACTTCGACCGGCTCCGGCGCAGCGAAGGGGTGCAGGCCTTCCTCACCGGGGCGGGCCCGGCCGCGATCGGTGCGATCGCTGGCGCGGCGATTCCGCTGGTGGCGGCGCTGGCGCACCTGTGGCAGGCCGGGCTGCTCGTGCTCGCGGCCGGCTGGCTGATCGGGCTGCGACGCGGGGTGGTGCCGGCCATCGTCGGTGCGGCGGCCCTGGGTGTCGTTGTCTACCTGGCGGGCGGGCCAATCCAATGAGCGGAGTGAGCAGGGACACGCTGATCACCATCTACGGCGTGGTGGCCGTCACGTTCATGATGACGATGTACGCGCTGGAGCGGCGGCACCCGGCGTTCATCCTGGCCTTCGCGGCCGGCTGCCTGGCCTCCGCGGCCTACGGCTTCCTGTCCGGGGCGTGGCCGTTCGGCGTGGTCGAGGCGGTCTGGTCGGTCATCGCGGTGCGGCGTTATCTGGCCGGGAGGCCGGGAGGCTGACCCTGAGCCATGTTGCGAGGGAGCGGTCCGCTGACCGATGCTGGGGCCTATGCCGTCCGACAACGAGGTCAGGCCGGGCATGCTGGGGCGCGACTACGGTGACGTCCTGTGGCAGCCGGGCCCCGAAGTGATAGAGCGGGCCCGGATCACCGCGTACCGCCGCTGGCTCGCCACCGAGCGGGGTGTCTCCCTCGGCGCCGCCGACGGGCCCGCCGCATACCGGGAACTGCACCAGTGGTCGGTCACCGAGCCCGGCCCGTTCTGGGACTCGCTCTGGGACTACTTCGGGGTCGTCGGCGAGCGGGGCGAAGGGCCCGCGCTCACCGGCGGCCAGATGCCGGACGTCACCTGGTTCCCCGGCGCCACCCTCAACTACGCGGCCAACGCGCTGCGGACCGCGGCGACGGACCCGGCCAGGATCGCCGTTATCGCCTGTGACGAGGCGGGGAACCGGGCCACGCTGAGCTACGGTGGCCTGGCCGCCGAGGTGGCCAGGGTCGCCGCCGGGCTACGGGCGCTAGGGGTGACCAAGGGGGACCGGGTCGCCGCCTACCTGCCCAACATCCCCGCGGCGATCGTCGGCCTGCTCGCCACCGCGAGCATCGGCGCGATCTGGTCGTCCTGCTCCCCGGACTTCGGCCCGGCCAGCGTGATCGACCGGTTCGCGCAGATCACCCCGAAGGTGCTTTTCGCGGTCGAGCGGTACCGCTACGGCGGCAAGGAGTTCGACCGCAGGAAGGCGGTGGCCGACATCGCCGCGGCACTGCCCGGCCTGGCCGCGGTCATCGTGGCAGGCGGCCAGGGCGAGGCAGGCGGGTCCGGCGCGGCAAGCAGCCCCGGCGGGGCAGGTGGCCAGGGCGCGGCAGGCGGGGCAGCCCCGCAGACCCTGGCTTTTGACAGCCTGCCCGGCGCTCCAGGCGCGGCACTGGAGTTCGAGGCCGTAGCGTATGGCCACCCCTTGTGGGTTCTCTACTCCTCAGGTACCACCGGGCTGCCTAAAGCCATCGTGCACAGCCACGGTGGCATCGTGCAGGAGCATCTCAAGGCCCTGTGCCTGCACCAGGACCTCGACGCCGCCGACGTGTTCTTCTGGTACACCACGACCGGCTGGATGATGTGGAACTTCCTCGCTGGCGGGCTGCTCGCCGGAGTGGCGATCGTCGCCTACGACGGCAGTGCCACCTACCCGGATACCGGCGCCCTGTGGCGGATCGCCGCCGGGGCCGGCGTGACCTACTTCGGCACCGGCGCGCCGTACCTGCTGGCGTGCGCCAAGGCGGGCCTGGCCCCGGGCCGCGACCACGACCTCAGCAGGCTGCGCGGGGTCGGCTCCACCGGCTCCCCGCTGCCGCCGGAAGGGTTCCGCTGGGTCTACCGGGGCGTGGGCAGCGACCTGCTGCTCGGCTCCTATTCCGGCGGCACCGACGTATGCACCGGGTTCGTCGGCCCCTGCCCGCTACTGCCGGTCCGGGCCGGGGTGATCGCCGGGTCGTGCCTGGGCGCCAAGGTGGAGGCCTACGACCCGGCCGGCCGGCCGGTCACCGGCGAGGTGGGGGAACTGGTGCTCACCGCGCCGATGCCGTCCATGCCGGTCGGGTTCTGGAACGACCCGGATGGTGCGCGGTACCGGGCGAGCTACTTCGCTCCCTGGCCCGGGGTGTGGCGGCACGGCGACTGGATCAGCATGCTGCCCGACGGCGGCTGCGTGATCTTCGGCCGGTCCGACGCGACTTTGAACCGTGGCGGCGTGCGGATGGGGACCAGCGAGTTCTACCGGGTCGTGGAACAACTCCCTGAGGTGGCCGACAGCCTCGTGGTGGACACCGGGCAACTCGGCACCGACGGGCGGCTGATCCTCTACCTGGTCCTCACCGACGGCGCGGCGCTCGACGACGACCTGACCGGCCGGATCAAGGCGGCGCTCCGGACAGCGCTGTCGCCGCGGCACGTGCCCGACGAGATCCACCAGGTGCCGGGCATCCCGCGGACCCTGTCCGGCAAGAAGCTGGAGGTGCCGGTGCGCAAGATCCTGCTCGGCACCCCGGTGGCCGACGCGGCCGACCCCGACGCCCTGGCCAACCCGGAGGTTTTGTCGTGGTTCAGCCAGTGACCACGGGCCGCAACTTCGGCGAAGAGGGCGGGCGGCTCACCTACGGCGGCTACCTGCACCTGCCGGAACTGCTGACCCTGCAGGTGCCGCAGTCGCAGCCGCCAGCCCACGACGAACTGCTTTTCATCACCGTGCACCAGGTGTACGAGCTGTGGTTCCAGCAAGTGCTGTACGAGCTAGAAGCGGCAAGGGACGCGATGCTGGACGGGCAGACCTGGCGGGCCAGGCACCTGCTGCGCCGGGTGCACGCCATCGAACGGCTGCTCGTCACCCAGGTGGACATCCTGGAAACTATGACACCGCAGGACTTCCTCGAGTTCCGCGAGGGGCTCGCGCCGGCCAGCGGCTTCCAGTCGGCGCAGTACCGTGAGCTGGAGTTTCTGTCCGGGGTCAAGGACCGTGCCTTCCTCGGCCGGTTCCGCGCCCTCACCGGCACCGAGCGCAACAGGCTGTTGCGCCGCCTTTCCGAGCCGTCACTCTGGGATGCTTACCTGTCACTGCTTTCCGCGCGCGGACTGGCCGTGGCCGGCGAGGAGGAGATCCTCGCGTCGTTGCGCGCGGTGGCCAGGGACCGGGCCACCTACGACGACCTCTGGCAGCTCGGGGATGACCTGCTCACCCACGACGAACTGGCCGCGCTCTGGCGGGCGCGGCACGTGCAGATGGTGGAACGGCAAATCGGGACGAAATCGGGTACCGGGGGCTCAACAGGGGCACCGTACCTGCGTAAGAGGGTGCCGCTGCGCTACTACCCGCTGCTCTGGGAGCTGCGGGACCACCTGTAGCGGGCGGTGAGCGGATTGGGGAGCGAGATGGCGGAAACACCGGATGTGTCCAGCCTGCTGGACGAGGCCGCCAGCTTGGCGGCGCGGACGACCGAGCCGGACGGCGGAGTCGGCGACCTGCGTCATTTCCTGGGCGTCTACTACCGGTACATGCCCGTCGAGGAACTCGTCGCGGCCGGCCCGGCCCGGCTGGCCGCGGTCGCGGCCGAGCACGCCCGGCTGGCCGCCAACCGCCCCCAGGGACGCGCCCTGGTCCAGGTGAGCGCCGAAGGCAGCTGCTCGGCGCTGGGGGAGCAGCGCGGGGCGGTCAACATCGTCACCGACGACATGCCGTTCCTTGTCGACTCGATCACGATGGAGCTGACCCGGCACGGGCTCGACAGCTTCCACATCATCCACCCGCAGCTCCTGGTCCGCAGGGACGTCACCGGCACGCTGTGGGAGGTGGTCGGCTCGCTGCGCGACGCCAGGCACGCGCACGACGAGATCGCCGAGTCGTGGACGCACATCGAGATCGACACCTCCTCGGGCGTGTCCCTGGCCGAGCTGGAAAAGGACCTGCAGCGGGTGCTGCTTGACGTGCGGGTGGCGGTGGAGGACTACCCGAAGATGAGCGAGGCGGCGCTGCGGCTCACCGACAAGCTGGAGACCGAGGGCCCCAAACCGCCCGCCGAGACCCAGGCGCTGCTGCGCTGGCTCGCCGACAACCACTTCACCTTCCTCGGGTACCGCGAGTACGACCTGGTGGAGGGGGAGCAGGGCATGGCGCTGGTGCCGGTCCCCGGCACCGGCCTGGGCATCCTGCGGCACGACAAGCGCGGGTCCTCCTCGTTCGCGGCGCTCCCGCCGGAGGTGCGGGCCCGGGCCAAGGACCCGCAGCGCCTCATCCTCACCAAGGCCAACTCCCGCTCCACCGTGCACCGGCCCAGCTACCTCGACTACATCGCGATCAAGCGGGTCAACGAGACCGGCGAGCCGGTCGGCGAATACCGCTTCCTCGGCCTGTACACCCACGAGGCCTACCACGAGAGCATCGCCCGGATCCCGGTGCTGCGCCGCAAGCTGGCGGAGGTCCTGGAGCGCAGCGGCGTCACGCTGGACAGCCACGACGGCAAGGACCTGACCGAGATCCTGGAGGCCTACCCGCGCGAGGAACTGTTCCAGATCTCCGCGGACGAGCTGACCCCGATCGCGCTCGGCGTGCTGCACCTGCGCTCCCACCCGCGCACCAGGCTGTTCCTGCGCAAGGACGTCTACGGGCGGTTCATGTCCTGCGTGGTGTACCTGCCGAGGGACCGGTACACCACCGCGGTCCGGCTGCGCACCCAGGAGATCCTGCGCGAGGCGCTGCACGGGGAGACCGTCGAGTACAGCGCCACGGTGGCGGAGTCGCCGCTGGCCCGGCTGCTGGTGGTGGTGCGGGCCAAGCCGGGCACCGCGCTGGCCGACGTGGACACCGCCGAACTGGAGGCCAGGATCGTCGCCGCGGCGCGGTCGTGGGACGAGGACCTCGCCGCCGAGGCCGCGCGCAAGCTGGGTGACGCCCGGGCCCGCGCGCTGCTCGCCCCGTTCGCGGGAGCCATCCCGCAGACGTACAAGACCGACGTGCCCGCCTCGTACGCGGTGAACGACCTGATCCGGATGCAGAGCCTGCTTGCCTCCGGCGAGACAAACGCGTTCGACCTGTGGGAGGCCGAGGGGTACGTGGGCGGCCAGCCCACGGCCGGCGACCGGCACGGCGTGTGGCGGCTCACCATCTACCGGGTCGGCACGCCCATCACGCTCACCGACGTGCTGCCGCGGCTGCAGCACATGGGCGTGGACGTGGTCGACGAGCACCCCTATGAGTTCGCCGGGCCGCTGGCGCAGCCGTTCTGGATCTACGACTTCGGCCTGCGGCGCACCGGCGTCGGCGCGGCAGGCAACGAGCCGGTCACCGGCCAGTTCCCGGTGGTCGTCGCCCGGGGCGATCCCGCCGTCCGGGCCGGTCAAGGCGCTGTTCGAGGACGCGCTGACCGCGCTGTGGCAGGGCAGGATCGAAGACGACGGCTTCAACGCCCTGGTCCTCGACGCCCACCTGACCTGGCGCCAGGTCGTCGTGCTCCGCGCCTACGCCAAGTACCTGCGGCAGGCAGGGATCACCTTCAGCCAGCGCTACATCGAGCGGGTGCTCGCCTTCAACGTGCCGGTGACCCGGCTGCTGCTGCGGTTCTTCGAGTCCAGGTTCGACCCGGCGCGGGCCAAGGGCGCGTCCGAGCGGGGCGAGGCCATCGCGGAGGAACTCCGCGGGCTGCTCGACGAGGTGGAGATTCTCGACCACGACCGCATCCTGCGCAGTTACCTGGGACTGATCCTGGCCACCCAGCGCACGAATTATTTTCGCGATACGCCCTCCCCGGTGCCGTCGGCCGCCATCGGCGACACGCCGTACCTGGTGCTCAAGCTGGACGCCGGCGCCGTGCCGGAACTGCCCGAGCCACGGCCGCGGTTCGAGGCGTTCGTGTACTCGCCGCGGCTGGAGGCCGTGCACCTGCGGTTCGCAGCCGTCGCCCGTGGCGGGCTGCGCTGGTCGGACCGGCGGGAGGACTTCCGCACCGAGATCCTGGGGCTGGCCAAGGCCCAGGAGGTGAAGAACTCGGTCATCGTCCCGTCCGGGGCCAAGGGCGGCTTCGTCTGCAAGCACCTGCCGGACCAAAGCGACCGCGAGGCCTACCAGGCCGAGGTGCTCGCCTGCTACAAGACGTTCATCGCCGCCATGCTGGACATCACCGACAACCTGCACGACAGCAAGGTCGTGCCGCCGCCCGGCGTGGTCAGGCACGACGGCGACGACCCGTACCTGGTGGTGGCCGCGGACAAGGGCACCGCCACCTTCTCCGACACCGCCAACGAGATCTCCCAGGCCTACGGCTACTGGCTGGGCGACGCGTTCGCCTCCGGCGGGTCCGAGGGTTACGACCACAAGAAGATGGCGATCACCGCGCGCGGCGCCTGGGAGTCGGTGAAGTTCCACTTCGCCACGCTCGGCGTGGACCCGCAGACCACGGAGTTCACCGTGGCCGGCATCGGCGACATGTCCGGGGACGTGTTCGGCAACGGCATGCTGCTGTCGGAGCACATCCTGCTGGTCGCCGCGTTCGACCACAGGCACATCTTCCTCGACCCCGCGCCCGGCGCCGCGGCGAGCTTCGCCGAGCGGCAGCGGCTGTTCGCGCTGCCCCGGTCCTCGTGGGCGGACTACGAAAGCGCGCTGATCTCCGCCGGTGGCGGGGTGTGGCCGCGCAGCGCCAAGTCCGTCCCGGTGTCCCCGCAGGTCAGTCAGGTGCTCGGGCTCGGGGAGACGGTCCACGCGATGCCGCCGGACCAGCTCATCTCCGCCATCCTGGCGGCCCCGGTGGACCTGCTGTGGAACGGCGGCATCGGCACCTACGTCAAGGCGAGCAACCAGACCCACGCCGACGCCGGGGACCGTGCCAACGACGCCGTCCGGATCGACGCCGGCCAGTTGCGCGCCAAGGTGGTGGCCGAGGGCGGCAACCTGGGCCTCACCCAGGCCGCGAGGATCGAGTACGCCCTGGCCGGGGGGCTGGTCAACACCGACTTCATCGACAACTCGGCCGGCGTGGACACCTCCGACCACGAGGTCAACATCAAGATCCTGCTCCAGGCCGGGGTGGACCGCGGCGAACTGGCGCCCACCGCCCGCGGTGAACTGCTGCACGCGATGACCGACGAGGTCGCCGCGCTGGTGCTGCGGCAGAACTATGACCAGAACCGGGCGCTGGCCGCCGCGGGCGCGCAGGCGGCGCAGATGCTGCACGTGCACTCCCGGTACCTGCGCAAGCTGGAACGGGAGCACCGGATCGGGCGGCGGCTGGACTCGCTGCCGGGGGACAAGGAGATCGCCGAGCGCCGGTCCGCGGGCCTGGGGCTGACCGTGCCTGAGTTCGCCGTGCTGCTGGCCCAGGCGAAGATCTCCGCGGTCCAGCAGGTGCTCGAGTCCTCCGTACCCGACGACAAGTTCCTCCGGTCGGTGCTGACGTCCTACTTCCCCAAGCCGCTGCAGGCCGCCTACGCCAGCGAGATGGACCTGCACCCGCTGCGCAGGGAGATCGTCACCACCATGGTCGTCAACGACATGGTGAACACCGGCGGGACCACGTTCCTGTTCCGGATGAACGAGGAGACCGGCGCGTCGGTCCCCGACATCAGCGCGGCCTGGCTGGTCGCGCGCGACGTCTACGGCATGAGGGGCTTCTGGGCTCAGGTGGAACGGCTGGACGGCCAGGTGAGCGTGGCGACCCAGATCTCGCTGCTGCTCGAGGGCCGCAAGCTCACCGAGCGGGCGGTCCGCTGGCTGCTGCAGAACCGGCGGCCGCCGTTCGACATCCAGGCCACCATCGACTTGTTCGCCGACGGGGTGCGCGCGGTCGGCGCCAGCCTGCCCGGGCTGCTGACCGGGCGGGACCTGGCCACGTTCACCGAGCGCCAGGAGGCGGCCGTGGCCCGCGAGGTGCCCGCGGAACTGGCCGAGCGGGTGGCCGCGATGGTGCCCGCCTACTCGGCGTTCGACATCGTGGACGTGGCCACGGACACCGGCAGCGATGTCGCGCAGACCGCGGGCATCTACTTCAACCTGGGCGGCCGCCTGCAGATCACCCGGCTCAGGGACCAGATCGTCGCGCTGCCCCGCGACGACCGCTGGAACACCATGGCGCGCGGCGCCCTGCGGGACGACCTGTACGCCGCGCACGCCGCGCTCGTCTGCGACGTGCTGAAGACCAGCGGCCCGGGCACCGCGGACCAGCGCCTGGCGGAGTGGGCCCAGCGCAACGAGCAGGCCGTGCAGCGCACCTCGAAGATCCTCACCGAGATCTGGGAGACCGAGCGGTCCTCGCTGGCGACGTTGTCGGTGGCGGTCCGGGCCGTCCGCAGCCTCGTTGCGTCCGGTGCGCCGCCGGTGCATTCTTGAGGCGTGCGGGTGTACAGGTTACCGATCGTCCGGCAAGCTCCGGCGTCCTCGCGTAGGCTTTCCGCCATGACAGGTACCGACCCGGCAACTGAGCTCTCGGAACTGTCGTCCAAGCTCGGCAATGTGGAAGCCGTCCTCAACCCGGACGCGTTGAACCGCGAGGCGGACAGGCTCAAGGAACAGGTCGCCGATCCCGGCCTGTGGGACGACCAGGACCGGGCCCAGGCGGTCCACAGGCGGCTCTCCTACCTGGAGGGTGAGCTGGGCAGGCTCACCCAGCTCCACCAGCGCCTGGACGACACCCGGGTGATGTTCGAGCTGGCCGACCAGGAGAACGACGAGCCCACGCGCCAAGAAGCGGCCCGCGACCTGGCCGCGCTGCGCAAAGAGATCGACCAGCTCGAGATCCGCACGCTGCTGTCCGGCGAGTACGACGCCAGGGACGCGCTGATCTCGATCAACGCGCAGGCCGGGGGTGCCGACGCCGCGGACTTCGCGCAGAACCTGCAGCGCATGTACCTGAGGTGGGCCGAGCGCCACGGGTACCCGACCGAGATCTACTACACCTCCTACGCGGAAGAGGCCGGGATCAAGTCCACCACGTTCGTGGTCAAGGCCCCGTACGCCTACGGCACGCTGCGCGGCGAGCACGGCACGCACCGCATGGTCCGCATCTCCAAGTACGACAACCAGGGCCGCCGCCAGACCTCGTTCGCGGGCGTGGACGTGATACCTGTGGTCGAGCAGGACGATGCAGATCGACATTCCCGAGGACGAGATCCGGGTGGACGTCTACCGGTCCAGCGGTCCCGGCGGGCAGGGCGTGAACACGACCGACTCGGCGGTGCGGCTCACCCACCTGCCGACCGGGATCGTCGTGTCCTGCCAGAACGAGCGCAGCCAGATGCAGAACAAGGCCACGGCCATGGCGGTGCTCAAGGCCAAGCTGCTCGAACGCAAACGTGAGGAGCAGGAGGCCAAGATGGCCAACCTGCGCGGCGAGACGACAAGCAGCTGGGGCACCCAGATCCGCAACTACGTCCTGCACCCCTACCAGAACGTCAAGGACGTCAGGACCGGCCTGGAGACGGGCAACACCGGGGGAGTACTGGACGGCGACATCGACGACTTCATCGAGGCGGAGATCCGCTGGCTGCGCACGCACGAAACGAACGGCTCTGACGGCGCCGCGGACAAGGCGGGCGTTTCCGGCGCCTGATCAGTGCGTGAGCTGGAGGACGATCAGCACGAGCGCCAGGGCGACCAGCGCGGCGGCGGTCAGCGGCACGGTCAGGCCGGGACCGTGGTGATGGACCCGGGCGCGGGCCGTCGCGCAGGACGGGCAGCGGGCTTCCACCACCGGGGATGCGCAGCTAGCGCAGATCAGGTGTTCGCAACTCATCGCGGTCCCCTCTAGCCGGTGCTGCCGGTCTGGCCGGCGGTGCCCGGCGTCACTCCGCCCAAACGGCCTCTTAGTCAGTGTTGCACGCCTCAAGCTAGTTTCCCCCCTAGACTGTCGTGTGCCAAACCGGGCAGGAGCCAGGGAAGGCCAGGTAGCAGCGGCCGGCCGGTTTCTGGGCCCGCATCGTCCTTTATTTCCGCCGAGCGCGTTGTGATGGGCCTGTGATCCACTTCGATAACGTCACGAAGACGTACCCGAACCAGAGCCGTCCGGCACTGGAGAACGTCACCCTCGACGTCGAGAAGGGCGAGTTCGTCTTCCTGGTCGGCCCTTCCGGTTCGGGCAAGTCCACCTTCCTGCGGCTGATCCTCAGGGAGGAGCGGCCCTCTGAGGGGCGGATCCACGTGGCCGGCAAGGATCTGGCCAGGCTAACCAACTGGAAGGTCCCCTACCTGCGCCGTCGCATCGGCTGCGTGTTCCAGGATTTCCGGCTGCTGCCGAACAAGAACGTCTACGGGAACGTGGCGTTCGCGCTGCAGGTGATCGGCAAGCCACGCCGTTTCATCCGCAAGGTCGTCCCCGAGGTGATCGACCTGGTCGGCCTGGAGGGCAAGCACGAGCGGATGCCCGACGAACTGTCCGGCGGGGAGCAGCAGCGGGTCGCGGTGGCCAGGGCGTTCGTCAACCGGCCGATGATCCTGCTGGCGGACGAGCCCACGGGGAACATCGACCCGGCCACCTCCATCGGGATCATGAAGGTTCTCGACCGGATCAACCGGACCGGCACGACCGTGGTCATGGCCACCCACGACGCCGCCATCGTTGACTCCATGCGCAAGCGGGTCATCGAGCTGGAGTACGGCAAGGTGGTCAGGGACCAGTCGCGCGGAGTGTACGGCCAGGCGTACTGACCAGGCCAGCGGCCCCTGACCCGGCCGCTGGGGTGCCCGTGGCAGCAAAACAGGCGAGATTGCCGAGGATCAGCAACTATGCGAGCACAGTTCGTCCTCCAGGAGGTCTGGACCGGCCTTCGGCGCAACCTGACCATGACCGTCGCGCTCATCGTCGTGGTCGCCATCAGCCTGTCCCTGCTCGGCACCGGGCTGCTGTTCGTGAAGCAGGTCGATGACACCCGCACCTACTGGCAGGGCAAGGTGCAGCTCTCGATCTACCTGTGCACCACGACCAGCGTCAGCCCGCAGTGCCGGCAGAACGGCCCCGCCACTCAGGCGGAGAAGGACCAGATCGCCACGGACCTGCGCCAGCTGCCCCAGGTCCAGCACGTCTACTACGAGTCCCAGGCGCAGGCGTTCGCGCACTTCAAGCAGGACTTCTCCCGTGACCCGCAGTTCACCAGCCTGGTCACCAAGTCCGAGATTCCCGACTCGTTCCAGGTCAAGCTCGTCAACACCCAGGCGGACTACAGCATCGTGGCGGGCGTGGTGCAGGGCCGGCCGGGCGTGGACCAGGTGGTCGACGACGCCTCGATCCTGTCGAAGTTCTACGCGCTGCTCGACGGCGCAAGGAACGCGGTCGTGATCATCGCGATCATCCTGATCATCGCCGCGATCCTGCTTGTGGCCAACACCATCCGGCTGTCCGCCTTCAACCGGCGCCGGGAGACGTCGATCATGCGCCTGGTCGGCGCCTCGAACTTCTACGTGCAGCTTCCGTTCCTGGTCGAGGGGACCCTCGCCGGGCTGGCCGGCTGGCTGATCGCCGTCCGGGCTGCTGATCGCCGTCAAGATGCTGGGGCTGGACTCGCTGCAGCAGTACTTCCCCTACAACGTTCAGCTGTCCGCCGCCGACCTCGTCGAGGTCATCGTGCTCGCCATGGTGATGGGGGTGCTCCTGTGCGGAGCCACCTCCTTCCTCACGCTGCGGCGCTATCTGCGGGCGTGAAGGCGCGCCGGCGCCTCGCCGCCGCGGCGGCAGCCGGCGCGAAGGAGCGCACGGTGATTGCCCGCAACCGCCGGGCGAGGCACGATTATCACATCGAGGACGTCGTGGAGGCCGGGCTCGTCCTCACCGGCACCGAAGTGAAGTCGCTGCGGGCGGGCCGTGCGTCCCTCACCGACGGCTTCGCGCAGATCTCTGACGGGGAGATGTGGCTTTACGGAGTGCACATTCCCGAATACGCGCAGGGCACATGGACCAACCACGAGCCCAAGCGCCCACGTAAGCTCCTGCTGCACAGGAAGGAAATCGACAAGCTCGCAAGCGAAATCGCGGAGCGCGGCTTCACCCTTGTGCCGCTCTCGCTGTACTTCACCGGCGGGAGAGCGAAGGTCGAACTGGCGCTGGCCCGCGGCAAGCGGACCTACGATAAGCGTCAAGACCTGGCACAGCGCGATGCTGCCAGGGAGGTCGAGCGTGCTCACCGGCGGCGAGGATAGCGAGAGAGTCGGTCATGGCGTCCACGCGTAGGCGCGGAGCGCACGCTGCGGCTGCGCCCGATACCGCGGGCACCCCCCCGGGTGCACCCGGCACTTCGGGCACCCCGGCCACCGGGGCCGCTCGGCCGCTCCGGCCAGTGCGGCCGCTGACAGCGGGCGGGCGGGCGGCTTCCGCGCCCGGCTGTCGCCCGTGCGGGTGATCATCGCCGTGCTGGTGCTTGGCTTCGGCTCGATCGTGCTCACCGGTGGCTTGTGGTCGTCGCCTTCGGCCGAACCGACCGTTCAGCAGTTCCTGCTCGACTGGCAGCAGCACTCCTACGCGGCCGCCGCCGCCCTGACCACGGGGCAGCCCGCCGTGGTGACCACCGAGCTGGCCAACGCCTACAGCGGGCTCAGCGCGGCGGCGTTCTACCTGAACATGGGCCCGATCAGGCAGGCAGGCGGCACTGCGACGGCCCGCTTCACCGCGTCGGTGGACCTGGGGCAGGACGGGGCGCCGTGGATGTACACGGGGAACTTCACGCTGCGGCGGGTGGGCCCATCCTGGAAGATCGTCTGGAGCACGAGCGTGATCAACCCCGGCCTGCGTCCGGGGCTGCACCTGGCGGTGATCTCCACCACCCGCCCCCGGATGCCGATCCTCGACGCCGAAGGCAGGCCACTCCAGGTCAGGTCCACCGCGTACGTGGTCGGCGTGGTGCCGCGCAAGCTGAAGAACGCGACAACGACCGCCGACGCTCTCGGCCAGGTCACCCGCATCGAGCCGAGCGAGATGCTCGACTGGATTCGCGCGGCGCCGAGCGGGCGGTTCCTCGAACTGGTGACCTACACGCCCGCGAAGTACCACAGGCTCACGCACCAGCTAGGGAAGGTGCCGGACCTGATCGCCAAAAAGCGGCGGGTGCTCCTTTTCGACAGCATCGCCAAGGCAGTGGTCGGGTCGGTCGGGCGCCGAGGCCTCCACCGCCCTGCGCAACGCGGGCATCGCCTACCGCCCGGGGGCCACCGTCGGCCTGTCTCGGCCTGCAGTCGCGCTACCAGGCCTACCTGACCGGGACCCCGAAGACCGAGGTGGTCGCCGCGACCGCCAATGGGCGCGCGGTGCGGGTGCTGAAGACCTGGTCGGGCCGAGCCTCCCGCCTCCGTGCACACCACGATCGACGGCGGCGTCCAGCAGGCGGCGACGCGGGCCGTGACCGCCGCGCCGGGCTCGGCCGCGATCGTCGCGATGCAAACATCCACCGGGCGGATCCTGGCCGTGGCCAACCACAAGGCACCGGGGATGCCCTCGATCGATCCCGCTGGCCGGGCAGTACCCGCCGGGCGCGGCCTTCACGATCGTGTCCACCGAGGCGCTGCTGGCCAAGGGCGTGACCGTGAACACCCCGGTCCCCTGCACCCCCGTCAACACGGTGGGCGGGCACAACTTCCGCAACGTGCCGTCCGAGACCAAAGCGGACATGGGTGCCACGCTCGGGGCGGACTTCGCCCAGTCCTGCGCCACCGCTTTCGCGGGCCTGTCCCTGCGGCTGAACACGGCGGAGCTCAACAAGGCGGCCGCCGGGTTCGGCTTCGGCCAGGCGTGGCAGTTGCCGCTGCCCGGGTTCTCCGGAACGGTCGGGGCCTCCAACGGTGTCACTCAGCTTGCCGCCGCCACCATCGGCCAGGGGAACGTCAAGGTGAGCCCGCTCACCATGGCGGCCGTAGCCGCGCAGGTGGCCACCGGCACCTGGCACGAGCCGGCGCTGGTGACCCGCCCGCCCGACGCGCAGCAGTCCCGGCAGGCCCCGTTCGCCGCGGGCACCCTGTCCAGCCTCCGCAACCTCATGCGCGACGCCGTGCGTTCGGGTGCCGCACGGCGCGCGAGCGTCAGCGGGCAGTTGGTGTACGGCCAGGTGGGAACCGCGCTGCTGACCTCCGGGCGGCACCAGAAGTGGGCAACCTGGTTCGTCGGCTACCGCGGCGACATCGCCTTTGCCGCCGTGGAGTTCACCGCATCGCCCCAGGTGTCGGCCGCGCCGTTGGCGGCCAGTTTCCTGCGCTCGGCGCCCAGCCGCTGACCGCCCCGTTCCCTGGCCAGCGCCGTTGGCGGGCAGCGTGTTTCCTGCGCTCGGCGCCCAGCCGCTGACCGCACCCGTTCCCGGCCATAGAAACTCATTCAATTTTTTTCACTCCGAGCAACCATTCGGTTACCAAGCGGCGTCTTATCAAGTGACTGAGTGCCGCTTGGGGGGTTGCGGCCCAGTCGTCGTGATGAGAACCGGGCCTCATCTCGGGGGAGGCCCGGGCGTTGACCGGCCCCGACCCTGCCGGTCAGCCCCCGTGGGTGCGTTTCGGCCACCGCCAGCGCCCACGGGGGCATTCTCTTGTCCGGGGTGTCCCAGGGGAATCCCAGTTGGCCACCGCGTGTTGAGCCTGTAGCGTGAACAACTAGTGAAGGCTGGGGCTCCGGTCCCAGGGCTCACCAGACAACTCAACATGGGGGTGACAGGCTTCGACTTCGGTAGTTGATCCAGGGGAAGCGGGCCGAGGACGGCGGACATAACCTCGTAAAACCTGTGACCGCACCTTAATAAGTGCCAATGTTAAGCGCACTCACCTCGCCCTCGCGGCCTAACAACCGCGAGTTAGAGGTTGTCAGCCCGGGAGCGCCTCCGGCCCGGTGTCTGGCATCAGCTAGGAGGATCCACCACTCAGCCCGGTCGCGGGGATGAGCGGGACACCTAACAGCGACTGAGCCTGGCGGCGGCGCGCCTGCGAGACCGCCGGGGCTGAGAAAACCACAGCAGGCTGCGCCCGGAGAAGCCCTGGTGATGTACTGAAGGACGCGGGTTCGATTCCCGCCACCTCCACCCCTCACCTCCACGATTGCTCAGGGGTCACCCTGAGCATTGTTGGGGGTGCCCATGTACCCCGACCGCCAAGCGTGCTTGGCGGTCGTTGACACTGACGGCCCATGCTGCGTGCCCTAGCGGGCACCGCGGCGTGGGCCGTAATGCTTCCCGGTAGGCGGACCCGCCGAGACCGTATGTGGGCGTTGGCGCCACCGCCCACAAAAGAACGCGGTCGTTGGCGCGATCGCCCACAAACAAACCGTGCTCACTGGATCCTGGCCGGCCGCTGTACGGTGACCGGTTCCGGCGCAAGCGCGGTCTGCCGCGCCCGGCCGCGGGAGACGGCCACGCCGGCCAGGCACAGCGCCCCGCCGAGGTAGGCAAGCGGCCGTGGCGTCTCGCCGAGGAACGCCCAGGACATCAGCACGACGATGGCAGGCACGACGTAGGTGGTCGCGCCCATGCGGCCCGCGGTCGTCCGGGTCAGCGCGTAGGCCCAGGTGGTGAACGCCAGCGCGGTGGGAACCACGCCCAGGTACACCACCATGAGCGTCGCGCTCACCGGCGCGGCGGTGGCCTGCGTGACGAACTGGCCCGCGAACGGCAGGGTGGCCAGCGTCCCGATGAAACAACCGAACGTGGTGACCTGCAACGCGGACGCGTGCCGCAGCGCGGGCTTCTGGCCCACCACCGCGGTGGCGTAGGACACGGCCGCGATCAGGCACATGCCCACGCCGAGCAGCGATGCGCTCCCGCCGCCCGACTCAGAAAGCCCGACGACGACGGCTCCGGCGAACGACACGGCCAGCCCGGCCAGCAGGCGCCGCGGAAAGCCCTCCTGCAGCAGCCAGCCGCCCAGGAGCGCGATGACCACCGGGCCGATGTTGACCACCATCGCGGCCGTGCCCGCGTCCACGTGACGCTCGCCCCAGTTGAGCGTCACCATGTACACGCCGAACCAGAGAACCCCGGTGCCGGCGATGCCGGGCCAGGCGGCGCGCGGCGGCCAGCCCTCGCCGCGGGCCAGCCAGACCGCCCCGAGCACCAGGGAGCCGGCCAGCAGTCGCCCCAGGGCCAGTGCGCCAGGGTCGAAATACCGCCCCGCGTCCCGGATCGCCACGAACGCCGACGCCCAGGCCAGCACCGTGACAGACACCGCGGCCAGCGCCCGCCGGTCCAGGCCGCCGCCCGGCGCCGCGCTGGTTTTCCCGTCATGGCTCACGGGCCCGACATTAAGCGCGGGACTGTTCAGTCGGGAACGAAATATCGGTGCGGCGGGCCAAAGCCGTTCCGCAACCGTGCCGCCAGCCGGCGGTGACGGCGCAGCCCAGGACGCCGGCCAGCAGGTAGACCTGCCGTGGAGCAAGCACCGCCGCCAGGGCGCCACCGACGGCGAGCGAGCCCACCGAGGCCGTATTGAGGACGGCCCCCAGCGCCGCCGCCACGCGGCCGCGCATCCGTTCCTCGGTCCGCGTCATCACCAGCGTGGCCACGCACACGTTCACCATTCCGTTGCCTACCCCGGCGAGCACGCTCAGCGGGACGAGTACGAGCACCGTCGGCGCGGTGCCGTAGCCCAGCATGGCCAGCGACATCAGCGCCGCTCCGGCGGCCACCGCCCGGGCGCGCCCCGCGTCGGTGACGATCCGCCCGCAGGCCAGCACACCCCCGGCGAGCCCGATCATCGTGATTGCCTCCAGCCCGCCATACCACGCGGCGCTGGCGTGCATTGTCTCCCGGACGAGGAAGACCTGCACGACGTTGACCATCAGGCCGAGCAGCACGAACGCGGCCAGGCCCATGATCAGCGGGGCGAGCAGCGGGTCGCGGCGCAGCGTCGCCCAGCCGCCGGCCCGCTCCGGCCGGGTAGTGCCGTGCGCCCCGGCCGTGCCGTCCGCGCTGGTGCTGCCGGGCGCCGGGGCAGCGTCGTGCGCCCCGGCTCCGCCGCGCCGGGTCCGGACGGCCAGCGCGGCGATGGCCATCGCGCCGAACGTGACCGCGTCCAGCGCCAGTGGCACTCCGGTGCCGAACGCTGCGGCCAGGATCCCGGCCACGGCCGGCGCGAGGATGGTGCTGAACGTGAACGCGGCCTGCTGGAGCGCCGTGGCCGCGCCGATGTTGTTCTCCCCGGCCACCCGGGGGATCAGCGCCTGCCATGTCGCCTGGGAGAACGCTGCGCCGGTGCCGAGCAGCGCGACCAGGGCGATCATCGCCGCAGCCTGGTGGGTGAAGATCAGCGGCACGCAGCAGCAGGCCTGCGCCACCGTGGCGGCCACCAGCACGCGCCGCGAATCCGCCGAGTCGGCCACCAGCCCGGCCGGTCGGACCGCCGCGATCATCGGAACCAGGCCCGCTGCGAGCAGCAGGGCAATCAGGTAGGGGCGCGCCCCGGCCGACTGCAGGCGCAGCGTCAGCGCGACGACCGCCACCTCGTCGCCGAACCGGGAGGCGCAGCGCCCGGCGGTGGAAACCAGGAAGTCACGGTTGCGGGCCAGCGGCCGGAAAGTGTTAAGGATATATTAAATAGTATTTGCTTAACATCTCCCTGTCCAGCGATAGGATCGCGGCATGCCAACGGAGCAGGACGGCAGGATCGTCTTGTCGGACCCGAGAGCGATCCGGGCGCTCGCGCACCCGGCGCGGCTGGCCATCATCGAGGCGCTGTTCCCCGGCGACGAACTGACCGCGACCGAGTGCGCCTCGCTCACCGGCCTGTCCCCGAGCGCAACGAGCTATCACCTCAAGGCACTGGAGCGCTGGGGCATCGTGGAGGCCGGCCAGGCCCGTGCGGACGGCAGGGACCGTCCATGGAAGGCCCGGGGCCACTCCATCGAGGTGAGCTCCGACGTGCCGGGCACCGTGCTGGCCGAGACCGCGGTGCTTGAGGTGTTCCTTGACCGCAACCTTGCCCTGGCCGCCGAGTTCCTGCAGAACCAGGCGAGCGAGCCTGCGCAGTGGCGGGACACCATGGAACTCGGCAACGGCGACTACTGGCTCACCGCCGGGGAACTCGCGGAAATATCAGCAGCGCTACGACGCGTCCTCGAACCGTACGAGCATCGCCGGCCTGGTTCCCGGCCGGACGGGAGCCGGCGGGTGCGGGTAGCGCGCCTCATAGTGCCGCGAGACGGCTCGTGATCACGGTGTCCGGGGCGGGCCGAGTCCGGCGAGGCGGCTTGTGATCACGGTGTCCCGGGCGGGCCGAGTCCGGCCAGGCGGCACTGGGGACGGGTCAGCAGGTCCAGCTTGCTGTGATGGGCGAACGCGCTGCGGCACATGGCCCGCGCAGCGTCGCCGCACTGGTGCAGCACCGCGCCGCCGGTGCTGCTCGGCTCCACCACGTTGACGCACCCGTGGCTGGACCGCCCGTAACTGCCTGGGCTGAGGGCTGCCCAGGCGCCGGCGCCGGCTGCCAGGGCGATGAGCAGCCCGCCCACGATGGCGAACAGCCGCTTCTGGCGGGGTGTGAGCGATTCCCCCCGCGGATTGGGCTGGCGGCCTCTCATGCCGGTCAAGCATAGGGAGCGAGCAGATTCTACGACGTCGTATATGACGATTTCGTAGTAGTGCGCGGGCGGGCGGGGCCAGCGCGGTGCGCGGGCGGGCGGGGGCCAGCGCGGTGCGCGGGCGGCGGGGTCAGCGCAGGGCGGTCCAGGCCGCGTACAAGCCGAACCCGGTCAGCAGCACCGCGGTGCCGATCCGGATGGCGACCGCGTCGATGACGCTGCCCAGCCACCGGCCGCCGGTGACGGCGATCGCGGAGACCGCCCACAGGGCCAGGGTGGCGCCGGTCGCGACCGAAAGCGGGTCGCGGTAGTGGGCGGCCATGTTGGCGGTCAGCAGCTGGGTCAGGTCGCCCCATTCGGCGGCGAAGATGACGGCGAAGGCCGTGGCCGCGGTCCGGCCCGGCCGGGACGGCGGCACCACAGGCGGTTCGGGATGATCCTTGCGCCGGTGTTCCCTGGTGGCCTCGACGACCGCGAGGCCGGCGCCGACCAGGAACATGACCGCCACCACGGCATCCACGACTTGCGGCGCGAGCAGGTGGAACACGACGGTTCCCAGGGTGGTGGCGATCACCACGTGCACGACGAAGGCCCCGGCGGAGCCGAGCCAGACCGCGAAGGGGCGCCCGCGGGTGGACATCACCAGCGAGGCGACCATGGTCTTGTCGGGCAGTTCCCCGACGAAGATAACGGCGAAAACCGCGCCGATGACGGCCAGGTTCACCTGGGGGCGCTCGGCGCGCTGACCAGTTCGCCCGCGGCGGTGCTCTGCGCTCCCGGGCCGAGCCAGCGCTGCAGCCACTCGATCTCTTCGGCGAGCACGTGCATGACCGATTCCCTGGCGAGATAGCCGTGGCCCTCGTGGGGCAGCATCACCAGCCGCGCGGTGCCCCCGTTCCCGCGGATTGCCTGGAACAGCCGTTCCGACTGGATGGGGAACGTCCCCGAGTTGCCGTCCTGCTCGCCGTGGATCAGCAGCAGCGGCGCGGCGATGCGGTCCGCGAACCGGAACGGCGAAACCTGCTCGTAGACGCTGGGCGCCTCCCAGTAGCTGCGCCGTTCCGTCTGGAACCCGAACGGCGTCAGGGTGCGGTTGTAGGCGCCGCTGCGGGCGATCCCGGCCGCGAACGCCGTGGTGTGCGCCAGCAGGTTCGCCGTCATGAACCCCCCGTAACTGTGCCCGCCCACGGCGACCCGGTCCGGGTCGATGATCCCGGCCTCGTCGAGCGCCCGGATGTGGGCCAGGGCGGCGCCGGTGACCTGTTCCAGATAGGTGTCGTTCATCGTCTCCGGGTCGCCGATCACCGGCATGGTGGCGTCGGCCAGCACCGCGTAGCCGCGCAGCGTGAACACGACCGGGCCGAGCGCGGTGACCCGGGTGAACTCGAAGCTGTCGGCCCTGATCTGGCCGGCGGTGTCCGCGCCGCCGAAGTCATAGGGGTAGGCCCAGATCACCAGCGGCAGGCGGCCGTGCACGGCGGGGTCGTGCCCGGGCGGCAGGTACAGCATCCCGGACAGGGTCACCCCGTCGCCCCGGTCGTGCGCGAACAGCCGCTTCGTGACCCGGCTGAGCTGCGGGTGCGGATCGGGCCAGCGGGTCAGCGGCCTGGACCCGGAACCGCCGAGACCGGCCACGACCAGGTTCGGCGGCTCGGCCGGGCTCTCGTGCCAGAGCACCACCTCGTCCCGGCTGGCCGAGGTGAAGCCGAGCACGTGCTCGACCGTGCCCTGCGGGCTCTCGTGCAGCCGGGTGGTGATGCCGGTGGCCAGGTCGAAACGGTCGAGGAACGGCCGCTTACCCGCCGGGGTGGCGCCGTCCCCGCGCAGGTAGATGGCTGTCCCGTCGGCCAGCACGGTCTGCGAGCCGTCGGGGTTGGTCGCCCGCAGCGGCGAGCCAGGGTCGCCGTAGGCGTCGTCCACCGACCTGTCGAACACGGCACGGGACTCCCGTGGTGCGTTCAGGTCACACCACCAGGTGGTCACCCAGCGGCGATCGCGGTCGTGCTCGATCATGAGCACCTGGCCGGGGGCGTCGAGGTCGTACCAGCCCAGGCACCGGTGCCGCACGTCGAACACCTGCTGCGCCGCCTGGTCGAACGGCCCGCTGAGCCGGAACACCCGGTCCCGGAACTCGGCCGGGGCCACCGGATCCCCGCCGTCCAGCGCCTCCACCCAGGCGAGGCTGGCCGGGGCGCGCTCCTCCCAGCCGACCAGGCGGGGGCCGACGGGCACGCCCTGGCGGGGCACCTCGTCGCTGACCGGCTGATCCGCGATCACGGCACGCGGCCGGCCGTCGCCGTCCCAGACCTCGGTGCAGCGGGCGAACCACACCCAGGGGACGCGGAACGAGAACGGCCGCTGCAGCCGCTGCAGTAGCAGTTGAGTCCCGTCCGGCGAGTCGTGCAGGGTGTAGTAGAGCCCGGGCGGGCCAAGCTCGGTGCGCTCCCCGCTGGCCGGGTCCACCCGGCACGGGACCGAGGTGGCCAGGATCTCGAAGCGGTCCTCGTCGGCGCTGGTCCGCAGCAGGTCCTGATAGGTCGCGAGCTGCGACCGCTTCCCCGCGGTCTCCTCAAGCCGTGGCTCGACGGCCGGTTCCGCCAGCACCGGGCTGCCCGGCGGGCAGGCCAGCACCAGCAGCGACCGCCCGTCGCGGGACCAGCGCACGGTACCGCCGCCCGAGGCGGGCTCTCCGCCGAGCACGTCGCAGATGGACAGCCCGGGCAGTTCGGCGACCTCGCCGGTCTCCGCGTCCCCGGTCCACAACCCCACTCCGTCGGGGCGGTCCACGGTGAACGCGAACCGCCTTCCGTCGGCCGCCCACACCGGGAAACCGGCGTGCGCTCCCTCGGGCAGGCCGGGGGAGTACTCGTGCCCGTCAGCGACCCGCAGCAACGACAGCCTGCCCGCGCGGCGCAGCCGGCGCCTGGCCCGCAGCCGCTGGTCGATCCGCAGCCCGGCCAGGGGCAGGTACGGGCGGGCCAGCATGGCGATTTCGGGGTGCGCCGCGTAGTGGAGGAGCGCGAGATACCTGCCGCCCGGGGCCATCGAGACCGACGGCGGCGGCGGCGCGTCGACGACCGGGATGAGATCGGCGGGGGGTGTGGCGTAAGGCACGGAGATCCTTCTGACGACGTCAATCATTGGGTGACGCAGCGGTCAGAATAGCGGCAGCAGCCAGGGAACGTAGCTGCCGCGGCCACGAGCCGCCACCTGGACAGTCCGCTGCCCGCCGCTTAGGCTTGACTGTATGATCAGTCAAACGGTGTGCCCCCCTGCCCCCCTCGACCCTGCCGCCGTGGCGCAGTCCCTGCGGCCGTTCGGTGAAAGCCGGATGCTGCCCCGGGCCGCCTACGTCGATCAGGCGGTGTTCGAGTGGGAGAAGCAGCACATGTTTGGCGGCGGCTGGGTCTTCGTCGGCCGCAGCGATCAGGTGGCCAGCCCGGGCGACATGCGCGCCGAGTCGCTCGGCACGGGCGGCGTGCTGCTGACCCGCGCCGAGGACGGGGTGCTCCACGCGTTCGCCAACACCTGCCGCCACCGGGGCCACGAACTGCTGCCGTGCGGAGCCTCCGCCCAGCACAAGGTGATCATCTGCCCGTATCACGGCTGGACCTACGGGCTGAACGGCGACCTGCGGGCGGCGGCTGGCTTCAAGAACCGGCCGGGATTCGCGACCGCCGAGTGGGGCCTGCACGAGTTGCCGGTCACCGAGTGGCACGGCCTGGTGTTCGTGGACGAGTCGGGCAAGGCCGGCCCGCTCGCGGATTGCCTGGGCAGCCTGGAGGAGCACGTCGCGCCGTATGAGATGGAGCGGCTGGTGGTGGCCGGGCAGCACGACTACGACTCGACGGCCAACTGGAAGATCCTCACCGAGAACTACCACGAGTGCTACCACTGCCCGTCGATCCACCCGCAGTTGTGCAAGGTGAGCCCGCCCAAGAGCGGGGAGAACTATTCGGCTCCGGGCATCTGGGTCGGCGGCTGGATGGACCTGCGCGACGGCATGGCGACCATGTCCCTGGACGGGTCGAGCTCCGGGGTCCCGCTGCGCGGGCTGGACGCGACCGGGCTGCGGACGGTCATCTACGTGGGCGTCTTCCCCAACCTGCTGCTCAGCCTGCACCCGGACTACGTGATGATGCACAAGATGATCCCGGTGGCGCCGAACCGGACCAAGATCGAGTGCACCTGGGCCTTCGCTCCGGAGTCGCTGGCCCAGCCCGGGTTCGATCCCGGGTATGCGGTCGAGTTCTGGGACATCACCAACCGGCAGGACTGGCAGGCGTGCGAGTCGGTGCAGCGCGGCCTCAGTTCCCCGCACGCCGTGCCCGGGCCCCTGTCGCCCGACGAGGACGCCGTCTACCAGTTCGTCACGATGGTGGCCCGCGGCTACCAGGGTGAGCGCGCCTGGACCCTGGGCATCCCCGAGCCCGCCCGCTGACCCTGGAAGCGGCCCGTCCGGGGGCTCAGGCCAGGGAGAGCGGGCCGCGCTTGACCATCTGGCCGGCGATGATCGCGCGCTGGACCTCGCTCGTGCCCTCCCAGATCCGCTCCACCCGCAGCTCGCGGTAGAACCGCTCGGCCACGTTCTCCCGCATGTAGCCGCGGCCGCCGAACACCTGGACGGCCCGGTCGGCGACCCGGCCTGCCATCTCGGAGCAGTACAGCTTGGCCATGGAGCACTGCGCGTGCGAGACCTTCACGTCCACGCCCGCGTCGATGCCCCTGGCCGTCTCGTACAGCAGCGCACGGGCCGCGAACAGCTCCGTCATGCTGTCCGCGAGCATCCCGCCGACCAGGCCGTACTCGCTGATCGGCCGTCCGCCGGCCCGCCGCTCGCGGGCGAACGCGGTCATCTCCTCGGTCAGCCGGCCGGCGGCGCCCAGGCACCGGGCCGCCACCATCAGCCGCTCGAACCGGAACCACTCGTAGGCGAACGACATGCCGTCGCCCTCCGCGCCGATCAGGTTGGCGGCGGGGACGCGCACGTCCTCAAAAGCGACGATCGGGTGGTGATGGCTGATCGTGTGCGTGTATGCCGGTGTTCGCACCACGCTGACACCGGGGCTGGGCAGGTCCACCAGGAACATGGCGTGCTCGCCGTGGTGCGCGCCGCCGTCCAGCTTGGCCTGGAAGAAGGCGAAGTCGGCGGTGTTGTACGAGGTGACGTGCCACTTGGTGCCGTTCAGCAGGTAGCCGTCGCCGTCCCGGCGGGCGGTCGCCTCGATCGCCGCAACGTCGGAGCCGGCGCCCTCCTCGGTGATCGCGTAGCACTCCTCGCGCTCGCCACGCACCGCCGGGCGCACGTACCGCTCGACCTGGTCCTCGGTGGCCACCGCGGGCAGCCAGGACGGGGGAGTGGCGGCCACCCAGCCCAGCGCGTTGGTGACCCGCCCGGCCTGCTCCTGCACCAGTACCTGCTGCAGCGCGGTGCATCCGCCGCCGCCGAGTTCGGCGGGCATGTTGGTGGCGCACAGGCCCAGCTCGCGGGCGCGCGCGGCGTGCGCCGCGGTCACCTCGGGGGGCAGTTCGCCTCCGGCCAGCTCGGCGGTGACCTCGAAGCCGATCAGCTCGTCCGCGAACGCCGCAGCCCGTTTCTGCAGGTCAAGGTCGGACTCGGTCAGCCCGTACATGGGATCGTTCCTCCGGTGCGTGCGTAATCACTGGCCGCGGCCTGTCTTGACTGAATGTTCAGTTTATGCCAGCATCGTGCTCGTGCCAATGCCCTCACCTGCCCTTCCGGAGACGGCGGACGCGGTCGTGGTCGGCGGCGGGACGGTCGGCGCGTGGTGCGCCTACTTCCTGCGGACGGCAGGCCTGGAGCGCGTCGTGCTGATCGAGAAGGGCGTGCTCGGCCAGGGTGCGAGCAGCCGCGCCGCGGGCGTGGTCCGGCTGCAGGGGGGCACCCCGGAGGCGGTGCGCCTGGGCATCTGGTCCCGCCGGTTCTACCTCGGGCAGCATGCGGAGTTCGGCACCGACTCGGGCTTCGTCAGCCAGGGTTACCTGCTGCCGTGCTTCACCCCGGCCGAGGTCGACGCCGCCAGGGAGCGGCTGGCCATGCAGTCCGCGTTCGGGATCGGCGCGGTATGGCTGGACCCGGACGAGGTGGACGCGGTCAACCCGGCGCTGGCCCCCGGGCAGACGCTTGGCGGCACGTTCTGCGCCGACGACGGGTACATCAGCCCGCCGCGCAACGTGGCCGCCTACACCGTGGCCCTGCTGCGGAGCGGCGTTACCGTCGCCGAACGGGTGGCCTTCCGCGGCCTGCTGACCGGCGGCGATCCGGCCGGTACCGGCCGGGTGCGCGGGGTGACGACCAGCGACGGCGAGATCCACGCGCCGCTCGTCGTGCTCACCGGCGGCCCCAAGCTGGCGCAGGTCGGCGCCCTGGCGGGGATCCGGATCCCGGCCGGCGGGGTCAGGCACCAGGTCGCCGTCACCGAGCAGCACCCCGACCTGCACCCGTCCCGGGTGCCCATGGTCTTCGACCTGCACGCCGGGCTGTACTGGCGGCCGGAAGAGGGCGGCCTGCTGTTCGGCATGAGCAACCCGCAGGAGCCGCCGGGGGAGAACCGCAACGTGGACCACGACTACCTGGCCAGGATGCGGACCAGGCTGGCGGCACTCGTGCCGGTCACCGCGGGCCTCGGGCTGCGCCGCGTCTGGGCGGCCACCATCGACTACACCCCCGACCACCTGCCGATCATCGGGCCGGCGCTCGGCCAGGACGGCCCGGTCGCCGGGGTCACCGTGGCCAGCGCGGGCGGCGCGGGGATGATGTGGGGCCCGGGGGTGGCCCGCGCCGCCGCCGACGTCGCCCTGACCGGCACCAGCGACGTGGTGGACACCGCCAGCCTCGGCCTGGACCGGTTCGACGAGCAGGGGCACAGCAAGCTGGCCGCCGACCCGGTCGCCCTGCCGTTCCCCGAGATGGCACCGGGCCAGGCGCCCGGCAAGCTCACGGCCAAGGCCCCGTGACGAAGGAACGGGGCCGCAGGCCAGCGGGGGTTCCGGGGGTCGCCCCCCGGGCTAACACCGTCACCTGACCGGCACGCTGACGCACTTGCGGCCAGCGGCGCACGCCTGAAGAGAGGAACATCCACCATGACACAAGCCCTTCCCGGCACGCCGTTCCTGGCCGCCGCCGCGCTCGCCGGTGACCTGGAGGACTGGGGACCGCTGGCCGAGGCGACCGGGCAGCCCATGCAGACCTCCGGCATCACGCTGTGGTCCGACGGCGACCAGGAGGTCGGGGTCTGGGAGTGCACCCCGGGCCCGTCGCACTGGACCCTGGAGACGCACGAGGCCGTGTACATCCTGGCGGGCCGGATGACGGTCACCCCGGACGGCGGCGCGGCGCAGGAGGTCGGCACGGGCGACTGCGCGGTCTTCCCGCGCGGCTGGAGCGGCACATGGCAGATCCACGAGACGATCCGCAAGCTGTACGTCATTTATTGACCTTTCCGTTAAGCTCTCGGGCGGCGTGGATTACACGGGGGGCCGGTCATGGGCATTGACGAGGTAATCGAACGAATGACCGCCCTGGCGGGGGAACTTCGCGGGGACGACGACGGGCGGCTGGCGTTCCACAACACCTACCTGCGCACCACGCAGGCGGTGGCACAGGCGCTGCGCGACGGGGTATTCGCCGACCCGGAGTGGGTGGACCGCTGGGACGTCGCCTTCGCCCGGTTGTACCTGGACGCCCTGGACGCCGACCGCCGCGGCGAGCCGGTGCCCGAGCCGTGGGCGGTGGCCTTCGGTGCCGCCGCGTCCCGGCCGGGCCTCCCGGCGGTGCGCCATGTCCTGCTCGGCATGAACGCCCACATCAACTACGACCTGCCCCAGGCGCTGCTCGCGGTGATCAGCGACGCGGAGTTCGGCGACCCCGGCGTGCGCGCCCGCCGGGAGACGGACCACCGCAGGATCGATGACATCCTCTCCGCCAGGGTCGGCGCGGAGGACGACGAACTCCAGCAACTCGACCCGGCCACGACCTGGCAGGACCGGGTGCTGCAGCCGCTGAACCGGGTGGCCACCCGGCGCTTCCTGCGCGAGTCCCGCGAAAAGGTGTGGGCCAACGCCCTGGAACTGTCCAGGGCCCGCGCGGCCGGCCCGGACAGCTACGCGGCCCGCCTCGCCGAACTCGAGAAGCTGTCCGGCGCGCGGGTGGCCGACCTGGAGCGGCCGGGCCCGGTGCTGCTGCGGCTGGCTGCCCGCGGCTTCGGGGTCCGGCTGGCCGGCGAGGGCGAGCGGCCAGCCCGCGAGCGCCGCGGCGCACCGGAAATCCGCCTGCCACGCCGTCCGGCGCGCCGCCCCGGCGCGAGCGCGCTGTGGTCCTTCGACCCGGTCAAGGTCGGCAACCTGGAGACCGACCTGTGGGTCACCTACTACCGCAGGCAGTGGGCCAGGTTCCTGGTGTCCTCGCTGCTGGTGGTGCACGGCACGTTCGGCATGGACTGGCTGCGCACCTGCCACGGGGCGTGGCTAGTACTGCGGGCCAACCAGCTCTGGGCGCCCAACCCCGGGGATCCGGACGGCGCCCGGCGCTGCATGACCCGGTTCTACGCGCTGCTGCTGCTCACCCACGGCGCGCCCGCCGACCCCGCGCGCGCGGCGCGGCTGGAGGTGGACTGGTGGGCGGCCCACCGGGAGCACCAGTACGACGAGGGCAGCGACGACGGGCCCCTGGTCACCGCGCTGGCCCGGCTGTACGCCTACGTGTACGACACCGCCGAGGAGGCGGTCCGCCCCGCCGCGCAGCACCGCGCGCGGGCGATGGACATCTCCGACCGGTGGGTCGCCGAGGGCCGCGATCCGGGCAGCCCGCTCATCGCCAGCGAACGCGCCGAACTGGTCCGCTGCTACGCCTCCTTGCTCGCCGCCGTCCACCGCTGACCCTGTACCCGTTCGTGATCATGACTTGTGGGGTGCCATAGGCCCCCGGAAGTCATGATCACGAGGTCATGCGGGGGAGGCCGGTTCCGCGAGCACGTCCACGGCGACGGCGCCGGACGGGCCGCAGATCAGCGGGTTGACGTCCAGGGCGGCCAGTTCGCCGCCCAGCTCACCCGCGATCGCGGACACGCCGGCTGATGGCGGCGGCAACGGCGCCGAGGTCGGCGGGCGGCCGGCCACGGAACCCGGCCAGCAGCCGGGCCACGCGCAGCCGGGACAGCATCCGCGTGGCCCCGGCGGCGTCGACCGGGGGCAGCGCGACCGCCCGGTCGGCCAGGTGCTCCACCAGGACCCCGCCCGCGCCCACGACGACCAGTGGCCCGAGGTCGCCGTCGGCGATGATTCCGGCCGACAGCTCGATGCCGGGTTCCGCCGTCTCGCACACCAGCACCCGCGGGCCGAGCCGCGCCGCCAGGTCCGCGTAGGCGGCCTCCAGCCCGGCCGCGTCGCGGATGCCGAGCACCACCCCGCCCGCGTCCGACTTGTGCGCCACGCCGGGCTCGGCGGTCTTGACCACCACGGGGTAGCCGATCTGCGCGGCCGCCGCGAGCGCCGCACCGGCGCTGTCCGCGCGTTCGCGCCCGGGCCACCGGTATGCCGTAGTCGCGCAGCAGCGCGAACGCCGCGTCGGCAGGCAGCGGCCCGGCCCGCAGCGCCCGGATCCAGCGCTCCCGCCTGGCGGCATGCACCGGCGGCGGCTGTGGCCGGCCGGGCCAGGTGCCGTGCGCCAGCAGATGACCCAGGGCAAGCAGCCCGGTGCGGGCGCTCTCGAGCACGGGGATGCCGGCCGCGCGCAGTTCCCCGGCCATGACCGGGTCCACGGCGGCGGGGATGTTGGCCAGCACCGCCACCGGCTTGCCGGTACGGCCCGCCGCGTCGGCAAGCGCGTCGGTGTAGGACCGGTCGCCGTCGAACTCGGTCACCAGGTCCACCGCGAGCGCGACCGCGGCGACGGCCGGGTCGCCGGCCAGCGCGGCGAGCGACTCGGTGAGCTGCCACTGCGCCTTGGTGCCCGCGCCCCACATGTCCAGCGGGTTGCCCGGCTCCAGGCCCGGGTCGAGCACCTCGGCCAGCCGCCGCAGTGGTGGCCTCGCCGATCGGACGCGAACGGCACGCCAAGGTCGGCGGCCAGGTCGGCGATGTGCGCCCGTTCCAGGCCTGAGTCGTGCACCGTGGCGATCCCGCCGCGCGGGCCAGGAGCCGCCCGCCGCCCGATCGTGAACAGCTCCAGCGTGTCGGTCAGCTCCGCCAGGTCGGCGACCCGGTGCACGCCGTAGGCGTCCGCGAGCGCCTCCCACGCCCCGTCCGCGCCGGCCAGCGCCCCGGAATGCGCGGTCACCAGCGCGCGCCCGGCAGCGGAACGTCCCGCCGTCAGCAGCACCACGGGAATTTGCCGAACGGCTGCCGCTTCCAGCACCTGTCGCAGCGCAGCGGCATCCCGCATCGCCTCAAGGACCAGGGCCAGCACCCGGGTCTGCGGCAGGTCAAGCGCGTACCGTGCGTACTGGGCGGCCGTGGTGACCAGCTCCTGGCCGGAGGAGACGGCCACGGTGTACCCGAGTGCCCGGCGGGTGCGCAGCATCGCGGAGAACACCGAACCGGACTGGGTGACCAGCGCGACCGGGCCCGCCGGAAGCTGGTCCGGCTCCTGGTACCCGATCGCCCGCAGCCCGTAGCCCACGTTGACGAAGCCCATGCAGCCAGCGCCGCACAGGGCCATCCCGGCGGCGCGCGCCGTCGTGGCGATCCGGTCCCTGAGCGAGACCGTGCTCGGGCCCCGGTTCCCCGGAGCCAACCTCATCATCCGGCACCGGGTCGTAGGCGCCACCGAAGATCACCGTGGATCTGTCTCCCCGCCGCGCGGCCAGGTCCACCTGCCCGGCCAGTGCCGCGTCGGGCACCCCGAGCAGCACCAGGTCCACCGGCCCGGGCAGGGCGGCAAGCGAGGGATGGCACGGCACCCCGCCGATCTCCCGGTACTTCGGGTTGACCAGGTACATCGCTGGCGAGGCCGGGCTGCGCGCCACCTCGGCCACCATCCGCTGGCCGAGCGTGCCCGGCCGCGGGCTGGCGCCGACCAGGGCCACGCTGCGGGCTTCGAGCATCGTGCGCAGGGCCGGCTCCTGGCCCGCCCCTGGCGTCGCCCGGTCCAGCGCTGCCCGGGACGGATGGGCCGGCGTCACGGCCCGAAGTTCTTGAGCCGTCATGACCGCCGCGGGAGCCTGCGGCGGCTGGCCTTCTTGTCCGCGATCGCCGCCTTGGCCGCCTGCATGCCGGGGATGCCGCAGACGCCGCCGCCGGCGTGCGTGGCGGAACTGGCGTAGTACAGGCCGGCGATCGGCGTGCGGTAGTCGGCGAAACCGGGCGCGGGGCGCATGTGGAACAGCTGCTCCAGGGATAGTTCCCCGTGGAAGATGTTGCCGCCGATCAGCCCGTAGTCGTGCTCCATGTCGTAGGGGCCGACGATGTCGCGGTGCACGATGGCGCTCTTGAGGTTGGGCGCCAGCTCGTTGTAGCAGTCGATCATCCGGTCGGCGTAGGCCTCGAGCTCCGCCCGGTGCGGCTCGAGGTTCCAGTCGGCCGGCACCCACTGGGTGAACAGCGACATGATGTGGTAGCCCTCGGGGACCAGCGTCTTGTCGAACGCGGTGGGGATGACCCCGTCGCTGAACGGGCGCTGCGCCGGGCGGCCCTCGCGGGCATCGATGAACGCGCGCTCGATGTACTCCATGGTCGGCGCCATCTCGACCGAGCCGGTGTGGTGCTCCTGCAGTTGCGTGCCCGGGTCGGCGGTGAAGTCAGGCAGCTCGGCCAGGGCCAGGTTGATCTTCACCACGCCGCTGCGGGTCTTCCAGTGCTCGATGTCGGTGACGAAGTCGCCGGGCAGGTTCTCGGCCCCCACGTGGTCGAGGAACGCGGTCCGCGGGTGCAGCGAGGACACCACCACGCCCGCGCCGATCTCCTCGCCGGACTCAAGTACCACCCCGGTGGCGCGGCCGCCGCTGGTCTGCACCCGGGCCACCGGCGCGCCGGTCCTGATCTCCACGCCGAAGCCGCGGGCCGCGCCGGCGATCGCGTCGGAGACCGCGCCCATGCCACCCTCCTGGAAGCCCCAGTTGCCGAGGTGGCCGTCGCCCACGTCGCCGATCGAGTGGTGCGCCATCACGTACGCGGTGCCCGGCTCGTAAGGACCGGCCCAGGTGCCGATCACCCCGTTGACCGCCAGCGCGCCCTTCACCTGCGGCGACTCGAACCAGTCGTCGAGCAGGTCGGCGATGCTCATCGTCATCAGCCGGGTGACGTCGGCGATCGTGCGCACGTCGAGCCCGCGGTGCCGCCAGGCCAGCCGCAGCGTCTCGCTCAGGTCGCGGGGGGAGCGGGAGCCGATGTCTCGGCGGCACGGTGAGCAGCAGCGGGCCGAGCACCTCGGCCAGGCCGGCCAGCCAGGCGTCCCAGCGGGGCATGGCATCGGCGTCCTTCGCCGACCACCTGGCGACCTCTTCGTGGTTGCGCTTGGCGTCGTCGGCGTACAGCTTGATCGAGCCGCCCTCGGGGAAGGCCTGGTAGTACGGGCCCATCGGGAAGATCTTGTAACCGTGCCTGGCCAGGTCGAGGTCGTTGATGATGGTCGGCGGCATCAGGCTCATCACGTAGGACAGCCGGGTGACCCGGAAATCCGGTGCGTCGGGCCAGGGTGCCTCGGTGGTGGCCGCGCCGCCGGTCTTGCCGCGCGCTTCGAGCACCAGCGTGCGCGCGCCCGACCGGGCCAGGTACGCCGCCGCGACCAGCCCGTTGTGCCCTCCGCCGACCACGATCGCGTCGTATCGCGCCGCCATGAGCCCGACCTCCTGCGTTCCGGCGCCGCGCCACGGATCCGTACCGCCGCCGGCCGCCAAATGTTTGACTGAATGTTCAGTCTAGAAACTGGTACGCTTGTTCACAAGTGCGCGGATCGATAGAGGCAGGTGCCAAGATCGCTCGTGTCGGCAAGGATGTGTCCATGAGAGCGCAGGCGAACAACGCCGGCACGGCCGATCAGCGGCGCGAACAAATGCTGCGGGCGGCGCTCGACGTGATTGCCGAGCGCGGGTACGCCGACAGCCGCATCGCCGATGTGGCCGAGCGGGCAGGGACCAGCCCGGCACTGGTCATCTACTACTTCAAGACCAAGGACCAGCTGCTGACCGAGGCGATCCGGTTTTCCGAGGACACCTGGTACGAGGCCGGGACCCGCCGGATGGCGGAGATCCCCACCGCGGCCGGGAAGCTCGAAGAGATCGTGGCGATGAGCTGCCTGCCCGAGGCGGACTCCGAGCCGCCGAGTTCCTGGGCGCTGTGGCTCGACCTGTGGGCACAGGCGGTGCGCCATCCCGAGGTGGCCGGCGTCCGGCAGAAGTTCGACGAGCGCTGGCGGGACCTCATCTGCTCGCTCGTGGTGACGGGCCAGGAGGCCGGCGAGTTCGGCCCTGTCGACCCGGTTGACTTCGCGGTGCTGCTGTCCGCGCTGCTGGACGGCTTGGCGGTGCAGATCGCCCTGGCCGACCCGGCGGTGGACGCGCAACGTGCCTACGAGCTGAGCATGCGGTTCGCCGCCGGGCAGCTCGGCTTCACCTGGACGCAGCGGCGGGGCGGGCGCGCGCGTAACTAACCAAGGGAGGTGGCCCGGTGGCTGGAGGGCAGGTCGAGCTGGTCTCGCTGACCAAGCGATTCACCGAGGTCGCGGTGGACGGCATTGACCTGACGGTGGCCAGCGGGGAGTTCTTCTCGCTGCTCGGCCCGTCCGGCTGTGGCAAGACCACCACCCTGCGGCTGATCGCGGGCTTCGAGCAGCCGACCGCAGGGAAGATCCTGCTGGACGGCTCGGACGTGACCGGCATCCCGCCGCACCGGCGCAACGTCAACACGGTGTTCCAGAGCTACGCGCTGTTCCCGTTCCTGAACGTGTTCGACAACGTGGCGTTCGGCCTGCGGCACCGCAGCCTGTCCAAGGCCGAGATCGGCAAGCAGGTCGGCGAGGCGCTGGACCTGGTGCAGATGACCGAGTACGCCAAGCGGCGCCCCGGCATGCTGTCCGGCGGCCAGCAGCAGCGGGTGGCGCTGGCCCGGGCGCTGGTGCTCAATCCCGCGGTGCTGTTGCTCGACGAGCCGCTCGGCGCGCTGGACGCCAAGCTGCGGCGGTCACTCAAGCTCGAGCTGAAGGCGCTGCAGGAGCGGGTCGGGATCACGTTCCTCTATGTCACGCACGACCAGGAGGAAGCGCTGACCATGTCCGACCGGCTGGCGGTGATGAACTCCGGCAAGATCGTGCAGATCGGCGTGCCGCGCGAGGTGTACGAGGAGCCCGGCGACACCTACGTGGCCGACTTCCTGGGGGTGTCCAACCTGATGGAGGTCGACGTGGTGGAGCGCGGCCCGGGGGCACGCTGCCAGATCAGGATCGGTGAGGCGGGCCTGGTGGCCGAGCGCGGCGACGTCGACGGCCTCGGCCCGGCCCACGCGGTGATCCGCCCCGAGCGCGTCAGGATCGAGCCCTACGGCTGCGCGCGGGGAAAACCGGGTGCCCGCCATGGTGGAGCGCCTGGTGTTCCTCGGCGCCGCGACGCAGGTGATGCTGCGGCTCGGCGCGGGCGTGCCGCTGCAGGCCCTGGTGCAGAACGACGGCGAGTCGACCGGGCTGGCGCAGGGCTCCCCGGTGCACGTGTTCCTGCCGCCCGACGGGCTGCGGGTGCTGGGCGGCGAGGCGCGCGAGGTGCCGGTCGCGCCCGAGGACGACTCGCTGGTCAGCAGCTAGGGCTTGCGGGCGACGCCGCCCCACAGTGCGGAGGGCATCGCTGCCTCGGCCGCCGAGGCGGGCCGCCACTTCGGCACCGGAACCAGGCCCGGCTCGACCATCTCCATACCGTCGAAGAACCGCATGACCTCGGGGTGGCTGCGGTAGGTCTGCTTGACCGGCATGTACCGGCCGACCTGGTCCCTTGCCTCCGCCACCGCCTTGGCGTCGATGTCCGAGGCGATCTGGGACAGGGCCAGGTAGCTGCCGGCCGGGACCGCGCCGGTGAACTGGGCGACGATGCCGTAGGGGTCGTCGGTGTCCGGGATCAGGTGCAGGATCGCCATCAGCACGACCGCCACCGGCTGGGAGAAGTCGAGCGTCTGCGCCGCCCGGTCCAGGATCATGCCGGTGTCGCGCAGGTCGGCGTCCAGGTAGTCGGTGGCGCCTTCCGGGGCGCCGGTGAGCAGCGCGCGCGCGTGCGCCAGCACGATGGGGTCGTTGTCCACGTAGACGACCCGGGACGCGGCGGACACCGCCTGGGCGATCTCGTGGGTGTTGGGTCCCGTCGGGATGCCGGTCCCGATGTCGAGGAACTGCCGGATCCCGGCCTCGGCGGCCAGGTAATGGACCGCGCGGGCCAGGAACGCCCGGTTGGAGCGCACCGAGTGGATCAGGTCCGGATAGGCCTGCACGGCTGCGTCGCCGGCCGCCCGGTCCACCGCATAGTTGTCCTTGCCGCCGAGCCAGTAATCGTAGATGCGGGCGACGTGCGCCACGCTGGTGTCAAACGTCGGGTGGTCGCCGTCCGGGGGATCCTGCAGTTCTGGGCCATCGGCCGGGGGAGTTCCGCTGGTCACTGCGCTCTCTCCTGATGCGTCCGCGTGCGGTGCGGGGATTCGGGCACGGACTGCCGTTTCGGCGGGCCGCGTCGGGCTCAGGTTTCCCTGAGGATTTCTTTGAGGAAGCGGGTGGTGCCCGCGGGCGTCAGTGCCTCCGCGGACAGGCGGTTCATGACCTCCAGATAGTGATCGACGTCGTTGCGCCTTTCCAGGTAGAGGGCGCTGGTGAGCTGCTCGATATAGGCCACGTCCGGCAGGTCGGCCTGGCGGAACCGCAAAACCGTGAATGAACCGCCCGCGCCCGCGTGCCCGCCCCGGCGGAATGGCACGACCTGGATCGTCACGTGCGGCAGGTCTGCGGCCTCGATGAGGCGCTCCAGCTGCTCGCGCATCACCTGCGGCCCGCCCACCGGGCGGCGCAGCGCGGCCTCGTCCATGACCGACCAGACCCGGGGCGCGTCCTGGCTGTCCAGCAGGTCCTGGCGTTTCATCCGCAGGCTGACCCGGCGGTCGATCTCCTCCGCGGGGGCAGACTTGTGGCCGAGCACGGTGACCGCGCGGGCGTAGCCTTGCGTCTGGAAAAGGCCGTACACGAACTGCAGCTCGAAGGTACGGATCAGCGTGGCCGCGGCCTCCAGGCCCAGGTACGCCTCGAACCAGTCGGGCAGGATGTCGGAGTACTTCGACCACCAGCCCTGGGCGTTGGCCTGCTCCACGAGCGCCAGCAGCCCGGCACGGGCCTGCTCGTCGGTGACCCCGTAGAGGGTGAGCAGGTCGGCCACGTCGCGGTGCTTGAAGCTGACCCGGCCGTGCTCCAGGCGGCTGATCTTGGACCGGGATGCGCGGATCTCATAGCCGGCCTGGTCGGGCGTGATCCCGGCGTCCTCGCGCAGGCGGCGCAGCTGGGTGCCAAGCAGCATGCGCAGTACGGTCGGGCCGCCGCGGGGATCGGCCGCCGGGGCGTCGCCGTCCGGAGGGCCGCCGTGTTACCACCGGGCGGTGGGCCGCCGGTGTCGACCGTGCTCAATCCTGGCTCCGGCAGTGGATGAGTCGGCGCTGGGCCGGGGTCCCGGCCAGTTTGCGGTGTGATCGGATCCCGCCGCACCAGGGCATTGCCCAGATAGCGGGCAAAGCCTTGTCCGGCGGGGTGCATCGGCACAATACACCCGATCCGGCGGGCTCACGGCAGGCCTTTCCGCGGCGGTGCCCGCGCCGTTTCCTGGCGGGCGCCCGGCCATCGGCGAAAACGGTTACGGAACTGGCGAGAGCAGGTTGTCGAACTCTCCGTCCTTCACGCCGCGCAGGAATCCAGCCAGTTGTGTCCGCCGGTAGATGAGGGCAGGGCCAGACTTGTCCCTTGAGTTGCGGACGGCGATCATGCCGTCCGGCAGTTCGGCGATCTCCACGCAGCTTCCGCTCGGGTTGCTGGCGCTGCTCTTGCGCCAGCGTGCCGTCGTCAGAAGGTCGGCACTCATGCCGTTTCGTCTCCGCGGCCGCCACACGTATTAGGCAACGCTCTCCCGGCCTCGTTTGTAGCCACTCGCCCTGGTCTACCGGGCCGGCAGCATGGGTATCAGATGTCATTGCTGGGGTGCCTTTCCGTCAAGTTTCGTGTTGTCATCGTGCGAAGTGTTCGCGGTGTCGGCGCCGTTACCGGCCGGAAAGACCACCAACATTCGAGGCAACTGGCGGATTGTCGCCTGGTCCAAACGGCCCCTGGACCTTGTGACTGACCGGCGGCAGACTTTTGAGATAGTCGGCAATCGCGCCGGCGTCGGATTTCGTCAGTCCGGCGAACGCGCGCCACGGCATGATCGGAGCGAGGATTCGCCCATCCGGCCGAACGCCGGTCTGGATGGCCGTGATGATCTCGTCCCTGCTCCAGGTACCCAGCCCAGTTTCGTTATCAGGCGTGAGGTTAGGACCGACGAATGTGCCCGTACCGGGCAAGTCGAAACCGATGTCGGAACCGCCAAGAAGGCGCGATAGATCCGGCCTCCCAAGAAAATAACCTGGCGTATGACAATCATTGCAGCCGCCAAATCGCACAAGATATTCGCCACGCGCGACTCGGCTGTCGGCGGCGACAGCGGCTGCGCCGGATATGGTCAGAGCCAATGCCGCTCCAATCTGAATAATCCGACGCATCTGGTTACCTCGCCAAGTGAAGTGGTGCGCCGCCCAATTGAAGGGAACGACAAGATTGCGCGTGCACATCATCTGTTCTCCGTCGCTTGGATTGGGGGCGGAGGCGGGACGAACAGAATGCCCTCGGCCTCCAAAGTGTCCTCGTCCGCTTGTTCCCGTCGCAGTGCACGTTGCACGGACGGACGTTCGGTTATGCGCGTCAGCGTGAGTTGCAAAGCGTGGGAAGGGCGTTGGGTCAAAGCCCGCCCCGGTGACGCGGAACCAGCACCAATTCAGATACGCATCCATGATCGACCAATCGGAGCCGTACCACCACTCACTCTCGGAGAGCCGGCGTTCGACAAAAGCTGAATTGCACCGCCATGGCAGCGACGGCCCTTCTCCAAACGTCGGCTTGGGCTGCTGCATCTTCGGCAAAGAATGTCGGAATACGCATCCGAGTGACGATCGGGTGAAGTGTCGCGGAGCAATAGCAAAGATCCGCGATCTGACGGGCGTCATCCAGGTCACTTGAAACTGACGGCAACAGTTTCGCGCACGAATGCCGCCGCGCCAAGAACTGCAATATTGCAACGTTCTCAGTCAAGGCCTGCCCGTTGCAGAGGAGCGCAGGGACCCTCCCCTTGGGATTTATAGCTCGAAAGCTCTCGGAGGCGTGCTCATTGCGCATGAACCGGATCAGGCGCGTCTGGAAGGGAAGCCCGATCCCTTCAAGCGCAATCGTCGGCACGCGCGCGCAGGTATTTGGCGCGGTGAACAGGACATACTCGTTCGGGTTAGACGTCACCTTTAAGTCTCCCTCTTAACTCGCTGTCGGGATTAAGTGCCGCAAATTCTGGCGTTAAGTGTTCATAGCCGCGGAGGCTGACCGGGACGACCTCGCCGAGTGGAGTGGTGTACCGCCCGATTGAAGGTGCGGTTCGGTATCGAAGGCTGGTCTCGCAGTTTGGCGTTATGGCATCGATGTATTGCTGTCGTAGCTGAAGCCTCGTGGACGCCGGATGCGACCGGTCGACGACCCCAGGTCGTCGCGCAGACGTCGTCGATGAAATCTTCCAAGAAGCTCGTCAAAAACGTCCGGCGCTTCCAAGAACGGCGCGTGCTTCAACCCCGGCAGTCGATGGCACCGCCCTTCCCACAGATTCGCGTATTGGGGAACTTCGAAATAGTCGAGGTTGATAAACGGATCCTCCGCCCCGTTCACCACGGCCAAGGGAATCGCAAGATATTCGACGAGGCAGCGCTGATCGATCCCGACGCCTTTACGGGCCGCTTCAAAAATCGTCTTTCGTGCGAGGCCGTCCGCGCGCTCTATCGCTCTTCTAAACGCGACCGGTAGCGGCGCGCCGAAAATTGCCTCGCCGAACGCATTGATTTCACATGGACCAAGATATTGCTGTCCAGCCAGCCTCATGTGCGGCGTCGGAATGAACCCTTGGGCCATATTGTGCCGGCTTACGGGCGGAGCGCCACTGATGAGCAATCCCTTGATGCCGGAAAATTGCGCTACCATTTCCAGCGCGATATGACCGCCGAGTGACCAGCCGACCACTACGACTTCCCTAATTCCGAGCAGATCGAGTACCTCTGTCGCCGCATCCGCCAGACCAGGGCGGGTGTAGGTGTGGCACCCCCTCAGGGCATCGCTGGAATCGCCGTGACCAGGCAGATCGAAAGCAACGAGGCGATACTTCCCGCTGAGAGGGCCGCCAAGCTGCTTGCGAAAGACCTCGCGAGACAGCGAATTGCCATGGATCAGTAGAACCGGCAGGTCGCCGCGTCCAGCTTCCTCCACCACGATCAAACCGTGCGAGGTGGATAAGTGATTTATATCGGTCATTACTTTGACACCTGGGCCCTTGAACCATTGCAGGGGCATGTCGCCCGCACCGCCGGGCCGTGGCGGTGGCCATCACGGAGATCGAAATCGCGTCGTGCCGCCGGGCGGCGCCCCTGGCCCGCGTTACCCGGCTGGGCGGCACGGGGTAGGCGCGTCCGTCCTGACACTTCTGCGGCGAATAGGGCGTGCCCCATCGGCCGGTGCGGGGATCGACCCCGGCGACCGGGCGATGTCACGGCACTGGCGTCTGGCGGGCTATTTGGCCGGCTCTTTCAAATGGGTCGCCCGCATCAGGCGCGTCAACTCCGGGTCGCTCATCGTCGCGGTCTGGACGCCCTTCAGGAAGTCGAGGTATTCCTGCGTCATCGCTGGTGTTGCGACCTCGATCAGCAGCCGGTTTTCCAGCCAGAACTCGATGACATGGAAGAACGGCTTGTGCCCCTGCATGCCGCGGCCGAAGGTCTTGGCGCGCCAGCCCTCGCGCGCACCGATACGCTCAACCTCTTCCGCCTCGCGCGGCACCGACAGCAACACGTGGAACGGCCAGGTCTGCGGCGGCGCCGGATTCTCACCAAAGACGACCTGATCGTCACGGCCCGGTATGTCGAGCGTCGCGCGCTCCGGGTAGACCTCGATCATCGTGCCGTTCGCGTCGCCGCTCGCCGCGATGAAGGCGCCTTCGAGCGGGCCGAACGGAACGCACTTGCCGTTCATCAGTTCGGCCAGAACCTCCGCAACGTGCTGCGGCTCACGCGCCGGGATCGATACGTGGTGGATCATCTGATTGTCCTCCTTCGTTAGATATTTCAATACTTTGACCGCTACGATACAGGCGCGGATGACAGACGCGCGAGCACGGCGGCCCCCGCCATAACGTAGTGGCGCGGCTGGACCGCCATGTGTTGGGCCGCGACGCCGAAGATCCCGCACTCCTTCGTTGCAGCGGCGAGCTTTCGTACACGGCCCTGCTTCCGGCGAGTTCAAAGCAGCCTTCGGCGACGCGGACGCAGGCGGAGGTGATCCAGACCGCAGCTTGCAGTTGTTCCGCCACGCGGGACATGTCCTTCGTCACCGCTCGCTCGGGATTTTGCCAAACGCGGGTGATCTGCGCCTCAAGCAGCGCGCGCGCCGCCATGAGTTCTGCATCAAGCCGCGCCAGGCCCTCCTTGAAGCGCTCGGTCTCCACCAGCGGGGTGGTCATGAACTGCTGTTTGACGCCGGTCCCCGCCAGTTCAACGAGATCCATGATGGCGCCCTCGGCGATCCCCACGGCGACGGCGGCATGCGCCAGCATGAGCACCTCGGCGAACATGGCGAAGATGAGATCAGGCGCGAACGAGGATCCGAATGGAACCTCAAAAAAGTTCTCGTCGGGAACAAACACGTCCGTCAACGCGACATGGTGGCTGCCGGTGCCCTTGAGGCCGAACGTGTGCCAGGTGTCCCGGATTTCCCAATGTTCGGCCGGCATGAGACAGGCGCGGATCATCGGGCCGGGCCCGTCCGAGGCGTCGATGGGAGAACCGCCCTCCATCATCACGCAATTACCCCCGATCCACTCGGCGTTCTGGCATCCGCTGGCAAACGGCCATACGCCGGTAACCCGCCATCCGCCCGGAACGCGCTCGGCCGTTCCGACCGGCTGACCCGAACCGGCGATGATGTGATCCTTACGGTCATGGTAGATTTGCCTCACACAAGGTCGGGCTCCCCAGGAACGGCATCAGGGCCGCGATGTGGCCAATCATGGCATTCCAGCCCACCGACCCATCGAGCTTCGCCAGGGCTGCGATCGCCCGAAAGGCGCTCAGCGCGTCAAGTTCAAGGCCGCCGTAACGCCGGGGGACGAGCATGCCGTAAATCCGTGCCGACTTGAGAGCGGACACGAGCTCCGCCGGCAGTCGCCGACCTTGCTCAATGTCGGGAGCGAGCCGCGCGACCATCGGCGCGAGCGCGGCGATGTGCGAAAGCACCTGATCCAATGTGGCCTCGTCGGCGACTCTGGGCGTTACTGATCGCGGGCCGTTGCTTGTCGAGTAGGGTTGTCATCGGGCTATCCTCCGGATGGGAGCGAGAATGGGCGGGCGGAAGCTCGCAATGCGGTTCGATTGCAGCGCATGGGGGATGCGTTTCAAGTGTAACGTTTTGCATATTGACCTCATCGGTCGGGAACGGGCAGCCGGCCGGTGCATCGAGCTCTTGGGCGATGGTCATCTCGGCCGGCCGGTTCACCGTGCCACGAAGCGCGGCAATATCTTGGAATGTGAGGCCAAAGCGAAGGAGCCGCTCATCATTGACATCACTGAGCCACACCCGCATGCGTTGCTTCGCCGGGTCGTCTTTCGCCAGAACGAGCCTCCGCACCAAACTCGATCCTGCCACTTGCTGCAAATGACCGACAGCTTCAAAATGTCCTTCAGCGACTGAGGAACCCTGCTGGGGAACAATCAGAACTCTCGCTGCCGCGCACGAAGCGTGGCGTAGCTTCAAGGATGAGGAAATGCTCGTCCTCATTCTGGTGAACGTGGATCGGCGTGCTGTCGTCGGGATGAGAAAGTATCTCGACGACCGAACAGGCACCGTTCGTCTCCGCGGCCGTGACACGTATGAGGCAAGGCTCTCCCGGCCTCGTTTGCAGCCGCTCGCCCTGGTCCGCCGGACCGGCAGCGTGGGTGTCGGGTGTCATTGGTTGTTGTGCCTTTTCGTCAAGTCGCGTGTGGGCATCGTGCGATGTGTCGCGGTGTCGGCGCCGCCGACCAACTCGTATCGGTGAGCGGGGCGTACCATTCCGTCCCCGCCCGATCTGGCACCGTTGGAGGCCGATGTCCTTCAGCATCCTATCGTCTAGCGCGTGCAGTTCCGCGTTGATCAGCCACACATGTCGCACTCGGCGCCTGAGGGACCAGAACCTGGCAATGGTGGATGCAATCCGCGCAAGCCAGTCGAACGGAATCGGCGAGGTATCACCGTACCGATGATTTAGAGTGAACATCGATTTCTTTCAGGTCATGTTGTCTTGGCACAACTCTGCAATGTGCAGATTGCCGCGGTGTTACGTTATGCTTGGGTCAGGTTACGCCTGTAGCGCGGCGGACCAGCTTGATCCGCCGCCACTTGGGTGGGGGCACTCGCTAGATCAGGATGCTTGCGTGCGTGTTCTGATCAGCGTGTTGCTCGGCAAGGTCGGGTCTTTCAGCTTGGCCGCCACCTCGGCACCGGCGAGAGGAAGCCCTTCGGGATCGATGAGACCAGCCTGGACCAGCACGGAACCCTGGTCCCAGTAAAGATGCTCGCGGGCGATCTTGCCGCCCTCGAATCGGACGATCGCCACGGCCGGGACTTCGATCCTGCGACCTGTCGGAGCGACACCCGGCAGGATGCAATCGATGACCCGGTCATGCGTGAAGGTGATCAGCATCTCATCGACGATCTGGTCGTCCCCTGCGGTACGGCTGATCGGCGTTATCGAGGTGTCCGACGGCCATTGGCCGATGAAGTGGTCGCGATAAATCGCCTGACCGCCGCGACACCGAAACCGCCCGTCATCGTCGGCACGTGATTGACGCAAGGTTCCGCTGTCATGGTCCGAAGCGTCTGTTCGACATCCATGGTCTCGAACTCGGCGCGCATATGCTCTGACCAGCTCTCGGCATTGTTCATATCGTCGGTCATCGTGTTCTCCTCTTATGAGTGCCAATGGCGGCCGCCCGGCCGGTGATATTTGTGATCGCGGACATTCGCGCATTTTCGGTCGGGGGCTCATATGCAGCTCCCCCCCATGCGGTTTAAGTGCGGCTTTGTCATATCAATAGTGAAAGGGTGTCAGCAGCCGGCACGGGCATGGAAAGCCTACTGCCTTCCCCCGGCCATCGGCACGGATCGTGACATCGCAATCATGCTCCGATTTGAGTTTTTGTTGACCAGCCGCAGCGGCTGCGCGAACGACCGGTTCCAGGAGCGCCCGATGAGCCGTGTGATGACCGTAATGGGCGCAGAGCAGCTGTGATGACCGAAAGCTTGCCCACACTGCGTTGACTGAGGTGCATCTACCATGTCGCGGTAGCCTTCCAGCATTAGGGCCAGCGCCAACATGCGACACGCCCTGCCGCGTACTGGTCCAGCCGCTCCAAGCTCTCGTCGTGCAAATGCGCCAACTCATCCGGCGGCCCGTGTTAGTTACGAAGCCGCATTCCCAATTTGGATTGACACGCAGGCAGTACGGCTGGACAGCAGGACTCCGGCTCGACCTCTGGGGCGATCACCTGCCGAACCCGCTGCGGCACGATGATGATCCGCAGCGGCTCGACACCGCGACGGCGCCGGCCGCCGCGTTTGACGAAACCCTCCATCAGTTGTGGCAGGTAGACATCATAGCTCGTCCGGAGGCCAGGTCGCGAAGGCCGTCAGAACCCCGCCGATGAATGTAAGAGTGACGAGCCCGCTCCCGTCCCGCTCATGATAGAGTGCATATTCGACGGGCTGTCCCTTTAGCGCGAAGTGGATGTTTGATTCTCGCGCGCCAAGGAGGGGGCTCGCCTGAGCGGGGCTAAGTCCGATGGCGAGTCCACCACCGACCGAAGTGTCCGGCACCGCCACCGGAAGCAGCATGGACGTAATGCCGGGCGGTTTCTCGTTTCCGAGCCTCACGTCAACAACGAGGCCGTCGACAAGGAATGCGCTAAATTCCCGCTCGCCGGCTCGGGCGAACGTCATTTGTTCGATCTCGCGTCCGGCTTCCATCCATCGATGACTGGCGTCGGGCGCGCCGAGCAGGGCCGTGACGCCATCGCGTGTCATTGTTGCCTTGATCACTCGAGCGCGCGCCGGCAGCGGTGCCTGATCGACATAGACAACATCGAGCGCGATCGACGTCACCCTCCCCTCGTTAAGGACCACCCGGGTCCTAATAGGCTCACTGGCATAAAGGAGAGCGATGTCTCCGCTTCCCGGGAGGCCAAGTTCTGTGGCGACCGTCTGATGACCCAACACTCGCTCCACGTCGGCGCCTGTCGAGCCGGCATGTAGCAGGCCAGCGCGCAAATCGGCGCGCTGAGCGGGCTTGCTCACGTCCTGGAGGGCCTGTGCCGGCGCATTCGAACCGAAACCGTGTCCTGCAGTGCCAAAGTAGCTGCCGGCCATGACCAACCCAGCACCTATGATGGCTATCCTGCGTACGTACAGTTGCCGTCCCATGGCAAGTCTCGAGTGACATTTGCCTTCTCCCGAAAGATTGAGCATTTGTTCGAACGAGATTTCCTCGCCGACGGTGTATCGGTGCGCTCGTCCGGCCGGCCTGCGATATAGAATTGCAAATCGTCAGAGCATGGGCTGTGACGTCGTTCACAGGCGCTCATCACCCTGCTAGTGCGATGGTCACGTGCGCTCGTCACGGCCGAACCACGCCGGTGGACTTTGGCCGCCATGACGTCGAGCGTTGCGCGTCACTCGCGCCAAAACGGCTTCAACAGCTCCCTATCGACGTCGGCGCTCGTGAAGCCGATATCGCGCAGGATGTGCTCGTCCAGCATCGCCAAGCGTCGACGTTCCTCGACCCGCGCGAACCAGACGCCGACGACGTGCGGTATGTGGCGAAGCGCTGCGATCAACGTGACTGCCCTCGTATAGGGGCTGACACGTTGTGGAACCAACGGTAAACTGCGTGTTAGCTGCATGCTTCCAGGCATCATGTCAAAATCTCCTCTTATCTGCATTGCTTGATCGGATGAAGCAGTGCTCAGTCGCCAGATCAGAATTTGTTCAATCGCTGATCGGTGGCAGGCCTATGAATTGGCAGTCACTGTCATGAGCTGTGCCGCGTGCGTCGCCTCCTCCGCCATCCAGGCGCGAATACGCTCAGCCGAGCGGATGCGTTCCCACTGCCGCTCTGGGCGGTTGAAATTGTCGTAGTATTCCTGCGCCAGGCGCCGGTCGTGGCTCATGGCGCCCATCAGCTCCATCCGCGCATCATCCGGCGGCTGCAGGAACGCATTCGTCCAACGCGCGGCGCCGAGTATGCGCGCGGCTCGGCTGCGATCCACCTCGTCGCAGAAGACCAGGTCGAACGAGTTGGTCTCCGCGATCGCATCGGCCAGGGTAAACGCGCTGTAGGACCCGATATTGGCGCCCTGCGCCATGAGTGGGTCTACCGTGACATGCGCGTTGCCCAATGCGATGGCATATTTGCCGTTGCCAAGGTGAGCATGCGACTGGCGCACCATAGGTGTGACCGCCACCTGTGCTAGGTCGTTCGGACCCTGCAGGTCGAAGCGTGCGGTGTCGATCAATGCATGGATCGTCGGATGCAACGCCTCCAGTTTCCGCAACAGCGTCGCGCAAAATCCGGGCCGCCCCGGGCGAGACGCCAGTACCCGCAGCATGGCCAACTCATCGGCGTCGTGTGCCGTGATGGCGAGCGCGGCGACCATTCCGGTGCGGCTCAACAGCGGGAACATCACGGCTTCGCCTTGACCTGGGGCGATCGACAGAGTTCCGCTGCGGAGCAGCGTGGAACAGAAGCCAGTAAACAGACCGGCGACTGCAAATCGCTGCGGCCGGTCATAGAGTGAATTCGCCGCGTCCCGCGCGAAGAGCTGCGCGAAGCCGTTGCCTGGCATGGCCACCACGACCAGATCGAAGCGCTCCGCGATGCGACCAATGTCCTTCACATCCAGCGGCGCCACTTCCAGACGGCCACCGCGCTCCTCAAAATCCTCCATCAGGCGCGGCAAATAGATCCGGTAGTCCACAGCGCGCGCCGGCACCGCGGCTGTGAGCTGGATGTCGATGGGCTGCGGTGCCTGGACGACCTGGTGGAAATGATGAAACCCGAACTCTTCGGCCGGCCAGTGATAGACCTGTAGCACGCGCTCGCGGCCAAGTGTCGTCGGCCAATGCACGACCATATTTGTCAGTTGCGCTGCGGCTACCTGATCGGGTGACCGATCGGTCAGGATCGTGCAGTCCATGCCGAACTGGCGCAGCCGAAGACCCAGATGCAAGCCGGCGACGCCTGCGCCGATGATGCCGATTCGCTGTCTGCCGAAACGTGGAATGTACATACAGCGCTCCTTGTGTTGCTGCCGCCCTGAGGCGGTGGAGCGCGTGATGATCTGTGCCAGTATCCAGCCGCTAGACCGAAATCTGCTCACTTTCTGCTAGCGCCGGCTGCTCCCCGTCATGACGCAGGTCCTCGATCGCAGGATATCCGTGCATACAGGCGCAATGCATGACGAGACCCTCGATGCAGCTATGCCAGATGCCGGGCACCAGGCAGATGGCAAATCCCTTATCAGCGGTTTCATCATTGTGCTTCGCGCTGATCATCCGACGCCCCTCATTCAGTCGCTCGATGCGACGACGAGGGCGTGTCGGACGATCGGCTGTTCAGCAGCCAGACCGGAATTTGCTCATTCCCACTCGCTCCATGACAATGGAGCGGTGCTTTATTCCTCCGGCATGCCGGCGCGGCGCAGACCATTCAACAGACGCTCGTTGCCGCACAGATAGCTCGGACTCACCGCATCGAGCGGGACCGAAGAACGCTCCTCTGCAAATCGCTTGATCGTCATGCCGGGATCGAGCTCATCCAGTTTGGCCAGATGCAGCCGCGCTTGATCGACGTTGTCCACCAACGCCTCTGCGGCGGCGAGATACGCGCGCCCTCGCACG
>CAVXMG010000048.1:0-212785 GCA_963762735.1 uncultured Actinomycetes bacterium | reverse complement strand
TTCGTGCCTGGGGGTCAAGGGGTCGCCGGTTCAAATCCGGCCGTCCCGACAGGTCAAAGTATGTTTTCGAACACAGTAACTGGCCTCTGAGGTGGCCGTGGGAGCGCTCAGCGCTCCCACGGCGTTTGCGCGGCATAGCTCGAAGACTCTGCAAACGACCCGCTCACCAGGACCTACTGAGGATACGGGCGCGCGCATGGCGGGGCGACTCCTGGCCGGTGGCTCGGGCGGACTTTTCTCCAGGTCAAGGGGTCGCCGGTTCAGATCAGGGCTGTCAAGGCCGGTCCTGAGCAACAACAGCCGCTGACGCGCGGCGTCGACAAGCGGCTTCCACTTTGCCCCGCTTGGGTGCTCGCCGCCCATTGTCGAGCGCACGGTCTTTGGATGCTCATTGCCACCGTCGGTGGGGCAGCCCGCCGACCGGCACGCGGCGGGCACGGATTCCCGCGACCTTCTGCGCCGCTCGGTCCTCCTGCTTGTCCTCTGGCCGTCGCTGTAGGCCGCGCCGTCATGCTCACGCCGGGCGGCATATACGCCGCTGATTGAGCGGCCGTGCATGACGGCAGCGGACGCGGCCGGGTTGACCCTCGTGCCTAGTGCGGGACTGGCGCGATGACGCCGACCGAGGCCAAGCCGTCGAGGACCAGCTGCACGGCGATCGCCGCGATCAGGAAGCCGAAGACTTTCTCGGTGACCAGCATGCGGCCTTCGTCGAGCTTCTCACTGACCCGGTTCGCCCAGCGGAACACCACCACATCGATGAGCAGGACGAACACGAGGATGCCGAATTCGACGGCGAAAACGCTGAGCGACTTGGCCTCGGCGGAGATCGTCATCAGCCCGACGATGCCCACCGGGTTGAGCAGGTAGGGCACGGCCAGCGGGAACTGGGCAAGCTGCATCGGGTCCTTCCCAGCGGTGCGGTGGCTGCTGCTATCGGCTGGCCCGAGCACCATCCACACCGCAACCACGAGCAAGATCACGCCACCTGCGATCGACAACGACCCGATCGTGAAGTGCAGCAAGACGCGCAACAACTCGCCCAGCACCATGAGGGCCACCGCCACCGTCGCCGCCGTTGTCAGCATCGTGCGGAGCACCCGCTGCTTGGCGGCCGGGTCCAGGGACGCGGTGATTTCCACGAACGGGACCAGGGCGATCTTCGGCCCGATACCGATCAGCAGTACCAGGAACGTGTCGATCGCACCGGCAGCGGTGATCGATGTCTGATCCATCCCCCCAGTGTGGCGGAGGCCGGCCTGCGCCGCCTGGCCTAATCGGGCGGCGTCCCTTGCGCCTTGGCACGTGCGGGCTTTCGCGACTGTTCACCCGCGCACAGGGTCGTGGCTAGGGTGATCGCTCTGGGAAGGTCAGGACGGTCTTGATGTCGTCGGGCTGGCGGGTGTAGGCGTCGGCCCACCGGCCGATGGGCACCTGGCGGGTGATGAGGCCGGCGAGCCAGTCCGGATCGGCTTGGGCGAGGGCTTTGGCGGCGAGTTCGTAGTGGCGCCGGTTGGCGTTGACCGAGCCGAACAAGACGGAGTTCTGCAGGACCATGTTGCGGTTGAGGAGCCCGGGGTCGACGGTGGACTCCGCTCCGGCCGCGGAGACGCCGGTGAGGCAGGTGATCCTTTGCCGGACGTTTTGCGGGCCTACCTCCAGCAGCATCGCCACGAAACCGGTGCATTCGATGATGATGTCTGCTTCGGCGGCCGCTTCGCTCAGGTCGCCGCGGTGGAAGTAGGTGGCGCCGAGCCAGCGCACCATCTGTGGCTTGCGGCCTTCGGTGACCAGGTCAACTACGTAGGTGTCGTAGCCGCGCTGAACTGACAGCAGGGCGGCGAGCAGCCCGATGGGACCGGCGCCGGTGATGAGTACCTTCGCGGGGGACCAGGTGGACCGGCGGCCGATCTTTTCGATGTGGTCCCAGGCCTTGGCAACGACGGTGGCCGGTTCGAGCAGCACGCCGAGAGTCCCGAGCGCGGGGTCCACCGCCACCAGGTACTCGGGGTGGATGCGGTAGCGCTCGGAGGCATAGCCGTGCCGGGCCTTGATCCCCCGCTCGGTGTACCGGCCGTTGGTGCACATGTCCCAGTCCCCGGCCGCGCAGGCCGGGCAGGGGACGGGGTCGGGCCGGCGCACGATGCCGACGACCAGGTCCCCGGGGGCGAATCCGGTCCCCGGGGCGGCCTCGGCCACCCGGCCCAGCGACTCGTGGCCGATGATGAGCCGTTCCTGCCCGGTGGGTGCCCACCCGTAGTCACCGTTGATGATCTCCAGGTCGGTGCCGCAGACGCCGATCGCCCGGGCCTGGACCAGGACGGGCCCGTCGTCTGGCGGTGGCTCGGGCATGTCGGTGAGCGCGACAGAGCCTGGCTGCCCGGGGATGACGGTGATGGCGCGCATAGCCTCACCGTAGCGGGATGAGGCCAGCGGTCCTGGGCCGGCTGCGGGTGGCGCCTGGGCTGATGCCTTGCCGCTACCTGCCGGACACCAATTCGCCTCCCGGTGGACACCGGTGGCTTAGGAACCTCGCCCCGGAGAGGGATAACGGCGTGGTGACAATGACCGGCTGCGCACGTTAGCATCCGAGCGGGTGAGCCCGGATCACCGTGCACCCAGGTGAAGCAGCGCTCGCCCAGATCACCGCCGTGACTTTCTGGCAGGCCGGCAGTCATGCCGGCCGTCTGGGCGGCACGCAACCTTACCGGGCCCGGCTCGGCAGTGCCGCAGTAGCGGGCCACAACAATGCGGGGAAGACCTGTCATGACGCAACCTGGGGTGACGGACTGGATCGACGTGTCGGTGACGGTCCGGCACGGCATGCCGCACTGGCCCGACAATCGGCCGATCGTGCTGGAAGCGGCATCTGGATCATCGAAGGACTCGACCTTCCGCCCGTCTCCGCTGGCAGGTACGAGATGATCTGCCTGCCGGTCAAGCTGCACGGCTGTGACGGGGCACCGGCCCGGGCCATCCTGCGGCCCACCGGCGGGCCCGGCACGGGCCGGGCCACCCCAGCGGAGACAGCGCAGTGAGAGTGCTGGTGGCAGGCGGCGGGCCTGCGGGCGTGACCGCTGCCCTGCAGGCGCGGGAGCTGGGCGCGGACGTCACCTTGCTGGAAGCCGATCAGGTCGGCGGGACCAGCATCAACCGCGGGCCGGCGCCGGTCCGCACCTTGGCCCGGGCTGCCCGGCTGGCCCGGGACTGGTCCTCGTGGGCAGGCTTCGGCCTCGAAGGCCCCCCGCCGGTGCCCAACCTCCAAGCCGTGCTGGCCAACAGCGCCCGGGTCGCCCGCTACGCCCACGACAAGAAGGACGTGGCCGGCCACCTGCGCCACCACGGCATCGACCTGGCCGAGCACCTCGGCCCGGTCCGGTTCACCGGCCCGCACACGCTGCGCGCCGAGGATGGCCGCAGCTGGCAGGGGGACCGCATCGTGATCACAGTCGGCGGTCACGCTGCCGGCCTGCCGGTCGAGGGCGGCGAGCTTGCGCTGACCTACCACGACATCCGGGCCCTCACCGCCCTGCCACACGACGTCGCGGTGATCGGCGGCGCCGACACCGGCTGCCAGATGGCCTCCATCTTCGCCGACTTCGGGGCCCAGGTCTGGCTCTTCGAAGGCGGTCCCAGGCTGGTTCCGGGCGCTGATGCCAGCATTTCCACGGCACTGAGCCGGGCGTTTGAGGCTAAGGGCATCAAGCTCTCCACCGGCGCAAGGGTCCAGGCCCTGGAACGCAACGGCAACCAGATCATCATCCACTACACCCGCGGCGGCCCGGCCGAGCAGGCGGTCACCGAGGCCGTGTTCGCCGCCGTCGGCTGGCCTGCCAACCTGGAAAACCTCGACCTTGGCGCTGCCGGGGTCACCAGCAGCCCGCAAGCGATCCCGGTCGATGGCTACCTGCGGACAAACGTGGAGCACATCTACGCCGCAGGCGACGTCAACGGGCGCTCCAAACTGGTCCAGGCCGCCAGGCTCGAAGGCCGCATGGCGGCCTGGAATGCCATCCACGGCCCCACCCGCCAGCCCAGTTACCAGGTCATGCCGAGCGGCAGCTTCACCGACCCGGAGTATGGGTCGGTCGGCATGACCGAAAGCCAGGCCGCCCGCGATCACGACATCGCGGTCGGGATCGCCTGGTACGACGACCTCCTGCGGCCAGTGGCGGACGGCCATCCCGACGGTTTCTGCAAGCTCATCACCGACCGGGCCAGCCACACCATCCTCGGCGCGCACGTACTCGGCGAATACTCCGCCGAAACCGTCCAGGTCGTCGCGACCGCCATGAGCGCGGGCATGAGCGTCGAGCACCTCGCCGAGATGCAATTCGCCTTCCCCACCTTCACCGAGGCCGTCAGCATGGCCGCCCAAAAGGTCTGCCGCGACATCGGCATCGGGCAGTTCCCGCCCGCCTGGAGCTACCTCGGGTCCCAGGAATGAGCCACCCGCCGGTAGCGTGACTGCCTACCGTGGCGGCAGAGCTTGCCCCACCGGACCAGCGCCCTGGCCGGGCTGGCAGTCAAGACTGACCGCGGCGCTGATCAGCGACATGTGGCTGAAGGCCTACGGGGAGTTGCCCAGCTGCCCGCCGGTGCAACCGAGCCGGGCTAGCGGACTTGTGGGGGATGGCCGCTGCGTCTGGCTCGGGCACCTCGGGTGCGGCGGGCGGCGCGGTGAGCCAAGGTGACCAATTCTATGAGCACCACCAGCCGTCAGGTGGCGGTGAGCGCAGGACATGGCCCACATGTTCCCCCTCCTCCGAAGGCGCCCCTCACCCGGCGCTGCCCACGGCTGGGCTGGTGGTGGCCGCTTCATGCTGGGGCCGTCCGATCGGCTTGGCGGGGATCAAGCCGGTGAAGAACATGGCGACAATGGCCAAGAGCGCGACGACCCACAGCGAGGTGCGCAACGCGGCGAGACGGGCGTCGCTGTTGGCCTTGACCAAGGCGTCGGCCTGGGCGGGCGGCACGTTGGCCTTCTTGAGCTGGGCTTTTAGGTCGCTGTCGGAGATGAACGGGACGCCGGCGGCGAACTGGGTCGTGGCCTGGGTTTTCACGTCCGGCGGGATGGCCGAGCTGGCTTGCACGCCGTTGACCAGGCCGGTGGTCAAGCTGGCGATGAGCACGGCACCGACCAGGGCGGTGCCCAGCGAGGCGCCCAGGTTGGTCACGGTGTTCTGCAGCCCGCCCACCTCGGCGCTTTCCCGGTCGGGGACGGCGGAGACGGTGACCGCCCCGAGCTGGGAGGCCAGCGCGCCGATGCCCAGCCCCATCAGCAGCATGGGGATGGTGACGATTCCGGCGCCCGCGCCTGGGCTGATCCCGCCGATGAGCACCAGCGTCCCGGCGGTCATGGACAACAGGCCCAGGCGGACGATCAGGCGGGGCCGCGCCCTGGGTGCAAGCCGGGGGACGCCTATCGCCGTGGCCAGCAGGGCGACCGACAGCGGCAGCAAGCGCACGCCGGTCTGCAGCGCGGACAACTCCAGTACCACCGACAAGAACAGCGGGATGGTGAAGAACACCCCGGCCTGGATGAAGAACTGGAAAAAGAACATGGACAGGCCACCGGCGAGCTGGGAGTTGCGCAGCATGGCCGGGCGGATCAGCGGTTCGCCGCCCCGGTGCGCGAGGTGCCCTTCCCACAGGAAGAAGCCATAGATGACCAGCAGCCCGCCGGTGACCAGCCAGACCACCGGCGAGGTGCCCAGGAGCTGCGGCTGCCCGGGCTTAGCTTTCACAAAGCCCCAGGTGCCCGATTGCAGGACGCCGAACACCAGCAGGGACAGCCCCACAATTGACAACAGCGCGCCGATCACGTCGAACCGAACCCGGCCGGCGGTCGGCGCATCGCTGACCTTGCGCAGCGCCGCGAAGATGACGGCCACGATCACCACTTCGCCCACGAAGACCCACCGCCACGACGCGAACGTCGTGACCGCCCCGCCGATCAGCGGCCCGGCCGCCACCGCGATCGCCCCCGCCGCGGCGATCATCCCGTAGGCCGCCGCCCGGCGCTCCGCCGCGAAATTTCCCGCGACCAGGGCCACGATCGCGGGCATGATCAGCGCGGCGCCGATGCCCTCCAGCACCGACCAGCCCACCAGCAGCACCCCCAGGTTCGGCGCCAGCGCCGTGGTGAGCGACCCGGCACCGTAGATGACAAGCCCGATCGAGAAAGCCCGCCGACGCCCGACGATCGCCCCGATCTTGCCCCCGGTGATCATCAGCGACGCCATCACCAGCGTGTACAAGGTGATCGCCGTCTGGATGCCGGTCACCGTCGTCCCGACGTCGGCAGCCACCTGCCGGATCGAGACATTCATCACCGAACTGTCCAGCGTCATCAAAAACTGGCCGGAGGCAAGCACCGACAAGACAAAGCCACTCCCGGCCTCCACCCGCCTGGCCTTCCCCGTGATCGCCACTCACCACTCCAATCATCCCCAGCCGACACCGACACGATCTCATCGCGGCCAGCCACCGATCCTGGCGGCCACCCGGCCGGAGAGTGATCTGTCTTCCCGCCGAGTGCGCCAGCAGACCCAAGGTTTCCTGGAATGCCGTTGCAGGTCCAGCCCAGTTGCCTGGACGGCAGCATGCGGGCGGCGCCAGCCATCAGTTGCCGGGCGCGTAGCTCGCGCAATACGCCACCGCCAGTCCGCCCAGCCTGATTGTCGCCAACCCGACCTACGCCGGGCCCGGGGACAAGGATTTCGCGCCCCAAAACAAGTGCTCGACAAGGCCGCCCGGGAAGACATCCTCGGCGCCTGGCGGTTTGACACTGCCACGCCCAGGGCGATCGCGAAGGACTGGGCGACGGCGAAAATCGGTCAGGGACACGGCACTGGCGAAACGCGCCGCCCGGGAGTTCCGGTCCGCAGTGCGGGGCCCGGCGCCCTCCCGGGACATCTGGGCGCAACATCCTCGTCTACGACGCGTGTGCACCACCGGCAGCCAACCGGACGCCATCGCAGCGTGTCTGCTCGACGACGGCCACGCGGTGCACGTTGAGGCCGTCGCCTTGACGCCAACACCGTGCCGGGAGCGTCCCTGATCAGCCTGCCGCCTGACACACCTCAACTCAAGCGCGCGCCAGGCAGAGGCCGAAGCCCGCTCCGGGGCCCGACTTGGCCGTGTCCAGAGATGGGAGCGCAAACGGGAGCGCGTTCTGCTCACAAGTGCGCTGATCTGCTTCCGCATGCTCGCCTGTGCGCCACTTGACCTGCGCAGACGGACGTTAATGGAGGCCACGGCTTCGTGAATGCATTCCTGGGGGTCAAGGGGTCGCCGGTTCAAATCCGGCCGTCCCGACCATGTAGAAGGCCACGCCCGCGTTGTTGACGAGCATCGTCACCGGTCGCTCGGCTATCAGGCGAGCGAGCGATCCGCGGGCTCGGGTAATCGCGGACCGCGGCGACGACCGCCTCGACCCTGGCATCACGACGGATAGCAGCGAACAACTCCACCCTGACCGTCCCCGCTTCCTTCATGAACACCGTCTTCAAGACGGCCTCAAACGGGGCAGCTCACACAGTGGGGCCATTCGTAAGAACCGAGCGGATCTCGGTCTTGAGGACCTTGCCGACCGTCGAACGGGGCAGGTCAGGCCAGATCTCGACCTGCTTGGGCGCCTTGACGCTGCCGAGACGCTTCTTGACGAAGGCCGTCAGCTCTTCGCCATTGACCGCGGCGCCCGGTTGGAGCTGCACCACGGCACAGACACGTTCGCCCCACTTGTCGTCTGGCAGGCCAATGACCGCGCAGTCGCGGACGGCGTCGTGGGCCATGAGCGCCTGCTCGACTTCGGAGGAGTACACATTGAACCCGCCGGTGATGACCATGTCCTTGGCCCGGTCGACGATGTAGAGGTATCCCGTGTCATCGAGGTAACCGATGTCGCCGGTGTGGTGCCAGCCATGCGCTGACGCGGCGGCCGTGGCATCGGGGTCGCGATAGTAGCCGGCCATCACCAGCGAACTGCGGACCACGATCTCGCCGCGCTCGCCCCGGAGCAGCAGCGAGCCGTCCTCGCCCATGATTGCGACCGTCACCAAAGGTGCCGGGCGGCCCGCCGATGCCAGCCGCTCGGTGGCGACGCTTGCGTCGGCCCGGAAGTGGTCGCGCGGCGGGAGTGTCGAGATCATCATGGGTGCCTCGGTCTGGCCGAAGAGCTGTGCCATGACTGGTCCGATGCGCCGTAGTGCTTCCTCAAGCCGGACCGCGGACATGGGCGCGGCGCCGTACCAGAAGCACTGCAGCGACGAGCGGTCGGTCGTGTCCAGCCGCTTATGGCCCAGGACCATGTAGATCACGGTGGGCGGCAGGAAAGTATGAGTGACGCGATGGCGCTCCAGATTGTCCAGGAAGGCGCCCACATCCGGAGTCCGCATCACCACGATCTCGCCGCCGAGCGCGAGGATCGGGAAGCACAGCACCCCGGCCGCGTGCGTGAGCGGAGCCAGAGCCAGGTAGACGGGCCGCCCTTCGAAGGGATAGCTCATCAAGACGATGGCTGTCATGATCTCCAGGTTGGTGCCGGTAAGCATCACGCCCTTGGGCTTGCCGGTCGTGCCCCCGGTGCCGACGATCATGGCCAGGTCGTCAGCCGGGATGGTCTCGCGGTACTCGGTGCCGCCATCGAGGAATTGCTGCCAGCCCAGAGCGCCGTTGAACTCGCCGTCCAGGCACACCAGCGTGGCGAGATTCGGCAGGTCGCCGCGAATCTGGTCGACCAGCCCGGCGAACTTCGCCTGGAACACCAGGGCCCGGCACTCGAAGAGGTCCAGAAGCTCCCGGTTCTCGGCCGCTTCGTTGCGCGGGTTGATCGGGCACCAGACCGCGCCCAGTCGGCTGATGGCGAACACGGCGGTGAAGGCGACCGGGTCGTTGGCGGACAGGATCGCGACCTTGTCGCCAGGGCCTACGCCCTGGCCCGCAAGGGCAGCCGCGATGCGGGAGCTGAGCTGCCTCACCTCGGCATACGTGCGGACTTCCCGATCAGTAGTCAGGCATGGCGCATCTGGAGCGAGGGACGCGCCCTTGTCCAAATAGTCGACGAGCCGCACTGACGCTCAGCTCTCGCGGGTGAGAACTGGCTGAGAGACCAGGCCAAAGCCGCGCAGCACCCCCAACAGCTCCTGGTGACCGAACGCCTGGCAGCCCGAGGCGAAACCGGCTCGCCTGGGTGGCTGCTGGAGCAGCGCGTAGGCCCCGTATGCCTGCAGGGCCCCGGTCTGCTTGTAGTTCTGGTTGCCGTGGATCACGCAGTGTGCGCGACCCAGCGGGCCAGAGGCGTGGACGGAGTCCAACGACTTGTTCAGCCGCGGGTTCTCGCGAGGCGGCATCTGACTCATGACCTGGGACGCGGTCGCCACTAGGGCCTCGTACTGCTCGTCGGGCTCCATGTCCTTGGTGGCCTCGACGGCCGCGGCCACGATCTGCGGCACGCCCTGCATGAGAGGTTTGTTGAAGACGCCGCCGAGCGCCCTGACGTTGGCCACCCGCGGATCGCGGCGATACCACACAGGATGTGACGTGCCTCCCCACGGCAGCGCCAGGGCAAGTTCGTGCTGTCCGGGGATCGCGAGCTGGTAGAGCCCTGCATCCGGATCCCACGGCTGATACTGGTTCTGCTGCAGGTAGTAAGCGCCCGCCAGGGCTGCATTGACCAGGATCGTCAAGGTCGAGGCGACCGTTGGGCTGCCTCCCCAGAAGACCGCGATGTCGAGGGTGTCAAGACCGGGGGACTCCAGGCACAGCTCCGCCGCGATCTCGCCGGTCGTGTACATCTGGGCGATGCCGGGGGCGAGCAGCAGGCCGGCGGCGGCGAAGTCAGTGCCGTACTTTTCATCGCAGGTGACTAGCCAGTCCTGCTCGCCAGTGGTGTCGAGGTAGTGCGTGCCCGTGGCCAGGCAGGCCTCGACCACCTCCGGCCCGTGCGTGCGGAACGGCCCGACGGTGTTGCAGACTACCGACGCGCCGGCGAACAGGTCCTGCAGCGCGGCCGGGTCGTGGCCGACTTGGATCACCTCGTAGTCAGCGGTCTCGATGCCGGCCACGTGCGACTCCATCGAGGTCTTTAGGCGAGTCTCGTCCCGGCCCGCAGCCACGAAGGGGACGTTGTACTCACGCAGGTACTCGCACACCAGGCGGCCGGTATAACCGGAGGCGCCATAGACGATGACAGGCTTGGTTGCCATGGTCACATCCCCATTCCACCGTCGACCGGAAGCCCGACGCCGTTTACGAATCGTGCAGCGTCCGAGGCTAGGAAGACGACCGCGTCGGCCATGTCCTCGACCGTACCGAGCCGGCCGGACGGGGTGAGCTCGATCACCGCGCCGACTGCTTCCTCAGGCGAGCCGAATAGTCCGATCCGGGCCACATCATTGGCCAGACCCGCGCCCATAGCCGTAGGTACCAGGCCGGGATAGATGCAGTTGACGCGGACCCCGTACCCGAGCTTGCCCGACTCCATCGCGGCCACCCGGGTGAGCCGGTCGACGCCGGACTTGGTCGCGGAGTAGACACCAATGCCGGGGAAGGCAATCGTGGCAGCCACCGACGCGACGTTAATGACCGTCCCGCCGGCACCGGCCGCACCGCCGGGCCGCATGACGCGGAAGGCGTGCTTGATGCCAAGCGCAGTACCCAGGAGATTGACCTCGAGCTGCTTGCGCGCCGAGACGGGGTCCAGGTCCACGAGCAGGCTGGTGATCTCGACTCCGGCGTTGTTCACTACGACATCCAGGCCACCCAACATGTGGACAGCCTCAGCCACCGCGGACTCCCAGTTCGCGTCGTCGGTGGTGTCGAGGTGCACGAAGCCATGACCGTCGCCGAGCGATCCGGCCACCTTCGTCCCGACATCGTCCTGGAGATCGGCGATGACGACGGTTGCCCCGGCAGATGCCAGGGCGCGGGCCATCCCTTCGCCGAGGCCTTGCGCCCCTCCAGTCACCAGGGCTTTACGGCCGGTGAGGTCGAGATCAGTCATCGCCGCTCTCCTCGAGTCGGTTTCGGTTGTGGTGATGGTCACAACCTAGGCGTCCGCCCTTGACGTGTGTCAAGTTTTTCCTTGACATTCGACCAGAAAATCTTGACGGGTGTCCAACGCCGCTAGGGCGATCCTTTAAGGTGGTGGCCAAGGCCGGATGGGACCACCGCAGGAGGGTTGATGGCCGGGGTCAACCGGGCGCGGGTCGCGCCCGCCGATAAGCACGACAAACGCCGCAGCGAGCTGGCCGAGTCGGCGCTTCGCACCCTCGGTGAGCTCGGCTACGCCCGCACCAGCCTGCGCGAAATCGCGAACAATTCCGAGTTCAGCCACGGCGTGGTGCACTACTACTTCGCCGACAAACTCGAGCTGATCGTCTACTGCGTGCGTTACTACAAGGCCCGTTGCGTTACCCGCTACGACGATGTCATCGCGGACGCCACCTCCGCCGATGGCTTGCTCGATGCCTTCTCGGCGAAGCTCGCAGAGACCATCCGCGACGAGGGGCCGATGCACAGTCTCTGGTACGACCTGCGGTCCCAGAGCATGTTCGAGCCTGGCCTGCGCGAGGCAGTCACGCTCATCGACCGGACGCTCGAGGAGATGATCTGGCGAGTGCTCAGCCGCTACGCCGACCTCGCCGGCCAAGACATCCGGCTCAGCGCCGCGACCGCATACGCGATGCTAGATGGCCTTTTCCAGCAAGCTCTGCTTGGTCACGTCGCTGATCGCGCTGACACTCTGGACGGGCTATCCCAGCAGGTCCGCGGCGTGATCCCGCTGATGGTAACCGCCAGGGACCGCGCAACCCGCCCGGTTGGGGCTGCTGCGGGCTGACTAGCCTGCGGCCCGGTCACCGTCGCGAAGCACCCTGGATACCGCGTACCCAGTTTGCCTCGGAGGCTGGAACCCGATCCGGCTTCGCCAGTGGCTTGCGTGGGAAAGTGTCGGCCGGTACAGCGCCGCGAGTAACCGGCCGCTCGGTGTCAGTCGTGCGCCGAATACCCCGGTGTCAATGACCACGGGCCCGCGCGAACCCACTTTCACGCGCTCATGATGGCCTCAAGGAAGAGGCGATCCTCGTCCTCAGTGAGGTCACCGATAAGCGCTTCCTCATCCGAGGGCAGGGGTCGCGCCGCTTTTAAAAGGACTTCCTCCCTGTCACGCTCCAGGGTTGTCCCACCGGGACCCGTCCCATGCGCGTTAACTTCTGACACAGCGGCCACCTCCTCCCACGAACCAGGCTACACGGAGCGAACATCCTGCTCGGATGAGTCATCGTTCAGGGTCACGTACTGCCAGAGATCTCTGGGAGCCAACTGCGGGAGCCAACACCCTCAGACTCTCCTCCACCGATCCCGACCTAGTCAGACCGTTGCTGCAGGCGAAAGGCTCCCCGTTCGACTCCCTCCGATGGTGCCAGACGCCGGATTCGTGGCTGGGGGTCAAGGGGTCGCCGGTTCAAATCCGGCCGTCCCGACACAGGTCAGAAGGCTGATTCGAAATTCTGAATCGGCCCTTCTAGGCGCTCTGGGACCAAGATCGAACATGCGGGCATGCTTCTGGCGCTTCTGACCGATGGTCAAGTGCCAGAAGCCAGCGCCGTGTCGCACTGCGGCGCTGCGGCGATGATCGCCGCGACGGGACAGCGCACGAGCGGCATATGCTCACCCGCCCTCCATACGGGGGGACGTTCTTCACGTGGGCGCCAACCTGCACGGCGCTAGAAGCCCAACGAGGCGGCCCGGCGTCCATGCCAGCCAGTCGGCGTACGGGCCAAGCCGCGCCCGAGTCCGCTGTGGCCGGGTTGCTAACGGTTTGCTGGCCTCCGTTGACACGGCCGTGCCGCGGTCGTAGCGTCCAGGCGTGCCCACCGCCTGGGCTTTGGCGGCACTAGCAGCTGACGGCGGCGGCGCAGGGGGTCGCCATGAACCATTCACGGACGGTAGCCGGGGTGCGGCGCCAGGGGCACCTGCTCGTCCGCCTCGCGGTGGCGCTGCCGCTGGGGGCGGCGGGGCTGGCCGTGCAGGCGCCCGGCGCCAACGGGATGGTTGCCGGGATTATCTCCACGGTGGCGGGCGGCACGGGCGGACCAGGAAAGGCGACGACGGTCTCTCTTGCCGGTCCGCAGAGCGTTGTGTATGACGCGAGAACCGGCGATTTGTATGCTCCCAACCTGAATGCGGTGCAGGAGGTCGTTCCGGGGACTGATCAGCTGACCACGGTTGCGGGTGTCGGCACTTTCAGTGACAACCCGTTGGGTGATGGCGGCCCCGCTCCTACCGCCGCGATCCTCTTTCCTTACGGAGTCACGGCGGACAGCGCAAGCAATGTACTGATCTCCGACACCGGCAACCAGCGGATCCGGGTGGTGGCCGCTGCCACGGGCACCTTCTACGGGCGGGCGATGACCGCAGGGGACATCTACACCATCGCCGGGGACGGCACCGCGGGGTTTGCCGGGGACGGCGGTCCGGCCACCCACGCCAAGCTGGCCAACCCGAAAGGGATGGCTGTCGATGCGGCCGGTAACGTGCTGATCGCCGACGCCGGCAACAGCCGGATCCGGGTGGTGGCGGCTGCCGCGGGCACCTTCTACGGGCGGGCGATGACCGCCGGGGACATCTACACCATCGCCGGGGACGGCACCGCGGGGTTTGCCGGGGACGGCGGTCCGGCCACGACAGCCGAGCTTAGCAACCCGAAAGGGATGGCTGTCGATGCGGCCGGTAACGTGCTGATCGCCGACGCCGGCAACAGCCGGATCCGGGTGGTGGCCGCTGCCACGGGCACCTTCTACGGGCGGGCGATGACCGCCGGGGACATCTACACCATCGCCGGGGACGGCACCGCGGGGTTTGCCGGGGACGGCAGCCCGGCCACCGCCGCAGAACTCGCCTACCCGGCGGGTGTGACCGTGGACCCGTCAGGCAACGTGCTGATCGCCGACACCGACAACAGCCGGATCCGGGTGGTGGCGGCTGCCGCGGGCACCTTCTACGGGCGGGCGATGACCGCCGGGGACATCTACACCATCGCCGGGGACGGCACCCCGGGGTTTGCCGGGGATAGCGGCCGGGCCACCGCCGCGGAACTTAACTTGCCGTGTGGTGTCACGGTTGGCGGCGCCGGCAACCTCGTGATCGCCGACACCAACAACAACCGGATCCGGGTGGTGGCAGAAAGCAGCGGCACCCACTACGGGCAGGCGATGAAAGCAGGAGACATTTACACCGTTGCGGGGAATGGCAGCAACGGGTTTTCCGGGGACGGCCGCCCGGCCACCGCGGCCAGGATCGGCGAACCCGAAGGCATGGCGGCAGACGTGGCCGGCAACATGCTGATCGCCGACACCAACAACAACCGGATCCGGGTGGTGGCAGAAAGCAGCGGCACCCACTACGGGCAGGCGATGAAAGCAGGAGACATTTACACCGTTGCGGGGAATGGCAGCTACGGGTTCTCCGGGGACGGCCGCCCGGCTATCGAGGCCAGACTCAAATCTCCAGCGGGAATAGCGGCCGGTGCTGCGGGGAATCTGCTGATCGCCGATGCCGGCAACAACCGGATCCGGGTGGTGGCGGAACGCACCGGCACTTTCTTCGGGCATGCGATGAAGGCTGGGGATATTTACACGATCGCTGGATCACCCGGCGGACGCGGATACGGCGGGGACGGTGGCCCGGGCACCGCAGCCAAGCTCGATTTCCCCCAGGCGGTAAGGGTTGACACTTCGGGCAACGTGCTGATCGCCGACACCATCAACAGCCGGATCCGGGTGGTGGCGGCCCGGACCGGGACCTTCTACGGGCAGACGATGACCGCCGGGGACATCTACACCATCGCCGGGAATGGCACTGACGGGTACACCGGCGATGGCGGCCCGGCCACCGCGGCCGGAGTCTTTGAGCCGACAGGGATGGTGGTAGACGGCGCGGGAAACATGTTGATCGCCGACACCGGCAACAACCGGATCCGGGTGGTGGCGGCCCGGACCGGGACCTTCTACGGGCAGACGATGACCGCCGGGGACATCTACACGGTCGCCGGGGACGGCACTCCTGGTTTCTCTGGCGACGGCGGCCCGGCCACCGTCGCGGAACTTGACCTGCCGGGTGGTGTCACGGTGGACACTTCGGGCAACGTGCTGATCGCCGACACCTACAACAACCGCATCCGGGTAGTGGCGGCCAGCACCGGCACTTTTTACGGGCAGGCGATGACCGCAGGGGACATCTACACCGTTGCCGGGAATGGCACTTACGGGTTCAATGGCGACGGCGGCCCAGCCACTACAGCCGAGCTCGGCACCCCCGAAGCGGTGGCAGCAGACGCCGGCAACGTGTTGATCGCTGACTCTTTGAATAACCGGATCCGGGAATTGGCGGGATAACGCCCGAACAGAGGTGGCTGTGGGCACCGAGCTGGTCTCCCGCTGGACGGCAGCATCCTCCCGCAGCCGAACCCGGACCGCTGGGGCCCACCAGCAAGCCCACCTCGGCCGCCATGATCAAGTCATGAAGTACGGCTGCCGCCATCAGAGCTTGGGACCATTTTGGGACCATACGCTATGCATCCACCCGGACAACCCGCATGTCGCCGCACCTAGTGCATCCTCCCTAAGGCGGCATTGACCAGGCTGAATGCCTACCGCCATGTCCTGGGGGTCAAGGGGTCGCCGGTTCAAATCCGGCCGTCCCGACGCAGGTCAAAGGCTGGTTCTGCGCCCGCGGAACCGGCCTCGCGACGTGGATGGGAGCGCATGTGCGCTCCCATCCGTTACGAAGACCAAGCAGTAAGGTGTGTCCCGCGCGCGCAGCCGCGCTGACCAGGGGTTACAGGCAATGAACGCGTCCGCGCGCTGGTGCGCGCCGTTTCGCCGTTAGCTCGGGTGACCTTTCCTCCGGGTCAAGGGGTCGCCGGTTCAAGCTGGCGCCCGTCGGTCTGTGTCGGCGCTCTAGCTGCCGGGCACGGCAGCTGGCGGGAATCCTGCGGCCGCCGTCACCAGGCCGCTCGAACGCGCGCCGCACCCCGGCCGCGTCATGACCCCGGCGCCGCACAGCACGGCTGCTGGTCCGGCAAGTCCCGGCGCCGGGACTCCGCACAGGTGATCGAGTCCTGCCCGGCGCAGGTCGCATCTGCGCTGCCAGAACCCGACTTGTTCATCCGCCTGGCGACCAGGCCCCCCGGTTCACGGACTCGCTGCCACAGCGGCACCGGGCCCGCTCAGCATCGACCAAGACTGCCGACGCCGTGAACCGAATCCGTTGACGGTCATGCATCCGCAGCCGTGACCGTTACCGACAGTGAGCACCTTCGCCACGACGGCACCGTGCATGCGGTGACAGATCGACTATTTGCTTACTTGCCTTAAGCCGATTTTGAGGCCGTCGACGCCAGATCGTCCAGTTCGGACCCCACTCGCCGTACTATCGCGGCGAAGGCTTCTTGTGAATAGTTGATTGGTGATACCAGGGACCGGTGTGGATCGTTCAGGCCATCACGATGATCCCGGATCGCAGGCTGATCGGGCTGGAGTTCGGGGGTGGGGACGGCTGCGGCGGGACCGGCGTGTAGCTGATCTGGATCCCGAAGGCTCCCGGTGATGTCGTGGTCGTGGCGGTGAAGCTGGCGGTGAATGCTACCCCTGTGCTCGCCAACTGCCACCCGCCGTGGTTGTTGTTCAGGGAGGGGTTCCACCAGGACAGGGTGCCCGTTCCGGTCACGGTGCCCTGGCTGGCGGAGGACTTGGTGTAGCCGCTGTCGGTGCCGGTCAGCCGCCATTTGCCTTTGCTGACCAGCGTGATGCCGCCGTGGTAGGTACCGGTATGCCCGATAACGGCGAAGTCCACATTGACCGTGCCGGCGTCGGGGACGGGGTAGCTGCCCGTGCCGGCGGCCTTCAGGCCGCTGACGGTCACCACCAGCGGCTTTGTGCTGGCGGATGCGCCGCAGTCCGCGGTCCCGGCGTAGCTGGCGGTGATGGTGTAGGCACCGGCCCGCCAGCCTGAGGTGCTGACGGATGCGCCGGTCGCCGCGCCGGTGCCGTCGGTGGTCGCCGACCCCAGCGGGTATGACCGGGCGGCGGCTGTCTTGGGGTTGACGTTCAGCGTGAAGCTCACCTGCTGGCCGGCCTGGCATGCGCTGGCCGGGCTCGACAGGGTCGCCGCCGGCGTAAAGCTGGCGCCGCGGGCGGCCGACTGCGGGCCGGTGTACGCCAGTGCCGTCGCGGCCGGGGTCACCGTCACCACGCCGCCCGCGTAGCTGATCACGTAGTTCGGGTCGGCGGCGCCGGTGCAATCGCTCGGATACGTGCCCGCCGGGCTGGACGACGTCGCGTCGGTCGAGCAGGCCGGCACCGGGTGCAGCGACCCGGGACCGTCGCCGTTGACGAACCCGGTGTACGAGGGGGTGATCACCGGCGGTGCCGCCCCGTAGGTCATCGACGCGCTGGACGCGGTGACCGACAGCGGCACCGGGTTCACCGTCTGGCCGCCGACCAGGGCACCGGAGGCGCCGGGGTAGGCGCTGTCACCGGAGTAGCTGGCCGTAATGGCGTGGGCGAAGGTGCCGGCCGACACGGCCGTAGTGGTGCAGGTGGCCGTGTAGGTGCTGCCGCTGACCTGGGTCAGCGGCTGGGTGCCGCACCCAGAGATGGGGGTGGTGGCGTTGTCCTCGTAAAAGGCGACCGTGCCGCCGCCGTCGGTGGGCGCGACCGTTGCGGTGAACGTCACCGGCTGGCCGTACGCGCTGGGATCGGCGGAGGACGACAGCATGACCGGCGGGGGGTAGGCCGATTCGGCGGCACCCATGTCGCAGTTGGCCTCGGCGGGATCATCCGGGCGGGCACTGCCGTTCTGGTCAGTGGCCGGGCACAGGCCGGCCGGAACGGCGTCAATGCCCCGGCTGCCCTGGTCCAGGTACAGGGAGAAATTGGCTCCTTGCCGTATGCCAGGGATGGCATTCTGCAGGTCTCCGGTCTGCGTAAACCCGCAGTCCGTGCCGGACTCCATATTGTAGCCCTGATCAACAGGGGAGCCCACGCAGTTAGTGCCCTGGCTCGCCAGGATGCTCCCCACAATATTTGCCTTGCCGAAGTCGATCTGAAGCTCGTTGCCGCCGCTGCGGGCGGAGTCGTCCCAAAAAGTGCTGAAGCCGATGTTCGTCGTGCCGGCATGGGAGTCAATGGCGCCTCCGGCGCCGGCGGTGTTCATCATAAAGGAGCTGTTCGTGATGCTCATGCTGCCCGCCGGGGTCGTGCTCGTCCAGATGGCGCCCCCGTTAGCAGCGCGGTTTTGATAGAAGCTGCTGCCTGAAATGCTCATCGTGCCGCCGTTGTCAACGGCGCCACCGGAGGCACCGGTGCCTGTCGAGATCCCGGCGAAGTTTTCAACGAAGAGGCTGCTCGTGATGGTCATCGTGCCACTGTTGTGTACCGCTCCTCCCCTGTAGGAGTCCGCAGCGTGGTTAAGAGTGAAGGTGCTGCCGGTGATGCTCATCGTCGCGCCAGCGGAGTTTTCCAGCGCGCCGCCATCTCTGGCGCTGTTATCCGAGAATGTGCCGCCGTAGATGTTCGCCGTCCCGGCGTTGTACAGCGCGCCGCCATCGACGGAGGCGGAGCCGTTCTGAACGGAGAGGTCTGTCATCTTCAAGGTGACGCCGCTTGCCACGTTCAGCACGCTCATCGCGGATCCGCCGTCGAGGGTGACCTGCGCACCGGAGGCGTTAATGAACATGTTCCCGGTGATATCCAGGGTGGCGGTGAGGCTGATCGTCCCGCTGCAGGCGAAGAGGATCATGTCGTCCGCGTTGTCGCTGTTCGCCTGGGTGACGGCAGCACGCAGATGAATGTCATCGCAGGTGCTCACCGTGAGCAAGGTGGCGGCACGCGCTGGCTGGGCCAGCCCGGCCGCGGCTATGACCAGGCAGGCCGGCAGCGCCAGGGCCAGGCACACCCGGGCCCGGATGCGCGCACTCCCCGAACGGGACATCTTTCCCCCGGGTCCAGCTTGACGTCGCCCGCGTGCCAGGGCTAAGTAGTGCCGCACTTGCGTCTCCTTCCAGGCCCGGCGCCGCGGCGCCGGGCCAACGGGATCATCTGGGCCGAGGGCGGGCATCCGGACCCAGGCGGTGCGCTCAGGAGATTGCCGCGGCCTTGACGCCCGCGGTGACCGGCCGGGGGCCGGGGGACGCGGCAAGGGTGCGCACGGCTTGCAGCAGGCCAACGAATAGAACCGCGAACGCGGTGATCACCAGGGCCTTGGTGCCGGTCGCGAAGCCGGCGCCCTCGGCCAGCGCGCCGGCGACGATCGCTGCGCCGGCCCACCGGGGCGCTCCCGCTTTGACGGCGGCGATGCCGAGCAGGGCGAGACCGATATCGCCGGTGACCGCCAGCGGTCCGAGCGCCGAGAGGGCGCCCGAATGGATGCGGTCCAGCACGGCTGTCGCCTGGATCGGGTCAAGGGCGCCGACGATGGCAGGCCCGGCGGCGGCGACGCCGTTCTCGAACAGGACGGCGAGCAGGCCGAACACGCCAAGCACGCCGCCCGCCATCGCCAGGCGCGGGGCGCGGGGGGCAAGCGCCAGGGCCAGCCAGATGACGCCGGCGATGAGCAGGGCGACAGCGATCGAGTTGAGCGCCATGCCGGTGATCATCGCCTCGCGGTGGCTGGTGAGCGCGGCCACCTGGCTGGCCGCATCGTCGGACAGGGTCGGCTGGGCGAGTGTGCTGGCGATCACGACGATCGGCGCGGCGAGCAGGGCGACCGCTCCCGCGGTCATGCTCTTCGAGAACATTGGATCCTCCTGATGGGTTTGACGTGGGGTTTCAGGCTCGCGGCGCGGCCCGCGCCGTCACAAGCCGGCGATCCTCCGGCCTGGTTCCGGTTTTCCTCCGCTCTGACGGAGGTCAGCCCGCTTGACGGGCCGCGGCGATGTGCCGGCCTGCCGGTGGCCGGCGAGCGTTATCGGGGATGGTGTTAGCCGGTGAGGCCGAGCTGGCGCAGCATTCCGGCGTCGTCGCGGCAGGCCCAATGCTCGGCGATCCGGCCGTCCTGGATGCGGAAGATGTGGATTTGCTGGGCCGAGAAGCTGCGCCCGGTGGGCGCGTGGCCCAGGAACTCGCCGGTGTGGGTGCCCCGGGTGATGCAGCGCAGCGCGACGCGGTCGCTGTCACCGAAGGCGTCTTCGACGTCGTAGGCCAGGTCCGGGAAGGCGCCGCGCAGCCAGCGCACAACCCCCTTGATGGCCTCGGGCCCGGTTCCGGGGCCAGGCCCGGCCGCCGGTGGCCCGGTCTGGAGGCCGTGATCGACGCAGCCCGGCGCGATCAGCTCGTCGGCCAGCTCGAGGCGGCCGGCCCCGAACAGCTCGGTCTGCGCCCGGACGCACAGATCAACATGTGCCGTGGTCGTGTTCATCGGTCCGCTCCCGGATCGGGATCCGTCGGGCTCGTAGAGTCCTGCTCTGGTCATTACACTTCTCCTTGATTGATCATAGAAAAACTTGATCTAATAAGGTGATACTCTTTCCAAGTCATGACTGTCAAGAGGGGATACGACTCCAGTCGCCGCCAGCGGCAGGCCGCCCAGACCCGCGCCGACATCCTTGCCGCGGCCCAGCGGCTGTTCGCCGAGCACGGCTACGCCGCCACCACCATCGAGGCGATCGCCGCGGAGGCGGAGGTCTCCGAAGCCACGGTGTACGCCGGGTTCGGCTCCAAACGGGGCATCCTGCTGGCGTTCCAGCAGCTGATGGAACAAAACAACGACCTCGGCGAGCAGCGCCGGGCGTTCCATGCCGCCGCCGGCAACCCGGCCGAGCAGATCGCCATCGCCGTCAGCATCAGCCTCAGCTTCCCTGCCCGGCACGCCGACCTCATCGCCGTCCTGCTGTCCGCCCGCGGTATGGACCCCGACATCGATGAGTTCCTGCACCGTGGCCTGGTGCAGAATCACGGCGGCGCCTGGAGCATGGTGGCGTCGGTGCTGGCCAGCCAGCACGCGCTGCGTCCCGGGCTAAGCGAGCAGGAAGCAGGCGACCTGGCCGCCGCCCTCACCCGGATCGAGATCTACCGCATCCTGTCCAGCGAGCGTGGCTGGTCCCACGACCGGATCACCGAAATGCTGACCACCGTCGTGCGCAGCGCCCTGCTGGGCTGACCCACCGGACACATTCCGCAGCAAGGAGCATTGCCGATGCCGCTGTACATGTACGAGGTCGCCTACACCCCGCAGTCGCTGGCGGCCCAGATCAAGCAGCCGCAAGACAGGATCGAAGCAGCCCGGGCGTCGCTCGAGGCCATGGGGATCAAGATCCTGGTGTGGGGCTACCCGCTCGGCGAATACGACGTTCTGATCGTCATCGAGGCACCCGACGACACCACCGCTGCCAGCGTCGCGCTGGCCGTTACCGCCGGCGGTGCCGTCAAGGCATCCCGCACCACCCGGCTACTGACCGGCCAGGAGCGGATCGAGTCCCTGCGCAAGGCGCAAGGTTCCCAGTACCAGCCAGCCCGGTAGCCACCCGGTGGAGTTCTTCCTCGACCGCGTCTTGTAGAACCCGGCGTCGTTCCGGTTTTCCTCCGCTCTGACGGAGGTCAGCCCGCTTGACCGCCCTACCGCCGCGGCCCGAGCATGAGGCGATGCGCATCAAGCGCGTAACACGTCACGGCACGATTGCCGTTGTCGTCGTGGTGCTGGCGACCACGGGCGGCGGGCTCGCGTTGCTTGCGCTGTCGGGCCGCCTGGGGGTGCGGGCGGTCACGCCGGCCGAGCTCGCGCTGGCGATAGGGCTGATGGGTTCGCTGATCCTGTGGCACCAGCCGTCGAACCGGATTGGCATGCTGCTGGCGCTGACCGGGGTGCTGTTCGGCGTGACCGTCCTCGCCGGAGGGATTCTCGAGTACGCGAGCGTGCGCGGGGGCGTGCTGGCGGGCCTGCACCTGCCGGCGCTGGCGTGGACCAGGCTGACCCCAGTGCTCGCCGTGCCATGGGCGCTGTTCCTGCTCTGGTTCCCTGACGGGCGCTTCGCTAGCCGCAACTGGAAGCGCTTCTTCCTGGCGGCGACCGTGGCCTGCCTCGCCCTGACCGCAATCGGGTATCTTCTGGCGGCTCCGAACGGTCCCCTTCCGGCGCTGTCACCGGTAGCGCGCGCGCCAGCACCCTCCGGTGGCCCGCTGGCTGCCCGCGGGCCGGCAAACCTCGTCTATCTCATCGACACGGTCACGCTCGCGCTGCCGCTCATAGCGCTAGTCGGCCTTGCCCAGCGCTACCGGCGCTCCGGCGCGGTCGCACGCCAGCAGATCAAGTGGCTGGTCGCCGGCGCGGCAGTCGCGGTCTTCGGGGACACCATCGCCAGCCTGATCCAGAATTCAGGCGGCGCGGCTCACGCTCTCGGCGTCGCCATCGTGATCGCCGTCAACCCGCTCCCGGTGGTGGCGGCGGCTACTGCGATCCTCCGGTACCGGCTGTGGGATATCGACGTCGTCGTCTCGCACGCCGTCATCTACGCCGTGCTGTGGGTCGTGTTGTCTGCCGTCCTGCTGGTCCCCCCGCTGGCGACCGGACTGCTGGTCGGCGGCCCGGGCGCGCTCGCGGCGGTCGGGCTGGCGCTACTGGTCACGCTCGCCTTTCAGCCCGCTCGTGCGCGGCTGGAACACATGGTCGAGCGGCTCGTCTACGGGGATCGGCGCCGCGGGTACGCACTGCTCGCCCGCTTCGGTCAGACGCTCAGGGCAGCAACCGGCGTAGGCGAGGTAGCACCGCAGCTGGCTGAGGTGGTCCGATCCGGACTTGGTGCCGTGTGGGCGGGCGTCTGGGTCTATGTCGCCGCAGATGGCGGTGGCACGCTGCGCCCGGTAGCCGCCACCGGCATCGAGCCGGGGCCGGTGGTCCTGCTCTCGGCCGAAACGTCCGCGCGCCTGCTCTCCAGCCCGGCGAGGCCGCTGGCCGGTGGCCTCCCGGCCGAGCTCGGGCTGCTCGCGCCGCAGGCCGCCGCCGCTGTGGTTCCTCTGGTCGCGGGTGAGCAGCTCATCGGCGTGGTTGCGTGCGGCCAGCGGCCGGGTGACCCGCTCGGTGAGCGCGAGTATGAGCTACTCGGGCAGCTTGCGCGCGAGTCGGCGCTGGCGCTTCGCAACCTCCGGCTCGAAGCTCAGCTCCGCGAGCGGCTCGCCCAGATTGAGGAGCAGGCCGAGGAGCTGCGCCGCTCCCGCCAGCGTCTCGTCAGCGTTCAGGATGAGGAGCGCCGGCGGATAGAGCGCAACGTGCATGACGGCGTCCAGCAGCAGCTCGTGGCGCTCGCCGCCCGGCTGCGGCGCGCAGCCATCGCCACCCCCGTCGATGCTCGTCTCCTGTTTGAGCAGCTCGCCCCGGAGGCCGAGGAGACGGTCTTCGCCCTGCAGGACCTTGCCCGCGGGATCTTTCCCAGCCTGCTAGCCGACCAGGGACTGGCCGCCGCGCTGCGGACGCAAGCCGCGCGGCTGCCGATGGCGATCCAGGTGGAGGCCGAGCCGAACCTGGCGGGCCGGCGCTTTGACCGCGAGGTAGAGGCGGCTTTCTATTTCGTCGCGCTCGAGGCGATGACCAACGCGCAGAAGCACGCACCCGGTGCCGCCGTGACGGTCTCACTGCGCAGTGCCGAAGCAGGCCAGCGCATCGTGCTCGAGATCCATGACGACGGCCCCGGCATCCAGCCCCGGGTGGCGTCGCCAGGCACAGGACTGCAGAACATGAAGGACCGGCTGGCCGCGGTAGGCGGCGAGCTAGGGATCAACAGCCGGCCCGGCGCGGGAACCTGGATTCGCGCGGAGGCGCCGGTCCCGGCCTCGGTCGTGGCCCTACAGCCCGGACCCGGCTCCCACGGGTAAATCACCACCCCGCCCGATGGTGGTCCTCAGCCGGAGACCGACTCCCTGAGGTAGATCAGCACCGCCGCGACGCGGCGGTTGAGGTCCGGCTCAGCGCTCAGGCCGAGTGCTGAGAACACGGCGGCGATCCGTTTCTCCACCGTGCCGACCGACACATACAGCGCGTCGGCGATGGCCTGGTTACTCTTTCCCTCGGCCATCAGGCGCAGCACATCCAGCACGGCCGACGCCATCCCGGCCAGCGGCGAGCCAGGCTTGCGCGACCGCTGCCGCAGCAGCATCTCGACAATCCGCGGATCGAGAACCGAGCCCCCCGCGGCCACCTCGCGGATCGCCCGCACAAGCTGGTCGACCTCACCCACGCGCACCTTGTGCAGATAGCCGTACCCCGCGACGCCCCGCTCGAGGAGCGCCCAAACGTAACCCTCGTCGTCGTGCTGAGTCAGCATTACGACGCCAGTCCCCGGCCGCTCTTCCTTGATCACGTGCGCGGCCTCGATGCCCTCCATCGAATAGCTCGGCGGCATCTTGATATCCATCACGATCACATCCGGGAGCAGCCGCCGCGCCTCGGCGAGCACGCCGTCGAAATCGGACGCCACCCCAACCACCTCGAGCTCGTCCCGCTCCTCGAGCAGGCGGCGCGTTCCCTCCCGCGTCAGGTACTGATCCTCAGCGATCAGCACCCGCAGGCGTGACGAACCCCGCCAAACGTCCATGAAATCCGCTCCTCAGCCGAGCGCCCCAGTGCTACGCCGCCGGCACACTCCCACCGATGAACCTAACTCCCACCCGGCAGGCCACTCCGGCGTTGGTGCACTTCCAGAGCAACTGGCCTAGCCCGGCTACGAATAAGTATCCCGATCAATCCATAGCATGGGTCAGGCAAATGCGCTCAATTCATGCACGAGCGGATGACTCACGGCCAGACGGGACGCCGTGAGATCCGGCGTGATCTGGTATGCGCTGTTGGCGGCGGGTCCGGTGTTGGCGTGATGAGTGACGTCGGATAACCCGTGCGGTGGGGTGCTGCGTTGTCGGGCGTGCGCCTTGTCAGTGTGCTGGCGGGGAGTGGGCGGGTGGGCGGTGGGCAGGGTGGGGGTCATGACCGTGCGTACCGTGGGTGTCGAGGAAGAGTTGCTGCTTGTAGAGCCCAGAACGGGGCAGCCCCAGGCGGTAGCGGGGACGGTATTGGAGGCGGTGCGGCGGGAGGCCGCTGACCCGGGTCGGGGTCGCAGCGCGGGGGCGGGCCCGGCAGCCGAAGCGCTGGGTTTTGAGCTGCAGTTGCAGCAGCTCGAAACCAACACCCGGCCGTGCCGTGGGCTTGACGATCTTGGCCGCGAGCTGCGCCGGTGCCGTGCTGATGCGGCTGAGGCTGCGGCTCGGGCGGGGGTCCAGGTGGCGGCGCTGGCGACCTCACCGGTTCCGGTGGAACCGGAGCTGGTGGGCACGAGCCGCTACCTGGAGATGGCCCGCGCGTTCGGGCTCACCGCGTATGAGCAGCTCAGCTGCGGCTGTCACGTTCATGTCGGGGTCTCCTCGGACGAGGAAGGAGTTGCCGCTCTCGACCGGATCGGGCCATGGCTGGCGGTCTTGCTGGCGCTTAGCTCCAACTCGCCGTTCTGGCAGGGACGCGACAGCGCGTATGCGAGCTTCCGCTATCAGGTGCAGGGCCGGTGGCCAAGTGCGGGGCCCACGGATGTATTCGGCAGCGCGGCGGCCTACCGGGAAACAGTGGCGCAGATGGTCGGCACCGGTACGCTCCTGGACACCGGGATGGTGTACTTCGACGCGCGCCTGTCCCAGCGCTACCCCACGCTGGAGATCCGCATCGCCGACGTCTGCCTGCGCGCTGACGACGCGGTGCTCATCGCGGCACTGGCCCGGGCGCTGGTGGAAACCGGGGCACGAGGCTGGCGGCAGGGAACAACGCCCCTACGCGGGCGCAGTGAACTGCTGCGCCTGGCCGCGTGGCGGGCCAGCCGGTCCGGCCTGAGCGATGTCCTGCTCAGCCCGCTCACGGGGCTGCCCGAGCCGGCGGCGGCTGTTGCGGATGCGCTGCTTGGGCATGTCAGTGACGCGCTAGCCGAAGCTGGCGACACCGCGACAGTGCGCGAACTGCTCGCAGCGCTCCTGGCGCGCGGCAACGGCGCTGCCTTCCAGCGCAACGCCTTCCGGCAGAGCCAGGACCTGCCCCAGGTGGTCCAGAGCGCTATTGCGGCCACCATGCGCTAGGGCTTCCGGGTGACCTTGCCTGCGCCCGAAGGGAAGGTCTCAGGCGTGCAATCAAGCCAGCGTCCTCAGCGCCGCCTACTGAAACGCCACGGCAGCGAGGCGGCCCGGCAGGTGGTGGCGCGTGCCGCGGAACTGGCACGCGATTCCCATGCCCGGACCCGGCACGAGTTCTGTGTGATAGGCCCGAAGGAAACGCTCATCCGCTGGTGGCAAGGCGCAAGTCGCGGCCAGGGATTACCGCCATGCGGGCTTGTGCCCGCCCATAGGTGGCATAGGTTTCGCCCGGTGGGTAGATGGCGGACATGTTCTCTGCCGTCGTAGATGCCATCGTGATGATTCTTGGACTGGTCCTCGACATCATCACGCTCCCCTTCCGGGTCGCGTTCGCGTTGCTGGGCGGAGCAAAGTTCGAGTTCCGGCAGTTCAGCCGTACCCGCCGCCGCTAACTGGATAAGGCCCAATCCAGGCGCGCCTAGGCGGTTACACGCATCTACAACCGTAGGCAGCCGGTCACACTCCGCCGTCAAGCCGGCCAGGATGTACGAGGTTTGAGCCCACGGGTGCCGGGCCGCTATGGAGGAATCGGTTCGAGCCCTGCGGGCAGGGCTGACCCACCGGAACAGAGCGCACGAAATGCCTTGTCGAGCGCTTGCGGCACGGCATGCTTCGGTACCAAAGAGCAGGACAGCGGCACGGCGGCTTCACACAGTGCCGCTGCGCGGGCCAGTTCGGCTGCGGCCTTGCCCCCGGCTGGCCGCCGAAGCATCATCGGGCACCCTCGCACCGCTGCGCGGGGGCGGAAGGAGACTCCGCTGTGATACGGGAAGAATTGTCGAGGCTCTTCACCCGAGAGGAACGGCACCGCCGGCTGTTCGCACGCTTGGTGCTTGCGTTCGGGCTGTCAAGCGTGGTCTTCGCCGTCGGCACCGTGCTCATATGGGTATTTGAGAGCGGTCAGAAAGGCGGGAACATCCACGGGTTCGGTGATGCAGCCTTCTTCTGCGCAGTGCAACTGCTGACCGTTTCGTCGAGTATGACGAACCCGCTGACTCCGGTCGGCAAGATTGTCGATGTCGGCCTCGAAGCGTGGGCCATCTTCGTCGTCACCGCGGTCGCGGGCAGCTTCGCCACGTTCTTTAGTTCAGGCGACACCAGTTAATCGATGACGGACAGCCGCGGCAGCCCGGCGACCGCCATATCCGCCCAGCGTTAACAACCCCGCTACAGGCCCATAACGATCCTCCGGGTCGAGTAGCCAGCCCGACTTCCCGGGCCGTCAACCCGCCCAATCAGGCGGGACTGTGCGCGCTACTCCCCCGGACAGTCCGTGTCACTGAACGTGATCTTGCTCATCGTCCGCCTCGTACGCTGCACCTACTCCACCATCCTGCGCAAGGCCAGCCTCCCCGCAGGCACCCGCATACCCTGGATGGGCTACCGGGCCATCCACTAGGAGCCCAGCTGACCTTCCGCCGGGCCCGTTCATACTGGTGATCTACGCATTACGAGCGTCCGCCAGACCGCGCCATTCAGGGCTGCCCTGGACTGTGCGGACAGTGTGGGCGCCGACGTCCAGATGTGGAAGTGGGACACTCCGATGACGTCGGCGCGGCCGGGCGGTGAGCGCGGCGGTTGTCCTCGGCGCTGGCCGAGGACTGGGTGCGGTCTGGCGGCCCCCGCAGAACTGAGACGTACTGGCAATTAGATGGCGTTCAGCAAGAGCTGCGCGAGGACGTCTTCTCGGGCGAGATCACTGTCTCGTTCCGGCTCTGGCGCCGACGGAACTAGCCGCCCACCCAGGCTGGGTCGCGAGCCCCGTGTACGCGGCCTGTCCACGGCCCTTCGCGCAGCCGGATGGAAGTAACCGAGCTCGCCGCTCTTGACGACGCGGTGGCCGGGCTGGATGTCCGGACCGATCACGCAGGACGAGACCTCAGACATGCCGACTGGCACGCAGGCCACCAAGCCGATGACCGGGCCATCCGCTTCAATGAGGATGATCGCCCGCGCCGCGACGTGAGCCAGGTAGGACTGCGATTTCTTGGGTTCGACCGCGTCGGCGCCTTCAGAGTCGGCCTCGGAGTAATACGTGCCGCCCTGGACGGTGGCCCGGACGATCGTCCTGGCCACCGGGATGTGCCACCGGTGATAGTTAGTGGCGCTCAAGAACGCCTGATAGACGGTCCCGCCGACGAACTGTCCACGGACTCGTCGTTCGCCAGCATGTCCTGAATACGGCTGGCTTTTGATCCAGAAACGGTCCTGGCGCTGGACATTCATGGCAAGGCCGTAGGGAGTCGACTCACACGCGCTGACGATCACCTTGTCGTCGTCCGGCGAATCGACCGGCCGCGCGCCCTCCTTGAAGCACGGCCGCCGCGATTATCCGGCAAGTGAATGATGAGGACCGCACGGAACGGTGTAGCTTCTGCGCAAGCGCCGCCACCAGGTCTCCGCCATGGCATCGGCCAGTAGCGTCCGAATCTGCGACGAGTGCGTGCGGCTGTGCTCAGAGATACGCGACGACCGGCTGAACTAGCGCGGTCGGTGCCCGGTCCAGGTGTGGACCGGGCAATGGCTCGGCCACTGTTTGCCCAGGCCACTGACCACTAACCGCCTCCGGAGCCGTGAGCATGCCTATCACGTGCCCGTGACCAACCGCTCTCGTAGAGTGTGCTGGCTGTAGCGAGAGGCTCCCGGCCCCGGCGCGGGTCCGGGAGCCTCTGCTCAGCTCAGGCTCTACTGGTGCGACCGCTGCTCCGCTTCGGCCGCGCTCGCCGCTGCTCGAGCCTTCTCCGCCTCGGCTTCCTTGGCAGCCACGTCACGCTGCGCGGCGGCCTTGGCCTGCTGGGCCTCCCCTTCTTGTTTCAACGACTCGTCCCCGGTTACAGCCCCGGCCGCTTCCTTGGCCCGGCCCTTCACATCTTCCACGACGCCTTCGACGCCTGCTTTAGGCCCAGACTCATTGGCCACGATGGTCTCCCATTGTTTCCCATGGGGCAGTGTTCGCCCCGCCTTCAGTTATCGCCCGCTACCCGGCGATCTAGGGCACAAACGCCGCAGGTCAGGTCCAGACGACGCTGCGCTGAACCGTCACGTCGCAGGTCCCTAGACATGCACCCGCACGAGCACCTGCTGCGCGCCGCCCGCGCCCAGGCCCGCACGCCGCAGTTCAAGCAGGCCTACCCCACCCGGGCGGTCATCGAGCGGATCATCGCCTGGACCGCCACCAGCCACGGGCAGCGGATCAAGCTGCGCTACCTCGGAACGAGCAAGAACAACGCCTGGCTGCACAACAGGTCCGCCTCCATCAACCTGCGCACCCTGATCAACGCCGGTCTCACCCGGCAAGACGGAGCCTGGGCGATCACCTGACCCACAAGACCAGGCCAGGCGAGTCCCGGCCCCGGCCCAACGCGCGGCTGTACCAGAATGACCCCTATCACCGGCGCGCACCGCAGCGCCAGTCACATGGTCACCAGAGCTGACAACAGGCCCAAGCCGGCTGGCGCTCGCTAACCGCCACGCCAGGCAGGTTGTTCAGAGGCGTCCTAGGTCGGCCGGGCCCGCCCTCCGTTGGCCGGAGCCTGGCTACTTGCGATGATCGTTAGGTGGCAGAGGGGGCGCGGAAGCGGCGGGCGGCGATACGCCAGCTTGCCGATCTGTGCCGCAGGCTGGCTGCGGCCGAGGACGCTCTAACCGAGGCTCAGGCCGCGAGCAAACACGCCGAGGAGGCCTTCGACGCTGCCGGCGACCGTTTCGACGACGCCGAGCGAGTCCTCGATGCCGCCCGCTAGGACCGCGCCCGGGCACGGCGAGACCGTTACTGCGGCCCCGCAGGCGTATGAGCGGGCCGCGGTCGCCGCCGACCGACTCCAGCGGCGCGTGGCCGAGTTGTCCGATCGGCTGGACCGATTGGCTGGGTTAACGAGCCCAGCGCCCCGCCAGGAGACGGGGGCGCCCCCGGCGGGGCGTGGCTGTTAGCTTCCACGCCCCGGGCGCCATATTCGCGCCATGAGGAAACTCTCGTCAAACGAGGCCCGGTCTCGTCCCGGCCGTGACTGGACAAGGTGTTCTAATCGTGTAGGTGATGGTGCGGCGCCCGGCTTGGTGGCCCCACCCCGAGCGGTGCAAGAACGAGCACGAACTGGGTCCCGGCCGGGTGCTGGTGTCTTCGGAGCCGTGCCTGTGCCCGGGCGCCCAGACGCTGCACCCGGACCGGACCATCTGGGGACACTTCACGGTTGCCTGCCAGGAACCCGGGGTGCATGTCGGTGTGGTACGACCGCCGCATGAGCCCGGCGGGTGAGCGTGCGATGGGACCCGGGGCGCACGGGCAGCGGCGGACGCACGCCCCGGGGGCTAGGCGTTGCCAAGCCGCGGGGCCGCCTGGCGGACATGTAATGGCCCGGGACGGGACGCGCCCCGCAACGTCCCGCCCCAGGCCCCCTTCCCCCTAGGGGGAATCCGCCGCTACCCGGGTGCGCCGGGATTATGCGACCTTCACTCAGACACCTGCGCTTCGATGCGCTCCGCCAGCCCGGCCGGACTGTCCGCGCTGATGAGGTCGCCGCCGCGGGGCGGCATGGCCCAGTATGACCGAGCGTAAATACCGCGGTCAGAGCGGCCAGGTTTTCAGATCTGCGCCGCGGATCGACCGGTGGTGCTGAGGACGGCGTCGTCGCGCCGGCCTGTGAGCGCGTGGGCGAGCGTCGGCGGCCGCACGGCGAGGTATCCCATGCCGGCGAGAAGCGCGGCGTTTCCGAGGTCGAGCACGACAAGCGATCCGGTCGCGAACCCGGCGATGTTGCCGAGTGCCCCGGCGATCAGGCCGAGGCAGACCCATCCGGGCGCGGTGCGGCCGCGGAACAGCCCGATGGCGAGCAGGATCATGCCGAGCAGGAACGTGATGCCGGATATCTGCAGGGGTGCCGCGATGGCCGCTGAGGAGTCGAAGCGGCCCAGCAGGGCGACCATTGCGTGGTGGTAGGTCGTGCTGAGCGCTCCCATCTCGACTTTGACCAGTTCCCCGCCCCAGTCTGCCAAGGAGAGAGCGGCGCCGATGAACGCGATACTGCCGCCGATCGCGCCGAGCCGGGGGCGGCGCAGGCGGGTTCGCCTCGCTATCGCGTACACGGCCGGGACGAGCGCCACGCTGCCGGCCAGCCCGAGCAAAACGTAGGCGTAATACCGGCCTGGATAGCTGGCGCTCACGGACAGTTCGGTTCCGTCCGGCCCGTGCAGCTGCGGCAGGACCAGCCCGGAGAGCAGCATGAGAATAGGGGCTGCGATAAGCGATGTGCGGGTGACAACGTCCTCGAATCTGAGCTCCGCGTTGCCTTTCATAACATCCTCCACGTAACGGAACCCGGGGCCGGGTCCAATGACCAGGACGCTATGGTCACGCCCTTGCCGGGGGCATCGCCCTGGCTGGTGATTCGCCTCAGCCACCAGGGTGAGCCGGGTCAGCGCGTGGGATGAAGACAGGCGGCGGGCCAGCGCCTACAGTCGCCACTATGCGGCTGCTCCGGGCCCGCCCCCTTCTCCTCGACGGCGTGCTCGCCGCAGGCTTGGGCGCATGGGCTCAGGTGATGGTCTGGTCCGGGCGGGTCGCGGGCCCCCGCGTCGCCATGGCGGCGCTGTTCTTGCTGGTCGGCTTCCCGCTCATCGTCCGCCGCCGCGCCCCGCTCGTGCCGGTGGTGTTGCTGTGGACGGCCATCGTCGTGCAGTCGGTGAGCACCGCCGACGCTGCTGAGGGTGCCCCGCTGCTGGTCGCCGCTCTGGCCTGCGCGTATGCCGTCGCGGCCTACGGCACGCGGCGTATCGCCGTGGCGGGCCTGCTGGTGGCTTTGGCCGGCTACGCGGTGCAGGTCGCTTTCGATCCCCTGGCACGCACCGCCGAGCAATTGTGGGCGGCCGCGGTCTTCGGGGTGCTCGTGGCAGGCGCGTGGCTGCTCGGGGTCGCGGTGCAGGGCCGCCGTCAGGCGAACGCGTTGCAGGCACAGACCGACCAGGCCGAGGAGGCGCAGCGGGCGGCGATCGCGGCGGAACGGATTCGAATCGCCCGGGAGTTGCACGACATGATCGCGCACAACGTCAGCGTGGTGGTCGTGCAGTCGGTGGCGGCCCAGGGTGTTCTCGACGACCAGCCGGCCCGGGCGCGCGAGCCGCTGGCCCACATCGAACGCAGCGGCAGGCAGGCCCTCACCGAGCTACGCCGCCTGCTCGACGTCATGCGCGGTCAAGACGAGCTACGCGAGTTGCGCGAACACAGCCAGGCATCGCCCAGCTCGGCGCCCTCGTCGACAGCGTCCGCTCTACCGGCCTGCAGGTGATCTTGCAGGTCGACGGCGAACCACCGCCCGATTCCGCGGCGGTGGGCCCGTCGGTGTACCGGATCGTGCAAGAGTCGCTGACCAACGCGCTCAAGCACGCGGCGCATGCCCGGGTCACCGTCAAGGTGACCTGCGGCACGGCAGCCATCGACGTCACCGTCGAGGACGACGGCCCCGGACGCCGCACCAACGGCATGACGCCGGGCTATGGCCTGGCCGGCATGCGGGAACGGGCAGCCCTGTTCGGCGGCACTTTCACCGCAGGTAACCGCGCCGACGGCGGATTCGAAGTCCGTGCCCACCTGCCCTTGTCGCAACCGTCATGATCACCGTCGTGCTCGCTGATGACCAGGCGCTCGTCCGGGCCGGGTTCCGGCTGATCCTGGACGTCGAAGACGGCATCGAAGTCATCGGCGAGGCCGCAGACGGCAGCGCGGCAGTCCGCCTGGCGCAAGAGCGCCGCCCGGATGTCCTGCTCATGGACATCCGGATGCCGGTGCTCGACGGCATCCAGGCCACCCGCGAGATCACCCGGCTCGGCGGCCCCTCCCGCGTCCTCATCCTGACGACCTTCGACCACAACGAGTACCTCTACGAGGCGATGCGCGCCGGCGCAGCCGGGTTCATCGTCAAAGACGCCAGCAGAGACCAGCTGATCCACGCGATCCACGTGATCGCAGCAGGCGACGCGCTGCTCGCGCCGAAACTGGTACGGCGGCTCATCGAGGACTTCTGCCACCGCCCACCGCCCGGACCAGAACCACCCGCGGCACTCGCCGGACTCACTGAGCGCGAACTCGGCGTGCTGCGCCTCGTCGCCCGCGGCCTCTCGAACCCCGAGATCGCCGCAGCCCTATTCATTAGTGAGGCCACCGTCAAGACACACCTCGCCCACACCATGACCAAACTTGGCCTGCGTGACCGCGTTCAAGCCGTCGTCCTCGCCTACGAGACGGGCCTACGGCGCCCCGGCGAGACATGACCAGATAACACCCCGGGCGAACACCTGACACAACCCGGAGTCAACGCCATCGGGACTCTGGGGCAGCAGCCAGCCAAGGAGCGGTCAGAAATTAGGGAGCCGATTACGGGAGCCAATGCCCTAAGACTCCCTTCGGTCCGCCGCGACCTACCCGGAGCATTTCTGCACGTGAACGGCTCCCCATTCGACTCCGTCAGATCGGGTCAGACACCGGATTCGTGCCTGGGGGTCAAGGGGTCGCCGGTTCAAATCCGGCCGTCCCGACCAAAAGGTCCAGGTCAGAAGGGGTACCGGGTTCGCACCCGGGCCCCTTTTCGATCTTCGGAAGCCAACCGGTGGGCACTTGACGCGGGTCAACGCTAGTCAAGACACCCCAGCAGGCGATCGTCTCAGCCGTACATGAACCTCGGGTTGATGTTGGCCAGGTTGTCAGCGTATGCGTTGAACATGGCGGTGCTCGTGCATGTCGAGGGAGGCCCGGTCACGTTGACGTTATAGGTGAACACGATGTTGTCGTTCGTCTCGAAGGTGGGCTGCTCCTTCGCCCCGTAGGTGTCGAGGGTGCAAGTGGTGTTCGGATCGTTCGCGGGCTTGCTGCCCCATACGCCATCGGTCTGGGTGTTGTCGATGAAGCCGTCGTAGGTCCAGGGGCCGGCCGGGTCGGTGGCGGTGTACTCGACGATGTTCGGCGACAGACCCGTATCGGTGGAGATCATGCGGTACACGCCGCGGCCCGGATCATAGACGGCGCTGTACTCGCTGCCGGCGTGCGGGATGTAAGAACCGCCGGACTGCATCGGCTTGGCGCTGGCCGGCGAGGACGACCAGGTGTCGTTGCCAGAGGCGTCCTTGCCGGCCCAGTAGGACCACCCATCGCCGGATGTGGTGTTGGAGATGTCATTCCCGGGCACTTTGGCCAGATAGGGGATGCCCGCCGGGATACCACTGACCTTGCAGTTCTGGACCCCGTAAATGTAGGTGCCGCCGCCGTACACCTGCATGACCGATTGGCCGAAGTCGATATTCGCGCCGGATGTGGAGCCGGCCGGGCAGCTCGCATTCGGCACCCGGGCCGCGGCGTTGAAATGGGCCGTGTCGATGCCGGCGGCCCAGTTCGTAACACCGGAGTTGAAGGTGACCGTGGCGAGGTCCAGCCGCACGACCTTCCCGTTGGAGTCAGCGCAACGCAACGCCACCTGAATTTGATTAAGCGTCGACTGAATGGTGGCGGCGGGCCACTCCGCGGTACATCCGCTCGCAGAGAAATCGGTCGCACCGGTCCCGTGCAGCCACACGTTGTGGAAGCTAGCGGCGCTGGAGGCGGTCGGGCTGCCCTGCACCACGATCTGGTCGCGCAGCATGCTGGACGGCCCGCGGCCGCCGCCCCCGTTGACCGCGCCCAGGAAAGAATCGGAGAAGAACCAGACCACGCGCCCGTCGAGCACGTGCTGGACATAGGTGCCGTCCGCCTCGGTGAGGGTGCTGCCCGTCCCGCTGTGCTCATACGCACTCAGCCCGGCTGCGGCCGGCAGATTCGACGCGGATGTCGCCGCCGGAGCGGGCGCCGCGAGCGCCACCGTCATCACCGCAACGATCCCCACGGCGGCCGGAATCGTCAGTAATGCCCTTGCCCGCCCTTCTGCGGCACGCCACGGTCTCACCTTGCCACCTCCGCCTCTTAAAACGGCATTATGTACAAATCATCCCATAGAACGATATTTGAATGCTCTTCGGGGGCGAATGAGAGCTGGGCGAACATCAAGCGCTGCGCCGCCGGGGGCGGTCCCCGGCTGGTGCCTTCATCCAGTTCCGCCCAGTAGGACGCCGCTGGATATGCTCACCGGGCCTCTGCTCCACCGCTCCGGCAGTATGCGCTTCTACAACATTCTCGAACGGAACGGCTTCGCCTGCGTCGAGGAAGTCGCTGCCACCCCCGATGCGTGCCTGCTCGAACTGCGCAACAGCGGGCATCGGTTGGTCGCCACAGTGCGAGAAGTCATCAGTGACCTGGGCTCGGCTCACACCAGTACGAGCACGGCCGACTCCTCTGGGACCGGTGCCCATGGTTCGGACCATGCCCCGGCAGACGCCGCGGTCGCGGTACCGCAGGATGTCGCCGCTGCACTGCGCGTGATCGTGACCTGGGCCATCGCCGAACGGGGGGCGTGCCTGCTCGGGGATCTGCTCACCCTTGTTCCCGCTACCAATGACATGCCAGCCGATGTCACTTGCCAGTGGGAGCGTCTGGCCCGGCTCAGCCTCCGGCCGTTGGTCGGCCCCGCCAAACCCTGCGGAAACCTAACTCAGCTAGCCATGGAGTTGCTAGGGGAAACCGATGAGCGGCGCCAGCTGATCCTCACCTCCCGCACTTTCGCGCCGGAGCCGCGAACATACGATTCGCTCGCCAGCGAGCTGGATAAGCCGCGAGCGCGTTCGCCAACTGGAGGAATACGCGTTGATCCGGCTCGCCCGGGCCGCACAGGCCGACCAGTACGCTCCGCTGCGCTGGCGGGCCGCCTCCGTGGCACGGGACAGGGCCACTGTGCGCACCATGGCCGCCGATGCGCCGCCATGGATGGCCAAGCTGCTGTCGTGGCTGGCGGGCAAGACCGGCTGACCGCCAAGTCAATGCTGAAGTACTGGGCAGCTCAGCCGTGAGCCATTCGTGCTGGCCCTCCGAACCCCAAGACCGGTGAGCCTGCCTGAACGCTGAGCCTGGAAAGGCGGGCCAGACCCGGTGTCCCGGCGGTAGCTCAGGCATCGGGCCACACGCTTGTACTTGGATGAACAACCCGCACGTCGCGCCGTCACCTTCGCGCGGTCAAGGACAAGTCCTGGCCCCCAGCTTGGTTCGGCGCTGGTCAGGGCAGTACCCCTGACGTGGCGGCCCGGTCCGAGGAGCTGCTCGACGACGGGTTCGGCCGCCCGGCGTGATCATCTGCGACACCGGCCCTCTGGTCGCCGCCGCGCTGACCAATGATGCCGACCACCTGGCGTGCGTTCGCCTGTTCACCGACATGCACACCGCCAACAGGGAACTCCTGGTCCCGGCCACCGTGGTCGCCGAGGTCGGGTATCTCCTGGCTCGTGAAGCCGGGCCCCAGGTTGAGGCCCTGTTCCTCCAGTCACTGGCCGACGGCGATTTCTCCGCCATCGAGCTGACGACCAGCGACTTCGCGCGGATGGCCGAGTTGGTTGTCACATACGGCGACCTTCCGCTTGGAACCACAGACGCGTCCGTCATCGCCCTCGCTGAGCGCCTCACGCTGACCGAGGCGCGCAAGTTGGCCGGGTTTAGGCCTGGTCGCCTGGGCGGCGAAGGCGTGCAAACGGCACCACTCTCGGCGGTATGAGGCTCACGCGCTACGGCTTGCGGCCTACCGCAGCGTAGATCATCTGTCCAGCGTCCATGTGCGGCGTGTCCTTCTCAGGCCGCCAGTCCGACACCCAGACCAGGCCCGGCGGGACCAGCTCCAGGCCATCCAGCATGGCGAGCACCTCGGCGCGGGTGCGGAGGAAAGCGTCCTCCCGGACCGGCTGATACGCGACATCCACCGCTTCCTCCAACGCAGGCACCTGATCGGCGGTCACGTGCGACATGACCAGGCAGCTGCCAGACGGGAAGGGGGCCAGCAGCCGGGAGATGATCCCGGCCGGGTCATCGCCATCGGGGATGAACTGGAGCACCGACACCAGCAAGATCGCGCACGGCTCGCTGAAGTTGATTAGCTCACGCAGCTCCGGATCGGCCAGGGTCGCATCGGTGTCCTGAATCTCATGCTGGACCACCACGGCGCCAGACACCTGGTGCAGCATGTTCTGGGCATGCGCGAGCACCACCGGGTCATAGTCCACATAGACGATGCGGGCGTCTGGGGCCGCGTCCTGGGCGGCCTCATGGGTGTTCCCCACCGTGGGCAGCCCAGCCCCGAGGTCGATGATCTGCCGGACCCCCGCCTCCGCCACCACATACCGGACCGCCCGCCGCAGGAAACCGCGGTTCGCATGTACCGCCGACCGTACGCTTGGCGTCCGGGCCAGCACCGCCTCGGCCACCTCCCGGTCGGCCGGGTAATTGTTCTTGCCGCCGAGCACGTAGTCGTAGACTCGCGCCGCGCTCGGGATATCAGGACTGAACTCAGTTTGCGGCGGCACCCGCCCATCATGACCCACTCCCCGGCCCTCGCGCCATCCCGGGACCCCGCGGCGCGGTCGTGAGCTGGCTGCGGCCCGCGCGTAGGCGGCATGACGCAGGGCGCTGACCACGGCAGCAGCCTGATCGGGGGTTGCGGCCAGCTCGACGGTACGCCAGTTCTCGCGGCCAAGCGAGCACGCGGCGATCGTCCACGCTGGGTCGGCGCACACGATCTGGCCGGTCCATTGGGCCAGATCCCTGGCGTGCAGAGCAGACGGCATGCGGCGCCCCCGCGAGGCGAGTGCCGCCGGGCTGCCGGACGAAAACGGCATGAGTGCCCGGGCCGCATCTAGCCACGCCTCCTGGGCGTGCCGGGCCGCGAAAGCTGCTCGAGCCAGTTCAGCGGGGGCGCCCGCGGCAGCACTGAGAATGTCCGGACGGGTCGCGCAGCGATGTACCACGACAGCACATGCCACTGCCGGCTCGCGGACGGCGGCGGCCGACATCAGTGGTGAGTACTGGGCCAGGCGCGCGGCATGCAGCTCATCAGCGCACTCCTCGACGAAGCCGCGCAGAAGGAACCAGGACCTCGTCCTCGACGTGTTCACCGTCAACCACCGCGCCCGCGCCCTCTACCAGAGTCTCGGCACGACCGAAGTCGCCAGGCACGGCGACAGCAACGTAAAGATCACCATGCGGTCCGGCCACCCGGGCCAGACCGCAAAAGATCAATCCACAGGTCTTGACAATTGCTCCGGTGGCCTTGCGAGTGGTACTAGGCCCGTGTATCTATCAGCTCGCCTTGAGGGAGGCGAAGAACGATTCGGCGAGGGCGTGGCCCGGGTTACCAGCAAGCGATGACCATCGCTGGTCATGTCTGAGGGTAGACCAGTCCCCCGACAGGCCTCTGACGGTCATGGCTCTGGGAGCCAGTTACGGGAGCCAACGCCTCCGGATTCCCCTCGACTCACCGTGACCCGCCCGGGGCTTTCCTGCAGGTGAGAGACTCTCCCCTCGACGCCCTCAGACCGGGCCAGACGCTGGATTCGTGCCTGGGGGTCAAGGGGTCGCCGGTTCAAATCCGGCCGTCCCGACGGGTTTTTCGAACGCTTGGCCCCGAATTGGGACCGAAAATCGCGCAAGTGGGAACGATCACGGTGGCGCCGCGGGCCCTGCCGGGCATCGCACCCAAGGTCGTTCGGCGCGCTGACTCTGGGAGGTCGGCCGAGCTGTTTGGCGCAGCTAGAGCCGCCGGGCCGTGATGAGGTAGTCGGTGGCGCGAAAGCATCCATGGACGTGGTCGTTGACCACGCCGACGTTCTGCATGAACGCGTAGACACTGGTAGGCCCCACGAAGCGGTACCCCTGCGACTTCAACTGCTTGGCAAACGCCTCCGCCTGCGGGGTCGACTTCGGCAGGTCGGCAACGGACCACGGTGCGCGCTTGCGGGTGATCTGGTGGGACTTCGCGAGCGTCACCAGGCTCGGCGACGCGGACATCATCGCGCGTGCGTTGTCGACGGTGGCCTGGATCTTGCCACGGTTGCGGATGATCGAAGCGTCCTGGACCAGCCGGTCAACGTCCCGCTCGGTCATCGCCGCGACCTTGGCGACGTCGAAGCCCCGGAAGGCCTCCCGGAATGCGTCCCGCTTCCCGAACACGATCGACCAGCTCAGCCCGACCTCGAATACGCCCAGGGTGAGCGCCTCGAACATCGCGGACTGGTCGTAGGTGCGGGTCCCCCAGACCTCGTCGTGGTAGCGGCCGAGGGCGGTATCGCCGACGCCGGCCCAGCCGCAGCGTGGCTTCCCGTCGTGCCCGACGATCACGTCGCTGCTCATCTCAACTTGAGCCGATCGAGCATCAGCCGCGCGACCCCTTGGTGTTGCCCGTCGTCCGCGATGATAATCGCGACCTCGGCTGTGCTCGAAGCGTCTTCGTCCCGAATGAACCGCGCGACGCCTGCGATTCCAAGCTCGTCGGCCGCGACCAGCGCCTCGTGTCGCCCTGGCTCCAGATCGAGGAGCCGGTCGAGCAATGGGTCCGTCAGTCTGTTTAGTGCGCCGTGAAACCGCCCGATGGCGCTTTGCGGTGACACGTGACCGGGCAGCTTCGCCAGCGCGGCTCGGTCCGCCGCTGTCAGCGACCGCATCGTCGAAGTCGCGCAGGTATTGCTGGCTCGCTGCGAGGTTCTCCGGAAGGTCGGAGGCCCCTACGCTCTTGTGGCCAGCAACCACGATCTTCGGGTTCAGCGTGGCGATCGCATCGATGCTGGCGACCCCCATGCGTGATGTAAATGCCCGTGATCTTCTTGCCGGACCCCTTCGCCCACGCGGCGATCTCGTCCGCGTTATTGAATGTCAGCAGGGCGTCGATCAGGATCCCATCGGTAGGGCCGGAGATCAGGGTGCTGCTTGATGGCGCCCAGGTGGCGACCTCGCCCTCAGCGAGCTGATCCGGGCAGTTGTACGGCCGCATCGGGCTGACGTAAACGTCAATCGACAACGGGCTGGTGCTCATTTCTCGTTCTCTTCCTCTAGCTGTTTCGTTCCGGCCTGGAGCTTCGCGATCTCGGCGCGAGCGGCGGTCACCAGCTCCTCGTTGAGGTGGGCGTGGCCCCACAAGCCCCAGCCGCCCTCGGGAGCCTCTGTCAGCAGGACCCATGTGCGCTCCGTCAGAGACGAGTCACCGCCGGCCGTGGCGATCAGATCCGTGAGCTGCCGTACCGCGGCGAGCTGCTTGTCGCGGTCCAACGCGCCGGCATTTGTAAGAACCTGAACCCGTACGTAGGTGCTGTCGCCGTCGACGTTTGCGAACGAGGAAGGAGGGAGCTCATGGACGAACGCGGCGGTGTTCTTTCGGAACATCGGGATGTTCGGAACCCCTTCGACTGCCATCAAGGTGGCCGCGAGGTCCTTGGCGAGCTGAGATGTATCGGAGAACGTCCCGGCAGCGGCGTAAACGTCAATCATCGGCATGGCGGTGCTCCTTCGGCAGGTCAGGGACGCTTGGCGCGGAGGGTCAGGGGTTGCCAGATGCCGGCACCCGGTCAAGCTGTCGCGGTGACGGTGGACCCGGCCAGTGGCTGCTGCACCGCATGCATCACCTTGGCCCGGACTGGGTCGACGTCGGCGGCGAAGTGTTTGACGAAGTCGTCCTCCGGGAGCCAGCCGAAGCCTTGGTTGTCGGTGAACAGGTGCGCGAGCGCCGGGGCGTGGGTCCTTGGGATAGCAGGGCGCCGAGGGATTCGCCCTCATCGAGCCCGAACGCTGCGATGTAGACCAGGCCGGCCACGTTGGGCGCGTCGGCGCCGAGCGCGGTCGTGATCTGGCCGCCGTAGGAGTGTCCGGCGACGATCGTGGGGCCGTCTTGGAGGTCCAGTACGCGGCGCAAGCGGGCGACGTCGTCGGCCAGCGCGGTCATCGGGAACTGGGGTGCGGTGACGTGGTAGCCGTCGGCCTGCAGGCGCTCGATGAAGCCGCTCCAGCAGGAGCCGTCGGCCCAGGCGCCGTGGACGAGGACGATGTTGGGCAGGGCATCCATGGCGGCGATCCCCTTCACTTCCTAGGCGATGGTTGTCTGCCGTCATGCTGGCGTGCGGGGAGCCGGCGGGGTATCCGCATGTTGACTGCACCTGCCAGGTGCAGTCAGGTTGCCGATACCGCAGCCCTGGTGACGTGGCGCACAGTCGCAACGGGCAGGCACCTGCCCCTTGCAAATCGCCGCGAGGAGAGCCCCATCAAATGAAGATCATCCACGCTGCGCGGGGACGGCTGCGCATTAGCGTGTCCGCCGCGGTCCTGGCCACGGCTGCGCTCACCGTCGTGGTAAGCCAGGCGTCCGCCCAGGCGGTCACCCCTGCCGCCGCCGTCACCAAGACCGGCTCCGCCAGCGGGGCCAAGCCGTCTGTCGTGCTGGTGCAGGGGGCGTGGGCGAACAGTTCCAGCTGGGACGCGGTCGTCACGCGGCTCCAACGCGACGGGTACACGGTCTAAGCGCCACCGAACCCGCTGGTCGGTCTCCGCTACGACCCCCGCGTTCCTGCGTGACTTCCTAAACACCTTGTACGGCCCCATCGTCTTGGTCGGGCACTCCTACGGCGGGGCGGTCATCACCAACGCTGCCACCAGCCCCCCCCCCGATTATCGGGCTTGGGTGGCCCGAAGTGCGGGCCCGAGTAGTGCCTTTGGAGTGATCGATCTATTGCGCGGTGAAACGGTGAACTTGGCGATTACCCGTGCTCTGGTTTGTGTTCCTGTGGCGTACACCAGGTGCGGTCCTGGCATTGCGCCCTTTGGAACAATGAAGAAGCTGTACAGGGCGCCTTGGCTGTCGGTGACATCCCGGCGCAGTATTGGCCCGGTAGGTCTGTTCCAGCGCAGCTCCACGGTCTCGCTGGCCCCGTAGCCGTGCCCTGTCACTCCAACCGTTTGGCCAGTTACGCCCTCGGCCGGGCGGAGTCCCAGACTGGCCTTCATGAAGAAAGTGGTGCTGCCTTGACGCTGGCTCGTCTGACCGACGGCGATGAGCGCATGAGACCCGTATGCCTGCGCCACCACGCGCCGGTTGATAACGAAGCTGCCGGTGTTGTTGTCGGTGACGGCCGTGTAGATTGGTGAAGAAGTGGTCGCGTCATTATAGATATTGACGAGTTCGCTTGGCCCGAAGCCGGTGCCGGTGATGGTAATGGGGGCGTTGAATGATCCCCGGGCTCGGTTGATTGATAGGTTCGCTGGCGTTAGAGCTGTCTCTAGCTCCCAGGTGTCGTCGAGAGAGCAACAGACGGTACCGACTCCGCCGAACATGACGGTGACGCCTCGCTCCGAATCGTAGGCCATCGATTGCAGAGCGCGAGCTGGCGGAACGGTTGCAGGATAGAGTTGGGTCCAGTTGGAGCCGTCCCACTCCCAGGTGTCACCAAAAAGGTGACTACATTCGTAGCAGGCTGAACCGCCGAACATCACCATCACATGGCGCACCGAGTCGTCGGCCATCACTTGGTTCACGCGAGCGGACGGCGAGGTGGCCGGTGTCATCTTAGTCCAGTTGTTCCCGTCCCATTCCCAGGTGTCGTTGTAGACACCCCCACTAGCATTCTGGCCCCCGAACAACACCATCTCATGCAGAGCCGAGTCATACGCCATAGAGGCGCTGAAGCGGGCCGGCGGGCTGGTGGCCGGATGCATCTGGGTCCAGTTGGAGCCGTCCCACTCCCACGTGTCGTTGAGGAGCTTCCCGGAGTTTCCGTTACCGCCGAAGAGCACGGTGACGTGGCTGACCCAGTCATAGGCCATGACGGCCCCTGACCGAACGGGCGGCGAGGTGGCCGGATGCATCTGGGTCCAGTTGTTACCGTTCCATTCCCAGGTGTCGTTGAGGTTGGTGTCCTCGCTGTCACCGCCGAACAGGACGGTGACGTGACGAAAAGAGTCGTAGACCATCTCCGGGGAGTGGATCCCAGCGCGGGGCGACGGGCTGGTGGCCGGACGCATCTGGGTCCAGTTACTACCGTCCCATTCCCAGGTTTGGTTATCCCACTGGCCGCCGCCGTAGCCTCCGAACAGCACGCTCACGTGGCGCGCCGAGTCATACACCATGGCCGAGTCGTAGAAGCCGCTGGGCGAGACCGACGGCGACCGCTTGACCCAGTTGTAAGGGACCTTGGCCTCCGCCGCAGATAAGCCTAGAGCGGCCCGCAGCGCCCCACCGCGACCAGCTACTGCGCCCGCCGGGCGGGAAGCACCGGGGCGGATCGTGACACCGCCGCCATCCGAAGCGCCGGCCGCCGCCACCATCCCCATGCCCAGCGCAGCACCTGCCGCCGCGACAGCACACGCGCGCATAACGAACCGGTACATCCCGTGCATCACTACCCCCCCCACCTCGACCGCTCCCGCACCGACAGCCCACCGCTACGGCTGTCCCTGCGGACCGCCGCGAATAGCTCCACCTTCGACCGTGACGCCACATACGCCTCTCAAGAATCATGAGCAGGCTGTAAGCACTTCACCACCATCAGCAACCACGATCATCCCACCACCCCCGCCAGGGTGGGGCCAGAACCCGTCCGAACCAGATCCCGCGATCACCCCGGTGGGGCCAGGACGCACCCGAAGACGGGGCCAGAACTCACCCGCATAGCCACCCCCTGCAGCCGCGGGGACCGCTACGCCGACCGGACGCTGTTAGCTGTTAGGAGCCAGCGGGGAGCCAATCCCCATGTGAAATGGTCCCTTAAAGGCGTGGGCTGATCGTGTGTCCCAACGGCCTACCAGGGCATTTGTCATACAGCAGAGCCAGCGAAACCGGCTAGTCAGGGGTCAGAACTCGCTAACTGACCGGTGCCACCTGGATCTTGATGCCCTCGCCGCTGCGGACGCTGGCCAGCGCCTCGGGGAACTGATCTAGGGCGAACGGTGAGCCCAGCATCGGGCCGGTGTCGATGGCGCCCGCCGCTATCAACTCGGCCGCCGCGCCGAAGCTGTTCAACACTGCCATCGACCCGAGCACGGTGATCTCGTCGTTGTAGATGCGGAACGGCGAGAGCGACACGGCCGCGTCCGCGCTAGCGACGCCGAAGATCATTAGCCGGCCGCCGCGGGCCAGGCTGTCAAAGGCGGCCTCGATCGCAGCTGGAACCCCGGTCGCGTCCACCGCCACGCCGAACGTGCCGCGGTCGGCCCCGGGGGCGTCGCCGGCGACGCTGGCCGCACCGACCGCCTTGGCGACCTCGAGGCGCGCGGCCTTGCGGTCGACGACCGTGACCGACCGGGCCCCGGCCCGGTTCAGCAACTGAAGCAGCAGCAGGCCCATCGTCCCGGCGCCGATCAGCAACACGTCCTCGCCGAGGACAGGCCCGATCCGGCGCAGGCCGTGCACCGCGCAGGACAGCGGTTCGACGAGGGCGCCCTGCTGGTCGTCCACGCCGTCCGGCAGGCGGTAGGCGTTGGCCGCCGGGACTGCGACATACTCGGCGAAGGCGCCGTTGACGGTGTCCCCGATCGCGTTCCAGTTCGCGCACAGGTTGCCGCGGCCCGCGTGGCATGCCGGGCAGTGCCCGCAGAACAGCGACGGGTCCACCGCGACCCGTTCCCCGCCGCGCCATTCACCGGGCACGCCGTCACCAAGCGCGACGACGCGACCAGCGAACTCGTGACCGGGAATGATCGGGTACGGCGTGGGAGGGAACTCACCGTCGGCGATGTGCAGGTCCGTGCCGCAGATGCCGCACGCCCCCACCTGCACGAGCAGCTCACCGTGTCCCGGCACCGGATCGGCGACCTCGGTCACCTTGAGCTCTCCGGGCTTTTCCCACACGACCGCGCGCATCATGCCCCCTCGTCGTCCTCGCTGAAGGCCCGTCTCCCCCCGCGGCCATGAGCCATTACTCGCCGACCCGCAGCCCGGTGGCGCCATCGAACAGGTGCAGGTGCGCAGTGTCCACCTTGACCTTCACGACCTCGCCAGGGCGGGGATGGTCCCGGGACGCCCGGACGATGACGTGGCTGTCCGCGTCGCCGGCCAGGTGCCCGTAGATATAGGAGTCGCTGCCCAGGTCCTCGACCAGCGCGACCTCCAGCGTCAGCTCCCCTTCCCCGCCGATCGACAGGTGCTCGGGCCTGATCCCCACGGTCAGCTCGCTGTGCCCCTGCGCCGCCTGCAGCTGGCCCTCGGGTGGGCGAAGAGTGACGCCGCCCACCCTGATAGCGCCGTCCTCGAGCGTGCCGTCGAACCGGTTCATCGCGGGCGAGCCGATGAACCCGGCGACGAAGACGTTCGCCGGGCGGTCGTACAACTCGGTGGGCGAGTCGAACTGCTGCAGATGCCCGGCCCGCATCACGGCCACTCGCTCGCCCATCGTCATGGCCTCCACCTGGTCGTGGGTCACGTAGACGGTGGTGACCCTCAGGCGGCGCTGCAGCTCGGCGATCTGGGTGCGGGTTTGCACCCGCAGCTGGGCGTCGAGGTTCGACAGCGGCTCGTCCATGCAGAAGACCTTGGGCTCGCGGACGATGGCGCGGCCCATCGCGACCCGCTGGCGCTGCCCGCCGGACAGGTTGCGCGGCTTGCGGTCGAGCAGCGGCTCCAGGTCGAGCACCTTGGCCGCCTCGCGGACCCGGCGGGCACGTTCATCCTTGGGCACGCCGTGCATCTTGAGCGAGAAGCCCATATTCTCACCGACGGTCTTGCTCGGGTACAGGGCGTAGTTCTGGAACACCATCGCGATGTCGCGATCGCGTGAAGGCACGCCGACCATGTTCTTGCCGCCGATGCAGACCGACCCGTCGTCGATCTCCTCCAGGCCCGCCAGCATCCGCAGCGCCGTGGTCTTCCCGCATCCCGAGGGGCCCACCATGACCACAAACTCGCCGTCCTTGATGGCCAGCTGGAGCGCGTCCACCGCGGGGCGGTCCGCGCCCGGGTAGATGCATGTCGCGCCGTCGTAGGTGACCTCAGCCATGATCGTCTCCTGTGTTTGGCCCTGTGGCCAGGCAATTGTTGCTCACTTGATCGCCCCGAAGGACAGGCCACGGACGAGCTGCCGCTGCGCTATCCACCCGGCGAGGATGACGGGCAGCGTCGCCACCGTGGCCGCGGCGCACAGCTGCGCGAAGAACAGGCCCTCGGACGAGATGAAGCCGACGAGGAACACCGGGACGGTGGCGGCTTGGGTCGCGGTGAGGTTCACCGCGAAGAAGAACTCATTCCAGGAAAAGATGCAGCAGATCAGCGCGGTGGCCGCCAGGCCTGGCGCCACCACCGGCAAGATCACCTCGGTCACAGTCCGGCGCAGCGGCGCCCCGTCCATCTCGGCCGCCTCCAGCAGCTCGCCCGGCACCTCCAGGAAGAACGAGCGCATCATCCACACCGCGATCGGCAGGTTCATCGCCGTGTAGAGGATCACCAGCGTGAAGATGTTGTCGAGCATGTGCAGGTCGCGCGCGGCGATGTAGATCGGGATGATCGCGGCGACTATCGGCAGCATCTTGGTGCTGATGAAGAAGAACAGCACGTCGCGCGTTTTCTTCACCGGCCGCAGCGACAGCGCGAACGCGCACGGCGTGGCCAGCAGCAGGACGAAGAACGTGGACACGATCGTGGCGAAGGCCGAGTTCGCCAGGTAGGGCCAGATGCCGCTGGCGAACACCGTCTTGTACTGCTCGAGGGTCGGCGTGAACACGAATTGCGGCGTGGTGGTGTAGGCCTGCGCCTCAGTCTTGAAGGAGGTGATCACCATCCACAGGACCGGGAAGAAGAACAGGATCCCGAGCACCCAGCCGACGATGCCCACCCAGGGGTTGTTGCGGCGGCGCTTCGGCCGCACCGCGGGCCGCCCGGGAGCGGCCGTGGTAAGTCCCGGTTCCGCCGTGACGCTGCGTGCCATCATGCCGCCTGCTCCGTTCCGGAGAACGAGGTGAAGATCAGCCGCAGCGCGAAGGTGGCGACGATGATCGTCATGATGACGACGATCACGCCCATCGCGGCCGCCTGGCCGACCTCGAAGCCGAGAAATGCCCGCTGGTAGATGTAGAAGGGCAGGTTGGTGCTGGAGATGCCCGGGCCGCCCTGGGTCATCATGTAGACCGCGTCGAACTCGTTGACCAGGTAGATGGCACCGAGCACGACGCCCAACTCGATGTAGCGGCGCAGGTGCGGGAGCGTCAGTTCGCGGAAGATCTGCAGCGGCCTGGCGCCGTCGACGCCGGCGGCCTCCACGACGTCCTTGGGCTGGCTCTGCAGCCCGGCGAGGACCAGCAGCATCATGAACGGGGTCCACTGCCAGATCATCTCGATCATGACGGAGATCAGCGGCGCCTGGCCGATCCAGTCGAAGTGGCCGATGCCGAACGGCCGCAGCACCCAGTTCACGATCCCGAACGTCGGGTCCAGCAGGGTCGTCTTCCACAGCAGCGCAGCGGCGACGGGCATGACCAGGAACGGCGTGATCAGCAGGGTACGCACGATCCCCCGGCCGAGGAACTTCCGGTCCAGGATGAGGGCGAGGCCGATGCCGATGAGCATCGCGATGAGGACCGAGCCGACGGTCATGATCACCGTGTTCAGCGCCGCCGTCCAGAACTGGCTGTCCTGGAAGACCTGCACGTAGTTGGCGAACCCGACGAAGTGCTCGGAGCCGGGGCGGACCAGGCTCCACGACTGCAGCGAGTACCAGAGCGTCAGCAGGAACGGCAGTTGGGTCACGATGATCGTGAACACCAACGCGGGGAGCAGCGGCGCGCGCCGCACCCAGCCCTGTCGCCCGCGGTCGGGACGGGCGCGCACACGCTGGGCCGAGGCAACCGGGGGAGCGATCGCGGTCATCGTGGCCTCCGTTCGGGCTTGCCGCCAGCGTCGGCGCCGTCCATCACGCCTTCTTGTAGGTGTCGCCGACGGCCTGGGCGTAGAGCTGCGACTGCGAGAGCACCGACGCAACCGCCTTCTGCCCGGCGATGGCAGCGCTCATCTGCTCGCTGACGTTGGTGCCGAGGTCCTGGAACTCGGGGATGTCCAGAAACTGGACCCCGGTGTAGGGCACCGGCTTGGTTGTCGGGTGCGCCGTGTTGGTCGCGTTGATCGACTGCAGCGTCAGCGGGCCGTAGGCAGCCGACAGCTTCTTGTACTGCGGTATCTGGTAGCTGGAGAAGCGGCTGCCGGGAAACACGTGCGACCAGCCCAGCGTCCGCCCGACCGTCTTGATCAAGGACTTGGAGGTCATCCAGGCGATGAAGTCCCAGGCCGCCTGCTTGTTGGGGCAGGTGGTGGGGATCGCCAGCGACCATGTATAGAGCCAGCCGGACGGGCGCCCGTTCTGGGTCGGCGCCCAGGCGTAGCCGTTGCGGCCGGCCACACTGCTACTCTGCGGGTCCTCGATGGAGCTGACCGCGGAGGTCGCGTCATACCACATGGCCGCGCCGCCCGTGCCGTAGTGCGTGGCGCATTCGGAGAAGCCGGCCGACGGGGCCCCGGGCTCGCCGTACGTCCGTACCAGCGACACGTACATCGAGACCGCGCGTTCCACCTCCGGGCTGGTCAGCTGCGCCTGCCAGGCCAGGTCGTACCACCGGCCGCCGAACGAGTTGATCACCGTGTCGATCGGCGCGAGGTTCTCGCCCCACCCTGGGTCGCCACGCAGGCAGATGCCGACCAGCCCCTTCTTCGCGTTATGCATCTGGGCGGCGATCTGCCCCACCTGAGCCCAGGTGGGGCGGAGCGGCATTTTGATACCCGCCTTGGCCATCAGGTCCTTGCGGTACATGAGGAAGGACGACTCGCCGTAGAAGGGCACCGAGTACAGGTCGCCCTTGTGGGAAAGCGTCGCCCGCAGCTGGGGCAGGAAGTCGTTGGCGTCGTAGCCGGCGGTGCGGTCGATGTAGGGCTGGAGGTTCACCAGCCAGCCGTTGGCCGACCACATCGGCGTCTCGTAGTTGCTGATCATCACCACGTCGAACTCGCCACCCTGGGTGGACACGTCCGTGGTGATCTTGGCGCGCGCCTCGTTCTCCGGCAGCGAGATGAAGTTGAGGTGGATGTCCGGGTGCTCGCTCTCGAACAGGTGGGACAGGCTGATGGCGTCCTGCATCTGCGAGTTGGAGACGATCGCGACGGCAAGGGTGGTCCCCGAGCTCCCGCCGGTGAAGATCTGTTTTGCGCCAATGCTGCAGCCGGTAAGGGCGAGCGCCGCCCCGCCAGCTGCCCCCGCCAGGAAGGTCCGGCGGTTGAGCACCGCAGCTGAAGCGGATGAAGGAGTGGCTCCTAAGGGGGCGTCTCGTCGCGTCATAGTCGCGTCCCGTCGTTCAGGTGAGTGCCTTGGCGCTGCCCTGCAGCGCGCTCACTTGAGCGCATAGCGCTCATACGACCACGCCACTACCGAACACAGTGGTTCGGTTGCTGGGCAAAGTCAAGAAAAACTGCCAATATGAGCCTTAGCCGCTCAAATGAGCGCCATTAACACCGGACCGTAGCCAGCCGGGGCGTTGCCGATGGGCGCGGCGGCACGGGAGGAATCATGGCTGGGTTGTCCACCGACCGGCCATCGGAAGTTGTCCTGGCCGCGCGCGTGGCGCGGCAGTTCTACCTGGAGGGCGTCTCGAAGGTCGATATTGCCAAGCAGCTAGGCATCAGCCGGTTCCGGGTCGCCCGCCTGCTTGAAGCGGCACGCGAGGCCGGCATGGTGCGTATCGAGATCGGGCTGCCCGGCGGCAGCCTCGACACCGGGCTGTCGGCGGAACTCTGCTCGGTGTTCGGCCTGCGGCACGCCTTCGCGTTCAACGTTCCCGACGAAGACTATCTGGCGCTCCGGCGCCGCATGGGCGAGGCGGCCGGGCAGGTACTGATGGACATCATCACGCCGACCGACGTCCTCGGCATGTCCTGGGCGCGCTCGCTGAGCGGGCTCGTCGCCGCACTCACCGGGATGCCGCCCTGCCCGATCGTCCAGCTGACCGGGGCGGTGCCACCGCCGGACGGCAGGGACCTGCTCGACCTCGTGCGCGGTGTGGCCCGCATTGGCGGCGGCACCGCACACGTCTTCTACGCGCCAATGATCGTTGACGATGCACAGACCGCCGCCGCCATCCGCCGTCAGGCGGACGTGGCCGATGCCATGGCGCTGGTGCCGTCCATCACGGTCGCGATGGTCGCCATCGGCGCGTGGGCGCCCGGCTTGTCGACGATCTTTGACGCGTGCAGTCCCGATGAGCGCGACGCCATCGCCCGTCTTAGCGTCTGCGCAGAGATGGCAGGTGTCTTCCTGGGAGGGGATGGCCGCCCGGTGGAGACAGCGCTGGACACCCGCATGATCGTGACCCCGGGGCCGGTGCTCGCAAAGATCCCTTGCGTGATCGCCGTCGCCTACGGCGTCTCCAAGAGCGTCGCGGTCCACGCGGCGATCAGCGCCGGCATGGTCCACGGCCTGGTCACCCACACCAGCCTCGCCCGTGAACTGCTCAGGCTCGCAGAGTCCTGACCGCCGGGGGCGGTTAGCAATGCCGGGCCCTGAGTCCCGGCTCCGCCACGGTTCAGGAGAGAGGAAACGGGAAGCAGCAAGCTCGACGAGACAGAGGACGGTACGGGTGAGCACTCTGGCGGGCAACGTCAGCGGGCCGCCGCTTCTGGCTGACGGCCCGATGCCCGGTGGCACAGCCAACCGTGGGCTCGTGCACCGCATCGGCAACACGGTCCGCAGGCCGATCGCCCCCGCTGCTGCCGCGACTCATGCCCTCCTGACGCATCTCGCCTCGGTCGGGTTCGACGGTGCGCCCCGCGTGCTGGCGGCCGACGCGACCACCGAGACACTGACGTACATCGATGGCTGGGCCGGCGTGCCGCCGCTGCGCGCCGACATGCTGACCGACGCGGCCCTGGTGAGCGTCGCTGAGCTGCTGCGCCGGTATCACCAGGCCGTGGCGTCGTTCAACCCCGCCCGATACCAGTGGCCACGGCCCGTCCCGGCCCACTTCACCACCAGGCTGGTCAGCCACAACGACGTCCACCCGGCCAACCTGATATTCCGCGGTGGCACGGCTGTCGCCCTCATCGACTTCGACCTGGCCGGCCCGGGCAGCGTCATCTGGGATCTTGCGGCAGCCGCCCGGCACTGGTCCCCGCTCTGCGACGAGCGCGACATCGCCGACTCTCGGCAGGGCCGGGCGCTCACCCGGTTCCGTCTTCTCCTGGACGCCTACGGCCTGCCCCTTGCCCAGCGCCGCGAGGTCGCTGGGGCGATCCTGGACAACCATGACTGGTGCTGCGCCATCATCACCGACGCTGCCAAAGCTGGCCACCCTGGCTTCGCCGACTACTGGAGCCGCGTCGCCGGGACCGTGGCCCGCGCGCGCCGCTGGTGTGAAGCGCATCACCAAGACCTGCTTGCCTCAGCCGACTAGATGAGTCGTCGTCAGGGTGCTTGGCGGCCGCCCCGGTCAGTGACGCCCGGCGTTGCCGGCGATCACGCCATGCTGCATCGCCGGTAACGTCCGCACCTTCAACCTCGCGGCAAGCCCAGCACGGAGCCCGGCGGGTTCCAGACACGGGCAGGTCGCCTACTCGCTGAGCTTCGTCAGTAGCTCAAGGTTCTTGACGTTGGCGAAGATCCGATCGTGGGCGACCAGAGGGACCTGAAGCCATAGCGTTGTCGCCCGCCACCCAGCGATCCGCCTCATGTTCCTTCTGGCCCAAGCCATGCCCCGTCCTGGCGCACCAGGCACGCAACGTGGCATAGGCGTCTGTGAGATGGGGCGAGCGGCGGTTCGAGACCGACCTCAGCTTCGTCAACATGGCGAACGTCTCGGCCAGGGCGCGGCGGAGACCGCGTGGGGCCTAGATCCCTCGGAACGGGCAGACCCGATGAGCACCCTCACCTGACGGAATCAGTATTCCGCTTTGTTAGACTCTTAGCGGAACAGCGATTCCGTTTTGAAGGGATCTTGATGGTCAAGAGTGGCAGGCGCGCGCATTATCAGGTCACATTCGCGGTGCTGGTCCTGGGGATCGCGGCGTTCGCGCTGTTGCAATCACTGGTTATCCCGGTGCTGACGACGGTGCAGCACGAACTGCACACCACGCAGGGCACGGTGACGTGGGTGCTTACCGCCTACCTGCTTTCGGCGTCGATCATGACGCCGATCCTGGGCAGAGTCGGCGACATGAAGGGCAAGGAGCGGGTCTTCGTGGCCTCGCTAGTGGCACTTGCGGTTGGTTCGCTGCTCGCAGCGCTCGCTCCCTCCATCGAAGTGATGATCGTGGCACGGGTAATCCAGGGTGCCGGTGGCGGCATGGTGCCTGTCGCGTTCGGGATCATCCGGGATGAGTTCCCGTCCGAGAAGGTGACTGGCGCAGTCGGGGCTCTCGCCGCGCTGACCGCGATAGGGGCTGGCCTTGGAATCGTCCTGGCGGGCCCGATCGTTAACGTGCTGGACTACCACTGGCTGTTCTGGCTGCCTATGATCCTCACAATCGTTGCCGCCGTGGCCGCGGTACTGTTCGTACCCGAGTCGCCCGTGCGTGCCCCCGGACGGATCAGTTGGCTGCCAGCGGTGCTGCTGTCCGCGTGGCTTGTCGCGCTCCTGGTCGCGCTGAGCGAGGCACCAGCCTGGGGCTGGGGCTCCGGCCGGGTGCTGGGCCTGCTGGCAGCGGCGGTGGTGCTGGCCGCGGGCTGGATGATCGCCGAGCTGCGCGCCACCACGCCGCTGATCGACATGCATATGATGCGGCGGACGGCCGTGTGGACGAACAACCTTGTCGCGCTGCTCATCGGTATGGGGATGTATGCGACGTTCGCGTTCCTGCCCGAGTTCGTGCAGACGCCCACCGCCGCCGGTTACGGGTTCGGCGCGAGCATCACCCGCTCCGGGCTCATGCTGCTGCCCGCCACGATCACCATGTTCGTCGTCGGCATGTCCGTCGGCCGACTCGCCCGCAGGCTCGGGGGCAAGGTCCTTGTCATCGCTGGCTGCCTGATCGGAAGCGTAGCAATGGCGGTCCTCGCCTTCGCGCACGGGCACGAGTGGGAGATCTACTTGTCGACCGCCCTGATGGGGATCGGGTTCGGGCTTGCGTTCTCGGCCATGGCCGCGCTAGTCGTCGCCGCAGTACCGACCTCCCAGACCGGTGTTGCCAGCGGCATGAACGCGAACATCCGCACAATCGGGGGCAGCATCGGCGCGGCCGTGATGGCCAGCATTGTCACCTCGCAGCTCGCGCCTTCCGGACTGCCGAAGGAGTCCGGCTACACGATCGGCTTCGCTGTCATGGCCGGTTCGCTCGTGCTAGCAGCGCTCGCTGGCCTGCTCATTCCCTCGGTGCGGCGCTTGCGGCAGATGGCCGATGAGCCGGAGCACAGCGAGATGGCCATGGTCGCCGGTGGGACAATCGTCGGAGACAAGAGCGAGTGACCGGATGCCCCGTGCGGGCTAGCGCCGAATAATCTGCCACGCAGGGGTAGTCTGCTCGACCCGGGAGGAGCAGATGGTGAGCGGTCAGCCGTCCCGGCCAGTTGCGCTCCAGCGCCCAGCCCGGGCTGTACGGCGCGACGCCGTTCGGAACTACCACCGCATTCTCGACGCCGCACGCGAGGTGCTCGGCGAATCGGGCGCCGATGCTGGCATGGAGGAGATCGCCGCACGGGCGGGTGTGGGCATCGGCACGGTGTACCGCCGGTTTGCCAGCAAGGACGCCCTGATCAGTGAGCTCCTGCGGCTCGCCGTGGAGCAGCTGATGGGAGCCACAGAAAAGGCACTGGCACGCACCAACGGGTACGGACTCGAAGAACTGCTGCGCGCCTTCGGCCAGTCATTCGCCGACCATGCCCGCTACGCGAACCTGCTCCTTGATCGCCCCACCGACCCCTCCGCCGCGCACCGGATACGAGCAGCCATCGACGAACTCACCGCACGTGCCGTAGCGGCCGGCACGGTGAACCCAGGCGTTACCGCCGGTGACGTCATGGCCCTGGTCTGGGCTATGCGCGGTTTGGTGCAGGCCGCGGAAGAGGTCGGTCCAGGGACCTGGCAGCGGTTCCTCGACATCCACCTCGCTGGCATGCGAACGCCGGGACCGCTCAGCAGCGTACCGGCCATGTCCACCCGGCAGCTACCGGACCTCGCCCCGCAGCGCCAGTCCTGATTGCCGGCGGGCTGAGGAGGATGGGAAGGCATGAACGCATTGATCGGCATACGCATCGAGCTTCGAGATGCTCGGGGCAAGCTCGTCGGTGCGGTCTACTGCGAGCGCGCAGCGTGAGGAGCTGCTTCGGCTGATGGAGGAACTACCTGAAACTGAGGTACCGTTCGTGATCTTCGGGAGCCAATCGGGGAGCCACCTCTCACGGTTTCTCACGGTTTCTCACAGGCTCCAGAGCCGCGTGCGCTGTGGCAGGCGTGCTGGCTATGCGCGCCTTCGGGCCCGCGGCTTGACGGGAGTTGTCCTGCGGCTGGCGCTCACGGACGTGAGCGGGTGGTCCGATCGTCCCACCCGGGTCTTGCGATTTCGATTGCAGCGCGACAAGCTACCTAGTGCACGCGCCGGGCCGGATCGTAGCTAACCGTAGCAAGACATCTCAGAGCGTAAGGATCTGGTGCACGGGGGTTCCCGAGCCCTTGACGCCAGTGCGTAGCACGCCGACCCCCGCCGGCTGATGGTAAGCCGTACGACGACCAAGATGTGAGCCGAGGGGAAGGCGATGATTCAGAAAGTCTTTATCTCAGGAATCGCCGGCTTTCTTGGCAGCCATCTGGCCGACTGTTTCTCCGATCGCGGCTGGCGTGTATCTGGAATCGACAACCTGTCTGGCGGCCGTGAGCGCAACGTCCCAGCCGGGGTCGATTTCCTCGTTGCCGACTGCTGCGACCGTGGATCATACGCGCACCTGCTATCAGGTGCCGACCTGGTCTATCACTGTGCTTCGGCCGCCTATGACGGCCTGAGCATCTTCTCCCCGTCATTCGTGTTCAAGAACACCGCGCAGGCTACGGTGGACATGGCCACCGCCAGTATCTCGGCTGGCGCCGGCCGGTTCGTCCATTGCTCGTCCATGGCACGATACGGCGCCCTGACGCCCCCCTTCACCGAGGACATGAAACCGGAGCCCGTAACGCCATATGGCCTAGCCAAGCATACGTCCGAACTCATGGTCGAGAATCTGTTCAGCAGGCATGGCGGCGAGTACGCGATCGCAGTACCGCACAGCGTTATCGGCCCCCGGCAGCGCTACAGTGATCCGTACCGTAACGTCGCAGCCATCATGATCAATCGCATCCTCAGGGGCAAGCAGCCGATCATCTATGGTGATGGCAGCCAGTTGCGCGGTTTCAGTTTCGTCGGCGACGTGGTGGCGTGCCTGGAGCGCATGGGTGAGGAGCCAGCGGCCGCAGGTCAAATCATAAACGTCGGGCCGGACGAGGAAACGACGTCGGTCCTGCAGCTCGCAGAAGAAATCGCTGACATCATGTCATTCCAGCTCGATCCGATATTCGTGCCTGCCCGCCCGCTGGAAGTCAAATACGCCACCTGTAGCGCGGACAAGGCGCGAAAGCTGCTCGGCTACCAGACATCAACCTCGCTGCGCGATGGCCTCACCCGCATGGTCGAATGGATGGCGGTTCAAGAGCCGATGGAATTCAGCTACGACATTGAGATCGAGATTCCGTCCGCGGGGACCCCGCAGACGTGGGTGAACAGGCTCATCTGATGGACAGAGAAACAAGTGCGAGCGCTCCGCGTTACCGGGTCTTGCTGGTGTCAAGCAGCGGGGGCGTGCTTCTCGACCTTCTCGCGCTGAAACCCTGGTGGTCCCGGCATGATGTGTCCTGGGTCGCGGTGCGCGCCGAGGATACCGCCGCGCTACTGACGGGCCAGCGCGTGCACTGGGAGCGGGAGCAATCGGCTCACCGTCCGCTCGGCGCGCTGGGCGCGGCGATACGCAGCCTGCGGATGCTGCGCCGGGAACGGCCCGACGTGATCATTTCCGCGGGCACAGGCGTCGCCGTCGGGGTATTCCTTGCCGCCCGTGTACTGCGGATCCCGGCCCTGTGGCTCGAGACGTTCAACATGGTGGACGCGGCGGGGTCGGCGAGCAAGATATGCTGCCGGCTCGCCGCGGCGGTCCTGGTCCAGCGGCCATCCCTGGTCGGCACGCGACCGCGTGCCGTTCTCATCGGCGAGCTTTACTGATGGCGCGTATCCTGGTCACCGTGGGTATGGGCCCCTGGCCCTTCGACCGCCTCATCCGGGCCCTCGGCCCGTTGTGTGCCGAGCACGAGGTCTTCGCGCAGACCGGCACGTCACCGGTGACGCCACCCTGCCGGTACCGGCAGTTCATCCCATTCAGCGACTTGCAGGAGCGGATCGTGGCCGCTGACATGATCATCACGCACGCCGGGAACACGGTCCGGCTGGTGCAGCGGGCAGGCAAGGTACCGATCGCGGTAGCTAGGCGTGCCTCGCTCGGCGAGATGGGCAACGATCACCAGGTCGCCTACCTCCAGCGCGAGGAGCGTACCGGTCCGGTGGTGGCCGTGTGGGAGCCGGATGACCTCCAGCCCGCGGTCACGACGCACGCCGCCCGGCAAGCCCAGCTGCTGCGCGAACGGCCGCTGCCTCCGGCGGTTGCCCCCGATCAGGTCATCCATACCCTTGACTCACTCTGCGCGCGACTGTGCCGTGGCGGGCGCCGTGACCGGTGAGCCGAACCCGTTCGCGCGCCATCATCTGCGCCGGTACGCGTTCTGCTGGCAGCAGCTCGCCGGGCAGCCTGGTCACCATCTGGACCTCGGCTGCGGTGAGGGCGAATTCCTCACGGTGCTGCACGCGACAACCCAGCTGCAGTGCACGGGCGCCGATCCGCACGCCGGGTACCTAGCTCAGGTCAGGAAGGCCAGCCCGGACATCCCCGTTCACCACATACCGGTGGATGGCGAACTATGCTTCCGCGCCGGTGAATTCACCTCTGTCTCGGTTCTCGACGTGCTCGAGCACGTTCCCGATGAAGCTCGCGTTCTCGCTGAGATCCGGCGCGTTCTCGCCCCTGGCGGCCTGCTGATCGTGACCGTGCCCGGGCGTCATGTCTTCTCCTTCCTCGACCCGGACAACGCGAAATTCAGATTCCCGCGGCTGCACCGGCTGGTATATAGCGCCCGATTCGGCCGTGAGGTCTATGCGGACAGATTCGAGAACCTCGACAACGGCCTGCGCGGAGACATGTCGGTGGGTAAGGAGGAGCACACCAACTACCGGCGGCGCGACCTGCTCGCGCTGCTTCGAGAGCAGCACTTCGACCCAGTAAGCGTTACCGGGGCCAACTTGTTCTGGCGGTGGCTGCAGATACCGGCCTTGCTGACCGGCGGGCGGCTGCGCGAGCTACTTGAACGAGCCATCTACCTGGATGGCGAGATCTTTACTTCGGCGAATATCTTCGTAGCTGCGAGGAAAGTACGTTGAGAACCACGGAGCAGGCTCGTCTCGCCAGGTTTTTCATCCTGCTCGGAGTCAAGCGATGGATCTCGCCCAACATTCATGTCCGGCCACTCGTCGCCGAGCTGTTCCTTACTGAGAATTGCAACCTGCGATGTATCAGCTGCGCCTGCTGGCTGGAGAATACCAAGGGAGAGCTGACGACCAAGGAATGGAAGGACGTCATAGATCAGCTCGTGCAACTGCGGATAGTCAAGGCAAACTTCACCGGCGGCGAGCCGTTGATTCGCCCGGACGCTCTCGAGATTATGACCTATGCGCACGCTGCTGGCATCCAGCATATGCATCTGAACACGAATGGAATCCGCCTGACCCCGGACGTGCTCGAAGAGGTGCTTGCCGCCGGGGTCAGGAGCTTCAATATATCGGTGGACGGCCCGGACAAGCGCATCCACGATCATGTCCGCGGCCGGGCTGGCGCCTTTGACACGACGATCAGCCACCTCAGGCACCTGATCACCCAGCGGCAGCGTTTTGGGTTGAAGATCCGCATGAACTTCACCATCATGCGGGACAATGTCGAGCACCTGCCTGATATCGCGCGGCTGGCGCAGCAGCTTCAAGTCCGGCTTTACCTGAATCTCGCCACTGATCAGACATTTCTGTTCCGCGCCCGCGAAGTGTCGATACAGAAACGGGTCGGTGCTGGCGAGATCGAACCCGCGCTGCGCCGCCTCGAGGACGTAAAGCGGGCGGACCCGCGCTGGCTCCCCCGCTACTCCGACCTCAAGTACATACCACGGCACTTCTCCGACATCGTGCAGCGCGACGTGCCGTGCGCGGAATCCCAGCTCAAGCTGATGATCCATTCCAGGGGCGAGATCGGCGGATGCTGGGCGCACGACCCAGCCTTCAACGTCCGGTCCCGCCGGATCGCGGAGGTGATCGACTCTGCCCACTATCGCGAAGAGCACGCCCGGCTGTTCCGGAAGGACTGCGTGGGCTGTGGGAGCAACTACAGCCTGAACCTGCGATGGCGGCCGACGACGTACGCGGACGACCTGCTGTGGCGGATCGGACGCCGTCATCTCGGCACGGAGACGTGAAGGCATGCAATCGAGCCAGCAGCTCTATACGGCACTTGCCCATCGCTACCGCGAGCACTTCGAGAGCCCGCACCGGCGCGCCTACGACGCCATGGCCTGGGACCAGGTGCGGCACTTCCTGCCCGATCGCGGCCCCATCGTAGATGTCGGATGCGGGGTGGGCCGCTGGGTGGAGCCGCTGCTTGCGCTCGGCTATGAGGTCATCGGAATCGAGCCCGCACCCGGGATGATCGCCGAACTGCGGCGCGCGGATCATGATCAGGCCTTCAGGCTCATCAGCGAACCGATGGAGACCGTGCAACTGCCCGACGGGTCGGCGGGGATGGTCCTCGCCCTTGGATCGCTGCAATACAGCACGGATCCAGAAGCGATGGTGCGACGGTTCGCCAGCTGGGTGCGCCCCGGCGGTTCGGTCATAGTGCTCGCAGACTCGCTGGTTGCCCTGGTGATCGAGTTGTTGCGGGACGAAAAGTATGAGGAGGCGATGCAACGGCTGAGAACCCGGATCGGTGTCTGGGTCGTTGAGGATCAATCCGCCGAGATGCACCTCATGGACCAGGGGCGGTTGCGGCGGGCATTTCGGGCCGCGGGCCTGGTGGACGTTCAGGTGACCGGGCTGCTCGCCACCGCGGCTCCGCTGGGGCCGACCCGGCTCGCTGATCGCCTGGAGCGTGACTGGGATGCCCACCTGGGTATCGAGCGTGAGCTTCAGGCGCACCCCGAGCTAGCCGATATCGGAAAGCAGCTACTGGCGACCGGCCGGCGCGCCGCCGCAGGCACCGGCGACCGGGATCCCCGCGGCCTGGAAGCGGGGGGGTAGATGGAGGGTTGCATCCTGGTCGGCGGGTCGGGAGCCGTCGGCCAGTCGATCACCCAGGCGCTGCTTGACGCCGACCGGACGGTAACCGTGCTCGATGCGCGCCCGCCGCCAGGCAGGCTGATGGCGGCCGGGGCTCAGTGGCTGGAAGCGGACCTGCTCACCAGCGACCTGCCGCCACTGCCTGATGGAGAGGTTGTGCTCCTACTCGGCCTGGTCGCGTCACGTCCACGCTGGCCATGGCTCCTGCCCGTGCGTAATGCGATCTCCACAGCGCGGATCCTGCCCGCGCTGGCGGGACGAGCGGTCCTGCTGATGTCCTCCGCGGAGATCTATGGCTGCGCTTGCGCGCCAGCGAAAGAAGACACGCCGCCGGTGCTGCCGCTGGCCGTCGACCAGATCGACGAGTGGTGCGACGACGCGGTGAGGCTCGCCTGCGAGCCGTGCCCGCCATGGCGGGCCGCTGCCCTGGGGCGGCGCCTGGTGAATGCCGACACCCCCGGCCGCTGGGCATACGCGCTCTCCAAGCTGGCACAGGAGCGCCTGGTGGCACGGGAAGCCAATGCGGATCGCCTGACCATCTTGCGGCTCGCGACCATCTGCGGAACCGGGCAGGATTGCGCCATCACCCGCCTCATCAGGCAGGCGCTCGCCGGGCATCCATTGCGGGTACCGCACGCCGAGCGCAGCTTCGTGCCGGTCCGTGAACTCGCCGGAATCGCCGCATCCGGGCTGCCCTCCGGTGTCTACAACGTGGGCGGCGAACCGCTATCGCTGCCTGCACTCGCGGCGGAGATCCGCGATATGTGCGGCTCGGCCGCCCAAATCGAGCCCAGCCCGCCCGGTGCTGGTGGCGATGGCGTGGTCATGGATACGTCCCGGCTGAGGGCGGCCGGCGGAAGAATCGCGCCGCTGCGCCAGCACCTCGAGGCGATGGTGGCAGCCGTCCGCATCGAGCGCTGCCCGGCCTTCGAGCCGGTCCTTCCGGTGGTGATCCCGCCCCGCGCGGCCCGCCCTGACCAGGTCGCCGCTCGCCAGCAGGCCAGCCTGTGGCATGGCGAGGTCAAGCACGGGAACCGATGGTCACAGGAGCTGAGCGGCCGGCTCGCAGAGGTCCTCGGCATCGGCGACGAGCACACGCTACTGGTGACGGCGTCGGGAACCTCGGCGCTTCGGCTGGTGATCGCCGCCACGGTCGGCACGGCGAGGCCGGGCGATACCGCCGTCCTGCCCTCCTTCACGTTCCCGGCCACCGGTGAGGTCCTGCTACAGCTCGGCTACCGTCTCAGGTTCGCCGATGTCGATGAGCACACCTGGACCCTCGATCCAGAGGGCCTCGGCGCGATGCTGGCGGCGGAGCCGGCCCGCGTCGTGGTCAGCGTCGACACGTTTGGCAATCCCTGTGACTACGCGGCACTGTCCCGGATCTGCGATGAGGCCGGTGTTCCCCTCATCGCCGACTCGGCTGCGTCGATCGGCAGCCGGTACGCCGGCCGCCCAGTCGCCGGATTCGCCCGCGGTCACGCCTATTCGATGAGCTTCGCCAAGGTGGTGTCGGCAGCTGGCGCCGGCGGAGCAGCCGTGCTGCCCGCGGATGCGGCCGCAGCGCTGCAGAGCGGCCAGCACGGCTGGTGGCGTTCTGAGCTGATGGACGAATTGCATGCGATATATGCGCTCGATCAGCTGGACATGCTCGACGACCTGGTGCGGCGGCGCAACCGCCTCGCCGACGTCTACCGCGCGGGGCTACCTGAGCTCACCGCCCAGCAGGTGCGCGCGGGCGACACCCACTGCTACGTGCACTGGGTCGCCAGGGTGCCGCGTGTGCCGGGCCGCGATACCCTGCAGCGGGCTCTCGGTGACTGCGGCGTGCAGACCAAGCCGTACTTCCGCGCGCTGCACATGGCGGGCTTCGGCGACGGCAAGCTGCTGCCGGTCACCGAGCGGCTGGACGGTGAGGTCCTGGCCCTTCCCATGTCCTCTGAGCTCACCGAGGAAGACGCGGAGCAGGTGGTGATGGCGGTACGGCACTGCCTGGCAGCGTCGATACCCGGCCGGCCATGAAGGCGCGCCAGTTGCCCGGCCGCGCCGAGCACACCAGGGCGAACGGGCCGGGCAAGCGGCTCATCGATGTGATCCTCGCGGCAGCCGCCCTCCTCATCATCTGGCCACTGCTCGCCGTGCTTGGCCTGGTGGTCGGGGTTTCATCGGCTGGGCCCGCGCTTTTCCGTCAGGAGCGGATCGGCAGGGGAATGCGGCCGTTCACCATGCTGAAGCTGCGGACGATGGTTGACGGTGCGGACCGGCTGGTGGCCGGGCTGCTCGATAAGACCAGCGTCGACCAGCGTTTCTACAAGTTCCAAGACGACCCCCGCATCACCAGAGTCGGCTGGTGGCTCAGACGGTGGTCGCTGGACGAGCTGCCCCAGCTCTGGAATGTGGTACGGGGAGACATGAGCCTTGTCGGGCCGCGTCCGGGGCTGGCATCGGAAGTCGAGGCCTATGAGAGCTGGCAGCTCGCCCGGCTCGCCGTGCGCCCGGGGCTTACCGGTGCCTGGCAGGTCAGCGGCCGCTCCGAGGTCGGCTTCGATGACTGCGTCCGGATGGACCTTGCCTACATCGAGAACTGGTCCCTGCGCGGTGACCTGATCATCCTCGCGAAGACGATTCCCGCGGTGCTCCGGCGGAGGGGTGCATTGTGACAAGACTCCCGAACTTCCTCCACCTTGGGCCGGGCAAGTCCGGCTCCAGCTGGCTGCATGAGACGCTGGCGCTGCATCCCGAGGTCTACCTAAGCGAGGCGAAGGACCTCTACTTCTTCAGCCGCTATTACGACCGCGGCGTGGACTGGTACCGCAAGCAGTTCCGGTCGGCCCTGCCCTCGCACCGCGTCGTGGGCGAGGTATGCCCCGACTATCTGACCTGCGCCGAGGCACCGCGGCGGATCCGCTCGTGCCTTGGCCCTGACGTCCGCCTGATGGTGACCTTGCGTGACCCGGCCGAGCGCGCTTTCTCCGCCTACCTGCACCGGCGCAAGCATGGCCTCACGGCCACCTTCCGCGAGGACCTGGAAACGTCCGACCTGATCGAAGAGGGACGCTACGCCACCCAGCTACAGCGCTACCTGGACTGCTTCGACCGCCAAGCCCTGCACGTGGCGGTCTTCGACGAGCTGCGCGCCGACCCGCAGGCCTTCCTCGACGGCGTCACCACCTGGCTGCAGATCGACCGCCTGATCCTGACCCCGGAACTGCTCGGCACCAGGCAGCCTGCCAGCGATGCACGGTGGCTCCCGCTGGCCACCTTCGCTAAGCGTGCCGCGGTCGTGGTCCGCAGACACAATGGCGCCGGCGTCGTCGGCCGGGTCAAACGGTCCGCGCTTGTCCAGCGGGTGCTGTACGAGCCGCTGGGAGACAACCGGCCGGTAATGCCGCCCGCCGACGCCGCCTTCGTCCGAGAGCATCTCGAGGCCGAAGTCGCCGGAGTGGAGCGGCGATTCGGGATTCCGCTGCGGGAGCTGTGGAACTGGCCTGGAGGGCATGATCATGGCTGAGCGTCCGCGGGCCACTGCCGTAGGAGCCGCCGCTGCCCGCAGGATCGCGGTGGTGGGCACCGGCTATGTGGGACTGACCACCGGCGCATGCCTCTGCTCGCTCGGGCACCAGGTGATATGCGCGGACGTGGACTCCGGCAAGGTGGCTCGGTTGGCCTGCGGCGAGGTGGATATCCCTGAGCCGGGCCTGGCGGAACTGCTGCGGGCGGGGCTGGCGTCTGGCCGGCTGTCGTTCGTGAGCGGGATAGCGGCAGCGCTGACCGAGGCGGACATGGCGTTCCTGTGCCTGCCCACGCCGACGGGACCGGATGGCATCCCGGACCTGTCCGCGCTGGAGGCGGCGGTCGACGCGTGCCGTCGGCTGCTGCCGGCTGGCGGGATCATCGTGATCAAATCCACCGTCCCAGTGGGCACCACGAAGCGGATCGCGCAATCACTCGGACGCGGCGACGTGTGGGTCGTGAGCAATCCGGAATTCCTCCGCGAAGGCAGCACGGTCGCGGACTTCCTGCACCCGGATCGGATCGTGGTCGGGTGTGACCGGCCGGGCATCGCCAAAGAAGTCGCCGCGCTGTACGCGCCGCTCGGCGCGCCAGTCCTGCTCATCGACGCGGCCAGCGCGGAACTGGCGAAGTACGCGGCGAACTGCTTCCTGGCCATGAAGCTGTCCTACGTGAACGCGATCGCCGAATTGTGCGAGCGACTGGAGGCCGACATAGGCGAGGTCGCCGAGGCCCTGGGCTACGACAACCGGATCGGTCGGGGATACCTGTCACCAGGCCCCGGCTGGGGAGGGCCCTGCCTTCCCAAGGACACCCAGGCCCTGGTGCGCATGGCGGACGCCGCCGGCCTCGGCTTCGGGCTCCTGCGCGCGGCGATCCAGGGCAATGTGCGACAGCAGCGGCGGATGGCCGAGAAGGTTCGGTCCGCTGTCACGGGTAAGCACGGTGGCTCGGTGTCCGGGAAGCGGATCGGCCTGCTCGGGCTGACGTTCAAGGCGGGCACCAGCGACTTGCGGGAGTCGCCGGCGCTAGCCGTGGCCGCTCGGCTGCACCGGGCAGGAGCGAAACTTGCCGGGTGCGACCCGGCGGTGCCCCCCGATACAGACCTGGGTGCGATCCGAGTCGTGGCCGACGCGTACGCCGCGGCGGCCGATGCGGACGCGATCGTCGTGCTGACCGAGTGGGCGCAGTTCCGGATGCTGGACTGGATGAAGGTTGCCAAGGTGATGCGTACCCCGGTCGTCGTAGACACCCGTAACCTGCTCGATCCCGAGGTGCTTCGCCGGTCCGGGATTGCCTACACCAGCCTCGGCCGCGGCCTTGACGCCCGGTCAGGGATGCCAGACAGCGTATGACAGGGCGGCGGGCTATAGTTCAGCGGTGGTGGTTCCTCACTTCCTCTCAGATCGGCAGCGCCTCACGGCGCGCGAAGGCCGCCCCCAACACCTTCGAGATCACCTTCGACGGCCGCCTCAGCGCGGCCAGGAAGCACAAACCAAGATCAAGTAACCCCGTCAAGCTGACGGACCCATTACTGAGGGAAGCAGCCGCTGTTATGGTTGGGCGGAATAGTACCAAGGGGACGATTCTAATTGGGCGACCGGTACAGGCTCAAAGATGGGCGAATACTCAATCGCACCTGCGAAGTCAACATTGTCGAGCACTGCAATCTGAGGTGTCGTTCGTGCACGCACCTATCGCCGGTGCTGCCGAAGCATTTCGTCGATCCCGGTGACCTCTCCTCGGACCTGACCACCCTGGCCAGGAGCTATCACGCGACCGTTCTGAAAATCCTTGGGGGTGAGCCGCTCCTGCACCCGAACCTCCTGGATGTCATTATGGCCGCCCGCGAGTCGCAGGTCGCGGAGAAAATTGAGATCTGGACAAATGGCCTGCTGCTTCCCCGGATGGAGCGCCGTGTCTGGGAAGCGGTGGACTCGGTCCGGATCTCCCTCTACCCGGGCCGGAGCCTGAAGCAGCACCAGCTGGATAGGTGCATCGATCTCGCCCGCCGGAGCAACGTGCCCATCCGGTATAAGCGCTATCAGACATTCCAGGAATCGTATTCCGAACAGGGAACCGACGACCCTTCGCTGGTGAAAAAGATTTACGCGACCTGCAACGAAGCACACCGGTGGAGATGTCACACGGTTGCCAATGGGTGGTTCTTCAAGTGCCCGCAGAGCTACATGATCCCGAAGGGCATGTCGCTCGGCCCGGAGGCCACCTACCGCAACGGCCTCAAGATCGACGATTCGCCGGAATTCCGCGACCGTCTGCTGTCCTACCTGACGTCACCAGAGCCGCTCCCCGCGTGCGGCAACTGCCTCGGATCAGCGGGCAAGTGGTTTGAGCACCAGCAGGTCCGGCGGGAGGAGTTCCGGCCGACCCAGGGCCATGCGACCGAGGATCTCATCCATCCCCGCCTCGTGGGGACGACGCGGCTGGCCCTGGCTAGAGCGGAGAGTCTCCTCCCAAGGACCGTCGTGAACACAGCGGAGCACGTGATGAGGTCCTCCGACCCGCTCGTCGGGCTCCTCCGGAAGGTGCAGGCCTTCAACAGCAGCCGGTTCAGCGGCTGACGGGCAACGCGAGCCAACCGCGCCAACTGCCCAGTGCGACCAGGGAACCCGACCCGCCGCAGGACCCATGGGAGCCAACCGCGGGAGCCAACGTCCTCAGACTCGTCCCGGCCCACCGCGACGCCTGCGGAGCGTCACCGCAGGTGAGCGGCTCCCCGTTCGACTCCCTCAGACCAGGCCAGACACCGGATTCGTGGCTGGGGGTCAAGGGGTCGCCGGTTCAAATCCGGCCGTCCCGACCAGAAGGTCCAGGTCAGAAGGGGTACCGAGGTTCGATCGGTGCCCCTTTTCGATCTTCGGGAGCAACCGGGGAGTCACTTGACGCCGGTCAAGGCTCCGCTACCTCGCGGCAGCCAGCATGGAGCACTTATTCCTCCATGCTGGTCGCAACGCGCCTACCTCAGGCCCAGAGCCGCCGGGCGTGAGTCTCAGATGTCAGACACAGTCGACACGCCCGACGGTGATCAGGTCATCGTCAGCGAGGTACATCACCTGGTAATGACCAACTCGCAACCGGTGACAACCGCGCGGTGGAATGCTTCCGGCGGTATCGATCCTCGGCCGGTCGGGCGACAGCCGTGCCGATAGCGCGCATCCCGTCTTGATCCTCTATATAGCGCCGCGCCTGGCGACTTTGGTCCCGTTACTGCCCCACCCCCAGGAGCGCCCACAGCGCTGCCTTCATCTGGCGCGCACCTGGCGGCGCTCAGGCGGGCCGTGACGGCTGGACGCGCTTCGGGATGCTAAGGGAAGGGGCCTTCGGCCCGCGCCAGGCGCGACGTTCGCCGCTGTCGACCGCCGGTCCCTGCCGAATGCACTGGGATCACACTCGAAACGTTTCTATGCGCGAGATCGCGAATTGTACCGAGGCGGTGGGGCCATGATGGCCGAGAAGACTGACCGGGGCAGGAAGCATCCGGGCAGGAGGCGCGCGGGCCTGCTGAGCGCCGTGACGGTGGCGGCGGCAGTGGCGCTGGTGCCCGCGGCCGGGTCGGCCGCAGTCAGCGCGGTGCGGGCGCCGGGCGCGAGTGCCGTGCCGGCCCGCAGTGCGGCACCATCGCCTGGGCCGTTCGTCACCTTGCTGTTCTCACGCTCGGAGATCTCGGCGGCCGACAACTGCGTGGAAAACGACACCAGCATCGCCCGCCTGGACACCACGGTCGCGCCCTACCTCCACTCGCTGGGCATGGCCGGGACCGGGACACTGGTCACCAAGCGGACCGACGAGACCACCAGGCATTGCACGCATTACAACGACGACCTGACCGCGTCCTGGGCCGACGCCACCAGCCTCGCGCAGAACTACGGCTGGCACTTCGTGTCGCACACCGCCACGTACCCCACCCTCCAGCAGATCGAGAACTTCACCCCGGCACAGGCGAGGGCGCAAACCTGCGGGAGCCTAGTCACGATCAAGGCCCACGGGCTGCCCGGCGCGGCGGGGATGATCGCCTATCCCGGCTCCTACACCAAGAACCCGGCGGTGGTGAATCTGCAAACCCAGTACGGAGACACCTGCTTCGACTGGGGCCGCCAGTACGACCACGCCAAGCACGGCACCAACGACCTGGCCACTGCCTCGATCACGCCGCCTCACTGGGTGTATCCCGTCGCGGTCGTCGGCGGCCCGTGCAACGACCCTACGCAGCCGTGTTACACCGTCCACGTGCAGAACGGGCGGTACACGATGCCGTCGACGGTCATCAACCAGATCAACCGGCTGAAGCTCGGCCAGTGGTACATATTCCAGGCATACCTGCTGGTCACCGGCAAGAACCCGAAGTACACCAGTGACAAGATGCGGTGGGACTGCACCTCGCCCGACCCGGCCGAGCACTGGACGAACGTCACGGTGCGGTACTGCTATTCGGACTACCAGCAGATCATCCAGGCCATCGCCGCGAAGACGAATATCACCGTCATCGACCCGCAGACCCTGGGCGAGGAGTGGGGCCGCCCCTTCAGGTAAGTCAGCGTTCGGAGCCACGTACTGCCAGAGATCTCTGGGAGCCAGCTGCGGGAGCCAACGCCCTCAGATTCTCCTCCACCGATCCCGACCCAGCCGGACCGTTGCTGCAAGTGAAAGGCTCCCCGTTCGACTCCCTCAGACCAGGGCAGACGCCGGATTCGTGCCCTGGGGGTCAAGGGGTCGCCGGTTCAAATCCGGCCGTCCCGACTGGTAATCGAGTTCTTTCGAATGTAATTCTGCCTCGCAGGAGCCAACAGAAGAGCCAGTCTCCCTCGTGACATGACTCCTTAAAGGAGTACGCCGATCGTGTGCCACGACGTCTCATCAGGGTATTTATCCATCCGGCAGAAGCGGCGAAGCCGGCCAGTCAAGGGGTCAATGATCGCTGAGCCAGTTCCGCGCAGCTACGACCCGGTGATCGCAACCGGCCCGGCTCAGATGCGTGATCCGCTGGCCGCGTGATTGCTCCAGTGAGCCGCCGGCGGTCCTGGGCCAGCCAGTGACCGCCCTCGCCGACATCCTCAGCCCGGCCGACCGTGACCGCCTGGCTGCGCACATGCGCGAGCTGGCCGGGCTAGCACGCCTCGCCGCCGAGCGCGGCCACCAACGCCCAGCACCCGCGCCGACACCGCTCGCCGAGCCGGCGGAGCGGGGCGAGCGGACAGAGGTGGAGCGGTGAGCGCCGTCGACGACAGGTCTCCGCTGCCTCCGCTTCACGTGTTGGCTGGCACGGGAGATCGCAGCCATCGACCGCTGAATTTCAAAGGAGCACAACGTCATGACTAGCAAGCGACCGCGGACCGGCGCGACGCCATGCCCAGGCCGTCGGTTCCCGTCGGCTGGATCGCCCGAGGAGGTGACCCGCCGTGACCAATGCTCACGAGCGTTGTCCATGTGGAGTCCCAAATGACATCGGCTCCTGGCTCATCGCGGCGGGCACCCGCTGGCACGCCGGGTGTTACGAGGCTGCCCTGCGTTTCGCGCAACAGCATCCGGGTTACTGGAAGGCCGGTGCGTCCACGGCCGCGGCCAGGGCCACGTGTTCTTGCTGCGGTCGCGACGTCAGAATCCGGCAGGACGGGTGCCTCACCGCTCACCGGCCCTGGCCACGAGCCCGCAGATGGTGTGAAGGGTCGTACAGGACACCGCTGGCTGCCGCCTACCTGGAGGGGGCTGCTCGGCCGGATGGTCTGGGGTCGGCAGCAGCCGGCCTCAGTGCCCGTGCCCTTGCAACGTCCAGCTAGGCAGGACGATCGGACGGGGATGCCGCGGTGAGGAGGGTTGGGCCGCAAAGCAACGGTTCACCGTTGTGCTATGAGTGATACTTCGGGGCAACGGGACCGTGCCGAGGGCCCCCCGCGCCCTGCCCGCCGTTCGGCCAAGTCCACGAGCACTGCCGGTGCGGTGTACTGCCCCCGTCCAGACCGGCGGAACCCACATCACCGGCGGCCATGAACGCTTGGTCATCCACCCGGATCTGGCATCCGGCCCCGGTCACAGGCGACGGCGAGTTCAGCCGCGTAGAGGCGCAGAAGACCGTGCATGGCGTAGCGCGCCGGGTCGGCCGGCGTGATCAGGTGCGCACGGGCGAGCGCCACCAGCAGCCTGTGGGCGTGAGCCACTGTGGTGCCCATCAGGGCGGCACCCGCATGAGGTTCTATGCCGGTGCCCGGGTACAAGCCCAGCAGCCGGAAGGCACGGGCGCAGTCGCGGTCGAGATGCTGATAGGACCAGGAGAATACCGCGCGAACAGCCGTTCGCGGATCGCCTCCGCTGCTGAGCAGGTCAAGCCGCTGGTTACGGTGGCCCAATTGCCGCACCAGCCAGACAAGCGGTGCCGAGGGGCGAGTTGCGGCGAGTTCAGCCGCCGTGCACAGGGCGAGCGGCAGGCAGGCGCATTGCATCGCCAGCCTCCGGGTAGCGGCCGGATCCGCCTCAGCCCGGCCGCCGATCAGGGACCGGAGCAGATGCACCGCGTCGGTGACCGGCAGTAGATCCAGGTTCACTCGCTGCGCACCGTCGCGCACCACCAGCCCGGCGAGCGAGTCGCGGCTGGTCACGATGGCGGCACAGGCAGGCGTGGCGGGCAGCAGTGGCCGGACGTGCTCGGCGGACCGGGCGTTGTCAAGCACCACCAGCACCCGCTGGCCGGCGAGCAGGCTGCGGAAGCAGGCAGCGCGCTCGGTCTGATCGGCGGGAATCCCGGATTCCGGAACCCCCAGCGAGCGCAGGAAGCCCGCCAGTGCCTCGGCGGCCCCTAAAGCCGCGCCCGTGTCGTAGCCCCGCAGGTCCACGTACAGCTGTCCCTCCGGGAAGAGGGGCGCCACCTCGTGCGCCCACCGCAGCGCGAGCGCGGTCTTGCCGACCCCCGCCGTACCAGTCACCGCGATGGCCGCAAGCCGGCCGACGTCGGCCGGCTTGCTCAGAGCCCCTCGCAGCGCCGTCAGTTCGGCGAAGCGACCGGAGAAATGGCGCGCCACGGCCGGAAGCTGCCGTGGCGGCGGTGGGCCGCGACGCGCCTCAGGCACGACGACCACGGCGGAGGCCGCGCGCCGCGGGCCTGATCCGGCCAGCGTGGGGTCCGCGGTGAGGATCCGCTGATGCAGGCCGCGCAGGTCCGGGCCAGGCTCGGTGCCCAGTTCAGTAATCAGGGCCCTTCGCGCGGAATGGTAGACGGTGACCGCCTCGGTGTGCCGTCCCTCCTGGCACAGGGCCAGCATCAGCAGGTGGTACAGCCGTTCCCGGAGCGGGTGAACTTTGGTGAGCCGCAACAATTCAGTGACCACCTCGTCACGGCGGCCAAGGCGCAGGTCCAGATCGATAAGTGTTTCCAGTGCCCGCAACCGTAGCTCGGCCAGGCGCGGCAATTCACGGATGGCCAGCCATTCGGATCGCACACCCTCGAATGGCTCACCACGCCACAGCGACAGGGCGGTACGCAGCAGGTCCGCGGCGCGATCCCAGTCGCCAGCCGCAGCCGCCTCCCGCCCGGCGCGCTCGAGCTCCTCAAACCGGGTCACGTCGAGGCCGCCCTGGGCTACCCGAATCACGTAGCCGCTGGGAACCGTTTTGATCAGGTCGTGGTCGGCATCGTTGAGCGTCGTACGCAGCCGCTTGACGTAGTTGCGCATGGCAGCAGTGGCCGAAGGCGGTGGCTGGCCCGCCCACAGCGCCTCCACCAGGACGTCGGCGGACACCACACGGTTCGGGTGGAGCAGCAGCACGGCGAGCAGGACCCGTTGCTTACCAGCCGGCACGCGGATCTCGGCTCGCGCAGCCGTGCCAACCAGCAACGGGCCGAGCAGGAAGAACTCCATTCACGTTCCTCCCAGGCGTTCACATCCCGGTGCTACCGCAACGCTACAGAGATGTTAGCTCTACCTGTCACTCTGGCACGCCTAAGCGCGCTTAGTCCGTTAGTCCCGGAACGGAAAGGAGGTGAAGACATGACATTGATCGAGAAGGCCGCTGACCGGATGCTCAGTCTGGTGGCGCCGAAACTTACCGCCGGTGCCTGCTGCCTCAGCAGCGGCAAGCACGTCACCGAGTACTGCTACGGCGGTTACTGCACCGATCACTACATCTGGAAGCAGAACTGCGTGATCAACTGCTTCTGCGAAATCGCCAACTGTGGCGCCTGCTACAAGGTAGCCGCCTGCGGGTGAGCCGAGGCCCGCCGCTGCGGCCTGGCCGGTGCCAAGCCGCAGCGGTCGGGGCCCGTCCAGCAATGAGATGCACGACAGAAAGGTGTCATCATGGCCATCCTCGTCGCGGCGATCGGGCTCGTCGGCCTGCTGTGCCTGGCCGATCTGCTGCTGACCTTCGGCGTCATCCGCAGGCTGCGAGAGCACACTGAGCAGCTCGCGGGCCTTCGCGGCCAGGACGCTCCGGTAAGCGGTCTCCCCTACGGTGCGACCCCCGAACCCTTTACCGCGCTCACCGCCAGTGGGGAGCGGCTGGACGGGCCGGCTGGCTTGCGGGTGGTCGCGTTCTTCGCTGCGGGGTGCTCAGCCTGCCCCGAGCGCGTCCCGGCTTTCCTTGACTACCTGCGCGTCAATGAGGTCACGCGGGACGCGGTGCTCGTCGTGATCACCAGCTCCGAGCCGGAGCCCGTCAGCTACCAGGAGCGCCTCGCCGAGGCAGCACCGGTATGCGTCGAGCCGCACGATGGCGAGGTCACCGCCGCCTTCAGCGTCCGCGCCTTCCCGGCGTTCTGCGTGCTGGACGGAGCCGGGTCGGTCAGCGCCTTCAGCCACGAACCGGCGGCGTTGCCGGCGCTGGCCGCCGCCGGGCGGTCGTGAGCCGCCGGCGCCGCGGGGCGCCGGATGAGCTGGCACCACCGCCTGGCGGCACGCTGGCGCGGTCGCTGCTGAGCGCGGGCATGCTCTGCTGGCAGGCAGGGCGGGCGCAGCTCGCGGTCCAGGCGGCGGCGGCCCTGCTCGCCGGGGTTGCCCCAGTGGCGACTGCCTGGCTGCTCCGGGCGCTCCTGGACGACCTGGCCACCGGCCACCCGCAGCGCGTGGTCGGACTGGCGGTCGCTCTGGGGATGATCGGCGGCGTCGCAGCGTTGCTGCCCAGCGCCACGCGTTACGCTGAGGCGCAGCTGACCAGGGCGATCACCCGGACCGGTACCGCAGAACTGTTCGCGTCGGTGACCGCGATGCGAGGCCTGCGCAGCCTTGAGGATCCGGCATTCCAGGATCGGCTGCGGGTAGCCGGGCAGGCCGGGGTTCCCGCGCCCGGGCAGGTGGCAATCGGCGGCATCGGGGTCATGCAGACAGCGGTCACGCTGGGCGGATTCCTGGTCACGCTGGTGGTGCTCAGCCCGCCGATGGCAGTGGTGGCCCTTGCCGCTGCGGTACCCGCCTTCTGCCTGCAGCGCGGCATGGCCAAGCGACAGGCGGGGCTGGTGAGCAAGGTAAGCCACGGCCAGCGGCGCCAGTATTTCTACGCTAGCTTGCTCACCAGCCTGGCGGCGGCCAAGGAGATCAGGCTGCTCGGCCTCGGCGGGTTCTTCCGCGGCAGGCTGCTCGGCGAACTGGCTGAGACTCAGCGAGCCAGCCAGCAGGTAGACCGGCGGCAACTGGTAGGCGAGGCCAGCCTGGCAGGCCTCAGCGCGCTGGTCGCAGCAGCCGGCCTGTTGTGGGCTGCGTGGCAGGCCGCCGCGGGGCGGCTGACCGTCGGCGATGTGTCGGTCTTCGTGGTGGCGCTCGGGTCGGTGTCGCTGGCGGTCGAAGGGCTGATCACGAGTGCGGCATTGACCTACCAGGCAGCGCTGATGTTCCGGGCGTACGAGGATGTCCTGGCAGCCGACCCCGACCTGCCGGTGCCCGCGGCGGCGGGGCTGCCCGGTCCACTGCGGTACGGAATCGAAGTGGACGACGTATGGTTCCGGTACGGCCCAGGCGAGCCGTGGGTGCTGCGCGGGCTGAGCTGCTTCGTCCCGCACGGCCAGGCAGTGGCGATCGTGGGGGAGAACGGCTCCGGCAAGAGCACGCTGGTCAAGCTGCTGTGCCGGTTCTATGACCCGGATCGGGGCAGCATCCGCTGGGATGGCACCGATCTGCGGGACCTGGACCTCGACGCGCTCCGGGACCGGATCAGCGCGGTGTTCCAGGACTACATGACCTACGAGCTCAGCGCTGCGGAGAACATCGCGGTCGGCGACCTCCGGCTGGCGGAGCGGCCGGGTGACCTGGTGGCCGCGGCAGAGCAAGCCGGTATCGACGCAACGCTCGCGGCGCTGCCCTGGGGCTATCAGACGCTGCTGACCCGGAATTACTTCGATCTCTCCGACGAGGAGGACCCGCGCACTGGCGTGCTGCTATCGGGCGGGCAGTGGCAGCGGGTCGCGCTCGCCCGCGCCTTCCTGCGCGGCGGCAGGGAACTGATGATCCTGGACGAGCCGAGTTCCGGGCTGGACCCGGAGGCGGAGCGCCGGATCCACGCGACGCTGGCCGCCACCCGCACCGGCCGGGCCAGCGTGCTGATCTCGCACCGGCTGAACGCTGTCCGCGACGCCGACCACATCCTGGCGCTGTCCGGCGGGGTCGTCCGTGAGCAGGGCAATCACGACACGCTGATGGCACGGCAGGGCCTGTACGCCCGGATGTTCGCTACCCAGGCGCGAGGGTATGCGGGCGTGCCGGCGACCGTGGGGGACGCCAATGGCTGAGCTGGCAATAGCGGCATTGATGACCGCCGTCGTGACCTATGGGGTGTCCGCCGCCAGCAAGCTGCAGAGCGGGCGGGCCTACCGTGCCTTCCGCGCCGGGCTTGCCGCCACGGCGCTGGTCAGCCGCCCGCTGACCGGGCTGGCTGCCGTCGTGCTGGTCACCGCCGAGGCGGCGGTGACCATCCTGTGCGCGGCAGCGCTGGTCATGACCTTCCTGGCTCGCGCGCCAGCACCCGCCCTGACCGGCGTGGCGCTGGCCGGCGCGGCGGCCCTGATGGCCGTGCTGACCGCCGGAGTGGCCGTGGCCGTGCGCCGGGGGGTGACCGCGCCATGCGCGTGTTTCGGATCCGGCAGCCGCGCGCCTCTCGGTGGTGTGCATCTGGCGCGCAACGCGTACCTGCTCGCGGTCCTCACGACGGGGGTGGCGAGCGCCGGCCTCCAGCGCTGGGAACCGGGCCTGGCCGCAGCGGGCCTGGCCGCAGCGGCGGGAGGCGTGTCCGCGCTGCTACTCACCCGCCTTGACGACGTGGCCGCGCTGTTCCGGGCGGCGCGGTAATGCTCGGCCTCGCCGTCTGCCTGGGTGCGACCGCCAGCTTTGCCGCAGCGGTGCTCGGCGTGGGCCTGGTGCGGCGGCGGCTGGCGGTGGTCGAGGTCGCCGGTCCCAGCATGGAGCCGGTCCTGTCGTCCGGGGACCGGGTGCTGGTCCGCCGCGCCCGGCTGAACGAGCTGAGACCGGGACTGGTCGTCGTCGTGGAAATGCCGCGACTGGACACCGACGGCCCCGAGCTGCCACCGGGCTGGCCGCCCGGGCACCGGGAGTGGCTGATCAAGCGAGTGGCCGCTCTCCCGGGAGACCGTCTGCCAGCCGGTGTGCAGTCTCCAGGCCCCGATCCCGATCACCGCGGCGTGGTGCCACCCGGCATGTTCGTGGTGCTCGGCGACAACGCCATGTGGAGCTACGACTCGCGGATGATCGGCTGCATACCGGCGGAGCGGCTGCTCGGCGTCATGGTCCGTCCGCTGAATGGCAGCCCGGTCCCGGCAGCACGCCGGCTCGATCGGCCGCGCTGATAGCGCGCATCCCGTCTTGATCTTCAATGTAGCGCCGCGCCGATGCCCTCGCCGCAGGCGACCATTCGATCATCACTGGCCGGGCAACTCAGCGACCCGCCGGAATCACCTGCGCCGGAACGCTTGCCTAGCGCTCTCGGGCAGGCACAACCAGGCCGGACTCGTACGCGGTGACCACCGCTTGGACGCGGTCGCGCAGGCCGAGCTTGGCGAGCAGGCGGCTGATGTGGGTCTTGACCGTGTCCTCGGTCACGGTGAGGCGGGCGGCGATCTCGGCGTTGGACAAGCCCTCGGCTACGCGGCGCAGCACCTCAGTCTCGCGCGGGGTCAGCGCGGCGAGTGATGACGGCTTAGGGACAGCCGCGGGCGGGGGGATTCGGGCGAACTCGCTGATCAGGCGCCTGGTGACCCCGGGGGCGAGCAGTGCGTCGCCTGCCGCGATGACCCGCACTGCGTCATAGAGCTGGCCGGCGGTGGCCTCCTTGAGCAGGAACCCGCTCGCGCCGGCGCGCAGCGCGTCGAAGACGTACTCGTCCAGGTCGAAGGTGGTGAGGATCAGCACCCGCGGCGCCCGGTCGTCGAGCGTGAGCTGCCGTGTCGCCTCGATGCCATCCGTGCCGGGCATCCGGATGTCCATCAGGACCACGTCAGGGCAGAGCTCGCGGCAGGCCAGCACCGCCTCCGCGCCGTCACCAGCGGTCCCGAGCACGTTGAAATCCGGCTGCGTGCCGAGCATCGCGGCGAATCCGGTGCGCACCACCGCGTGGTCGTCGGCCACGACGATGCCGATCATGCGAGCTCCGGCTTGGCGGACAGCGTGGCTTCCACGAGGAACCCGCCACCCGGGGCCGCGGCCGTGCGCAGCGACCCGCCGGCCGCCGTAGCGCGCTCGCGCATGCCGGGCAGCCCGTGTCCCGGGCTGCCCGCACCGTCATGGCCGTTCCCGCCGGCCGGGTGGCCGGTCGGCGGCCCGGGGCCATTGTCCCGGACCTGCAGCAGCAGCGTGCCCTCGCCGTAGCGAAGCTCGACATCGACGGCGGTGCCGGGCGCGTGCCGCCGGGCATTGGTGAGCGCCTCCTGCACAATCCGGTATGCGGCGAGCTCGACGCTCGGGTCGAACGCCGCGACCGGGCCGGACACGATGAGCCGCACGCCCGCAGCCGAGGTCTCCCGCGCGGCGTCGATCAGCTCGGCGAGCTGCGGCAGGCCGGGCTGCGGGTGCCGGGCGGCCGCGCCGCCGGCATCCTCGCGGAGCACGCCGAGCAGGCGCCGCATCTCGGTGAGCCCGGCCCGGGCCGTGCCGGCGATCTCGGCGAGCCACTGCGCGCCTGCGGCCGGCAGGCCGGGGGTGGTCTCCCGCGCCGTCTCCGCCTGCACCGCGATCATGGAGATGTGGTGCGCGACGACGTCGTGCAGCTCGCGGGCGATACGGGCGCGCTCCCCGCGCGCCATGTGGTCGGCCAGGGTGCCCGCCATCACCTCACGGGCGGTCGCCTGCCGCGCAGCCTCGCCGCGTGCCCGCTGGGCGATTCCGGCCCAGGCCGCCGCCGGGACAAGCACGGCCAGCAGGATGGCCGGAACGTCGGCGTGGCCGGCGAGAGCCAGCACGAGGAAGGGCACGGCCAGGCCGCAGGCCAGAATCTGCGTGCGGTCCCACCGCTCGCCAGCGCCGACGGGAACCCCCGCGCGGCCAAGACGGTAGCTTGCGAGGACTTGCGCGGCAAACCCACCAACGGTCAGCGCGCCGGATCCGAAGACCGTCAGCGACACCGTGCTGGCCGCCGTGATGGCGACCCCGGCGGCGGGTGGGCGCAGGAAGATCAGCGGAACCGTGGTTGCCAGAGCGAGCAGGCACAGCGGCACGGCGTACAGGGCCGCCTCGGCGGCAGTACCCGCCGAGGCTGCCTGGACGGTAGGGGCAGTGGCGGCCCGGGCGATGGCCTGACCGAGCGCGGCCAGCCCCAGCACCACGCCTACGGTCGTCAGCGAATGCGGTGCCGCGGTGATCCGCTGCGTCCATCCAGTCGCCATGCAGTCATTGTCTCCGCAGCCCAGGCCGGCCGCGTCCCCCTGATCGGGAATCCCGGCCATCCCCCGTAAGGGGGACGCCCGGGGAACGTCACCCGGAAGGACGACGCCTAAGACGGTTCCCCGGCGTGACGACCGCCGTCCCCGCCGGAACCTAGCCTCATCAAGCATGGAAGCAGCCATCGAAGTTGCCGGGCTGCGCAAGCGGTTCGGCGCAGCGCAGGCGCTTGACGGGATGACGTTCACCGTCCTCCCTGGCCAGGTGACTGGCTTCGTCGGCCCGAACGGCGCCGGCAAGTCCACCACGATGCGCGTCATCCTCGGCCTGGACGCGCCCGACGAGGGCACCGCGCTGATCGGCGGCCAGCCCTACCGGGCGCTCCGGCATCCGCTCCGCCGCGTCGGCGCCCTGCTCGATGCCGCGGCCCTCCAGCCGAGCCGCACCGCCCGCAACCACCTGCTCTGGCTGGCGCACTCCCAAGGCCTCGATGCCAGGCGCGTCGACGAGGTCATCGGGCAGGCCGGCCTCAAGGCCGTCGCGAAGCGCAAGGCCGGCGGCTACTCGCTCGGCATGCGGCAGCGGCTCGGCATCGCCGCCGCGCTACTCGGCGATCCGCCGGTGCTGATGATGGACGAGCCGTTCAATGGTATGGACCCCGAGGGCATCATCTGGATGCGGGGCTTCCTGCGCGCGCTGGCCGCCGAGGGCCGCGGCGTGCTGGTCTCTAGCCACCTGATGAGCGAGCTGCAGGACACCGCCGACCACCTCGTGGTCGTGGGCCGGGGAAAGGTCATCGCCGACGCCAGCGTGCGGGACCTGATCGCGGCCGCGTCCGGGGACCGGGTCCAGCTGCGCACCGCGGCGCGCGGCGACGCGATTACGGTGCTGGCGCACGCGGGGGCAAGGGTCGCCATGACCGGTCCTGACCAGCTCATCGTCTCGGGTCTTCCCGCTGACCGGGTGGTGACGGCGCTCACGGACAGCCGCGTCCCGTTCGCCGAGGTATCCGCGCACCGGGCGACTCTTGAGGAGGCGTACATGGAACTCACCAGGGACGCCGTGGAATTCAGCGCCGCCCCGGCTGCCGGAGGATCGGCGCAATGACCACCCTCACGCCATACCGCTCGCCCGTAGAGGACCGGCCCGACGGCTTCACGCAGCTGCTGCACGCCGAGTGGACCAAGTTCCGCACGGTGCGCGGCTGGGTCATCGGCATGATCGTCGCGATCCTGGTGACGGCCGGGCTCGGGCTGCTCCTCGTCGCGGCCAGCACGAACGTCTCCTGTGGGAGCGTGAATTCGAGCGGGGGCCGGCAGGTACGGCACAGCGAGGTGGCCTGCGGCCCACCCGCTCTGCTGCTGGGTCCGGGCGGCGAGCCGGTGACCGACGACTTCTACTTCGTGCGCCAGCCGCTCGCCGGGAACGGCAGCATCACCGTCCTGGTGACCTCGCTCAAGGGCCTTCCGAACGGCCCGTTGCAGGGGATGGACATGCAGTCCGGCCTCGTGCCGTGGTCCAAGGCCGGGATCCTCATCAAGCAGGACCTCAGCCAGGGCTCGGCGTACGCGGCGATGATGGTCACCGGTGGCAAAGGGGTGCGGATGCAGTGGAACTACACGGGCGACACGCCCGGCCTGTCCGGTGCCGTCTCGGCGGCAAGCCCGCGCTGGCTGCGGCTCACCCGCGACGGCGACACGATCAGCGGCTATGACTCCACGGACGGCGCGCACTGGACGCAGGTCGGCACCGTTCACCTCGACGGCCTGCCGTCTACCGTGCAGGCGGGGCTGTTCGCCACCTCACCCCAGTACATCGCGATCAGCACGAGCTTCGGCTCAGGCGACATAAACAACGGCCACACCGTGGCTACCGCCGTCTTCGATCACGTCAGCAGGTCCGGCGCGTGGCCGGCCAGCACGTGGACCGGCGGCGGGATCGGACCCGTTTCCTCAGGTACCGCCGGGGGGTATCACCAGGCGGCCGGCCACTTCACCGTGACCGGGTCCGGCGACATCGCGCCTGCCATCCCCGGACCCGGCAATGCCGCCGTCGGTCACGAGCCCATCGGGTTCTTCCTCGCCGGCACGTTCGCCGGGCTGATCGCAGTGATCGTGGTCGCGACGATGTTCATGACGGCCGAATACCGGCGGGGCCTGATCCGCACCACGCTCGCCGTGAGCCCGGGCCGGGGCCGGGTGCTGGCGGCGAAGGCGATCGTGATCGGCGCGGCTGCTTTCGTGACCGGGCTGGCCGCCGCCGCCGGCACGGTGATCGGTGCCACGGAGATGGCGCACGCCATCGGCTACTCCATGTTCCCGGTGCCGTGGCCGACCGAGCTGCGGATGATCGCCGGCACGGCGGCGCTGGTCGCCGTGGCCGCGGTCCTCACCCTCGCCGTCGGCACCATGGTGCGCCGCAGCGCCGCCGCGGTCATGATCCTCATCGTGACGATCGTGGTCCCGTACTTCCTGGCGTTCACCGCCGCCGTGCCGGCCGTCATCGCGGAGTGGCTGCTGCGGATCACCCCCGCCGCCGCCTTCGCCGTCCAGCAATCCACGCCGCAGTACCAGCAGGTCCAAGCCTCCTACACGTTCGGCCTGGGCCGCGGCTTCTTCCCGCTCGCCCCGTGGGCCGGGTTCGCGGTGCTGTGCGGCTGGGCGACGCTCGCCTTGGCCGGGGCCGCCTACCTGCTGCGCCGCCGAGACGCATGAGCCTGGCGCTGAGCGCGGGCCACCGGAGCCACTGGGCCTGGGCGGAAACGCTTCACGCGGAGTGGACCAAGCTGCGGACCCTGGCCAGCACCGGCTGGCTGCTGGCCGGCGCCGTCGCGCTCACCGTCGCGGTGAGCGTGATGGCGATCGCGGCGGCGGCGGTCGCGCCAGGCCTTGACCTGGCCAAGCTCAGCCTCACCGGCATCCAGGCCGGGCAGGCGGTCGTCGCGATCCTGGCCGTGCTGGTGATCAGCAACGAATACAGCACCGGCATGATCCGGGTCACGCTGACGGCGATGCCGCGGCGCCACACGGTGCTGGCCGCCAAGGCCGCCCTCGCCGGAGGCCTTGTGCTGGCGGCGGGCGCCGTCGCCGTCCTCGCGTCCGTGCTGGCCGGGCGGCTGATCCTGCCCGGGCACGGCTTCACCCCGGCGAACGGCTATCAGCCCCTGTCCCTGGGGAATGGCCCGGACCTGCGCGCCGCCTGCGGCTCGGTCCTGTACCTCGCGCTGATCGCGCTGCTCAGCCTCGGCGTCGCCACCGCGGTGCGGGACTCGGCGGTGGCTATAGGGACGGTGCTTGCGCTGCTGTACCTGTTCCCGATCGTCGCCGCCGTGGTCAGCAACCAGCACTGGCAACGGCACCTGGAGCAGATCGGCCCGATGACCGCCGGCCTGTACATCCAGGCCACCGTCGGCGTGCACGCGCTGCCGCTCACCCCGTGGCAGGGCCTCGGCGTGCTCGCGCTGTGGGCGGCGGGAGCGCTGATCCTCGGCGGGCTAGTGCTCAGGTTCCGCGACGCGTGAGGGCCCGGCCCGCCTGCCAGGCACAGCCCGCGACGGCTCGCCCGCGAGCCGGCCGTACGACAGGGCGCGGTCACTGCCGGACGAGCTCCGTCCCGGCCAGATCCGTACAAGGCGCGCTACGGGCTTGATGGGAGCCAACTCGGTTCGGGACTCCCTGGCTGAGCCGGCCGAGTACCCGCACGCCAAGCCGTAAGTGGCGAGGTCATCGTGCGGCTCGGGTTGCTCTCCGCGTAGTCGTGCCAGCCTCCATTGACGTGACAAGCCATGAGAGCCGCCTGGCTCCTCGCGTTCGCGGGGCGGCTTCCGCCCGTCACGGCCAGGCCTTTCGGGAAATGTTGTGCGCCTGGGCGCCGCTGTCGGCGCAGACCACACGTGGACGAGTAGTTGAATACAGCGTGGCGATGCATGGCTCCGCCGTGCCGGGGTTTTCCAACGGCCGGAACCCGCTCTGGGGATTACCTGACCATGCGGAAGCAGATGATCGTCGGAACCCGGAACGGCTGGCCCTGGTACGCCCGGACGGCCGCCAGGATCAGGTACACCAGGTGCGCGATGCCGAGGGCCAGGAAGGCCAGCAACATCAGCAGGATGCCGAAACCGTGGGTGGCGACCGCGAGGAGGATGCCGACGATGAAGATCGCTATCGACTCGATGAAGACGGTAATCCCCATGTTGAGCGCCTGCGCCGCGTGGAACCTGACATAGCGGGATTCGTTCATCTTCACCAGGTAAATCACCAGTGGCGCGATGATGCTCGCAACCAGGGCCAGGATGTACGAGAGCATCGCCCAGGTCTGGTCATCGGATGCCCCGCGCGGGCCGTAGCCCTGCGGGTTGTCCTGCTGGCTGTAGCTCGGCTGGCCGGTGGGCGGGATATACCCCGGCTGGGTATGGCTCTGCGAGCTGTCCTGCGGGTTTCTGGGTGTGTTCATGAAGCCCCGTCGCCTTTCGTCGGCCGCAGCTGTCCAAACTGCGGAACCACGGGACAGGATGGCGCAGCCTGCCGGCCACACGCAAGGACGGGCAGCGCCATGCGCAAGTACCGGAACACCGGGCCCAGGACCTCGGCCCGTGGAACACCGCGCGTCGGCAAATCCGGGACCATCGGCCCTTAACGGGGATGGCCGGTGATGATTTTATCACTATGAGTAATCAATCAGTTACCTTAGGGTAGATCGCTGCGGAGTAAGGACCACGATGCGGAGAACCTCCCACCGCCCCGGCATGCGCGGGCTGGCCGCCCGGGAAACGCCTCCCGCCAGCGTGAGATGGCGCGAAACGATGGCGGGCAGGCTGTGGCTCGGTCTCATCATGTGGTGTGCCGTCATGCTGGGTGCGGCACTGGCCGCCTTCGCTGGCGTCCTCGGCGCTGCGGTCTGGGGCGGTGCTGTGAGCCTGCTGGCGGTGGCGCTGGGGCTGCTCGCCTGCGTCGCTGTCTCGCGCGGGACTACCCGGCCGCTTATCCGGCTGGCCCATACCGTGCGCGGGATGGCAGCAGGGGATCTTGTGCTGCGGGCACCGGTGACCGGCCCGGCCGACCTGCGGGAGGTGGCGCTGTCGGTCAATGCGCTGGCGGAGGAGTGCGGCCTGCAGCGTGCCCGGGACGCCGAGGACCGGCGGCTCAGTTCCGCCGCCCGCGAGGCTGGTATCCGGATCCGCGCCCACCTTGACCTAAGCGAGGTCCTGGCGGAAACCGTCGCGGCGATCGAGGGGTTTGTGCCGGACGACGCCGCCTATCTGCACCTGGTCCGCGATGGCCGGGTAGGGCTGCCGGTCGCCCATGAGCACGAGTGGATCCTGCCGCCCGAGTTCACCGAACTCCCCACCGAAGTCGTCCACGTGATGGCGGACGTGCTGGCCCGGCACTCCAGCCAGGTTCTCCAGGATCTCAACGGCCCCGATTCGGCCAGCGTGCCGCCCCGGCACCTGGCCATGCTGCGCGCGGCGGGCATCGTGTCCATGCTGGTCACGCCGTTTGGATCCGATTCCGAACTGGACGGCATGATCACCACCCTGCGCAAACGGCCCGGCCAGCCGTGGACACCAGCCGAGATAGATGCCTTCCAGCAGATCGCGGCCGACATCGGCCGGGCCATGAACCATGCCCGCCAGTTCGAAGCCGAGAACCGGCTGGTTGAAGAGCTTAAGGCGCTGGACCGGCGGAAATCCACCTTCATCGCAACCGTCTCGCATGAGCTGCGCACGCCATTGACCAGCATCGCCGGCTACACCGAGATACTCGCCGACACCGAGGCGGGCCCGCTCACCCCTGACCAGGAACAGATGGTGGACACCATCCGCCGCAACGCGACGCGGCTGCGGAACCTGGTCGAAGACCTGCTCACCCTCTCCAAGATCGAATCAGGTGCGTTCCGCACCACCATGCGCCCGGTCAGCCTGGCGGACGTCATCACCGCCGCCATGACGGCCCTCGAGCCCAGTGCCGCCGCCGCCGGTCTCACGCTGAAATCGGCGCTTCCCCCGCATCGCGTGATGGTGAGCGGCGATCCCAGCCAGCTGGACCGGCTGCTGATGAACCTGCTGTCCAACGCGATTAAATTCACCCCTCGCGGCGGCCGCATCGAGGTGACCGTGGGTGGCGGCCACGGCACCGCCGTGATCACTGTCACCGACACCGGCATCGGCATCCCTGAAGCCGAAAGGCACCTGGTCAGCACGCGATTCTTCCGCGCCACCAACGCCGTCAAGCGGGCGATCCCCGGCACCGGCCTTGGCCTGGCCATAACCGGGACGATCGTCGCCAACCATGGCGGCGAGCTCACTATCGACTCCGCTGAAGGGCAAGGCACAACGGTCACGGTGCGAATCCCGCAGGTTCCGGTGATCCCGGCCGCCAGCCACCGGAGGCGGGCTTCGCGAGCCGGCGAAGCGCACAGCTGAGCTGGCATTCGGCCAACACTCTCAGATTCTCCGCCACCGACCCGACCCAGCCGGACCGTTGCTGCAGGTGAAAGGCTCCCCATTCGACTCCCTCAGACCAGGGCAGACGCCAGATTCGTGCCTGGGGGTCGAGGGGTCGCCGGTTCAAATCCGGCCGTCCCGACTGGTAGTCCAGGCCTGCCCGGTGCCCCCCGGCAGACGGCCCCTCACTGAAACTCCAAGCTTTGCGTCTGAATGGCCACCAGTCTGGCTGATGAGCGTGACTGCGATGAGGAGGCGCTGCCCGCGTACCAGTCCGGTGGCAAGCGCCCGCTTCGTGCCGGGCTCTGATCGATCGTCAACTGTCCGATACCGGAAGGCCAACGCGTAACAGATGACGGCGCCGGGTCACGCAGCCCGCTCGGGCATACTCGTCATGTGGCCGTTCCAGTCGTCGTCATCGGCGCGGGCGTGGTGGGGTGCAGCGTCGCGTTCGCCGCTAGCCGCGCCGGTCTGCCGGTCACGCTGGTCGAGGCGGCGTCCGGCCCCGGCCAGGGCTCAACCAGCGCGTCCTCGGCCATCGTGCGCATGCATTACTCGACGTTCGAGGGAGTGGCCCTAGCCTGGGAAGCCAAGCAGACATGGGAGCAGTGGGGCGAACACCTCGGCCACGTCGACCCAACCGGGATGGCACGGTACGTCCCGACCGGCGCACTCGTCCTGGACAGCCCGTCGTTCGACAGTGCCCGCGTGCTAGCCCTCTACGACCAGCTCGGGATCCCCTACGAGCTGCTCGGCCCGGCGCAGCTGCGCGACCGCTTCTCGTACCTGTCGGCCGACCGCTTCTACCCGCCCCGGCTGCCCGACGATCCGCAGTTCTGGAACGACCCGGTCGGCGAGCTCGGTGGCTTCTACACACCCGACGGTGGCTTCGTCGACGACCCGCCGCTTGCCACGCACAACCTCTGGGCCGCGGCCTCGGCGCTGGGAGCGGGGTCGGTGTTCGGCCGCACCGTCATGTCCGTCAACCGAGACGCGAATGGTGTCTGCGGCGTCACGCTCAACGACGGTCGTAGTATCGCGGCGCGTGTAGTGGTCAACGCGGCAGGGCCGTACTCTGCCGCGGTGAATCGGATGGCAGGCGTCGGGGCCGACTTCGGGGTCACGACCCGGCCACTGCGCCAGGAGGTACACGTCCTGGACGGGCCGCCGGAACTCGCCGGAAAGCTCGGGCCCACCGTCAGTGATGCCGATCTCGGTGCGTACTTCCGCTTTCTGCCCGGCGGCCAGTTGCTCGTCGGAAGCATGGAACCCGAGTGCGATCCGCTCGACTGGCTCGACGACCCGCAGCGCCTCGACGAGCGGGCCAGCGTCGCAGTCTACGAACGACAGTCGCTGCGGCTCGCACGACGCTTCCCGAGCGTCCAGGTGCCCACCCGCCCGCGCGGCCTTGCCGCCCTATACGACGTGACCGACGACTGGATCCCGATCTACGACGGCACCGATCTGCCCGGCTTCTTCGTGGCGATCGGGACGAGCGGCAACCAGTTCAAGAATGCGCCGGTGATCGGCCTGCTCATGCTCGCGCTGATCAAGAACTGGCTGGACGGCGGTGACCACGACACGCACCCGGTGCAGTGGGTGGCGCCGCACACCGGATCAATCTTGAACCTGGAGCACTACTCGCGGCGGCGCACCCCAAATCAGGGCAGCAGCCACTCCGTACTCGGCTGAGCGGCCTCGCTCAGCTCCGCCTGGCGGCGACGGAGAGGCGTTCGCGCCAGCCGCCCGGCTCCGCCAGCGCTGGCTCGATGTGGCTGGGGTGGGCGCAGTTGACCATGAAGTAGCACGGCGGGCAGCATCGTCGACTTCGGTGATCGCCCGGGCAAGGGGGATGCCCGTGGTACGTGCTTGTTGCTCAGGCCGGTCGTCCCTTGTGGCCGGTGACCAGGTGCTTCTCACGGCTGGAGCGCCGCACTGCAGCGGTATCGAAACCGGCCTCGGCCAGGAGATCGGTGTATTCAGCGGCGGTGCGGTGCCGGCCCTGCATCTCGGCATGCATCTCAAGATTCATGACGGCAGTAGCCAGCGGCCCGCGCCGATCGTCGTCAAAGAGCCTTTCCATGATCAGGACCCGGCCGCCGGGGCGGCATGCTTGGTACGCCTTGCGCAGCAGCCCCAGGCACGTCTCGTCGGTCCAGTCCGACAGAACGTAGCCGAAGGCGATGCAGTCACCCTCCGGCAGGTCGTCATGGAAGAAATCTCCGGGCACGAAGTCCAGCCGGTCCGCCACTCCGAGCGCGCGGCCTGCCTCCCGCACGTACGGCTCGACCAGTGGCAGGTCGAACACGATCGCCCGCAAGCTCGGCCGGTACAGCAAGGCGGCGATCGCGAACGGACCGCTGGCTCCCCCGACGTCGACCAGCAACTCGTCGTCGCGCAGGTCGGCGAGCCGGGCCAGTTCGTGCGACGCAGCATAGCTCAGGTTCCACATCGCCTCGACGAACGCCCGGGTGGCCTGCTCGTCGCGGTAGATCGTCTCGAACGGCCCCGGCTGCACGGCATCGGTGGCAGCCCTCCCCTGCGTCATGAACGTGTCCAGCCGAGGCAGCCGGGTGGGCGTGTGGACGATGAGGTGCTCAACGAAGCCGCCGACGTAGCGCTCGTCGCGCCGGTCGAGGTAGGAGCCGACATCGGCCGGTACCGAGAACGTTCCGTCCATGCCGATCGCCAGGACGCCGAACGCGACCAGCACGAGCAGCAGCCGTTGCGTGGTGTCCTGGTCGACGCCCAGCCGGCCGGCAAGGGCCGCCGAGTCTGCCGGCCCGTTGTCGATCAGGTGCCGGAAGATGCCATGCTTGTCGGCCAGGTACAGCGCTGGCGTGGACACCAGGCCGTAGATCGCGTTCTCCAGGGCGGCGGGAATCATCGTGCCTCCATCATGCGCGACACGGTGCTCTTCTGGCTTCCGCCGAAAGAGCTGGATCTGGCGCGGGCCCCGGGCTGGCGCTGGTGGCCGCGGCGGCTCGCCGGGCAGGCGATCCTATACCGGTGCTCAACAAAGACAATGCCGTCAAGATCGCGCGAGACTGGAACATGCCGCGCTCTGCGCCCCGGAGAGGCCGCTGAATATCGGAGCGTCGCGTTGTTCGCCGGGTTCCTATAGTTCTTTGGCGAACTCCCGGTAATGCTGGCTGACCCGTTCGCTGGTGCCGTAGTAGGCGTGCCGACTCATATCCGCGCTGAACCGGCTCGCCGGCGGCGTGCGGCCGAGTGCCTCGGCCATCGCGCGGACGTGGTGGGGTGCGCAGCCGCAGCAGATGCCGAAGTAGTTGACTCCGAACGCAGCCGCCGCCGTCGTGAACGCGCCCATCTCGTAGCGGTTGGCTAGAAACGGGTCTAGCGCGGTCGGGAACGGCTGCCCATGCGGGATCAGGTCGCAATCTGGGTCAGTGAGCGATTGGAACGTTGGCTCAGCCTCTGTCGTGCGGTACGGCACCGGCAAGGCGGCGATGTAGCCGTCGCACGCGGCGCGGATTTCACCGAGTAGCGGCAGCATGGTGGCGGGCCCGCGCTGGCAGTTCAGCCCGACTACATCGGCCCCGGCGTCTTGCAGGCGACGGCACGCCTCGCCGATCGGGCCGCCCCCGCGGACGATGGGCTGGCGATGAATACTGAGTGTGACCACCGCGGCGAGGTCGTGCGCCTTGATTGCTTCCAGCGCGAGCAATGCCTCGCCGGGATAGTCGATGGTCTCGGCGATCACGAAGTCGACGCCAGCCTCGGCGGCCCACCCGACCTGCTCGGCGAACATGTCACGGACGACCGCATGCGTCGCGGGATCGCCCGGGTCGTAGACGTTGGTGTTGCAGATATTGCCGGCCACCAGGGAGCCGTGCTCGGCGCCGACCTCCTTGGCGATACGCAGCGCCTGCCGGTTCAGCGTCTCGAGGTCGCCCTCACGGCCGATCACCGTCAGCTTCTCGCGGTGGGCGTAATAGGTGAACGCCTCAACCACGTCCGATCCGGCATGCACGTATTCCCGGTGCAGTCCGGCTACCAACTCGGGCTCCTCGAGCACCACCTCTGGTACGAACGCCCCAGCCTGCAGGTAGCCGCGGCGCTCGAACTCAAACAAATACCCCTCGGCGCAGATCACCGGCCCGGCGGCGAGCCGATCTAGAAGCTTACCCATGCACGACACCCCCAGGGTCTTATAGTCGGAACGACTGTACCGGGAAAATTTTGACGCAGGGATGCCTCGATGAAATCTTCCGCGCACGTGGTCGTCATCGGCGGTGGTGTGGTTGGCGCCTCGGTCCTGTACCACCTCACCGAGCTGGGCTGGACGGATGTCGTGCTCGTTGAGCGCAAGGAGCTCACCGCCGGCTCGACCTGGCACGCTGCGGGCGGCATGCACACGCTCAACGGTGACCCTAATGTCGCGAAGCTGCAGCAGTACACCGTCGGGCTGTATCGCGAGATCGAACAGCGCTCCGGCCAGAACTGCTCCATCCACATGCCTGGCGGACTGATGCTGGCCGGCGACCGGGAGCGGATGGACTGGTTGCGGATGGCCCAGGCCCGCGGCCGCTACCTCGGCATGGATATGGAGATCATCTCGGCGGCCGAGGCAAAGCGGATGTTCCCGCTTCTGGAAGAGCAGTACTTCATCGGTGCGCTCTTCGACCGGGCCGAGGGTCACGTCGACCCGACCGGAGTCACCCGGGCCTATGCCGGCTGCGCGCGGCAGGCAGGCGCCGAGATCTGCCAGCACACCTGGGTGAGCGACCTTCGCCAGCGCCCCGACGGCACGTGGGACGTCATCACCGACTCCGGCGAGATCCATGCCGAGCACATCGTCAACGCCGGCGGGCTGTGGGCACGTGAGGTGGGCCGGATGGTCGGCCTGGAACTGCCCGTGCTCGCGATGGAGCACATGTACTTGATCACCGAAGACATGGATGAGGTGGCCGAGTACAACGCGGCCACCGGACACGAGCTGCCGATGGGCCTGGACTTCGACGGCGAGCTCTACATCCGCCAGGAGGGCGGCGGGATGCTGTTCGGCACGTACGAGCAGGCGTGCGTGCCCTGGTCGCCCCGTGAGACGCCGTGGACCTTCGACCAGCAGTTGCTGGCCCCCGATCTCGGCCGGCTCGCCCCGTCGCTGGAGATCGCGTTCAAGCACTATCCGGCGCTGGCTGACGTGGGGATCAAGAGGGTGATCAATGGGCCGTTCACCTTCGCGCCGGACGGCAATCCGCTGGTCGGCCCGGTGCCCGGCATACGCAACTGCTGGGTGGCCTGCGCGGTGATGGCCGGGCTGTCGCAGGGTGGCGGTGTTGGCCTCGCGCTCGCACGCTGGATGGTCGACGGCGATCCGGGTGAAGACATCTGGGCGATGGACGTAGCCCGCTTCGGCAACTGGGCGAGCCTCGCCTACACCAACGCCAAGGTGCGGGAGAGCTACAGCCGCCGGTTCCGTATCACTTTCCCCAACGAGGAGCTCCCGGCCGGCCGGGCACTGCATACCACGCCCCTCTATGACCGGCTCACCGCCCACAACGCGGTATGGGGCGCGAGCTTCGGGCTCGAGCATCCCCTGTGGTTCCAGCGGCCGGGGAAGGAGCCGCGCGAGGACGTGACGTTCCGCCGCTCCAACGCCTACCCGGCCGTCGCTGAAGAATGCACCACGGTGCGCGAACGCGTCGGGCTCACCGAGTGCTCCAACTTCGCCAAGTACCGCGTGACCGGCGCCGGCAGCGCCGACTGGCTGCAGCGGCTGTTCACCAACCGGCTGCCGCGAGCCGGCCGGATCAACCTCACTGCCGCCCTGGATGCCAACGGTCACATCGTCGGGGAGTTTTCCGTGGCGCGGGTCGGTACAGACGATTTTTTCCTCTTCGGCTCGCAAGTCGCCGAAGCGCATCACTCGCGCTGGTTCTTTGGCCACCTCGCTGATGGTGTGCGGTTCGACGTGCTGGGCTTGTCCGTGGTGGGCCTCTCGCTGGCCGGGCCGGGCGCCCGCGACGTGCTGCAATCGGTCACCGACGCTTCTCTGGCCACCGAGAATTACCCGTTCATGACGTTCCGCCGGATCGACGTTGGGATGATCCCCGCCTACGTCGGCCGGATGACCTACACCGGGGATCTTGGCTACGAGATCTGGGTCGCACCGGAGTACCAGCGAGCACTGTTCGATCTGCTCTGGCAGGCTGGGAAGCCATACGGCATCGGCCTGTTCGGGTTCCGGGCGTTGATGTCGCTGCGCATGGAGAAGATGTTCGGTACGTGGGCGCGCGAGTACCGCCCGATCTACACGCCGGTGGAAGCGCGAATGCACCGATCGCTCAAGCTCGATCATGACTTCATCGGCCGCTCTGCGGTGGAGGCGGAGCTGGCGCGCGGCCCGGCTCGAACGCTCGGCTACTTCGACATCACCCCCGATCCGGCGGAACCGGCCGACGTCGTCGGCGACGAGCCGATCTGGCACGGCGGGGCGGTGGTGGGCTGGGTGACATCCGGCGCGTATGCGCATTACAGCCGCCGCTCGCTAGCGTTCGGCTACCTGCCGAGCGAGCTCGCCGTGCCCGGCGCGATGTTCGAGGTGGAGATCATCGGCCAGCGCCGTCCGGCGAGACTGCTACCCGAGCCTGTGCTCGACCCGGCGGGCCATCGCATGCGCGTCTGATGGGACGCCATCCTGACCCCGAACGACGGACCGAGCTGCTGGACAAGGTGGTCGGCTACCTCGGCCGGCACGGCGTCGCCGGAGTGTCACTGCGGCCAGTTGCCCGCGAACTGGGTGTGTCGGTCAACGCGCTGGTGCATCACTTCGGCAGCAAGGACGAACTGGTGGTCGCCGCATTGCGGCGAGCCGCTGAGATTCAGCGAGAAGTCGAAGGGCGGTGGCGACGGCAAGTACCTCACCTCTCCACGGCGGAGCTGCAGCGGCGCTGGTGGCGGTGGATCAACCGCAGCCCGGAGCACCTGGCGCTGGTGCGACTGGGTCTCGAAGCCGCCACGCTGGACGCCACGGTCAGCGGTCTGCCCGGTGATGTGCGTGCGGAGCAGATCTCGTTCTGGCGTGAGGACATCGCCGACGGCCTGATCGCTGACGGCATCAAGCCCGAGGACGCCGAACGCGAGGCATCGCTAGTAAAGGCAACGTTCACCGGCCTGGTGCTAGACCTGCTGGCCACCGGTCACCGCAAGCGGCTCACCGACGCGCTTGAATGCGCCCTCAGTCGCCTCGACGACTTGAGGCAAACGGCCCCGTGAGGGTGGCCGCAGGCAGACTCAAACGGCACACTCGTCTCGGCCTGTGACGCCGGCCAGAGGGAGTGCCTGAGGGCTGCAAGACTCTGCAACTTACCTGCGACGGCCGGAAACTCTCTTTCTTGGTGGCTGTGTCCTACTCTGCCAGCATGGCTGTCAACGATCGCCTCGAACGCTTCGCCGACCTGGCCGTCCGTGTCGGTGCCAACGTCCAGCCCGGCTCGGGCGTTTTGCTCACCGCCGACACCGCCCACCTGGAGATCGCCCGGGCGGTGGTGGAGCGCGCCTACGCCGCCGGTGCCGCATGGGTGGAGGTTGAGTGGTCGGACGGCCCGATCCGGCGCTCGCGGCTCACCCACGCGAGCATCGAGACGCTGACCAGGGCCCGGCCGTGGGCGATTGAGCGGGCCAGGGAATGGGCGGCCGAGCGGGGCGTGGTGATCTCACTCGTCGGCGATCCTGACCCGCATCTGCTCGACGATGTCGATCCGGCGAAGGCCGCCGCGTTCTCGGTGGAGGAGGCGAAGGCCTACCAGGACGCGATCTTGGTACAGCAGCTGCGCTGGACCGTGGTCGCGGCACCGAATCCGGGCTGGGCCACGGAGGTCTTCGGCGAACCCGATGTCGAACGCCTCTGGGAGGCGGTCGCGACGGCGATGCGCCTGGACGAGGCCGACCCGGTCGCCAGCTGGCAGGAACGGAACGGGGAGCTTGCCGCGCGGGGCCGCGCGCTGAGCGCACTGGACCTGACCGAGGTACGCTACCGCGCCGCCGGGACCGATCTCACGGTCGGGCTCCTGCCGGGCACCCAATGGACCGGCGGCGGCGGAACTGACCCCGGCGGGCTGGCGTACATGCCGAACATCCCGACCGAGGAGGTCTTCACCAGCCCCGACCGGCGCCGCGCCGAGGGCACAATCAGCCTGACGAAGCCGGTGATCGTCAGCGGCCAGGTGGTCGAGGGGCTGACGGTCACGTTCTCCGGCGGGCGCATCACCGCCGTCACCGCTGCATCGGGAGCCGAGACGGTACAGGCTCAGCTCGACACCGACGAGGGCGCCCGGAGCCTCGGCGAGGTCTCCCTCGTCGACCGGGACTCGCGGATCGCGAAGGCCGGCATCCTGTTCCACAACACGCTCTTCGACGAGAACGCAGGCTGCCACGTCGCATGGGGGCAAAGTTTCCCGTTCTCGGTGGCGGGCGGCCTGGAGAAAAGCGACGAGGAGCGGTACAAGATCGGGCTCAACCGCTCGGCCGTCCACACCGACGTCGTGATCGGCGGCCAGGGCATGACCGTCACCGGCACCGGCCCGAAGGGCACCGTGGAAATCATCCGAGACGACGAGTGGGTCCTGCAAGCCTGACGCTACGCAGCATCAATCCGTTGACTTCGGCTCTGCAGGTAGCCTCCCCGGCCATGGGTGCATTCCTGGGGCAACGGGTCGCTGGTTCAAATCCGGCCGTCCCGACCAGAAGGTCCAGGTCAGAAGGGATTCCGGGTTCTCACTCGGGCCCCTTTCCGATCTTCGGGAGCCAAAACGGGGTCACTTGATGCCCGGTCAAGGCCGGGCCTGCCCGAGGGGCATGGATCTTGCCGCGCTGCTCAGTGCCCGGCTGGCGCGGGCTTGTCTACTGAGCGACCGGCCCGCTCGGCGGCTGCGGTGATATTGCGGAGCATCCCGCCGAATACCACGCCATGGAACGGTGATATGGATCGCCAGTACGCGTGTCCGGCGAGCCCTCGCGGCTGGAAGATAGCGCGCTGACTGTAGGTGGTCATGCCGTCATGGTCGCGGCCGGCCGCCAGCTCGAGCCAGGCCAGGCCGGGTAGCTTCATTTCCGCGCGCAGCCGCAGCAGCGATCCCGGCGTGATGGCCTCTACCCGCCAGAAATCCAGCGCGTCGCCGACGAGCAGGTGCCGCGGATCACGTCGTCCGCGGCGCAGCCCGACGCCGCCGGCGAGCCGGTCGAGCAGCCCGCGTACGGCCCATGCGGCCGGGAAGGAATACCACCCGGTCTCACCTCCGATGCCCTCGATGACCTCCCACAGTGCCGCTGTCGAAGCGCGGACGGCACTGATGCGCGCGTCCACATAGAGCGAGCCGCCGGCCCACGACGGGTCGCTGGGAAGCGGGTCGCTGGGAGCGCCGGGCGTCGCGGCCGATGACCAGCGGGTGGAGACCGCGCCCTCGCGGGTGTGCTGCAGGGCCAGCGCGATGGCACGGTCGAGAGGCACAAGGCCCTCGGGCGGGTCCGGGATGTACGCGGCGATGTCGTGCTCGGAGCACACGACCTCGTTCCTGAGCGATTCGACCAGCGGCCTGGCCAGCCCGGCTGGCACCGGCGTCACCAGCCCGACCCACAGCGACGACAGCCGTGGTGTGAGCAGCGGCACGGGAACCAGAACCCGCGGCCGCAGCCCGGCCATCTCGGAGTACCGGCGCATCATCTCCGCGTAGCTGAGGACGTCCGGGCCGCCGATGTCGAAGCGGCGGTTAACGCCGGGAGGCAGTGCCGCGCTGCCGGCGAGATATCGCAGCACATCATGGATGGCGATGGGCTGAATGCGGGTTTCCACCCATTTCGGGGTGACCATCACTGGCAGTCGCTCGGTGAGATACCGCAGCATCTCAAATGACGCCGACCCGCTGCCGATGATCACGGCAGCCTGCAGCGCGGCCGTCGGCACCCCGCTGGCCACCAGGATGTCCCCCACCTCCGCACGCGAGCGCAGGTGCGGTGACAGGCCGCTGCCATCACCGGAAATGATGCCCCCCAGATACACGATGCGCTTGACCCCGGCGGACCTGGCGGCATCGGCGAAGATGCCCGCCGCGTCGCGGTCCCGCTGCTCAAACGACGCACCCGTGCCCAGCGAGTGGATCAGGTAATAAGCGACATCGACACCCTCCAGAGCGCGCCGCACCCTGGTCCCCTCCAGTGCGTCGGCCACCGCGACCTCGACACCGCCGGACCAGGGCCGGTCGCTGAGCTTCCCCGGGTCACGAGCCATGCACCGGACGGCGTACCCCGCGGCAAGCAATTCAGGGACTAGCCGCCCGCCGATGTACCCAGATGCCCCGGTGACAAGGCAACGCAACGATGACGGCCCGGGCTGCCAACGCGCTGAGGGGGACGATTCGGGCATCTGGCGGTTCCTCTCCGGTCTCAGCATCTGGCCCCGCGCCAGGCGCGTCCCGGCACCACCGTCACGGCCGAATCGGCACGGTGGAGCAACTTCGCCGCACGAACGGATAGATCACGCCGTTCAGCGGCGATGACGACGCCATGAACAACCAACCGGGCCAGCGGCAATGCGATAGCCAGCAGCAGCCAGGCCCGCAGCCGGGCAGATAGAAAAACCCACAGGTTCCGCGTCTCTTCTTCCCGCCTGGAAACCAACCCAAACCGCTCGGTGGCTTGCTGGCGGGGCTTAGTAGATTCGCTGGACCAAGCACTGGCGGACAGCCCGCTGGAACAGCACTGGACTGGTGCACGTTGCCACCCACGCCCGCCACGACCCCGAGTTGCGCCCCCAACCCGGCGGAGCCGAGCCCGGAAGAAGCAGTTCGTGCCGGTACCGGCATTCGCTCGGCATGGGTGGCAAGGGCATTACTTGCTGTCTGCCGCGATGAGGCGCTCGATGAGACTGTTGATGTTGCCCGTCTTCGGCAGCTTCCGTTGGGCCAGCAAGTCGCTCAGCTCGGCCTTGGTCAGGCCTTCGTAGCGCGCGCGGGCCCTCTTGTGAGCCTGCCTGGCGTCCTCGTGCTCGGCCTGGCGGGCTTGGCGCGCCAGCTCCTTCTCGGCCCGCTCGGCCTTTGCAGCCTGCTCACGGGCTGCCTGCTCGGCCTGCTCGCGTGCGACGGCACCCGCCGCCTCGGCCTTGTCCCGCACGATGTCACCGGCCGACCCGGCCTTCTCGCGGACCACGCCGGACAGCGTGCCCGCCGCCTCGGCCCATCTGACGGCGAGCTGGCGGTTGATATCGACCGTCCGCTGCACGAGGTTGAAGTAACGTTCGACTGCCGGGACCAGGTCGACTCGCGGCAGCCCGAAAAGCCGACCCGTCACCGTCTGCGCGCTCTGCGTCCACACGTCAGCGGTCTTGTCCACAACATTGCGCGCGTGGCTTGCCGCGGCACCGTACTGCCTGGTCATGCTTGTCATGTGCATTCCCTCCGTACTGCTTCAGTAGGATATATAACTATAGTACGCGAAGCGCAAACTATAGTTTACAGCGGCTGCGGCCGGGCCATACCGCTCAGCGGTCTCGGCGTCCAGCCGGCGTTCATGGCGGGGGCAGCGTGCCTGGGGCGTTCCCGCAGCCCGTCGAGGCATGCCTCGGCGACCGCCCGCAGGTACTCACTATTGCGGCCCGAAGATCCAGGCCGGGCAGGGTCAGGCGGTCCCGGATCAGGACCCGGGCACAACGTCCCACAAGCGCGACCGCGCCTGGTCGGCTACCACCTGGGCAAACGGGGCTGGCATCACGTCTCGTTGAGTATCTCGGCCATCAGGTCCATGCCGAACCGCAACAGCGGCCCAGACGTGAGTGCCTTGCCGTAGGCACGCTGCACGGTGACGGTGAGCGGCAGTTGCGTGTCGTAAACCGGGACGCCCCACGACTTGAGCGTGACGGCGGCCGCAGCGCTGTCCTCGATGCCGCCGCGGACCTGGGTCAGCACCGCCCGGGCTGGGACCTCGTAGTCGTCTGCCATCTTCACGGTGGGGTGTACCCGGTCCAGGTCAGCCAGATTCGGCGGGACCGGCATCACCACCCGCTCAGCGAGCCCAACAGCCTCCCGGGAACGGTCGAGCGCGCCAGGTCCTGGCGTGTCAATAACAACCAGATGAGCGTGCCCAGCGATGGCATGAAGGCGCCCGGGCATGCCGGGCTCGGGATCGCTGACGACCTCGGAGCGAAGCGGCCGCCCAGCATCAGCAGCCAGTTCGGACCACCGGGCCAGCGACCTCATCGGGTCCATGTCCACGATGACGACCGGCATGGACAGCGCAGCCGCCTCACCCAGCGCGAGCGCCGTCGTTGTCTTAGACACGCCACCTTTGAGAAGCACCACGGATATGACGAACGCCATAACCAGAGCTTAGAGTCCGGACGATGTTCACCAGGGTTGTCATGCGCTCACATTCTCCTCGGCGGAAAGACTGGCGGCGTGGACCAGCAGTTGCTGCAGCGACAGGGGCTCCAGGCTCAGATGTAGCGCGCGAGCGCGGGCCTGCGCGGCCGAAGGGACCACCGACGTCGCCCCCTCAAGCCTCGCTTGGAGCGCGCGAAGGACCTCGTACAACTCGCCGGTGAAGCCGGCAAGCTCTTCGCTGGCGGTGGTGTGCAGCACACCCGGGTCGATGGCCCAGCGGCGCGGCATCCTCGCTGGGCCGCACGGTGGACACGCCGAACCGCATCACCCACCCTGCCTCCTCCTCTGCCGGGGCGGACTCCAGAGGTCACGGTGGCCACGCCGCAGCAGCTAGCCGACAGATACCCCGCAACCGGCGACATCCTTCCCGGCCGGTGAAAGCATGTGATCTCGATAGCGTGGCTGCCGCTATTCTCGAGGTCTCCCTGGAGGATCCATGACCGACCCGGCCGCCCCCGGCCACATTCCAGCCGGCGCGACACCAGAAGGCGACGGGGTCCTCGCCGGGAACGGCCCGGTCCGCGTGGACGCCTTCATCGACTTCCTGTGTCCGTTCTGCCGAAGCTTTGAGCTCTCCTCGGGGCCGACGCTGGCCAGCCTGGTGGCCGATGGGCTGGTCAGTCTCGCCTATCACCCAATGAATTTCCTCGACGAGGCGTCGACGACGAACTACTCCACGCGGGCCGCCGCGGCATCAGGCTGCGCGGCGGACCATGGACGGTTTGTCCAGTACGCGCACGCGCTGTTTGTCAACCAGCCACCCGAGGGCGGCCCAGGGCTGAGCGACGCTGAACTGGCCGGCATCGGCCGTGCCGTGGGGCTGCGCGGCGCGGCGTTCGCTGCCTGCCTGTCCGATGCGCCCTACCTGGACTGGCCGCCGTACGTGACCGCACGTGCCACCGCACTCGGGGTGGACGCGACACCCACGGTTATGGTCGAAGGCGCAACTGTCAGGCCAGACCCCCGGGCGATCACCGCCGCCGTGGCCGCGGCACATGGCGGACTGTAGTCCGCGCACGGAGCGCAGCTCTTGGCCCTGGTAGAGGGCCCGGTCCCAGGTGGTCATGTCGGACAGTGAGCTCACGATCGCACCGGCGGCCTGGGCCCAGGTTTCGGCGAGCGGAGGCATGGCTTTGCCCAGCAGCGACGGCACTGCGGTTTCGAAGAAGTACCCGGCCGGCATCAGGGCGGCGTCGGCCGCGGGGCAGGTGGCGGGCGCGTAACACAGGCTGTGCAGGTGCAGTGGGGTGATGATCTGTTTGGTGAGCTGGCCGGCGTAGGTGTCGTGGGTAACCTGCTGGATGATCATCAGGGCCAGGATGTAGCCGGTATTGGAGTAGGTGTAGCCCTTCGGGGTGAGCGGAACGCCGACGGCGTCGGAGACGAGCTGGGCCGCGGTGAAGTGCCTGGCGGGATTCTTCGCGAGCGCCGTGACGAAGGCGGGCTGGCTGGTGTAGTCGGGGATGCGGCTGGTCATGTCGAGCAGCTGGCGGATGGTGATGAGGCGCCAGGCCGGGTACTGGGGCAGCCATTTTCCGATCGGGTCGCTGATCGACAGCTTGCCCTCGGCTTCCAGCTTGAGCAGGAGCACGGCGGTGAAGGCCTTGGTGTTGCTGCCGATCTGCCACAGTGCACTGGCCGACACCGGCGCGCCGCCGTGGTAGCGGGTGGTCCCGGTGGCCAGGCTGATGGCCGGCCTGCTGCCGGGCGACTGGCCGTACGGTGGATCGTGGAAGTGTGGCTCGGATTCCTGCGGCCGGGAACGGCGTGAGCGACGTCCCGATGAAGCCAAGAGGGCAAACCTGGGCGTGCCGGTACGGAGACTTGCGTGGCCACCACACAACCGGGACGAGGGGGAACCGCGATGACTGAAGACTCACCCGGCCCGATGGCGGGCACGGCCACCCTGGTCACCGGCGGTACCGGCGGAATCGGCAGAGCCACCGCGGTAGGCCTGGCCACGCTTGGCTCTCGCGTCGGGATCACCGGCCGGGACGCCGCGCGTACCCAGGCAGCCGCCGCGGCGATCGCGCGCGAGTCCGGCAACCCCTGCGTGGATGCCTTCGCCGCCGATATGTCCTGCCAGGCCGAGGTACGCCGGCTCGCCGCCGCGGTCCTCGATGCCTACCCACGACTGGACGTGCTGGTCAACAACGTCGGGGGGTTCTGGGCTACCAGGCACGTCACCGCAGACGGGCTTGAGCGCACTTTCGCCGTGAACCACCTCGCCGGGTTCCTGCTCACCAGCCTGCTCCTCGACCTGCTCAAGGCCAGCGCCCCCGCGAGGATCGTGACCGTCTCCTCCAACTCCCAGGCAACCGGCAAGCTTGACTTCACCGACCTGCAGGGCGAGCGCCACTACTCCGGACAGCAGGCATACGGCCAGTCCAAACTCGCCAACGTCATGTTCACCTACGAACTCGCCCGCCGCCTGGACGGCACCGGCGTCACCGCCACCGTGCTGCACCCCGGCGTGGTACGCACCGCCTTCGCCGCCGAGGACCCGTCGCTGCTGGCGAGGGTCATGATCACGGTGTCGCGGCCGTTCCTCAAGACACCCGCGAAGGGCGCAGCTACCTCCATCTACCTGGCATCCGCATCCGAGGTCGAAGGTGTCACCGGACAGTATTTCGCCCACCGCAGGCCCAAGACCTCGAACAAGGCCTCTTACGACACCACCGCCGCGGCGCGGCTCTGGGACACAAGCGCTCGCCTGATCTGTTCCGGCCAGGAGACACAAGGGGTTAGCGGTGCCGCGGCCCTGCCGGATAACGCGCGCCGCGAAGTGAAGGAACCGAACGCAGCCGAGGCTGCGCTGGAGCCTGAGCCGCCGAATGCGGCGCACCGGGTCGGATGGGGTTTCATCTCGCTGTACACGCTGGCGTATATGGGCACCTCGCTGCTGTTTCTCGCGCCTTTGCTGGTGACCCTGGCATTGAAGGTGGATTTGCTTGTCGGGATCGTGCGGGCACCGGGCAGCCTGGCACTTGTCGCCAGTACCGGCGCCCTGCTGGCAATGGTCGCTAATCCGTTCTTCGGCAAGCTGAGCGACCGCACCGCATCACCGCTTGGCATGCGGCGGCCATGGATGATCACCGGGCTGGTGGGCGGCTCGCTCGGCATCTTGATTGTGGCGTTGGCGCCCAGCATCCCGGTCGTCCTGGCCGGGTGGTGTGTCGCCCAGCTGTTCTTCAATGCGCTGCTCGCGGCCATGGTGGCGGTGCTGCCGGATCAGGTGCCGTCGGTTCAGCGCGGCCTAGTCTCCGGTGTCCTGGGGGTCTGCATGCCCGTCGGGGCGGTGTGCGGCACCTTCGTGGTCAAGCTGTTCACCGGCAACATGGTCGCCATGTTCCTGGGCCCGTGCGCGATCGGCGGATTCTTTATCCTCCTGTTCGCGGTCAGCCTGAAGGATCGCCGGCTGGCCAAGGCCGAGAAGCCGGCCTGGTCGCTGCGGGAATTTGCCAGCACCTTTTACGTCAACCCGCGGAAGAACCCGGACTTCGCCTGGGCTTTCGCCAGCCGCTTCATGTTTGTTCTGGCCTACGCGTTCCTGGTCACCTACCAGGCCTACTACCTGCTGGACAAGATCGGCACCGCTAGGGCCGAGGTGCCGCAGCAGATATTTCTGGGCACACTTGCCCAGTCCGCCGTCATCGTCGCCGCTTCGCTCATCGGCGGGAAGGTCTCTGACCGGACAGGCCGGCGGAAGATCTTCGTCTTCACCGCGTCGATCGTGTATGGCCTGGCGTTGTTCATGATCGCCGTCGCCACCGACTTCAACGGCTTCCTCGTCGGCATGGCCATCAGCGGGCTCGGCTTCGGCGTGTACCTGGCGGTCGACCTCGCACTGGTGGTGGACGTGCTGCCTGGCATGCGTAGCGCCGCCAAGGATCTGGGTGTATTCAACATCGCCGGCGCACTTCCCTTTTCCATCGCGCCGGCGATCGCGCCGGCCATCCTGGCCGTCGGCGGCGGCAGCTACGGCGTGCTGTACATGGTCGCCGGGCTGTGCGCGATCATCGGCGCCGTCGCGATCGTGCCCGTGCGCCGGGTCCGGTGAGGCTCGGCATCGGTGAAGCACGGCCATCGGTACCCGCAACGGGCTGCCTGCGCGGATACGGCCGGGCCCTGGGGAAGGCCCGGCCGTATCGTCGTGCCGGGGGTCAGGCCGCGACGTCCTGGTAGGCGCGCGGCGTGCTGGCGGCGTCCATTGCGGCGGTGATCGGGGAGGGCCTGAAGCCCTTGACGACCAGCCACACGCCCAGCGACAGCTCCCAGGCGGCCACCGGGACTGCGGCGAGCGCGGTCCAGGAGGGGGGCGGCATGCTGGCGCCGAGCAGCATGGCGAAGACGGCGGTGATGAGCAGAGGGGCGCCGATGAGCCCGATGACGGGGATGATGCGGGGCACGAGCCGGGACCGGTACAGCAAGGAGCCCAGCAGCAGTGCGTTGATGCCCGGCATGAAGCTCTGCCCGAGCAGGAACGTCCAGTTGTAGACCGCGGCGTGCGAGGCGAGCGAACTCGGCCAGCGGCTCGCCGCGCCGCAGGCCAAGCGCCTCACCCAGCACGGCTGACGCCTACGCCGCCTCGCCCTCCTCGCTCAGGCGGCGTCCCTTCGCCACCAGCTGCTCAAAGAGGATGACATCGACGTCCCCGGAACCGACGGCGAGGGCATAACCAGCTTCAGTGGTGACGATCGCCGCTGGCCCGAGAACACGGCGCAGTTGGCCGATCTGGGCCTGCAGCGCATTGGCCGGGTTCGCCGCCTGCCCGTCGCCCCACAGCACGTCGATCAGGCGGTCGGCACTGACCGGCTCGCCGCAGTGCAGCGCCAGCAAAGCCAGCAGGGCCCGCTGCTTGGCACCGCGGACCGGCACCGCAATGCCGTCCTGCACCGCCTCAAGCTCGCCGAACAGCCGCACCTCCACCACCCCACCGTACGGCCATTCACCACGCCGGCCTCAGCTACGGCAGCGCCACCTCAGGTCGCCCGGGCCTGAGCACCGAGCCTGAGCCGTCGAGGCCGTACGGCGATGTCTCGCCCAGACGCTACTGGTAAACCGGCTCTTCAGAGATGACGGTGTAGCGCTGGGCGTCGGCGTGCAATCGTCAGAGGAACGTCACGCGGGTCGCTTCCTGCTTGCCTTGGGCGAAACCGGCACGGGCGGCGGGGATGCGGGTCGCCGGATCCATCTGGTTCGTGCCCATTGCGGCCCGGGAATCGGCATCCGGTGTGATCACCTCGACGTGGCTGCCCTGCTTGCGCAGGGCCTCAACCTGGCTTGCCAGGTCCACCCCCCATTCCGGGTCTCTGCGCAGGCCCTCGAACTGGCCTTCCGGTGGTGTCCCGCTCCGTCCGCCCAACGGCGAGAGCACCACGACGTGCGCATAGCCCGAGGCAAGGTCGGCGTTGTCGGGGGAGCGCACGCCACCGTCGATGTAGCGAGTGCCATTAATGCTCTGCGTGGGGACTAGACCGGGCAGCGCGGTGCTCGCGGTGACCGCGTCCACCAGGTCGACGCCGGAATCGCGGTCGAACGCAGCCAACTCGCCCGTATGAGCGTTGACGGCCACCACGATCATCGGCCTGTCCGGCCATTCAGGGCGAGGCAACCGGGCGGCGACCATTGCGCGCCGCTGTCCCGCCCCGGGTCCGAGTATGGAGTCGCTCTCCAGCCCGAACGCGCCCATCGCACGTCGTAGATCATCTGCCGAGGTAGCGGCGGCGCCGATGGCTCTCATCCGCTCGAACACCGTGGCCAGCGGCAAGGACGGCGACTGCTCCCGGTTCTGTCCGACCGGTTGAACCGGCGGGGACAGCACCGAGGCCAACAGTTCGGCCGCCGGTATGCCGCTGCGCACCTGCGCTGCCGCGGTGGCACCGGCGGAGGTGCCGACCACCAAATCGGCGGCCTCTGTCATATCGAGACCAGCTTCGGCCAGGCCTGCGATGATGCCGATCTCCCACGCATTTCCGGCAGCCCCACCACCACCGAGAACCAGAGCAACGTTGTGAACCATTTGCACACGATGTCAGCCCGCGGAAACTCCTGTCCATCGAAATACCAAGACCGTACCTTACGGCCGGTAAACCAGCGTTCAGTAGCAAGCGCTGGCTGACTTGAAGCTGACGTCGGCAGCCATTTGGATTGGATCCATGAACCGAAGATAGTTCTTTGGATATTCAAGAAGCTGTCCGGTCGACTCATCCAACCACCAGGTTCGCTCGGGACCATTTGGGGACCACACGCTGTGCCTCAGACGGTGGGAGTTAGCTCGTCAGCCCCAGACCGGGCACGTTGAGGATGCGGCTTGGCGAAGCGGCAGTGCAGCGCGATGGCACCACTGGACAACGCCGCCCACCCGCACCAGACCGAGGCGAACCCGGAAACGGTGAGCCGGGCGATGATGATGACGGCAACGAGGTTGACCATGCCGAAGACAGCCACGCTCCGGTAGCCCGACAGCAGGAGCGGCCCGCACACGGCAACCACGTAGAGAGTGACGATCAGGAGGCCGTCAGGCACCCGGATGCCGTAGGAGAGGTGGTAAGGGGCAAGCCGCACACTGACCGGTCCACGGATCATCGCCACCAACAGCGACACGGCGATCACGGCCCCGACCGACGCGAAGGGCGCCATCATCCACTTGCTTCGCCTCGTCGGTTCGAGCGCGATGACGGCCAGGGGGACAAACACGGGCAGCACGACAAAAGCGATCAGCAGGTAAGCCCAGAGCGCGACATGGCCGATCCCGCGCGGCACATGGCCCTGAAGCCACAACCAGACGAGCGCCTCGATGAACTGATGAGCGCCGAGCAGCAACGGGATCCACGCCAACGCCAGGAACTCGCGGCGCTGGCGGACATGACGGACAGCATCGACGCCGATCGCGCAGATCACCACGCCGCCGACGACGTCAGCCTGAGGCGAGAAACACACGGGACCTTAGGCCAGCTCCCGGCCGTTGGTGCCGGAACCCTCGATCATCTGTCTCCTCCCGGGTTCTGTGCTCCGCTTCGCCCCCACGGGGTAGCAGAGTTCTGCGGGTCCAGGATCGCAGGCCACACGGCCGGGTCACCACCGCCGTCTCCACCCTGCCGGTCCGAGAGGCCGACTACCACCCGCAACCACCCACGCAATAATCCACGCCAGCTACCCAGCCACCAGGCGCCCCCATCGGCCGAAGACCCCCGCAACACCCCGCTCGGCCACAAGCAGGTCCCAAACCCGGGCGCGGATCGCCTGCTTAGCCTGGTCGATTCCCATGGTCACTGCTAACTACTTTAGGCGGCCATCAGCGCCAGGATCCGGTCGTGGACGTCCTGGACCTCGGCGCCGTGCTCAACGAGCTCGCCGGCTTGACGTGCACCCCGGCGGTAGGCGGCCGACGCTATGGCCGAATATGTGGGGAGCGTGTCGTTGACGCCATCGGTGCGCCACGGCGAGAGTGAGATCCGTGAGCGAGCTGCCTGTGGTTTTCGTCGCCTTCGACGGCGTGCAGTCGATCGACGTCGCGGGGCCGCACGAGGTGTTCGCCTACGCCGGGGACGCTGCCGGGTCGCTGGGCAGGCGCGGCGGGTACCAGGTGCGGGTGGCATCGGCGCGCGGCGGTCTGATCCGCACCGAGAGCGGCCTGGAGCTCGGCACCGTGCCGCTGCCCGGCCTCGGCGAGCGGATCGACACCCTGGTGCTGCCGGGCGGTACCGGCTCCAGGGCGGCCAGCGCCGACCCGGAGCTGATCGCCTTCGTCCGTGCCGCCGCCAGCCGGTGCCGTCGGGTCGCGGCGGTGTGCACGGGCGCCTTCATCGCCGCCGCCGCTGGGCTGCTCGACGGGCGCCGTGTGACCACGCACTGGGCCGCGGCGCAGGAACTGCAGGCCGAATACCCGGCACTTGAGGTGGATCCCGACCCGCTCTACATCCGCGACGGCCAGGTCTGGACGAGCGCCGGGGTCACCGCCGGGATCGACCTGGCGCTCGCCCTGGTCGCCGACGACCTGGGCACCGACGTCGCCCAGACGCTGGCCCGGTGGATGGTGATGTTCTTGCACCGGCCAGGCGGCCAGACCCAGTTCGCCACGCCGGTCTGGGTGCCCAGGGCCGAGCGCTCGGCCGTCCGGGCCGTCCAGGACCGCGTCGAGTCCGCGCCCGGCGGTGACCACCGGCTGCCCGCGCTCGCCGCCGCGGCGTCGATGAGCGTGCGCCACTTCACCCGCGTGTTCACCACCGAGGTCGGCCAGAGCCCGGGACGGTTCGTGGAGCGCGTCCGGCTTGAGGCGGCACGCGCCGACCTTGAGGCGGGCGACGACACGCTCGACGTGGTGGCCGAACGCTGCGGGCTAGGCAGCCCCGAGTCCTTGCGGCGCGTATTCCACCGCCACCTCGGGGTCAGCCCTGACGCCTACCGGAGGCGGTTCCGCACGACCGCCCATCACGAAAGAGCATCCGCATGACCGGCCGGCTGCGCATCGCCATCCCGCTGTTCCCACGGTTCACCGCGCTCGACGCGATCGGCCCGTACGAAGTCCTGCAGCAGATCCCGACCTTCGACATCACCTTCGTCGGTCACGCCAGGGGCGAGGTACGCGCCGACAACGGGATGCTCGGCCTGGTCATCGACGGCACATTCGAGGACCTGCCCAGCCCCGACGTGATCGTCTTCCCCGGCGGGCACACCCGCCCGCTGCAGTCCGACGCCCGGGTACTGGACTGGGTACGGGGCGCGCACGCCAGCACCACCTTCACCACCTCGGTCTGCACCGGCTCGCTCGTGCTCGGCGCGGCGGGCCTGCTCGACGGCCTGACCGCGACCACGCACTGGGCCCGGTACTCCGACCTGGCCGCCTGCAGGGCCACGCCCACACCCCAGCGGGTAGTCGAGCACCTCGACCGCCGGATCATCACCGCAGCGGGCGTGTCCGCCGGGATCGACATGGCGCTGCGGCTCACCGAACTGCTCGCCGACCGGACCGCGGCGCAAGCGGCACAGCTCCTGATCGAGTACGACCCGCAGCCGCCGTTCGACTGCGGCGCCCGGCCCAAGGCCGACGATGAGGTGATGGCCCGCGTCTGGGAATACGACAGCCCGCGCAAATGAGAGGTCGGCGAAACAAGCCGAGCCGCCGGGAGCGCCAGCGACCGAAGATCGGAAGCGCTCTGCTGACACCCTGAGACGATGCTGGGGTTTCCAGGACACGCACCGTCTTGCCGCTGATCGTGTGGCCTGGTTGCCTGGGTCAGGGGTATCCCTCGCGGGATGGTGGCATGACCGGAGGTAAGCATGGCCGCGAATCCGATCTCTGCAGCACCCATCCAGGCTGATTCGACAGGGGCACGGACCCCGCCGTTTGCGTCGGCCTGGCGACGGATGCACTTGACAGTGGATCAGCGGGTTGCCCGTGGCCGGGCCGCCCGGGCAGAGGCACCGCGATCGGCCCACGGCAGATGGACAGCCGCGGCGGACCGCCCAGATCCGGTTGCCCTGCTTGAAGAGCAGGCGGCATCACGGGTGCCACAACTGGTTCCGATCCGGTACGGCCGCATGCTGATCTCGCCATTCACCTTCTACCGGGGCGGCGCGCTGATCATGGCATCCGACTTGGCGGCAACCCCGGTATCGGGGGTAACGGTTCAGCTGTGCGGTGACGCGCACCTGTCCAACTTCGGCCTGTTCGGCACCCCCGAGCGGCAGATGATCTTCGACATCAACGACTTCGACGAGACCCTGCCCGGCCCGTGGGAATGGGATGTCAAGCGCCTGTCGGCCAGCTTCGAGATCATGGGACGTGACCGGGGCTTCTCCCCCGCCGACCGCCGTGCCGTCGTCATGGCCGGGGTGGCCGAGTACCGGGACCGCATGCGCCAGGCCGCCGGGATGGGGGCCTTGGACGCCTGGTATGACCACCTGGAAGCCGGGATGCTGCTCAAGCTGGTCCGCCAGGAGGTCCAGGTCAAACGGGTCACCAAGGCGGAGGCTCTGGCTTTCGAGCGGGATGTTAACAAGGCACGTACCCGGGACAACACCCAGGTGTTCACCAAGCGCGCAGCCGAGGTCGACGGTGAGCTACGGATTGTGGCCGACCCGCCTCTGATCATCCCGATCGAGGATCTCATCACACCGGGATCAGAGTGGGAGGACCCAGCGCCGCTGATCAAAAAACTGCTCAGCACCTACCGGAGCACGCTCGGGGACCACCCCCACCCGGTAGAGGAGTACCGCTACGTCCACACGGCCTACAAGATGGTCGGCGTGGGCAGCGTGGGGACCCGCTGCTACATCATGCTGATGCTGGGACGCGACCACAATGACCCGCTGTTCTTGCAGACCAAAGAGGCACAAGCCTCCGTACTGGAGCGGTTCGTCGGCAAGAGCACCTATCGCCACCACGGCCAGCGCGTCGTGGCTGGCCAGCGGCTGATGCAGGCAGCGACCGATATCTTCCTAGGCTGGATCCGCATGAAGGGACTGGACGGCGTGACCCGCGACTACTACGTGCGCCAGTTCCACGACTGGAAGGGCAGCGCCGACGTTGACAGCATGCTCGTTCCTGGTGCCACCCTGTACGCGCGCATCTGCGCCGCGACCCTCGCCCGCGCCCACGCCCGGTGGGGCGACCGGATCGCCATCGCCGCCTACCTGGGCAAGGGCGATGCCTTCGACCGTGCAATCGCCGACTTCTCCGTCGCGTACGCCGACCAGAACGAAAAGGACTATGAAGCATTCGCAGCGGCCGTGAAGTCGGGACGGCTCACCGCCCGGACCGGCCTCTGACACGGCCAGGCTCTCCATTTCAGGAGGGGAGCCGGCGGCCCGTTCATCCTGAACTGGGCTTTGACCGGTTGCGTCGCATGCTCCGGCGAAGCTGGGTGATCCGCGCGGTTCCCACGGCGGCCATCAGTAGCGCACCGGCGATGGCGGCGAAGAACAGGGCCACGGCCAGGGACAACTGGAGGTGTGCGCCGAGGAAGCTGATGTTCACGGCGTGCGCGTTCTGGATAATGAAGATCAGCACGACGACGAGGGCGAGGACCCCGACGATCAGCCAGGTGCGCATGCCGCTTATCCGGGTGGAAAGCCGTTCGCGCTCGGGTGCTGGCGCTGGCACCTTGGCTGGGGCGGAGCCGTTGGCTGAGGGGGGCGGCCGGGTACCGGTTGTGCCTTGAGGTACCGCTGAATCGGTCATGACGTTGCTTCCCTCCGGGAACGGGACCGGGCCGATGAGAACAATCGCCGGTCCCTTGGTGACCCCGGGTGACTGGCCGCAGGATGCGGCTGATTCTCGCTACGTGCTCCCAACCTACAAGTGAAACCGAAAACTAGCAATATTTTTCTAGAAAACTATGGTGAGTTCTCAGAGTGGAGGGCTGGAGTTTCCAGGCGAGCCGTAGCGCGCCCATTGGCGGTTTCTCAGCGGTGCGCGAACCTGTCGGACGACCCTACGGTGGCCAGGTGGTAGGCCAGAAGCAGGACGGCCGCACCGGCGATGGCGGTGAGCCAGGTGGACAGGTTGAAGAACCCGTGCAGGGTGCCGACGTGGAACAGCCTAGTGGCCGCCCAGCCACCGCACAGTGCCCCGGCAACGCCGATCAGACAGATAATGAGCAGGCCATGTGACCTCTTGCCGGGGATCGCCATATGGGCGAGCAAGCCTGCGCCCAGGCCGAGAACGATCCATGCGATGATGCCCATGACCGACCCCTAAATCAGTGAGCAGGGTGACGTGCGCGGTAGTCGGTCATGCTAGGTAAGATCGCTGCGGAGAACGAATTCTTCACCATCCTTTGGCCATGACGTCTTGCGGGCACCGTTTCGGATACGACAAAACAAAAATCCGGGCCTCGCCGTCACCACTCGCGAATATTTGCGAGTACGCCGCCTGGGTCCGGAGCTTCCCTTTCATATTACCACCGTTCCTACCACGAGCCTCCACCAGCCCCGACACCCTCCTCGGCGGCATCGGAACAGCGTAGCGCCGCAGCGCTCGGCAACCCCGGCGATGACCAAGACCGGGCGGCAGGCCGGCGGGGCCGCGACGGCGCGCGCCGGGCTCCGGCTTCACGCGGCTTTAAAACTTGTAATGGGCATTACGCTCAACAAGCTGGCGTGGCAGCGAGCCGATCACGTAATTCCTCCATCAAGACCTTCCAGCCCGAGGGAGCGCAGGAGCCGGCGGCGTTTCGCTTTAATTTCGCTGGTGTGCGATAATGAAAAAAGGCCCGCGGGCATTCCGAACGCCGACACTCACGCCAGCGCCGTCTGCGGTTCCAGGCAGGCCCGGTGCGCCATGCGCCGAGGGATAGGACGGCCGGCATGTTCGGCTTCAAGGTCATCACACAGTATGAGAAAGGCATCGTCTTCCGCTTCGGGCGGGCGCTGCCCGGCATCCGCGAAGCAGGGCTGACCTGGATCAACCCGTTCACCAGCCGGCTCACCAAGGTCAACATGCAGATCGTGGTGGCGGCCGTGCCCGGCCAGGAGGCCATCACCCGCGACAACGTCACCCTGCGCGTGGACGCGGTCGTCTACTACCGGGTCGTCGACCCGATCAAGGCGATCATCAACGTGCAGAACTACACCTACGCGGTCTCCCAGGTCGCCCAGACCTCACTGCGGTCAGTGATCGGCCAAAGCGACATGGACCAGCTGCTGTCCGAACGCGAGAAGGTCAACGCCCACCTCAAGGACGTCATCGACGAACCCACCGAGCAGCCCTGGGGCATCCGCGTCGAACGGGTCGAGATCAAGGACGTCTCCCTGCCCGAGTCGATGAAACGCTCCATGTCACGGCAAGCGGAAGCCGAGCGGGAACGCCGCGCCCGGATCATCTCCGCCGACGGCGAATACCAGGCATCCAAGAAGCTCGCCCAGGCCGCCGCCGTCATGGCCGCCGACCCGGCCGCCCTGCAACTGCGACTGCTGCAGACCGTCGTCGAGGTCGCCGCCGAGAAGAACAGCACCCTGGTCATGCCCGTCCCGGTGGAACTGCTGCGCTTCTTCGACCGCGCAGCCCCGGCCACCGCCCAGGCCAAGCCCCCCGCCACCGGCACCCAGGACACAGATTCCCCGCCGGCCGTGCCCGAAATACCCGCCCTCACCATCCCGGCAAGCCTGCCAGCCAGCGCCGCCCTGACCGCCCCGCTCAACGCCGCCCCCAAGACGCCGGCCGCCGTGTGAACGACGCTCACCGGTTCCCACGCAACCCAGCCGCGGCAAGAACGCCGGCCGCGTGGGCTGGCTGAGCAGGGCTGGCACCGCAGCTAACGGCGATCGCCAGATAGGGCATCTGCGGCATTCGGCGTAGTGTTCATGGTGTAGCTGGCGAACTAGCCGCCGGGCCCAGACCCCGCCTTGCTGCGTAGCAGGAAGGCGTCCCATGATCAGCGTGGATCTGAGTACCCGCGAACGCGACGGTCAAGTCATCGTCGCGTTGCGCGGGGCACTTGACGTAGCAGACGCCGTGAGCGTCGCGGCTGCGCTCACTGCGGTCGCTGCCCGCCAGCGCGATATCATCATCGACCTGGCGGCCTGGAGTTCATCGACTCCAGCGGGGTGGCAGCGCTCGTGCGGGGGCGGAGGCAGGCCCGATACGCCGGTGGTGAGCTGCTGCTGGCCGCGCCACAGCAGCAGGTGCTGCGGGTTCTTACCCTCACGCGCCTGATCGATGTCTTTCCCGTCCATGCCAGCGTGGCCGAGGCGGCCTGCAGTGCCGGGCGCTCCCCGCAGGTGGCTATGCCGGTGCTGTAGCGGCGGCCCGGCAAGCTCGGCGGGCAGCCGCCATGCAGCCAGGAACGCGAAACCTGGGGAGGCGAGCGCGGTAACCGTCGAGAGCTGGCCTAAGGAGCACGAGCGTGATCACCCCCGCCGCTGCTCCGGCAGTGGCCATGTCTAGCCTGGATGGCCTGGCGTTTCCTGAGTCTGTCTGGACCGCGGCCAGGGCCAGATTCTGCGGCGGGGGCTGCGCTGCTGGGTGGGCGGATGGCAGGTAGCCGGCCGGGAAGGATCTGGGGCCTGGTCGCCGGGCAGGCCGCCAGCCGCGGCGGGCACGTGACAGCCGCGGATGTGTGCGCGGCGGCCGTGGCTGCGGTTGAGGTCAGCGGCGCCTGGTTGAGTGCCGCAACCGGCGCGGAGGCGGGGCATCTCATACAGGTGACCGGTGACGTCAGCGAGCAGCTCGCCGAACTCGAGCTGACCCTGGGTGAGGGCCCGTGCACTGACGTCTTTGCCTCCGGCGGGCCGACGCTGGCCTCGGACCTGGGCGAGACGGAGACCGCCGGCCGCTGGCCGGTTTTCACTCCGGCGGCCCGCCAGGCCGGGGCAGGCGCGATCTTCGCGTTCCCGTTGCGGATCGGGGCGATCCGGGCCGGGGTGATGGGCCTGTACCGGGAACGGCCCGGCCCGCTGAGCGCTGCCCAGCTGGGTGATGCGCTGATCTTCGCCGATACCGCGACCTTGCTTCTGCTCGACCTTCCAGGCCAGGCGGCTGGCGGGCCGCCTGCGGGGTCTGGCCCGGGAGGACCGCCCCTGGACCTGGCCCTGCACCGCGCCGAGATCGATCAGGCCACCGGAATGCTCACCGAGCAGCTCGGCGTCGGCATCACGGAGGCCTTTGTCCGGCTACGTGCCTACGCATACGCTCATGACAGACGGCTGGCCGATGTTGCCCGCGCCATCGTGGCGCGCCGCTTGCGGCTGCACCGTGACCCAGGCCCAGCTAAGGAGGGCCAGGCGTGAAAGACTTCATATGCGCCAGCGCGCACACCGCTTACCACCCGCACGACGGATCTTGTTGCCTTTTCATGAGAGGGTGAGCGGAGATGAACGGAGAACTGCTGTCGGAGACGTTCGTCGAGCTGACCGATACCATGGTCGCCGACTTCGATGTGATCGACTTCCTGCACGTACTGACCGACCGCAGCGTGCAACTGCTAGACGTCTCCGCCGCCGGGCTGCTCCTGGCTGATCCGCGTGGTGAACTGCGTGTGGTGGCTGCCTCCAGCGAAGCCGCCCGGCTGCTTGAACTGTTCCAGCTGCAGAACCATGAAGGGCCGTGCCTGGACTGCTACCGGACCGGCCGCCCCGTTCAGGCCACGGACCTGGCCGCCGAAGCGCGGCGCTGGCCGAGGTTCGCGGCCGCCGCCCAGCGGGCCGGCTTCACCGCCGTGCAGGCCCTGCCGATGCGGCTGCGCGAGCAGGTCATCGGAGCACTGAACCTGTTCCGCGCCGATGCGGGGGCCTTCGCGCCCGGAGACGTACGCGTCGGCCAGGCCCTTGCTGACGTAGCCACCATCAGCCTGCTGCACGAGCGCAACGTGCGTCTCAGCGACACCCTCAACGAACAGCTGCAGACCGCGCTGAACAGCCGGGTTGTCATTGAGCAGGCCAAAGGCAAGCTCGCCGAGCGCCTCGGCCTCGACATGGACCAGGCATTCAGCCTCCTGCGAAAGTACGCCAGGACTCGCAACCTGCGCCTGTCCGACCTGGCCCAGGCCGTCATCGACGGCTCAGAACCCGTCGCTGGCCTGACCGCGGACAGGCCGCAGCGGCTGCCTGGCGCCGGGCAGGCGGGTCGCTAGCACCGGCCGGGCTCGGGGCGCAAGCCGTAGACCTCTCCCGCATCCGCCGCTGCCTGCTGCGGTCGGCTCGGATGGCATGGGATCGTCCCGCGCTGACCCACTTGACCAGGAGATGCTTGGTTTGTTCCCGTTTGCCGGACTGGCGCCGCCCGCGCTGCGCAGAGGAGTAGCGTATGGGCGTTGCCCCAGACCCCGGCGGCTCACCATCCGCGCTCCGACCTTTCAGTTTGAGTGACCTAGCCGGGCCTGGACCCCGCCTGGCTGCCAGATCAGGAGGGAAGGCGCACATGTTCAACGTAGATCTGAGCGTCGGCGACTTCGACGGTTACGCGGTTGTCGGCCTGTGCGGGGAGCTTGACCTGCTCGATGCCTCGGATGTCGCATCACATCTGATCGCGGCTGTGGCGGCCTACGGCCCGTCGATCATCGTGGATCTGGCAGGGTTGAAGTTCATCGACTCCTGCGGCCTGGGGGTACTGGTGCGGGTGCTGAGGTGGACCAGGGAAAGTGGGGGTGACCTGTCTCTGGCCGCCCCGCGGCGGCAGGTCCGCCGGGTCCTGGGAATCACCGGCCTGATCGACGTCTTCTCGGTGTATCCCGGTGTGAAACAAGCTGTCAGGGCCGCGAAGCTGGCCCGTCCCCTGCCGGCTCCGGCGTTGTAGCGGCACGCTGGCTGGATGTAAAGCCACGGCCAAACGTAAGATAGGGGCGCAATACGCATTCGACGCTGCCCCGGACCCCGGCAGTGGTGGCAACCGCTGGCCTAGGGGAAAAGGTGGGCAACCCAAAACCGTGCCGCCGCAGGCGAGTGTGGCCGTGCTGATCGAGACGAAGCTGCACGCTCCCGCCGTGCGCGCGGAGTGGGTGGAGCGCGAGGAACTCGTCGGCTTTCTGGCGGGTTGCGTGTCGTGCAGGCTGGTGCTGGTGGCCGCGCCGGCAGGGTTCGGGAAGACCACTGCCGTAGCGCAGTGGCGGGCCAGCGCGATCGAGGACCGGCGGTTTGCCTGGGTCTCCGTCGACCGGGACGATGATGACCCCGTCAGGCTGTGGTGGCATGTCGTGTCCGCTTTGCAGCGGGCCTGCCCGCAGTTCGGCGGCGAGGACGTGCTGCGGGCGCTTGGGGCCCAGATGCCAGACATCCCGGGACAGGTGCTGCCCCGCCTGGTCGAGGAGCTTGCCGCGCTGCGGGATCCGGTTGTGCTGGTGCTGGACGACTATCACGCGATCAGGGAACCCAGTTGCCACGACCAGGTTGCCTTCGTGCTGTCGCACCTCCCGGCCGCTGTCCAGCTTGTGCTGGTGACCCGGGCAGATCCCTCGCTGCCGCTGGGCCGGTTGCGGGCGGCCGGGGAGATGGCGGAGGTCCGGGCATCCGAGCTGCGGTTCGCGCCTGCGCAGGCGGCCGTGCTGGTGCGCACGGTTGCTGCCGTCGATCTCAGCGAGCCCGACGTGGCCGATCTTGTCGAACGCACCGAGGGATGGCCCGCCGGGGTGTACCTGGCGGCGCTTTCCCTTCGCGGGCACAGCTCGCCCCGTGCCTTCATCCGCCAGTTCACCGGCAACAACCGGTTCGTTGTCGACTTCCTGGCCGAGGAGGTGCTCAGCCGTCAGCCCGCCGAGATCCGGCAGTTCCTGCTGCGGACAGCCGTCTTGGACCGGTTCTGCGCGCCGCTGTGCGCCGCCGTCACCGGGTCGGCCAACGCGGCGGAGATCATCGACGTCCTGGAGAAAGAGAATCTCTTCCTCGTGCCACTCGACGACAACCGGCAGTGGTACCGCTTCCATCATCTGTTCGCGCAGGTGCTTCGCGGCCAGCTCGCCAGGACCGAGCCCGCCATCGTGCCTGCCCTGCACCAACGCGCGAGCGCCTGGTACCAGCAGTCAGGTTCGGCGGAGGAGGCGATCGACCACGCGGTTGCCGCCGGTGACCTCGACGGAGCCGTCGGCCTCATAGCGGGTCACTGGCCCGCCTACATGGATACCGGCCAGATCAGCACGGTCCGCAGGTGGCTGCGCTCGCTCGGTGATGACCAGATCGGCGCGGACCCCGTGGCGGCGCACTGCGCCGCATGGTGCGCGGTCATCACCGGCGACCCCAAATCGGTGCGGCGCTGGCTCCCGGTGCTCGACTCAGCCGCCGATAACGGCCCGCTTCCTGATGGCATCCGGTCGCCGCGGTCCTCAGCTGCGCTGCTGCGGGGTTGCTTCGGATTCGACGGTATCGAGGTGATGCGCGACTCGGCCCGCATGGCGGCCGAGCTGGAAAGCGACCCCGGGTCTCCTTGGTATGCGCTGGCGAGGGTAGCGCTGGGCTCGGCGCTTTACCTGTCCGGTGAGCTGGACGCGGCGGCCGCGGCGCTGATTGAAGCCCTCGCGAGCGAGGCGTCCATCGCGGCGGCGCGGGTAGCAGCCCTGTCCCTGCTGGCCATAATGCGGGTCGAGCAAGGGCAGGCCGGGCAGGCGCAGGAGCTTGTCCGCACGGCTCGCCAACTGGTGGGAGACAATGATCTCGGCGAGACCCAGCAGGGTTCAGTTGCCTGCATGGCGACCGGCGTTCTATACGCCGAGCAGGGGCGGACTGTGGAGGCGCGCGGGGAGTTCGAGCACGCCCTTCGGATCCGACGGCGCTGGTTCGGGATCAGCCCCTGGCCCGTCCTTGACAGCATGTTCAGGCTGGCGCCAGTGCTCGATGACCTGGGCGAGCGCCCCGCGGCGGCCGCAATCCTTGGCGAGGCCAGGCAACTGCTGATCGCACGCCCCGACGGCGCGGAGGCCCAGTGGGCCCGGCTGCACCAGCTCGAACGGCGGCTTGTCCCTTCGGTGCCAGTTGTGGCTGTCGAGCCGCTATCTGAGCGAGAGGTGGCAGTGCTGCGGCAGCTCCTGGGCACCCTGTCCCTCCGGGAGATCGGACGGCAGCTTGATGTGTCACAGAACACGGTCAAGACTCACACCAGGGCTATTTACCGGAAACTGGGGGTTTCCAGCCGCCGGGATGCCATCGTCAAGGGCCACGACGCTGGCATCCTGTAGCGATCCGGCAGTTGACTGCCCAGCATCATCAGGGTGAACAGGGCCAGTATCACCAGGGTGAAAAGCGGGCAAGGGTGATGACCGGCCGCCCCTTCACAGGAGACAAAGTTAATAGCGTGCAACCGTGCCCATAAGCACCGCCACGCCGCGCACGGACATGACAGTCGAGCGTCGTCCGGACTGAGGGAGGCCTTACCATGACCACCTTCAGCGGCACCGGTTGCCGGTACCGGATCGTCCTGGGCGGCGAGTGCGGATCCCTGGTGGCAGCACTGTTTACCGACGTCACGATCGAATCGGCCCGCGGCCGCACCTGCGTCACCGCTTGTGTCCAGGATGACTCCGAGCTCTACGGCCTGATCCACCGGTTCGAGGATCTCGCCCTGCACCTGATTAGCCTCGGCGAACTCGACGTCGTCGAAGGCGCAACCTCAAGGCTGCGCGACGGTGAGTAGTTACTGACGCGCCATGGCTACCTTGAGGCGCCGCCGCCGTAACACCCGGGCGCGGCGCGCCGGTCGCCAAGACTGCCGTGGTCGCCGCCGCCGTCACACCCAGGGTGGGTCTCCAGCGCTGGGCCCGAGCGTCAACTATGCTCGGCCCGGCGAGCCTTTGGGCGACTGCGCGACGAAGGAAGTAAGCATCTTGACGGTTGGCGGCCAGGGCAGACCCGATCCGGCAATGAGCCCGGAGACAAGAGCCAAGGCTGTAGCAATTGTCGGCACAAACGCATCTGGCAAGAGTGCGCTGGGCGTGGCCTTGGCTCTACGGTTCACCGGCGAGATCATATCGGCGGACTCGCGGCAGGTGTATCGCGGCCTTGATATTGGCACGGGAAAGCTCACTCCCGGTGAGATGCATGGAATCCCGCACCACCTGATCGATGTGATGGATCTAGGCAGGCGATATTCCGTAGCTGACTTCCAGGGAAGCGCCTACAGGCTCATCGACGAAATCACGGCCCGTGGCAGGCTGCCTATCATAGTTGGCGGCACAGGACTATACGTGCGATCGGTAGTCGACGGATACCAGCTGACCAACGCACAGCCTGATCTGGCATTGCGCGACGAACTTGAGCGACTGACCAATGATGAGTTGCATCATCGCCTGAACGAGCTGGCCCCGGATGCTGCCAGGACCATTGACCCACGGAACAGGCGGCGCATAATCCGTGCGGTCGAGATCAGAGAGCAGGGGTTTGCCTTCAATACGTCGCACGTCAATGCTCCGCAGTACACGTTCTGCCAGATGGGCCTGACGTGGCCACGGGATGTACTGCGCGAGAGAATCAGGTCCAGGCTCCGCCAGCGCCTTGACGAAGGCATGGTCGATGAGGTCAGGAATCTGCTGAGCGAAGGAGTCTCGTTCTCCAGACTCGAGGCGCTTGGGCTCGAGTATCGCTATGTAGCACGCTTCTTGCGAGGCGAATATGCTAGCGAGGAAGAACTATTCGATCAGCTTAGCCGCGCCATATACCGGTTTGCCATGCGGCAGCTTGCATGGTTCCGGCGCGATAAGTCCATCATCTGGCTGGATCACTCCGAGGACCATAAGGAACAGGCATTCAAGCTGGTAGAGAGTTTCGTTGAACAACCCTAGCGCCGGGCGCTGGCCGGGAGCCCTATGCATCCTCATGAGCCGATCGACGAGTCTTGCGACAAGAGGAGGGCCGTGTACGGCCCCAGTCCCACCGCGCCGGAGAGCGGCAGGCCGTCCTGCGGCGGGCCGGCCGCGGTGGTGTCGTAGCTGGGCCAGTTGCCGAACCCGGGGTCGTAGCCGTTCCAGTCGCTGTTGAGGCGGACCCGCCAGGTGCCCGCTCGCGGCAGGCCGATCTGGTAGGCGGCGTAGCCGACATCCGCGAAGTTGAGCACGACGACGACATCGTCGCCAGGGCCGCCCTGGTCGTAGCGGTGGAACGCGACAACCTTGGCCCCGGTGTTGACGTGGAAGACGTTACAGCGCTCTCCCTGCAGGCCGCGGGTGGTGCCGAACCAGTCGCGGCGCAGGTGGATGAGGTCGTGGTAGAGCTTTAGGATCCCCGCGTAGGTGGTGGCGTTAGCCCAGTCGAGCTCGGCCGGGTCCTGCACGAACGGGCGCTGCTCCAAGAACTCCTGGCCCTGGAACAGCATCGGGATTCCGGGGGCGGTCAGGACCAGGGCACCGCCGAGCGTGGAGCGTTTCTTCGACCAGTAGCTGTCGGGCTGTGCCGGGTCGATCTCGGCCGGCACCCGGGTCCGGCCGTTGCCGTCGGCGTCGTGGGACTCGGTGAACACCACCCGGGCGAACGCGGTGGCCGGATAGGAGTGCGAGAGCACCGCCTGGATCACGCCCATGTCCCGGTCCTGGTCCTGGTCCGCTTCGAGCACCGCGCGCACCTGCTGCACGAAATCTGGATCCCACTGGGTGTCGAACCCCGCCCCCTGTGCCTGGGCCGGCCGGGTGATCCAGTCGTTGTCCTGCATGTCCTCGGCGATAATGATCTTCCAGGGCTGGCTGCCGTCGACCGCGGCGTTGATCTGCTGAAGCAGCTCCCAGCCCTCGGGAATGTCCCAGGCCGGATCGCCGTCGCCGAAGACGTTGCGGATGAAGGCCGTCGCATCCAGGCGCAGGCCGTCGAGCCTGTAGTCCTGCAGCCAGGCGACGGCGTTGTCGACCAGGTACTGGCGCACCTCGGGCCGCCCGTAGTCGGGCCGCGACCCCCACGGCGTCTGCGGGCGGGGGTCGCCCGGGTAACGCCCACCGTAGAAGTAGATTCCGCCTGCCCAGGTAGGGCCGCTCCCGTCGAACTGCCACAGGATCGAGTCGTCCGGGCCGAAGTGGTTGTAGACCACGTCGAGGATCACCGCGATGCCCAGCTCATGGGCGGCACGGACGAACGCCTTCAGGCCATCCGGGCCACCGTAGGGACGCTCGACCGAGAACGGCACGCCCGGGTCGTATCCCCACGAGACCGAGCCCTCGAACGAGGTCACGGGCAGCAGTTCGACCGCGCTGACGCCCAGCTCCTTGAGGTAAGGCAGCTTCCCGGCCGCGTCGGCCAGGGTGCCAACCGTCTGGCCTGACGGCTTGCTGAAGCTGCCGACGTGCAGCTCGTAGATGACCAGGTCCGTCCAGCTCGGTGCGGTGTAGCTCGCCTCACCCCAGTCGAAGGCGGTCTCGTCGCAGATGACCGCCTTGGTGGCCAGGCCGTTCTCGTTGACCACCTGCCGGGCGTACGGGTCCACCCGGGTGAGCGTGCCGCCGCCCGTCGTGAGCAGGATCTGGTAGGCCTGGCCGGGCCGGGCGCCCGGGACGTCCGCCGACCACATGCCCGTGCCGCCCGGCTCGCTGGCCAGCGGCGTGCCAGCCACCGACCAGGACGTGAAATCGCCGGTGACCGCGACGCCCACCGCATTCGGTGCCCACACGCGGAAGGCCGTCCCGCCGTCGTACGGCACCGCGCCCATGCCTGTCCGGCTGGAAGGCACCTGACCCTCCGTTTCCTCGCCTGCGGGTGAACCTGCAAAAGGCTAGTACCCGCTTCCCGGCCGTCCGACAAATGGATTGCCTGCGCCCTGGCTGTTCGCGGACATGCCGCTCGCGAACAGCCAGGGCCAGGCGCGCCCGGCTCAGGCGTTGAGCTTGGTCAGTTCGGCCTCGACCATCGCCTCGTGCTCCTGTTCGTCCCGGCGGGCGTCGGACGGCTTCCAGCGCCCCCGCAGGACCGGGATGCTGAGCAGGAAGATGATCACCCCGGCGAAACAGATCCAGTACCAGGTCTGCCACTGGCCAGGAGATTGGGCCGCGGCGCTCTGCACCGAGGCACCGTGCGCCTTCAGGTACGCGAACGCCCCGGGCGGCACCTTGGACAGCGCGGTGAGCTGGGCCGCGAACGGCGCCACCGCCGTGATCTGAGGCGCCACCGCGATCACACCGTCGATCGCGGCCTTGTTAGCGGTGATCGTGCCGAGGATCTTGACCCCGGCCGCCCCTCCCCCGGCGGCGGCGACGGCCTGCGCGGCGAGCTTCGGCGGGACCGCGGCCGGGCTGGGATAGGCAGCCAGCTTGGTGAACAGGACGGGGTTGGCCTGGATCACCGCCAGCTCCGGTGCGAACTTCTTCGCGTTGGCCAGCTGGACCTGGTACTTGGTGGCGGTGGCGACGATCTGCGGGTGACCTGCCGCGAACGCTAGTTCACTCTTGTACTTGGCCGCGTACGCGGCCACCGTGTTGCCATAGGTGACCAGCGGGGTCACCGAGGTGACCACGAGCGGGATGACCAGGAACGAGACGAAGACCACCACCCGGATGATCCAGCCCCAGATCGCCAGGCCGGTGGCGATGAGCGCCGGGTTGCGCGCCTCCACGGTCTCGGTGTAGCTGGCCATCCACGGGGCATAGGCCACGCCCAGGGCGAACGAGAGCAGCGCGAGCTCGATGGCGAGCGTGTAGTAGCTGGGATGGTGACCGGCCTCCATCAGGTACACCACGATCATCACCGCGGCGCCGAGTCCCCCGATCAGCATGAAGGGCTTCCGCACCCGGAGCCGGTCGGAGATCACGCCGACGAGGATGACCGCGAGGACGTTGAAGCCCCAGTTCCAGTTGCCCAGGCCGTTGGCGTCCTTCACCGAGAAACCGAAGATGGAGGTCAGGTAGATGACGCTGAACGCGACGGCCGTGTAGTAGACGAGCAGCATCAGCGACACGGCGGTGGCGGATATCAGCACTTCGGGCTTGAGCAGCTGGCGGAACGGGTGGCGCAGCGCCGCCTCGATGTCGATTCCCTTCGCCCTGGCCTCGATCAGCGCCCGGTCGCGCATCGTCACCATGAGCTGGTCGCGCAGTTGCGGGCTCAGCTCCTTCAGCCCCACCAGGGCGATCGCGAAGACCACCAGGCCGGCGATGCCGCTGATAACGAACTCGTGGGTCCAGTACCGGGTGTCCGGCACGACCGCCGGGATGGTGGCACTGCCCACGACCGCGACGATCAGGCTGCCAAGCACCGGGCCGCTGGTCCAGAAGCCCATTGCCGTGGCCCGGCCCACTTGCGGGGAGAAGTCGCGGATCAGCGCCGGCGTGGCCACCAGGCAGATCCCCTCGACGATGGCGACCGCGAACGTCTCGATGCCGAACGCCCACTTGTTGGTCGCGGCGGGAATGATGAACCCGACGAAGACCGCGACCACCAGCAGGCCGCCGACCACCAGGTTGGCGCGGCCCCAGCGGTCGGCGAGCCCGGCGGCGAGTGACCCGAACGCCCCCAGCAGGTTGCCGAACGCCAGGATCACCACGTAGAAGGAGAAGGTCATCCGCAGGTTGGCCAGCAGCAGGGTGGCCACCGAGCCGCCGACATAAAGCTCGTAATACAGCATGACGGTGGCCAGCACCGTGACGGCGAGGTAGAACACGCGCATGCCGGTGTCGGGATAGTGCTGGAGCTGGCGGTTCCACAGCCATGACCCTCTATGGCGGTCCGGAACCAGATCTGTGGCAGTCGCAGTCATGCGGCCCTCGCAATGGTGAGCGGTCCTGCGCCCGGAATTTCACAGGCGCCTAAATGACCCGCCACCGAAAACCTCGGCAGCGGGGAAATAGCCAACGGATCCTCGCCCCCGAGACACACGGCAGGGTGACCGGCACGCGGCGTCGCAGGGCCAGGACCGTCTGGCACAGCACGGGGCCGTTGCGCTCTCATGACGGGCCTTCTCTGCTCGGCTATGGCCGCCTGGTTCCCTTGCCGCCACATAAGTACAGTGACGTACTTTAGTGCGTTAGATAAGTTTAGGAGCGTGCCTGCCACCAGACAAGAGGGCGTGCTCGCGCGCACCCACGAGGGTGAGCCTGGCCTTCCCCGCGGCAGGAACGGCCTGCCGCCGGAGACGGTGCGCGCGGCGCAGCGCGAGCGACTGCTGCGGTCGGTGATCGCCGCGGTGGCGGCGACCGGTTTCAGCGACGTCACCGTGGCGGGCATCGTCCGCGGCGCCCGGGTCTCGAAGGCCGCGTTCTACGCCCACTTCGCGGACAAGGAGGACTGCTTCCTCGCCGCCACGCGTGAGGGGGGCAGGCTGATGACCGACCGGGTGGCCGCCGCGGGACGGCACCAGCCCGCGCAACTGAGCGCCGAAGCTGCACTGCGCGCGAGCCTCGCCGCGTTCCTCGCTTTTCTGGCGGCCGAGCCCGCGTTCGCCCGCGCCTTCTACATCGACATGCCGGGTGCCGGGGCCCGGGCGGTCCACCGGCTCGAGGTGGCACAGCACAGCTTCGCCCGGATGACCCGTGCCTGGCACGAACGCGCGCGGCGGGAAAACCCGTCCTGGCCGGATGTTCCGTACGAGGCCTACTTCGCGCTGGCCGGCGCTACGGCCGAACTCGTGCGTGCCGAGGTGCGGCACGACCGGATCCGCAGCGTCCCAGCTCTCGTGGACACGCTCGTCGCTCTCCACCTGGCCATCCTCGCCGCACGGCCGTGGTACGCCGGCGAGGCCGCGCCCTGACCGCGGCCCCGCTGCCCTAGCCCCAGGCAGACTTGTCGCCCATGAGCCCGGCGACCTCGTCGAGGATGTCGCCGGGCGACGCGCCAACGCAGGCCGCATACAACTCGAGAAGCGTGCCGGCGACGTCGGTCAGGCCGAGCGCGGCCCGCTCGACCGCGGCGGCGCCACCCTCGTCCGCTAGCTCGATCAACCGCTGTGCGACGACGGTCTGCCGGTGGACGCCACCGGTGCCGCGCCAGGCTCCGATCAGGTTGACGGCGAGCAGCCAGTGCGTGCCCGGGCCCAGGTCCGGGGCATGGCTCTGCGCGCGAGCGGACTGGGGATCCGGGCATAACGGCTCGGCCATACTCATGTCTCCATTGCCGCTTATCGGCACCGGCCCGGCAAGCAGAGGCGGCTCAAGGCTTCGCTTGGCAGGTCGCGGCTTCGTACTCTGGTAAGGGCTGGGTTACTGGCCGTAGCGCTGGCAGGCGACCGGGGAGGTGCCGCGTGGCAGGCACAGGAACGGGCGCGGTGCCGGTACACCGCGTCGAGATGATCACCCGGGACATGGACGTGATCGCCGGCCTGATCAACCAGCGGTATGTCGAGCACCGGGCGAGCTTCCGCTGCATTGCCCCCGCCAAGGTGGACGTCGGCATCCGGGCGGCGACCACTGGCCTGGTTGAAGCCTCGGTGTTGCACTTTCGTGGCTTCGCTTGCCGCGCCAGGGTCAGCCCGCCGGAGGACTACCTCGCGCTGGTCGTCTTACACGGCACCGGCACCCTGTCCACCGCACGGGAAAGCCTCCACCTCACCCCCGGCGATGTCTTCCTCGACCCCACCGAGATGTCCTTCATGGCGAACATGCTCGACACCGCGTTCGCGCTGCTCCGGGTGCCGCGGCAGGTCGTGGGTGAACTCGCCGAAGAGCATCGCGGCCTGCCCGCGGCGAGCCTGCGGTTCGAGTCCATGGCCCCGGTGTCCGGCGCTGCCCGCGCGCTGTGGTCACAGACGGCTGCGTTCCTCTGCCGCCAGCTCATCGGCTCCGGCATCACCGAGGTCAGCCCGCTGGTAGCACAGGAGATGGCCCGGCTCGCGGCCGCTGCGCTGCTGGAAGCCTTCCCGAATACGACCATGACCGTCTCGCACACGCAGGGCCCGTGCCCGGTGGCACCGGCCGCCGTGCGCCGCGCCGCGGCATTCATGGACACCCACGCCGGGCAGCCGGTCACGGTCACCGAGGTCGCCGCGGCCGCGGGCACGACCGCCCGGGCGCTGCAATACGCCTTCCGGCGCCACTACGACACCACGCCCACGGGCTACCTGCGCCGGGTCCGGCTGGAGCGGGCGCACCGGCAACTGCAAGCCGCCGATCCCAGCACGGGCGCGACCGTCGCGGAGATCGCCCGCCGGTGGGGCTGGGCCAACCCGGCTCACTTCGCCACCGCCTACCGGAAGCGGTACGGGATGGCGCCCAGCCACACGCTGCGTACCTAGCCGCCCCCGGCCAGGTCGCGCAGCAGCAGCGCCTCGGCCAGGCAGGCGCGCTCGAACACCGCCAGGTCCAGGCTCTCGTTCGCGCTGTGCGCCCGGGTGCCCGGGTCCTCGACCCCGGTGATGAGGATCTCGGCGTCGCCGAAGGCGGCCGCGTAGGCGGTGACGAACCCGATGGAACCGCCGACGCCGATGTCCACGGCGGGCCTCCCCCACGCGCTGGCCAGGGCCGCGTGCGCGGCCAGGTACGCCGGCCCGCCGGCGCGCGCGGCATAGGGCGCGACCGTGCCGCCGGGCTCGGCGCTCACGTGCACGCCCCATGGCGCGGATGTCTTCAGGTGCGCTACGAGGGCCTCGCGTGCCCTGGCTGCGTCGTCGCCGGGGGCTACCCGCAGGCTCACCTTGGCACGGGCGACCGGGATGAGCGTGTTCGAGGCCGCGCGGACCGCCGGGGCGTCGACGCCGATGACCGCGATGGCGGGGTGGGCCCAGAGCCGTTCGGTAAGGCTGCCGGTGCCGATCAGGTGCACCCCGGCTAGCATGCCGGCGTCGGCCCGCAGCCGTTCCTCGGTCATGTCGAGCGGGCCGGTGCGGCCGCGGGCCAGTCCGGCCACTGCTACGTCGCCGCGTTCGTCGTGCAGGGTCGCCAGCAGCCGGCACAGGGCGGTGAGCGCGTCGGGGACCGGGCCGCCGTAGGCCCCGCTGTGCACGCCGTGGTGCAGGGTGCGCACTTCCACGGTGACGTTGGCCCCGCCGCGAAGCGAGGTGGTCAGCGCGGGGACGTCCACCGTCCAGTTGATCGAGTCGGCGAGGACAAGCACGTCGGCGCGGAGCCGGGCGGCATAGGCGGCGAGGAACTCAGGCAGCGCGGGCGAGCCGATCTCCTCCTCGCCCTCCACCAGCACGGTGACCCCGACCGGGAGCCGGTCGCCGTGGGCGCGCAGCGCGGCCAGGTGCACCGCGACGCCGGCCTTGTCGTCGGCGGCGCCGCGGCCGTAGAGGCGGCCGTCCCGTTCGGCCGGCTCGAACGGGTCGCTGTCCCAGGCCGCAGCGTCGCCGGGCGGCTGCACGTCGTGGTGCGCGTACAGCAGGACGGTGGGAGCGCCGACCGGCCCGGGCCGGTGCCCGAGCACGGCGGGCTGGCCGCCCCCGGCGGTGACCACCTCGACCTCGGGCAGCCCGGCGGCGCGCAGCAGCGCCGCCACCTCCCGGGCGCTGGCCGCCAGGTGCGGCGCTGCCGCCGGATCCGCCGACACCGACGGGATCCGGACCAGCCGGTCCAGGTCGGCGCGCACCGACGGCAGCACGCGCGCGACCCCCGCCGCGAGCCGCTCCTGTCCGGGGTGCCGTGCGGCGCCCGGTGCCTGCCCAAGAGTCATAACCAGCGACGCTACCCGCCCGCGTACAGGTGCAGTTCCGCGGCGAACCGCTCGGTCATCTCGATGGTCCTGGCCAGTTCCGGGTGGCGGACCACGACCATGCCGTCGGAGATGGTGACGGCCCGCCAGTCGCGCCGGGGCGTGCCGACGGGCAGCAGGTCGATGGCCGCCACATGATCGCCGAATTCCGCCATCAGGTGGTCCAGGCCCGCGTACCTGGTGATCCGGCCCGCGCCCTCGGCGCGCTTGAAGATGATGCCCGCGTTGTAGCGCCGCTCGACCGGCTGTGAGATCCGCCCGTGCACGATCGCCTGTGCCCAGCCGGCGAACAGGTCGGCGTCGGTCGCGTAGTTCATCGCGTCGACCATCCGCCCGCCCGGCGGCCGGGCGCCGATCTCGCCGAACACCGCCTCGCCGTCGGTCTTGCGGTACCACTCCATGTGGGTGAACCCGTCGCGGAACCCGAGCGCCTTGACCGCGGCGGCGCCGAGCGCCCGGCCGGCCTGCAGGTCCGGCACGTCCAGGTCGCGCAGCGACACGATGACCGGGCTGATCCACTCGTGCAGTTTGGTGAGCAGCGGGCGCGGGCGGTACCAGCAGATGTTCTCGAACAGCACCTCACCGCCGGCGCAGATGGTGTCGTAGGTGAACTCCTCCCCGTCGACGAACTCCTCGACGATGACCTGCGGCACATGCCGGACCATCGGCAGGATGGCGTCGAGGTCGGCGGGCGAATCGGCCCGGTAGGTGTCCGCCGACCCGGCGCCGGCGATCGGCTTGACGATGAGCGGGTACCCGAGGCGCTCCGCGGCCGCCCACACGCCCGCGACCGTGTCGGTGCCCTGGTGCCCCGGCGTGCGCAGGCCCGCCTCGTCCAGCACCGCCTTCATCAGCTCCTTGTCACGGAACGGCACGGTCTGCCGCATGGTCAGCCCGGGCAGGCCAAGCTCCTCGCGCAGCCGGGCGGCGAGCATCATGTACGGCTCCCACAGGCACTCGACCCGGTCGAGGCTCACGTGCCTGGCCAGGTCCCGCACGGACGCGACCACCTCGTCCCCGGCGGCGAGCGAGCCGACCTGCATGTAGTGCGCCAGCGCCTCCCGTGCCGGGCCAGGCACGGCGTGCGGCGGCTGGTCGCCCACGCCGATGACGGTGGCCCCGGCGGCTGCGAGCCCGCGGGCGAAGAAGGCCATCTCGGCCGGGTAACCCGGGGAGATCATGACGATGTTCATCGCGGTCAGCCCAGCTCGACGCGCACGGTGGTGACCAGCCGCCGCAGCGCGTCGGTGACGACGGCGGTGTCAGGGTGCCGCACGATCACGAACCCGTCGCCCTCGTAGCTTGCCGAGGACAGCTGACCGGCCTGCGGCAGGCGGGATTCGACGACGAGGGCGCGGATTTCGGGCGGCAGCTCACCAAGGCCGTGTACCCCCCGGATGTGCCCCGTCCCCTGGCCGCGCAGGAACACCGTGCCGACCGACCAGGCACGCTCGGGCGGAGTGAAGCTACCGTGCACCATGAGCTGCGCCCAGGCACGGTACAGGTCGAAGTCGTGCGCGTAGCACAGCATCGAGCTGATCTGGGCGCCGGGCGGCCGCACCGCGACCTCGGAGACCGCGACGGTGCCGTCGGGGCGCCGGAACCATTCCATGTGGGTCAGCCCGGTCCGCAGCCCGAGTGCGCGCAGCGCCGTCGGCGCGATCGCCCTGATGCCGTCGTACTCGGGGCCGCCGATGTCCCTGGGCATGAGCACCGCCCACTGGATCCACGGGTTGCGCAGCACCTCCAGCGGCGTGGGCAGGTAGCAGGACACCGAGTCCCAGACGAGCTGCCCGTCGGTCATCACGCTGTCGTAGGAGCCCTCATCGCCGGTGAGGAACTCCTCGAGCAGCGCCGGGCTGCCCGGTGTCGGCGGGGCAGCGTCGAGCCACACCTTCAGGTCGCCGGCGTCATCGAGCCGGAACGTGCTCTTCGCCCCCGCGCCGGCGGGCGGCTTGACCACCAGCGGGTAGCCGGCCTCGTCGGCAAAGCCGGCCGCCTCGGTCGCGGATTGCGCCAGCCGGTACCTGGCGCACGGCACCCCCGCGGCACGCAGCACCGACTTCATCTGCGCCTTGTCCCTGAAGTTGCGCGCGGTCGCGGCGTCCATGCCGGGGATGCCGAACCGCTCCCGCACCTGGGCGAGGGGCACCTGCAGGTGCTCGAACACCCCGATGAGCCGCTGCACCGGGCCGGCGTGCTCGCTTATCGCCGCGACGCCGCGGGCGATCTGCCCGGCGTCGAGCGGATCGTCGATCCGCCAGTGCGCGGCCAGCGAACTGCGCAGTGGCTCGGGGACGCGCTCGGCCGGCTCGCAGGTGATCAGCGCCAGCTCGACGCCGGGCAGCGTGGCGGTGGACTCGGCGAACCGCGCCGTCGCGTCGAGCAGGTAGGGCGCGGCAAAGGCGACAACGGTCATGCCTGGGGGGATACCCCGCCACACCAGCACCAGTCAAGAGCGCCCCCTTCAGGCTAGCGGGCCCAGGCCGCGTGACGAAGGAACGCGGCCTTAGGCCATCGGGGGGTTCCAGGGGGGTCGCTCCCCCGGGCTGGCACTAGCATTCGAGACATGAACGTGGTCTTCGTCGAGCCGTTCTTCCCGTCCAGCCAGCGGCACTTCGCCCGCGCGCTGGCCGGGGCCGGCGCGACCGTGATCGGCATCGGCGAGTATCCCGCCGACGCGCTGGACGGCGAGCTGAAAGGCTGGCTGCACCACTACGAGCAGGTGCGCTCGGTCACCGATGTGGCGGCCATGACGGCGGCGGTCCGCTGGGTACAGGACAAGCTGTGGGTGGACAGGCTCGAGGCCACGATCGAGGCGCACACCCTGCCCGCGGCGCAGGTCAGGGAGGCCTGCACGGTCCCGGGGACCTCGGTGCGGACGGCCTGGCTGTGCCGCGACAAGCCGTCGATGAAGCAGGCGCTGCGGGAGGCCGGCGTGCCCACGGCCGCCTCGGCCGGGGCGAGCACCGCCGCCGAGGCGATCGCGTTCGCCGAGCAGGTGGGCTACCCGCTGATCCTCAAGCCGCGCAGTGGGGCCGGTGCCCTGGACACCATGCGAGCCGACGACCAGGCCAGCCTGGAGCAGGCCCTCGGCGTGTTCGGCGGCCAGGGCGTGGAGTCGATCGCCGTGGAGGAGTTCGTGGAGGGACACGAGGGCTTCTACGACACCATCGCGATCGACGGCCAGGTGGCCGTCGACTTCGTCTCGCACTACTACCCGAACGTGCTGGAGGCGATGCGGACCCGGTGGATCTCGCCGCAGTTCATCTCCACCAACCGGGTCGACACCGCGCCCGAGTACGCGGAACTGCGGGACATGGGCCGCCGCGTCATCGCCGCCCTCGGGATCGGGACGTCGGCCACGCACATGGAGTGGTTCTTCGGCCCCAGGGGGCTGAAGTTCTCCGAGATCGGCTGCAGGCCGCCGGGCGTGGGTGCCTGGGACCTGTACTCCGCGGGCAACGACATGGACATCTACACCGCTTGGGCGAACGCGATCATCCGCGGTGAGACCGCCGCGGCGCCGTCGCGGCGGTACGCCAGCGGGATGGTCGCGCTACGCCCCGAGCGGGACGGCAGCATCACGGGCTATTCGGGTGCCGGGGAATTGCAGCAGCAGTTCGGCGAGTGGGTGATCGACGCGCACCTGCCCCCGGCGGGCACCGCGACGCAGCCGGTGGCGGCCGGGTACATGGCGAACGCCTACGTGCGGATGCGCCACCCGGACTACGACACGCTGCGCGGGATGCTCGACACGGTGGGCCGCACGCTGCACGTCCACGCCTCGTGAAAGTGACCCTGCTGGGGCCCCAGCGCAGGCCCACGCTGGAGGCGGTCGCCTGGTCGCTGTACCCGGAGGGGCCGATCGCCACGATCACCGCCGGGTGGCAGGAGCGCGAGAGCGACGACGGCGAACTGGGCAAGCTGCTCGGCTCCCGTGATGTCAACCTCGGCCTGTACCGGCGCTGGCTCGACGTGACCGAGCGGGATCCGCTGTTCGCCGCGGGCGAGCGCAGGCTGGCCGGACTGCTCGACGAGATCCAGGACAGCTACCTGCTCCGCCTCGATCACGCACTGCAGGCGGTCTACGCGGTCCAGCGACGCGGCGGCAATGGCCTGCTGCGCGCCGGCATCCTGGCCGAGGCGATCGGCGGGGTCCGCGACCTCGACGCCGCGCACCTGCGCCGGGTCGGCGCGGTCCGTGGTGAGTTCTACGCAGAACTGCCACCGCACGAGCGCCCGGTAATCGCCGGGCACCGCGCCGAGGTGGCCGCCCTGCTCGGCGATGCCGCCGCGCTGGTGGTGGCCGGCGGGCACGTGGGCGTGCTGGCCGACGTGCTGCACCTGTTCAATGTCGCGGCGTCCCTGCGCGCACCGGTGATCGCATGGTCCGCGGGGGCGATGGCGCTGGGCGAGCGGATCGTGCTGTTCCACGACCGCTCCGCGCACGGGCCCGGCCACCCGGAGGTCCACGGCAGCGGCCTGTCGGTGCTGCGGGGCGTGGTGCCGCTGCCGCACGCCCGGGCCCGGCTGCTGCTGGACGACGCGCCGCGGATGTCGGTGTTCGCCCGCAGGTTCGCCCCGGCCCGCTGCGTCCTGCTGGAGAACGGGACCAGGATCGACACCGACACCAACAGCGACGGCGGCTGGCCGCCGGGCATGCGGGTGCTGGCGCCGGACGGGCACGTGACCACCGGGGAGGCGGCCTGACCGCGGTCGGCGGCCCGCCCGCCGTCCGCCGCAAGCTCGCGATCAACAGGCTAAGGGAGCGTGGGCCCGCCGATCCGGCCGCCGTGAGCCGGTTCCTGGCGCGCTACCAGGTGCCCATCGTCGAGGGCGCCCGGTGCACGTTCCTGTACCAGGGCGAGGCCGACGGGGTCCACCTCGTGCACCGGATCTTCGGGCTGCCCGAGCGCATCCCGCTGCGCCGGCTGCGCGGCACGGGCCTGTGGTACCTGGTGCTGGAACTGCCCGACGGCTCCCGGGTCGAGTACCAGCTCGAGATCTCCCGAGACGGGCGCAGCGAGCGCATCAACGACCCGCTCAACCCGCACCTGGCGCACAGCCCGCTTGGCAGTTCCTCGGTCTGCTATGCCCGGGGCTACGAGGTGCCCGATTGGACCAGGCCCGACCCCGAATCGCGGCCCGGCTCCCTGGTCGAACTCACCGTGCCAAGCCGGGCGCTGCGGCGCTCCTGCCCGGTGACGCTGTACCTGCCGGCCCGGTTCCGGCGCATCGCCCGCTACCCGCTGCTGATCGTCCACGACGGCGGCGACTACCTGAAGTACGCGGCCGCCCAGACGGTGCTCGACAACCTGATCCACCGGCTGGACGTGGCGGAGACCGTGGTGGCGTTCGTGCACCCGGGCGACCGGCTGGCCGAGTACGCGAACTCCGCGGCCCATGCCCGCTACCTGACCGCCGAACTGGTGCCCCGGCTGGAGGAGGAGTTCCCGCTCGCGGGCGGGCCGTCGGCGCGGTGCCTGATGGGCGCGAGCTTCGGCGCGGTCGCGGCGCTGTCCGCCGCGTACCGCTACCCCGGCGTCTACGGCTCGCTGCTGCTACAGTCCGGCTCGTTCGTGTTCACCGACATCGGGCACGACCACGGCGGCGGGCCAGCGTTCGAGCCGGTGGTGCGGTTCGTCAACAGGTACCGTGCCGCGCCCCGCCGGGTCGCCGACCGGGTCTTCGTGAGCTGCGGCGTGTACGAGCCGCTGATCATACGGAACCGGTCCATGGTTCCCACGTTCGAAGCGGCCGGCATGGCCGTGCGTTACGTCGAAGCAAGGGACGGGCACAGTTGGGAAAACTGGCGCGACCGGCTACGGGAAGGGCTTTCATGGATATTCCCCGGCCCACAGAAGTTCTTCTACGAGTGACCGCGTGAAGACCGTGCAGCGGTGGTTCTCCAGCCGCCTCAACCAGGAAATCACCGTCGCCCGGTGGGGCACATTCGGCCTGCCCGTGCTCGTGTTCCCCTCGGCCGGTGGCGACGCCGAGGAGATCGAGCGGTTCGGGCTGGTCGACGCGTGCGGGCCGTTGCTTGCCGAGGGCCGGGTCAAGCTGTACTCGGTCGACAGCGTGGCCGGGCGGGCGATGGTTGCGAAGGCCAGCCCGGCCGGGCACCGGCTGTGGCTGCTCAACCAGTTCCACGAATGCATCCGGTGGGAGGTGGTGCCGGCCATCCACGCGGACCTCGGCGGCCAGCCCATGGACGTGATCACCACCGGAGCGTCGATCGGCGCGTTCAACGCGGTGGCCGCCCTGTGCCGCTACCCCGACGCGTTCGCCGCGGCGATCGGCATGAGCGGCACCTACGGGATCGAGCGCTTCTACGAGGGGGCCTGGACCGAGGACCTGTATTTCGCCTCGCCGCTGCAGTTCCTGCCCGGCCTCCAGGGCCCGCAACTGGACCAGCTCAGGCAGCGGTTCGCCGTGCTCGCGTGCGGCGCAGGCGACTGGGAGGACCCCGGCGAGTCGTGGCGGATTGCGGAGGCGCTCGGTGCGAAGGGGATCCCAAACCGGGTGGACAACTGGGGCCCGGAATACAAGCACGACTGGCCCACCTGGCACCGGATGCTCCCGCAGTATCTGCGCGAGTTCACCTGACATCTCGCGACATGTCGCTGGTCTACAATGTCGGTGCCTCGCTCGGGGGTTCCCAGGGGGTTCGTCCCCCTGGGTCAATACTTTGCCGAGCGAGGCGGCCGGCCGTTCTGATGCCGATAGGTGCCCTTGGTGACTGACGCGACCTGGTTGCAGATTTCTCCGGACACCGGCCGGATGCCCAGATAATGCTGACCAAGGTGCCCGATCCGCGCCAACTCGGCGCCGCGGAACTGGACCGCTCGGTCAGGTGATCAGCCTTGTCGAGAACCGGCGCAGCCGAAGAGTAATTTTGCACTGGCCGGCGTCTACATGTTTACGCCTGCGGTACACGAAGCGGTCCGTCAGTTGCGGCCTTCCGCCCGCGGTGAGCTCGAAATCACCGAAGCGATTCAATGGCTCATCGACAATGGCCGCAAGGTGAAGTCCACAATTATCACGGAATGCTGGAAAGACACCGGGAACGTCATGGACATGCTGGAGGTCAACCGGCGGGTCCTGGAGACTCTGGAGGCCAGGCGGCTCGGCGAGGTCGACGCGTCCAGTGAGCTCATCGGCCGGGTGGCCATCGAGGCCCGCTCAAGCAGGTGCCGCCGCGCCGCGATGGCGCCGCCGCAGGGACAGCCGGCCGCACCGCCGCGGACCGGGACGGGCAGGTGCCGTGAGCCGGTGGCTGGGGTGTACCAGCCACCAGCACCGGAGACACCACATGGCACGGCCTGGCACGCGAGGTCTTCCGGCTCACCGCCGCCGATCCTGACCTGGTCGAGCCGGTCACCAGCGCCGCCTACCCCCGCCAGGCCGCCCGGCCGGAATGCAGCGTGTTTGGGCATGGCGCATGGGCCAGGGCGGGCCTGGCGCCCATCGGCACCCGGGACGGCGCGCTGGCCCGGGCGATGCCCGCCTTGACCGGCCGCTAGCCGCGAAGCGCGCGGGCGCGCGCCAGGCATTCCTCGTAGCTGGGCAGCAGCCCGGTGCGCAGTGCCTCCGCCAGCCCGGGCGCGGCGGCGTCCTTGCCGGACAGTACCGCCTCCGCCCCGTCCGGCCAGGCGATCCCGATGTCCGGGTCCAGTGGGTGCACGCCGTGCTCGGCGCCCGGGGCGTACCCCGTCGAGCACAGGTAGACCACGGTGGCCTCGTCGCTCAGCGGCGTGAAGGCGTGGCCGAGGCCCTCGGCGAGGAACAGCGCCCGCCCACCCGCGTCGTCCAGCTCCACCGCCTCCCAGCGCTGGAACGTCGGCGAGCCGACGCGCAGGTCCACCACGACGTCAAGGAGCCGGCCGTGCATGCAGGACACGTACTTGGCCTGCCCCGGCGGCACGTCCGCGAAGTGGATACCGCGGATCACCCCGCGGCGCGACACCGAGCAGTTGGCCTGGGCCACCTCCAGCCGGTACCCGAGGTCATGGGCGAACTCCTGACCGCGGAACAGCTCGAAGAACCGCCCGCGCTGATCGGGCCACACCCGGGGCGCGTACCGCCACGCGCCGCCGATGCCAAGCTCCTCCACAAGACCCCCCATCGCGGCCGGTGCGGCCCGGTCACGGCAGCGAGGCCGCCCCGGCGGGAGCGGCCTCGCTGTCGATTGGCTGACCGGCTGCTACGCGGCCGGGCAGGGATTACTGACGGTGTTGCTCCGGAAGTCGTTGGAGCGCTTGGTGATGGTGCCGAACGGCGCTGTCGGGTAGTCGATCACCCGCAGCGGGCCGAATTCGGCATGCGCGTTGCCACCGAACCGGTCGACGGTCCCTGGGATGTAGGGCCCGCCCTCCTGCCAGAAGCAACCGCTGGAGTTCTGCCCGGTCGTGTAGAAGGGGTAGAACACCGAGTTCGGCGGCGGGTTCACGCAGCCCAGACCCGGATTCGGGTCCGCCGGGTTGGCGAAGTGCCGCTCGCACGGCACGTCCACCCGGAACGCGGTGTCGCTGGACTCGTCACGCGAGATGTCCGACTCGAATGCCATCTGGCTGAAGTTCTTCCCGCCGACGGTGGTCGGGCTGGTGAACGTCTCCGAGGTCGGGTGCAGCAGCGCGTCAGCGGTCGTATTGCTGATCGAGCCCGGCCAACTGTCGGTATACGGGACTCCGTCGAAGTCGCCGTCGATATCCAGGCATCCGTTGACCTGCACGGCCAGGGAGTCGGACGAGGGCAGGCAGAAGTCGTCGTCTCCTGCCGGGTCCGGACCGAGGTCACGGTCGTTGGTGTCCGGGCCGAGCGGCACCGCGCAGGCCCCGATCGGGCTCTTGGTGTTGACCCGGCCGCACTCCTCCCAGTGGCCGATCTCGTCGGAGAAGGCGATGTTGTAGGTGTGCGCGGCGTCGACGTTGCGGGTCTGCGGCGTGGAGGTGCTGAACTCCGGGTGGAAGTTGTACGGGTGGATCGTGCACTTCTTCGCGTTCGGGGCGAACAGCACGTTGCCGAACCCGTTGGCCTTGCTGGCGGTCATCGAGCCGGTGGCACCCGTGGTGTGGTCGGCGATCGTGACCCTGAGTCCGTTCGCGGTGTCGAACAGGTGCACCGTGATGCTGTCACCGGAGTTCATCAGCAGGTTGACCTTGTTGTTCGGCACGAAGTGCTGCGGAGCCCCGGGGTTCGCGGGCGCCGACGCCTTGCCGCTCTTGGTGAGGAACGCGAAGTTCACCGGCTCCGGGCCGACGGTGTTCAGGCACGCGGTGTTGTCGAACTGGCCGGTGTTCTGGTTCTCCGCGAACGTGTCGATGTTCATCGCGGCGCACCACTGCGTGGCGGTACAGCCGATGCCAGCCGGCCACGGTGCCCAGCCTGGCGGGTAGAACTGCATCTCCTCATAGGCCTGGCCCGGGCCGAGGCCGAAGTAGCGCGAGCTTGTGGGATTCTGGTTCGCGTAGATGTTGGAGTTGCTGTCCGGCTTGCACGGGCACGTCGCGTGCCCGGTCTGCGCCTTCCCGTCCGGGTTCGGGGAACCCTTGGTGTCGCACATCACCATGCCGAGCCAGAAGGTCGGGTGCAGCAGGAAGCTGTCCGTCCCGCCGCTGCCGTTGTTCCTGGGCAGCGTCGGCGGGTCCTTGGGCAGCGTCATCTGATAGGTGACATCGTTGCCCGAGCCCGGCGCGTTCGAGTAGAACAGCGTGGCGGGCTCGTCGTGGCCGATGTAGCCCTCGATGTGCGCGCCGGCCTTGATGGCCGCCTTGAAGCCAGGCAACTCCGACCACGTGGTCGCCGGCTCAGCACAGGTGATGCCGTTGCTGCCGCACCAGTGCTGGAGCCCCGCGATCTTGGTGGTCGCGTTGTGCGGCGGGTAGTGATGCGCAGTCGGCGCGGCCGCACTCGCGCCGAACTGGGTGGCCACCAGCGCCAATGGCGCCGCGACGACCACGGCTGAAAGGGCAGCTTTCAGCGAACGTCTCATCCAAACTCCTCATCTTCGATGGAGCCGTGCCGACCGCTTCACCGTTATACGACTAGCCATAGGACACCGCAACCCCCCGCGCCGCACCCGATACCTGGCGTACCACCGCCCGGGCGGTGCGCATCCTTCCCTCCTGATTACTGGCCGGCCGCCCGGGGGCCATAACCTTGCTCGGGTCGGCACCGGGCAGGCGCCCGCGGCCGGCCAGCCCCGCAGCGGACCCTGCGACCAGATGAGTGAGGCACGTGACACACGCTCAGCCCACCAGGCCTGGAAACCGGCCCGGGTTCCGGGTCATCACCATTGCCACCATCGCCGTCGTCGCCGCCGCGGGCATCGGCGTCCTCGGCGCCTACCTGCTGACCGGAAAATCCGGTACGCCTGGCACGACACAGGCCGCCACGGGGAAGTGCGCTCCGAGCGCCATGCTGGTCAACCCGTGCCGGCCCTGGTTCGGCGCCGCCGCCAGCGGCAACCCGGGGGCGTCGGACTCGAAGGTCGCCCAGTTCTACTACCTCGAAAGGCTGATCGGCCAGCGGCTGGACATCTTCCGCGACTACCACAGCGCGCCCGGCAGCAACTCGCTCGGCGACCTGCCGCTCAACAGCGACGAGATGCAGCTTGCCCGCCGGCCCGGCACCTACATCGACGTCAACTGGAAGCCGGCCGCCACCTTCGCCCAGGCCGACGGCGGCGACGCCGTGGTCAACAGGGAAATCGACCAGGTCGCGGCCAACATCAAGTCGATCGCCCCGCGCAAGATCTTCATGACCATCTGGTGGGAGCCGCAGAACGACATCACCAGCGACCCCGGCGGCAACTGCTACCTGAACCCGAACGCGACCGGCGGCACCCCGGCCCAGTACATCGCCATGTGGCGGAACGTGGAGAACCGCTTCCGTGCCGCCGGCGTGACCAACGTGGTCTGGGCCATGGACTACCAGGCTCCCGCGAACGGCATGTACGACTGCCTGGTGCCGCGACTGTGGCCCGGCAACAGCCTGGTCGACTGGGTCATCTACGACACCTACAGCCGGAACGGCCACGCGACCTGGGACAACACGGTCGGCCGGTTCTACCACGTGCTCTCCAGCGACAGCAGCCCAAGCGTCAACTTCGATTCCAAGCCCTGGGGCCTCGGCGAGTTCAGCACCTGCTCGAATGCCAACACCGCGGCGGCCAACGACTTCTACGTGCAGGCGAAGAGCGCTTTCGACGGCAACACCTACCCGAGGCTCAAGATGTACCTGGCCTACGCCGACAGCCGGCGGGCCCAAGGCCGGCCCCGGCTGCCTGAGCAATTACAACAACTACGGCCAGCCCGACACCGCCAAGCAGGCCAGCTTCAACCAGTTCGCGAAGGCCGTCCTGTCGCACCCGTGATCCCCGGGCCAGCGGGGGGTTCGGGGGGGTCGCTCCCCCGGGCTAGGGGTCGCCCCCCCGGGCCAGCAGGGCCAAGGCCCCGTGACGAAGGAACGGGGCCTTAGGCCACCGGGGGGTTCCGGGGGGTCGCTCCCCCGGGCCAGCACGTTTACTCCCAGACCTGGCTCGCCAGGGTCCTGAGCACGTCACCGACGGACGGCACCTCGCCGTGGCGGCGGCGGATCAGGTCGGCGATCACGCCGGTCCAGCCGGTCTGGTGCGACGCGCCGAGGCCTGCCCCGTTGTCGCCGTGGAAGTACTCGCTGAAGACGATGTTGTCCTTCCACGCCGGGTCGTGCTGCAGCCGGCCGACCTGCCCGAAGCAGGGCCTGCGGCCGTCCGGGCCGACCAGGAACAACGAGATGAGCCGGTCGGACAGGTCGGCCGCGACCGCGTCAAGCGCGAGCCGCCGCCCAGAACCTGCCGGGTACTCGACCGTCAGCTCATCCCCGAAGAACCGGTGGTAGCGCTCCAGGGAGCTGATCACCAGGTAGTTGAGCGGCATCCAGAGCGGCCCGCGCCAGTTGGAGTTCCCGCCGAACATCGCGGTGGTGGACTCGGCCGGCTCGTAATCGATGCTCGCGTGTACCCCGTCGGCCGAGAAGGCGTACGGGTGGCCGCGATGGTAGGCGGACAGCGCGCGCAGCCCATACGGCGACAAGAACTCGGCCTCGTCGAACAGCCGGGCGAACAGCCGCTCGATGCGGTCGATGCCGACCACGGAAAGCAACAGCCGCTGATGGCCGGGCTCACCGCGGAGCACGCCGACCTGCTGGAGCTTGTCCCGGTCGCTGAGGCCCTGGCGGTCGAGGAAGTCCGCGAAGTGCTTGCCGACCGTCAGTGCCCGGTCCAGCGTCGCCCCGTCGACGACCGCCACGGCCAGAGCCGGGATCATGGCCACCATCGACCGGACCCGCACCGGCGTCTGGGACCCGTCGGGGGTGAGCAGCCTGTCGTAGTAGAGCCCGTCGCCGTCATCCCACAGGCCCTGGCCCTCCATAGCGTCGCTGATGGCGGCGAAGTGCTCGAGGAATTTCATCACCAGGTCACCGGCGGGCCGCCGGCCGCTGCGGTTCAGCACGGCGGCGATGCCCGCCATGGCCACCGCGTAGAACGCCATCCAGCCGGTGGCGTCGGACTGCTCGAGCACGGCGCCGGGCGGCAGGTGCGACCGGTCGATCGGGCCGATGTTGTCCAGCCCCAGGAAGCCGCCCTCGAACAGGTTGTTGCCCTCGGCGTCCTCCCGGTTCACCCACCAGGTGAAGTTGATCAGGAGCTTGTCGAAGATCCGGCTCAGGAAGTCGATGTCCCGGCCGCCGTCGATGGCGAACACCTCCAGGGCGGCCCACGCCTGCACCGGCGGGTTCACGTCGCCGAAGTCCCACTCGTAGGCGGGCAGGGCGCCGTTGGGATGCTGGAACCACTCCCGGCAGAGCAGGAGGAGCTGGTACTTCGCGAACCCCGGATCCACGTGCGCCAGCGCCACACAGTGGAAGGCCAGGTCCCAGGCGGCGAACCAGGGGTACTCCCACTTGTCCGGCATCGACATGATGTCGAACGAATTGAAGTTGCCCCAGCGGGCGTTCCTTCCCTCGCGCCGGCCGGGCGGCGGGGCTGGCTGGGTCGGGTCCCCGTCGAGCCAGCGGGTCACGTCGTAGTCGTAGAACTGCTTGCTCCACAGCATGCCGGAGAAGGCCTGCCGCATGACCGCCGCCTCGTCGGCGGTGGCCCGCTGCGGCGTCAGCTCGGCGTAGAACTCGTCGGCATCGGCCCGCCGGGCGGCGACGATCCCGTCGAAGTCCGCGCCGAGGGCCACGGCCGCATCGGGTGCCGCGGTGGCGCCCCGTGGCGCGGTGCCCGGCCGCAGCCGGAGCCGGACCTGCGCGGTGCCGCCCGGCGGGACCGTCAGCCGGTACCAGGCGGCGCACTTGGTGCCGCGGCGGTCCGGGTTTACCGTGGCCGCGCCGTGGATCACATGGTCGCCGATGCCGTCCTTGGGGTAAGGCGTGTCCGAGGGCACGCCGAACAGGCGGGCGCTGTTGGTCTCGTTCTCACAGAAAAGCAGCTCGGGCGCGGCGCCGTCAGGCGCGGCCCCGGCCACCAGCTCCAGGGTGCCGAGGAAGGGGTGCTCGATCCGGGCCGACGTTTCCCCGGCCGCCTCGATGACCGGCTTGGGCGCATCCCGATCCCATGACCAGGTGTTGCGGAACCAGGCGGTGGGCAGCACGTGCAGCGTGTCGGCGGTGGGCCCGGCGTTGCTCACGGTGATGACCATCAGCAGGTCACCTGGATCCGCCTTGGCGTAGCAGACCTCGGTGATCCAGTAACGGTCCTGGTCGAACACGCCGGTGTCGAGCAGCTCGTACTCCGGGTCGAACCTGCTGCGCCTGCCGTTCTCCGCGATCAGGTCCTGATACGGGAATGCCGCCTGCGGGTAGTGGTAGCGCCAGCGGTTCCAGGCATGGCTGGGCAGGGCGTCCAGGTACCACCAGTACTCCTTGACGTCCTCCCCGTGGTTGCCCTCCGCGCCGGTCAGCCCGAAAGCCCGCTCCTTGAGGATCGGATCCCTGCCGTTCCACAGCGCGAGCCCCAGGCACAGCCGCTGCTCGATGTCACAGAATCCGGCCAGGCCGTCCTCCCCCCACCGGTAGGCGCGGGACCTGGCATGGTCGTGCGGCAGGTAAGTCCAGGCCTCGCCGTCCGCGCTGTAGTCCTCGCGGACGGTTCCCCATTGGCGCTCGCTGACATACGGCCCCCACTGGTACCAGGGACCGGCCTGGCGCAGCCCGTCCTCCAGCCGCCCGAAGCCCGCGATGCGCTCGCTCTCCGCGGCCATGCCCAGCCTCCCCATCGCGCCCCGGGCAGGCGGGAGCCAGCCCAGCTGCCATTATGGGCGCCGCCCTGACGGGCCCGGCTCCCCCCGGCCGGGTGATCGCGGCACCACGAGCCCCGACTCGTACGCCGTGACCACGGCCTGGGTGCGGTCCCGCAGGCCCAGCTTGGCCAGCACCCGGCTCACGTGCGTCTTGACCGTCTCCTCGGTGACCACCAGCCGCGCCGCGATCTCCGGGTTGGACAGCCCTTCGGCGACCAGTTTGAGCACCTGCGTCTCGCGCGGGGTGAGCGCGGCGAGCCGGCCCGCCGAGGGGGCGGCGGCGTGCGGGCGCTGCCGGGCGAACTCGCTGATCAGCCGGCGGGTGACGGTCGGTGCCAGCAGCGCCTCCCCGGCCGCGACCACGCGCACCGCCTCGAACAGGCGTTCCGCGGTGACGTCCTTGAGCAGGAAACCACTGGCGCCCGAGCAGAGCGCGTCATAGACGTATTCGTCCAGGTCGAAGGTCGTGAGGATGAGCACGCGCGGCGCGTCCCCGTCCTGGCCGGCCAGTTGCCTGGTGGCCTCGATGCCGTCCATGCCCGGCATGCGAACGTCCATCAGGACGACATCGGGGCGCAGCTCACGGCAGATCCGCACCGCCTCGGCCCCGTCGCCGGCCGTGCCGACCACGGTGAAGTCCGGCTGGGTGCCGAGCAGCCCGGCGAACCCGGCGCGCACCACCTGGTGGTCGTCGGCCACGACGATCCGGACCGTTGCCGCGGTCATCCGGCGAGCTCCTCTGCCTTGGCGGGCAGCGTGGCGGCGACCAGGAAGCCGCCGCCGGGCGCCTCGGCGGTGCGCAGCTCACCGCCCACCGCGGCGGCGCGCTCGCGCATGCCGGCCAGCCCGTGGCCGCCGCCCGGCCCACCCGGCGGCGGGCCGGGCCCGTTGTCGCGGACCCGCACGGCCAGGGCACCGCCGGTGTAACGCAGCTCCACATCCACCGCGGCTCCCGGCGCGTGCCGGCGCGCGTTGGTCAGGGCTTCCTGGACGATCCGGTACGCGGCCAGTTCCACGCCCGGATCGAGGCCGGGCAGCCAGCCACGGACGATGAGGCGCGCGCCCGCGCCCGACGCGTCCCTGGTCATGTCGAGCAGTTCGGTGAGCTGGCGCAGGCCGGGCTGCGGCTGCCGGCCGGCCACATCGTCGCCGCGAGCATCCTCGCGCAGCACGCCGAGCAGCCGCCGCATCTCGGTGAGCGCGGACCGTGCGGTGTCGCCGATCGCGGACAGCCGCTGCGCCCCGGCCGCGGGCATGCCCGGGGTGGTCAGCCGTGCCGATTCCGCCTGCACGGCGATCATGGAGATGTGGTGGGCCACGACGTCGTGCAGTTCCCTGGAGATGCGCGCCCGCTCGCCACGCGCCGTGTGCTCGAGCAAGCTGCCCGCGATGACCTGCCGGGCGGCGCTGTGTGCCACGGCCTCGCTGCGCGCCCGCCGGGCGATCCCGGCCCAGGCGGCCACCGGGGCGAGCGAGACCAGCAGGACAAGGTAGACCTCCGCCGCGCCGTGCAGCGGGTGAGCCAGCGCCACCACCAGATAGGGCATGGCCGTCGCGGCGGCCAGCACCGACGAGCCGTGCCGGCCGAGCCGGTACATGGCGATGAGCTGGGCCAGCAGACCGGCGATTGTCAGCGTGTGAAAGGCGGCGAGCGAGACCACGGCCGCCGCGGTGACCGCCGGGGCGGCGAGGGCCGGCCTGGGCCACAGCAGGCCGAGCGGCACCGTGGTGGCCAGGGCGGCCAGCACCAGGGCGAGCCGGGTTGGGCCGGGCTGCGGGCCGGAGCCCGCGACCCGGGCGAGCGCCTGGGCCACAGCGAAGGCCCCGAGCAGCAGGCCGGACACGGCGGGCGCCAGCGGGGCCGCGGCGATCCGCCGCCCCCGGCCGGCCCATCCGCCGTACCAGTCACTCACTGCGTCCACCTCGCTCATTGTCGCCGCTGGCCGGGGCACTGGCGTCCCCCCTGCCCGCCAATGCCATATCCCTCCTGTGGGGGATGTGGCGCCCCAGCCTCCCCCGGGCCAGCGGCGGCGAAGACGGCTCCCGGGCGTGACGACCTGGGCCGTCGGCGTTCCCTAACCTGCCAGGCATGGAAGCGACCATCGAAGTCACCGGGCTGTGCAAGAGATTCGGCCAGACCGTCGCCCTGGACCAGTTGTCGTTCACCGTAGCCCCGGGACAGGTGACCGGCTTCGTCGGGCCGAACGGCGCGGGCAAGTCCACCACGATGCGGGTGATCATGGGCCTGGACGCGGCTGACGCGGGCAACGCGCTGATCGGCGGCCGGCCGTACCGGAGCCTGCGCGACCCGCTGCACCATGTCGGGGCACTGCTCGACGCCGGGGCGCTGCAGCCCGGCCGGCGCGCCCGCAACCACCTGCTGTGGCTGGCCCACTCCCAAGGCCTGGGCGCCCGGCGGGTGGACGAGGTGATCGAGCAGGCCGGCCTGGGCTCCGCGGCCAAGCGGAAGGCCGGTGGCTACTCGCTCGGCATGCGGCAGCGGCTCGGGATCGCGGCGGCGATGCTCGGCGATCCGCCGGTGCTGATGTTCGACGAGCCGTTCAACGGCCTGGATCCCGAGGGCACGGCATGGATCCGCGGGTTCCTGCGGTCACTGGCCGCCGAGGGCCGTGCCGTCCTGGTGTCCAGCCATCTGATGAGCGAACTGCAGGACAACGCCGACCATCTCGTGGTGATCGGCCGCGGCCGGCTGGTCGCCGACACCAGCGTGGCCGAGCTGCTCGCGGCCGCGTCCAGGGACCGGGTCACGGTCCGTACCACCGCGCGGGCCGAAGCGATGGCGGTGCTGACCGACGAGGGCGCGACGGTCGCGATCACCGGGGCCGATACCGTCACCGTCTCCGGGCTGCCGGCCCAGCGCATCGCGGAACTGCTGGGCCGCCACGCGGTCCCGTTCTCCGAACTGGCCGCACACCGCGCGTCGCTGGAGGAGGCCTACATGGAACTCACCGCCGACGCCGTCGAATTCCGCGCCGTGCCCGCCGTGCAGGAGGCGTGATGACCGCCACGATCACCCCATACCGGTCCGGCCGACAGGCCGGGCATGACGGGTTCGCGCAGGTGCTGCGGGCCGAGTGGACCAAGTTCCGCACCATGCGGGGTTGGGTCATCACCCTGCTCGCCGCGGCCGTCGCGACCGCGCTGGCCCCGATAGCCCTGGCTGGCACGGCGAAAAGCAACGACCCGATGACCTGCGTGCACGGACAGTGCCAGGTGGAGGGCAGCAACGTCGCGACCGGCCCGGACGGCGAGGCGGTCACCGACAGCTTCTACTTCGTCCACCAGCCCCTGGCCGGGAACGGCAGCCTGACCGTGGCGATCAGTTCGCTGCGGGGCAGCGGGCCGCCGCTGCGCAAGCACGACGCGTTCCCGCTCGGCCCGCGCACCCAGCCGTGGGCCAAGGCCGGGATCCTGGTCATGGCGGGCACCAGGCCGGGATCGCCGTATGCGGCGATCATGGTCACCCCCGGCCACGGCGTGCGGATGCAGTACGACTTCACCCACGACATCGCGGGCCCGGCGGGCCCGGTGTCCGCCGCATCCCCCAAGTGGCTGCGGCTGAGCCGCGCCGGGAACATGCTCACCGGATACGAGTCGGCCGACGGCCAGCACTGGACCACGGTCGGCAGCGTGCACCTCGCCGGGCTGCCCGCCACGGTGCAGGCCGGGCTGTTCGTCGCCTCGCCCGACTACGAATTCGAGACGCAGAGCTTCGGCGGCGGTGACCATGGCGCGGGCGGCCCCACCCAGGCCACCGCCGTGTTCGGCCACGTGAGCAAGCGGGGCAACTGGCCGGCCGGCGCATGGACCGGTGGCCAGGCCGGCGTCGGCGAGGGGGCCAGCCCGGTCAAGATCAGCGGGCACTGCGGCGCCTCGTCCTGCGGCCCCTCGCCGCAGCAGCCGGGCCGGTTCCGGCAGTCCGGCGGCACGTTCACCGTGGCTGGCTCCGGCGACATCGCGCCGTTCGTGCCGATCGTGGACCCGCTCCAGGTGACGCTCTACGGCACGCTGTTCGGCCTGATCGCGGTGATCGCCCTGGGCGCGGTTTTCATCACCGGCGAGTACCGGCGCGGCATGATCCGCACCACCCTGGCCGCGAGCCCGCGGCGGGGGCGGGTGCTCGCCGCCAAGGCCATCGTGATCGGCTCAGTGACGTTCGTGGCGGGCCTGGCCGGTGCCGCCGTCGCCTTCGTGTTCGCCGAGCGCAAACTGACCGCCCTGGGCTGGACGCCGCCAGTGTGGCACGACTGGGCGCTCACCAGCCAGGTCGGGGTGCGGGTGGTGCTCGGCACCGCCGCGCTGATCGCGGTGACCGCGCTGCTCGCGCTGGCGGCAGGCGCGATTCTGCGGCGCAGCGCCGGGGCGATCACCGCCGTCATCGCGCTGGTCATCATCCCGCTGGTGCTGGCGGTCATCCTGCCGACGGCCCCGGCGGACTGGCTGCTGCGCTATACCCCCGCGGCCGCGTTCGGCCTGCAGACTTCCACCCTGCGGTACCCGCAGGTGACCGCGGGCTGCACCCCCTACCACGGCTGCTATCCGCTGGCCCCGTGGACCGGTTTCGCGGTGATGTGCGGATGGGCGGTGCTCGGCCTAGGCGTGGCCGCGTTCCTGCTGCACCGGAGGGACGCATGAGGCACGCGCTGCACGCGGAGTGGACGAAGCTGCGCACGGCGCCGGGCACCGCCGGGCTGCTGGCGGCGTCCATCGTGCTGACCGCGGGGGCCAGCGCGCTGGCCGCCGCGATAGTGAAGTGCCCGGGCTCCTGCACCGCGGACACCACCAAGCTCAGCCTCACCGGCGTCATGCTCGGCCAGGCCACCGTCGCCACGCTGGCGGTGCTGGCGATGAGCAGCGAGTACAGCACCGGGATGATCCGGGTCACGCTCGCGGCGATGCCGCGCCGACCTGCCCTGCTGGCCGCCAAGGCGGCCGTGGTCACCGGCGTGGTGCTGGCGGTGGGCGTGATCGCCGTGGGCGCCTCGCTGCTGGCGGGGCGGCTCCTCGAGCCGGGCAACGGGTTCACCACCGGCAACGGTTTCGCGCCGCTGTCCCTGGCCCATGGCCCGACGCTGCGCGCGGCGGCCGGCTCGGTGCTCTATCTCACGCTGGTCGCCCTGTTCAGCCTCGGCGCCGCGACCGCACTGCGCGATTCCGCCGTGGCCATCACTGTTGTGCTCGGCCTGCTCTATATCTTCCCTGTCCTCGGCGATGTGATCTTGAACCCGGTGTGGCAGCACCGCGTCGAGCGCTGGGCGCCGATGAACGCGGGCCTGGCCATCCAGGCCACCAGGAACCTCGGCGCGCTGCCCATCGGGCCGTGGCCCGGGCTGGGGGTGCTCGCGGCCTGGGCCGCGGCGGCGCTGCTGGCCGGTGGCCTGCTGCTGCGGCTCCGCGACGCCTGACCAGGGGCGGCAAGCCCGGACAGCAGGTCCGGCGCACCACCCCCCCGACAGCCCCCCTGGACGCCCCACCAACCAGACGCCTGTTTGATTCCCCGGCCGCTACAGAATGCACATGCCCATGTGCTCTCCCCCAGACCGTCGCATCGCTGACCTCGTTGTTATCATGATCACCGCTGCAGTTCCCCCGTGAGCACAAGCCCTGACCCTTGCCTGCGCTACGCGGACCGACCCGGACGCGCTGGGCAGCGCCCGGGCGCGCCGGGAGCGTTACGTCGGCCCGTGGCTGCCGGAACCGCTGGTGCAGAGCATGAGAGCGGAGGACCCGGCGGACCGGGTCACGCTGGACGAGTCGGTGAGCATGGCGCTGCTCGTGGTCCTTGAGCGGCTGTCCCCGGCGGAGCGGACCGCATTCCTGCTGCATGACGTGTTCGGGTTCGGCTTCGAGGAGGTGGCCGGCGTGGTCGGCCGGACCCCGGCGGCAGTGCGCCAGCTCGCTTCCCGTGCCCGCAGGCACGTCGAGGACGGCCGGCCCTGGTCCCCGCCCACCCGGGCGGAGCAGCAGCGGCTGGTGGCCGCGTTCGCTGCGGCGTGCGGCAGCGGCGATATGCAGCAGCTTGTCGCGCTGCTCGACCCCGAGGTGGTGTGGCGCGCCGACGGCGGCGGCAAGGTCACCGCGGCCCGCCCGGCTGCCAGCGGCGCGCACAACGTGGCGCGCTGGCTGCTCGCCCTGGCCAGGCGCCCGCCCCGTAGCCTGCGGATCGCCACCGTGAACGGCGCCCCGGGCGGTGTGCGCGTTGCCGCGGGTGCTACGGTGATCGCGTCCCTCGAGGCGGAAGGTCACGGCGCTCACCTGCGGACCCGGGCGCTGGGCGGCGTGGCGGAGCCGGGCTGACCCTAGTGGGCGGGCTGCGGGCTGGCGACGGTCAGCTCGGCGCCCCGCTCGGTCCAGAAGCACAGCAGCCCGGCGATGCCCGCGGCCGCGGGGATCGGGTCCGGGTAGGCCCACACGATGTCCTTGTGAACCTGGCCGCCGGCCTCGGCCGACCAGTACGAGGCCTCGCCCTTGTAGGGGCAGGTGCTCTTGGTGCTTGTGGGCCGCAGCAGGTCGGTGCGCACGTCCTCCGCCGGCAGGTAGTAGCGGTCAGGAAGGCCGGTCTCGGCGAGCACCACGGCCCGGTCGGAGGAGGCCAGCTTCTCGCCGCCGACGAAGACCTCGACGTGCTTGTCGGTGGGATTGATCGTGATCTGATGCCCTGAAGCCATGTCCGTGCCAACCGTGCCCGGGGCAGGTTGATTCCGCTCAGGCGACGACCCGGACGGCGGAGGAGCCGTCGGCCAGGCGGCGGACCTCCAGCCGCTCCGGCACGCGCTCCTTCAGCTCGGCCACGTGGCTGACGATGCCGATCGCCCGGCCCCGGTCGCGCAGGTCGTCGATAACGCCCATCACCTGGTCCAGGGTGCCCGAGTCGAGTGAGCCGAACCCCTCGTCGATGAACAGGGTGTCGAGGTCCACTCCCCCGGCTTCGGCCCTGACGACGTCCGCCAGGCCCAGGGCCAGGGCCAGGGAGGTGTAGAACGTCTCCCCGCCGGACAGCGAGGCGGGGCTGCGCTCCTCACCGGTGTGCCTGTCGATCACGGCCAGGGTCAGCCCGGAGCGGTCGCGCCTGGCCCTGCCCTCGTCGGTGCGCCTCAGTTCATACCGTCCCGAGGACATCCCCGACAGCCGCACGTTGGCCGCGGCAACCACCTGGCCGAACCAGTGCCGCAGCACATAGGTGGTCAGCGCGACCCGGCGCTGGCCCTCGGTCCCGTTGGCCATGCCGGCCAGGTGGATCACCGCCTCGGTCTCCTCCGCCACCCGGTCGTAGTCGTCCTCCACGGCCATCAGGTCGCCGCTGCGCTGGGCGAAGCGCCCGGCCCTGGCGGATGCGCCCTGGCTGGCCTCGCGCGCCTCCCGCTCAGCGTCCCGCGCGCGGCCCACCACCGCCGCGGCCTGTTCCGCGCGCGCCGCGGCCTGTTCCGCGCCCCCTGGGTCCAGGCTCGCCAGGTCGGGCGCGTCCACCGCGGCGGTGAGCCGGTCCAGCCGCTCCTCCCAGGACCGGAGGCCGGCGGCGAGCGCGGCCTGCTCCTGGCTGGTGAGCACGGCCGACGCGGCTTCGTCCGGCGTGGCGAAGCCCCGCGCCGTCGATTCGGCGTCCACCCGGCCCCGCGCCGTGGCCTGCGCCGCCAGGCAGTCGGCGACGCGGTCGAGTGCCGCGGCCAGGGCGCGTTCGCGGGCCGCGCCGTCGCGCAGGGCTGCCTGCCGCGCCGCTACCGACGCATGACCCTGTGCGGCCTCCCGCAGCCGCCCCCGCAGTGCGGCCACGTCGGCCGCGGCCCGGACCGCCCGGGCCTTGGCCGCCGCTGCCGCTGCCGCTGCTTCGCGCAGTTCCAGGCCCAGATGTTCGGCTTCGGCCCGCGCGTCGGCGATTTCCCGCTCCAGGCGGAGCGCGTCTTCGGCGGCCGCCTCGGCTTGATCGACCTGACCGGCCAGGACCTCGGCCTCGGCGGCCAGGGCGGCCGCGCTGCACCCCTCCGCCACCGCCGCGCACCCGGCGGCCTCGACGGCAACGGCGGTGTGTTCGCTTTCCGCCTCGGCCCGCTGCGCGTCCGCGGCCTCACGCCGCTGCCTGGCTTCCTCCACCTCCTCGGCCGACACCGTCTGCCCGCAGGCCAGGGCCGGTTCCGGGTGCGCAGGCGAGCCACACACCCGGCACGGGCTGCCCTCGGCCAGCCCGGCAGCCAGTTCCGCCGCGATGCCGGCCAGCCGGGTGTCCAGCAGGTGCTGATGTTCGTCCACCAGCCGGTGATGGGCCTCGATCGCGGCCAGTCGTGCCTCGTCGAGCTCGGCCAGCCGGGGCTCCAGTTCGGCGAGCCGGGCCGCGGCGCCCATGCGCCGGTGTACGGCTTCCAGATGCTGCGCCGCCGCGCTCAGCCCGGCCGCGGTGGTACCCGCCTCGGCGAGCCGCGTTTCCAGCGTGGCGATGCGATCTGGAAGATCCTGCCGGGCCCGTTCCAGGGTGGCGACGCGTTCCTCGGCACGGGCCGCGTCCTGTTCCAGCCGGTCCAGTTCGTTCTCCCGCCCGGGCAGGCCCTGTTCGTCGTCCGCGTCGTGCTGCAGCCCAGCGGCGGCGGCCTCGGCGGCTTCGGCCCGGGCGGCCGCGTCGGCGCCACCCCGCCCGGCGAGCGCGTCCTCGCCGGGCTCTGGCAGCAGGCCAGCCAGATCCGCGGACGCCGCTGCCGCGGCCGCGGCAGCCTCGGCGAGCAGCCCGAGCAGTGGCCGCACCGGCTCGGCGTGCCTGGCATCGGCCAGCCGGGCCGCCTGCCGGTCGTGTTCGGGCCGGGTATCGGCATGTGCCCGCAGTTCCGTGAGCGCCTGGGTCAGCCGGGTCATCAGGACTGCCTGCCGCCTGGCCTCCTCGTCTTGCGCCTGCGCGGCGCCCAGCGCACCAACGGCGGCCTCGAGCGCGGCACCGGTGACGGCAATGGCCCCCGCCAGGCTCTCGTCGAGTTCCTTCAGCTGGGTGTGCCGGTCGTCGCGCGAGGCGGCCAGCAACTCCGCGCGGCCCGCGGCGTCCAGCCCGGCCGCCTCGGCCGCCGCCGATACCGCGTCGCAGATCGCACGGTCCGCCCGCTCCCTGGTCCTGGTGGCCTCGGTCCGCAGCGTGCACAGCCCGTCGGTGATCCGGTCGTACAGGCTGGTCCCGAAGAGCCTGGTGAGCAGCGCGCGCCTGCTGTCGTCGCTGCTGCGCAGGAACCGCGCGAACTCGCCCTGCGGCAGCAGAATGACCTGGGTGAACTGGGCGCGGGTGAGGCCAAGCAGTTCGGTGATCGCCTCACCCGCCTCGGCCTTGTTCGCCGACACGCTGGCCCAGGCCGTCCCGTCGCGCCGCTGCAGGTGCACCCGTGCCGCCTCGGTGGTCAGCCCGTCACCGCGCTTCTTCGGCCGCCGGTATTCCGGGCTCCGGGTCACCCGGTACCGTACGCCGCGCAGCGACCACTCCAGCTCTGCCTCGGTCCGTGCGTCCGGGACGGCGAAGTGCGAGCGGAGTCTGTCGTCGGCCGAATCCTCACCGGCCAGGCCGCCGTAGAGGGCGAACGTGACCGCGTCGAGGATCGTGCTCTTGCCGGCCCCGGTCGGGCCCTCAAGCAGGAACAGCCCTCCGTGGGCGAGCCGGTCGAAATCGATCGTCTGCTCGGTGGCGTAGGGCCCGAACGCCGCGAGCCGCAGCCGGTGCAGCCGCATCAGGCACCACCTGCCCGGGCCGGGGCGGGCAGCCCGGCACCGGCCGCCCGCCGTGGACCGTCGTCAGCGGCGTGCTGTGCGGCCTCCACCACCGCCCGCAGCACCGCGCGCTGGGCCGCGTCCGCCGGGACGCCTGCCACGTATTCGACGAACGACTCGCAGATCTCGACCGGGTCCGCCGCCTTGGCCAGCCGGGCCAGATCGGCGTCCGCCCCGGTCAGCTCCCCTTCCGGGTCGAACTCGAGCACGATCGTGTGCGGCCATTTCTCGCGCAGCCGTTCCATCGGCGCCATCGGCCGCGCTGAGTCGGTCAGCACCGCCTTCACCCAGGCGCCGGCCAGGTCCGCGAGGTCCCCGTCGGCCCGGGCGAGCAGGTCGGCGAGGCGGCCACGCACCTCGCGCAGCGGCCGTGGCACCGGCGTGGCCAGCAGTTCGGTGGTCACCTGGCCGGCGCCGTCGATCTCGGCGAGCGTGACCGACTTGGCCTGGCGCTCGGAGAACGAGAAGGACAGCGGCGAACCGCAGTACCTGGCCGTGGTGGTGCTGCCGGGCACCGGGACCCGCTGCTGGCCGTGCAGATGGCCGAGGGCCAGGTAATTGCAGCCGGCCAGCACGGCGGCCGGCGCGTCGCCGATCCCGCCGACCCTGATGTCGCGCTCGGACTCGCAGGCCCGCGCGCCGGTGAGGAAGGCGTGTGCGAGGACCACGGTGCGCGCCAGCCCGCGGGCGGTGGCGTCGGCGCGGATCCGCTCGGATGCCGCGGCGAGCACCGAGGCGTGCGAGCGCTCCGCGCCCAGGTCGTCCATGACCGCGTCGGGCAGCAGGTACGGGATGCCGTAGATGCCGACCGCGCCGTGGGCGTCGGAAAGGATCACCGGGTGATCGATGTCGGTAACGCTGGTCCGCAGGTGGACGCCTGCTCTCTCGCTGAGCGCGGACCCGAACCCGAGGCGCACGGGCGAGTCGTGGTTGCCGCTGATGAGGATCACGGGGACGGCCGCCTCGGCGAATGCGGCGAGCGTCCGGTCGAGCAGTGTCACGGCCTCCAGCGGTGGCACGGCCCGGTCGTAGATGTCCCCGGCCACCAGCACGGCGTCTGCCTGGCCCGCGACGGCCTGCCCGACCAGCCAGTCCAGGAACACCGCCTGGTACTCCAGCAGGCTCACGCCGTGCAGGGTCCGCCCGAGATGCCAGTCGGACGTGTGGATCAGCCGCATCGTGGCCCCGTTCGCCGTGACCGCCTCAGCCGGCGGCTCACCGGGCCGCCCGGACGCTGCTCATGATGGCGCGGCGGTACGACAACAGGGGCACGCCTGGCCGCCGGGTCCGGATAAGTCGCGAAAAGGTTAGGACCGCACGTGCGCCACGGCGTCCGCCGGGCCGCGCGCGGATCCCGCCGCAGCGGCGGTGTGCGCTGTGGCGGTCGCGGTGGTGCCTGCGGGCGGCCGCATGGGCAGCCCGCTGGACTCCCGGATGACCTCGAAGGCCTCGGCATAACTGCTGTCCCCGAACCGGGACCAGTACCTCGCCGTGGACCGGATCACGTCCGCGTCGAGGTAGCCGCGGACCGGGCTCTGCGCGGCGAAGGCGCCGATGGCCGCGAGCTTGCGATCGAGGTCGGCGTCGATCGCCGCGAACCGGCCCGGCCGGAAGTCCACGGTGGCCGAGGGGGACTGGAAGCAGTACACCCGGGTCACCGCGGCGACCGCGGCCATGACGGCCCGGTGCGCGTTGCGGTGATCGGTGTGCACATCGTGCAGGGAATGGGTGTAGATGACCGTCGGGCGGACCTGCGCCACCACCCGGGCCACCGCGGCGATCGTGTCCGCCCCCTCGCCGATGTGGCTGTCCTCCAGTTCGCCCAGGTACAGGTCGGCACCGATGATCTCGGCGGCCCGCCGCGACTCGTCCGCCCCGGCCCCGGCTGCCTGGCTGCCGCCCCGCGCGCCGTGGCTGAGCGTCAGGATCGCGACGGCGTCCCCCAGCCGGCTATGGACGAGCAGCGTGCCCCCGGCGCCGATCTCGACGTCATCCGGGTGCGCCCCGACGGCGAGCACGCTGTCGCGGGCCGCGTTCCTGTTCGCCCGGCCCTTGTTCACCAGCATGGTGGCGGTCGCGATCAGGTCGTCGGGGTGGACCGGCTTCTCCAGGAACTCGTCCGCGTCGCTCCGGATGGCCTGGACCGCGTAGTCCACCGAGGCGTGGCCGGTGATCACCGCGACGGGGAGGTCCCGGGAGATCCCACGCAGCGCACGCAGCAGTTCCAGGCCGGACATGCCCGGCATCTCCACGTCGGTGATGACCAGATCCCACGACTGCGACCTGGCCATGGCCAGCGCAGACTGCGCGTCGGGAGCGTGGCATACCTCGAAACCGCCGCGCTTGCCCAGTACGTGGGTCATGAACCGGGCGGTGACCACATCGTCATCGACGACCATGATCCGGCCCGTCGTCCCCTGGCTGCCGTTGTTCATCCCCGCTACCGCCCCGCTCCCAGCGCGCGACCTGGCTGCCGCCCGGCGGAAGGATGACATGCCGCCCGGCGCACCCTGAGTGTCAATTAGTGGTAACTCGATTACAATGAGTAATCATACCCGCGAACCGCTCGGGGCCGGCCGCCCCGGAACCCGCGATTCGGTGCGGATCCCGGCGGCGCCGGCCGTCGTTTGGCAGAGAAATCGTGCCGGTGCCCAGGCAGGTCCTGCAGCTCAGGGAGCGACCAGCACCTTCCCGAGCGGGCCTGCCTCGGCCGCCTCGTGCGCGGCGACGATGTCGGACAGGCCGAACCGGTGCAGCGGCAGCCCGGTCAGCGCGCCCTCGGTGAGCGCGGCGGTGATATCCGCCGCCGCCTGCCGCAGCACGGGGCGGGGCACGCCGTACAGCAGGACGAAGCGGAGCGTGACGTTGGCCGTCATGCAGGCACGGACCGGCAGCACCGGATCGGCCGGCTCGGCGGCGTAGGTGACGATCATGGAGCCGGGCCTGGCCACCGCAAGGTCGAGGGCCAGGTTCGCACCGAGCGCGACCTCGATCACCCGGTCGGTCTGGCCCGCCGCCGCGCGGATCTGGTCCGCGGCATCGGCGTCCCTGTAGTTGACGACGTGCGCGGCGCCCGCCTTGCGGGCCAGCTCGGCCTTTTCCGGGCCGCTGGCCGTGGCGATCACCCGGGCCCCTGCCCGAGCCGCCAGCTCGATCGCGAAGTGGCCTACGGCGCCCGCGCCGCCCGCGACGAGCACCGTCTGCCCGTGCACCGGGCCATCGGCGAACACGCACCAGTACGCGGTCATGGCGGGCACGCCCAGGCTGGCACCGAGTTCCAGAGAAGCGCCGTCGGGCAGCGGTACCGCCTGCTCCTGCGGCACCACGGTCCATTCCGCCGCGGTCCCCCACGGCCGCCCGGCCGCGGCGAGCCACAGCCAGACCCGCTGGCCGGCCCGCGCCGGGTCCACGCCGTCGCCGACCGCCTCGATCACCCCGGCGCCGTCGTGGTGCGGGATCTGGAAGCCGTCGATGGGCCGGGGCGTCGCGCCGCTGCGGCTCTTCCAGTCGGTGGGGTTGACCCCGGAGAAGGCCACCTTGACCAGGACCTCGCCCGGCCCGGGGCCGGCCGCTCCACGTCGCGGACCTCCAGGACCTCCGCTGCCGGGCCACAGCGGTCGTAACTGGCGGCTTTCACGGGCTGGCCTCCTGTCGCGGATCTGGGTTGCTCCCTACTGATCCTAAAGACGCCGCGGGCGGCCACGGGAACTCCCGTGGCCGCCCGCCGTCGCCGTGCTGGCGCCCGCGTCAGGGCTGCAGTACTGCCTCGATCTCGAGGTGGATGGTGATCTTGTCGCTCACCACCGCGCCGCCGGTCTCCATGACCGCGGTGAAGTTGACGCCGAAGTCGCGCCGGTTGATCTCGGCGGTGGCGGTGAAGCCCGCCCGGGTGCCGCCGTAGGGGTCCGGGCCGAAGCCGTTGAGCTCCAGGGTCAGCGGCACGTCCTTGGTCACGCCCTTGAGCGTGAGCTTCCCGTCGACGATGAAGCCGTCGCGGTGCGGGCGCACGCCGGTGGACCGGTAGGTCATCGTCGGGTAGGTCTCGACCTCGAAGAAGTCGGCCGACCTGATGTGCGCGTCGCGCTGCTCCTGGCCCGTGTCGATCGAAGACAGGTCGATCTCGGCGGTCACCGTGGAATCGAGCGGGTTCTCGCCGGTCACGATCTCGCCGGAGAAGGTGCGGAACCGGCCGCGGACCTTGCTCACCATCATGTGGCGGACGGCGAAGCCCACCTCGGTGTGCACCGGGTCGATGGACCAGGTGCCGGCCACGTATCCGGGGATGCCAGTCAGGGTGCCAGTGTCACTGGTGGTCATGTCATCCTCCTGTTGCCAGATGATTGAGTCTTCAATGATTGAATGCTCTACAGGTATCACGCCCTCTGTAACATTGTCAAGCGCTCAACTATTTCTCGTGTACACTGGTGGCTATGGGGGAAACACGGTGGCTTACCCCACCCGAACAGGACGCCTGGCGATCCTTCATGGCCGGCTGCCGTGCGCTGTTCACCGCGGTGGACGCCCAGCTCCAGCGGGACGCCGGGATGCCGCTGGCCTACTACGAGATCCTGGTGCGGCTGTCCGAGGCACCCGGCCGCGCGCTGCGGATGAGCCAGCTCGCCGAGGCGGCCTCCGCGAGCAAGAGCCGCGCCTCGCACGCGGTGGCCCGGCTGGAGGAGCGCGGCTGGGTCCGGCGGGTGGACTGCCCCACCGACCGGCGCGGCCAGGTGGCCGAGCTGACCGACGAGGGCTACGCGGTGCTGGTCGCCACCGCCCCCGGCCACGTCGGACAGGTTCGCGAATCGCTGTTCGACGGGCTCACCCCGGAGCAGGTGGCGCAGCTCAAGGCGATCGGCGACACGATGGCCGCGGCCTGCGGCGGCCGCCCGATCCCAGGGTTCCCGCCCGGCTGCCCCGGCAGCGAGGAGCCCGCGGAGCTAGGGCACGAGGGAGCACTGGCCGACTGACCCGGGGTCGCTGCCCTAAGCCAGCAGGGCCAAGGCCCCGTGACGAAGGAACGGGGCCTTAGGCCACCGGGGGTTCCAGGGGGGTCGCTCCCCCGGGCTAATTCTGCATCAGGTCCGCGATTGCGGCCGGTCCCGGTCCCGGCTCGTGGCGCAGGCCCTCCAGCGCGCCGGCCCGGTCCTGCGCGTCCCGGTTCTGGCTCAGCTTCTCCTTGGCCTCCACGGTCGCGATCGTCAGCTCGACCCCGACGATCGCCCGCAACTGCCCGTCGATGAAGTCCCGCGGCGCGTCGCTGACTTTGCCAGGCCGAGGGACGCCCGGCCTCATGCCTGGCGGTCAGCTGGCCGACCACCTCGCGGACCCAGCCGGCGTCCCGGTGGACGGTGAGCGGCCCGGTGAAGTGCACGCTGACGTAGTTCCAGGTCGGCACGACCTTGCCGTGCTGAGCCGTGCTCGGGTACCAGGACGGCGACACGTAGGCCTGAGGGCCGTGCACGATGGCCAGCGCCACGGTGTCCGGGCCCACCGAGCGCCACTGCGGGTTCTGCAGCGCCAGGTGGCCGAGCAGCCGCCCGTGCTCGGTGTCCCCTGACCGGTCCCAGATGACCGGGATCAGGCTCGCGATGGGCTTGGTCCCGTCGAACGTGACCAGGTCGGCCGCGCCGGCACCGTCCACGAACGCCTCGACCGCGGCACGGTCCCTGGCCGCGAAATGCTTGGGCAGATACACATCTGTGAGCTTATGGACTGGCCGCCTCCGGCGGAACGCCGGCCGGCCGCGCCAGGGCCGGCCTGGCGGTTTTGACCTGCCCCGCGTCAGCATCTACCGTGACGGGCAATGAGCAGTGCGGAACTGGCAGCACGAGCGGAGGCCGAGGACTACGCGGCCTGGTTCCGGGCGCTGGCCGACGGCACCCGGGTCAAGATCGTGTCATTGCTCGCCCGGCACGGGCGGCCCATGAAGGTGGCCGAGATCGTCGCGGCCGTGCAGGTGGGGCAGTCCACCGTCTCCCAGCACCTGAAGGTGCTCGCCGCGGTGCGGTTCGTCCTCACCGAGCGCCGCGGCACCGCACGGTACTACCGCATCAACGCCGCATGCGTGAGCAGCTTCCCGACCGCGGCCGCGCTGGTCGGCGGGCTCGCGGCGCCGCTACCGGACCGCCCGGATCAGGAGTTCGTGCCGCTGCCCCCGTTCCCCGGGCCGATCGGCCTCGGGATCCGCCCCATGCTCCCCGCCGACGCCGGGCAGGTGCTGGCCGTGTACCAGTCCGGCCTCGACGCGGGCGACGCCAGCTTCGAGACCGCCGTGCCGTCGTGGGACGCCTTCGACGCGGCCAGGCTGCCCGGGCATCGCCACGTCGCGACCGCCGACGACACCGGCGAACTGCTTGGCTGGGCGGCGGTCAGCCCGGTGTCCGGCCGCACCGCCTACGCCGGAGTGGTGGAACACTCGGTGTACGTGGCGCCGGAGGCACGCGGCCGGGGCGTTGGCGGCGCGCTGCTCGAGGCGCTCATCGACTCCACCGAGGCCGCAGGGATCTGGACCATCCAGTCCGGCATCTTCCCGGAGAACACCGCCAGCCTCCGCCTGCACGGGCGGAGTGGCTTCCGCATCGTGGGCGTCCGCGAGCGGATCGGCTGCCACCACGGCCGGTGGCGCGACGTCGTCCTGGTCGAGCGGCGCAGCCCCATCGCTGGCGGCTGACGCCGGTCACAGCGCCGCGAGGGCCTGTTCGAAATCCGCCCACAGGTCGCCGGGATGCTCCAGCCCGACGGACACCCGGATGGACCCTTCGCCGATGCCCGCCGCGCGCAGGCTCGCCGCGTCCATCTGGCGGTGCGACGTGGAGGCCGGGTGCAGCACCAGGGTTTCCGTGCCGCCCAGCGATGCCGCCAGTGCGGCGAGCCGCAGGCCCGCCACGAATGCCAGCCCGGCGTCGCGCCCGCCCGCCAGGTCGAAGGCGACCATGCCGCCAAAGCCGCTCAGGACCCGCCGTGCCGTGGCGTGATCGGGGTGGCCGGGCAGGCCGGGCCAGTGCACCGCGGTCACCGCGGGATGGGCGGCGAGCTTGCCGGCCAGGTGCGCGGCGTTGGCGCAGTGCCGTTCCATCCGCAGCGCCAGCGTCTTGAGCCCGCGCAGTGTCAGCCACGCGGCGAACGGGTCGGCCGCGACGCCGAGGTCCACGGTGTGCTTCCACAACGCCCGGTGCGGCGCCTCGCGGGCGAAGATCACCAGCCCGAGCGTGACGTCGTCATGGCCGCCGAGGTACTTCGTGGCCGAGTGGATCACGATGTCCGCGCCGTGCTCGATCGGCCGGCACAGCACCGGGGTGGCGAAGGTGTTGTCCACCACGCAGGTCAGCCCGGCCTGGTGCCCGGCGGCGATCAGCGCGGGCAGGTCGCTGACCGCGATCGTGGGGTTGGCGATGGTCTCCAGGAACAGCAGCCTGGTCCGGGGCCCCGCCGCGGCCGTGACCTCGGCGGGGTCCCGGCCGGACACGTAGCTGACGTCGATGCCGTAGCGGGCGGCCATCGCGGTGAACACCGCGAACGTGCCGCCGTACAGGCACTGCTGGGCGATGACGTGGTCACCGGGGCGCAGCGAACCGAGCAGCACCGCGTTGATGGCACCCATGCCCGAACTGGTGGCCAGGGCCGCCGCGCCGCCTTCGAGATCGGCGGCCACGGCCTCCAGCGCGCTGGTCGTCGGGTTGGCATACCGGCTGTAGGCGAACCCGGCACCGGGATCGTCCAGCGCCCGGGCGCAGGCGCCCGCGTCGTCGAAGGCGAACACAGAGGTCTGGTAGATCGGGACGCTGACCGGGCGGGAACCGTTCAGCTCGGCGGCGGGGGCGTGGATCGCCCGGGTCTCCAGGTGCATAGTCATGGGACAGACTCTGCCGGTATCCCGCCGGACAGCCAAGCCGGCCGGTCCCGGCGTTGCTAGAGTGACGCCGGTCAGATGGCGTCGATTGGGGACGATATGCGCGCGGTGTGGCTCGCCTCAGCGAGGACACGCCACCACGGCGGGGCCCATGACTGATCCAGCCGACGGCTGGCCCTCCGGTCCCGGGCGCCACGGCGGGGCGCACGCGGGCGGCAGGCCGCGCTCGATCCTGGTCCGCTACCGGTGGTACGGGGCGCTGCTGGCCGGCGTCGCCGCGGCCGCACTGGCCACCGGCGCGATCGTCCTGATGAACAGCCATGACGGGCGCCTGGTGTCGAGCGACTGCGGCCTGGTCAGTTGTTCCGCCGCGCTACCAGGGAGCACAAGCGCCAGCGCCACGCCGCAGGGCAGCCCGCGGGGCAAGCTGACCGCCAGGCCTGCCCCGGCGCACCACCGGGCCAGCGCGACGCCTGCCCGGGCCCCTTCTGCGTCGCCGTCCGCCAAGGCCTCCGCGGCTCGCTCACCGTCCCCGCCGTCGCCATCCGCCTCTCCCACGCCGTCCGCCTCCCCGACGATCACGCAGGTGGACACGACGGTCACGTACACGGTGGACCAGCGCTGGCCCGGCGGTTTCCAGGGCCACTTCACCATCGTCAACAACGGCACCACGGCACTGAGCGACTGGGCCCTGACCGCTACCCTGCCCGGGGACCAGATCGACTCGGTGTGGAGCGCCAGTTACTCCGTCGACGGGAACCAGTTGACCCTGACGGCGCCGTCCGACCAGCCGTCCATCGCGCCCGGTGCCAGCGAGTCCGCCTACTTCACCGCGAGCGGCAGCACCGCCAAGCCGACCGGCTGCGTGTTCAACAGCCAGACCTGCACCGGCTGAAGGACCGCGGCTGACCCGCGCCGCCGCGACCCGGCCCGGAGCGGCTCACCTGCGCGCGGCCCGCCTGCCCGCTCCGCCTGCCCCGGCTCCGCCTCCCCAGAACGGCCCAGCGGCTCCCTTTTCCGGAGCCGGGCACTTTTACCTTCTTTCACACCAGTCGCAACCTTCGCCTTGGTACGTTTACTGGTCGGGCGTAACTGCCCGCCCGGGGAGGGACAAATGCGCACGGGGTTCTGTCATACGCTGCGCCCAGACTGGCCGAGGGCCGCACGGTGAACGGCGAGAACACGCCGCCGCCCGATACGCCCGGCAGTAGCGAGGACGCCGCGGCCCACCTCACGCCCGCCAGCAGCCAACCGGCTGCCGCTCCCGAGCCTGCCCGCAACGGCGCGGACGCCGTGGCCCCGGCCATGGCCGTCAGCAGCCAACCGGCGGCCACACCTGAGCCCGCCGACGGCGGCGCCGGTGACCAGCCGCGCCCCGGGCAGCAGCCGTGGTGGCGGCCCAGGCCGTTTTCCCGGCCGCTGTGGTACCCGGTCGCGGGTGCCGCCGCCGTTCTCGCCCTGCTGGCCGGCGGAGCGATGACACTGCTCACAGTTTCCCGCGGCCCGCAGGCCCGGCCGCTGGCCGCCGACTGCGGCCTGGTCACCTGCGGTGCCAGCCTGCCGCCCGCGGTCACCGGCCCGGCCGTGCCGAGTACCGCCGCGCACAGCATCGCCCCGGCGCACCGGCGCCATCGCGCCGCGCGCCGGCGGGTGCTGGCACCGGCGGCACACGCCCGTCTCCGCCCGCCGGCGCTGCCGGGCCGGCCATCCCACCGCAGGCACCCGCGTCCGGCGCACCCGGGCGGGCCTGCCCCGGCCGCGGTGACCGTGACCTACGCGGTGGACGGCACCGACCCCTGGCACCGGGGCTTCCGCGCTCACCTGACCATCGTCAACCACGGCACCACGCCGGTGGCCGGCTGGACCGTCCAGGTGTCGCTGCCCGGTGACCAGGTCGACTGGGCAGGCTACCCCGGCGCCTGGGATCCGTTCGCGAACTGGCAGTTCAGCGGGGACACGCTCGCGCTGAACGCGGTGTCGGGCGGCGAGACGCTCGCGCCGGGCGGCACCGAGATCGTGCCCATCGCCGCGCAAGGCAGCAACACCGTCCCTGGCGGCTGCCAGTTCGACGGGTCCGCCTGCCAGCCCTGAGGGCCCTGTCCCGCCTGCCAGCCCTGTCCGCGCGGGCAGGGAACCCGCCAGGCGCGTCCTACTCGGGCTCGGCCACGCCAGGCACGACGCACACCTTGTTGCGGCCGGTGGTCTTGGCCTCGCTGAGCGCATTGTCGGCAGCGCCGATCAGTTCCGCAAGCGCCCGCCGGGACCGGTCCAGGATGGCGATCCCGATGGAGACGGTCAGCCGGAAGACGAAGCCCGCGTGGTTTCCGTCCTCGATGGCGATCGGCTCCCCGGCGATGTGATCGCGCAGTCGTTCTGCCATCCGCCGGGCCTCGGTTTCCCCGGTCTGCGGGAGCAGGATCGCGAACTGCTCCCCGCCAAACCGCCCGATGAGGCCGGGCCCTTGCAGGTTCTGGGTCACCGTGCGCGCGATGCCCTGCAGCACCTGGTCTCCCGCAGCCAGCCCCGCGGTTTCGTTCACGCTGTTGAAGTGGTCGATGTCCACCATGACCAGGGCGAGCGGCGCATCGCTGCGCCTGGCCCGGTAGAACTCGGCGGCCGCCTCGCGCTGCCACGTGCCGGCGTTGAGCAGGCCGGTCTTGGCGTCGATCCGGGCCTGCGCGAGCAGTTGCGCCTGCATCAGGTAACGCCGGCACAGCACCACCGTGGGCAGCGCCAGCGCCATGAGCACCGGGTTGATGGCGACCACAAGGGCCAGCGCCACGGCGAGGCTCAGCTCCAGCACGTCCGAGGTCAGCGATTCCCTGCTGCCCACCAGGTCGCGGATCCGGGCGTCGGGGTCGGAGAGCCGGATCGCCACCAGGATGAAGCCGTAGTTGACGAGGGTCCCGATCATGCCGCACGCCGCCACGGCGAGCACCCAGTACAGGGCATGGCGGCCGGTGCCGGGGGACGTGCCGACCACCGAGGCAGGCAGGGAGTGGAAGGTGACCGACGCAAGGCCGTAGGCCAGGCCGATCGCGGCGTGACTGAAGACCCGCCGGTAGATGAGCATCCGCCGGGTCCGGCACAGTTTGTGCACGGCGAGCGGAATCGGTGCCGCGAGGGCGTACCAGGGTGGCAGGGTGACAGCGATGGCGAGGTACCAGACGGACTGCAGGTCCCGGGCCAGGGTGCCCTGAGGCTCATGGACCGAGCGGTTCGCCTCGGTCACGGCCATGCCGCAGGCGAGCAGCGCGGCAAAGACGAGCACATGCCGGAGTTGCCACGCGGTAGTGGTCGCGGCGAAGGCGAAGGCCGCGGCGTAGACCACGGGCACCGCGAGGACGTAGCAGCGCAGCGGTCCGCGCAGGTCCCATACCTGCCAGGAGCGGAGGGAGCCGAGTGGGTTGCCAGCGAACCGAATGACGGCGCCCTGCCGGTGGATGGAGATCATGAAAACTCTCGGAAAGTGCTATGCGGGACAAGAGTTACTGATGGTTAACTATCGGTGCTGGGCTAACTCCGAATGGTGACAGACCGGGAAATCTGCTGTCAAGACGGGCGCTACCTTGTCCTTTCTGCGCTGCCCAGCGCGACTCAACGGGGAAGGAGGACCGCCATGCGTGCCGAATGGACCTAACCTCCTCATGTGCGGCCATCAGGGCACCGGCTCGACTTCGCGTCCGAGCCACGCGATACTGGCGCGCGTGGCCACCGCCCGGGCCCCCGGTTCCGGAGGAACTGCGGAGATCATTGGTGCGGGGGCCGTGTCATGTCCGGATCCGCGCCCAGCCGAGGTTCCATGCACGGTGCTTTTCTTGAGTTCAGCGGGCCTCCAGAGACGACGCTGCCCTGGTCGCTGCTGCGCATCGTCGATGAAGCAGGCGGCGATACCGGCTTCGGTGTCGTCAGGTCACCGGTGGGCGCGCATGATCGTGAGGCCTTCGAGCAGTTCGCGCGGGAGCGGCGCCTGATCGGGCTCACCGCCTACGGGACCTTCCCGAGGATCCACGCCGTGTTCGATGGCAAGGAGCGCGCGATCGAGGGACGGGATGGCCGGGAGCGCCCGGAGGTAGCCCGCTGCGCGGCCTGGGCACACTGTTTCCGCAATCCCGGTCAGTACCTGCCGGCGGACAGCCCGCGGTCGCTGATCAGCATCTCCGACTTCACCGACCCCGAATGGGTCTCCGCCTCTGGGCTCGCCACGCCAGCGGACAAGCGCTGGGACCTGATCTACACCTGCTGCCCCAACCGCTTCAACGAACTGACGAAGAACTGGGCACTCGCCAAGCGCTGCCTGTCCAGGCTGGTACAGGACCTGGGCATCACGGTGCTCCTCGTGGGCCGGGACCAGGCACCGGACATACCCGACGTGCCCGGCATCGAGACCTGCGGCGAACTGCCCTGGCACGAACTGATGGCGTGCCTGACCCAGTCCCGTGTCGCGTTCTTCCCCAACGTGCTCGACGCGTCGCCGGTATTCCTCACCGAGGCGCTGTGCCTGGACGTGCCCATCGTCGTCAACCGCCGGATCCTCGGGGGATGGAAGTATGTGCGGCCGGGCACCGGCCGGTTCTTCACCAACGAGAACGACGTGACCGGCGCCGTCGCCGAGTGCCTCGGTGAGCAATTCGCTCCGCGCGCATGGTTCCGCGCCGTCCATGGGCCCGACAACGCCGCGAGCCGGCTGGCGGCGTTCCTCGACCAGGTGGCGGCCCGCTCACCCATGGCCGCCAGCGAGGCCGTGCCGCAGTAACCGGTGGCCGGTCAGGCCTTGGCCGGGGGCTCGGGCGCGGGCGGGATCGCCCGTCCGGCCCTGCGGGCCCGGGGCGAGCCTGCGCCACCGGCCCAGGTGTAGCCGGCCGAGCCGCGGCTGAGGATCTTGTCGATCGCCGCGCCGACGCCGCCGTCGGAGTCGATGATCCGCCGCATCACCATGACCATCGCGGGGATGGCCCACAAGTCGCCACAGACCCACAGGATCGCGGCGCCGATCTGCTGGTCGGCGAACGGCGGCAGGCTGACCCCGGGGACGTGGTCGTACACCGAGTACCAGGACGTCTGGGTGAACAGGCTCATCGACATGGCCAGGACCCACATCACCAGGTTGGTGCCGATCAGGGCCATGGCCTGGGATACGTCGGGCATCCGCCGCCGGAACGGGGGCGAGGGGATGAACTGCAGCCAGAACAGCACCCCGGCGGCGAAGAAGCTGCCGTGCATCAGCCAGATGTGCACCGCCTGGTTGTTCTGGGCCAGGTCGAAGAATGCAGGCAGGTGCCAGAGGATCATCACGCCGTTGAACAGGATCACCGCGACCCACGGCCGCAGCAGGAAGGCACCCACCGCCCGCAGCGGCCGGGACCAGGTGCCGCGCATGGTGCCCCGGGTGACCGCCTGGCCGGCCCGGCCGGGCAGGCCGTCGAGCAGTGGCTGCCACGGCGCGCCCGCGACCACCAGCGTCGGCGCGGCGAACATCAGCAGCAGGTGCTGGATCATGTGGATGAAGAAGTAGTCGTCGGACCAGTAGTCGATGGGCGACTGCACGGTGAGCAGCAGCATCGCCAGGCCGGCGTAGAAAAAGAACGACCGCTGCCGCCGCTGCCGGGTGCGGTCCGGCCGGGATCGCCGGGCGAGCCGGGCCAGGCCTATTTCATGCCAGATCACCAGGACCGCGACCACGAGCATGAACGGGTCGAACGACCAGTGATCGGTGAGATAGCTCATGACGGTGCGATCCTACGCGGCCAGCCAGGCCGTCGCTACGGATCGTCCGCACTGGTCACTGGCCTGATCCGGGGACATCGCGGGCCCGCGCCGGGCAGGCACGCGCAGCGGCGGCGAAACCCGCGACACACTGGCTTTATACGCCTCTGACCTGCACAATCAGTCAAGTAGGAGACAGCCGCGGCGGCCGCGGCAGGCCAGGGGGGATCATGGGACGTGCCGGTGGCAGCAGGGGCAGGTGGCCCGGTCGGCCCGCTCTGTGGGCGTGGACCGCGCTGGCCGTGCCCGCCCTGGGCATCGGCCTGCTCTCACCGGCCGCACACGGCGCGGCTCACCTGGCCGCCCGGCTCGCCGCGGCGGCAACCACGCTGTCCCGCCAGACACCACGGGCAGAGCCCGCGCTGGTGTCCGGCAGCCGGTTCGAGGGGACGCCCGCCGTCGGTGCGCTGTTCCAGGTGACCCACGGCGGGCTCGGCAGGCACTTCTGCACCGCTGCCGTGGTGGCCAGCCCGGTCAAGGACCTGGTGATCACCGCCGCCCACTGCGTCTACGGCCAGTGGCCCGGCCACATCGCGTTCGTGCCCGGCTACCGCAACAGCAGCCACCCCTACGGCGCCTGGATCGTCCGGCGGATCGTCGTGGACTCCGGCTGGCGGGATTCCCGGAACCCGAACCGCGACGTGGCGTTCCTGGTGGTCGGGCGGCCCGGTGGCCCCGGCGTCCAGGACCGGACCGGCGGCGAGCGCCTGGGCACCGGCTGGCCCGCCCGTACCTGGGTCCACGTCATCGGCTACCCCGACGGCCAGCAGTGGCCGGTCATCTGCGGCAACAGGACGCATCCGTTCGGGCGCCACCAGTTGCGGTTTGACTGCGGCGGTTACCCCGACGGCACCAGCGGCGGGCCGTTCCTGGCCAGGTGGGATGCGGCGACCGGCACCGGCACGGTCATCGGCGTGATCGGCGGCTACGAGCAGGGCGGGTACCTCGAGTCGGTGTCCTACTCACCCCGGTTCGGCCACCCCATCCGGGCGCTGTACCGCGCGGCGGTCGCCGCCGCCCGCGGGACAGGCTGACGGCGCTCCGCCCGGCGGTTACGGCGCCGCGGGCGGCGGCACGATCCGGTCAAGCTCGGCCAGGTCGGCGGCCGACGGGATCCAGTCCGCCGCGGCTGCGTTGGCCTTCACCTGCTCCGGGGAGGTCGCCCCGGCGATCACCGAGGTACACCCGGTCTGCGCGGCCAGCGCCCCGATGGCAACCTCGAGGACGGTGAGCCCGCGCTCGGCCGCCCACGAGATCAGCGCCTCCACCCGGTCCAGCTTGGACTCGGTCAGGTAACCGGGGCGGCCCGCCAGCCGGCTCCCGGGCGGCGGTGCCTGGCCCTTGCGCACCTTCCCGGTGAGCAGCCCGTTGGCCAGCGGGAAGTACGGCAGCACGCCCAGGCCGAAGTGCCGGGCGGCGGGCACGACTTCGGCCTCGGCCCGGCGTTCCAGCAGCGACCAGTGGTTCTGCGCAGAGACGAACGGCACGGCGAGGGCCGCCCGCGCGACGTGCGCGGCGTCGGCGATCTGCCAGCCGGTGAAGTTGGAGTTACCGAGGTAGCGCACCTTGCCCTCGGCGACAAGCTCGCCGAGGGCGGCCAGGGTCTCCGCCACCGGCGTCACCGGGTCCGGGGTGTGTATCTGGTACAGGTCCAGGTAGTCGGTCTTGAGGCGGCGCAGGGACCGCTCGACGGCCCGCCTGATGTAGGCCCGGCCGCCCTTGGCACCGGCCGTCGGCCCGTACCCCATGTCGAACTCCTGGTGGCCGAACTTCGTCGCGAGCACGACCTCGTCACGCCGTCCGGCGAGCACCTCCCCCAGCAGTTCCTCCGAGCCTCCCCCGTTGCCGTACGTGTCGGCCGTGTCCAGCAGCGTGATGCCCGCCTCGAGCGCCGCGTCCACCACCGCCCGGGTCGCGTCGAGATCGAGCCTGCGGCCGAAGTTGTTGCAGCCGAGTCCGGTCACGGACACCATCAGCCCGGAATCGCCGAGTGGCCGGTAACGCATGGGCATACCTCGTTTCGTCCAGCCTGGACCCCGCACCGATCGTAGGGGATGGCTCGCCGCGCGTTTACGGGGACTGACACGCGGATCCGGAGAGGCGATGCACTTGCGTGGACTGCTCCGCAGAGTCATGATTGTATTACTGATAGTGCTCGCTCGGTTACGAAGCGGGATCGTGCTGGGGAGCTGGGGCGATGGCAGGCAGCGCAGGCCATCCGCCTCAGCAAGGGAGGGACCGGGACGAGATGGCACATGCACCAGCCGGCATTTCCGTCGGCCCGCCATGCTGACCGGCACGGCCGTGCTCGGGAAGGCGACGATCCCCGGGCAGGAACAGAGCGTGCCGGAGGCACGTGCTTTCGTGGACGGCATCCTCGGCCCCGGGCATCCGCGCAGCGACGTCGCCCGGTTACTGGTTTCCGAGCTCGTCACCAACGCGGTACTGCACACCCACTCCTGCCGCCCCGGCGGCATGGTCACCGTGGTGGTCATCGAACTGGCCGGCAGCCTGCGGGTCGAGGTGATCGACGAAGGGTCCGCCCGCAACATCCCCGTGGTCAGGGACGACATGTTCGCCACCGACGGCCGGGGCCTGTTCCTGGTCCAGTCACTCGCCGACGAGTGGGGTTACGAACAGGAGTCCTGCGGCACGACGGTGTGGTTCCGCCTGGCCGCCTAGCGCTACCCCGAGCCAGCGCAGGGCCTTGAGCCACCGGGGGGTCGCTCCCCCGGGCCAGCACTTCTCAGCGGCCGGCCCTGGCCCGGCCCGTTGAGCGTCCGCTGCGCCGCTCGCGCACCCGGATCGACAGGTGCACCGGGCTGCCCTCGAAACCGAACTCCTCGCGGAGCCGGCGCTCGACGAACCGCCGGTACCCGGCTTCGAGGAACCCAGTGGTGAACAGCACGAAGTGTGGCGGCCGGATCGCTGCCTGCGTGGCGAACAGGACCTTCGGCAGCCGGCCGCCCCGTGCGGGCGGCGGGGTCGCGGCAACCAGGTCAGCGATCCAGGCGTTGAGCCTGCCCGTCGGCACCCGCGTTTCCCAGCCGGCCAGCGCCGTTTCCAGCGCGGGCACCAGCCGGTCGGTGTGCCGGCCGGTCTTCGCGGAGAGGTTCACCCGCGGCGCCCACCTGGCGGTGTGCAGCTGGCGGTCGATGTCGCGGTCCAGCTGCAGCCGCCGGTCCTCGTCGACCAGGTCCCATTTGTTGAAGGCGAGGACCAGCGCCCGCCCGGCGTCGATGACCATGGACACGATGCGCAGGTCCTGTTCGGCGAGCGGCTCGCTGGCGTCCACCAGGACGACGGCGACCTCGGCCCGCTCCAAGGCGCCCGCGGTCCGCAGCCCGGCGTAGAAGTCCGCGCCCTGATCGTGGAGGGCCCGCCGCCTGATGCCCGCGGTGTCCACGAAACGCCAGGTCATCCCGCCAAGCTCGATCAGCTCGTCCACCGGGTCCCTGGTGGTACCTGCGACCTCGTGCACCAGCACCCGCTGCTCGCCGGCCAGCCGGTTCAGCAGGCTGGACTTGCCGACGTTGGGCCGGCCGATCAGGGCCACCCGGCGCGGCCCGCCGCCGGAATCCCGTTCCGGGGGCGCGCCCCGCGGCAGCGCACCGAGCACCACGTCGAGCAGGTCACCGCTGCCCCGCCCGTGCAGGGCGCTGACCGCGTAAGGCTCGCCCAGGCCCAGGGACCACAGCGCCGTGGCCGCGGGCTCGCCGGGCGCGTCGTCCACCTTGTTCGCGGCCACCACGACCGGCTTGCCCGACCGGCGCAGCACCGCGGCAACGGCCTCGTCGGCATCGGTGATGCCGACGACCGCGTCCACCACGAACAGCACCGCGTCCGCCGCGGCCACCGACATCTGGGCCTGCGCGGTGACCAGTTCGGCCAGCGCGCGGCTGGGGTGGGCGCTGTCGCCGGCGGCGGCCTCCCATCCCCCGGTGTCCACCAGGGTGAACGACCGGCCGCGCCAGGTGGCGTCGTAGGCCACCCGGTCCCTGGTGACACCCGGGGTGTCCTGCACGACCGCCTGGCGGCTGCCGAGAATCCGGTTGACCAGGGTGGATTTGCCGACGTTGGGCCGTCCGACGACGGCAACGACGGGTACCGGGGCGCCGGGCGCCTGACTCTCCTCCTGCTCGTGCGGGCCGGTCATGGTCAGCCCGTCCACGCCGGGTGACCGGCCAGCGGGAATCCCCGTTCCCCGGCCACCTGGACGACCAGGCCGATGACCTGCTGCAGGGACAGGACGGTCGAATCGACCTTGATCGCGTCGCTGGCCATCGCCGATTGCGGTGCGTCGGCGGTATCCCTGCGCTTCTGCTCGTCGCGGGTCACCGAGGGCGTGGCGCCTGGGTCGGCGGCCAGGTCGGCGCTGCGGCGCTCGGCCCTGGCGTCCTCGCTGGCGGTCAGGAACACCTTCACCACGGCCTGCGGGGCGACGACGGTGCCGATGTCACGGCCCTCGGCCACGATCCCCTCACCGGCGGCGCAGGCGCTGGCGAGGATGGCCTGCTGCCGGGCGACCAGGTGCGCCCTGACCTCGGGGACGGAGGCGACCGCGCTCACCGCGTTGGAGACCTCCCTGGTGCGGATCAGGCCGGTGACGTCGGTGCCGTCGACGCTGACCGATGGGCTGTCCGGGTCGGTGGTCACCTCGATCGCCGGTCGCCTGGCGTTGCGCGCCACGGTCGCCGGGTCGCGGAAGTCCAGCTTCTGGCTGATCAGCCACCAGGTCAGCGCCCGGTACATCGCGCCTGTGTCCAGGTAGCGCAGGCCAAGCCCGGCGGCGACGCCCCGGGCGGCGCTTGATTTTCCGGACCCCGCAGGTCCGTCCACCGCGATCACAAGGCACCGAGTCACCGTCACGGCTGACACTTTATAGCGCTCATGCCGCCACCTTTCCCAGGTGGTTCACGCGCTTCACCGCGACGCGCCGCACGGATGCGGTCTTACTGCCGCTCTGCGCCTCGGCCTGACTGGCCGGGAGACGCGCCAGGTTGGTCCCGGCGTTCTCGTCTCGGTCGTGAGTTACGCCGCAGCCAGGGCACGCCCAGGTGCGGTCGCGCAGCGTGAGGCCGGTGTTGATCAGGGCGCACGCCGAGCAGGTCTTGCTGGATGGGTAGAACCGGTCTGCGAGCTTGCGTTTGGCCTTCCGCCAGCGGGTGGAGCCCTCAGTTTTGCGGGACAGCGCCCGACTGGCCCTCTGCAGTTCGGCAAGCTGACGGCGCAAGGCTCTGGGGCTGGGCACCTTGGCCGCCACTGTGCCGTCAGGATGCATGACGGTCAGTAGGCAGTCGTCGATGCCGACGTCCACCCCAACCGTGCTGGCCTCTCCTTAGGGCGGAGTGGAAGTCAACGGCGGACGGGCCATCCGTAGGCCGCCAGCGCCTGGGTCAGCCGGGCCACGGCCTCCGGCCGGACCACCAGTTCGGCCACGCCCACCGGCAGTCCCGGCGAGTGCTCGATGCCGATGTCCTCGATGTTCACCCCGGCGTCCCCGGCCGCCCGGAACAGCCGGGCCAGCTCACCTGGCACGTCGGGGATGACCACCTGGACCACCATGTCGTCGCGGCGCGGCTTGCTGTGCTTGCCGGGAATGCGGGTCACCCCGGCGGTGCCCTCGTCCAGCAGGCCGGTGACCGCCTTCAGGCCCGGGCTGGCGCCTTCGGCCGCGGCCTCCCGCAGCGCCTCGGCAGCGGCGGTCAGGTCGGCGGACACCGCGGTGAGCACGTCGGCGACCGCCCCGGCGTTGGCGGCCAGGATCTGCGCCCACATCCGGCTGTCTCCGGCCGCGATCCGGGTCACGTCCCTGATCCCCTGGCCGGACAGCATCAGGGCAGGCTCGGCGGCGCTGGCCAGGCGGGCCGCCATCGCGGCGGCGACCACGTGCGGCGCGTGCGAGACGAGGGCGACGTACCTGTCGTGCTCCGCCGCGGTCAGCCGCACCTCCTGGGCCTGGCAGCAGCGCACCAGCGCGGTCACCGCCGCCACGGCCTCTGGCGCGGTCTGCGCGCCCGGGCAGATCACCCAGGGGCGGCCGAGGAACAGGTCGGCGCGCGCGGCCGCGGGCCCGGAGCGCTCCCGCCCGGACAGCGGGTGCCCGGGCACGAACGATGTCAGGTCGCAGCCGAGTTCGGCGGCCTGGTCGAGCACCGCGGCCTTGACGCTGGCCACATCGGTGTACCAGCGGGCGGCACCGGCAGCCTGGGCGGCGAGCAGGGCCGGCCCGGCGGCGGCGGGCGGCACCGCCAGCACCGCAAGGTCCGCCGGTTCGCCGAGGTCCGCGAAATCCCCGCCGACCGCCGTGCCCGCTCCGATGTCGGCGGCCAGCCGGGCCGCTGCCGGGTCCTGGTCGGCCAGCCACACCCGCACGCCGCGCGCGCGCAGCGCCAGCGCGATGGACGTCCCGATCAGCCCCGTACCGACCACTACCGCGCTGCCCAGCCCCGGCGGCGCCTCGCTCATTGGGCGATGTCCAGCCGCAGGGCCACCGCACCGCGCAGGTACACGTGCTCAAGCGCGGACCGGGGCTTGCCGGTCTCCACATGCATCAGCAACCGCACGACACGCGGCATCGCCCCCGGCACGCCGATCTCGCTGGCGCACAGCAGCGGCACGTCATGGAACCCGATCTTGCGGGCCGCCAGCGCCGGGAACTCCGCATCCAGATCCGGCGTCGCGGTAAACACCACGCTGATCACATCGTCAGTAACCAGCCCATTCCTGGTCATTACTTCGGTGACCAGCTCAGTAGTCCCCTCCAGAATGTCCGCCTTCTCGTTGGCGTCCACCTGCACGGCCCCCCGGATAGCCCGAACCGCCACCAGCACTCCCTTCACCCTGCAAAAGCGATCACCCCAAGGTTATCGAGGCCAAACCTTCCCCCGCCCCCGAGAATCACTCCCACCCCGCCCCACGCGCCTCGGGCCGACGAAACGGACGCGGCGCGAAGGACTTGCCAAGCCAGCGGCGCATCTGCGGGGCACGGCCCCCCCACAGGGCCGCCCCCACAGCGCCCAGCGGATCACAGACGCCCTACAGCCCCACCGCCGCGTACAGTTCCCCGACTTCCGTAGTAGTCAGTACCCGAGACGTCCCAGGCTTCAGGTTCCCCAATTTCACCGGCCCCACCGAAGTCCGCACCAACCGGCTCACCGGATGGCCCACCGCCGCCAGCAACCGCCGGACAATGTGCTTCCGCCCCTCGTGCAACGTGATCTCGACCAGCGCCCGCGACCCCGCCCGCTCCACGACCCGGAACTTGTCCGCGCTGGCCAGGCCGTCCTCCAGTTCGATGCCGGTCATCAGCCGCCGCCCAAGGTCACGGTCCACAGGTCCGGGCACGTCCGCGAGATAGGTCTTGAGCACGCCGTATTTAGGGTGCATGAGCCGGTGGGCCAGGTCCCCGTCATTGGTGAACAGCATCAGGCCCTCGGTCTCGTAGTCGAGCCTGCCCACGTGGTACAGCCGTTCCTGCCGGTCGCCGAGGAGGTCGCCGACCGTGGGCCTGCCCCGGTCGTCGGACATCGTGGTGAGCACCCCGGCGGGCTTGTTGAGCGCCAGGTACACCAGGTCCTGGCGGGACGGGATGCGCAGGCCGTCCACCCGGATCACCTGATGCTCCGGATCGACGCGGGCGCCGTAGCGCCGCACCGTCTCGCCGTCGACCTCGACCCGGCCCTCGCCGATCAGTTCCTCGCAGTGCCTCCGGCTGCCCAGGCCCGCGGCGGCCAGCACCTTCTGCAGCCGGACCCCGCCCGGAACGTCGGTGAGCGAGTCCCGCTCGCCCTCCTCGAAGTCCGCCGGGGGCCTGCGGCCCGACCTGTCACGCGCCCTGCTCATCGCCGGAACCGGTGGCCTCCCTGACAGATTCGACGGACTCCCCGGCGGACTCGGCGGCATCCTCGACCTGATCGGGGAGGAAGGGCGCGAGGTCGGGCAGCTCCCCGAGGCTGGCCAGGCCAAGCCGCTCAAGGAAATAGCTGGTGGTCCGGTACAGGATCGCGCCGGTCTCGTGCTCGGTGCCGGCCTCTTCGACCAGGCCGCGCAGGGTCAGCGTGCGCATCACCGCGTCGCAGTTGACCCCCCGGACCGCGGAGACCCGCGACCGGCTGACCGGCTGGCGGTAGGCGACCACCGCCAGGGTCTCCAGTGCCGCCTGGGTAAGCCGCACCTCCTGACCATCCCGGACGAAGCGCTCCACCACCGGGGCGCATTCCTCGCGGGTGTAGAACCGCCACCCGCCCGCCACCTGGCGCAGGTCGTACCCGCGGTGCTGCTCATCGTAGGAAGCGGCCAGGCCGGTCAGGGCGCGGGACACCTCGTCCCTTGGCCGTTCCAGCACCTGGGCAAGGACCACCTCGGCGACCGGCTCGTCCACGACGAGCAGGATCGCCTCCAGGCAGGCTTCCAGGCTGGGACCTGGTTCGCTTTCGGTGATGAGCACCCCGTCACCATCGTTAAGCATGATCTTTTTAACCGTCTTCTTCCTCGCCGGCGCCTGCGGCGTCCGCAGGCGCACTGGGCGACCAGGTCACGTAGAGATCCCCGAGCGGCTCCGCCTGCTCAAGGATGACGTTACCTTCCCGGTAGAGCTCGAGCACCGCGAGGAACCGGGCCACCACCTCGAACGTGCCCGCGCAGTCGGCGACAAGCTGGCGGAACGTGGCGCGGTGCAGCCGTCGCAGCCGTTCGGCCAGGATCGCGGCCTGCTCGGCGACACTGGCCCGGGGCGTATGGATGTGCTCGGTGGAGACCACAGGCGCCGGGCGAGGGGTGAGCACCACGGCGGCGATCCGGGCGAATTCGGCGGGACCGAGGCCAAGCAGGACCTCAGGCAGCAGCCCGGCGAACCGCGGTTCCATCGGGACCCGCCGGGCGAACCGGCGGCCCTGGGCCGCCATCTGGCCCGCGAACAGGCCAGCGACCTCCTTGTAGGCGCGGTACTGGAGCAGCCGGGCGAACAGCAGGTCCCTGGCTTCGAGCAGGGCGAGATCCTCTTCGTCCTCGACTTCGCCCGCGGGCAGCAGCCGGGCCGCCTTGAGGTCGAGCAGGGTCGCCGCGACCACGAGGAAGTAGCTCGCCTGGTCCAGGTCGAACGAGTCGGCGCTGGCCCGGATGTAGGCGATGAACTCGTCGGTGACCTGGGACAGGGCCACCTCGGTGATGTCCAGCTTGTGCTTGGAAATCAGCCCGAGCAACAGGTCGAACGGCCCCTCGAACACGTCGAGGTGCACCTCGAAGCCCGCCGGGTTACCGGCCTGGCCCGGGGTGCCCCCCGGCTCGCTGTCCACCGCTGCGATCACAGGGTTCCCGCTGGTGCCTGCCCGGCCACCGGGCCCGCGGCGGGCTCGCGCAGCCGCCGGGCGAGCGTGCTCGACTCCACCCCTGCGTCCAGGTCGGCCAGGAGCGCGGCGATGGCCTCGCGCACCATCCTGCCCCGGTCCACGATCAGGCCACGGGCGCGGAGGGTGAGGCGTGCGCGTTCCAGGTCGAGCAGTTCCTCGGCAGACAGGTACACGGTGATCTTCTGCGAGTGCGCTTCACGGCCGCTGGCCTGGCGCCCGTCGTGGGCAACCTGGTCGCGGGTGGCGTGGCGGAGCAGTTCGTGGACGCCGGGCAGGCTGACTCGCCTGCCCCGGCTCAGGCGCGGCCTGCCTGCCGCCACCGCTCCAGCACCTCCTTGGCGAGTTCCCTGTAGGAACTGGCACCGGTGGAGGCTGGGTCGAAACTGGTGATCGGCTCGCCGGCCACGGTGGCGTCGGGGAACCGCACGGTACGGCTGATCACGGTGTGGAACACCTCGTCGCGGAACCGGTCCACCACGCGGGTGAGCACCTCGCGGGAGTGCAGCGTCCGCGAGTCGTACATGGTGGCGAGCAGGCCGTCCATGCGCAGCCGTGGGTTGATCCGGCGGGATACCTTGTCGATGGTCTCGGTCAGCAGTGCCACCCCGCGCATCGCGAAGTACTCGCACTCCAGCGGCACAATGATGCCGTCGGCGCAGGCAAGCGCGTTCACCGTGAGCAGGCCGAGCGACGGCTGGCAGTCGATGAGGACGATGTCGTAGTCGGGGAGCAGCGGCTCCAGCACGCCGCCGAGCACGAACTCCCGCCCCACCTCGTGCACGAGCTGGACCTCGGCCCCGGACAGGTCGATGTTGCTCGGCAGCAGTTCCATGCCGGCCACGCTGGTCTTGACCACGACCTCCGCGGGGCTGGCACTGCGCTCCATGAGCAGGTTGTAGACGGTTGAATCCAGCTCGTGCGGCTGAATGCCCAGGCCTACCGACAGGGCGCCCTGGGGGTCGAAGTCGACGAGCAGGACGCGGCGGCCGAACTCGGCGAGGGCCGCCCCGAGGTTGATCGTCGTGGTCGTCTTGCCCACGCCGCCCTTTTGGTTGCAGACCGCCACCACCCGCGCCGGACCATGTCTGGTGAGCGGCTCGGGGTGGGGGAAGACCGGCAGGGGACGCCCGGTGGGCCCGGTCACGAGTTCGGCTACGCGGGACGCTGCCACCATATGCTGCACCTCCCAGCGGAGGCGCATGAAAGCCTCCACTCGAACCCGGACTTTAGGGGGTGGGGGGCCCAGCGGCAAGCCGACTCACCGTAGCCGGGGTGCATCCGGTGCCATTTCCCCGCAGATGCTGGCCTCCGCGGGGGTCGTCCCCGGGGCCAGCACGGCCAAGGCCCCGTGACGAAGGAACGGGACCTTGAGCCATCGGGGGGTTCCGGGGGTCGTCCCCCCGGGCCAGCACGGCCATCCGCTACAACGCCCGGGGATGCGCCGCGGCGTACACCTCGCGCAGCTTGTCCACGGTGACCAGGGTGTAGACCTGGGTGGTGGTCACCGACGCATGGCCGAGCAGTTCCTGCACCACCCGGACGTCGGCCCCGCCGTCGAGCAGGTGGGTGGCGAACGAGTGGCGCAGCGTGTGCGGCGACACCCCGGCCAGTCCCGCCCGGTCCGCCGCGGCCTTGAGCACGCCCCAGGCACCCTGCCGGCTCAGCCTGCCGCCGCGGGCGTTCAGGAACACCGCCGGGCTGGCCGAGGCCCGGCGCGCGGCGGTCGCCAGCGCGGGCCGCGCCCGGACCAGGTAGGCGTCGACGGCCCGCGCCGCGTAGCTGCCGACTGGGACGATCCGGTGCTTGCCGCCCTTGCCGGCCAGCCGCAGCGCCGGGCCGCCGAGGTCGTCCACGTCCAGGCCGACCGCCTCGGAGATCCGGGCCCCGGTGCTGTAGAGCAGTTCCAGCAGCGCACGGTCGCGCAATTGCAGCGGGCTGCCCTCGCCGCCGCTGGGAGCCGCCGCAGCGAGCAGCCGCTCCACCTCGGCGATTCCGATCGCGCGGGGCAGCCTGCGCGCGGGGGCGGGCGGCTGTAGCTGGCCGGCCGGGTCCCCGGGGGCCAGTCCCTCGGCGGCCGCGAAGGCATGCAGCCCGCGCACCGCGGCCATGGCGCGGGCGGCGGAACTCGCCTTCAGCGGCGGGTGCCCGTCCCCGCCACGGCGCAGCCCGGCCAGGAACGCGGCGACGTCCGCCGCGGTCACCTCCCCGATGTCGGCCCGGCCCCTGGCCGACATCGCCCCGGCGTACCTGGCGAGGTCCCGACGGTAAGCCGCCAGGGTGTGCGCGGCCAGGCCCCGTTCCACCGTGAGATGGTCCAGGTAGCGGCCGACCGCGGCCGGAAGGCCCGGCCGGGCCGCGCCGCCGCCCTGACCCGCGTCCGTCAGCGCAGCACCTGCTCCGCCGATGTCGAGGGCAGTCCGTGCGCTTCGGCAACCGGCTCGATGGTCAGCGCGCCTTCGTGGGTGTGCAGGCCGGGCCGCAGCGCGGCGTCGGTCCGCAGTGCCTCACGCCAGCCCAGGTTCGCCAGCTCAAGCACGAATGGCAGCGTGACATTGGTCAGCGCGTAGGTGGAGGTGTGCGGCACCGCGCCCGGCATGTTGGCCACGCAGTAGAAGACCGAGTCATGCACCCGGTACGTCGGATCGGCGTGCGTGGTCGGGTGCGAATCCTCGAAGCAGCCGCCCTGGTCGATGGAGATGTCCACGAGCACCGAGCCGGGCTTCATCCTGGCCACAAGCTCGTTGGAGATCAGCGTGGGCGCCTTGGCGCCGGGCACGAGCACCGCACCGATCACCAGGTCGGCGTCGATCGTCGCGCGCTCGATCTCGTAGGTGTTCGACGCGACCGTCTGCAGATGCCCCTGGTAGATGGCGTCGGCCGAGCGCAGCCGGGCGATGTTCTTGTCCACAAGCAGGACCTCCGCCTGCATGCCGAGCGCGATCGCGGCCGCGTTCATCCCGGACACGCCGGCCCCGAGGACCACCACCTTGGCCGCGTAGACCCCGGACACGCCGCCCATGAGCACGCCGCGGCCGCCGCCGTCACGCTGCAGGTGGTGCGCCCCGACCTGCGGTGCCATCCGGCCCGCGACCTCGGACATGGGCGCGAGCAGAGGCAGCGAGCCGTCGGGGGCCTGGACCGTCTCGTAGGCGATCGAGGTGATCCCGCATCCGAGGAGCGCGTCGGTGCACTGGCGGGACGCGGCCAGGTGCAGGTAGGTGAACAGCACCTGTCCCTTGCGCATCCGGTGGTATTCCTCCGGCACCGGCTCCTTGACCTTGAGCACCAGTTCGCTGGTAGCCCACACGTCGTCGGCGGTGGGCAGGATCGTCGCCCCCGCGGCCACGAAGTCGGCGTCCGGGATCGCCGAGCCGGTTCCCGCGTCCTCTTCGAGGAACACCTGATGGCCCGCACGAGAAAGCTCATGCACGCCCGCTGGCGTGATCGCCACCCGGTACTCGTGGTTCTTGAGTTCCTTGGGAACACCAACCTTCATGCCGCTAGCCCCTTCTCGCGCGCCGGCCACCGGGCGCCACTGCCCGGCGGTCCGGCTGCTGACGGAACTCACGGCCGTCAGCCTTCGCCTGCCCCGGCTTTCCTGAGCATCGCGAACCCGCCCTGACGGGCGGCGTACGCGGCCAAGATACCTACCGCTGTCACACCATTGTGCAGTTCACCCGCCAGGAATAGCTGCACCGCCTGCTCCAGGGGCACCCAGGCGGGCTCCAGGTGCGCCTCCTCGTGCCGCAGCGGCGGTCCGCGCTCGGCTTCCGGGACCTCGGCCAGGCCGCGGGCCAGGTACACGATGACCCGCTCGGTGGAGATCCCCGGCGAGGTGAAGCAGTCGGTGAGCACGTGCCAGGTGCCGGCGGTGTAACCGGTCTCCTCGCGCAGTTCCCGGTCGCCGGTGCGGTGCGGCGGCTCGCCGGGCACGTCCCGCACCCCCGCCGGGATCTCCCAGAGGAGATGCCCCGCCGGGTGCCGGTACTGGCGGATGAGCAGCACCTGGCCGGCGTCGTCGAGCGCGACGATGGCCACGGCCCCGGGGTGCTCCACCACATCCCGTGGTGCCACGTCCCCCTCGGGCATGCGGACCTGATCGGTCCGCAGCACCACGAAGGCGCCCTTGGCCCGCCGCGGCCGGCCTTTCACCGGCCAGTGCCACTCGGTGTCGCGAAGCTCCGCTTCGGGCAGTTCCACGGTCACGCGCTCGCCGCGGCGCGCTGCACGCTCGCGGCGGGCGCGGCGCGGACCGTCCTGGAGTGCTCGAGAGCGGCAGCCACCAGCCCGGTGAACAGCGGGTGCGGCCGGGTGGGCCGGGAGAGGAACTCGGGGTGGGCCTGGGTCGCGACCAGGTAGGGGTGGACGTCCCTGGGCAGTTCCACGAATTCGACCAGCCGGCCGTCCGGCGACAGCCCCGAGCAGCGCAGGCCGGCCTGCTCCAGGGCGTCACGGTAGGCGTTGTTCACCTCGTACCTGTGCCGGTGCCGTTCGGAGACCACCTCGGCCCCGTACAGCTTCCGCACCAGGGAACCCTCGGCGAGCACCGCCGGATACAGGCCCAGGCGCATGGTGCCGCCCATGTCCCGTTCCCCGGCCACCACGTCCTGCTGGTCGGCCATGGTCGCGATCACCGGGTACGGGGTCTCCGGGTCGAACTCGGCGCTGTTCGCGCCCTCCAGGCCGGCCAGGTTCCGCGCCACTTCGATCGCCACACACTGCAGGCCCAGGCACAGGCCGAGCAGCGGGATCCGATGGGTCCTGGCGTGGGTGACCGCGCCGATCTTCCCTTCGATGCCGCGCACCCCGAAGCCGCCGGGAACCAGCACCCCGTCCACGCCGTCGAGCGCGCGCGCCGCGCCCTCGGGGGTCTGGCACTCGTCGCTGGCCACCCAGCGGATGTTGACCCTGGCGTCGTTGGCGAACCCGCCGGCCCGCAGCGCCTCGGCGGGGGAAAGGTAGGCGTCGGGCAGGTCCACATACTTGCCCACCAGGGCGATGGTGACGCTCCTGGCCGGCCGGTGCACCCGCCGCAGCAGTTCGTCCCAGTCGCTCCAGTCCACGTCGTGGAACGGCAGCCCCAGGCGGCGCACCACGTAGGCGTCCAGGCCCTCGGCGTGCAGCACCTTGGGGATGTCGTAGATCGAGGGCGCGTCCGCGGCGGCGACCACCGCCTCCTCGTCCACGTCGCACATCAGGCTGATCTTGCGCTTCAGGCCACTGCTGATCTCCCGGTCCGCACGGCAGACGATGGCGTCCGGCTGGATGCCGATGCTGCGCAGTGCGGCGACCGAGTGCTGGGTGGGCTTGGTCTTCAGTTCTCCCGACGGCACGATGTAGGGCAGCAGCGAGACGTGCAGGAAGAAGCAGCGGTCCCGGCCGATCTCGTGCCGGATCTGCCGGATCGCCTCCAGGAACGGCAGCGACTCGATGTCGCCGACGGTGCCGCCCACCTCGGTGATCACCACGTGCACATCGGGGCCGCCCATGGCCAGGATGCGGGCCTTGATCTCGTTGGTGATGTGCGGGATCACCTGGACCGTGTCCCCCAGGTAGTCCCCGCGCCGCTCCTTGGCGATCACGCTGGAGTAGATCTGGCCGGTGGTGACGTTCGCGCTGCCCGACAGTTCGGTGTCGAGGAACCGTTCGTAGTGGCCGACGTCAAGGTCGGTCTCGGTGCCGTCGTCGGTGACGAACACCTCCCCGTGCTGGAAGGGGTTCATGGTGCCCGGATCCACGTTCAGGTACGGATCGAGCTTCTGCATGCTCACACTGAGCCCGCGGGCCTTGAGCAGCCGTCCCAGGCTCGAGGCGGTGAGGCCCTTGCCGAGGCTGGAGGCGACTCCCCCGGTGACGAAGAGGTGCTTGGTGAGCGCCAGGCGTGATGCTTCCAAAGGAAGACTCCCGTGGTCGATCCGAGGCGGAGAAGCCACCCGTCCACGGGCCACCAGGATATCAGCCGAGCGATCACAATGGGCTGCAGCGCCGCCGTCCTAGCTGGCCCAGATGTCGGAGCCGGCCGGTCACAGGGTATGCGGGGTCGGCTCACCTTCGGCCGCCTGCCTGACCCGGCGCTGCTCCGCGGTGAGGCCCTGCTCATCGGTCTCCCCGAACCGGGCCAGGGCGACCGCGCAGACGATGGCGAGGCTGAATCCAAGCAGCGCGAGCCCGCCCAGGCCGGGGCGGGTCTGGTCGCCGAGGAACATCACGCCGACCACGGCCGGGGGTGTGGTTTCCGCGAGTACCACGGCGGCCGTGGCCACGGTTACGCTGCCACCTTCCAGCGCCGTGGCGTAAAGCATGAAAGAGACGATGCCCGCGGCAGCCAGCGCATAGGCGGCCGGATCCCGGATCAGCTGGTGCGGGGAGAATCCGGGGAGCACCCGGGCGGCCACCGCCAGGACCCCGTAGCCCAGGCCGGCGACCGCGCCGAGCACCGGGGTGCGGGCGGGCCCGGGCAGCCTGGAGGCGGCGATGCCCGCGGCGGCGATGCCCGCCACCGCGACGATGAGGGCAAGCTTGAACTGGGGGCTCACCCCGATGGCGGCATGCGGGCCAGCGGACAAGCCGAGCATGCTCACGCCCAGGATCACACCGCCCACGGCCAGCCACTCCCGCCAGGCCAGTTCGAGGTGCATCAGCCACGCGGCGAACACCGCGGTCACGGCCAGGTTGCCGGCGATGATCGCCTGCGCAGCGAACAGCGGCAGCTGCCGCAGCGCTACCAGCTGGGCGAAGAAGCCGATGAGGTCAAGGCCGAGGCTGGCGATGAACGGCCATTGGTGCAGCATGCGCACGACCAGGCTCGGGTCCACCGTGCCCAGCCGCGATTTGTGCGCGGAATTGGCTGTGCGCCGACTGGCCGCCTGTACCGCCATCGCCTGCATGACCGCGGCGATGCCATAGCACAGGGCAGCCACCAGTGCCGCCGCCATGCTGACCAACACACCTCCGACCCTACGCCGCCGACGAGAAGGCAAGCCAGCCAGCTAAGCGTTTGCCCGCGTTGCGACCGCATTGGGCGATTCCGCCGCAGGTCAGAATGAGGTGTGTGACGTTGGCCACGAAATGCCGCACACCGAGTGTCGCAAACCCCGTCTCATCGTGGCACAGACTCCTGGGCGGCCGCATGCCTCCTGCCCAGCCGTGCCGCTCTTGCGCTCCCGCCCCGATCCTCAGCCGCGCGGCGCGACGGTCACGCCGTGCGCGGCCAGCGCGGTGCGCGCTTGCGGCGGCGTGCTGAAGTGCACGCCCCGGATGCCCAGCGCGACCGCCCCGGCAACGTTCTCCGGCCGGTCGTCGATGAAGACGACATCGGCCGGCCGGGCGCCGAGCATGGCCAGGACGGCCTGGTAACACTCCGCATCGGGCTTGGCGGCGCCGAGGAAGCAGCTGAACGCGCGGCGGGCGAAGGGGCGGACCACCGGCAGGTCCGCCAGGACCTCGGCGACCTCTGCGGGCACGTTGGACAACAGCGCGAGCGGGTACCCGGCGGCCGCGAGATCCTCGATCAGCGCGACGGTGCCGTCGCACAGGTGCAGCCAGGACGCGATGTCCAGGCGGGTCAGCTCCGCTATCTGCGCCGCGGAGAACGACAGGCCCAGGGCGGCGGCCACCTTTTGCCAGTAGGTCGTGCCGTCCAGCTCGGCGCGGTCCCAGCTGAGCCGGTAAGCCCAGTAAGCGTCCTGGAAGTCCGGCACCGGCACGCCCGCCGCGGCCGCCAGCAGCGCTACGTCCTCGTCCGGCTGGGGCGTGCAGATGACGCCGCCGTAGTCGAACACCACCCAGGTCGAGCCCGCCTCGGTCATACCCCGGCAGCCTGCATTCCGCGCAGCTCGTGCTTCAGGTCCTTGATTTCGTCCCTGATCCGCGCGGCGACCTCGAACTGCAGCTCCGCAGCGGCGGCGTGCATCTGCTCGGTCAGCTCGCCGATCAGCGCGATCAGGTCGCCGCGGGCCTCGCTGCCGCCGGCTGCCGCGCCACCCGCCGCCCGGTCGCCAGCCGCCCGGTCGGCCGCCTGGCGGGCCCGCGAGGACAGCCCCGGCACCGGGGCCTTGCCCCGGCTCTGCTGCCGCCCGCTGCCGCCGAGGAGCTTCTCGGTGTCGGCGTCCTCCCTGATGAGCTGGTCGAGGATGTCGGCGATGCGCTTGCGCAGCGGCGTGGGGTCGATGCCGTGCTCGCTGTTGTAGGCGATCTGCTTGTCCCGCCGCCGGTTGGTCTCGTCGATGGCCCGCTGCATCGACCGGGTGACCTGGTCTGCGTACATGTGCACCTGGCCGGAAACGTTCCGCGCCGCGCGGCCGATGGTCTGGATCAGCGACGTGCCGGAACGCAGGAAGCCTTCCTTGTCCGCGTCGAGGATCGACACCAGGGAAACTTCGGGCAGGTCCAGGCCTTCACGGAGCAGGTTGATGCCGACCAGCACGTCGTACTCGCCTAGCCGCAGCTCACGCAGCAGTTCGATCCGGCGCAGCGTGTCCACCTCGCTGTGCAGGTAGCGGGCGCGGATGCCCAGTTCCAGCAGGTAGTCCGTGAGGTCCTCGGCCATCTTCTTGGTGAGCGTGGTCACCAGCACCCGCTCGGAGCGCTCGGCCCGCTCCCTGATCTGGTGCACCAGGTCGTCGATCTGGCCCTTGGTCGGCTTGACGATCACCTCGGGGTCCAGCAGGCCGGTGGGCCTGATCACCTGCTCGGTCACCTCACCGCCGGTGCGCTGCAGCTCGTACGGGCCGGGCGTGGCCGACAGGTAGATCGTCTGCCCGATCCGGTCGCAGAACTCGTCCCACGTCAGCGGCCGGTTGTCGATCGCGCTCGGCAGCCGGAACCCATGCTCGACCAGGACCCTCTTCCGCGACACGTCGCCCTCGTACATCGCGCCGATCTGCGGCACGGTGTTGTGCGACTCGTCGACCACCAGCAGGAAGTCCTCGGGGAAGTAGTCGAGCAGCGTATTCGGCGGGCTGCCGACCTCGCGGCCGTCGATGTGCCGCGAGTAGTTCTCGATCCCCGAACAGGACCCCACCTGGCGGAGCATCTCGACGTCATAGGTGGTCCGCATCCGGAGCCGCTGGGCCTCGAGCAGCTTGCCCCCCTGCTCCAGTTCGGCGAGGCGGTCGGCGAGCTCCGCTTCGATCCCGCCGATCGCCCGTTCCATGCGCTCGGGTCCCGCCACGTAGTGGGACGCCGGGAACACGTAAAGCTCCTCGTCCTCGCTGATCACCTCGCCGGTGAGCGGGTGCAACGTCATCAGCCGCTCGATCTCGTCACCGAACATCTCGATCCTGACCGCGAGTTCCTCGTAGACCGGGATGATCTCGATGGTGTCGCCGCGGACCCGGAAGGTGCCGCGGGTGAAGGCGAGGTCGTTGCGGGCGTACTGCATGCCCACCAGCTTGCGCAGCAGCACGTCCCGCTCCATCGTGGTGCCCAGGCGCAGTGGGAGCATCCGGTCCACGTACTCCTGCGGTGTGCCGAGGCCGTAGATGCAGGAGACCGACGCCACCACGATCGTGTCCCTGCGGGTCAGCAGCGAGTTGGTGGCCGAGTGCCGCAGCCGGTCCACCTCGTCGTTGATCGAGGAGTCCTTCTCGATGTAGGTGTCGGTCTGCGGAACGTAGGCTTCCGGCTGGTAGTAGTCGTAGTACGAGACGAAGTACTCGACCGCGTTGTGCGGGAGCATCTCCCGCAGTTCGTTGGCGAACTGGGCGGCCAGGGTCTTGTTGGGCAGCATGACCAGCGTGGGCCGCTGCAGCCGCTCGGCCAGCCAGGCGACGGTGGCGGTCTTGCCGGTACCGGTGGCGCCGAGCAGCACGGTGTCCTTGGCGCCTGACTGCAGGCGCAGCTCCATTTCCGCGATGGCGCGCGGCTGGTCACCCGCGGGGACCATGTCGGTGATCACCTCGAAGGGTGCCACCCGCCGTTGAAGATCGCTTACCGGCCGCACCGCACACCCCTTCCCGGCCCATGCCCGCCCGCGCCGTCCGCATCGCGATACCACGCGGGCGCTGGGAATCAAACACCACTGGCGGGCATCTCTGTTCCCGCCGCGCCGGATCCACTGTATGGCCGGGGTCAGACAGAACGCGCGGCCGCCCGTCAGCCCTCTGGCCCCGTGCTCAGCCGGTGCCGCCGTCCTCGTTCCCGGCCAGGCGCTTGGCCCGGCGGCGCAGTTCGGCCCACAGGTCTCCGACCTCGCGGTCAAGCTCGGCCAGCGAGCTGGAGTTGTCCACCACGATGGTGGCGATTGCGAGCCGTTCCTCCCTGCTCGCCTGGGCACGCATCCGGGCCTCGGCCTGCTCCGGGGTCATGCCGCGGTCCCGTACCAGCCGCTCGGCCTGCACCCGCGGCGGCACATCCACGACCACGACCTCGTCGAAGCCGTCCGCGAGATGATTCTCGGCAAGCAGCGGTATGTCGTGGACCACGATCGCCGCCGCGTCCGCCGCCTCCTCCAGTTCGCGCATCCGCGCGCCCACCAGCGGATGGACGATGGCGTTCAGCTTTCCGCGCAGCGACGCGTCCGCGAAGACCAGCTCGCCGAGCCGTTCCCGGTCCAGGGAACCGCCGGGGCCGAGCACCCCCTCGCCGAAGGCCTCGGCCACCTGGGCCAGTCCCGGCGTGCCGGGCGCCACGACCTGCCTGGCCAGCAGGTCAGCGTCGATGACGACGGCACCGTAGGACTCCAGCCGCCGGGATACCTCGCTCTTGCCAGCGCCGATCCCGCCGGTGAGCCCGACTCTGAGCGAAGACACGCCAGCCAGGCTAGGGCATAACGGCCGCGCCCGGGCCCGGCAGTGCCGGGCCCGGGCGCGTACTGGCTGTTGCTACCTCTCGCCGGACAGCTTGTCGCGGAGCGCGGCGAGGGCCTCGTCGGAAGCCAGGGCGCCACCGGGCGCGCCGTCGCCACGGCTGCTGCTGGTCGAGGAGGAGGAGGAAGAGGAGAAGAAGAAGAAGAAGAAGAGCGCCGCGGACCGCGCCCCTCGCCGCCCTCGGCCCCTGCGTCGCCTCCGTCGCCCGTCTCGTCCTCGGCGGCCTTGTTGCGGGCCTCGGTGATCTGGCGCCGGTGCGCCTCGAACCGCGACCGTGCCTCGGCGTACTGCTGCTCCCACTCCTCGCGCTGCTGCTCAAAGCCTTCGAGCCACTCGCCTGTCTCGGAGTCGAAGCCGTCGGGGTAGACGTAGTTGCCCTGCTCGTCGTAGGTGGCAGGCATGCCATACAGCGTCGGGTCGAAGTCGTCCCCGACCGCCTCGCCGATCGTGCCCTCGTTGGCCTGCTTGAGCGACAGGCTGATCCGCCGCCGGTCCAGGTCAATGTCGATGATCTTGACAAAGATCTCGTCACCGACCTGCACGACCTGCTCGGGAATCTCCACGTGCCGGTCCGCCAGCTCGGAGATGTGCACCAGGCCCTCGATGCCCTCTTCGACCCGGACGAACGCGCCGAACGGCACCAGCTTGGTGACCCGGCCCGGTACCACCTGGCCGATCTGGTGGGTGCGGGCGAACTGCTGCCACGGGTCTTCCTGGGTGGACTTCAGCGACAGCGAGACCCGCTCGCGGTCCAGGTCCACGTCCAGCACCTCGACGGTGACCTCCTGGCCCACCTCGACGACCTCGCCCGGGTGGTCGATGTGCTTCCAGGACAGCTCCGACACGTGCACCAGGCCGTCCACGCCGCCGAGGTCCACGAACGCACCGAAGTTGACGATCGAGGAGACCACGCCCTTGCGGATCTGGCCCTTCTGCAGCGTATTCAGGAAGTTCTGCCTGACCTCGGACTGGGTCTGCTCCAGCCAGGCGCGCCGCGACAGCACCACGTTGTTGCGGTTCTTGTCCAGCTCGATGATCTTCGCCTCGATCTGGCGGCCGACGTACGGCTGCAGATCGCGCACCCGGCGCATCTCCACCAGCGACGCCGGCAGGAACCCGCGCAGCCCGATGTCGAGGATCAGGCCGCCCTTGACGACCTCGATCACCGTGCCGGTGACGACGCCGTCCTCATCCTTGATCTTCTCGATCGTGCCCCACGCGCGCTCGTACTGCGCCCGCTTCTTGGACAGGATGAGGCGTCCTTCCTTGTCCTCCTTCTGCAGGACAAGGGCCTCGATATGCTCGCCGGTCTTGACCACGTCATGCGGATCGACGTCATGCTTGATCGACAGCTCACGCGAGGGTATGACGCCCTCGGTCTTGTAGCCGATATCGAGCAAGACCTCATCTCGATCGACCTTGACGACTGTCCCTTCGACAATGTCGCCGTCGTTGAAGTACTTGATGGTCTCGTCGATCGCGGCGAGGAAGTCTTCCTCTGACCCGATGTCGTTGACCGCCACCTTGGGTGTCGGGTTTACCTGCGTGCTGCTCGTCATGTGTGGGTTGGCTCCGGCGGGCACAATGTAGTTGGGCGCGCTCCACCATCAGCCCCTCCATCCGGGGCTAACAGGTGCACTGGATTTGCCTGGCCGACCTGACCAGCCACGATTTGCCTCTCAGCAAGTCCTGGCTGTGCCGGGCCATGGCGGACTGCACCAGAACACGGCGCGCCGTTCAGCTTATGAGAGCCGGGCCAGTGGGTCAATCGCAGGTACCAAACCGAGACCGGCCCGCGTCTAGTGCCCCGCTTCCTCCCAGCTGCGGCCGGTGCCGAAAGACACCTCCAGCGGCACGGTGAGCTCGGAGGCACCGCACATGCGCGCGCCGACGAGCGCGCGCAGGTCTTCGAGTTCCCCGTGCGCCACCTCGAAGACCAGTTCGTCGTGGACCTGCAACAGCATCCGCGAGCCCGCGCCTTCGTCCCGGAGCGCCCGGTCCACGTCCAGCATCGCGACCTTGATGATGTCCGCCGCGGAACCCTGGATCGGTGCGTTGAGTGCCATCCGCTCGGCCATCTCCCGGCGCTGCCGGTTGCCCGAGGTGAGGTCGGGCAGGTAGCGGCGGCGGCCGAGGATCGTCTCGGTGTAGCCGTCCAGCCGGGCCCGGGCGACCACCTCGTACAGGTAGTCGCGCACCCCGCCGAACTGCTCGAAGTACCCGTCCATCAGCGCGCGCGCCTCTTCCGGGGTCACCCTCAGCCCCTGGGAGAGCCCGTAGGCGGACAGGCCGTAGGCGAGGCCGTAGTTCATCACCTTGATCCGGTTGCGCAGATCGCCGGTGATCTCTCCTGGCGGCAGGCCGAATACCCGCGACGCGGTCGCGGCATGGAAGTCGTGCCCGGAGCCGAACGCCTCCTTCAGCGCCTCGTCACCGGACAGGTGCGCCATGATGCGCAGCTCGATCTGGCTGTAGTCGGCGGTGAGCAGGCACTCGTAAGCGGGGCCGACGATGAACCCGCGCCGGATCCGCCGGCCTTCCTCGGTCCTGATCGGGATGTTCTGCAGGTTCGGATCGGTCGAGGAGAGGCGGCCGGTGGCCGCGATCGTCTGGTTGTAGGTGGTGTGGATGCGCCCGTCCTCGTCGGCCATGGGGATCAGCGAGTCCACGATGCTCTTGAGCTTGGCGACGTCGCGGTGGCGCAGCAGGTGCTCGAGCACCGGGTGGCCGGTCTGGGCCAGCAGCCCGGTGAGCGCCTCGGAGTCGGTGGTGTACCCGGTCTTGATCCGCTTGGTCTTGGGCAGGCCGAGCTCGGTGAACAGGATCTCCTGAAGCTGCTTGGGCGAGCCCAGGTTGAACTCGTGGCCGATCAGCGCGTAGGCGCCCTGCTCGGCCGCCTTCACCTCGCCGCCCAGCGTCGCCGACATGCCCGCGAGATGATCGGAGTCGGCGGCTATCCCGGCCCGCTCCATCCGGGCCAGGACGTCCACCAGCGGCAGCTCCACGTCGTGCAGCAACCGGGTGGCGCCGCGGTGGTCCAAGTCGGCGTCGAGCGCGGTGGCCAGCTCCGCGGTGGCCGCGGCCTGCCACACCAGCGCGGTCGCCGACGCGATGGCCTCCTCCTGGTCGTCCTGCTCGCCGGCGAGGTCGAGGGCGAGCTGGCCGGTTGTCTCCTCGCCGCCGCCGGCCAGCTCCTTGCCCAGGTAATGCCTGGTCAGGTCGGCCAGGTCGAAGGAACGCTGGCCGGGCAGCGCGAGGTAGGCGGCCAGGGCGGTGTCGCTGGTCACGCCGGCCAGCTCCAGGCCCCGGGCGGCCAGCGCGTGCCTCGGTCCCTTGGCGTCGTGCAGCGCCTTGGGCCGCGCCGGGTCGGCCAGCCACGCGGCCAGCGCCGCCTCGTCCTGCTCCGTCAGGGCCACCGGGTCGAGGTAGGCACCGGCGCCGTCGGCGGCCGCCAGGGCCAGCGCGGTCAGCCTGCCGGTGCCACGTCCCCAGGTGCCCCGCGCCGCCAGGCCGGCCCGCTCGGTACCCGTCCCGTGCTCCGCCAGCCACTGCGCCACCTCTTCGGGGCCGAGCCGGGTGACCTCCACGTCGAAGCCGCCCAGGGCCGCCCCGGAGGCCGCCGCGCCGCCCGCGGCCGCGCCGCCCCCGATGCCGTCCGGCAGCGTTTCGTAGAGGCGGTCGCGGAGCGCCCGGAACTGGAGCGTGTCGAACAACTCGTAGATCTGCTCCCGGTCCCAGGGCTTTGGACGCAGGTCCAGCGGGCCGGCTTCCAGCGGCACGTCGCGGGCGAGCTCGGTGAGCTGCCGGTTGCGCAGCACGTCACCGAGGTGCTCGCGGAGCTTGTCCCCGGCCTTGCCCTTGACCTCGTCGACCCGGTCGACGAGCTGGGCCAGCGAGCCGAAGTCGGCGATCCACTTGGTGGCGGTCTTCTCCCCCACCCCGGGGATGTTGGGCAGGTTGTCGCTGGGGTCGCCGCGAATCGCGGCGAAGTCCGGATACTGCGCCGGGGTGAGGCCGTACTTGGCGACGACCTCCTCCGGGGTGAAGCGGGTCATCTCGGTGATGCCGCGACGGGTCATCAGCGCGGTGACATGCGGGTTGACCAGCTGCAGCACGTCACGGTCGCCCGTGACGATGAGCACGTCCATGCCCGCGTCGACCCCCTGGCTGGCCAGCGTGGCGATGATGTCGTCGGCCTCGTAACCAGGCACCGACAAGTGAGCGATGCCCAGCGCGTCGAGCACCTCGAAGATCAGGCCGAACTGGCTGCGGAGATCGCCCGGGGTTTCCTTGCGGTTCGCCTTGTACTCGACGTACTGCTCGTGCCGGAACGTTGGCTCGCTCCGGTCGAACGCGACCGCCACGTGGGTCGGCTGCTCGTCCTGCAGCATCTTGATGAGCATCGAGGTGAAGCCGTAGACCGCGTTGGTCGGCTGCCCGGTGGTGGTGGCGAGGTCCGGGGGCAGGGCGTAGAAGGCCCGGTAGGCGAGGGAGTGCCCGTCCAGCAGCAGGAGCCGGCCGTGCGAGCCGGCCTGTGCCTGTCCTGCCTGGTCCTTTGCTGCGGAGTCCGGTCCAGCCGACGTTGTCACCACGCGGGAAGTCTAGTGCGCGGCCACGACATCGGCGGGGTTCCGGGCAGGCCCCGGCAGGAGGCCTGCCCGGAACGTCCTCCTCAGGAGGAGAACTGGAAAATCGTGGTGGAGTTGAACGCCTGGCCGGGGTTCAGCTCCGTGGACGGGAAGCTGGGCTGGTTCGGCGAGTCCGGGAAGTGCTGGGTCTCGAACGTGTAACCAGCGCCTCTGCCGGTAGATGTGGTTGCTGATGCCCACGATCGTCCCGGTGAGGAAGTTGCCGCTGTAGAACTGCACGCCCGGCTGGTCGGTCCAGACGGTGAGCTCACGGCCGCTGACCGGGTCCAGTGCCTGCGCGGCCCGGACCAGCGAGCCGAACGGGGTGGACAGGTGCGGGCCGGTGCTGTTGAGCACCCAGTTGTGGTCGTAGCCCTGGGCGATCAGCAACTGCGGGTTGTCTACGTTGATCCGCGACCCGATGGTGTGGAAGGTGCGGAAGTCGAACGGCGTGCCCGCGACCGGCGCCTCGACCCCGGTGGGGATCTGCGTCGAGTCGGTCGGGGTGTACTTGTCGGCGTTGATCATGACTTCCTGGCCGTAGGTGTCGCCGGAGCCCTCGCCCGCCAGGTTGAAGTAGGCAGTGGTTGGTCGGGTTGAGCACCGTCGGCTGGCCGGCGACCGTGGCGTGGTAGTGGATCCACAGCCGGCTGGAGTTGTCCAGCAGGTAGGTGACGGTCAGGGTCAGCTTCCCGGGGTATCCGGTGCAGGTCTGGCCGTTCACGACGCAGCCCACGTTCGCGCCGTCGTCACCGTTGGGGCTGACGATCGTGAGCGCCACGCCGGCCGTGCCGCTGATGTGCACGGCCTTGGACGCCCAGACGTGGTTGCCGAAACCTACGAAGCCGCCGTGGAGGCTGTTCACCCCGTTGTTGATCGGCAGCGTGTAGGTGTGCCCGTCGAGCTGGAAGGTGCCCTTCGCGATCCGGTTGCCGTACCGGCCGACGATCTCGCCGAAGTAGGGACCGCCCGGTTCGGCGGCGGCGGGCTGGCCATCGTCACGTAGTCGCTCAGCGTCTTGAAGCCGAGGATCACGTCGGCCAGGTTGCCGTTCTTGTCCGGCACGGTGATCGACTGGGTGATGGCTCCGTAGCTGAGGATCTGCACGGTCATGCCCTTGCAGTTCTTCAGCGTGTACTGGAAGACGGGCAGTTGCCTGCCCGCGTACAGGTCGAATGCCGTGCCAGCGGGCTTCGAGGTGACCGACGGGCCCGAGCAGGAGCCGGCGGCAGGCGCGGCCGTCGCGGCCCCGACGCCGAGGGCGCCGAACATGGCCACCCCCAGGACGCCGGCCAGCGCCACCTTTGTGAAGGATTTTCTCCCCTCTTGCCGCTGTGACCAGGGCATTCTCCGAGTGAGCGTTAACAATTCACGCATAAACGTCTCCCTCTCGTGTGACCGCTCCGGTGTTGATTCTTGACTCATTTTGCGCAGAAGTCACGGGTTTGTGGTGGATCAATTGGGTTTGATCGCCGCGCCCGCGCCCGCGCCACGTGACCGGGCCGGCCACGGCCCCCTAGTCTTCCCAGGAGCGGGCAACCGCCCGGGACGACGCGGAGGTGACGGTGGAGCAGGACAGGGCACTGCAGGTCATGGAGGCCTACCAGGCCGCGAGCAAGAACACGCTCGCTGACCGGATGGGGATCACCATCGTCGAAGCCAGCGCGGAACGTGTCGTCGGCACCATGCCGGTGGCCGGCAACATCCAGCCCTACGGCCTGCTCCATGGCGGTGCCTCGTGCGTCCTCGCCGAGACGCTGGGCTCGCTGGCCTCGGCCCTGCACGCGGGGCCGGACCGGATCACGGTGGGCGTCGAGATCAACGCAACCCACCATCGCGCCGCCACCGATGGCCTGGTGACGGGCGTGACGACCCTGCTGTACGGCGGGCGGACCATCACCACCCACGAGATCGTCATCACCAACGAGGCCGGGCGCCGGGTCTGCACCTCGCGGCTCACCTGCATGCTCATGGACCGGGTTCCCAGCCGGGCGCCCGGGGCCGCGCCAGGCAGCGGTCCGGCCTGACCCGTGACCAGGCGTGGAGGCACGCATGCCCTGCGCCACCAGGGGAAACCACACACGACCGGACGTTTACGGCATTCTGTCCGGGGAATGGAGATGCCTTTGCGCGGCCCGCCTGACGGTCGCTACGGTGGAGCCGAGAGCCCGGGGCAGCCGAGTAGAGAACGTGTCGACCCGGGGAAGGCCGATACGGCACCAAAGGCGGCCCCGGGCTTTCGAGCGGGCCTTGCCTGCTCGTCGCCTTCGGCAACCGTCGCGATAGGCCGACGCGGTGATCAGTCCCCTCGCGATCATTCGGCGGGGGACGTGGGCGCGGTGTCCGCCGTGCTCTCCTCCTGGGCACCGGGGAGGACGCCGGCCAGGACTTCCTCGGCAACCAGGCGCATGGGCACGCGGCGGTCCATGGACGTCTTCTGGATCCAGCGGAACGCCTCTGGCTCGGTAAGGCCAGCGTCCACCTGCAGGCGGCCCTTGGCCCGGTCCAGCAGCTTGCGCACCTCCAGGCGCTCCCGCAAGGTGCCCACCTCGGCCCCGAGCGCCGACAGTTCCTGGAAGCGGCTGACCGCGATCTCGATCGCGGGCACCAGGTCGGCCTTGGTGAAGGGCTTCACGAGATAAGCCATCGCGCCCGCGTCCCTGGCCCGCTCGACCAGTTCACGCTGGGAGAACGCGGTCAGGATGACCACCGGGGCGATGTGCTTGGCGGCGATCTGCTCGGCCGCGGAGATGCCGTCAAGGATCGGCATCTTGACGTCCAGGATCAGCAGGTCGGGTCGCACCTTTTCGGCCAGTTCGACCGCCTGCTGCCCGTCTGACGCCTCGCCGGCGATCTCGTAGCCTTCCTCCTCCAGCATCTCTTTCAGGTCAAGCCGGATGAGCGCCTCGTCTTCGGCGATCACAACGCGGACGGGTGTCTGGCTCACAGCCACGAGCGTACCCAAAGCGGTAGATTGGCGTCGGCCGCGCCTCTCCCCTTCCAGGGGGACAGCCGGTCACGCCCCGGTAGACCAATAGGCAGAGTCCGCGGTCTCAAACACCGTGCAGTGTGGGTTCGAGTCCCACCCGGGGCACGAGTCGGCTTGGCATGCTCGCTGATCTTCTCTGACTACGATGCGACCCGGTAGGCGCTGGGGATGGTCTCGGTGATGGTGCCGCCTGCCGCGTCGGTGGCATGGGCGCGCAGCGTGACCGTCGCGCCCGCCGGGGCGGTGAATGCCGCGCTGTAGTGGCCGGCCCGGCCGCTTACCTGCGCCGGATGCCAGACCTTCCCGCCGTCGAACGACACCGACACCGACGCACCGGTGACCGCTGCCGCCTTGGCGAGCTGAAGGTGACCTGCCATGAGGTGCAGCGTCTGATGGCCCGGTGGCGTGAGGCCATCCAGGGCCAGCCCGGCCACGCCGTAGTTCAGCGTCATCATCGGTTCCGCCGCACAGGCCCGGACGGGTTTGCGGAAGTTTGGCTCGCAGGTCCACCCGGGCGGCAGCATGGCACCCGGCTCACGGGCCGACCGCCAGGTCCACACCGTCTGGCTGGCCGGCGACAACCTACGACCGAACCGGCCGGGCAGCGCCACGGACAGAGCGAACGTGACAGTACCCGGGCTGGGGCTCAGCGTCACATGGGTGTCGAACTCACCGTTGAACCCAATCCGGCTGCGCGGCTGACCGGCCGCGAGCGTCTTCCCGCCCTCGCTGATCGAATAATGGCCGATGCTCGCCGCGGTGTCCCCGGGAGCAAGATGGCCCGGGGTGTTGTCACTGTACGGGGTCACGTCCAGCGTCAGCGTGTCGCCTGCCCGGGACGCGGAAGGCACCCATGGCGAAGGGTTCGCCGCACCGGTCAGGTCGACGTTGTAGCCCTCGTGCAGCGGGTAGGCATTCCAGTTCTGGGTCACCCGTTCGCCCTGACGGAACGCCCGCCAGCCGTCGAACTGGCCGCCGAGGCCGGAGCCTGGCAGGAAGTAGAAACCGGTCCACAACACGCCAGGGCCCGCGGTCAGGTACTCGGTGATCTCCCGGGGGGCGGGCAGGGAGAACTGCAGCCCGGTCTCCCCCAGGAACCCGGGCGCTACGTCTGTGTTCTGCCGGGGGAAGAAGGCGTCCTGGTAATAGTCACCGAACCCATGCGGCCTGGCGTAGTAGCGGGCATGCACCGCAGCGAGCTGGGCGGTACGGACCACGTAACGAAGTTGCGGGATGAGGCCGCTGATATTCCGGAAGGCCAGCACGTAGATGTACGGGGTGCCCGGGAACTGGGGCGCAAGCTGCTCGACGGGGAACACCTGCAGGGTCCCGGCCGTCGGCCGCCGGGTGGTGGGAGTGACGAAGATCGGGATCGGGTTCTGCTCGGTCGCGATCTCCACCGCCTCGGCCGGCCCGGCGGGAGTCGGATGGCGCAGCGTCAGCGCGGCGAAGTGCTGCACGGCGGGCCGCGGTGTCACCATCCGGAGCCGGTCCTTCGCCGTCCGTGCGTCCATGGTCACCGCGGCATTGCGCAGCACGTTGACCTGCGGCAGGACGGCCTCGTGCAGGCCGGGATAGAGGTTGGAGAACAACCCGATCGCCCAGTAATGCCCGGCGGGCACGCTGAACTTGGCAATCCCGTGATCGAAGACGTTCTCCGACTCGATCGGGTCCGCGAACAGGCGGCTGTTGTCGGCGTTCATCACCAGGACGCTGTCCCCCGTATCGGGCAGGCCGGCCAGGTTGATACCGCGGATGGTCAGGGTGTGCATGACGAACCCCGGCGACCGCGACGGGACGGCGGCCCGCGCCGGCGCCCTCGCCAGGCCAACCGAGACGCCTCCGGCGAACATGCCGTCCTGCCCGTAGCTGCCGCGGGCATGGTCGGCCGCGAACTGCCGGCCCAGGGCCACGCCGAAGGTCCGGGCACCCGCCGCGGTCAGGTAGCCGTCGGCCGTGCCGCCGCCCGCGTGGGTGATCGTCACCCCGGGCAGCACGGGCACCCCGCCCCGGTAGCCGATGGTGAGCGGCAGCCTCCCGCCGATCTCCCTGGCCGCGAGCGAGCCGAGGGCGAACAGGTCCGGGTTCAGGCCCCGCCCCAGGTAGGGCAGCGCGACCTGCGGGATTTCATAGGACACACCACCGAGATCCAGGGCCAGCACGGTTCTGGCGGCGCGGCTGCCCGCGCCGGGGACGATGCCAAGCACCTGCGGGCCCGCGCCGGTCTGGCGGACCAGCAACCGGTCGCCATTGAGCACCAGCACCTCGTGAACCGCGCTGCCCCGCGCTGCCGAGCCTGGCGGCGCCGCCGGGGCCGTGCCGACGGGCCGTTGGCCGGCCGTGCCGAGCTTTGCCGCACCCCGCACCACATCGGCGCGCGCCGATGTGGCCCGCATCGGCGCGGCCCATGCCGGAAGTTCCCGCGCGGCTAGCGCGCTTGCCGAGGGCGCGGCCGGTCCGCCGCCCCCCGCCCCGGCGGCGATCGCGATCTCGTACGGCCCCTCCCCCACCACGATGGGCTTGCCCGCCTTGTTGGTGGCCGTCGCGATCGGCGTCACCGTGTCCGACTGGCCGTCGCTGACGTAGACGGTCTTCCCGTCCGGCGTGATCGCGATCTCACCGGGATAGCCGGTGACCTTGATCGGCGCGCCCGGCGTGTTTGTTGCGACGTTGACCGGCGTGACCGAATCCGATCCGCTGACCACGTAGGCGGTCCGCCCGTCCGGGCTGATCGCGATTGCCTGCGGGGCTCTGCCGACCTTGATCGGGTCGCCCGGCATGTTGCTGGCCGTCGCGATCGGGGTGACGGTGTCCGACCCGGCATTCGCCACGTAGGCGGTCTTGCCGTCCGGCGTGATCGCGATGGCGAAGGGGAAGGCCCCCACCTTGATCGGTGGGCCAGGCCTGTTGGTGGCCGTGTCGATCGGCGTGACCGTCCTGCTGGGGAAGATAAGACCGCTGTTGGCAACGTAGGCGGTCCGCCCGTTCGGGGTGATCGCGATCGTTAGCGGGCTGTTCCCGACCCTGATCGGCTTGCCGGGCTTGCCGGTCGCCGTGGCGATGGGCGTCACCGAGCTTGGCCCGGTGGCCGAATCGCCCTGGTTGACGACGTAGAGGGTCTTCCCGTTCGGGGTGACCGCCAGCGCCTGGGGCCGTACCCCCACCGGGATCGCCTTCCCGGCCGTATTGGTAACCGTCGAGATCGGTGTCACCGTGTCCGATTCGAGGTTCGTGACGTAGGCGGTCTTGCCGTCGGGGCTGATCGCGATCTCGTCGGGGAAGATTCCGGCCCTGATCGGCTTTCCCGCCGTGTTACTCGCCGTCGCGATGGGCGTCACCGTGCCATCGGTGAACTCCGAACTGCCATCGCTGACGACGTACACGGTCCGGCCGTCCGGGGTGACGGCGATCGACCCGGGGGGCTGGCCGAGCCTGATCGGGGTTCCCGCCGTGTTGGTGGCCGTGTTGATCGGCGTCACCGTGTGCCCGGTGACGTGAATGTTGCCGGCGATGCTGACGTAGGCGGTCGGCGCGCGCCCGGCTAAGCTCGGCTCCCCGCTCACCCGTATCGCGTGTCCTGCCCCGGCAGCCGCGCCGGCCGACACTGCGAGTACAGCTGCTACGGACGCCAGGGCCAGCCCCGGCCTTGCAAGCCAGATGATCTCGCTCATCTCAGTCCCGTCCCTTCGGGGGTCCCAACGAGGAGCGCAGGAGCGATGTCAGGGTAGCGCCTACCAGGAGCGCGCCGACAGCGCCTACGGGCGCGAGACCTCGAACGCCTGCCGCTGGCCGAAGTAGTCGTCGTAGTAGCCGCCAGCCAAGCAGTACCCGGTACTGAGGCACGACATCGCGCCGGGCAGGCAGTACCCGTTCAGGCATGACGTCGCGCTGACTTCGGTGTTTCCCCCGTGGCCGGGGATGCTGCTGATGAGGCTGGCGATGCCGGGGACCTCGGTGGCGGCCCATCGCCCGTCCTGCTCGCTGGCCACGAATGGCCGGATACTGCCGGAGTTGTCGATGTAGCCGCCGTCGGCCGCGCAGTTCCCGGCGCTGCCGCACGACACTGCATTGACCCAGGAGCGTGCCCGGGTGCCGGGGATCTCGATGGCGGTGCCCCAGCGGCCGTTCCGCTCGCTCACAATAAACGCATGGCGGTTGTGGGAGCTGTCCAGGTACCAGCCGCCGGCCACGCAGTTCCCCGCGCTCGGGCACGACACCGAGCTGACCTGGGGGTACCCTCCGGCGTTCAACTGGGCGGTGCCGGGGATCTCGATGGCGGTGCCCCACCGGCCGTTCCGCTCGCCGGCCACGAACACCAGGCTGTGGCCGTGGCCGTCTTGGTAACTGCCACCAGATGCACAGTTCCCGGCGCTCGCGCACGACACCGAGGTGACCCAGGCCTGTGCGGCGTCCAGGCCGGAGGTGCGCAGCACGTTGACGGCGGCGGCCCACCGGGCGTTCCGCTCGTTCGCCACGAACGCCTGCTGACGCCCTTGGTCGTTGTAGACCCCGCCGGCCACGCAGTTCCCGGTGCTATCGCACCACATGGAATAGACCCCCGCACGCACTTCGCCGACGGTGCCGGGGACCACGGTAGCGGCACTCCACCGGCCGTTCCGCTTGCTGAGCACGAACAAATGGGTATGGCGCTGGCCGTCGGTATAGAAGCCACGGGCCGCGCAGTTCCCGGCGCTCGCGCACGACACCGAGGCGTCCCCGATCTGCTGGGCGTTCAGGCGGGCGGTGCCGGGGATCTCTACGGCGGTGCCCCACCGGCCGTTCCGCTCGCTCGCCACGAACACCTGGCCATGGCCGTGGCTGTCGGTATAGCCGCCGCTGATCGTGCAGTTCCCGGCGCCCGGGCACGACACCGAGCCGACCCCGGCGTCCCCGCCGGCGTTGAGGCCGGCCGTGCCGGGTATCTCGATGGCGGTGCCCCACCGGCCATTCCGCTCGCTGACCACGTACGCCTGGCCGTGACGGTGGCCGTCCCGGTAAGAGCCGCCTATCGCGCAGTTCCCAGCGCTCGCGCAGGACACCGAACTGACCCAGGCCTGTCCCCCCGCGTTCAGGCCGCGGCCACCGAGGCCGGGTACCGGCACCGCGGGTCCCCAATGCCCGCTCGCCGGGGCCCCGCTGGCCGCAGGCGCCGCGCTCGAGGCCGTCGGCCCACCCGCCGTGCAGCCCGCCGCCGGCAGCACAGCGGCGATGATCGCGGCGAGTGCGGCCACATGACGCGCGGCGGCCCGGTCTTGGACCATCCATCCCATCGCCATCCCCCCAGCCTCGCCCCTATGCCGCCGAGGTTAATGCCGGACAGGGCACCCTGAGCCGCATGCTCTAGATAGAGCGCCGAGGCCAGCCACGGATCAGGTTAGCGGGCGGGCGGTGGGCGGGATGGGCGCGGGCAGCGCGGTGGAGCCCATCAGGTAGGCGTCCACGGCGGCGGCCGCGCTGCGGCCCTCGGCGATCGCCCACACGATCAGCGACTGGCCACGGCCCATGTCGCCGGCCACGAACACGCCAGGGACGGACGTCGCGTAGGCGGCATCCCTGGCCACGTTCCCCCGGGCGTCCATGTCCACGCCCAGGTCGTCGAGCAGCCCCGCGCGGTCCGCCCCGGTGAACCCCATGGCGAGCAGGACCAGATCGGCCCTGAGGTCTCGTTCGGTACCGGGAACAGGCGCGAACCGGGCGGCCGGGCCTTCCACCTCCACCAGCCGCAACGCCCGCACGCGCCCCTGGTCATCGCCGAGGAACTCCTGCGTGGACACGGCGTACACCCGCTCGCCGCCCTCCTCGTGGGCGCTGGACATCCGGTAGATCATCGGGTACGTCGGCCAGGGCTGCGCCTCCGGGCGGGCATCCGGTGGCCTGGGCATGATCTCGAGCTGGGTCACCGACGCCGCGCCCTGCCGGTGCGCGGTGCCGAGGCAGTCGGCGCCGGTGTCGCCGCCGCCGATGATCACCACGTGCCGGCCGTGCGCGCTGATGGGCGTCTTGGTGCCACGAGCGACGGCCCGGTTCGACGCGGGCAGGTACTCCATGGCCTGGTGTACCCCGTCCAGGTCCGCGCCGGGCACCGGCAGGCCCCTGGGGATGGTCGCGCCGCCGGCCAGCACCACCGCGTCGTGCTCGGCCCGCAACTGCGCGGCCGTCACGTCGCGGCCCGCGTCGATGCCGCAGGCGAATCTCGTGCCCTCGGCGCGCATCTGGTCCAGGCGGCGGTCCAGGTGCCGCTTTTCCAGCTTGAACTCGGGGATGCCGAAGCGGAGCAGGCCGCCGGGTGCTTCCGCGCGCTCGTACACCGTCACCGCGTGCCCGGCCCGGGTGAGCTGCTGCGCGGCGGCCAGGCCGGCCCGGAGCCCACGACGGCCACCGTGCGCCCGGTGAGCACGGCCGGCGGCTCGGGCACCACCCAGCCCGACGCGAGCGCCCGGTCGGCGATCTCCACCTCGACCTGCTTGATCGTCACCGGATCCGAGTTGATGCCGAGCACGCAGGCGCTCTCGCACGGCGCGGGGCAAAGCCGCCCGGTGAACTCGGGGAAGTTGTTGGTGGCGTGCAGCCGCCTGGCCGCCTCGGCCCAGTCCTCGCGCCAGACCAGGTCGTTCCACTCCGGGATGAGGTTGCCCAGCGGGCAGCCCTGGTGGCAGAACGGGATACCGCAGTCCATGCAGCGCCCGGCCTGCAGTTCCAGCCTGGCCGTGCCGAACTCGGTGTAGACCTCGCGCCAGTCCGAGATCCGCACGGTCACCGGGCGGCGGGCCGGGGTCACCCGCGGCGTGGTCAGGAAGCCCTTGGGATCAGCCATGACGCCCCCTCACCCGTGCGCGGCGGCCATGACGGCCTCGTTGACGTCCAGGCCCTCGCGCTCGGCGCGGCGCGCGGCTTCCAGCACCCGTTTGTAGTCGTGCGGCATGATCTTGGCGAACCGGGGCAGTGCCGCGTCCCAGTCGGTCAGTAGCCGCGCCGCCACCGCCGAGCCGGTCTCGGCGTGATGGCGCTCGATCAGGCCGCGGAGCAGGTCCGCGTCCGCGGCGTCCACCGGCTCCAGGTCGGCCATCATCTCGGTGTTCACCCGGCGCGGGTCCGGGTCGAGCAGGTACGCGGTGCCGCCGGACATGCCCGCGGCGAAGTTGCGCCCGGTCCGGCCGAGCACCACCACGGTGCCGCCGGTCATGTACTCGCAGCCGTGGTCCCCGGTGCCCTCGGCGACCGCGACCGCGCCGGAGTTGCGCACGCAGAACCGCTCGCCCACGATGCCGCGCAGGAAGATCTCCCCGGCGGTGGCCCCGTACCCGATCACGTTGCCCGCGATGATCTGCGTCTCGGCGGCGAACGGCGCCGCCGGGTCGGGGGCGACCACGATCCGCCCGCCGGACAGCCCCTTCGCCAGGTAGTCGTTGGCGTCCCCGGCCAGCCGCAGGGTGATGCCGCGGGGCAGGAACGCGCCGAACGACTGGCCCGCGGACCCGGTGAAGGCGACGCTGATCGTGTCGTCGGGCAGGCCCTCGCCGCCCCAGCGCTTGGTCACCTCGTATCCCAGCATCGTCCCCACGGTCCGGTTGACGTTACGGACCGGGAGATCCAGGGTGACCGGGGTCGCGGCGGCGAGGGCGCCCTCGGCGAGCTGGATCAGGGTGTTGTCAAGCGCGCGGTCCAGGCCGTGGTCCTGGCTGGTCCGGTGGCACCGGGCCGCGCCTTCTGGCAGTTCGGGCACGTGCAGCACGGGGGTGAGGTCCAGCCCGGCAGCCTTCCAGTGGTTCACCGCCTGGGCGGTGTCGAGCAGGTCGGCCCGGCCCACCGCCTCGTCCAGGGTGCGGCACCCGAGGGCGGCCAGGTACTCCCTGACCTCTTCGGCGATGAACTCGAAGAAGTTGACCACGAACTCGGGCCGGCCGGTGAAGCGCTTGCGCAGTTCCGGGTTCTGGGTGGCCACGCCAACCGGGCAGGTGTCCAGGTGGCAGACGCGCATCATGATGCAGCCGGACACGACAAGCGGCGCGCTGGCGAAGCCGAACTCCTCGGCGCCGAGCAGCGCGGCGACGATCACGTCGCGCCCGGTCTTGAGCTGGCCGTCGGCCTGCACCACGATCCGGTCCCGCAGCCCGTTGCGCAGCAGCGTCTGCTGGGTCTCGGCCAGGCCGATCTCCCACGGTGCCCCGGCGTGCTTGATGCTGGTCAGCGGCGCGGCCCCGGTGCCGCCGTCGTGGCCGGAGATGAGCACCACGTCGGCGTGCGCCTTGGACACCCCGGCGGCGACGGTGCCGACGCCCACCTCGGCGACCAGCTTGACGTGCACCCGCGCGGCCGGGTTGGCGTTCTTCAGGTCGTGGATGAGCTGGGCGAGGTCCTCGATCGAGTAGATGTCATGGTGCGGCGGGGGCGAGATGAGCCCGACGCCAGGGGTGGAGTAACGGGTCCGGGCGATCCACGGGTACACCTTGTGCCCGGGCAGTTGGCCGCCCTCCCCCGGCTTGGCGCCCTGCGCCATCTTGATCTGCAGATCGTCGGCGTTGACCAGGTACTCGCTGGTCACCCCGAACCGGCCGCTGGCCACCTGCTTGACCGCGGACCTGCGCAGGTCGCCGTTGGCGTCGGGGACGAACCGGCGCGGGTCCTCGCCGCCCTCCCCGGTGTTGGACTTGCCGCCGAGCCGGTTCATCGCGATCGCCAGGGTCTCGTGCGCCTCGGCGGAGATCGAGCCGTAGGACATGGCGCCGGTGGCGAAGCGGCGCACGATCGCCGAGACCGGCTCGACCTCTTCGACCGGGACCGGCGGGCGCGCCGCGGCCACGTCCACGCCCCGGATCCGCAGCAGCCCGCGCAGGGTCATCAGCCGGGTGGCGGAGTCGTCGACCAGGCGGGTGTACTCCTTGAAGATCTCATAACGCCGGGTCCGGGTGGCGTGCTGGAGCTTGAACACGGTCTCCGGGTTGAACAGGTGCCGCTCCCCGTCGCGGCGCCACTGGTACTCCCCGCCTGTTTCCAGCCGCTGGTGGGCCAGCCCGGCCTCGCGGCCGCCGAACGCCCGGGCGTGGCGGCGGGCCACCTCGGCGGCGAGCACGTCGAAACCGGCACCGCCCAGCCGTGACGTCGTGCCGGTGAAGCAGGTGCCGACCACCTCATCGCCCAGGCCGATCGCCTCGAAGATCTGCGCGCCGTGGTAGGAGGCGCAGGTCGACACGCCCATCTTGGACATGATCTTCAGCAGGCCCTTGCCGAGCGCCTTGATGAGGTTCGCCGACGCCTTGTCCGCCGAGACGTTCTCAAGCACACCGCGGCGCACCATGTCCTGCACGGATTCCAGCGCCAGGTACGGGTTGACCAGGGCCGCGCCGTAACCGATGAGCAGCGCGATGTGGTGCGCCCCGCGGGCGTCGGCGCACTCCACCACGAGCCCCACCTGGGTCCGGGTCCGCTCCCTGATCAGGTGGTGGTGCACCGCGCCGCACAGCAGCAGCGAAGGGATGGGCGCAAGCGCCGCGTCGAGCGAGCCAGCCGGGTCGGCGCCGCCCCGGTCGGACAGCACCACGATCCGGGCGCCTGCCTCGATCGCGGCCGTCACCTCGGCACAGATCTCGGCCAGCCGCTCGCGCAGCGCCGCGCCGCCGCCGGCCACCCGGTACCGGCCGTCGGCCACGTAGGAGGCGAAGCCGGGCAGATTGCCGTCGTGGTTGATACGGATGATCTTGGCGAGGTCGTTGTCGCTGATCACCGGGTAGGGCAGCACGATCTGGCGGCACGAGGCGGGGCCGGGGTCCAGCAGGTTCTGCTCGGCGCCGGTGGAGGTTTCCAGGGAGGTGACAAGCTCCTCCCTTATCGCGTCCAGCGGCGGGTTGGTGACCTGGGCGAACAGTTGCGCGAAGTAGTCGAACAGCAGCCGGGGCCGGTCGGAGAGCACGGCGATCGGGGTGTCGGTGCCCATCGAGCCGATCGGCTCCGCCCCGGCCGTGGCCATCGGCCCGAGCAGCAGCCGCAGTTCCTCCTCGGTGTAGCCGCTGGCCCGCTGCCTGGTGGTGAGTTCCGCGGTGCCGGGCAGGGCCCGGTGCCGGTCGGGCAGGTCGTCCAGGTGCATGAGGCCGGCGTGCAGCCACTCGGCGTACGGGTGCTCGGCGGCCAGCGCCGCCTTGACGTCGGCATCTTCGAGGATGCGGTGGCTGCCGGTGTCGGCGAGGAATATCCGCCCCGGCTGCAGCCGCCCCTTGCGGACCACGGTGGCCGGGTCGAGGTCGAGCACGCCGACCTCGCTGGCCAGGATCACCAGGCCGTCCTGGGTCACCCAGTACCGGCCCGGGCGCAGGCCGTTGCGGTCGAGCACGGCACCTGCCACGGTGCCGTCGGTGAACGCCACGCAGGCGGGGCCGTCCCAGGGTTCCATCATCGCGGCGTGGAACCGGTAGAACGCGCGCCGCGCCGGGTCCATCTCCTCGTGGTTCTCCCAGGGCTCGGGGATCATCATGAGGATCGCGTGCGGCACCGACCGGCCGCCGAGGTAGAGCAGTTCCAGGCACTCGTCGAAGCTGGCGGAGTCGCTGGCCGACTCGCTCAGGATCGGCAGCAGCCGCTCGAGCCCGCGCCCGTCGGCGGCCTCGGGGAACAGGCCGGAGGACAGCATCGCCTCCCTGGCCCGCATCCAGTTGCGGTTGCCGCGGACGGTGTTGATCTCACCGTTGTGCGCGATGAACCGGTACGGGTGGGCACGCGGCCAGGACGGCATCGTGTTCGTGGAGAACCGCGAGTGCACCAGGGCCAGGGCCGAGGTGTAGGCCGGGTCGGACAGGTCGGGGTAGAACGGCAGCAACTGCAGGGCGGTGAGCATCCCCTTGTAGACGATCGTCGCGGACGACAGGCTCGCCGGGTACAGGCCGGTCTCGTGCTCCATCCGCTTACGCAGGCAGAACGCCCGCCGGTCCAGGGCAATCCCGGCGTCCCCACCCGCCTCCCCATCCCCCTTCACTGCGGCGACGAACAACTGGGCCAGGCGCGGCATCGTGGCCCGCGCGCCCTTACCGCAGTGCGCAGCGTCGTGCGGGACATCCCGCCAGCCGAGGACGTCCAGTCCCTCCTGGAGGGCCAGTTCGGCGACCGCCGCCTGCGCCCGCGAGCACTCGGCAGCGTCCGTGGGCAGGAAGACCAGCCCGGCGGCGTAACTGCCCGCGGCAGGCAGGTCGAACCCGCAGGAGGCACGGAACAAGGCGTCCGGCATCTGGGTGAGGATGCCGGCCCCGTCCCCGGTGTCCGGGTCGCTGCCCTTGGCGCCGCGGTGGTCCAGGTTCCGCAGCACGGTGAGCGCCTGGGCAACGGTGTGATGGCTCTTGCGCCCGGACAGATCGGCGACAAACCCGACGCCACACGCGTCGTGCTCGTACTGGCTGTCATACAGCCCAGGACCGTCTGCAGGGGTGTGCGCGGGGGTTCGGGGGCGCCCCGGGCTAGCACTGCGGACTCCGGCGAAGCCGCCCGAAGGGCGGCAACAGGGGTGCGTGAACGGCAGAGGCCATCCATGCTCCTGTCGTCCGTCTGGTCCGTATTCGCGTTTCGAGTGCGGATTCGGGACAACATTGGCCCTGCCGCGGGGCGGCGCCGGTGATGCGGCTGGTGGCTTTGTGAGCTACCGCTCCGGGATTAGATCCAGATTACGCCACCCGTGCGTTTCTGCCCGTGACCTGGGGGGCGAAACCCTGCGAGGCAGACAAATTCCTGCTCGTCACGGGTACCAGAACGCATTGTCGCACTGAGTGAGATCAGCGGGCGGCCCGCGCCGGGCGGCGCACGCCCGCCGCGAGATCCCCGGCCAGCTCACGCACCCCCCGGATACCGGCGGCCAGGTCCGGCGCGTCCAGGAGGCGCTGCACGAACGCGGAGCCGACGATCACGCCGTCCGCGAAACTCGCGATCTCCGCAGCCTGGGCGCCGTCGCGCACGCCGACCCCTACCGCGACGGGCAGGTCGGTGCAGGCCCGGATCCGGCTCACCACGCCCGCCGCAGCGTCGCCGACCCGGTCCCTGGCGCCGGTGATGCCCATGACCGATACCGCGTAGACGAACCCGGCGCAGACCTTGGTGATCAGCTCGATGCGCTCTGGAGTGGAAGTCGGCGCCACCAGGAACACCCGGTCCAGGTCGTACGCGGCGGCCGCGTCCAGCCAGGGCCCGGCCTCGTCCGGCGTCAGGTCGGGGGTGATGAGCCCGCAACCGCCGGCCGCGGCCAGGTCGCGGGCGAAGGCGCTCACCCCGTAGTGGTCGACCGGGTTCCAGTAGGTCATGACCAGCACGGCCACGCCGGTGGCGGCGACGGCCTCGACGGTGCGCAGCACATCGGCGGGCCTGGTCCCGCCGGCGAGCGCCCGGTCCACGGCCGCCTGGATGACCGGGCCGTCCAGCAGCGGGTCGGTGTACGGCAGGCCGATCTCGATCACGTCCGCGCCGGCCTCGGCCATCGCCCGTGCGGCCTCGATCGCCCCGTCCACGGTGGGGAAACCGGCCGGCAGGTACCCGACGAGGACCGCCCGGCCCTCCTCCGCGGCCCTGGTGAACGCCGCACCGACGCCGGTCACTGGCTGACCGCCGCGTCGAGCGCCTCGGCGCTCAGATGCCCGAACCATTTCGAGGCCGTGGCGACATCCTTGTCACCGCGGCCGGACAGGTTCACCAGCAGCAGCGCATCCGGGCCGGACTCGCGCCCCACCTGCAGCGCGCCGGCCAGCGCATGCGCGGACTCCAGCGCAGGGATGATGCCCTCGGTCCGGCACAGCAGCGAAAAGGCCTCCATGGCCTGGGCGTCTGTGATGGCCCGGTAGCTGGCCCGCCCGCTCTCGGCGAGCCAGGCGTGCTCCGGGCCGACCCCCGGGTAGTCCAGGCCCGCGGAGATCGAGTGGGTGGTGAGCGTCTGGCCGTCCCGGTCCTGCAGCACCCGGGTCCGCATGCCATGCAGCACCCCGTCAGACCCGGCCACCATGGTCGCCGCGTGCCTGCCGGTGTCCAGCCCGTCGCCGCCCGCCTCGCAGCCGATCAGAGCGACGGAGGAGTCCGGCAGGAAGGCGTGGAAGATGCCGATCGAGTTGGATTCCGCCGCCGACGCAGGCGATCACCGCGTCGGGCAGCCGCCCGGCGGTCGCCAGCACCTGCTGGCGCGCCTCTACGCCGATGACCCGCTGGAAGTCCCTGACCATCATCGGGAATGGGTGCGGGCCGCCCACCGAGCCGATGCAGTAGTGCGTGCTGGCGACCGTGGTGACCCAGTCGCGGAACGCCTCGTTCATGGCGTCCTTGAGCGTGCGGGTGCCGATCGTGACCGGGATGACCTCCGCGCCGAGCATCCGCATCCGGGCCACGTTCAGCGCCTGCCGGTGGGTGTCCTCCTCGCCCATGTACACGGCGCAGTCCAGGCCGAACAGCGCACAGGCCGTGGCGGTGGCCACCCCGTGCTGCCCGGCCCCCGTCTCGGCGATCACCCGGGTCTTGCCCATCCGCCTGGCCAGCAGCACCTGCCCGAGCACGTTGTTGATCTTGTGTGAGCCGGTGTGGGTCAGGTCCTCGCGCTTGAGCAGCACCTCGCACCCGGCCGCCGCGGAGAACCGGGCCGCCCGGGTGAGCAGCGTAGGCCGGCCTGCGTAACCACGGAGCAGGTCCTCCAGCTCGGCATGGAACGCCGGGTCAGCCTTGGCGGCCGCGTACTGGGCATCCAGTTCGTCCAGGGTGGAGATGAGCGACTCGGGGACGAACCGTCCCCCGTAACCGCCGAAATGACCACCGGCGTCGGGCACCTCCGCCACGGCCGCGACGGAGCCGGCCCCATCGGGACTACCGCTCATGGGCGGCCGCCGCGCAGCGCCGGGTGGGAACCCGCGGTCACCAGGTCGGCCACGGCCGAGCGCGGGTCCTTGCCGGTGACCAGGCTCTCCCCCACCAGCACGGCGTCCGCCCCGGCGGCCGCGTACGCGAACAGGTCCCGCGGTCCCCGGATCCCCGACTCGGCGATCTTGACGACGTGGCCGGGGAGCAGCGGAGCGAGCCGCGCGAACACTCCCCGGTCCACCTCCAGGGTGGTCAGGTTACGCGCGTTGACGCCGATGACCTTGGCCCCTGCCTCCACCGCGCGCACGACCTCCGCGTCGGTGTGCACCTCGACCAGGGCCACGAGCCCGATCGACCTGGCCCGCTCGACCAGCGACACCAGGGCGTTCTGCTCCAGCGCGGCCACGATCAGCAGCACCATGTCGGCGCCGTGCGCGCGGGTCTCCCAGAGCTGGTAGGAGCTGACGATGAAGTCCTTGCGCAGCACCGGCACGGCCACCCGCTCCCGGACCGCTACCAGGTCCTCCAGGCTGCCGCCGAAGTGGCGCGGCTCGGTGAGGACGCTGATGACGCTCGCCCCGCCTGCCTCGTAGTCGCTGGCAAGCGCCGCCGGGTCGGAGATCGCCGCCATCGTGCCCTTGGACGGGCTGGCGCGCTTGACCTCGGCGATCACGGCCACGTCCTGGCCGCTGAGCGCGGCGACAGCGTCCCGGGGCGAAGCCGCCGCCATGGCCATTTCCTTGAGCCGCTCCAGCGGCGTGTGCCGCTGGCGGGCGGCGAGATCGGTGCGCACGCCTTCCAGGATCTCGTTGAGCACGCTCACGCGGTCCGCTATCCCCTCGGGTCGGATGCCTTACTTCGGGTGATGGTAGCGAGGCCGGTGCCATGCCCCGGCACGCACCCTCCCCGCCGGTCAGCCAGCGGCGTGTTCGCCGAACGTCTCACCTGTGGCATCAGCAAAGCCCACCTCACCTCGCTCATGGCCGGGCAGTACGCCCGGCACGGCCGAGTAAGCCCGCGCCACGGCGGGATGGAGCAAAGTGCCAGCAACGACCAATGCGAACAGCGTGCCGCCGACATAACGGGCGAACACGAACCTGGACACGCCGTACACGAAGAACACGCTTTCGAAGCCCACCGCGGTCAGCCACGCGCCCCTGGTGCCGGACCTGACCAGAAACGCGAGCAGGCACAGCGAAAGCACCAGGGCGAGAGTGATGAGCACGGAAGGCAGGTGCCGCCGGCTGAACGCCAGGCCCACCGCAGCCGCGGCGGCCGCCTGCGCCACCACGAGCCTGGTCACCAGGCGCACCGGCGCGGCACGCCGCACGGTCTGGCGGTTGCGCGGACGGCGCCTGGGCCACCTGCCCGGTTCCGATGCGCTCACCGCTCACCTCCCGCCGGGCACGCCCTTTGCGGGCCGGGGCGGCCCGTGCTTCCGTCAGCCAGTAACACCTACGAGCGTAACGCCAGCCGCTGGTGAACTTCAGTCCGGGCCGTGGGGCCCGGCTTGCCCCGGGGAGACGGAGTGCTCCCCTGGCCAGCGCGCGATGGGGCCTGCCGCTTGCCGGCCAGGCGCCATCGGCGCCCCGGGGAGCTCGGAGGTCGCTCCCCCGAGCCAGCAGAGTCGGATCGGCACCGCTGCTCAGCGCGTCCCACAGCGCGGCGCTGTCCGCGACCGGCTTGCGTCCGGCCTGCTCAGGCGGCTCGTACCGGCTGGACATGACCGGCCAGCGCGCGCCGCGCCAAGACACGAGCAGGCCTGCGGCGACGATTATCAGCGCACCGGCCACCGCGGCCGGCCGCCACAGCGCCGCGGTCATCGTGACGTGGCCCACGGCGGCGATCCCCGGTGCCGCGCCCCCGCTGGGAATGGCTCCGGGCGAGACCCCGGCGGCACCGCCCGCCGTGGCCGAGCCGGCCTGCGAGACGGCGGTCACCCGCGCCGCGCCGCGCACGTCGGAGGCGGCCAGCGGAAGGCACACCGCCACGGCGATGACCACGCCGAAGGCTGCCATCAGCAGCCCGGCCAGCCGGCGGGCCAGGCGCCTGGTGGCGATGACCGCCGCGAGGCTGGCCAGCACGGCCAGGGCCAGCGCGCCGGCCAGCGGCACGAGGTCCTGGCCGCTGACAGATACCACGCTGGCGGGCAACGGCGCCGGTGCAGGGGTGGCGACGCGCGCCCAGCCCTGCCGGGCCGACAGCAGCACGACGCCAGCGCCGGCCGCGCCCAGGGCAAGGCCGAGTGCGTACTCCCGCCGCGACCCGGGCAGCGCCCTGGCAGGCCCCGCGCCCCGCAGTGCGGTCACGGCGCGGTCAGCTCCAGCGGCCCGGCGTCGAAGCAGGTCCGGTCTCCGGTGTGGCAGGCGCCCTCGGACTGGTCCACCTTGACAAGCACGGCATCGCCGTCGCAGTCGAGCGCCACGGAGACCACCCGCTGCACATGGCCCGAGGTCTCGCCCTTGACCCAGTACTCACCACGGCTGCGCGACCAGTAGGTGCATCGGCCGGTGCTGAGCGTCCGGTGCAGCGCCTCGTCGTCCATCCAGGCCAGCATGAGCACCTCTCCGGTGTCGTGCTGCTGGGCTATCGCCGCGACCAGCCCGTTCGCGTCGCGCTTGAGCCGGGCGGCGATGGCCGGGTCCAGCGACGACGGGCGGACGGCACCTTGGGTCACGCCGGTACTCCTTTCGTCATCCCCCGATCCTACGAAGCTGGCCCGGGGGCGCCCGAGCCCTGGCCGTGTAGCCCGGAACCCCCGCTGGCCCAGGCCCTGTTCCTCGTCACGCGGCCTTGGCCGTGCAGCGGCGGTTCACGGGGCAGAAGGGCGTACCATCGCGGGGTGAGCTATGCCAGCGACGAGCGAGCGGCCCTGTGCGCTCTGTTGAACGAGACAGGACCGGACGCGCCGACGCTGTGCGAAGGCTGGCGCACCAATGACCTGGCCGCGCACCTGGTGCTCCGGGAGCGCCGGCCGGACGCCGCGGCCGGCCTGATGGGCGGGCCGCTGGCGGGCCATACCCGGCGGGTGAACCAGACGCTGTCTGCCAGCGTCCCCTTCCCGCGCCTGGTAGAGCAGATCCGCACCGGGCCGCCTGCGCTGTCGGTCTTCAGGCTGCCCGGCATGGACGAGCGGCTCAACCTGGTGGAGTTCTTCGTTCATCACGAGGACATCAGGCGCGGGGCGGACGGCTGGCAGCCCCGCGAGCTGAAGAACGGCCTGACCGACGCGCTCTGGCAGCGGCTGCAGCGCAGCAAGCTGCTGTTCCGCCGGTCACCGGTGGGCGTGGAACTAGCCAGGGACGACCTGACCGCCGGCGCTGGCGAGCGGCAGGTGAGAATGACGGCAAAGGCATGGACCCCGGTGGTCACGGTGACCGGGCACCCGGCGGAGCTGATGATGTGGGCTCTGGGGCGCACCGGCGCCGCCCAGGTCAGGCTCGACGGCAACGCCGAGGCGGTCCGCCAGCTCGGCACGGCACGCAGGGGCGTGTAGACGGCCACCAGCGCCGCCGGCGGCGCGGAGGAAGCAGGGGAGGAAGGGCGCGCGGTGGAAGTTCTGGGAGTCGATATCGGCGGCTCGGGGGTCAAGGCAGCGCCGGTGGACGTGGCCAAGGGCACCCTGACCCGGGAGCGGATCAAGGTGCCCACCCCGCGGCCGGCCGCGCCCAAGGCCGTCGCGGAAGTGGTGCGCGGCCTGGCGGCCGAGTTCGGCTGGTCGGGCAAGGCCGGCATCACCTTCCCCGGCGTGGTGACCAATGGCGTCATCCGCACCGCGGCCAACCTGGACCCGTCCTGGATCGGGGTGGACGCCCGCGATCTGTTCGGCACGGCGACCGGGCTGGAGTGCCAGGTCATCAACGACGCCGACGCGGCCGGGCTGGCCGAGATTAAGTTCGGCGCCGGGGCGGGTCATCAGGGCACCGTGGTCATGCTGACCTTCGGCACCGGCATCGGCAGTGCGCTGTTCACCCGCGGGCTGCTCGTGCCGAACACCGAGTTCGGCCACATCGAGATCCGCGGCAAGGACGCGGAGAAACGTGCGTCCGAGCGGGCCAGGGAAGAGCACGACCTGGACTGGGAGCACTGGGCGGACAAGGTCGATGAGTACATGAGCCACCTCGAGGCGCTGCTCTGGCCGGACCTGTTCATCGTGGGCGGCGGGGTGAGCAGGAAGTCGGACAAGTTCCTGCCGCTGCTGGAGAAGCTGAGGGCCACGGTGGTCCCGGCCGCCATGTTCAACGACGCCGGCATCGTGGGGGCAGCGCTGACCGCCGCCTGACCGCGCGGGCCAGCCAGGCGCGGGACCGGCCTGGCGCGGGACCGGGACAGGCCAAGGCGGGACGTCAGCGCACGCAGTGCCCGGCGGCCCGCAGCGCCGCCTTCACGTCGGCGATCCGGAGTTGCCCGAAGTGGAACACGCTGGCGGCCAGCACGGCGTCCGCGCCCGCGCCGACCGCGGGCGCGAAGTGGGCCAGTTCCCCCGCGCCGCCGCTGGCGATGACGGGGACCGTCACCGCGCCCCGGACGGCCCGGATCATCTCCAGATCGAAGCCGGCCTTCGTGCCATCCGCGTCCATGGAGTTGAGCAGGATCTCCCCCACGCCGAGGTCGACGGCCCGGGCGGCCCAGGCCACCGCGTCGATCCCGGTGCCGCGGCGGCCGCCGTGCGTGGTCACCTCGAACCCGCTCGGCAGGTCGCCGGCGGCCGCGCGCCGGGCGTCCACCGAGAGCACCACGCACTGCGACCCGAACCGCTGCGCCGCCTCGGCCAGCAACTCCGGCCGGGCCACGGCGGCGGTGTTCAGCGACACCTTGTCCGCGCCGGCCCGCAGCAGCCGGTCCACGTCCTGCGCGGACCGCACGCCGCCGCCGACGGTGAGCGGGATGAACACCTGCTCGGCGGTACGACGCACCACCTCGTAGGTGGTCTCCCGGCCGCCGCTTGAGGCGGTGATGTCGAGGAAGACGAGTTCGTCGGCGCCCTGGGCGTCGTAGGCGGCGGCCAGTTCCACCGGGTCACCCGCGTCGCGCAGGCCTTCGAAGTTGACCCCCTTGACCACCCGCCCGGCGTCCACGTCCAGGCACGGGATCACCCTGACCGCTACGGTCACCCGCCGGCCCCGGGCTTGTAGGCGACGGCCTCGACCTCGATGAGCATCCTGGGGTCCACGAGCGCGGCGATGCCGACCATGGACGTGGCGGGCATGGTCTCGCCGAATGCCGCGCCGTGGGCCAGGCCGTACTCCTCCCACCGGGAGATGTCGGTCACGAACATCCGGGTCCGCACCACGTCGGCCAGGCTTGCGCCGAGCCGCTCCAGCGCCGCCGCGACGTTCGCGATGGCCTGCGTGGTCTGCGCCCGCGCGTCTCCCGCGTGCACGAACGCCCCGTCCACCACGGAGGTGCAGCCCGATACGAAGATGAAGTCGCCCGCCGCGACCGCCCTGCTGTAACCGACCACCGGCTCCCACGTGGTCCGGGTCGAGACCTTCCGTGTCATGCCTGTTTCACCGCCTCCAAGGCCTGCTCCAGGGTGAATGCTCCCGCGTAGAGCGCCTTCCCGACAATGGCGCCTTCCACTCCCAGCGGGGCCAGCGCGGCGATCGACCGCAGGTCGTCCAGGCTGGACACGCCGCCGCTGGCGATGACAGGGCGTGAGGTGCCCGCACAAACCTGTCCGCAGCAGGCCCAGGTTGGGCCCGGTCAGCGTGCCGTCCTTGGTGACGTCGGTGACCACGAACCGGCGGCAGCCGTCACCGTCCAGCCGGGCCAGCGTCTCGGCCAGGTCGCCGCCCTCCCTGGTCCAGCCGCGCGCGGCGAGCCTGGTCCCCCGCACGTCCAGCCCGACGGCGATCCGTTCGCCGTGCTCGGCGATGATGGCCCGGACCCAGCCGGGGCGCTCCAGCGCCGCGGTGCCCACGTTCACCCGGGCACACCCGGTGGCCAGGGCCGCGGCGAGCGACTCGTCGTCCCGGATACCGCCCGACAGTTCGACCGCCACGTCCAGGCGGCCCACCACCTCGGCGAGCAGCGCGGCGTTGGAGCCGCGGCCGAACGCGGCGTCGAGGTCCACCAGGTGGATCCAGTCCGCTCCGGCGGACTGCCAGGCCAGCGCCGCCGCCAGCGGGTCGCCGTAGCTGGTCTCGGTCCCGGCGGCGCCCTGCACCAGCCGCACCGCCTGGCCGCCCGCCACGTCCACGGCGGGCAGCAGGGTCAAGGTCATGGCAACGTCCCCAGCCAGTTGGACAGCAGCTTCGCGCCGGTGTCGCCGGATTTCTCCGGGTGGAACTGGGTCGCCATCAGCGGGCCGTTCTCCACGGCGGCGACGAATGCCACGCCGTGGGTGGCCCAGCCGATCAGCGGAGCGGTCATGTACGGTGCGCTGCCGAGCGGCAGTTCCGTGGCCGCGTAGGAGTGCACGAAGTAGAACCGCTCGGCCGGCCCGATCCCGGCGAACAGCACAGATTCCGGCGGCGCCAGCACGGTGTTCCACCCCATGTGCGGCAGCACCGGGGCGTCCAGCCGCTTCACCAGCCCGGGCCACTGGCCGCAGCCCTCGGTCGCCGTGCCGTGCTCGATCCCCTCCGCGAACAGGATCTGCATGCCCACGCAGATGCCGAGGACCGGGCGCCCGCCAGCGAGCCGCCGGTCGATCACGCGCTCGCCCTCGACCGCCCGCAGCCCTGCCATGCATGCCGCGAACGCGCCTACGCCGGGCACCACCAGGCCGTCGGCGGCCATCGCGGCGTCGCGATCCGCGGTCACCGCCACGTCCGCTCCGGCGCGGGCAAGAGCTCTTTCTGCCGAACGAAGGTTCCCGGAACCGTAGTCCAGCACGACGACGCTCGGGCGGCGTGCCCTCACAGGACGCCTTTCGTGCTTGGCACGCCCGGCGCGCGCGGATCGGGTGCCGCCGCGGCGCGCAGCGCCCTGGCCACGGCCTTGAACTGGGCTTCGACCAGGTGATGGGGGTTGCGGCCGGTCACAGACAGGTGCAGGCAGATGCCCGCCGTCGCGGTCAGGGACTCGAAGAAGTGCCGGGTCAGCGTGGTGTCGTAGGTACCGATCAGCGGCGCCATGCCCGCCGGCTCCTGGTGCACGCAGTAGGGCCTGCCGGACAGGTCCACCGCCGCCCGGGCCAGCGTCTCGTCCAGCGGGACCACGGCGTCGCCGAACCTGGCGATGCCCGCCTTGTCGCCGAGCGCCTCGCGCAGCGCCTGGCCGAGGGCGAGCGCGGTGTCCTCGACCGTGTGGTGCGCGTCGATCTCGGTGTCCCCCTCGGCCTGGACCGTCAGGTCGAGCAGGCCGTGCTTGGCGAGCTGGGCGAGCATGTGGTCGAAGAACGGGACGCCGGTGTGCACCGCAGACGTGCCGGTGCCGTCGAGCCCGAGCTCCACCAGGATCTTGGTCTCCTTGGTCGCCCGCTCGACCCGGGCAGTGCGGTGCATATTGCCTCCTCAGGCCGCGGAGTTGTCGAGCACTGCGGTCAGGGCGTCGCGGAATGCCGTCATTTCGGCGGGGGTGCCGATGCTCACCCGCAGCCAGCCGGGCGGCCCGGTTTCGCGCACGAGCACGCCGCGGTCCAGCAGGCCCTGCCACACCGCATGCGAGTCGCCGAACTCGCCGAACAGGACGAAGTTGGCGTCCGAGTCCGCGGCGGCCAGCCCGCGCCCGCGCAGCCAGTCCACCAGGCTGTCACGCTCGGCGCGGAGATCGGCCACGGTGGCGAGCAGCGCGCCGGCGTGCGCGAGCGCCGCCCGCGCCGTGGCCTGGGTCAGCGCCGACAGGTGGTAGGGCAGCCGGACGAGCAGCAGCGCGTCGATCACCCGCGGTTCCGCGGCGAGGTACCCGATCCGCCCGCCGGCCAGCGCGAAGGCCTTGGACATGGTCCGGGTGACCACCAGGCGCGGGTAGCGCGGCAGCAGGGACAGCGCCGTGTCCGCGCCGGCCCTGGCGAACTCGGCGTAGGCCTCGTCCACCACGACCATGCCCGGGGCCGCGCCGCAGACCGCCTCGATCACTGCCAGCGGGAGCGAGGTACCGGTCGGGTTGTTGGGCGAGGTGAGGAACACCAGGTCGGGCCGGTGCTCCCCGATCGCCCGCACCACCTCGGCGGCGTTCAGGCCGAAGTCGGCGTCCCGGCTGCCGCTGATCCACCGGGTGCCGGTGGCACGCGAGATCAGCGGGTGCATGGCGTAGGAGGGCTCGAAACCGAGCGCGGACCGGCCGGAGCCGCCGAAGACCTGCAGCAACTGCTGGATGATCTCGTTGGAGCCGTTGGCCGCCCAGACCTGCCGCGCGGTCAGGCCGTGCCCGAGATAGGCGGCGAGGTCGGCCCGCAGCGCCATCGCGTCCCGGTCCGGGTAGCGGTTGAGCGAGCCCGCCACGCTGGCCGCGGCGTCTGCGATCGCCTGGACCAGCGCCGGTGGCGGCGGGTAGGGGTTCTCGTTGGTGTTGAGCCGGACCGGCACGTCCAGTTGCGGTGCCCCGTACGGTGCCCGGCCGGCCAGGTCGGGCCGGACCGGCGGCCCCCCCAGACCAGCACTATCCACGCGGATCCGTACCGCATTGACGTGGGCGGCGAGGTCCTCGGCCGCACCGAGGGCGTCGATGTGCGGGGCCGCCTCGGCCAGCGCCGCGGCCGAGCATTCCACCACGTGGATGCCGCGCATGAAGGCGAGCACGGAAAGCCCGGCCGTGTGCCGGGCCGTGCCGCCGGTGGGCAGCACGTGGTTGGACCCGGCCAGGTAGTCGCCCAGGGAGACCGGGGCGTACGGGCCGACGAACACGGCGCCGGCGTTGCGGACCCGCGCCGCGAGGCCGGCCGCGTCCGCCGTCTGGATCTCCAGGTGCTCAGGTGCCCACACATCGGAGACCGCCAGCGCGGCGGCGGTGTCGTCCACGAGCACGCAGGCGGACTGCCCGGCCAGGGCGGCCTGCACCGTGTCGCGGTGCCTGGCCGAGGCGACCTGCGGGCGCAGTTCGGCGTCGGTGCGCTCGGCGAGCCCTGGGTCGGTGGTGATGAGCAGGCACGCGGCCAGCGGGCCGTGCTCGGCCTGGGCGACCAGGTCGGCCGCGAGGAACCGCGGGTCGGCGGTGTGGTCGGCGATGATCGCGATCTCGGTCGGGCCCGCCTCGGCGTCCACCCCGACGGTGCCGGCCAGCAGCCGCTTGGCCGCGGTCACGTAGGCGTTGCCCGGCCCGGTGACCACGTCCACCGGAGCGCAGTCGGCGGTGCCGTAGGCGAACATGGCGATTGCCTGGGCGCCGCCTGCCGCGTGCACTTCTTCGATGCCGAGCAGCGCGCAGGCGGCCAGGATGGCCGGTGCGGGCAGGCCACCGCAGTCCCGGCGGGGCGGCGAGGCGACCGCGATCCGGCCGACCCCGGCGACCTGCGCCGGGACGACGTTCATGATCACCGAGGAAGGAAGCGGGACCAGGCCGGCCGGCACGTACACCCCGGCGCGGTCCACCGCGACGTACCTCTCGGTGACCCGCGCACCGTCGCCGATCGCGGTGACATGGTCGGCGGGCCGCTGTGCCTCGTGCACCGGCCGTACCCGCCGGATCATCTCTTCAAGCGCGGCCCGCAGTTCCGGGCTGAGGGTGGCGAGGGCATCGGCCAGTGCCTGCGCCGGGACCCGGCTGGTGGGCAGGTCGACGCCGTCGAAGCGGGCGGTGTACTCGCGGACCGCGGCCGCGCCGCGATCCCGCACGTCCTCGCAGACCGGCCGGATCTGCTCCAGGGCGGCCCCGGTGTCCAGCGCCGCGCGCGGCAGGACGCCTGCGAGTTTCTCCCTGGTCATGGCGGCCGCTGGCTGCCCGCGAAGATCGATAACTGAGAGCACCCGCTAAGTCTATGGAGCCAGCCCCGCCGCCGCGCCGAACCGTCCACATGCCGAGAGACCTCACTCATCCGCGGAACCACTCGCCCCAGCCACCAGGGCCAAGGCCCCGTGACGGAGG
>CAVXMG010000047.1:0-32540 GCA_963762735.1 uncultured Actinomycetes bacterium | reverse complement strand
CGGGGTCAGCGTGCCGAAGCGGCTCAGCGCGATCGCCATGGACCAGCGCATGGCCGCGCAGTACGGGCAGAACTCGGCGCCGATGTAGAGCATCTGCGGTTTGCCGCCGCTGGTCAGCGCCGCGCCCGAGCCGCCGGTGAACGGTGGCTGCCCTTGGGTGAACGTGGGCACCGCGCCCTTGCCCACCTTGTCCAGCGTCGCCGTGGGCACGCCGGTGACCTGGCTCGCCACGCTGGCCGGCAGCAGCGAGCCGGTCACCGAGGAGCTGCCACCGCTGGACGTCGAGCCCTGGGTGAGCTTGATCACGATGAACGCAAGGACGATCACCAGGACGACGAGCGTGCTGCCGCCGGTGATGATCATCCGGTTGCGCCGCTCCGCCTTGCGTGCCGCCTCGCGCTGCGCCGCGATCTTCTCGCGGGCGCTCTGCTGCTTGATCCTGCTCGCCTTACCCATCGCCTGTCCTCATGAAAGGGTCCACAAGAATCCCCCGGCCGCCCTCCATCGTATGGCGTAATCGATGCGCTGCCAGCCCGGCAACGGGCTCAGTGCCCGAAGACCGGGATCATCGTGGCCCGGGCGATGGTGTGGAAGCGCAGGTTGAACCCGGCGACGGCCGGCGAGGCGTCGGAGTCCACGCCCTGGCTGGCCAGGTTGTCCACGTCCAGCGCGTGCACGGCGAACACGTACCTGTGGGGCGGGTCGCCCGCGGGCGGCGCGGCGCCGCCGAACGCCTTGGCACCGTAGTCGTTGCGCACGCAGAACGCACCGGAAGGCAGCCCGGACTGGTCGCCGCTGATCGCGCCGGTGGCCAGTTCGGTGACCGACGCGGGCACGTCGAGCAGCACCAGGTGCCAGAACCCGGAGCCGGTGGGGGCATCCGGGTCGAAACAGGTCACCGCGAAGCTCTTGGTCTCCGCGGGGAAGCCCTGCCAGCTCAGCTGCGGGGAAATGTTCTGCCCGGTCATGCCGAAGCCGTCGAAGACCTGGGCGTCGGGCATCTGCTGGCCGTCGGCCACGTCGGTGCTGGTCAGCGTGAACGACGGCACGGGCGGCATGAAGTCGTAAGGCAAGGGCGGGCGCGCGGTCATGGGTCATCTCCGTAGCAGTCGGTCGGTCGGGCCGCCGGTCCGCAGGCGGGGCAGGTGCGGCCACGCCTACGCTATCCACAGCCGCACCCGTCACGGGCGGCGAATCCCCTCCCAGCCGGTTCCGCCACCTGCCCCGGCCGGCTCTCAGCCGGCGGCGATACTGTGCCGCGGAGGGGATCTGGGCCGAGCGGTAGCAGCCGGGAAGGCGCGGAGCGAGGCGTGAAGGTAACGCAGGTTTGGCCGACGTGGGGACGCCGCCTGTCGTTCGCGGCCGTCCTGCTCGTGGCCGCGATCACCCCGGGCACGGCGGCGGGCTGGTCGTCGGTCCTGTGCCCGCGGGCCCGCTGCGAGAGCGCAGGCACGATCCGGTGGATCCGGCCGATGCCCGGGTCGTGGACCGTGCCGAACGGCGAGGCGGGCACCTCCCCGGCCGGCGGCCAGGCCTACGCCTCGCTGGACTCCCAGCTCGCCGCGGTCGGCGCCGGGCTCACCGTCTCCGCCTACCAGGCCGGCACGGGCCAGCGGCTGTGGACGACCGTGCTGACCGGGTTCCCGGCCGGGTCGGCGATCACCGCGGTCCGGGTCTGGCCAGGCGTGGTCACCGTCGGGGTCGTGCCGCCAGCGCCGCCCGCCGCCGGCACGCCGGCCACGGGCGCGGCGTACCACGGCCCGCCACGCGCCGAGGTCATGCTCCGGGCCAGCACAGGGCACCGGATCCGCGCTTACCCGGCGGCCCAGTTCGGCGGCGCGGTTGCGGCCAGCCCGGCCACCACCGTCGTCGTCGGGCCCCGCGCGGTGACCAGCTATGCCAACCACACCGGCGCCGTGCGGTGGAGCCGGCCCACCGGCACGGTCCCGCAGGCCTGGCAGGCGGACGGGGGCGAGCTTTACATGGCGGTGGCGGCCGGGGGATACCTCGCCTCCGCCCCGGTCACCGCGCTGCGCCGGATCAACCTCCGCACCGGCGCGCAGCACCTCGTGCGCCCGCACGGCCCGGCCTTCCTCGGCGCGCTCAGCCTCGCCTACCAGGGCGTCGTGGTCTTCTCCTCGGCTCGGTGGGCCAGGGGCTACAGCGCCACCACGGGCCGCGAATTGTGGCACTATTCCAGCGCGCTGCCCGACATGGTCGACGCGGTCGCCGGCCGGCTCTATCTGATATCCGGCAATACGCTGATCGGGGTGAACCCGCAGACCGGGAGCACCCTGGCCCGGGTCAGCGCGGCCTCCTCGTCCGGGCTGTACGGGGTCCGCGAGGGCGCGCTGCTCGGCATCGATCACGGCGCGCTCGGCAAGGCCTGGGGCTATGGCATCGCCGCGCAGCAGGTGCTCTGGACGAGCCTGCCGCTGCCCTGGCCGCACTATTTCGTGGACCTGTCCGGCATCGGGGGAAGCGCACCGCCGGGCCAGGACGCGGTGCTGCTCGCGATCTGCGGCCGAGTGGCCGCCCGGGCGGCAGGGACCGCCATACCGAGGTGCACCCGCCCCGAGCTTGCCGTGGTCAACCGCTGACCCCGCGTCCCGTCAGCCGCCTGGACCAGCCGGGCCGCGGGGAGCGTAGCGCAGCTGAATCCGCAAGCCCCGGGAGACGCGCAGCCGGGGCATGTTTGCGGCGCCGGCCTGGTTGCCCATAAAGGGGGCAGGTAGATACCGACCGGCACGGAGGAGGCATGCGATGACAGCGCGGCGCCGCCACCAGCCGCCGGAGGATGGGCCCCGGGTGATCGTCGTCGGGGCCGGCTTCGCCGGGCTGGCGACAGTGGCGGAACTGCACCACGCGGGCGCGCGGGTGACACTCGTCGACCGGAACATATACAGCACGTTCCAGCCGCTGCTGTACCAGGTGGCGACCGGCGGGCTGAACCCGGGCGACGTGGCCTACCCGCTCCGGACGCTCGCGCGCAAGAAGGCCGCGAGGTTCCGGCCGGGGGAACTGGCCGGCATCGACCCGGCCGGCCGCCGGGTCACCCTCACCGACGGCACCGTGCTCGACTACGACTACCTGGTGCTCGGCACCGGGGTGTCGGCCGCGTTCTACGGCGTGACCGGCGCGGCCGAGCACACCTTCGGGCTCTACACCCGCCGCGACGCGGTCGCGCTGCGGGACCACATCATGGCCCGGCTGGAACGGCTCGACATCGAGGGCCCGGGCACGGCCGTCAACTTCACCGTGGTCGGCGGCGGGGCGACCGGCGTGGAGGTGGCCGGTGCCCTGGCCGAGCTGCGCGCGGACGAGGACGCCTTCCCCGATGTGGACCCGACGGACGTGCACATCAGGCTGGTCGAGATGGCCCCGACGCTGCTGGCGCCATTCCACCCCAAGCTCCAGGGCTACGCCCTGGCCGAGCTGCGCCGCCGTGGCGTGGACGTGCACCTGGACACCAAGATCTCCGAGATCACCGACGACCAGGTGATCCTGGCGAACGGGGACGAGCTGCCCAGCGACGTCACCGTGTGGGCGGCCGGGGTGTCCGCGCCCACCGCCGCGGCGGCCTGGGGCCTGCCGCAGGGCCGCGGCGGCCGCATCGAGGTCAAGCCCGACCTGCGGGTCGCCGGCCAGGACCGGATCTTCGCCACGGGGGACGTCGCGCTGATCGAGGGCCAGCCGCTGCCCCAGGTCGCCCAGCCGGCCATCCAGACCGGGCGGCACACGGGAAAGCAGATCGCGCTGCTGATGGCGGGCCGGCCCACGCGGCCGTTCCGCTACCACGACAAGGGCATCATGGCGACCATCGGCCGCCGCAGCGCGGTGGTCGAGCTTCCCCGCGGCGCGCGGATCCACGGCACGCTGGCCTGGCTGGCCTGGCTCGCCCTGCACCTGTTCTACCTGCTCGGCGGCCGCAACAGGCTGTCCGCCCTGGTCAACCTGTCCTACCGGTACCTGATCTGGGGCCACGGCGGCGGTGTGATCGTCGGGGACGACCCGCCCGATGCCGTCCCTGGCGGCCCCCCGCAGGCGGTCCCGGGCGCCACCGCCGGTTCCCGCCAAGGCTCCGCGTCCTGACAGACCTGGTCAGAGGGTCTGCGCGTGCCTTACTGGGCCGCCCGTGCAGCCAGGCGGTAATACTAGGACCTATGCCCGCAGCCGCCGAGAGCCCGTTCCCGTCCGCGCCACTGCCCAGCCAGCCTGCCAGCCCGCCCGAGCAGGTGGCGGCGGGAGCACTGGTGCTGCGGCGGATGCACGCAGACGACGCGGGCCCGGTCGCGGCGGCGGTCCGTGCGAGCCTGGAGCACCTGCGCCCGTGGATGCCGTGGGCCACCCCGGAAGCGGCCGACCTGCGGTCCCAGCTCGTGCGGGTGGCCGAGTCCGACGAGCTGTGGAGGTCGGGCACCGGTTTCATTTACGTGATGATCGCCACGGATCCCGGCCTGCCGGGCTCGGACGCTCCCGGCGCGGTCAAGGATCCGGACGGCGAGTTCGTCGGCACGATCGGACTGCACCGCAGGCTTGGTGACGACGCGGTGGAGATCGGCTACTGGACCGTCGCGGGGAAGACCCGGCGCGGCTACGCGACCGCGGCGGCGCAGGCGCTCACCCAGGTGGCGCTGTCGCTGCCCGGCGTGCGGCGGGTGGAGATCCACTGCGACGAGGCCAACACCGCCAGCGCGGGCGTGCCCCGCAAGCTGGGCTACCGGCTCGACCGGGTGGAGCAGCACGAACGGGAGGCACCGGGGGAGCGGGGCCGCCGGATGATCTGGGTCTGGGACCTGGCCGAGGGCCCCAGGGCGGCCGGCCAGGGCGGGCAGGCGGCGCGCGGAGAGGCCCGGTGAAGGCGGCGAGCCTGGCCCGCGGGGCGGTCTTGGCGGCGTGCGGGCTTGCCCTGGCGGCCTGCGCCGCTGGCGCCGCGGGATCGCCGGCGGCGGACAGCGGCGCCGGGCACTCCGGCACCGGCATGCAGGGGGGGAACAACCCTGAGCTGGACCCCGGCAGCTCGCTGGGCGGGGCGCCGGCCCCGGACATCCGGCTGGAGAACCAGTTCGGCCAGCGGATGGCACTGAGCCAGTTCCGCGGCAAGGCGGTCGTCCTGGCGTTCGTGGACTCGGAGTGCACCACGGTATGCCCGCTGACCACGGTGAGCATGGTGGCGGCCAAGGAACTCCTCGGCGCGGCAGGCAGTCACGTGCAGTTGCTTGGCGTGGACGCCAACCCGCAGGCCACCAGCGTGGCCGATGCCATGGCCTACTCCAGGGCACACGCCATGGTGAACCAGTGGGACTTCCTGACCGGCACCCTGCCGCAGCTCCAGGCGACCTGGCGGGCCTACCACATCGCGGTGCAGATCCAGCGGGGGATGATCGACCACACCCCGGCCCTGTTCGTGATCGACCCGCAGGGCCGCGAGCGCACCGTGTACCTCACCCAGATGAACTACGCCAGCATCACCCAGGCGGCGCAGATCATCGCCCAGCGCGTGGCCAGCCTGCTGCCCGGCCACCCGCCGCTGGCCAGCACCCACTCGCTGGCTTATATTTCCGGCCAGACTCCGGCGGCCGCTGTCACGCTGCCCGGCGTGCCGTCCGGCTCGGTCACCCTGGGGCCGGGACAGCCCCGGCTGGTGATGTTCTTCGCCACCTGGGTGGCGGAGACCTCCGACCTGCGGGCGCACCTGCTCGCGCTGAACGCCTATGCGCACGCCGCGCATGAAGGGGGAAGGGGAGGCGGGCGGGGGCTGCCGGGGCTGGTCGCGGTGGACGAGCAGACCACCGAGCCGTCACCTGGCGCGGCCGCGGCCTACCTGAAGAACCTCGGCGCGCCGCTGCGTTACCCGGTCGCGGCCGACGCCACGGGCAGGGTCGCCGACGGGTACGGCGTGGCCGACCAGCCGTGGTTCGAGCTGACCTCGGCGAGCGGGAAGATCCTTTGGAAGCACGATGGCTGGCTGAGCGTGCAGGCGCTGGAAGCCGCGGCGCGCAAGGCGTGATCGTGCCGCTGCCCTGCGGGGCTCGGGCAGGTCAGCAGTTCGCGAAGGCGGGCATCCGGATCATCGACCGGCACAGCCTGGCCCTGGTCACCAGGTCGCGGGACTTGATGACGAGTTCCCTGGCAGCGGGAGTCCTGGCGCCCGGCACGTGACGCTGACTGCCGGGAAAGCCGAACGCGAGGGTCAGGGCGCAGGCGACTGCGGTCAGGGCGGCAGGCAGCAAGACCATGGCGCGGAGCCGGGCGGCCGGGCGCCGGGCCGTCCACCGGAACCAGCTTCCGATGCTGGCCAGCCGGTCGGCCACCGGCCGCACCGCGACCTGCTCGATCCACGGCATCTTCTCGGCCAGGTTGAGCCGGGTGAAGATTGAGAACAGCGAGGCGAGACGGGGATCGGATTGCTCGAGCTTGCCCTCGATCGACTCCAAAACGCGCTGTTGACCGGTGGGTAGGCTCATCTCGAACATCTCCGCTCTCGCCTGGGTGCCGTTGCCGTAGGCGTTCTACGTTACCGGCCGGGAATGCATAGTGACCGGCGGGTTCACCTACTTATGCGCGGCGAAGGTCGCGCTCGCGGTGATTACCCAGGGAAACGGGATTCATCCATGCTGCTACCCCGCGCCGACCGGGGGTGCCGGGTTAGGTTTTCTCTACTTCGGTGCGATACGCCTACACCGGGATCGCGGCGCCCGACACCAGATGTGCCTGCGGGGAGGCCAGGAACAGGTAGGCCCGGGCGATGTCAGCGACCTTCGGCCAGGCCTGGTGGCCGGCGTCTGGCATGGCCGCCCGGTTGGCCGGGGTGTCGATGATGCTCGGCACCACGCAGTTGACGGTGATCCCGGTGCCCCGGGTCTCGTCGGCGGCCATCGCCACCAGGTGCAGCACGCCCAGCTTGCTCACCGAGTAGGCGAACCCCTGGCCCTTGGTTACCTGGGCGGCCCGGCTGGCCGTGTGCACGATCCGGCCCTCGCCGGTGCGCCGCAGTGCCGCCAGCGCGTGCTTGGTCACCAGGGCGGCGCTGACCAGGTTCAGGTTGAGCTGGGTCGTGAGCTCGCCGGGATCGAGGGCGTCCAGCCGGGTGTGCGGCGCGTAGCCCCCGATCGCGTTGACCACCGCCCAGGGCGGCGGCTGCTGGCCGAACAGGTCCGCGAGCGCGCCGTCGTCCAGCACGTCCACCTGGTGATAGCGGACCCCGTCCAGGCGGTGGGCCGCCGAGGGCAGGTGCCTGTCGGCACCGGCCACCGCCGCGCCCGCCGCGGCGAACGCCGCGGCCAGGCCACCGCCCAGGGCCCCCGTCGCGCCGAACACCAGCACGGTCCGGCCTGCATACCCGGCATCTGCGATGGTCACCACTTCTTCGCCTTTCTGGCATTCGGCCCCTTCCGGGTACCGGGAGCGTCCCTGAGGTCAGGCACAGGGCCGGCCGCTGCGGCGCGGCGCCTGCGGCGCAGCACGGCGCGGGTGATCCAGGCGGCAACCAGGACCGCCAGCGCGATCAGCAGATACAGCGAGTAGCGCACGATGTCGGAGTAGATCGTGCCGATGTGGTTGCCGGCCAGGTAGCCAAGCGGCGCCCAGAGCGCGACCCAGAGCACGGCGCCGATCGTGGTGAAGACCAGGAAACGCCGCCACGGCATCTCGGCGGTCCCTGCGATGATGCCGGCCGCCTGGCGGAGACCTTCGAAGAACCGCGCGGCGACGACCACCAGGCCGCCGTGGCGCTCGAAGAACCGCTCGGTCCTCTCCAGCCGCTCCGGGGTCAGGAACACGTATTTGCCGAACCGCAGCGCGAGCGCGTGGCCGCCGAAGTACCCGATCGTGTAGCCGATGCAGTTGCCCACGACCGCCGCGAGCACCGCGATGGCGCCGACCGCGACGATGTTGAGCCTGCCGGTGCCGGCGTAGACCGAGGCCGCGACCAGGATCGTCTCCCCGGGCGCGGGGACACCGAAGTTCTCTACCAGGATGAGCGCCGCGACCGCCAGGTACCCGTAATTCTCGAGTACCGGTGCCACGGCCCCGAGGAGCCCTGGCAGGGGTGTCGCGGACATCTGCGCGCCTTTCGGTTGTCGGCGGCTCCGCGCCCGTGGCGGACACGGCGCGGTGCCTGGATGCCGAAGTTACCGGATCCCTCTCTACCAGCCTGCTCTACCGGCCTGCTACGACGGCGGGGTGTAATGGCCCGATGAGGCCATGACATGCGAAAGGACGGGCACCATGCAGGCTCCGGGGGCGTTCGCCGACATGACGGCGCTGCGCGAATGCTGGCATCCGGTCGCGTTCGCCGGTGAACTCGCCGGCCAGCCGGTGCATGCCGACCTGCTCGGCCAGCCGCTGGTCCTGTGGCGCGGCCAGGACGGCGGGCCACGCGCCAACTCCGACCTGTGCGTGCACCGGGGCACGGCGCTGTCCCTCGGCTGGGTCCGCGGCGACGAACTGGTCTGCCCCTACCACGGCTGGCGTTACCGCGCCGACGGGCGCTGCGCCGCGATTCCCCAGTTGGAGGACCCGTCCCGGGTCCCGCGCAAGGCGCGCATCGGCGCGTTCGGCTGCCAGGAGCGGTACGGGCTGATCTGGGTGGCGCTGGCGGAGCCGCGCTGGCCGCTGCCCGAGGTGCCGGAACTGGAGGAAGGGACCTGGGCGCTGGTGCCCGCCGGACCGTACCGGTGGCGCTGCGACGCCGCCCGCCAGGTGGAGAACTTCACCGACTTCGGCCACTTCCCCTGGGTGCACCCGGGGCTGCTGGGGGATCCGGACCGTCCCGTGGTGCCGCGGTACGAAGTCAGCACCGAGGGCCACGTGCTGCGCTACTCGATCGTCCGGCCGGAGGCGGCCAACACCGACGACTTTCCGGTTTTCGCCAACGAGCAGGCCGCCCGCCCGAGCGGCGCAGCCGCTACGAACTGCACCTGCCGTACACGATCGTGCTGCGCCTGGGCTGGGGCGGCGAGCGCGGCATGGTGTACTTCTTCGCCTCCCAGCCGGTCGCCGCCGACCGCTGCGCCGGTTACGTGGTGATCGGCCGCAACTACAACCTCGACCAGCCCGAACGGGTGATCCAGGAGTTCGAGGACACGATCTTCGGCCAGGACCAGGTGGTGGTGGAGTCGCAGCGGCCCGAACAAGTGCCGTTCGACCTGGCGGCCGAGTTGCACCTGAAGTTCGACGCGGTGGCCGTCGCGTACCGCAAGGCGATGCGCGGGCTGGGCCTGGCCACCAGCGAACCGGTGCCGCGCTGAGGGCGCGGGCGCTGATGGGCCCGGGCGCTGAGGAGCCGGCCCGGGCGCTGAGACAGCCGGCCCGGGCGCTGAGGAGCCGGCCCGGGCGCTAGGAGCCGGCCCGGGCTTCCTCGATGGTGAGCTCCGCCGCGGGGTCGGCTTCCAGCCGTTCCGGCGGGATCGGCACGCCGCTGCGGACCGAGCGGCCGTAGCTGCCGTCGTCGAGCCGCTTCAGCGCGCGATCCAGTACGGCCAGCCGGTCCCGCAGGCTCTCCGCGATGGCGTCGTCCTCGCCCTCGGCGGCCAGCGGCTGTGCCACGTCGGCGCTGTCGCCCGTCTCCGCCGCGTCGTCCTCGGTCTCCCGGTCCTCCTGGGCTGCCCGTTCGGTGTCCCGGAGCAGGCCTTCCACCTCGGCGCGCTCGGCCAGCAGCCGCGCTCGCGCTTGCTCGTTGTCCATGACCCGCAACCCTAACGGCAGCCGTCACCCGCCCGCCGCCGGTCCCCGCCCGGGCAGGTCAGCCGGGAAGCTGGGTCAGCGAAAGGACATTGCCATCCGGGTCGCGGAACCAGGCCACCTGGGCGCCGCCGGGTGCGGTCCAAACGCCCGCGGCGTCCTGGTCCATGCCCTCGTACCTGACGAACTCCACGCCGCGGCCGGCCAGGCTCGCGATCGTCTCGTGTATCGCCGCCACCTCCCAGCCGAACACCGTGAAGGGCGGCGGCGCCAGCTCGCCAACCAGGGTCACCCGCAGCGTGATCGGGCCCACCCGGAATACGCAGGCGAAGCTGCTGACGTCCGGTGCCGGGAGGCCGAGGGCTCCCTCGTAGAAGTCCCGTGCCCGGCCCAGGTCGGTAGCCGGGATGAAGGCGACGGGAAGCGCTGATTCCAGCATCCCCTCACCGTAGAAGACCGCTCAGACACAAGAGGAGGCGACGGGCTACGCCACCGGCGCGGAAGCCATCACGCTCGTAGTGAGCGCTGCCCTCGGCGGCTTGACCGCGCGGGCGTGGCAGGCTTGGGGCATGCGGTTCAATTCCGGGGACCTTGACTGGGCGGCGGGCATCGTGGGGCGGTGGGTGCCACCGACGCCCCAGTACGTGTGGCCGCTGCTCGCGGAGCACGTCGGTGCCGAGGTCTGGGTCAAGCACGAGAACCACACCCCGACCGGGGCCTTCAAGGTGCGCGGCGGGCTGGTCTACGCCGAGCGGCTCCGGGCCGGGCGGCCCGGGGTCAAGGGCATCGTGTCGGCGACCAGGGGCAATCACGGCCAGAGCCTGGCCTTTGCCGGTCGGGCCGCCGGCATCGGCGTCATGATCGTGGTCCCCGAAGGCAACAGCCCGGACAAGAACGCGGCCATGTGCGGCTTCGGCGCGGAGTTGATCGTGCACGGCCGTGACTACCAGTCCTCCCGGGAGCACGCCGCCGAACTGGGCGCCCAGCGCGGGCTGGAGACCGTGCCGCCGTTCCACCCGGACCTGGTGCTCGGCGTGGCCACCTATGCCAGGGAACTGTTCGGCGCCGTCGGTGAGCTTGATGCCGTCTACGTGCCGGTGGGCATGGGCTCGGGCATCTGCGGCATCATCGGCGTGCGCGACCTGCTGGGCCTGCGCACCGAGGTGATCGGGGTGGTGGCGGCGCAGGCCCCGGCCACGGCGCTGTCGTTCGAGGCCGGGCGGGTGGTCACCACCGACACCGCGCACACGTTCGCGGACGGTGTCGCCTGCCGGGTCCCTGACCCCGACGCCATGGCGGCCATCGGCGCGGGCGCCGCGCGCGTGCTCGCCGTCAGCGAGGACGACGCGGCGCAGGCGATGCGGATTCTGTTCAGCACCACGCACAACGTCCCAGAGCCCGCGGGGGCGCTGGCCCTGGCGGGCCTGCTCGCGGAGCGCTCCTGGGCGGCGGGCAAGCGCGTCGCGGTGATCCAGACCGGCGGGAACGCGGACACCGGCCTGCTGCTCCAGGTACTGGCCGGGCAGACGCCGGCCGTCTGAGGCCTCGTTTCCTTGCACCCCTGCGCACAAAGCCGAGGGGACCGCCTGGTGGCGGTCCCCTCGGTGGGCACCGGTGTCACCGGCGCCCGAGTGCCCTTAAAGCCGGAGCGCTAAGTCTGCGGGCACGGGTTGGGGATGATGCCCCGGAAGTCCTCGTAGGAGGGCGAACTGCTGCCCCCCACGTTGGTGTAGGACTGCTGGAGCAGCGTGCCGTACTGGCTGTTCTGGCCGTAGTTGCTGATCTCTCCGGGGATGTCGTTCCCGAACTGCCACTTGCAGCCGCCGCCGCCCTTGAGCGTGGTGCTGTAGAACGGGTAGAACGCGGCCGGCACGCCTTGGTCGGTTTGCGGTATGAGCGTGCAGCCCGCCCCGGTGGCCGAATCACAGGTCCCTTCGATGGCCGGCAAGTCGGCTTCGAACCCGGCCTGGGCGTACTGCGTGTTGTAACCCGGTCCGGTCTCGGGGCTGCTGAACTGGAACGGCGTGGGGTGCATCTTGGTGTTGCCGTCCGGCCAGAGCCGCTGATACGAGGCGCCGTCGAACCCGGTGTTGGTGAACGTACAGCCGGTCACCTTGTAAAGGAGTGCCTGGCTGCCCGGGAAGCAGAAGATGTCGTCACCGTCTGGCGCCTGCTTGTTGACGCCCCGCCCCTCCATGTCGCCGTTGGGGCATGAGGTCGGGGTGCCGTTGGGCAGCAGGCCGAACTCGGTGGCCGGGATCTGCTTGGGGCCGGTGCAGAACTGGAAGTGGCCGATCTCGGTGTCCATCGCCACGTTGTACGAGCCGGCGGCCCAGGTGACCCGGGTCTTCGCGCTCGACCGGTTGTACATCGCGTGGAAGTTGTACGGGATGGCCGTGCAGGACGAGCCCGTGGGGGCGTACTTGATCTGCGCGAACCCGTTCGCCGCGCTCGCCGTCATGGACCCGACCTGGCCGGTGGTCAGGTCGGTAATCGTGACCTTCTCGCCGTTCGTGGTGTCGGTGAAGGCAACCTTCAGGTGATCACCGGCGTTCATGAACAGGTCCTTCGGACTCGGTGTGAACGTGGCGTTCGTCGAGCCGATCGGGTTGGCGGGCGCCTGCGACTTCCCGCTCTTGGTGATGAAGGCGAAGTTGAGGTACTCCTCACCGGCCCTGGCCAGGCAGGTGGGGTTGTTCGCCTTGCCGGTGACCGGGTTGAGCGACAGGCTGTCGATGTTCATCGCGGCGCACCACTGGGTCGGGCTGCAGGTGCTTGCGCCCACGGCCACCCGCCAGGTCGGCCACGGTATCCACCCCGGCGGGTAGAACTGCATCTCCATGTAGGCCTGGCCCACGTGCTTGGGGGAGATCGCCGGGTCGAGGATGTTCGAATCGCTGTCGCGCGGACAGGTCTTCACCTGCTCCGGGAACGACTGGGTGTCACAGATGGCCATGCCGAACCAGTCGGCACCGCTCAGTTCGAAGGAGTACGACTTGTTCGGCAGGTTGGGGTCGCTCGCCGGCGGTTCGGTCGGCAGCGTCACGTTGTAGCTCATGTGGTTACCGGAGCCGTTTTTGTGCGAGAAGAACAGCATCGACGGCTCGTCGTGGCCGACATAGTGGCCGAACACGTTCTCGGAGCCCGCGACCTCGGTGCACATCGCGGCAGCCTGTGCGCAGTTGACGTGCATGTGCTTGCTCGAATAGGCCGTGTGCTTGACCGCGTGGGTCGAAGCTTGCGTGACAGTACCGCTGCTCACCGCAACGGGCGCGATGGCAACCGCTGCCGCCGTGGCCAGATACATCCATGACCTGACGGGTTTTCTCATACCCCCACCTCCTCGTGGATGAAGGCCCCGGGCAGCATCCGCCAAGCCCTGTGCACCACCGGCCGCCCTCGGGCACTTTGCCTAGAATGGCACTGCGGTTTGCCCGAGTCCAGAGGCCACTTCCGTCCCGTCTGAATCACGGGGCAGCTGCCGATCGTGAGTATCGTGCCGCTGCGGATCATGCAGATCGTGCAGCGCCCCTGACAATTGACAGCAACATCGTCAAAGGCGAGGCGCACTTCGACCGTGCATGAATTCTTGACCGGGAGCGGCAGATATGCGGGTGCTGCTGGCGAGCGAGCCCAGCGCGGCGGACCGGCCCAACGAGGACTTCGCCGCCGCCGTGCCCGGCGCCGTGGTGCTCCTCGACGGCGCCGGATACGTGCCGGAGTCGGGCATCGGCTGCGTGCACGGCATCGCCTGGTACGCGCGCACGCTCGGCGGGCTGCTCGCCGCCGGGGCCTGCGACGATCGGGTCCCGCTCGCCGAGGTGCTCAGCCGGGGGATCGAGCGGGTCAGCGAGATGCACGCGGATACCTGCGACCTCGGGCACCCCGCCACGCCGGGCGCCACCGTGATCGTCGCCCGGCAGCGCGGCGACACCCTGGAGTGGCTGGTGCTGTGCGACTCGGTGCTGCTGCTCCAGCCCCGCACGGGCGAGCCGCGCGCGATCACCGACACCAAGCTCAGCGAAACCGTGGCCAGGTTCCGGCCGGCCGCCGGCCTGGTGCCCGGCACCCCGGAACACGATGCCGCGTGGCGGGCCTTCTCACGTGAGCTGGAGGATGCGCGCAACCAGCCAGGCGGCTACTGGCTCGCCGCCGCGGACCCCGCCGCCGCGGGCCACGCGCTGACCGGATCCGAGCCGCTGGCCGGTCTGTCGGCGGTGTCGTTGCTCAGTGACGGCGCCAGCCGCCTGGCCGACCGGTTCCACCTGGCCACCTGGGCCCAGATCTGCGGCATCCTTGCGCGCGAAGGGCCGCCGGGCCTGATCGAGCAGGTCCGGGCGGCCGAGTCCGCCGACCCCCGGGGCGAGCGCTGGCCCCGGAGCAAGATCCACGACGACGCCACCGCCGTCTTCTGGCCGATCCCGGGCTGAGTTCCGCGCGGCGGGCCAGGCTGCCACGGGGCGTCGTATGGCAAATAAATCGTGCCGGCGCCGGGAGGACCTGCCAGGTCACGCGCTGCCGTCCCTGGCCCGGCTGACCACACTGCCAGCCCAGGCGCCCGGTCACCCGGCCCACGGCGTGACAGGCGTCCCGCAGGCGAGTCAGACCGCCATGAATCGCGGTGAATGTCACGCTCCTGGGGCTAGCCGTGCAAGGTGGAGGGTGAGGTCTGATACCAGGGTCACTCGCTCGGGGAGCACCTTGAGGATCCGCTCGAACACGCGCCCTCGAACGGTTTCGGGCAGTTTGAGGTAGGCAGAGATCGTTGAGAGGTGGCCGACGTAGTCGTTGGCCGAAACTGCGGCGCGACGTTCGATGGTCGACTGGCGCACATCTATGAATCGGCCGGACCGCAGCAACTCGCTCCCGGGCCACTGCATCGGGCTATCCGCTGGTGTTCCGTCAGGCGATGGAACTCCGTCGTCCGCCAGGAATTCCGCTCTGGCGGCACAGACGGCCTGCTCGACATCTGTGTCGGCCAGGTACATCTGGCCGCCGAAGGACGCGAAGATCCCGTCGCGCCTGAGCATCGCGGCCACGCGCTCCCAACGATGGTCAGGCTGAGTCCAGTGAAAAGAAGCCGCAGCGAAGACCAGGTCGTACACGGGGGTGAGCGGGAGATCCTCGAATGACGCCTGAACGGCAGCAACTGTTTCGGGCACATGCTTGCGCAGTTCTGCAAGCATTGCTGGGTCCGGATCTGTGGCGGTCACTGCGATCCCGCGACTTGCGAACACACGTGTAGCCTTGCCGGTTCCAGCGCCGACCTCCAGCGCGGTGCGTACCGGCCGGCCCGCGTAGGCGAGCACCTCGTCAACGAGTTCGCCGGGGTACCCAGGTCGGAATCTCTCGTAGGCCGATGCCACCGACCCAAAGCTCAGTGCGCGCGTGGTCACGCATCAATGCTGACAGGTCGAGCACAGGAGTGTCGCTTGCGTTACTGAACGTAGCAGCCAGGATTGCTGCGCACGGAGATCACCGAACTGCCTCGGACCCGGTTTGGCCCGGCGGATGCCTGCCGATCAGTCCATCCGTGGCTCGTGGTCGCTGCCTGGGGCGGGGGTGATTGACGCTGGATCCTTCCCCAGAGCCAACTGCCGGCAGGCCCGCATCAGCGTTTCCGTCATTTCCGTCTTTTCAGGCAGCTTGACTCGCTGGCCAGACGTTTGGCATTCGGCTTGACAGAGGTCGCCAAGGGTTATGAGTGCGGCGACGGGGTCGCTCTCGCACGCCACCACGGACAGTTTCTTCGCGTTCTCCCGCAGGTACCTCCGCCGCCGCCAGGTGCGGCCCCCGGGCACCGCTGACTGGGATGCGGACCGCTTCAGTTCGTCGACGTATTGCATTACCTGGGTTGCGCTGACGAAGGCTTCGCAACCCTGCTCGTGATCCTCTTGCCGGGGCTTACCTTTGGTTTTCGTGTGGTAAAGCGGCCCTCCGCACCGGGCGCAGCGTATCAATCGGAACGTCCCCCGACGTCCCCCCGGCGGCACTGGTGCCGGCCACGAGTGCTGCATGATCAAGCCACCGCCTCTGCAGGAGAAACCTTGACCACGAGGATAGGGCCTGGATCTATGGTGACGCCGGACGGCAGGCGTCGAGGGCCGCCCCACGGGGCTTGGCGACCGCGCTGGGTGAGCCCACCCTGCCCGCCGCCACCGCAGGGGTGGCCCATTGTGATGCGCCGCATCGAGCTGGGCTACGACATGGGCGCCCTGCAGACGACCGGCGCCGCCGTGGCGGTTAGCATCTTCCGGCCCGGCCCGGCCCGGCCCGGCCCGAACCGGGCCGTGCTGGTGGTCGCGGCTGGTGACGTGGCAGCGGTCGAAGCCCGGCTGCGGCCCCAGTTGGGCGAGTCGCTGTGCGTCGTGCCGAGCCGGTGGACCAAGGCCCTCTCGGGCCTGTTCATCGAGATCATGACGGTCGGCTGTCGTGACGACCTCTAGATCACTTCACCCCTGACCCGCCTCTGCCAGCGTCTTACCGTCATCCCACTGCGGTGACGTCACCACGGCGGCCTATCCGGCCGCCAGGGCCGCGGCGATGCGCTCCACCATCTCCGTGAGGATAGATTGCGGCGTGGCGAAGTTGAACCGGAACGCTCCGTCGCCGCCGTCGCCGAAGGCGGGCCCGTCCACGACCGTGATCTGCGCAAGGTCGGTGACGAGTGCACCCGGCGACTGCGGCAGCTCCATCGCGGTGCAGTCGAGCCAGGCCAGGTAGGTTCCGTCGGGCGGGCGGTAGCGAACCTGCGGCAGGTGGCGGGTGAGCAGGTCAGCGAGCAGGCGGCGGCTGTCGTCCAGGTAGGCGAGCACCTCATCCAGCCATGCCTCGCCGTGGCGGAACGCCGCGATGTTGGCGACGACGCCGGGATTGCTCGCGCCGTGTGAGGCGAAAAATCCCATGTCCTCCCAGCGTTGCCGGTCAGGCTCATTGGTCAGGATCACCTCAGCGCATTTGAGCCCGGGCAGGTTCCACGCCTTCGAGGCGGAGGTGGCCGTCAGTGTGTGCGCGGCGGCGGTGCCGGAGGTCGACGCGTACGGGACGTGGCGGCCCCCCGGGTAAACGAGCGGACCGTGGACCTCGTCGGCGAAAACGCGGCCGCCGTGCCGGTCGACCACGTCGGTCAGCTGCGTCATCTCATTGTGGGTGAAGACGCGCCCAAGCGGGTTGTAGGGGTTGCAGAAGATGAGCAGATGCCCTCCGGCGCGGAACGCCGCCGCGATCGCGTCGAAGTCGAAGGTGAAGAAGCCCGCCTCGTCGTGCATTCGCACCTGGATGATCTCGCGGCCGAGGAGGCCAGGCACGATGAGGAAGGGCATGTAGGCGGGGGTGGGGAGGATGACGGGGGAGCCGGGCCGGGAGAAGTGCGTGATGGCGATCTCCAGAGCCTTGATCACGTCGGGGACGGGATGAATGAGGGCAGGATCGGGGCCCCAGCCGAAGCGGCGCAGCATGAACTCGGCGCACGTGGCGGCCAGCTCCTCGGCCAGGTACGGCGGCAGGTAGCCGAACTTCGCGTCGGCGGACAGCCGGGCAAGGGCGTCGAGGATCGCTGGCGCGGCACCGAAGTCCATCTCCGCAACGGCCGCGCCGAACCCGCCGGGGCCGGGGGCCGTCCACTTGAAGCTGCCGCGGGCACGGAGCGTCGCCGCGGTCGTGGTGTCGATGGCCTGTCTGAGGTTTCCTGGCACACCGCCATCCTGCACTGGGCGTGTCTCCGCCAGATAAACGGCCCTGGCGCCCGTCGGCGATCCTGACATCCTCCTCCGGAGCGGGAATAGCGGGCCTTCCGCCATCGGCGCCGCCGGCCGCATCATGCTTATGACGACCTGGCGAGGTGATGACGTGCCGGAGGTACTCACCGCGTCTCGAGTCATGACCGGCGACGAGACCGTGACCGACGGTGCGGTCGTCATTGGCGACCGCACCGTGGACTGGGCTGGTCCGGCCGGCGCGCTGCCTGCCGGGCACCTGTCGCTGCCGCGGACGGACTACCCGGGCTCGACGATCATGCCTGGCCTGATCGACAGCCATGTCCATCTCGCCTTTGACGGGGGCCCGAATCCCGCCGCGCGGATGCGCGCCGAGACCGGCGAGCAGCAACTGATGCTTATGCTCCGCAGCGCGCGGGAACTGCTCGGCGTCGGCGTGACCACAGCCCGGGACCTGGGCTCTCGCGCCTATCAGGCCGTCGCGGTGCGCGACGCCATCGCCGCAGGCCTGGCCCGCGGCCCGCGGCTGGTTGTGGCAGCGTGCCCGATCACCGTCACCGGCGGCCACTGCTGGTTCATGGGCGGCGAGGCCGACAGCGAGGACGACCTCCGCCGCCTTGTCCGCACCCACCACAAGCACGGCGCCGACCTGATCAAGGTCATGTCGACCGGCGGATTCATGACGACCGGATCGGCACCCTGGTACGCCCAGTTCACCACCGCACAACTCGCCGTCATCGTCGAGGAAGCGGCCCGGGTCGACAAGCCGGTCGCCGCGCACGCCCACGGCACCGAGGGCATCCGCCGCGCGGTCGAGGCTGGAGTCACCACGATCGAGCACTGTTCGTTCGTCACCGAAACCAACGAGCGGCGCTTCAGCGAGTCCCTGGCCGCCAGGATTGCCGAGCAGGGCATGTTCGTCTGCCCCACCATCAGCGGAAGCGCGCCATACATCGCCGAACTCGCCGGCATCGAGGTCGGCGCGCACGTCAAGGCGATGCACGACATGGGGGTGCGGATCATCGCAGGAACCGACGCGGGCATAGACAACAACCCGCATCACCAGTACGTCGGCGGGCTGGAATACCTGGTGACCCTGGGCTTCCAGCCCGCGGAGGTGCTCGCGATGGCCACCACTGAGGCGGCGGCCGCCCTCGGCCTCGGTGCCATCACCGGCCGCCTCGCCCCCGGATACGACGCGGATCTCATCGTCGTGCACGGTGACCCACAGGCCGATATCGCGGCCCTGCGCGACCTGCGCCGGGTCATCGCCCGGGGCCGCGACTACGTGCCCGACAGTGGCCGGTTCGACGTCAGCGCACCCGGGTCCCCTTATGCATCGCCAGACCACGCCGTTGACCTTCGGCTGGTCATCGAGGCAACCAGGCGCCGCAATCCGGCTCAGCCAGGGCGGCAGCCACCGTAAATCACATAGTCCAGTTGTTTCCAATACACATCAATGCCCCGGAAACCCGCCAGCCGGAGGTATTCCAACTGCTGGGGGAGAGGGCTTATGAAGCGGACATGGTTGTCCCAGCGGGCCTGCTCCCCGGGCGAGCGGTGCAGCCGCTTAGCCGCCGCTTCCGGATCGCGGGCGTCGTTTACCCGCTCCCAGGTGGCGGTGACAAGCGGGTCCGCGGCGCGCACCGGATCGTAATTGAGGTACCAGCCGCCGGGGGCGAGGTGGCTGAAGATCTCGGCGAACAATCCCTGCTTGCGTTCATCGGGCAGGTGGTGCACGCACAGCGACGTCACCACCGCGTCGAGGACCGCGGGAATCGTGGTGGGCCAGTCGCTGGCGGACATGTCGTATTCGACATACCGGTAACGCCCGGCGTATGGCTCCATCTCCTGTTCGCCGACGCCCCGCATGGCAGCCGAGAAGTCAGCGAGTATCGCGGTGCTCCGCGGGTACACGTCGAGGATCGGCCGGGACGCAGCACCCGCCCCAGCTCCCAAGTCCAGGAACGTAAACGCATCCTGTTCCGTGAACGGGAGGATGGCGGCCATGAGCCGCCGCCGCGCACCGTCCGCGCGCTCACGCGTCTTGGCTTCCGCCGCCCAGGTCTGCACGATCTCTTCGGCCTGCCAAATAGCCGCATTGACCTCGTCCGGCTTGTCCATGATCAGCAGGTTACTGGCGATGTTCTGTGATCGGGTGATTCCCCGCTGTTCCCCCTCGATCGGGCACGCAGCGGGCACGGCGGGGAATCGGCCTTGCCTTGCTAAGACGGCGCTCCTGCGCACGCTTAACTTCTTGATCATCCCGGAGCCGGAGTGCCCACCGGAGGAAGCGGCTTCAAGATCGTGGGTGAGCGCTTTACCGGGGTGCCACCCTTCCCGGCATTTGGCTGGCCTGCCCATATGAGCGCAAGGTATGGTCTATGGCCCCACTCCCTGTTACTGTGCGCCTGGCGGCCGGGGTGGGGCGGCCCAGGCCCACCATTCCAGTCCGGGCAACCCGCCGGGCGGCTTTACTAAGAGCGTGCTTGGCTACGACTGCGGAGAGCCGAAAGATGAGGAAGTACCTTTGCCGCGCCGCGGGCTTGATCACTGTGGTGGCGGCTGGGCTGGCGCCGTGGGCGCCCGCGACGGCGTCGGCGCGGGGCATGGCCCACAGCGCCACAGACTGTTTCAAGGTGACCGCTACCACCCCCCTTGCAACGGCCCCAAACGCGGTCGCGGTGAACCCGGCGACCAATACCATCTACGTGGCCAGCTTCGATGCGGGCACCGTGTCGGTGATCGACGGGCAGACGGACGCCGTGACCGCCACCATCCGGGTAGGCACGGGGCCAGATGCGGTCGCGGTGAACCCGGCGACCAACACCATCTACGTGACCAGCTACGATGCGGGCACCGTGTCGGTGATCCACGGGCAGACGAACACCGTGACCGCCACGATCCTGGTAGGCGCGGGGCTGGACGCACTTGCGGTGAACCCGAGGACCAACACCCTCTACGCGGGCGCCCGTCTTGATGACACCGTGTCGGTGATCGACGGGCAGACCAACACCGTGACCGCCACCATCCGCCTTCCTGCGAAGAGTGCACCGCTGGCAGCAGCGGTGAACCCGGCGACCAACACCCTCTACGTGACCAACACTGGCAACGACACCGTGTCGGTGATCGACGGGCAGACCAACACCGTGACCGCCACCATCCCGGTAGGTAAGACGCCGTTGGCCGCCACGGTGAATTCGGCGACCGACACCATTTACGTGGTCAATGAAATCACCAGCACCGTGTCGGTGATCGACGGGCAGACCAACACTGTGACCGCCACCATCCGGGTAGGCCGGTCCCCGCGGGGGATTACGGTGGGCCCCAGGTCCAAAGACATCTACGTGGCTAATGCAGTTACCAGCACCGTGTCGGTGATCCGCGGGCAGACCAACACCGTGTTCGCCACCATCCGTCTTCCTCAGAACAGCGTCCCAGAAGGGCTCGCGACGGATTCGGAGACCAACACCATCTACGCGGCCGACAATGGCTCCGACACAGTGTCTGCCATCGCTGTCTGTCCTAAATGAAACACGGTGCCTCACCGGGGGCCAAGAGCCCAGTGCAGCCCGTCCCCACGGGCCTTCACCTCCGCCCAGCTCACCTCACCGCCCGCCCAGCCGACCTGGCCACCGTGTCCGATCGTTACGTCCAGGACGCGCGCTCGGTATCGGCCTGGTACAGCTACATCGGGACGCGCTACCAGGCACAGACCAGCTTCATCGGCGCGCCTTCCCCTTCCGGTGCGGCTGCCGGCCATCCTGGTGGAGTAGATCTCCGCCAGCCCGACGATGTTCTGGCAGACCGAGTATTCCGAGTACCGGGCCAGCTACCCCGGGCAGAGGGGCAGGCTGACCGACCGCCAGACCACTATTTCCGCACCTCCGAGAGAATGGCGCCCCTCATGGTCACAAAGCGACAGGCCTGGATCGGCCGCGGCCCTCGCCGTTCGCGCCGTGGTTTCCGCCGCGTGCCCCTGACCGCGGCCGTGACATTCGGTGTGCTCGCCTGCACCGTGGCTGGCCTGCCTGCCGGCTCGGCCCCGGCGGCCACGCGCGGGGCGATCCCCTCCGCCTTGGCACAGCTCCATTGGCTAGTCAGGGCATCCGCGCACGCCCCCGTGCCAGCCACCGAGATCCGGCGTCACTTCAACGCCGTGCTACTGGCCGAGGCCGGTGGCCCGGCCGCGGTCAATCAGGTGCTGGAGCAGACGGGCGCGCTGGCGCTGCGGCGGCTGCTCCTCGACCATCCCGCCGGTGTCGAGGGGTTTGTCAGCAGCTCTGTCGGGCCGCTTTTGGCCGAGGTTGTGACCGACACATCCGGGCTGATCGACTTCGTCGGTCTGGCGCCCAACTCGCCAACTCCCCGGACCTGGCAACGGATCGACACCGCCGTCGAGGGACTGGCCCCCCAGGTCTCCTTTGCGGCCATGGTGATCGGCCACGACGGGCGGTGCCGCGTCGTGAACGGCATCCACGCCGCGGCGGCACGGCCGCTAGGCTCGGCGTTCAAGCTCTACGTGCTGGGCGCCATCGCCAGGGCCGTGGCCACCCACCGGCTGTCTTGGAACCAGCAGTTCGCCCTGCGCAAGCAGTGGCTCAGCCCCGGCTCGGGGGTGCTGGCGGCCGATGCGCCGGGGACCAGGTTCACCGTGAGCCAGTACGCCGACTACATGATCTCGATCAGCGACAACACCGCCGCCACCAGCCTCATCGACATCGCTGGACGCGGCAGCGTGCAAGCCCAGCTGTCGAAGTTCGGCAACGCACACCCCACACGCGACATCCCATTCCTCACCCCGCGTGAGCTAATCACTCTGAAGGGGGTCAACTACCCTGCCCTGGCCGACCATTACCTCGCACTGCCGCGTCCGCGGCGGACCGCCGAACTGGCCGCCGTGGACCGCATCCCCCTCGCCCGCGTCAAAGGCTGGACCAGCCCGAGGAAGATCGGCCAGATCGAATGGTTCGCTTCCCCCACCGACATCTGCCGCGCCTACGCCGGGCTGTGGCGGCAGTACGGCCAGCCCGGACAAGCCCCGGTCGGTGGTGCGCTGTCCATCAACCCCGGGCAGATCGCACTGAGCCCACATGCCTACCCGGTCGTCTGGTTCAAAGGCGGCAGCGAGCCTGGCGTGGAGACGCTCAACTATTTCACCCGCGCCGCCAGCGGCCATCTCATCGTCGTGAGCCTGATGATGGCAGACCCCAGCGCACCCCTCAGCGGCCCGGCCACCACCGGGGAGGTTATCGCCCTGGCACGCGGCGCGATCCAGCTCGCCAACCGGGCAGGATGATCGTCCCCACTGGGCACCCCTGAAGCCGGGGCGGCCATTTCAGCAGGTCCGGGGGTGCCTGCCAGGCTGCCCGCACCCGCACCCGCAACGCCATCCAGCACCGGCCCCGGCGGCCCGCAGGCTGGCCATCACCCTGGAGATCTAACCGGGCGGCGATGGCCTCACGATGCGGACATCAGCACCGCCGTCGGTTCGGCGGGACCAGCAAGGACTGTTCCTCCGCAACGCCTGGACCTGGGACTGACCCAGCCGCATGAACGAAGCTGGCACGATCGCGGCGCTCTGCATCCATGCATCTCATTCGCGAACGCATCGGGGCCCTGAGAACAGATGCAAGGTCGTTACAAGACGGCAGCGATCCGATCACGTACTGTACATGTCTTGTAACTGGAGGGGACGGGGGGCCAACGACAATGAGCCAACACGGAGCGCACGTCCACTACTGCTGGGGGAGAGGGTAGAAGCATGGCGGTGGATATTTCCGTACTTGAAGACAGAATTCGCAAGAATCACCTTGCGGCTCTCACTAAGAATCTCGCTCCTGGGGAGCAGGTAATCGATGCTGTTGGATGCGGAGAGGTTAGAGGACGGCTCCCTAATCTCAGCGATTCCCTGGTGCTAACTAACAAACGTATCCTTATTATCCATGGCAAGGGTTTCCGGAGCATAGTCCGTGGAGTAACCGACATTAAGCTCAGGGAAATCTCCAACGTCGAATTCAGCGGTGGTAGGCTAGGTTACTATGCCACTATTACCATTCATTCCAGGGTGGGTCAGTATCGTCTCGGCACCATCGGGAGTGAGCAAGAACAGGCGGCTTGGCCGAGGAAGATACTCAACCAGGTTCACGCTGCCGAAAATCGCCGGGTTCGCGCCAAGCCACCTGCTAGTGATATTGCGACCAGGCTCAAGCAGCTTGTAGACCTGCATGCAGCTGGGAGCTTGTCAAACGAAGAGTTCATTTCTGCCAAACGTCGCCTTATCGAAGGGTAGAAGTTTACCCCCAGTGCCTCGTTGCTGTGTGATCAGAATCTACGATTCAATAGTCAGGGCTTGTCGAAGCGGTGACGCGACGCGGCATTGGTTCAGCATCTCAGGATGACTTTAGTGGTCGGGGAGGCGGTCGACCCGCTCAATGGTAATCACATCACCATCGATGACGTACAAAATCCGATAGCGGTCGACTCGCAGGCGGTGATACCGCCCTCTATGGAATCCTTCGGCGGGGAGTGGGTCTTCGGCTAAGCCTGCGACGGCGACGCCAATCGCTCGCATAGCGTCCTGATCACGCAGGAACCGGCGGGCTGAGGCCGCAGCCACCGGGGTCCACCGGATCTTCACTGGTCGCTGCCGAGCAGCTCGGCCATGACCTCCTCGTGTGACAGCGCGCCTGGGCACCCGGCAGCGACCCACTCGTCATGAGCGGCGAGCGTGGCCTCGATCTCTGCCTCTTCTAGTGCTTCGGGGGAGGCATGCCGCTCGACGGCCCGCAGTCGCCGCAGCTCGGGCAGAGGGACGATGGCGGCCGCCTCACCACCCAGATGGATCACCTCGTAAGGACCAGGATCACTGACAGGCGACGCGCTCATGGCAACACGGTACCGGGAACCTGTGACATCGGAAGTCATCGAACCGCCCTCTTGGCAGTCGCTCCGTGAGCGCCGTGCGGGACACCTTCGCAGGTAATGCACCGCGGACAGTCGCTCACTGCAAGCTGTCCCCTACGGACGATCTGTATCGGCCCAGGTCGCGCGCCTGGCAGGATTCGAACCCGCGACCCGCTGCTTAGAAGGCAGCTGCTCTATCCGACTGAGCTACAGGCGCCTACCGAACGTATTGTGCAGGATCCAGGTCACGCACAGGACACATCGCCTGGATAAGGGCCGCAAGCCCGGCGGCCTGTTCGTGGCCAGAAGCATGCGGCCAGGAAGATCAGTAGCGGGCCGGAGTTGGGATCGGCGGATCTCGCTCGCATCCGCGGCTTGTTCCGCGGCCACGTGCACGGACATCCGTGGCGAGCGCGAGCGCACCACGGACTCGGCACGCCATGGACATGGCGGGTCAACGGGCCAGGGGTCGTCTCGGTCGCCGGCACCTGGGATTTGACTACCTGGTGGGCGGCCGCGGGGCTGGCAGCGCTTCCTTCGGCAACGCCACGATCCTGCTCTACCTGGCGGTCACGTTCGCGGTGCAGCGCATGGTCGTCATCGCGCGCTCGCAGCGCATGACGATTTCCGGCCAGAACGAGGCAACCGGCCTGACCTGACCGGCCCCGAGCGGCGCGCACCGTGGCTGGTGGTGTACCCCGGGCCTGGCGTTCGGCATGATTAAAGTGCACGAAGCGCAAGGCCGGGTGTTTCCCCGGCCACCTGGCGCCGCGCAGTGCCCCGAGGAGGTCATCATGCACCAGCCGCCCATTCCGCATGTCGAGAGCACGGATCCGGAGATCGCGGATCTGATCCACGCGGAGGCGCGCCGCCAGTTCGAGAAGATCCGGCTGATCCCGTCGGAGAACTACGTGTCCACCGCGGTGCTCGAGGCCTCGGGGACGGTGCTGACCAACAAGTACTCGGAGGGGTACCCGGGGCGGCGCTACTACGAGGGCCAGCAGTTCATCGACCCGATCGAGGAACTGGCGGCGCGGCGGGCTGAGGCGCTGTTCGGCGTGGACCACGCCAACGTGCAGCCATACTCGGGCTCGCCTGCCAACCTCGCGGTCGACCTGGCGTTCCTGCAGCCGGGCGACACGATGATGGGCATGGCCCTGCCCGCCGGCGGCCACCTCACTCACGGGTGGAAGGTCTCGGTCACCGGCAAGTGGTTCCACTCGGTCCAGTACGGGGTCCGGGCCGACACGGGGCGCATCGATTTTGACGAGGTCCGTGACCTGGCACTGGCAGAGCGGCCGAAGATCATTTATTGCGGCGGTACGGCCATTCCCCGGACGATCGACTTCCCCGCGTTCGCCGCCATCGCCGGTGAGGTGGACGCGATTCTGGTTGCGGACATCGCGCACATCGCCGGGCTGATCGCGGGCGGGGCGCACCCGTCCCCGGTCGGCCACGCGCCGGTGATCACCACGACGACCCACAAGACCCTGCGCGGGCCCCGCGGCGCGATGATCATGTCCACGGCCGAGCACGCGTCCGCGCTGGACAAGGCCGTCTTCCCAGGGCTGCAGGGCGGCCCGCACAACCACACCACGGCGGCGATCGCCGTCGCGCTGCACGAGGCCGCGCGGCCGGAGTTCACCGCGTACGCCCATCAGGTCGTGGCCAACGCGAAGGCACTGGCGGACGCACTGGCGGCGCGCGGCTTCGACCTGGTGTCCGGCGGCACCGACAACCACCTCATCCTGATGGACCTGACGCCCAAGGGCATCGCCGGGAAGCCCGCCGCGAAGGCCATGGACCGGGCCGGGCTGGAGACGAACTACAACACGGTGCCGTTCGACCCGCGCAAGCCGTTCGACCCGTCCGGGATCCGGATCGGCACACCTGCGCTCACCACGCGCGGGCTGCGAGAGGAGCACATGCCGCAGGTCGCCGCCTGGATGGACGAGGCGGTCGGTGCCGCGCTCAAGGAAGACGAGCAGGTCATCGAGCGGATCGCGGGGGAAGTCAGGGAACTGCTTGCCGGGTTCCCCATGGACGGCTGGTCCGAAGCCTGAGGCCCGCCCGGACCGCTCCCGCGTCGTGATAGCAGCACCAAACTCATGATCACGAGGGTCAGGCCGGGCGTGATCATGGGGATTCGGCCCACCCACCGGCGCCGTAACCATGATCACGGGCACTTTTGGGCGTATGAAGCCCAAAAGTACCCGTGATCAAGGAAGCCAGGGGGCGCGGGACCGTTCCGGCCTGGTACGCCACCCCCTATGGGCCGAATCACCATGATCATGAGCAATACGCGCGAGCGGTGCTCTCGATTTGAGAGCGGTGCTCTGATATTCTGCTTACGTGAACGCTAGCCGTACCGCGCGTGAGCGGGTCCACGCCGAGCTGACCAGGGAGATCACCGAGATCGCCCGGCGGCAGCTGGCCACCGACGGTGCGGCCGGGCTGTCGCTGCGTGCGGTCGCACGCGAGATGGGGATGGTCTCCTCCGCCATCTACCGTTACTTCCCGAGCCGGGACGACCTGCTGACGACCCTGATCATCGACGGCTACAACGCGGTCGGCGCGGCGGTGGAGAAGGCCGGGACGGCGTGCCCGCCGGAGGACTATTCCGGCCGGTGGCTCGCGGCTTGCCGCGCCGTCCGCAACTGGGCCCTGGCCCACCCGCACGAGTACGCCCTGGTCTACGGCTCGCCGGTGCCGGGGTACCAGGCACCGGAGCGGACGATCGGGCCTGCATCACGGCCCGCGGTGGTGTTCGGGAAGATCATCGGTGATGCCTACCGTGCCGGGACCGTGGCGGACCTGCCCGGGCCGCTGGCGCCGGTGCCCGCGTCGTTCACCCCGGACGCGGCGCGGTTGCGGGACGCGATCATGGAGGGGGTACCCGACCACATCGCCGCCGCGGCCCTCATCGCCTGGTCTGGGCTGTTCGGCCTGGTGAGTTTCGAGTTGTTCGGGCAGTTCGAGAACGTGATCACCGATCGGGCCGCCTTCTTCGACCACGCGGCGGCATGCCTTGGCCGCCTCACCGGCGTGCCCGCCTGACCCCAGGCGTCCCGCTCTACTCCTCACGCGCATCCCGCGCGCACTCTCCTCATGCATATCGAGGCGGGCCCGCCCCCGTTATCGAGCCCCGGTTCCGCAAATCCGTTTAATACGGGCGGCAAAGGGACCGGATCTCGGGAAATGTCATGCGGGTTGCGGAAAGGGGTATCACTTCACCGAAGAGGTGTCTTGTTGGCACGCGGCCCGGGATGGGACGCCCTGGAGGAAGCCGCATTCCGCCACGAGCGGCGGGTGGCGGGGAAGGAGGACGCCCGGGGAGCGGGACGGCCCGGGGACTCGGGCTGAGGGGTGCTTGAGATAGGGGGCACGGCGGGATGCCATCCGTGATGAATGCGCTGCTAGATGCGTACGCGTACCGGACGGGAGTCAACGCGGCCGGCGCTGCGCTGCGAGGCCGCGGCGAGCGGGCAGGCCGCCTTTCGCGCTGGCCGGGCAGTCCCGGCAGGGGCCCAGGCCGGGCTGGAGTCCGTAGCGCACAAATTCGGGTAAATAAGGCAAGATAATCGCTGTGCCAAAGCCCGGCACAAGCCGGCCAGAATCGGCAATGTATGCTGCTCTGGGATATTGAAGTGTTAGCAGCAATCATTGCTACATACCGCTAACGGGGGGAATACGCGAGCCGGTACCGGCCGCGTACTGCTTAACGTCACTGGCGATGGTTGCCTGCTATGCCGGCTCGGGGGAGCCGGGGCCAGCGGGCGGCGCCAGGACCGCGAGGAAAGGCATAAACGGGGGGAGAGCCGATCATGGTCTTCGCGATCGTCTGGCAGAAGCGGGCACTTGCCGTGGGCGCGGTGCTCGCTGCTACGACCCTGTCGGTGGCGGGTGCTACCGCCGCGGCCGGCCAGCATTCGCCGGGGGACCGCGGCGGCCGGGGGCCACATGCGGGCGCCTCGGCGACGCTGCGGCAGGTCACCTACCGGGGGTACACATTCGAGATCCCGGCGGCGTGGCCAGTGATCAACCTCGCGGCCGACCGGGCCACCTGCGTGCGGTTCGACCGGCACGCCCTTTACGTGGGCCAGCCGGGCACCGTCCAGTCGTGCCCCAGCGGGCTGGTCGGGTCTACCGAGGCGGTGCTCGTCGCGCCGGCCAGCGCGAGGGCCGGGAGCCAGCCGTCCCAGGCGACCGAGGACCCGGTGGCGCAGCGGATTATGGTCAACACGCCCAGGATCACGGTGACCGCCGCGTACCGGAACGACCGGTCGCAGGTCCTGGCCATACTTAAGTCCGCCGGGCTGCCGCCGCCTGTCGTCCAGGACCCGGCCGACATCCGGCTGGGCACCCTGACCGCCGGGCCCACCGTCGCGGCCAGCGCCACCAACAGCACCGGCCTCGGCTTCGACGCCTGCGCCGCGCCTGGGGCGGCCGTCATGAGCGCCTGGCTGGCGCATTCCAGCTACCAGGCGATCGGCATCTACATCGGCGGCTCGGACCGCGCCTGCGCGCAGCCCAACCTGACCGCCGCCTGGGTGCGCCAGCAGGCTGCCGCTGGCTGGCACTTCATCCCGCTGTACGTCGGCCCGCAAGTGTCGTTCAAGGGCGAGGTCACCAACGCGACCAGCCAGGCGATCAGTGCCGCGCAGGACGCCGTGGTGCAGGCCAGGACGCTGGGCTTCGGGGCGCGGACGCCGATCTACTACGACATGGAGGCCTTCGCGCCGAGCCGGAGCCGGGCCGCGATGAAGTTCTTCACCGCATGGACCACCGAACTGCACTCGCTGGGCTACAAGTCCGCCATCTACAGCAGTTCCGACTCCGGCATCAGCGACCTGTCCAGCAACTACGCGAACACATCCATCGCCATGCCGGACGTGATCTACGACGCGCTGTGGAATGGCATCGCCGACACCAATGACGCCAACGTCCCGGTCGGCGACTGGGCCAACCACCAGCGCGTCCATCAGTTCTCCGGGAACATCTCCGAGCGCCACGGCGGGTACCGGATCGACATCGACCAGGACTACCTCGATGTCCAGCTCGGCGGCGGCAGCGGTGGTGGCGGCGGGGGCCAGGGCAACGGCCGGCCGACCCGGCAGGCATCCCGGGCGGTCAGCACCGTCGGCCGCGCGGTCGATTCCTTCTTCACCGGCCGCGACCGGGCGCTCTGGTCCACCGCCTACCAGCCCGGGCATGGCTGGTCCGCGGCGGTGAGCCTGGGCGGGGCGGTGCAGGGGCAGCCGGCGGCCGTGACGACGGCCACCGGGATGATGGTGTTCTTCCGCGGCGCTCACGGCGGCAGGCTGCACTACGTGACCGCCAGCGGCGGCAACTGGTCGGCGGTGCAGGAACTGCCGATGGGCCCGCTGGGTACCGCGCCGCGGGCCGTGTCCACCGACAGGGGCAACGTCTACGTGTTCTGGCGTGGCGTGAACCCGCACCAGCTCTGGAGCGCCCATTACGCGCCGGCCAGCGGCTGGCACGGCCCGACTCTGCTGGCCAGCGGGCTCGGCTCACAGCCGTCCCCGGCCGTGTCGGGCGCGGAGACGGTCAACGTTTTCTGGAAGGGCGTCGACGGGCAGCTCTGGCACATGTCCCGGAGCCTGTCTAACTCCTGGAGCGCGCCGTCCGCGCTGGCCATGGGCCAGATCGGCGCGGCGCCGCACGCCACCGCGCAGCACAACGGCGAGATCGACGTGTTCTGGGGCGGGGCAACCCCGGGCAGCGTCTGGCGCGGCACCTACAGCTCGAACGGCGGGTGGGGCACCCCGCAGCGCTCTGGCAGCGGCATGGATGGGCAGCTCATCGTGGTGGGCTCCACGCCAAGCACGGAGAGCGCGTTCTGGAAGGGGCGGGGCAGCAAACTCTGGCGCTCGACCAGCCAGGGAGCCGGCTGGGGCCCGGCCGCAGCGATGCCGCTGGGTGCGATCGGGACCAAGCTCGCCGCGGTCGGCCAGAGCAACGGCGTGGTCGATGTGTTCTGGCGGGGCGCTGACCACCAGCTGTGGCACTCCCGCTTCTATCCGCACACCTCGTCGTGGACGCGCCCGCACGATCTAGGGGGGAGCCTGCGCTGACGCCCCGGTTGCCGGCCAGTTGCCGGCCGGGCGCTGCCGGCAGGGCCCGGCCCTGCCAGCCGCCCGGCAGCCTGGCCTGCCGTTTCGGTTACGGACAGGAGCCATTAGGTCACGAATGGCAGCTAAATGTCTGACCAGGAACCGATCTATCGGCCGCCGGCCCCACGTGAGGACCATGCCGGTCCCATGGGAGCCCCAAGCGGACGTTTACCCGCTGACCGGCGGGTAGCCTGGGCAGATATGGCCGGGAAAGCCCGGCCCCTGACGGCGCGCTTTGGCTGCGGCCCGCACGCAGCCGCGATAGCGTGGCCAGGATCGCAGCCCGGAGGCCGCCCGCTGCCGCCGCCGGAGCTTCATAACCCAAGGCCGCCGGCCAGTGATAAGGCCGGCCTCCGCAATGAGGATGCTGCATGACAGTCGGATCGTCTCGGATCGGCGCGGCCATGAAGCGCAGGCTGCAAACCTCTGTCGGCAAAAGGTTCAGCAGGTTCATAGTGGTGGCGGCCGGAGCGGTCATCGCCAGCCAGATCACCCTGACCGTGTGTCTGGGGCCTGTGGGCTGGACCGCTGGCCGTTCGGCCGTCGCGGCCTGGCTCGTGGGTGCGGCCGTGAGCTACGTCCTGTCGCGGTGGGCCTGGGAGCGCAAAGGCAGGCCCAACCTGCTGAAGGAGACGCTGCCCTTCTGGATCGTGGCTATCGGCACCGCGGTCGTGCTGACGCTCACCACCAAGTGGGCCAACCAGCAGGCCATCTCGATGGGCCTGAGCCACGCCCAGCGGGTGCTGTTCGTCGACCTCGCCTACCTCCTGGCGAACTGCGTGACGTTCGTGACCCGTTTCCTGATCTTCCACTACTTCCTCTTCAAGGACCGGGGATCGCGGGTCTCGGAGCTGGTGTCGGAACTGCCGGCCTCGGAAATGCCCGGCGCGCGCGCTCAGTCAGCCGAGGGTGGCATCCCGTCGGTGGCTGCCGTGGGCGAGGGCAATGGCTCCGAGCCGTTCGCAGCCGCAGGCTCGGGCGCGCGGGTGAACGGTTCGGCGTGGTCGGACAGCCCGGCCGAGCGCTCGCCCGGCCGGGTTCCTGCCAGGGACGACGCGGCCCTGCCGGAGCCGGGCACCCGCCGCTGACGCTCGCGCCACCAGGTGCCGAGCACGACGCCTGCGTACTTCAGCCCGTAGATTGCGTTGTGCCCCTTCTTGCTCTCGCCGACCTTGCGCTTGTGGATGGTGGCCGGCACCTCCGCCACCCGGAACCCGTGCGTCAGCACGGCGATGAGCAGTTCGGATGACTGGTACTGGGGTTGCTCCAAGCGGATCGCCCCGGTTACCTCGGCGCGCATGGCGCGCAGCCCGAACGAGGAGTCGGTGATGCGCTGCCCGGTCAGCAGGCTGATGGCCACCGCGAACACCCAGGTGCCCAGGCGCCGCACCGGGTCGTTGGTCTCCTGGCTGCCAAGCTTGCGCGACCCGGTGACGAAATCGGCCCGGCCGTCCACCACCGGCCGCAGCACCGCGTCCATCTCGGCCGGGTTGTACTGCCCGTCGGCGTCGGTGGTGATGATGTACTGGGCGCCGCCTTCGCGTGCCAGCCGGTAGCCCAGCCGTAGCGCGGCACCCTGGCCCCGGTTCACCGGTACGTCACAGACCAGCGCGCCGTGCGCGCCCGCCTCTTCGACGGTGCCGTCCTTGGAGCCGTCCGACACGACGATCGCCATGGTGCCCAGCCCGCACAGCGTGTTCGGCAGCGCGTCCACGACCGAGCCGACCACGCCCTCCTCGTTGTAGGCGGCGATGACGATGGCCACCGGGGGAAGCGCGGTCGCCCCTTCACGGCTCTGGCTGAAGAAGGCGGTCGCCGCGGCGTTGTCGATCGCCGCGTCTTGACGGGTGCTGGTCACGGTGCAGCCTTTCCATCCGGGGCCTGCGCCCCTGTACCGGGAGCCGGCGCCCGCGGCCGGCGCGAACTCTGGCCACACTGTGGCGATCCCCGACTTCAGGTCGTGCGTGGGGCGGTAGCCCATGGCACGTGCGGCGGAGATGTCGACGATGACCGCTGGCATCTCGCCGGGCTTGGGAGCGATGTTCTCGACCGGGATGGGCGCGCCCGTGACGCTACGCGCGGCCGCGATGATGTCGTTCAC
>CAVXMG010000046.1:0-19929 GCA_963762735.1 uncultured Actinomycetes bacterium | reverse complement strand
AGCTGCAGGACCTCCCTGGGCACCGGCACGATTTTCTGCCAAACGGCGGCCCGCGCCGCCGGGATCCGCACCGAATCACGGGTTCCGGGGCAGCCGGTCCCGCGTGGTTCGCGGGTATGATTACTCGTTGTAATCGAGTTACCACTAATTGACACTCAGGGTGCGCCTGGCGTCACGTCATCCTTCCGCCGGGCCGCAGCCAGGTCGCGCGCTGGGAGCGGGGCGGTAGCGGGGATGAGCAACGGCAGCCAGGGGACGACGGGCCGGATCATGGTCGTCGACGACGATGCGGTCACCGCCCGGTTCATGACCCACGTACTGGGCAAGCGCGGCGGTTTCGAGGTATGCCACGCTCCCGACGCGCAGTCGGCGCTGGCCATGGCCAGGTCGCAGTCGTGGGATCTGGTCATCACCGACGTGGAGATGCCGGGCATGTCCGGCCTGGAGCTGCTGCGGGCGCTGCGTGGGATCTCCCGGGACCTCCCCGTCGCGGTGATCACCGGCCACGCCTCGGTGGACTACGCGGTCCAGGCCATCCGCAGCGACGCGGACGAGTTCCTGGAGAAGCCGGTCCACCCCGACGACCTGATCGCGACCGCCACCATGCTGGTGAACAAGGGCCGGGCGAACCGGAACGCGGCCCGTGACAGCGTGCTCGCCGTCGGGGCACATCCGGACGACGTCGAGATCGGCGCCGGGGGCACGCTGCTCGTCCACAACCGGCTGGGGGACGCCGTCGCGATCCTGACGCTCAGCCACGGCGCGCGGGGCGGCAGCCAGGCCGCCGGGGCCGGGGCGGACGAGTCGCGGCGGGCCGCCGAGATCATCGGTGCCGACCTGTACCTGGGCGAACTGGAGGACGGCCACATCGGCGAGGGGGCGGACACGATCGCCGCGGTGGCCCGGGTGGTGGCGCAGGTCCGCCCGACGGTCATCTACACCCATTCCCTGCACGATGTGCACACCGATCACCGCAACGCGCACCGGGCCGTCATGGCCGCGGTCGCCGCGGTGACCCGGGTGTACTGCTTCCAGTCCCCCTCGGCCACCGTGGACTTCCGGCCGGGCCGGTTCGCGGCGATCGACGCCGACCTCGATCGCAAGCTCGTGGCCATCGGCGCCTTCGCCGCGCAGAGCCCGGTCCGCGGCTACCTCGACGCGGACGTGATCCGGTCCACGGCGAGGTACTGGTCCCGGTTCGGGGACAGCAGTTATGCCGAGGCCTTCGAGGTCATCCGGGAGTCCGGCGGGCTGCCCATGCGGCCGCCCGCCGGCACCACCGCGACCGCCACAGCGCACGCCGCCGCCGCGGCGGGATCCGCGCGCGGCCCGGCGGAGGCCGTGGCGCACGTGCGGTCCTAACCTTTTCGCGACTTATCCGGACCCGGCGGCCAGGCGTGCCCCGGTTGTCGTACCGCCGCGCCATCATGAGCAGCGTCCGGGCGGCCCGGTGAGCCGCCGGCTGAGGCGGTCACGGCGAACGGGGCCACGATGCGGCTGATCCACACGTCCGACTGGCATCTCGGGCGGACCCTGCACGGCGTGAGCCTGCTGGAGTACCAGGCGGTGTTCCTGGACTGGCTGGTCGGGCAGGCCGTCGCGGGCCAGGCAGACGCCGTGCTCGTGGCCGGGGACATCTACGACCGGGCCGTGCCACCGCTGGAGGCCGTGACACTGCTCGACCGGACGCTCGCCGCATTCGCCGAGGCGGCCGTCCCCGCGGTCCTCATCAGCGGCAACCACGACTCGCCCGTGCGCCTCGGGTTCGGGTCCGCGCTCAGCGAGAGAGCAGGCGTCCACCTGCGGACCAGCGTTACCGACATCGATCACCCGGTGATCCTTTCCGACGCCCACGGCGCGGTCGGCATCTACGGCATCCCGTACCTGCTGCCCGATGCGGTCATGGACGACCTGGGCGCGGAGCGCTCGCACGCCTCGGTGCTCGCCGCGGCATCCGAGCGGATCCGCGCCGACGCCACCGCCCGCGGGCTGGCGCGCACCGTGGTCCTCGCACACGCCTTCCTCACCGGCGCGCGGGCCTGCGAGTCCGAGCGCGATATCAGGGTCGGCGGGATCGGCGATGCGCCGGCCGCCGTGCTGGCCGGCTGCAGTTACCTGGCCCTCGGCCATCTGCACGGCCAGCAGCGGGTCCCGGTGCCCGGCAGCACCACCACGGCCAGGTACTGCGGTTCGCCGCTGTCCTTCTCGTTCTCCGAGCGCCAGGCCAAGTCGGTCACGCTCGCCGAGATCGACGGCGCCGGCCAGGTGACCACCGAACTGCTGGCCACGCCGGTGCCACGGCCGCTGCGCGAGGTACGTGGCCGCCTCACCGACCTGCTCGCCCGGGCCGACGGGGACCTCGCGGACCTGGCCGGCGCCTGGGTGAAGGCGGTGCTGACCGACTCAGCGCGGCCGATGGCGCCGATGGAACGGCTGCGCGAGAAATGGCCGCACACGATCGTGCTCGAGTTCGACCCGGAAGGTGAGCTGACCGGGGCGGACGCCGATCTGGCCCGGCTGGCCAAGGCGGCGGACCCGGTCGAGATCTGCGAGTCGTTCGTCGAATACGTGGCAGGCGTCCCGGCGGACGCGGCCCAGCGCGCGGTGCTGCGGGCGGTGGCAGAGGCCGCACAGCACGCCGCTGACGACGGCCCCGGGCGGGCGGCCGGTGCCGGGCTGCCCGCCCCGGCCCGAGGAGGTGGTGCCTGATGCGGCTGCACCGGCTGCGGCTTGCGGCGTTCGGGCCCTACGCCACCGAGCAGACGATCGATTTCGACCGGCTCGCGCACGGAGGGCTGTTCCTGCTTGAGGGCCCGACCGGGGCCGGCAAGAGCACGATCCTCGACGCGGTCACGTTCGCCCTCTACGGCGGCCTGGCCGGTGAGGATTCGGCCGACGACAGACTCCGCTCGCACTTCGCCGCCCCGGACGCACGGACCGAGGCAGAGCTGGAGTGGTCGCTGCGCGGCGTACGGTACCGGGTGACCCGGAGCCCGGAATACCGGCGGCCGAAGAAGCGCGGCGACGGGCTGACCACCGAGGCGGCACGGGTGCACCTGCAGCGGCGCGACGGGACGGCCTGGGCCAGCGTATCGGCGAACAAGGCCGAGGCGGGTGAGGCGATCACCGAACTGCTTGGCCTCACCCGGGCCCAGTTCACCCAGGTCATTCTGCTGCCGCAGGGCGAGTTCGCGCGGTTCCTGCGGAGCAGCGACGACAGCAGGCGCGCGCTGCTCACCAGGCTCTTCGGGACCAGCCTGTACGACCGGATCACCGACGGGCTGTGCACGCTGCGGACCGAGGCCACCAGGACCAGGGAGCGGGCGGACCGCGCGATCTGCGACGCGGTCTCGGCGGCGGCCGAGGCGGCCGGGCTGGACGCCGCGGGCCGCGCGGAGTTGCTGGCCGCCTCGCGCGACGACCGGCACACCCAGCTGAAGGAACTCGACGAGAGCCTGGCGGGGGCCATTGCCGTCACCGGTGCCGCGCTCGAGGCCGCCGTTGGTGCGCTGGGCGCCGCGCAGGCGCAAGACGAGGAGGCCAGGCGGCAGGCAGTCCTGATGACCCGGCTGACCCAGGCGCTCACGGAACTGCGGGCGCACGCCGATACCCGGCCCGAACACGACCGGCAGGCGGCCCGGCTGGCCGATGCCAGGCACGCCGAGCCGGTGCGGCCATTGCTCGGGCTGCTCGCCGAGGCTGCCGCGTCCGCGGCAGCGGCGTCCGCGGATCTGGCTGGCCTGCTGCCAGAGCCCGGCGAGGACGCGCTCGCCGGGCGGGGTGGCGCCGACGCGGCCGCCCGGGCCGACGACGCCGAGGCCGACGCCGCCGGGCTGCAGCACGACGCGGACGACGAACAGGGCCTGCCCGGGCGGGAGAACGAACTGGGTCGGCTGGAACAGGACGCGGCCCGTGCCGAGGAACGCATCGCCACCCTGGAACGGGCCCGGCAGGATCTTCCAGATCGCATCGCCTCGCTGGAAACGCGGCTCGCCGAGGCGGGTACCACAGCGGCCGGGCTGAGCGCGGCGGCGCAGCATCTGGAAGCCGTACACCGGCGCATGGGCGCCGCGGCCCGGCTCGCCGAACTGGAGCCCCGGCTGGCCGAGCTCGACGAGGCGCGACTGGCCGCGATCGCGGCCCATCACCGGCTGGTGGACGAACATCAGCACCTGCTGGACACCCGGCTGGCCGGCATCGCGGCGGAACTGGCTGCGGGGCTGGCCGAGGGCAGCCCGTGCCGGGTGTGTGGCTCGCCTGCGCACCCGGAACCGGCCCTGGCCTGCGGGCAGGCGGTGTCCGCCGAGGAGGTGGAGGAAGCCAGGCAGCGGCGCGAGGCCGCGGACGCGCAGCGGGCCGAGGCGGAAAGCGAACACACCGCCGTTGCCGTCGAGGCCGCCGGGTGCGCGGCGGTGGCGGAGGGGTGCAGCGCCGCCGCCCTGGCCGCCGAGGCCGAGGCGCTGGCCGCTCAGGTCGCTCATGCCGAGGCGGCCGCCGAAGACGCGCTCGGCGTGGAGCGGGAAATCGCCGACGCGCGGGCCGAAGCCGAACATCTGGGCCTGGAACTGCGCGAAGCAGCGGCAGCGGGAGCGGCGGCCAAGGCCCGGGCGGTCCGGGCCGCGGCCGACGTGGCCGCACTGCGGGAGCGGCTGCGGGAGGCCGCGCAGGGTCATGCGTCGGTGGCGGCGCGGCAGGCAGCCCTGCGCGACAGCGCGGCCCGCGAACGCGCCCTGGCCGCGGCACTCGACCGCGTTGCCGACTGCCTGGCGGCGCAGGCCACGGCGCGGGGCCGGGTGGACGCCGAATCGACGGCGCGGGGCTTCGCCACGCCGGACGAAGCCGCGTCCGCCGTGCTCACCAGCCAGGAGCAGGCCGCGCTCGCCGCTGGCCTCCGGTCCTGGGAGGAGCGGCTGGACCGGCTCACTGCCGCGGTGGACGCGCCCGACCTGGCGGGCCTGGACCCAGGGGGCGCGGAACAGGCCTCGGCGCGCGCGGAACAAGCCGCGGCGGTGGCGGGCCGCGCGCGGGACGCTGAGCGGGAGGCGCGCGAGGAGAGCCAGGGCGCATCCGCCAGGGCCGGGCGCTTCGCCCAGCGCAGCGGCGACCTGATGGCCGTGGAGGACGACTATGACCGGGTGGCGGAGGAGACCGAGGCGGTGATCCACCTGGCCGGCATGGCCAACGGGACCGAGGGGCGGCGCCGGGTCGCGCTGACCACCTATGTGCTGCGGCACTGGTTCGGCCAGGTGGTTGCCGCGGCCAACGTACGGCTGTCGGGGATGTCCTCGGGACGGTATGAGCTGAGGCGCACCGACGAGGGCAGGGCCAGGCGCGACCGCTCAGGGCTGACCATGGCCGTGATCGACAGGCACACCGGTGAGGAGCGCAGCCCCGCCTCGCTGTCCGGCGGGGAGACGTTCTACACCTCACTGGCCCTGGCCCTGGGCCTGGCGGACGTCGTCAGGGCCGAAGCCGGGGGAGTGGACCTCGACACCCTGTTCATCGACGAGGGGTTCGGCTCACTCGACTCGGGCACCCTGGACCAGGTGATGGGCGTTATCGACGACCTGCGCGACCGGGGCCGGGCGATCGGCATCGTCAGCCACGTGGCCGAGCTGAAGGAGCGCGTGCCGGAACGGCTGGAGGTCCGCCGCCTGGCCGACGGCTCCTCCGCCGTCCGGGTCGTCGCCTGAGCGGAATCAACCTGCCCCGGGCACGGTTGGCACGGACATGGCTTCAGGGCATCAGATCACGATCAATCCCACCGACAAGCACGTCGAGGTCTTCCTCGGCGGCGAGAAGCTGGCCTCCTCTGACCGGGCCGTTGTGCTCGCCGAGACCGGCCTGCCTGACCGCTACTACCTGCCCGCGGAGGACGTGCGCACCGACCTGCTGCGGCCCACAAGCACCAAGAGCACCTGCCCCTACAAGGGCGAGGCCTCGTACTGGTCGGCCGAGGCCGGCGGCCAGGTTCACAAGGACATCGTGTGGGCCTACCCGGACCCGATCCCCTCGGCCGCGGGCATCGCCGGGCTGCTGTGCTTCTGGACCGAGCGGGGCGCCGAGCTGACCGTCGCCAGCCCGCAGCCCGCCCACTAGGGTCAGCCCGGCTCCGCCACGCCGCCCAGCTTGTCCGGGTTGCGCATCACGTCGTGCGCGGTGATCCGGCCGGCATCGATGGTGAACGCGATCACCGTCAGCACCGGGCCGACCGGTGTCGGCAGCCCACCGGCACCTTCACCGCGCGCAGCGCGGCCGGGCGGCGCCCTGTCTCCAGGGATGACCGGCGGTCCAGTCGCCGCGGCGGAGTAACCCAGCAGCGCGTTGGACTGCCGCCACCGCGGCGCGCCAGACCACCTCGGTCGAGCAGCGCGACAAGCCGCTGCATATCGCCACTGCCCACGCCGCAGCGACGCGGCCACCAGCCGCTGCTGCTCCGCCCGGCGGGCGGAGGGCCAGCCGTCCTCGACGTGCCTGCGGGCACGGGAAGCGAGCTGGCGCACTGCCGCCGGGGTCCGGCCGACCACGCCTGCCACCTCCTCGAAGCCGAACCCGAACACGTCATGCAGCAGGAATGCGGTCCGCTCCGCCGGGGACAGCCGCTCAAGGACCACGAGCAGCGCCATGGTGACCGACTCGTCCAGCGTGACCCGGTCCGCCGGATCCTCCGCTCTCAGCTCTGCACCAGCGGTTCCGGCATCCACGGGCCGACGAAACGCTCCCGGCGCGCCCGGCGCTGCCCAGCGCGTCGTAGGCCAGCCTCGGTCCGCGTAGTCAGCCAGGCGCCGAGGTCCCTGATCGTGCCTCACCGGGCCGGAACTGCAGCCGGTGATCATGACTAACAACGAGGTCAGCAGCACCATGCCGACGCGTCCCCTGGGGGAGAGCACCACCCTGGGCATGCCTGCCATTCTGTCCAGCGGCCCGGGGAACCTCAAACAGGCGTCCCTGCCGTCCTAGAGTGGGCCTGCCGTCCAGGGCGCGGCTGTCCTGGGCGGGCCTGGTGCGCCGGGCCTGCTGCCCGGGCTTGCCGCCCCTGGTCAGGCGTCGCGCAGCCGCAGCAGCAGGCCACCGGCCAGCAGCGCCGCCGCGGCCCAGGCCGCGAGCACCCCCAGCCCGGGCCACGGCCCGATGGGCAGCGCGCCGAGGTTCCTGGTGGCCTGGATGGCCAGGCCCGCGTTCATCGGCGCCCAGCGCTCGATCCGGTGCTGCCACATCGGGTTGAAGATCACATCACCGAGGACAGGGAAGATGTAGAGCAGGCCGAGCACGACCGTGATGGCCACCGCGGAATCCCGCAGTGCCGTCGCGGCGCCGAGGCTGAACAGGGCGACCAGCGTGAGATAGAGCACCGAGCCGGCCGCCGCGCGCAGCGTCGGCCCGTGGGACAGCGACAGCGGCACGAAGCCGTGGGCGACGGTGAACCCGTTGCCGGGCTCGAGGAACCGGCCCGCCAGCAGCGAGGCACCCACCGCGACAGCCCCCGCCGCCAGCACCACGCCGGTGACCACGGCCGCCTTGGCGGCCAGCAGGGCAGGCCGGCGCGGCATCGCCGCGAGCGTGACCCGGATCATCCCGGTGCTGTACTCGCTGCTCATCATCAGCACCGCCAGCGTGGCGACGGTGGCCTGGCCGAGCATGACGCCGGTGAGGCTGAGCTTGGTGGTGTCCGCGGTGCACGAGCCCGGGCACTTCACGATCGCGGCGGCCAGCGCGCTGGCCCCCACGGTCAGCACGATGGACGCGGCCAGCAGCAAGGCGGTGCCCGGCGCCGTGCGCAGCTTCGTCCATTCCGCGTGCAGCGCGTGCCTCATGCGTCCCTCCGGCGCAGCACGAAAGCGGCCACACCCAGGGCGAGCACCGCCCACGCGCACATCACCGCGAAACCGGTCCACGGGGCCAGCGGGTAGCAGCCGTGGTAGGGGATGCAGCCCGTGGTCACCTGCGGATACCGCAGGGTGGACGTCTGCAGGCTGAATGCGGCCGCGGGGGTGTACCGCAGCACCCATTCCGCCGGGGCCGTCGGCAGGATGACCGACAAGACCAGGGGGAAGATGACCAGCCCGATGACCGCGGTGATCGCTCCGGCGCTGCGCCGCAGGATCGCGCCGCCCGCCAGGGCAAGCAGTGCCGTCACCGCGAGCAGGGCGGCGGTGCCGACCACCACCCGCACCCCGACCTGGCTGGTGAGCGACCAGACCGGCCACACCGGCGGGTTCCAGCCCAGGGCGTGCAGCTTCCGCACCACGAACGGGAAGGCGACCGCGGCGCCGGCCAGCCCGGCGGCGAAGGTCACCGCACCGATCACGATGGCCTTGGCGGCCAGCACCCGGCCCCGCCGCGGGCTCGCGGCCAGGGTGGTGCGGATCATGCCGCGCCGGTACTCGCCGGTGATGAACACCGCCCCCAGGGCGATCACCGCGATCAGGCCGAACAGCGTGCCGAAGAACGTCACCTGCAGTGGATCCACGATCGGCACGAACGGCGCGATGTCACCCGAGCCGGCCACGGTGAACGTGCCGCCGGCCTGCCGGAACCGGCCCGGCTGCTGCGGTGTGTCCCCGCAGGCCGACGGGTCGCACTGCCCGCTGACCTTTGCCGGGAGCTGCTCGATGGGGCCGACATGGCCGCCGGTCCAGGCGCCGGCCGGCCAGCTGCCCAGCTTGCTGACGTGGCCGAACACGGCGGTGGCCTGCGTGGGGCCGCCCGTGCCATGGTCACCGCCGCCGAAGCTCTGCGTGTCGAATTCGTAGTCGGGGGAGGCGACGAACAGCCCGGCCTGCACCGTGGCGGGCAGCCCGGTGAGGTGCACGCTGCCGACCGTGGTCCAGTGCTGGCCGTCGGCCGACTCGTATCCGGTGAGCGTGTTCCCGGTGCGGCTCAGCCGCAGCCACTTGGGGGATGCGGCGGACACCGGGCCCGCCGGGCCGGCGATGTCGTGGGTGAAGTCGTACTGCATCCGCACGCCGTGGCCGGGCGTGGCCATGATCGCCGCATACGTCGATCCCGGCCTGGTACCCGCCTTGACAAGGATCCCGGCCTTGGCCCACGGCTGGGTGCGCGGGGCCTGAGGGAACTGATGGTGCTTGCGCAGCGGCGGCCCGGTGCCCCGCAGCGAACTGATCGCCGCGGTCAGGCTGCCGTTCCCGGCCAGTGGCTGGTGCACGAAGTAGAAGCTGTCGGTGACCGCCTCGCCGCCCGGGCCGGTGTTGAAATTGCTGCCCTCCACCTGGCACTGGCCGTGCACGCAGGTCTCCGGGTCGTTGCTCTTCGCGGTGCCGGCCAGGGCTATCGGGGCCAGCGCCGTGGCGACGGCCGCGGCGAGCACGGTGATTACCCAGCCGCGCATGGTGCGGAACTTGGTCCACTCGGCCCGCAGGGTCTGGGCGAAGCCGTCGTGCCCGGCCTGCTGACCGGAGCGGTACGGAGTGATCGTGGCGGTCATCACGCCTCCCGGACGGCAGGCTCGGCGCGGAACTCGACGGCATCGGCGGTGAGTTCCATGTAGGCCTCCTCCAGCGACGCGCGATGCGCGGCCAGTTCGGAGAACGGGACCGCGTGGCGGCCAAGCAGTTCCGCGATCCGCTGCGCAGGCAGCCCGGAGACGGTGACGGTGTCGGTCCCGGTGATCGCGACCGTCGCGCCCTCGCCGGTCAGCACGGCCATCGCCTCGGCCCGCGCCGTGGTACGCACCGTCACCCGGTCCCGGGACGCCGCCGCGAGCAGTTCGGCCACGCTGGTATCGGCGACCAGCCGGCCGCGGCCGATCACCACGAGGTGGTCGGCGTTGATCCTGCAGCTCGCTCATCAGGTGGCTGGACACCAGGACGGCCCGGCCCTCGGCGGCCAGCGACCGCAGGAACCCGCGGATCCACGCCGTGCCCTCGGGATCGAGGCCGTTGAACGGCTCGTCGAACATCAGCACCGGCGGATCGCCGAGCATCGCCGCCGCGATCCCGAGCCGCTGCCGCATGCCCAGCGAGAAGCCGCCGGCCTTCCGCCGGGCCGCGGAGCCCAGGCCCGCCTGCTCGATCACCTCGTCCACCCGCCGGGCGCCCAGGCCTTGCGAGTGGGCCAGCCACAGCAGATGGTTGCGGGCGCGCCGGCCCGGCTGCAGCGCCCCGGCGTCGAGCAGCGCCCCGACGTGGTGCAGCGGGTCGCGCAGGCTCCGGTACGGGCGCCCGCCGATCAGCGCGCTGCCCGCGTCGGCCGCGTCCAGGCCCAGGATCACCCGCATCGTGGTGGACTTGCCCGCCCCGTTCGGCCCGACGAAGCCGGTGACCTGGCCCGGGGCTACGGTGAAGGACAACTGGTCCAGGGCCACGGTCTGGCCGAACCTCTTGCTCAGTCCGCTGACTTCGATGGTCGCTTCCATGCCAGGCAGGTTACGGAACGCCGCCGGCCCGGGTCGTCACGCCCGGGAGCCGTCTTCGGCGCCGCTGGCCCGGGGGAGACGGCGCGCCGCATCCCCCACAGGAGGGATGGCGCATTGGCGGGCACGGGGGACGCCACCGCCCCCGCCAGCGGCGACAATGAGCCAGGTGGACGCAGTGGGTGACTGGCGCGGCAGCTGGGCCGCCCGGGGGCGGCGGATCGCCGCGGCCCCGCTGGCGCCGGCCATGGCCGGCGTGCTGCTCGGGGCACTGCGGTGGCCGAGGCGCTCGACCCGGGCCGCGGGCAACGGCCCCCCTCCGGGCCCGATGCGGCTCGCCCTGTTGCTGGCCGCCCTGGCCACCACGGTTCCCCTCGGCCTGCTGTGGGCCCGGCCGGCCCTGGCCGCCCCGGCGGTCACCGCGGCGGCCGTGGTCTCGCTCGCCGCCTTCCACACGCTGACCGTCGCGGGCCTGGCGGCCCAGCTCGTCGCCCTGTACCGGCTCGGCCGGCACGGTCGTCGGTGCTGGCCGCCGCGACGGCCATGCCCTACCTGGTGGTGGCGCTGGCCCATCCGCTGCATGGCGCGGCGGAGATCTACCTTGTCCTGCTGGTCTCGCTTGCCCCGGTGGCCGCCTGGGCCGGCATCGCCCTGCGGGCGCGCAGCGAAGCCGTCGAGCACAGCGCCGCCCGGCAGGTCATCGCGGGCAGCCTGCTTGAGCACACAGCGCGCGGCGAGCGGGCACGCATCTCCCGGGAGCTGCACGACGTCGTGGCCCACCACATCTCCATGATCGCCGTGCAGGCGGAGTCGGCGCGGCTGACCACCCCGGGCATGCCCGCGGCCGGGGCGCAGCGGCTGTCCGCGATCGGCGACACCGCACGGTCCGCGCTTACCGAGATGCGGCGGCTGCTCGGCGTGCTGCGCGAGGACGCTCGCGGCGACGATGTGGCCGGCCGGCAGCCGCAGCCCGGCCTGCGCCAGCTCACCGAACTGCTCGACGTGACCAGGGACGCGTCGGGCGCGGGCGCGCGCCTCATCGTCCGTGGCTGGCTGCCCGGCCTCGATCCGGGCGTGGAACTGGCCGCGTACCGGATCGTCCAGGAAGCCCTGACCAACGCGCGGCGGCACGCGCCGGGAGCCGCGGTGGATGTGGAGCTGCGTTACACCGGCGGTGCCCTGGCCGTGCGGGTCCGCGACAACGGGCCCGGCCCGCCGCCGGGTGGGCCGGGCGGCGGCCACGGGCTGGCCGGCATGCGCGAGCGCGCCGCCGCGGTGGGCGGTGAGCTGCGCACCGCCGAGGCGCCCGGCGGCGGCTTCCTGGTCGCCGCCACGCTGCCCGCCAAGGCAGAGGAGCTCGCCGGATGACCGCGGCAACGGTCCGGATCGTCGTGGCCGACGACCACCAGGTGGTGCGCGCCGGGTTCGCCGGGCTGCTCGGCACCCAGCCGGACTTCACCGTGGTCGGCACGGCCGGCGACGGGGCCGAGGCGGTGCGGATCTGCCGTGAGCTGCGCCCCGATGTCGTCCTGATGGACGTTCGCATGCCGGGCATGGACGGCATCGAGGCCACCAGGCAACTGGCCGGCCAGGACGGGGACGCGCCGCGCGTGCTCATCCTCACGACCTTCGACCTGGACGAATACGTCTACGACGCGCTCTGCTCGGGCGCCAGCGGTTTCCTGCTCAAGGACGTCACCGCGGAACGCCTGTTCGAGGCGGTGCGCGTCGTCGCGGCCGGTGAGGCGCTGCTGGCACCGACCGTCACCCGCCGGCTGATCAGCGAGTTCGCCCGGCAGCGCCCGCACGCCGCCGCCCCCTCGGCGGGCCGGCTCGCCGCGCTCACCCCGCGCGAGACGCAGGTACTCAAACTGGTCGCCGAGGGGCTGTCCAACCCGGAGATCGCGGCGCGGCTGGTGGTCACCGAGGAGACGGTCAAGACGCACGTGAGCCGGGTGCTGGCCAAGCTGGGCCTGCGGGACCGCACCCAGGCCGTGGTCACCGCGTACGAGTCGGGGCTCGTGGTGCCGCGATCACCCGGCCGGGGGGAGCCGGGCCCGTCAGGGCGGCGCCCATAATGGCAGCTGGGCTGGCTCCCGCCTGCCCGGGGCGCGATGGGGAGGCTGGGCATGGCCGCGGAGAGCGAGCGCATCGCGGGCTTCGGGCGGCTGGAGGACGGGCTGCGCCAGGCCGGTCCCTGGTACCAGTGGGGGCCGTATGTCAGCGAGCGCCAATGGGGAACCGTCCGCGAGGACTACAGCGCGGACGGCGAGGCCTGGACTTACCTGCCGCACGACCATGCCAGGTCCCGCGCCTACCGGTGGGGGGAGGACGGCCTGGCCGGATTCTGTGACATCGAGCAGCGGCTGTGCCTGGGGCTCGCGCTGTGGAACGGCAGGGATCCGATCCTCAAGGAGCGGGCTTTCGGGCTGACCGGCGCGGAGGGCAACCACGGGGAGGACGTCAAGGAGTACTGGTGGTACCTGGACGCCCTGCCCAGCCATGCCTGGAACCGCTGGCGCTACCACTACCCGCAGGCGGCATTCCCGTATCAGGACCTGATCGCGGAGAACGGCAGGCGCAGCAGGTTCGACCCGGAGTACGAGCTGCTCGACACCGGCGTGTTCGACCAGGACCGTTACTGGATCACCGAGGTCTGCTACGCCAAGGCGGATCCAGGTGACCTGCTGATGGTCATCACCGTGAGCAACGCCGGGCCCACCGCCGACACGCTGCACGTGCTGCCCACCGCCTGGTTCCGCAACACCTGGTCATGGGATCGGGATGCGCCCAAGCCGGTCATCGAGGCGGCCGGGGAAACGTCGGCCCGGATCGAGCACCCCTTCCTCGGCACCCTGGAGCTGGTGGCCGGGGCCGCGCCTGACGGCGCCGCGCCCGAGCTGCTTTTCTGTGAGAACGAGACCAACAGCGCCCGCCTGTTCGGCGTGCCCTCGGACACGCCTTACCCCAAGGACGGCATCGGCGACCATGTGATCCACGGCGCGGCCACGGTAAACCCGGACCGCCGCGGCACCAAGTGCGCCGCCTGGTACCGGCTGACGGTCCCGCCGGGCGGCACCGCGCAGGTCCGGCTCCGGCTGCGGCCGGGCACCGCGCCACGGGGCGCCACCGCGGCACCCGATGCGGCCGTGGCCCTCGGCGCGGACTTCGACGGGATCGTCGCCGCCCGGCGGGCCGATGCCGACGAGTTCTACGCCGAGCTGACGCCGCAGCGGGCCACCGCCGACGAGGCGGCGGTCATGCGGCAGGCCTTCTCCGGCATGCTGTGGAGCAAGCAGTTCTACGACTACGACGTGACCCGCTGGCTCGACGGGGACCCGACCCAGCCAGCCCCGCCGCCCGGCCGGCGCGAGGGAAGGAACGCCCGCTGGGGCAACTTCAATTCGTTCGACATCATGTCGATGCCGGACAAGTGGGAGTACCCCTGGTTCGCCGCCTGGGACCTGGCCTTCCACTGTGTGGCGCTGGCGCACGTGGATCCGGGGTTCGCGAAGTACCAGCTCCTCCTGCTCTGCCGGGAGTGGTTCCAGCATCCCAACGGCGCCCTGCCCGCCTACGAGTGGGACTTCGGCGACGTGAACCCGCCGGTGCAGGCGTGGGCCGCCCTGGAGGTGTTCGCCATCGACGGCGGCCGGGACATCGACTTCCTGAGCCGGATCTTCGACAAGCTCCTGATCAACTTCACCTGGTGGGTGAACCGGGAGGACGCCGAGGGCAACAACCTGTTCGAGGGCGGCTTCCTGGGGCTGGACAACATCGGCCCGATCGACCGGTCGCACCTGCCGCCCGGCGCCGTGCTCGAGCAGTCCGACGCCACCGGCTGGATGGCGTTCTACGCGGTGGCCATGGCGGGCATCGCCGCCGTGCTGAACCGCAGCGGCCGGCGGCCCGCCGGTGACCTGGTGATGAAATTCCTCGAGCACTTCGCCGCCATCAGCGACGCTATGGAGGGCCAGGGCCTGTGGGATGACGGCGACGGGCTCTACTACGACAGGCTGCTCACCCCCGACGGGTCCCAGACGCCGGTGCGGGTCCGGTCGATGGTGGCCATGATCCCGGCTCTGGCCGTGGCGGTCGTCGACGGGGCGACGCTGGACCGGGCACTGACGGTCGGCAAGCACTTCGCGGACTTCCTCGACCGCCAGGGCCTCAGCGACCGGGACAAGCTCCAGCAGGTCGGCGTGCTCCGCGGTGAGCCCGGCCATCAGCGGCTGTTGCTTTCCGTGGTCGGCATCGACCGCATCGAGCGGCTGTTCGCCCGGCTGTTCGACGAGGCCGAGTTCTTGTCGCCGTATGGGCTGCGCGCGCTGTCCGCCTACCATCGCGGCCACCCGTACGCCTTCTCGGCCGACGGGGTACACGCGAGCATCGATTACGAGCCGGCCGAGTCCACCACCGCGATGTTCGGCGGGAACTCCAACTGGCGCGGGCCGCTCTGGATGCCGCTCAACTACCTGGTGATCAGCTCCCTGGAGCGCTACCACCGGTTCTTCGGGGATGAGCTGACGGTCGAGTACCCGGCAGGTTCTGGGCGGCGGCTCGCGCTTGACGCGGTCGCGGCCGACCTGTCCGACCGGCTCATCTCGTTGTTCCTGGTCGGCCCGGACGGCCGCAGGCCCTGCTTCGGGCAGGTCGGCCGGCTGCAGCACGACCCGGCGTGGAAGGACAACATCGTCTTCAGCGAGTACTTCCACGGCGACAACGGGGCAGGCCTCGGCGCGTCGCACCAGACCGGCTGGACCGGCGTGATCGCCGACCTGATCCGCCGCCGCCACGGCGAGGTGCCGTCCGTCGGTGACGTGCTCAGGACCCTGGCGAGCCAGGTCTGGGAGTAAACGTGCTGGCCCGGGGGAGCGACCCCCCGGAACCCCCCGGTGGCCTAAGGCCCCGTTCCTTCGTCACGGGGCCTTGGCCCTGCTGGCCCGGGGGGGCGACCCCTAGCCCGGGGGAGCGACCCCCCCGAACCCCCCGCTGGCCCGGGGATCACGGGTGCGACAGGACGGCCTTCGCGAACTGGTTGAAGCTGGCCTGCTTGGCGGTGTCGGGCTGGCCGTAGTTGTTGTAATTGCTCAGGCAGCCGGGGCCGGCCTTGGGCCCGCCGCTGTCGGCGTAGGCCAGGTACATCTTGAGCCTCGGGTAGGTGTTGCCGTCGAAAGCGCCCTTCGCCTGCACGTAGAAGTCGTTGGCCGCCGCGGTGTTGGCATTCGCGCAGGTGCTGAACTCGCCGAGGCCCCAGGGCTTGGAATCGAAGTTGACGCTGGGGCTGCTGTCGCTGGAGAGCACGTGGTAGAACCGGCCGACCGTGTTGTCCCAGGTCGCGTGGCCGTTCCGGCTGTAGGTGTCGTAGATGACCCAGTCGACCAGGCTGTTGCCGGGCCACAGTCGCGGCACCAGGCAGTCGTACATGCCGTTCGCGGGAGCCTGGTAGTCCATGGCCCAGACCACGTTGGTCACGCCGGCGGCACGGAAGCGGTTCTCCACGTTCCGCCACATGGCGATGTACTGGGCCGGGGTGCCGCCGGTCGCGTTCGGGTTCAAGTAGCAGTTGCCGCCGGGGTCGCTGGTGATGTCGTTCTGCGGCTCCCACCAGATGGTCATGAAGATCTTGCGCGGGGCGATCGACTTGATGTTGGCCGCGACCTGGTCGATTTCCCTGTTGACCACGGCGTCGCCGCCGTCGGCCTGGGCGAAGGTGGCGGCCGGCTTCCAATTGACGTCGATGTAGGTGCCGGGCCGGCGGGCAAGCTGCATCTCGTCGCTGTTGAGCGGCAGGTCGCCGAGCGAGTTGCTGCCGGGTGCGCTGTGGTAGTCCCGGAAGATGTCCAGCCGCTGGCCGATCAGCCTTTCGAGGTAGTAGAACTGGGCGACCTTCGAGTCCGACGCCCCCGGGTTGCCGCTGGCGGCGGCGCCGAACCAGGGCCGGCACGGGTTGACCAGCATGGCGCTCGGAGCGCACTTCCCCGTGGCGGCCTGTGTTGTACCAGGCGTACCGGATTTTCCGGTCAGCAGGTAGGCGCCGAGGGCGCCGATGCCCGCGGCGGCGACGACGGCGATGGTGGCAATGGTGATGACCCGGAACCCGGGCCGGTTTCCAGGCCTGGTGGGCTGAGCGTGTGTCACGTGCCTCACTCATCTGGTCGCAGGGTCCGCTGCGGGGCTGGCCGGCCGCGGGCGCCTGCCCGGTGCCGACCCGAGCAAGGTTATGGCCCCCGGGCGGCCGGCCAGTAATCAGGAGGGAAGGATGTGCGCCGCCCGGGCTGTGGTACGCCCGGTATCGGGTGCGGCGCGGGGGGTTGCGGTGTCCTATGGCTAGTCGTATAACGGTGAAGCGGTCGGCACGGCTCCATCGAAGATGAGGAGTTTGGATGAGACGTTCGCTGAAAGCTGCCCTTTCAGCCGTGGTCGTCGCGGCGCCAATGGCGCTGGTGGCCACCCAGTTCGGCGCGAGTGCGGCCGCGCCGACTGCGCATCACTACCCGCCGCACAACGCGACCACCAAGATCGCGGGGCTCCAGCACTGGTGCGGCAGCAACGGCATCACCTGTGCTGAGCCGGCGACGACGTGGTCGGAGTTGCGCGGCTTCAAGGCGGCCATCAAGGCCGGCGCGCACATCGAGGGCTACATCGGCCACGACGAGCCCGCCACGCTGTTCTACTCGAATGTGCCGGGCTCGGGGAACAACGTCACCTACCAGATGACGCTGCCCAAGGACCCGCCGACGCCACCCAGGAACAACGGCAGCGGCGGGACGGACGGCTTCATGCTGCACCCGACGTTCTGGCTCGGCATGGTGATGTGCGACCCCAACGGTTCACCGAACCCGGACGGGCAGGCGCAGACCGGCCATGCGACGCCCGCGTGCCAGCCGGACAGCAACGCCAACATCTACGCGAGCGAGAACCCCTCAAGCCCGCGCTACTTCGGCCTTGGCCCGGGCCAGGCCTATGAGGAAATGCAGTTCTACCCGCCGGGCTGGGCACCGTGGCCGGCTGGCATCGGCTGCACCGCCAAGCAGTGGTGCGCCGCGATGAACATCGACACGTTCGCCGACAACCAGAACACCGGCGCGTTCAACAACACCGCGTGCCTGAACACCGTCGGCCCGGAGCCGGTGAACTTCGCGTTCGTCACCAAGAATGGCAAGTCGACCGCGCCCGCGAACCCCGGCGCACCGCAGCACTTCGTCCCGAACAACAAGGCCAACCTGCTGATGAACCCCGGTGACAGTATCGCGGTGCACCTGTTCGACACCCCGAACGGGCTCAAGGTCACCATCGCGGACCACACCACGGGTGCCACCGGCTCGATGACCGCCAGCAAGGCCAACGGATTCGGCACCGTGGCGTTCCAGCCGAACGCGACGAAGTGCACGATCAAGCCGTGGACCTACCACGCCGAGTTCAGCACCTCCACGCCGCAGACCCGCAACGTCAACGCCGCGCACACCTACAACATCGCGTTCTCCGACGAGATCGGGCACTGGGAGGAGTGCGGCCGGGTCAACACCAAGAGCCCGATCGCTGCGTGCGCGGTGCCGCTCGGCCCGGACACCAACAACCGTGACCTCGGGCCGGACCCGGCAGGCGACGACAACTTCTGCCTGCCCTCGTCCGCGTCCCTGCTCCAGAAGGTCAACGGGTGCCTGGACATCGACGGGGACTTCGACGGAGTCCCCTACACCGACACCTGGCCCGGCTCGATCAGCAACGTGACCGCGGACCGGCTGCTACATCCGACCTCGGAGACGTTCACGAGCCCGACCACGGTCGGCGGCAGGAACTTCAGCCAGATGGCGTTCGAGTCGGACATCTCCCGGGACGAGTCCAGCGACACCGCGTTCCGGGTGGACGTGCCGTGCCAGCGGCACTTCGCCAACCCGGCCGACCCGAACCCGGGCCTGGGCTGCGTGAACCCGCCGCCGAACTCGGTGTTCTACCCCTTCTATACGACCGGGCAGAACTCCAGCGGCTGCTTCTGGCAGGAGGGTGGGCCCTACATCCCGGGTACCACCAACAGGTTCGGCGGGAACGCACACGCCGAGTTCGGCCCGCTGCGGGTGATCAACTACCCGACGGCGCCGTTCGGCACCATCACCAAGCGCTCCAACGACTTCCGGAGCAACACCGTCAGTAACCCCTGCCCGGCCGCATAGCAGCCGGTCAGCCAATCGACAGCGAGGCCGCTCCCGCCGGGGCGGCCTCGCTGCCGTGACCGGGCGAACCGGGCGCGATGGGGGGTCTTGTGGAGGAACTGGGCATCGGCGGCGCGTGGCTGTACGCGCCCCGGGTGTGGCCCGATCAGCGCGGGCGGTTCTTCGAGCTATTCCGCGGTCAGGAGTTCGCCCATCACCTCGGGTACCGGCTGGAAGTGGCCCAGGCCAACTGCTCGGTGTCGCGCCGCGGGGTGATCCGCGGTATCCACTTCGCGGACGTGCCGCCGGGGCAGGCCAAGTACGTGTCCTGCGTGCACGGCCGGCTCCTTGACGTCGTGGTGGACCTGCGCGTCGGCTCGCCGACGTTCCAGCGCTGGGAGGCGGTGGAACTGGACGACGCGGGCGGGCGGGCGCTGTTTCTCGCCGAGGGCCTCGGCCACGCCTTCACGCCGCTGAGCGATGAGGCCACCGTGGTCTACCTGTGCTCGACGGGGTACGCCCCGGGCGCCGAGCACGGCGTGCACCCACTGGACCCGGACATCGGGATCGCCTGGCCGGACGGGGCGGAGGCGGTACTTTCCGGCAAGGACGCCGCCGCGCCCGGGCTGGCGGAGGCACTGCGCACCGGGCTGCTGCCCAGCTACGAGGAATGCCTGGCGCGCGCCCGCGCGCTTCGCGGCTAGCGGCCGGTCAAGGCGGGCATCGCCCGGGCCAGCGCGCCGTCCCGGGTGCCGATGGGCGCCAGGCCCGCCCTGGCCCATGCGCCATGCCCAAACACGCTGCATTCCGGCCGGGCGGCCTGGCGGGGGTAGGCGGCGCTGGTGACCGGCTCGACCAGGTCAGGATCGGCGGCGGTGAGCCGGAAGACCTCGCGTGCCAGGCCGTGCCATGTGGTGTCTCCGGTGCTGGTGGCGTGGTACACCCCAGCCACCGGCTCACGGCACCTGCCCGTCCCGGTCCGCGGCGGTGCGGCCGGCTGTCCCTGCGGCGGCGCCATCGCGGCGCGGCGGCGCCTGCTTGAGCGGGGCCTCGATGGCCACCCGGCCGATGAGCTCACTGGACGCGTCGACCTCGCCGAGCCGCCTGGCCTCCAGAGTCTCCAGGACCCGCCGGTTGACCTCCAGCATGTCCATGACGTTCCCGGTGTCTTTCCAGCATTCCGTGATAATTGTGGACTTCACCTTGCGGCCATTGTCGATGAGCCATTGAATCGCTTCGGTGATTTCGAGCTCACCGCGGGCGGAAGGCCGCAACTGACGGACCGCTTCGTGTACCGCAGGCGTAAACATGTAGACGCCGGCCAGTGCAAAATTACTCTTCGGCTGCGCCGGTTTCTCGACAAGGCTGATCACCTGACCCGAGCGGTCCAGTTCCGCGGCGCCG
>CAVXMG010000045.1:0-184336 GCA_963762735.1 uncultured Actinomycetes bacterium | reverse complement strand
TCATGCCCTTTTAGTGGGGCGCGGGCAGGGCTGCGGCTAGCGCGTCCCTGGCCTCGGCCGCCGCGGCGCCGCCGGCTGTGACTACGTCCTGCAGCGCGCGCTCGTAGGCGGTGTCACGGGCACTGTCGGCGCTGGTCTGGATGTCGGGCGCGACGCCGGTTCCTTCCCAGTTGCCGCCCGTCTTAGGGTTGACGGCCGCGGCGACAGAGATGGTCGCCTCCAGATGAGGATGGACCCTGAACCCCTCGCGGGCGTGGGCCCCGCCACGGGTGGGCTCGCCGACAATGGTGGCCCGGCCGAGTTGCTGGAGGTCATAGCTGAGCTGCTCCCCGCCGGAGAACGTGACAGCGCTCGTCAGCACGTACACCGGTTTGTCCTTGCCGAAGCGGCGGCCAGGAACGTAGGGCAGTGTCCAGGCCTGCCGGGGCAGGTTCTCCTGGTGTTCCCGCAGTCCCGAGAGCTGGGCCGGGTCGCGGTCCCACAGGTAGCTGATGAGGAACGTGACCATGCTGGGCTCGCCGCCCAGGCAGTTGCGCAGGTCGATGATGAGCGCGTCCGCGGTCGCGAGCAGGCTCATCGCGGCGGTGACGACCTCTCCGCAGAGGACACTGGGGAATAGGACCGGCCGCAGGTCGAGATAGCCCACATTGCCAGCCAGGCGCTGCGCGCAGGCAACGCCCCCGCAGGTCTGGTCTGCCCACCGCGCCATGGCGGCGTATTCCTCGATGTCGTCGCCGGGCATGCGTGGCGGAATGGCTTGTTCGTGGTATTGCAGCCGCAGGTGCTTGTCGCCGTTGATTGACTGCAGGTCGGCGGTGACCGCCGTGGCCAGCGCAGGCAGGTCGGCGGGATACCGTCCGCCGGCCAGCCCCGCGGCCAGCGCTCCCGACACCTTCGCGGCGACCTCGGGAAAGATGTAGTGGGCCTCGACCAGCGTGCGGACCTGGTCCACGACGTCTGCCAGCTCTGCTTCGTCCATATCGTTAAGAAAAGCATACGCTTGACAAAGCGTCAAGATATGCGAACACTTTAGCCGTGGAAGAGGAAGAAGTCGCCGCGATCACCACGCCGCAGCAGTTCAAGGCGCTGGGCCACCCGATGCGCCACCGGCTGCTGTTCGCCCTTGGCCAGGGCGAGGCGACCATCAGCCAGTTGGCCGCGACCCTGGGCAGCAACAAGGGCAACATCGCCCACCACCTGAAGGTGCTCACCGACGCCGGCCTGGCCCTGCCCGCCGGGACGCGCCAGGTACGCGGCGGAACCGAGCAGTACTACCGGCGCGCCTATCGCGCCCTGCAGTTCCACGACGCCGCGACCACCCAGATGGCCTTCAGCGCGATCGCTGCGGAGATCGCCGCCGCTCAGCCCGAGCCGTTCTTGATCCTGCGGACCCTCAGGCTCAATCCCAGGCACGTCGAGCAGATCGCCGCAGCGCTCCACGACCTCGCCGACGAGAAAGATGACGCCGATGACGACCCTCGATACGGACTGCTGCTCGGCCTCTACCAGCCAGCAGAGGCCTGAATCGCGAGTTGGATGACCGCACGACCGCCTGGGCCGATGTGGTCATGCCTCCCAGGCGGTCTTCTCGCCGCGGCGCATCTCTTCACGGATTCGCAGGCGAAGTTCGGCGGCGTTCCAGGCGGTGATCAGCATGGTTCCATGGCTGGCGAACAGGCGCCTTGCGTCCGGCCCGGCTCCAGCGCTCGCCCAGACGGAGCCAAAAGTGAAGCCAGACCCCTCGAATTCCTGGCGGAGGCCGGCCAGGTCGCTGCCAATCGCGTCGTCGGTCACGGCCGTAACCCGCGCTCCCGCTCGGCGGATTCGATTTCCTGGCGCAAGCCGTACGTGGTGGTCGATCTGACCACCATCGGCGGGCTCGATCTCGGCCTGCGGGCGTACAGCAGCCCGGCGATGGCGCCTTGCCAGGCGAGCCAGCCGGGGTAGTCGCCGGGGATGGTCGCCAGGGCAGCGCGCTGGGCGTCATCAGCAGGGTCGGCCCGGTGCGATGCTGTGGTCACGGGTTCTGCCCTCCTTGCCGGGTGATCCCGCAGGGGTTGCAACTCGCGGTGGTTCGCGAGCTGCAACCTCTCTTAGCTTGCTTTGGTAACTCATGGTATACCAGAGACGAACTCTAGTTACCCTCGATCTCTTATACGCCTCCTTGGGTACCTAACCTGGGGTAATGTCAATTGATCATGAGCGCGGCGTCCCGGTGTACGAGCAGTTGGCCGAGATCCTGCGTGCTCAGATCGCCTCGGGGGAGCTTCAACCTGAGCGGGCCTTGCCGAGTGGCAAGACACTGGTGCAGCGGTACGGGGTCGCACGAGGGACCGTGGACCACGCTGTCGCTCTACTGAAGGAAGAAGGCTTGGTTTACGTCCTCAAAGGCAAAGGCGTCTACGTCTCCAAGCGCTCATGACGAGGGCTGTACGCGGAAAGGGCTGCACGCGCCTGGCTACCCGGCAGTGCGCAGAGCCAGGGGGTTGAACGAGCCTGAGGTGCCGCTGTAGCCGGCCGCCCAGATGCCGCTGCCGCCGGGGATGGCGGACGCCGTCACCAGGCGGCTCGCGCCGCCGACGGTGGGGCTCGGCGCCCGGGTCCAGGCCGTGCCGTTCCAGTGCAGCGCCAGGGTCTGCGGCTGTCCGCCGGCGGGGGTGTCGCTGCCCACCGCCCAAATGCTGGCCGGGCCCACCGCAGCCACACCGTCAAGGAACGGCGCGGTCCCGCCCTTGGGGCTGGGCACGATGCTCCACGTGGTGCCGTTCCAGTGCTCGATCAGGGTCCGTGACGGCGTGCCGATCGTGGTGACGTTGATGCCCGCGTCACCCACCGCCCAGACGTTGTCCGGGCTGATCGCGTCGATGGCGTTGAACTGGTAGGCCTCAAGATCGTTGGTGCCCGCGACCTTGGGCATGTGCACGACCCGCCACGACGTGCCGTTCCAGTGCAGCGTGTAGGTCTCGTAGCGGTCCGAGGCCGGGCCGGTACGGATGAGGTAGTCCCCGACCGCCCAGACGTCGTGCGCGGAGTCCGCGGAGATGGCAGACAGCGACTGGGTCATCGCCGGATGGACCGGGTTCGGGTCCGGAACCGGCACGACGCTCCAGGCATTGCCGTCCCAGTGCTCGACGAACCCGGTCGCCTCGGGCGTACAGTCGTCCACCGCCCAGGCGTCGGCCGGCCCGAGGTCCGTGAGGCCGACCAGATAGTTCGACACCGGCTGGCCGCCGATCGTAATGCTCGCCGGTGGCACGATGGCCCAGGCCGTGCCGTTCCAGTGCGCCGCGGTCGGGAACGGCTGGCCGCCGCCGCCCCCGGTCTCGGTGAAGCCCCCCGCCCAGGCGTCGGCGCCGCCCGACGTGCTGACGGCGTCGAGGTTGACCAGGTCGCTGGCCGGGTAGGCCGGAGCCGCCGCGACGTGCCACGCGGTGCCGTTCCAGTGGTCGATCAGCGGGCCAGGTGCGGCGCCACCCGTCCGGTTGACGGTGCCGACGGCCCAGGCGCCGGTGCCGCTGTCGGCGGCCAGGCCGATGACGAACGCGTTCTGCCCGGATGGCGGGATCGGCACCACGGTCCACCCGGCCGCGAGCGCCGGACTGGCCGCCAGCGCCGGGGCGGCCGCCAGCAGCGCCGCCGCGAGGAGGGTGGCCAGGATCGGGGTCCGGTAACGAAGCACGGCGTCTCCCTTCGTGGCCAGTATTCCCCCTGCCGGTACCACGAGTCGGCTGCCGCCATGGTCGGTGTTGCGCGGGCGTCGGCGGTCCCCTCATCGACGCGGAAACGGTAGTCGAACCGGCTCGTGCCGTGGACGGGGCCCGCGCCGTGACGAAGCTGCTGGACTCCTGCGTCGCCGACAACAGCGTCCGCCGTGGCCTTGACCCCGCCGACGTGCTGCTGCTCATGGGCTACCTCTGGCGGGTCGCGCCAGGCGAAGACGGCATCAACCAGCGGCGCCGCCTGACCCAGATCGTCCTCGACGGGATCCGCACCGGGCGTCCCGGCGACGAGCACGCCAGACAAGACACGCCACCCACGCCTACGGCGAGTATCTCGGCCGGGTCGTCGGTGGCACGCGGTAGCGTTCCGGTGTGCCGACCGGTGAGAAGCAGCGCCAGGCCGGGGCGACAAGCCCGGCCCCGGACACCGCCGGGCCTGAGATCACCACGCTGCTCGCCGCGGCGGTCGAGGGGATCGGCGGGACGGAGCGCTCCGGCCAGGTCACGATGGCGCAGGCGGTGGAGCGGTCCATCGTCACCGGCGAGCACCTGGCGGTTCAGGCCGGCACCGGGACCGGCAAATCGCTCGCCTACCTGGTGCCCGCGGTGGCCCATGCCATGGCCACCGGCTCCAGTGTCGTGGTGGCGACCGCGACGATCGCGTTGCAGCGCCAGTTGATCGACCGTGACCTGCCCCGCCTCGCCGCGGCCCTGGAACCGCTGTCCGGCCGTGCCCCGACCTTCGCGATCCTCAAGGGCCGCGGCAACTACCTGTGCCGGTACCGGCTGAACGGCGGGGCACCGGAGGAGCCGGGGGAGACCTTGTTCGACCCCGCGGCCGTGTCCGCGGTCGGCAGGCAGGTCCAGCGACTGCACGAGTGGGCGGCGGGCACAGAAACCGGCGACCGCGACGAACTGGTGCCCGGGGTGGAGGACCGCGCCTGGCGGCAGGTCGCGATCAGTGCCAAGGAATGCATCGGCGCCGCCCGCTGCCCGAACGGCTTCGAATGCTTCGCCGAGCGGGCCCGCGAGCGTGCCGGGCTGGTGGACATCGTGGTCACCAATCACGCCCTGCTCGCGATCGATGCGATCGAGGACTTCATCGTGCTGCCCGAGCACGACGTGGTCGTCATCGACGAGGCGCACGACCTGGTCAGCCGGGTCACCACGGCGGCGTCACGGGAACTGTCCGCCCCCGGCGCCGAGGCCGCCGCCCGCCGTACCGCCCGGATCCTGACCGGGGAGACCCCGAAAGCCGGCGAGCTACTGGACCAGTTGCGGGAGGCTGCCGAGGGCCTGGGCCGGGTGCTGCCCGAGGTCAGCCCCGGCCGCCTGGACATCCTGGCCGAACCGCTGGCGACGGCGCTGACCGCGCTGCGCGCCGCCGCTACCTCGTGTGCCGCACAGGTGCGCGCCGTCGGCAAGGAAATATCCGATGATGCAGAACGATTGGCCGCGGGCCGGGCCGCGCTCGCCGCGCTGAGCGATATCGCCGAAACCGCCGAGCGCGTCCTGGGTGCGTTCGGCGACGACGTCGCTGCCCGGCCGGACGTGGTGTGGATGGACCGGGCCGGTGTGGACGAGCGGCAGCGGCCGCCGACCTTGCATGTGGCTCCGCTGCAGGTGGGCGGGCTGCTGGCGGAACGCGTCTTCCGCCGCAGGACCGTGGTGCTGACATCGGCGACACTCGCGGTCGGCGGGTCGTTCGAGCCACTGGCCCGCCAGTGGGGGCTGCCACTGGGGGACCAGGAGGACGGCCAGGCCGTCCCGGACGGCCCAGGCCGCAAGGACCCGGCCGCCGATGACGCCACGGACGGCGGTCCGGCGGGCGGGGGCGCGGCAGACGGCAGCGCGGCGGGCGGCGGTGGGGCGGATGGCGGCGCGGCCGGGGATGACGCGGCCAGGAATGACGTAGCCAGGCTGACGCGGCGCACAGACACGGACGCGAACGGTGCGGACCGGGCCGGTGCGGACCGGGCCGGTGCGGACCGGGCCGGCGCGGCGGGCAGGCACGGGCTGGCCTGGTCCGGGCGTGACGTCGGCTCGCCGTTCGACCATCCGCGCAGCGGCATCCTCTACGTCGCGCGCCACCTTCCCCCGCCAGGCAGGGACGGGCTCCCGCCGTCCTATCTCACCGAGATCCGTGAGCTCATCGAGGCCGCGGGCGGCCGCACGCTCGGGCTGTTCTCGTCGATGCGGGCGGCGCGGCAGGCCACCGAGGAGCTTCGCGGCGTGCTCGGCCGGCCGCTGCTGTGCCAGGGCGACGACGCCACCGCCCAGCTTGTCAGGCAGTTCGCCGAGGACGAGGCAACCTGCCTGTTCGGCACGCTGTCCCTGTGGCAGGGCGTGGACGTGCCAGGGCGGGCGCTGCAGCTTGTGGTGATCGACAGGATCCCGTTCCCCCGGCCCGACGACCCGCTTGCCTCGGCCCGGCAGCGCGCGGTGGCGGCGCGCGGCGGCAACGGGTTCATGACCGTGGCGGCGGCGCATGCGGGGCTGCTGCTCGCCCAGGGCGCGGGCAGGCTGCTGCGGACCATGGAGGACAAGGGGATGGTCGCCGTGCTCGACCCGCGCCTGGCCACCGCGCGCTACAGCGGCTTCCTGCGCGCGTCCCTGCCGCCGTTCTGGGCCACCACCGACCCTGCGGTGGCCCGCGCCGCGCTGCGCCGCCTCGCCGCCCGCACTCCGTAGCCAGCGCATCGAGTCCGCCCTGACTCCGCCGTCATCGTCGCCATGGTCTTTCCGCAAGTTTCGCGTCGGCCTGCCCCTTTCGGGCAGACTTGGTTCGTGGATCAGTTACGGGCGGGACTGGTCCTCGGCTGCCGGTTCCGGCTCGTCGGGCCGGTCGGGGGCGGAGGGCCTGGCAGCGTGTGGCGCGCGGTGGACGAAACGTCCGGCCGCGAGGTGGCCGTGAAAACCCTGGGCGCGCGATCGGCCGGGGGCGACCGGCCGGGTTTCGGGCTCGTTTTCGCGACCGTGGCCGCGCTCTCGAACCCGGGCATCGCCCAGGTCCACCACTACGGCGAGGAGCCTGCCGCCGATGGCCGCCCCGCGATCCCCTACCTGGTCAGAGACCTGGTGCCGGGACCCACGCTGGAGGAGCGCCTGGCCGGTGGCTCGCTCCCGGCCGCCGAGGCGCTGCGGTTCGTGGCGTCTGTGGCCGACGCTCTCGCCGCCGCGCACCGCGCCGGGGTGATCCACGGCAACCTCGTGCCGGCGAACGTCATCGACGGGCCCGCCGGGGTGAAGGTCACCGACTTCGGCCTGTCCGCCCTGCGCGAGCGGCCGCCGGATGAGCGGTTCCAGAGCGTGCTGTCCTACGCGGCCCCCGAGCGCCTCAGCGGCGGGCCTGCCACCACGGCCTCTGACATGTACTCACTGGGCGTGCTGTTCGTCGCCTGCCTCAGCGGCATCGCCGCGGCCGGGACATCCGGCTCCCCGCCGGTGGCCAACCCCACCGCCGACCCGGTGACGCCGGACCTGGCCGCGCTCTGGGCGGCCTGCCTGGGCGCGAGCCCACGGGATCGGCCCAGCGCTGCGCACGTCGCGTTCATGTCCCGCCAGGCTCTGGCTGCCCAGCCGGCCGCGGCCCGTGCCGAGGGGGAGCCGGGGCAGGCCAGCACGGCAGAACCACGCAGGGGCAACGATGATACGGGCCAGGCTCGCGAGCGCGCGGCTGACGAGCGCGCCGCCCCGGTGCCGGTGGGCCGGTGGGTGCCGGACGGCGCACCCGGCGGGCCGGGCGCCAACGGCGGCCCCGCGGAACGGTCTGGCCGCGGGAGCGGCCCCGGCCGTGGTCAGCACGGCAGGACCGGCCCCGGAACCCGCCGCACCCCCAGGGACCGCCTCGGCATGGTGGGGCGTGGGCGGGCGAGGGTGCTCGCCTTCGGCGCGGCAGCGGCGACCGGGATCGCCGTGGCTGCCGTAGTGCTGACCCAGTTCCTCACCTCACCCGCGGCCCAGACCACGGGCGCGTCCGCTACGCCGTCGGCGCACGTGACCGCCTCCCGCCCGGCCGGGACGGCCCGGACGGCGCACCCGCTGCCGTCGGCGGACGCCTCCTCTTCGGTGCTCGCCTCCGCCTCCCCGCCGCCGATCCAGGTCCTGGACCAGATCCAGGCCACCGTCCGGCACGGCGTGGCGTCCGGCCAGATAAGGCAGGACGTCGGCGTGGACCTCAGCAACCTGCTCCAGCCGGTCCAGGCGGACCTGGCCGCGGGAAACACCGCCGGTGTGGCCCAGCTCGCAGGCGCCCTCAAGGCGAAGCTCGCGGCCCGGCTCGGCGAGGGCGCCATCACCAAGGCCGCCGTTGCCGAACTGGACCGCGAGCTTGCCACCCTTGTCAAGAGCGTGAACGGGTCCGGCTAGCGATCAGCAGGTCAGTCGTTCGCGCACACGGTGCCGCTGACGTACAGGGCGGTGGGCGCCGGATCCTGGCCGGTGTCTGTGCCGTTGAACCCGATCGTGACCGAGCCGCCGTTCGCGGGGATCGTGGCGTTCCAGCTCGCGGCGTTGACGGTGACCTGCTGGCCGCTCTGCGACCAGGTGCCGTCCCAGCCGCCCTGGACCCCCTCGCCGGACGCCGGGAACGTGAACGTGAGCTGCCACGGGTTGATGGCCGTGCTGCCGTTGTTGGTCATCGTGATCGACCCGCTGAAGCCGCCGGGCCAGCTGCTGTTGACCGCGTAGTGCACGGCACAGGAGCTGTTCTTGGGCGGCGGCACCGTGAACGTCACCGGCGGCGAGGGCAGGGACGAGTTGGCGTGGCTGTCCACGGCCACCACGTTGTAGGTGTAGCTGTCGCCGATGGTCAGCCCGGTGAGGGTGAGCGACGTGGTCGTGGTGGTGCCTGCCAGCGTGCTGCTGCCGCCGCTGCCCTGCTGGTAGACCTGGTAGTCCGCGACCGGGTAGGTGCCCGGGCTGGACGCGGGCCAAGACAGCGTCGCGGTGCCGGTGTTGCTGCCCGAGGTACTCGACGACAGCCCGGACACGGTCGGCTGTCCCGGCGCTCCTGGCGCGGTGGCGCCGCTGCCCCCGCTGCCGGGGATGTGTACCACGGTGAGCGAGTATGGCGACACCGTCACCGAGGACGTCGAACTCTGCGTCGCGGACGTGATCGAGGTGGCGTTGTTTGCGAGTGTGTAGACGGTCGGCGAGCCGTTCGGCGTGAAGCCGTTGTAGGCCAGGCTGACGGCGTAGGAGTTCGACGGGTCCTCGTTGTCGATCAGGACGTTGAGGCTCCCGTCGGCGGCCCGGACCGCATGCACCCGCACCAGCGCATTGCTTGAGGTCGAGGTCACCATCTCGGCTCCGGGCGCGCCGAGCTTGGTCAGCATTTCGATGCCGTAGTAGGGCGCGAACGGCGTCTCTGCCGCTGGCTCGGTGGTGCCGCTGCTGCTCGAACCGTTGGACAGGATGCCCTGGTCGCCATAGTCGGTCACGCCGTTCACCGTGCTGATCGTGCCGGCACCGTTGTGCTCGTTCCACCAGTCCACGTTGGTGACGCCGTTCTCCAGCCAGGTCATGTACATGTCGGCGCCGAACAGGGCGGCCGGCTGGGTGTCCATGTCGATGGTGGAGTTGGTCTCGGTCACCAGGATCGGGATGCTGGCCGCGTTGCCGATGCCGGCATACTGGCTGATCTCGCTGTGCAGCGTGCTGACGACGCCGGCGATGTCGGCCGGGTCGGTCAGCATGCCCGCGGCCGTCGAGCCGCCCGGATAGTAGTGCACGATCACGCACTGCAGGCTCGAGCCGAGCGCGGTGAGCACGGTCTGGTTCCAGGGCTGCGGGCTCGTCTGCGAGTTGGTGACCCCGTCGGGCCAGAACCCTGGCGTGGTGAGGATCGCGCAGACCTTGGCGTTCGGGTTCGCGGCGTGCATCGCGGTCATGTACTGGGCCACGTTCGAGGCGTAGGTGGCCGGGCCGCAGTTGTAGGTCTGCGAGGGCTCACTGCCGATCGTGACCGGGCCTCCCGACGGGGAGGTGTCACAGTGCGAGTCGGCCTCCCAGTTCGCGCCGTAGGTCCCGTTGCCGTAGACCTCGTTGCCGACCTCCCAATACTTCACGCCGTCGTTGCTGGACAGCGCGCTCGACACCCACGCGGCGGCCAGGGACGGGGTGCCCGTGCCGTAGTTCACGGTGATGATCGGCTCTGCGCCGACCGCCTTGGCGGTGGTCATGAAGCTGGAGAAACCGGTGTTGGGGGCCACGTACCCGTTTTCCGCGGCGGTGCCGGTCTGCCAGTTGTAGATGTCGGAGTAAGAGCCGCCCGGGTAGCGCATCGCGTCGATCCCCGCCGCCTTGAGCAGCCCCGGGATCGGGGTGTCGTTCATGTACCCGTCGTAGACGGCGGTGTTGAGGCCGATCGCGTCGGCAGGGATCGTGCCGAGCCCGGAGGTCGCGTTCACGGTGACCGAGGCGGTCGTCTGGGCCGCCGCTGGCGGGGCCGCGGGCCCCGCCGTCACCAGCCCGGCCACCGCCATCCCCGACAGCACCACGAGTACCTGCCTGCACAGGCGCACTGGTGCGCTCGCATGTCTCATCCCGGCCTCCTCGCAAACGGCGTGCCCGCGGCCAGGGCGCCGCGGGACCGGGCGCCACCCGGCCGCCGGGCGGACCTGGCAACCGGGACGGGCCCTCACGCACTAGCTACGGCCGGGGCCGTCCGCCCGTCCAGCGGCGCCGGCCGGGCGGGCATGCGCCGCTGCCGGGCGGATCTCGAAGAGGCACAGGTCAGGAGGCCATTCGAGAGCTGGAGCGGCGGATTTCGCCGGGGCTTTTGAAATGTAAACAACGCGCGCAGGCAGACGGCGACGCGGCTATCCGGGATGGTGCGGCGTAACTAGATAGGTGCCGATGTCGCCGTTGATGGCCGGTGATCCGGGTGTCGGCGTGCGGGTGTCAGGTCTTTGTTTCGCGCATGGCCGTGTCCAAGGAGGTCTCGACGTAACGGAGCGCTTCGCCCGCAGCGGGGTCGTGGGGTCGCTGTGCCATGTCAGCTGGATCGACGTCCTCAACGTGCGCCTGAATCCACCAGATGTTGCCCAGCGGGTCGCGGATCCGGCCGACCCGGTCCCCGAAGAACAGGCCCGTAACGGTTGTCACCGGGGTGGCCCCGGCGGCGAGTGCGCGCTGGCAAGCGGTGTCGGCATCGGTCACGTACAGGCGGAGGAATGCCGGGGTGTCCGGCCAGCCGTCACGGGCGTCGAACATCATTACCACCGAGTCGCCGATCCGGACCTCGGCGTGCCCGATGCTTCCGTCCGGCCCCGGGACGCGTGCCAGTTCCCGGGCGCCGAACGCGTCCTTGGTGAAATCGATAAGCCGGGCGGTGTCCCGGGAGATGATCCAGGGCGTCACCGTCCCGTAGCCAGGCGGGGCGGCGCTATCGCGGTGTCCGGTGCTGGCCTGCTGGCCGGCGCCGGCTGGCCCTGGGGAAGGAGCGGGGCTGTTCATGGCGCCAAAGCTAGCGGCCGTCCACGACATCTTGCCGTGGCTGCCCCGCCGGCCCTGCAACGCGGCGACGCGGCGGCGGCGATGGCTGCCTGATGCGGTACTGCCGCCAGATAACCCAGGTCATGTCACGCGTCCCGGCGCCGCACGACGAAGAACGTGACCGCGATCAGCACGGCGGCGAGTGCCACGAAGATGCCGGTCTCGATGAATTGGAACGGCCAGAACCGGTAGCCCGGCTGATAGGTCGTGAACGACCGGTAGCCGAGGCGCGCCATGCACGCGAGTGTGGAGTTCACCTGGCCAGCAGCCTGGCATGCGGCGGGAATGGCAGGCCCAGTGAAGCCTGAGGTTATGTGCCCGGGGCCGACGCTTAGGTTGGTGGTGAGCTGGCCGCCGGGCAGCACCACGCCCTGCGCGAGCGGCCAGTACGCCCCCTTCGGGGTGAAGTTCTGGGTCACGCTGTAGATGGCGGTGACCGCGGGCAGGTAGTGCACCCGCACCCAGTAGGTGATCACCAGGCGAACGGCGAGGAACACGCCGCCGGTCACCGCGAGCGCCGGCAGCGACCGGCCGATCAGCGCCCCGGCGGCGATCCCGAGCGCCACCGCGAACACCGCGTACCCGATCGGGACGATGCCCTGGATGTCGAAGCTGCCCTGCGTGAACTGGTTGTGGTTGAGTGCGTTCAGGGGTGCGTACCACCAGGTGACGATCCCGGCGACCGCGCCGCCGAAGACCGCGCCCGCGAGCAGTAGCCAGCCGGTCTTGACGGACAGCCAGCGCCATCGGGTGACCGACTGCGTCCACGCGAACTGCACGGTCGCGGTTTCCCGTTCCCTGGCCACGGCAGGGCTGCCCCAGAACATCCCGAACAGGATCGGAACGGCCAGGGTCAGGATGGTCAGCGTATACACCGGGCCGCGCCAGCGACACGGCCTGCGAGAGGTCGCCGCAGGCCCCGCTCTTGACGCAGTTGGCGAGCGCGGCGTGCCATTTCGCGGCGTCCTGCAGTCCGGTGATCAGGAACAGGACGGCGAAGGCGGCGAGAATAGCGCCCGCGATGGCGGCGGTGACGCGGTACTGGCGCCAGATGACCCAGGTCATCGCTTACCTCCCGCAGCGGTCAGCTCCGCGATCGCGGGGGCGGCGCGTCGGCGCCCATGTAGCCGAGCACCATGTCCTCCAGGCTGACGTCCTCGGCTTCCCACCCCGGGTCGGCGACCGGGCCGTTCAGCCGCACCAGCATCGTGGTCTGCCGGGCGGTCCGTTCGGTCTGCACGACGGTGTGGTCCCGTTCGATCGCCGTCGTGTCCTTCCGCGGGCCGACGAGCACCCGGTGCTCGCTCGAGCAGGCCCTCGACATCCCCGCAGAGCTGGACGCGGGATGACGCGAGCAGGATGAGGTGGTCGCAGACCCGCTCGATGTCCGCGACCAGATGCGAGGACAGCACGACGGTCAGCCCACCCTCGGCCACCGCGTCGGCGAGGGTGGCGAGAAAGTGCCGCCGGGCGAGCGGGTCGAGCGCCGCGACCGGCTCGTCGAGAAGCAGGACCTTCGGCCGCTTGGCCAGCGTGAGCGCCAGGGCCACCTGGGCACGCTGGCCCCCGGACAGCGTGCCCACGGCCGCGTCCAGCGGGATGTTCAGCCCGCGCAGCCGGTCCCTGACCGACTGGCCGTCCCACCGGGGGTTCATGTGCGCGCCGATGCCGATGTGGTCCTCGGCGGACAGCCGCCGGTACAGCGGGATCTCCTGGGCGAGGAACCCGATCTCCGCGAGGAAGGCCGGGTCCTGGCGCGGCGCGCCGCCGAGGATGGCGGCGTCGCCGCTGGTCGGGCTCGCCAGCCCGCAGAGCAGGCGGAGCAGCGTGGTCTTGCCCGCGCCGTTCGGCCCGACCAGCGCGGATATCCGGCCCTCGGGAACCGTGATGGAGCAATCGGACAACGCGGTGACCCTGCGGTACCGCTTGGTCAGCCCGCGGGTTTCGATGGCGGGGGTCATGCGATCTCCTCCTCGTCCGCCGCGCGCAGCGTGACGCGCAGCAGCGATTCGATCGACTCGTCGTCAAGTCCCGCGGCGCGCGCCTCGCGTACCCAGCGGGCCAGGCTGCGGCCGAGCCGCGCGTGGGTGCCGGGCGGCGGGCCGTCCGGCCGTTTGGTCACGAACGTGCCGCGGCCGGCCTCGGCGGCCACCAGGCCTTCGCGTTCCAGGTCGCGGTAGGCCTTGAGCACCGTGTTCGGATTGATGGCGGTGGCGGCGACCACTTCGCGGACCGACGGGAGCTGGTCGCCCACGTCGAGCACCCCCATCCGCAGCGCCTGCCGCACCTGCTGCACGATCTGCAGGTACGGAGGTGCCGCCGATCGCACGTCCACCCGGAATCTGATCATGCCGATGCTCCAGTGTCTTAGGTTGCTAAGACACTAAGGCATTGCCTCCGGCCGCGTCAACGACCCGGGTCCAGGCGTGCGGCGGCGAACACAGCGAGTTGTTTCCCGTCAGGGGAGAACGCGGCGCAGCCGGGTGGCCGGGCCATCCGAGGTCGGCCGCCCGAGCCGACCGAGGAGACCGGGGACCTGATTGCGGCCGCAGGCGACGGGGTGGTGTTGCGCATTGACCACCTACAGCCGGATGAGGTCCGGGGGCTGATCTGGCGGATCGATCATGATCACGGCCGGCTGGATGTCCTGCTCAATGACATCTTGGACGGCGGCAGGTACGCGCAGTTCGGCACGACGATCTGGGAGCATGAGCTGGCCGGCTGAATGCGGATGCTCCGTATCGGGATCGACACTCACGCCATCACCAGCCACTTCGCGTTGCCATTGCTGATCCGCCATCCGGGCGGCCTGGTGGCGGAGATGACCGACGGAACCGCCGAATACAACGCTGCCTACCATCACCACGAGGGGTTCTACTACGACCTGGTGACGGCGGCCGTGCACCGGATGACCATCGCGCAGGCGCACGAGCTTGCCACCGTCAAGGTGCCGCACTTTTGCATTTCGGAATCGCCGGCTTTTACCGGCCGCGCGGTCACCGCTCTCGCCTGCGACCCCCAGGTAGCCCGCTGGAGTGGCCAAGTAGTATCCACCTGCCAACTGGCACCGCTTTACGGCTTCACCGACACCGACGGAACCCAGCCCGACTTCTGGCGCCACGTCGTCGAGGTCCAGGACAAAGGCCTCCCGGCAAACGATCACGGCTACCGGTAACTGGCGCCGCCGCATGCCGATCAGGATGGAAGCCTCATTGACTCCCTCTCATCAGGCCGACCGGAATCACGCCTGCAGAAGCCAGTCAAACGACCGCTCGCTCTCCGCACAGGTATCGCACATCGCTGATCAGCGCAGCCGATGATCATGGCATTTGGCATCGCGGGGGGTGGCAGTGGCGCAACCCACGACAAAGAGGGTGTTATGACGGGGTGGGACAATCTCATCGCCGATGATCGGGGCCGGCATTTGGTCATCGAGCGGACCAAGCATCTGTAGATCGTGATGTTCATCGTCCGGCCGAGTTGATGCATTGACTCGTGGTTGTTCGTGGGTGACACTCGGGGCGGCCGGCAGGAACGGAGGACGGATGCGTGCAGCAATGTTGGCTGGGCGTTCTTCTAGGGCGCTGGCGGCCTCGCTGATGCTGGCGGCGGCCCTGACGGTGCTCGGCCCGGGCGCCGCGTCGGCGGCGACCTGCGGGAACGGGGCGGGGCAGCCCGTGCAGCCGGGTTCGTCGGACATCCTCGGAGGTGTGGCGATCACCTCATGCCGGGTCTGGGCGGTGGGCGATTACATCGTCGCCGGGAACGTGCGCACCCTCGTCGAGCGATGGAACGGCACGGCGTGGACCCGAGTGCCCAGTCCCAGCCCGGCGTCCTCGTACAGCATCCTCAGCGACGTGGCGGCGCCCTCCGCCAGCGACGCCTGGGCGGTCGGGCAGTCCAGCGGCAACCCCGCCGGCCATGTCTTCCAGACCCTGGCCGAGCACTGGAACGGCACCGCGTGGACGCAGGCGACAACCCCGAACCCGGGCACGGGCAACAACTACCTGGCCTCGGTGGCCGCCACCTCCGCCACCGACGCCTGGGCGGTGGGCAGCTACTCCACCGGCGGCGACGACCAGCACACCCTGGTCGAGCACTGGGACGGGGCCGTGTGGACGCAGGTGCCCATCGCCAGCCCCAACCGGGTCGCGGAGCTTGGCGGGGTCGCGGCCACCTCCGCCACCGATGTCTGGGTGACGGGCTACTACATCCAGAATGTTCGCCCGTTCGCGAGGTTGACCCTCGTCTACCACTGGGACGGCACCGTGTGGCACCGGGTACCCAGCCTCAACCCGTCGTCGTCCGGGAACTTCATGGGCGGCGTGGCGGTGACGCCCGCTGCCGGTGTCTGGGCGGTCGGTTTCTACCGTCTCGGCAGCCAGCAGCAGACCATGCGGACGTTCGCCTTCCACTGCTGCTGACGGCCGGGGGCGGCGCCCGGGCGGGCAGGCCAGATGTTCCTCATGCGGGCCTATAACGCCATGGTTGCGCCACCCATCACAATCACCGCACCCCCGCGGCCCGGGGCAGTCAGTCACACCAGTAGTAGGAGGCACAGCAGGCACCGGGCCGGGCCGATGCCCACCAAAATCATGGAGTCACGCCACCTGGGGCGTGTCGTGATAAATCCGAAGACCTCCGCCCAACCGACCAGGGCCGACGTCTGACGATCGAGTGGACCACCGATCTGTGACAGCGTGCCTGGCAGTATCCCTTCGCAGACAGCAGCGCTAACCGGTAATCTCCGCGGCCATGCCTGGCGTCTAACGAGAGCAGGGTCGGAGTCTTCACGACGGGTTAGCGTGCGGCAGGGATCTGGCCGGGTCAAAGGCAGGGCGCCGGATGCCGCCGGGCCGGAGGGAGCGGATCATGTGGCGAGGTTTGACGTTCGTGGTCACGGCGGTGGCCCTGGTCATATGGTCTGCTGGGGCGGCGAGCGCGGGTACCGGCTGGCTGATCCAGGCCATGCCCAGCCCTCCCAGCTCGCCTAACAGCAACAACGTGCTGTATGGAGTCTCGTGCGCCTCGTCTGTCAGTTGCGTCGCGGTCGGGTCTTACGTCAACTCCGCGGGGATCGGGGTGACGCTGGCCGAGTACTGGAACGGCAGCACATGGGCCATCCAGCACACCCCCAACCCGGTCGCCGCGACTAGCAGCGCGCTGCAACAGGTGTCATGCACCTCACCCACCAGCTGCACTGCGGTAGGGGAGTACCTAACCAGCAGCGGAGCTGGGTTTACCCTGGCCGAACACTGGAACGGCAGCACATGGTCGATCCAGGACACCCCTAACCCGGCCGGCGCGACCGTGAGTTCCCTGTACGACGTCTCATGCGCCTCACCGACTAGCTGCACCGCGGTCGGGCAGTACCTTGACAGCAGTGATGCCGGGTTTACGCTGGCTGAACACTGGAACGGCAGCAAGTGGTGGGTGCAGGCCACCCCCAAGCCCCCCGGTGCGACGAATTTCAGCACCCTGGTAGGGATCTCGTGTGCCCGGGCCAGAAGTTGCACTGCGGTCGGGTGGTACGACACCGGCGGACCAGCGGCCGCGGTGATGCTCGCCGAGCATTGGGACGGCAGCAGTAGGTGGTCGGTCCAGGCCACTCCGAGCCCGGCCGCCGCGGCCAGCAGCCTGCATGGTGTCTCCTGCCCCTCGCCGACCAGCTGCACCGCGGTCGGCCAGTACACCAACAGCAGCCGGACCGCGCTTACTGTGGCCGAGTACTGGAACGGCAGCACCTGGTCGGTGCAGGCCACCCCCAGCCCAGCTGGTCGGGCCAACAGCGCGCTGAATAGGGTCTCGTGCGCCACGGCCCACAAATGCACTGCGGTCGGGTATGTCAATGCCTCCGGGGGTACCCGGCCGCTAGCCGAGCACTGGAACGGCAGCACCTGGGCCATCCAGTACACCCAACGGCCACCCGGCTCCTATTTCAACTACCTGAACGCGGTTTCGTGTCCCTCGACCCGCAGTTGCACTGCGGTCGGGTGGTATACCGAGGGGTTCCAAGCGCCCTCACAGCTGCTCGCCGAGGCCAAGTAGCCATCACGTCCACAAGCTCACAGATGGCGCCGGACTTATTCGGTGTCAGTTTCCGTAGCAGGCGAAACCTGTGGCGTGACACCCGTGAGAATGTGGTCGCCGTGCCAGCTACCACCAATGGGCCAAGGCCAGTCGCTGTTCCGGCACTCACAATGCTGCCAGCCATAGCATGAGCCCCGGCGCCCGTCTCGGCCAGCGCCAAGATCATGGGAGCCGGTATCGGGGGGGGTGGCAGGACAAATCCGAAAACCCTGGCCCATCCGACCAGGGCCGACGCCTGATCGTCGAGTGGCGGGGTACGCGGTGATGGTGGCGACGTCTCCACTCGCGCTGGGGCGGCAGTTCCGCGGCACCGGCCGTGAGTACCCGTGAGGGGTCCTGCGGCGTTCAGCCTGAGCGTGAGTGCGGGGCCGCGAGACCGATGTAGGGGGTCACGGGTGTGCCCGGTGGTGCCGCCAGGTGGGGACCGCCCGTATGTGTTACGGAATGCTTGGGTAGGTATCCCACACGTGGCCGTTCCTTGGGGCCAGGCTCTGCGGAGGCTTGGTGGAACGGGACCCCCGCGCCGGAGAGGGACTGGCTTCGTACCTTTGTGAAGCTGTGGGGAGCGGGGAGGTTCCCGGGTGATCAGCCGGATCTGGGTAGGTGCGTTGGGGGTAGTGGCACTGGCCGCGGCGTGCGTGTCGGGCTGCAGCGCCGGGCCGCACGCGGGGGGCCTGGCGGCAGCCGGGCCGCCGGGTTCCGCCGATAGGGTTTGTGTTCGCAGTGCGTGCGTTTCGCTGAGCCGGCTGGCGCACAGCATCAATACCCAGCTCAAGGGGAACGTCGTCGGCTACGTTGCGCTCATTGGCAAGTCGCGGGTCTTTGCCGCCGGCCTTGCTCGAACGGCCGAAGACCCGCCGCAGCTCGCCATGGGCCCGGATGTCATGGTGAATGTCGCCAGTGTCGGCAAGATGTTCACCACGATTGCCGTGCTGAAGTCGCTGGCCCGGCACCATCTCAGCATCGACAGCCGGATCGTACCGTTCCTGCCCCCCGATTGGGTCAAAGGCCCGGGAGTGGGCACCATCACCTTCGGTGAGCTGCTGACCCACCGGGCGGGATTCCGCCTCAACAGCGGCCGGGTCTTCGTGACCGATAATGCGGCGAGGGAACAGATCAGGCACGGCATCCGGCAAGCCGACAAGCAAGCGGCGGACTATAACAACATCAACTTCACCATCTTCCGGGACATGCTGCCCTTCATGGAGGGGGCCCGTGACCAGGGCCCAGCCGCGACCCGCTTTTTCATCAGCTATGTTCAGCACCAGGTATTCGATCCGGTGCACGTCACGGACGCCACGTGCGGGCCAGTCCGCGATGCCATGCTCATGTACCCGCCGCCCGGCGCCGCGACCGGGCCGGGCAGACCGGCCCCGGTAGGGCCATCAGGATGCTCGGGGGGCGCCTGGTTTATCACACCGGCCAGCATGCTCCGGGTACTCCAGGGCCTCATCCACGGCAGCCTGCTCTCCAGCAGCCAACGTCAGCAGATGGACAGCAACTGTCTGGGTTGGGACTGCTCCATCACCGGCACAGCCAGCTACGTCGGCAAGGGAGGCGACTCCTCCGATGGCTCAGCGGCGCTTCATACCTTCTTCGGCATCATCGCGGGCACGATCCCTGTGGTGGTAGTCACCAACTCCAATTGGGGGCCACCAACCCTCCATCCGGGGGAAGACCTCACTTCAGTCGTTGAAACCGCCCTGCTTGCCGCCACCAGCTACCGGTAGCCCGCAGGAGCCGGCACGCTGGGGGATGTGATGATAAATCCGAAACCCCGGCCCACCCGACCAGGCCACCCGCCTGGGTCATCGAGTGGACCGTCGACCTGTCACAGACCGTTTTTGAGCCCGCCTCCTCAGCACTAGCGCCATCCGGGCCAGGCACACAAGCGGCAGGCAGCAAAGCCCGCCCACACGCCACGGCCACGAAGAATCAGCCTCCAGCCCATGGCGATCCTCCCGCCCGCCCCCGCCTGCCTGTCGCCAGTCTCCGCCGTAGCCGACTGACCCACCGCCGCCGGCCGCGACGGACAAGCAACCGCGGGCGCACGGTGGTCCCTCGGTTGACCCTCGACCGGACGTAACGGGCCCCGCCGGGGCCCACGAACGCCAGTGCAGCCAGGGGTTCACGCAGTCACCATGTTGATGACCGCTGCAGCGAGGAACATGACTGCCATGAGCCCGAACGCCAGGAGGGCGTACAGGAAGTCGGGTGAGATCCCGCTGGCCCGGTAAGGCAGCCGAGCATAGCTCAGATTCTCGGGGCTGTACTCGACGGTAAGTACTTGCCCAACGCGATATTCGGGGATGCACGTCCCTCTGCAATTGTCTGCCAACAGAACTCGCGCATGCGCGGTCCGTCCTTGCACCTGAAAGTGAACAAGCGCGTACTGGCTAAATGTGGGCGCGTCGTAGTTCTGCGAAGGGGCACTGGCATAGATCTGGTCGATAACAGCCCTGGCAGGCACCGCATGGGCACGGAAGGCCGCCTGATTATGCCGGTACGTCAGGCCTGCCACAGCCCCAGCGCACAGAACGCCAGGCCAATCGCGAACGGCCAGAGCACGCGACCCCGCCGGGTCCGCCACCAACGTGGCGCCCTGCCCGATGCCGGACTCTGCCACCGCCCCGCGTGCCGCACTCGCCGCTCCTCACACCCGGCGACCTGATCAATCTAGGACAGATAGTCGACCTGGGCAGACGACCATACAACCCCAACAGCAGCCGCACAGCCGCCCGACGTGGCGTGCGGCATGGCCACGAGGAATCACACCCAGCCGGAGAAGGTCGGCCGCCCCCCCGTCGGCCCGTAGCCGGTCCTGACCGAGCGCGCCTGCGCAGAAGCCCGCAAGGCCCTCGCCCAGGGCAGGCGGACATGGCTCGACCAGGCGACCATCCAGGCAGTCCGCGACGGCGCCCAGCCCGGCGACCCGCTCCCGCCCCGGCGGCCCGACACCTACTTCGACCGGGGCACGGACACCGAAGTGATCATCATCGGGCGCAGCCCGGGGCGGCGCGTCGCGGCCGAGTTCTCCCACGAGGACTTCCCCCGCGCCCGTTTCGGCCACCGGTTCGAGTCAGAGCCCTCTGGCGGGCACCGCCAGACCGCCCGGCTCATCGAACAGCTCGAGGCCGACGTCTTGCACCAGATAATAGACAACCCGCCTCTCCCCGACAGGGCCGGCATCATCTGGACCGCCTGGGGGAACCCCAACAGCGACCCGGAACTGGAACAGCAGCGCGCCGATGTCGAAGACGCCTCCCACCAGGAATTCCCCAGGGCCCGTTTCGGTCACCGGTTCCTCTTGGAGCCCTTCGCGGAAGGCCACGAGATGATCTGGCTCATGGAAGAAATCGATACCGGCGCACTGCACCGCATGATGCGCAACCAGCCCGCCGCCGATGATGCCGGCATCATCTGGACAACGTGGGAAACCCCGGCCCCGGTTTAGAGAGCAGGCCCAGGGCGGACCCCAGTCATCGGGCATAGCCGGGCCGGTGCCTGCCACGCCCGCATGGCAAGGCAGGAAACCAGTCGGCCATGATCACGGCGGAGTGTCCCCAGGGCATGGCGCGCCAAATCCGAAACGCCACGTTCACGCTGGTAGATCCCGGGAGCCAGCCATGATCACGGGACTACCGCACGTGGGGGGTGGCGTAATAAATCCCAAAACCCAGACCGTGTCGGCCAGGCCCGGCTGGTCATCGAATGGACCGCTGACCTGTGACAGCCAGGCTGGTACGCGCCGACCTTCGCCCGCGGGCACGGTGACCCAGCCGGTGACGTCTTCTGGCCCGCTGGCTGGTGCCTGGCCGTGACTCTCTTGCCTCGTCCTGGGCCTCGTGGAGGGGGTGATCGTGGGTGCTGGCTATGACGAATTTGGAATGCGGGCAGCGTGCGGCAACCTTCTGCGTGGCCCGGGGATCTTACTGGCATGGGTCGCCCTTCACGCCGTGAGGCCGTGGTGCTGCTGTATGAGCGCCATTACGCCGAGCTTGTGCGGCTGGCCTTTGCGCTGACCAATGACTGGGGCCTGGCTGAGGAACTCGCCCAGGAGGCGTTTGTCCGCGCATGGCACAGCTGGGGCAACATCCGCGATCCGCGGTCTGCCCCGGCTTACTTGCGCACCAGTGTGGTCAATCTCGCACGCAGGAGCCTGCGCCGCAGGTTGCTGGAGCGCCGGGCCTGGCGCTGGCGCGGCGCCGGGGACCTGCGGTCAGCTGATCCGGGCGAAGCCATCGACGTGCTGCGTGCGCTCGCGTGTTTGCCCGCGGGCAAGCGCGCCTGCGTCGTGTTGCGTTTCTACCTGGATCTCTCTGAGGCCGACACGGCGGCGGCGCTGGGGGTGTCGGTGGGCACGGTAAAGAGCCAGACCGCCAAGGCCCTACGCCGGCTGGAGCGGCTGCTCGCCGACCCCGGAACAGTCCCGGCGCCTCAGCCAAAGCACGATCAAGGTGGTGCGTAAATGGAACACGATCAGATCGCGGCACGCCTGCGGCTGGCCCTGGAGCGGGAGGCCGCCGGGCACAAGCTATCTCCCGGCGCGTGGCCGCAGATCGAGGGGCGGCTCCGCCGGCGAACGTGGCGGCGCAGCGGGATCGCGGCGGTGTTCATGGCAGTTATCGCCGCTGCGGCCATCGCAGCGCCCTACCTATGGCACGCGATTCCGGGCCCGGCCGCCAGCCATCCGCGACCACAGCCCGCGCCGCCGCTCGCCGTTGTAAGCCGCACCCACCTCAGCCACGGGGGAACCTTCCCGGTGGCCGGGTTCGGGGCCATCTGGGTCACCGGCGAGGGCGTGATCTACCGGGTCGACCCGGTGACCGCCCAGATCGTGACCACCATTGCCGTCCCGGGCATCGGCCTCAAGCAGAGCCGCATCGCCACGGGTGCCGGCGCGGTCTGGGTGACCGGCCGCGACCGTGGCCGGTTCGGCGTTTACCGGATCGATCCGCGCCGCAACCGTGTCGCGTCCTTCATCCGCCTCCCGCCCACTCCCGTCGTTGTCACGGTCGCCTACGGCCGGGTCTGGGTGGATGAGCCCAGGGCGGGCCCGGCTGTGGTGTTCCGCATCGACCCGCGGACCAACCACGTCAGCGGCCCGCCCATCCGGGTCGGCACCGGCGGCGGCTGGATGGTCGCTGCCTTTGGCGCGCTGTGGGTCACCAACGGAGACAGCAACGGGTCGGTAAGCCGCATCAACCCGGCGACCGGTACCATGACCCGCACTCTGGTGAACATCCCAGACGTCACCGCCGCCGGCGCTGGGTCACTGTGGGGGACGGGCAACTACGGCGGGGTCCACCGCGTGGATCCCGCGGCCGGCAGGGTGACCGCGACCATCCGCTCGCTGAAGAACGCCGTGCGTGTCACCTTCTGGGCAGGCTCGGCCTGGGTATCGGCAGAACCGCCCGGCACGCTCATCCGCATCGACCCGGCATCGAACCAGATCATCGGCACGGCGATCCCAGCCGGGACATCGCCCACCTACATCACCGCCGCCCCGAGTGGGCTGTGGGTGGTCGACTTCACCGCCGGGGACCTGCTGCATCTCGCCCCCACTTCCGCGGTCAAGTAACGCACAGCCAGGACACGGCAAGCCCCGGCGAACCGATCAACCTATCTGGATGCCGCACGCGAGCTCAGGCGACATGCGTGAATCCGCACCGAACGAACGGATAGCGCATGGTCGGTGTTATGCCGTTCATCACAACAGGCGACCGTCATAGCCGTCCCCCGGCAGTCCGTGACACCGCGACTGTGCACGTTGCGGTGACCGCCGACCAAGACTCAGTCACGGACGGCGACAGGAGCAGCAGTGCTCATCAAGGTGCCGAACCGTGCTCACGGAGCACTGCCGCAACATCACCAAATAACGAGCTCGCTAACACTCTGCCACGCCCGGATGACAAGACAGGAAACCAGGCGGCCATGATCATGGCGGAGTGTCACAAAGGAATGGCGCGCCAAATCCGAAACGCCACATTCACGCTGGTAGATCGCGGGAGCTGGCCATGATCATGGGAGAACCGGAGGCGGAGGGGCCAGATTGCCATGATCACGTTGCTGGAGTGGCCGGGACGGCGTGGCTGTCCCGGGAAGGCCGGGTCCGGGCGCGGGCTCCGGATCACGGCGGGCAGGTGATGTGCGCGTTGACGGCGCTGACGTGTCCGGCGGTGACCTTGGCGGTTGCCACGCCGGGCTGGCAGCCGGGCAGGCTGGCGGTGACGGTGTAGCTGCCGTCGGGCAGCCCGCCGACGGCGAACCGGCCGCTCTGATCGGTCGCACCCGCGCCGTTCGCCGGGCCTGTCCAGGTGACCGTGGCAGCCGAGGCGCCGGTGGTCACGGAGATGCCGCCCTGCCCGATGCCGGGCGCGTTGATGATGGCCGGCTTGACCGTTCCCTGGGCCGCCGTCCAGCCGGCCGCCCACGGGTTCCCGGCCGGGTCGGCGGCGATCGCGGTCAGCTGCAGCGGATTGACCGCTGGGGTGACCTGCGCGGAGGCGCCGGTGAGGCTCAGCCGCACCACCCCGGGCCCGGAGGCGGCCAGCACCTGCGATCCCGCGGCGGCCACCCCGGACAGACCGGTACCGCCACCGGCCGGTGCCACGGTCCAGGTCGTGCCGTTCCACAACGCCGCGTACGAGGTGGTGCAGACCGATTCCCCGCAGGAGGTAGCCACGTATCCCACCGCCCACAGCCCGGCGGCTGTGTCGGCCAGGCCCGTGACGATTGGAGCGGACCGCAGGACCGGCAGCGTGGTCCAGGCCGTCCCGTCGAACTGGTCCACCTGGTCGCCGCCTGCGACCCAGACGCGCCCCGGTGCGGCGGTGACGGCGTCCAGTGAGCCGATATCGGGAACGCTCACCCGCCGCCAGGCGCTGCCGTTCCAGTGCAGCACCAGCGACACCGCCGGGTAGTCATCGCCGCCGACGGCCCACACGTCATTCGCGGCCCGGGCGGCGACGGCGCCGAGCTGGTTGGTCTGCGACGGGCCCGCGGGGTCCGGTGTCGGGCTGCGCGTCCAGGCCGTTCCGTCCCAGTGGTAGGCGAGTGTCCGGCTGGCCAGCGACGAGGGGTCAGAGACCGTGCCGACCGCCCAGCCGTCGCCAGGGGCGACCTCGGTCACGCCGTTGAGCTGGGCAGCCTGACCGGACGGGTACACCGTCCCCAGCGGCACGTGGGTAGCACTCCACCCGCTGCCATTCCAGTGCTCCGCGTACGGCCTGGTCAGCACCGCCGTCGGCGGCTGCCCGGGGTTGTACCCGCCGACGGCGAGCACATCGGCCGAGGACGCCGCAGCCACGCCGAGCAACTGCCCCCGGGCGCCCGCCGGGGCGCTGCTCGTCGTTCCCCACGCCACCGGCTGCGACGCCGCCGCGGCCCAGGTGCTCCCCAGCCCGGCCCCGCACACCGCCGCCAGCGCCGCGAGGACTCGCCCCGCCCGCTTCGGGTTCATGCCTGGCCTCCTGCGCCGTCAGATTCCATGGATGCCTCCTGTTCCCGGATATGGGCGGCGAACCGGGCCGCAAGGCGCAGGCGATACCCCGCGCCCGGCTTGGTCCGCATACCTTCTATTCGGCGCCACAGGACGGGCGTCTTGCCCGGCGGCACCGCGGATCTGGTGGCGCCGGACATGAATCCGCCCGGAGGGGGCGGGCTTGTTACGGCTCCCTCCGGGCGGATCTATGAAGTTGCGGTACCGCTATCCGGTGATCAGGTGCAGGCCGCCGCGGGGGTCGTGAAGGTGCCCTGGTCGGAGTACCAGCCGTTCACGCCGAGGCTCGGCTTCTGGTGGTAGAACCACGAGAAGAAGGCCAGTTCCTGCGGGTGGTAGGTGAAGCCGCCCAGCGCGTCATTGAAGGTCGTGCCGGACAGCGGGTCGCCCACCTCCAGGTTGGACTGGCAGCCGCTGACCTGGCCGATGTGGCCCCACGCCGGGGTCGGGTTGACGGTGTCGGGGTCGTTCTGCCACTCGGCCACCTCGTGGGAGAGCGCGGAGATGTCCGACGAGCCGGCGAATTCGCCGGAGTTGTCGTACATCGACAGGCCGTAGGTCTGCGCGCCCGCGGAGGTGTTGAAGCTGTTGTGGTAGCCCAGCACGCAGCAGTTGCCCGTGGTGGTGATGTACTCCACGAAGTTGTGCAGCAGGAAGATCGGGAACGTCGTCGTCCCGACACCCTTGCTTTGCAGCGACGGGATCACGACCGTCTGGAGGTGGTTGTCCAGCCAGTTGATCTCGGCCGCGCCGAGCAGGTTGTTACCACAGCCGGTTCCACTGAAGAAGGCCGCGTCGGCGTTCGGCACGTTGATGGTGACCGGACTGAGCGTCTTGAACGCTAGCTTGACACCGTAGCTCGGGTTGATCCCGCTGGCCTGAGCGTCCTTCCAGAACTCGGCGCGCTGGAAGGCGTTGGTCACCTGCACGTTGCCGACCGAGGTGCCGCCGAACGAGTGGGCCTGGGGCTTGACGATCGGCGAGTTCTGCGTCCGGGTGAGCGCGCTCGCGCCGGAGTCACAGCTGTCGACCTTGGTCGGGTCCCAGGTGTCGCCGTTCGAGAACTTCATGATCAACGGCACGATCTCGGCATTGACCGTGGTCGACGCATTAGTCACCTTGATCGCGGGGTTCTTGCCCACGATCGTGTAGGTGAAGCTCTTGGTGCCGACCTTCTGGGTGGCCGTGTACTCGGGCACGGTCGTCCCGGCAAGCTCGGACGCCCGGGCCTGGGCCGCCGTGATCCGCGGGTGCACACCCACGTCGTACAGCGCGTGCCCGGGCCGGAACGTCTTGACGTGCGGTCCTGCCGATGCCGCTGCTGGCAGTGCCGCGGGCAGCGTCAGAAGCACTCCGATCCCGAGTACCGAGGCGCCACCGATCATGGCTCGCAAGCGTGTTACTTTCACATTTTCCCCTTCGCTTCGGCTAGCCCACCGAAAAGAGGGAGCCCCGGGCCGCGTCTCATGAACGCCCGACGGGCACCATGCACACGTCTCCCCCTCGCCGCGGGGAAATCATGACACGGCAAACCGGGATCAATCCAGCGCTTCCCGGATATCACCCGATAATCACGGCAATGAGCTGGGATTCCTCACCGCAATGAACTAGGCGATTACGCGGATTCGCGGATCACAAGTTCGGTGTCGAGCACTACGTGCACGGGGTCCTGGCCGGCCCGCCCGATCAGCGCGAGCAGTTCGCTTGCCAGCCGCTCGCCCATGGCCTCCACCGGCTGGCGCACGGTGGTCAGCTTCGGGTCCGTGTGCCGGGCCAGCGGCGAGTCCTCGAAGCCGATCACGGCCACGTCCTCGGGGACCCGGCGGCCGCTGCGCCGCAATGCCCGCAGCGCGCCCGCCGCCATCAGGTCCGAGGCGACGAACACCGCGTCCAGCCCGGGCCTGCGGTCTAGCAGGCGGTATACGGCGTGCTCGGCGGAGACGCGGCCGAAGTCGCCGAACACGATCAGCCCGGAATCGCTCAGCCCGGCATCGGCCATGGTCATCCGGTATCCGCGAAGCCGGTCCACGCCGGGGGACATATCGGGCGGGCCGGCCACCGTGGCCACCGTGCTGCGGCCGTGCTTGAGCAGATACCGCACGGCCATCCGCGCGCCGCCGACGTTGTCGGCGTCCACATAAGACAGGTCGTCGTCGTTGCCGAACGGCCGGCCAGCCAGCACCACGGGCACCCCGAGGCTGTGCAAATCCAACGGCCTTTTGCCGTGCATACTGACCAGTACGGCACCGTCCACATGACCGCTGCGCAGATAACGAGATGCTATCTGGTAATCGCGCGGCGAGTGCGCCATAAGCAGGACGAGCTGAATTCCGCGCGCGGAAAGCTCCCGGCTGATACTCCTGAGCATAAGCGGAAAGAATGGCTCAGAAAAGACGCGCGAGTTGTCCTCGCATACGACGAACGCAATCGATCCGGTCCGCCGCGGCGCCGACGAGCGCGGCGCCCGGTTGCGCACATAACCGAGGCGCGCTATCGCCTCTTCGACCTCACGGCGGGTCTCCGGCCGTACCCGCGCGGAACCGGTGAGTACGCGCGACGCGGTGGCCGGCGATACCCCGGCCTGCTCGGCGACATCGGCCAGTCTGGGTCGTAACTTCGTGTCCGTGCCCGACACCCCAGCCTCCTTGCCAGCCATCTTCGGTGCCCGGCCGATTGGCCCGCAGGCCAATTCCCCAAGTGGCGCACTGCTTCTCAGTGACGCGCACCAGCGCGATGTTTCGGGTGCGTTACGGTCCTGCAACTCTCTGTTGAATATTCCGGTCATCTCGACCGCTCTGTCAAGGGCTTCCGCGAACCTGCGCCCGGCCTGCGATGTTGTGGCCACGGCCCGCGCGCACCAGGCCACCGGGCACGTGAAAGTTTCAGGTCCGGCAATGGCGCCCTGGGCTGCGCAAAACCATCTCATGAAACTTTCATGGTGCATTACGACCGCCCCGGCTAGCTGGTGCCGCCGGTGACACGGCTCCCGCTGGTCCAGGCGTGGCCACCTTGCGAACCAGCGCGCCACGGCGGCCTGGCGTCCCGGGGCAGCCGTGGGTGGCGGCGAGGATGTCTGCCATGAGATGCGGTGTCCTTGCCGGTGATCGCCGGCGGCCCGGCGTCCGGGGTTAGCCGTGGGTGGCGGCGAGGATGTCCACCACGAAGATGAGGGTGTCCTTGCCGGTGATCGCCGGCGGGTTGCCCGCCTTCCCGTAGCCGAGCCCGGGCGGGACCACCAGCAGCACCCGGCTGCCGACGCGCTGCCCGGCCAGCCCCTGGTTCCAGCCCGCGATGACCTGGCCGGAGCCCAGCACGAAGGACTGCGGGTCGCCGTGCTGCCAGGACGAGTCGAACACCGCCCCGGTACGCCACAGGGCTCCGGTGAACTGTGTGACCACGGTCTCGCCGGGGACCAGGCGCGGGCCGTGCCCGGCGATCAGCATCCTGGTGACCAGGGTTTTCGGCGGCGCCATGCGGGGCGGCACGGTGACCACCGGGCCGTGGGCCGACATCGTGACCTGGGGGAGCCCCGTTCCCGGGCGGTAGCCCGCGGCGGTGCCGCTGGCGTGGCCAGCCGTGGGCACGGCGGCCAGTATGTCGAAGACGAACACGAGCGTGTCGGTCCCGGTGACGTTGACCGAGGCGTTGCCCCGGCGGCCGAAGCCATCCCTGGGCGGCACGACCTCCAGCACGCGGCTGCCGACCCGCTGGCCGGCCAGGTGCCGCCAGGCCGGCAGCCCGGCGGGCAGCGGCAGCCCCTGCGGCTGGTGGTTGGCAAAGGTGTCAAGCACCAGCCGGTCCCCGGCCCACACCTTCGCCGCCACGTCGAAAAGCACGTAGTCACCTGGGCGCACCACCGGCCCCGGGCCCTCGCTCAGCGTGCGGACCACGAGCCCGCCGGGCGGCTTCTTGGCAGGCAGGCTGATCAGTGGGTCCGCGCCGAAGGCGCCGGTCACCACGGGGAGCGTAGTGCTGGGCGCAGGACCGCAAGCGGTGACCGCGGAGGCGAGGCACAAGACGGCTGCGGCGGCCCAGGCTGTTCGTGACATGCGCGGCGTGCCTCCTTGAGCGGGATGGCAGGCCGGCCGGTCCCCAGGGTGCCCGGGGACCGGCCGGAACCTGTCGTCGGTGACCGGTCAGGAGCCGGAGGGCGGCTGCACGGTCGGGAACAGGTTCGCGAACGACTCGAACGCCGTCGCGATGTCTGCCTCCGCCCAGAAGCGGTGGTAGTTGAAGGTGGGTGCCGACCCGCCGTTCAGGTAGGCCTGGACCTTGGACCACTGCGGGTCACCGATGTACCAGGGCCGGATCGACAGGAACGTGTTGGTGGACGAACTGAGCGGGATGCCACCGGGGTACTTGCCGGTCCAGTTGGACGGGATGAACACCCCTTCGAAGTTGGTGGTGTTGTAGGGGGAGGTGAAGTTCTTGTAGTCGGTCCTGGTCTCGGGGGCGGAGTAGCCCAGGGGGTCGGCGAAGTTCTTGTGGATGACGTCCAGGATGTTCTGGGCGTCGGTTTCCGCGGTGGTGTCGCCGGACTTGGCGGCGTAGTACTCGTAGATCTTGGCCAGCGAGGTGGCCACGCCGAGGTCCTCGGAGCAGCCGGTGACGCTCACGTGCAGCCCGGCGTTGGCCGGGGGTGCGGAGGAGTTCGAGGTGCCGGTGGTCCAGCTCTCGTCGGGCTGGCCGCTCCAGGTGAGCGTGCCGGGCAGGCAGAAGGTGCCGGCGCTGGTGTTGACGGTGGTCACCGATTCGGCCCAGGAGACCCACTTGGCCAGGACCGACTGGGCTTCGGTGTTGCCGGTGACGTAGTAGTACTCGGCGAGGCGTTCCATGGGCCAGGTCTGGTAGCCGAACCACTGGTTGGACGGCGGGTTGTGGTACTCCGGCTGGGGGTCGTAGTACATGCCGTCGAACGTCGGGTCCCCTGTGGGGGGCTTGCCGGCGTCGCCGTAGTTGCCGCCCCAGTTGTTCTCGATGCCACCGGCGATCCCGCCCTCCGCGGACTGCAGCCACTTGTACATGTTGAGCTGGGTGATCAGGCTGGTCGCCCAGTCACCCTTGGCGGTGGGGGACAGCGGGATCAGGTCGGAGTCGGTGGACAGCGCGTAGGCCGCCAGCGGGTTCTGGTAGCCCTCGTGGATCGTGGTGCCGCTGATCCGCCACGACCAGGCGCCGTTCGTGGCGCCGCCCCAGGCGTCGTACCAGGACAGCAGGTAGGTGTCCTCGTTGGCCTTGCTGGTGCCCGCCGGGCAGGCGACCGAGCCCTGCTGGCTGCAGTTCGCGCTGATCTGCTTGAAGTACTTGTCGAACATCGAGTACCGCAGGAAGTCACCGAGCTTGGCGGCGTCGGCGAGCGTGGTGGCGATCTGTGACTGTTTGCCCTGCGCCTTGGCGTAGGTGTCCGCCCAGTACGCCGCCTGCACCATGCGCGCGTCGGCGTCCGGTGCGTCGGTGTACTTGTACTGCTGGGCGAAGCTGCCGCCGCCGTTGTTGAACAGGTCGAGGAAGCCGTTCGGGCCGCCGTACTTGAAGGTGTCCCAGTCAGGCTGCGGGATCGTGTCCCACACCGACTCTTCCGGGCCGCGCTGGTAGCTGTTGACCCAGCTCGGCGTGGAGGACCCGTCCTCCTGCTGGCCGAAGCCGTATCTGTTGTCGGTGTCCATGATCCACATCGGCTGGTACATGTCACAGTTGCCGTAGGTGGACTTGAGCTCGGCGAACAGCGGGTCCGAGCCCACCGGCACCGAGGAGTTGAGTGCGACGGGGTAGTCGCTGGGGACCGCTTCCTCCGGGCCGTACTGGGCGGGGGAGGAGGCGTTGTAGGTGCACTGCCCGGGCTGGTTGGCGTCATTGGGGATCATGTACTGCTGCATGTTCGCCCAGGCGTTGTTGAACGGCGTCCAGTTGCCGGTCACCCGGCCGTAGTCGGCGGTCAGCCACAGGTAATAGCTGTAGGTCTCGGACGTGGTCTCGTGCCCGTAGTCGGGCGCCTCGACGATCAGCGTCTCGACCGAGTGGTACGGGATGCCCTTGGGGCTGAAGTAGCCGTTCACCGGGTTCATGATCGTGTCGTAGAGGTTGAGGAACCACTGGTCGTAGCCGGACTGGGAGCCGGCCGCCAGGGCCTCGGTGACGGTCACCGTGCCGGTGTTGTAGCCGGTGGCGCTGGCGCTGAAGGTGCCCTGGCTGCCGCCGTCGGCACCGGTCGTGCCCGAGGCGACCGTGACCGCCTGGGGCACGCTCCAGTTGGACGTGGTGAACGTGAGCGTGCCGCCGGAGGAGACCGACAGGTCGGGGTCCCCGCCAGAGTTCTGCGCGACCGTGACCGTGACGCTCGATGCGGGCTGCGCGGACAGGGCCACGCCGAACGTGGTGCTCTTGCCCTGCTGCACGGCGACGTTCGCGGGGTTGACCACCACGGTGGCCGCCTCCACGGTGATCGCGACCGGGTACGAGGTGAGGCTCTCGCTGCCGTTGCTCGCCACCGCGGTCAGCGAATAACTGCCGGCCGGGACGTTGGCCCACTGCACCGACCACGGGCTCGATGTGGCCGTGCCGATCACGTTGTTGTTCGACGCCGCGGTGCTGTCGTAGAAGGTGACCGAGGTGATCGTTCCCGCGCCTGTCACCGGACTGGCCTGGAGCGTCACCGTGGAGCCCGGCTTGAAGATCTGGCCGGCCGTTGGGCTGGTGATGGACACCATCGGCGTGCCGGAACCGCCCCCGCCGGTGGAGGTGGGTGAGGGGCTGGGTGACGGGCTGGGGGACGGGCTGGTGGGGGTGGGGCTCGGGGAGGGGCTGGTCGGGGTGGGGGTGGGTGAGGGGGAGCCGGTGCCGTTGCAGGTGCTGCCGTTGAGGGTGAAGGCGGCGGGGGCGGTGTTGGTGCCGGTGTAGGAGAAGTTGGCGCCGATGGAGGCCGAGCCGCCGGTGGCGAGGGTGCCGTTCCAGGAGGCGTTGGTGACGGTGATGTTTTCGCCGGACTGGGACCAGTTCCCTGACCACCCTTGGGCGATCTTCTGGTTGCCGGTGTAGGCGTAGCCGAGGGTCCAGGAGGTGATCGCCGGGCCGTTGTTGGTGATGTTGATCGCGACGGAGAACCCGGTCCCCCAGTCACTGTTCACCGTGTACGTCACCTGACACACCGATGTGGCCGCCGCGGGCGCCGCTTGCGCCGCAGGCACCGCCGCCGTGGCGGGAGCGCCAGTCGCGGCCGAGGCGCCCATGACACCGGCGGCCACGAGGGTTCCCGCCGCCAGCGAGCAGGCCGCGGCCCAGACGGCGGCCGACCGCCTCGGTGACCGCTTCATTAATACGCGCATTCACATCCTCCTTGCTGGCGCGGGTCATGCCCGTGTGCTCAGGCGCAGCCTAAAAAGCCCGGTGATAGGAGGGAAGGGAAGCGCTTTCCCGGGGAGCGGCCAGGGTCGCGGGATTGAAGAAAGGCCAGGATAACTGCGCGGACGGTGAATCATTAGCCGGGGTGCGTCGTGAACGTTTCATACAGACATGGAGCGCGGCTGGTTCCCGCCAGAAAGTGGCTCCGGGCGGGTGTGGGTGCGGACGGGTGGTGTTGACCGTGGTGGGTCCTGTTGACCGTGGTGGGTCCTGTTAGCCGTGGGCGGACTGGCGGAGGAGGCGGGACCAGGCGCGGGCGGGGGTGAGGGCGCCGGACTGGACCTGGGCGAGGGCGGCGGTGACCAGGGGGGCGAGCGCGGTGGCGGTGGGGTCGGGCGTGCCGGTGGCGGGCATGCGGGTCGCGGAGAGGGCGAAGACACGGCCGGTGGGGGAGCCGCCGAAGTAGGGGTTAGCGACGGCGCCGGCCGCGTTGATGGCGGGCGAGCTGGCCGGGAATGCGCCGGTCTGCGCGAGGGCGGGCCCGGCCTGCTGCCCGGACAGGTAGACGGCAAGCTGGTAGGCATCCTGCTGGTGCGCGCTGGCCCGGGGGATCGCCAGGTAGAACCCGCCCCAGTCGCCGGTCCCGCCAGGCACGGCGGTGACCGCCCAGGTCCCCGCGCCGTGGCGGCCGGACAGCCGCTGGATCGGGCCGAGCAGCCACGGCGGGCACACGGTGGTGGCGAACGAGAGCCGGGTCACCCCTGCGTCCCAGGCACGGGTCTGCGGGGCGAGCGCGGCGCTCAGCCCGTCCTTCGCCGCGCCGGCCGCGCTGTCCCAGGCGCGCTGAACGGCCGGGTCACCGGCAGGCCCGGACGCCGCCGCCGGGGCGGCCTGGCTGACCATCGCGTCGTACACGCTGGTCACGGAGTCCATGAAGGCGGGCCCCTTCGGGATCCGCTGCTTGAACTCCCGGCCGAAGGCCAGGAAACCCGGCCAGGTGGACCAGTCCCTGGCCAGGCGGGCCGGGCTGGATGGCAGGCCGGCCTCGGCCAGCAACTGGGGCCGGTAACACAGCGCCAGCGGGCCCGTCTCCGCGCCGATGCCATAGGCCTGGCCAGCGTGGTATGCGGGCCTCCAGACCCAGGACGGCCACTGGTCCTCGAATGTGTTCACGCCGCCGCCGACCCCGCCCAGCGTGCTCAGCGGAACAAGGCTTGACCGGTACCGGTGCACCGCCCCGCTCATCTGGGCCAGCGGGATGGCCACGAGATCGTCCAGGCCCCGGCCGGTGGCCAGGTGCTGGCGCAGTGCCTGCCAGTAGCCCGCTTCAGTCCCGGTGACGTCCGCCACGATCCGGATGCCCGGATGCAGCCGCTCGTAGGTGCTGAACAGGCCGGCCTGCCGGTACCCAGGTGAGCCGTACACCGCCACCCGCAGGGTGACCACCGGCCCCCGCGGGGCCTGGGCCGCCGAGCCGGGCGGGGAGGCCGGGCCGGGCCCCGAGCAACTGGCCAGCGTCCCCGCTGCGGCCGCCACGGCAGCCAGTGCGGCAATCCGTCGTGAAATGTGCATAGCTGCTCCTGGCCGGGAGGAAACCTCAGAAGAGATTGGCTCGGCGGCCCATCGTCGTCAAGAGCAGGACGGCTCCGGGAATGCTCGGCGGCGTGTGGCCATGAAACTTTCACGGTACGGCGGCCGGTGACCGGCCGGGGCGCATGAAATTAACCGGCTCTCTTTTCATGTCTGGGCTGCTCGCTGGCTGAGTAAAGCCGGTTCCCGCCGGGCGTAATTGACCGGCGCCAAAAAGCGGAGTTATGGTCACGCTGGCCTACTTCCCCGCCCGCCGGATAACGGCGCCCGCCGGATAACGGCGGGATCCCCGCTGGAGGTGCATGTCATGAGACGCCTGGGTGCTGGCATGGCCAGGGCCTTCAGGGCCGGACGGTCGCGTGCCGGGCGGCAGCACGCCGGATCATCCCGCGCCGGGCGGCCAAGGCTGCGGCGTGGCGCCGTGGTATCCGCGGTGGCGGCACTGGCCGCTGCCTGTCTGGCGGCGGCCGCCGCCAGCGCCGCCACCGCGGCACCGGGCCGGGCGGCGGTGCCTGCGGCGCAAGCGGCGCCCGCGGCGGCCGCGTCGGTGTGTCAGGTGACGTACACGGTGAACAGTGACTGGGGGACCGGGTTCTCCGTCGCGATCAACATCACCAACAACGGCCCGGCGATCACCTCCTGGACCCTCGGCTACGCCTACACCGGCAACCAGAAGATCGCCCAAGGGTGGTCAGGGAACTGGTCCCAGTCCGGCGAAAACATCACCGTCACCAACGCCTCCTGGAACGGCACCCTCGCCACCGGCGGCTCGGCCTCCATCGGCGCCAACTTCTCCTACACCGGCACCAACACCGCCCCCGCCGCCTTCACCCTCAACGGCAGCACCTGCAACGGCACCGGCTCCCCCTCACCCACCCCCACCCCGACCAGCCCCTCCCCGAGCCCCACCCCCACCAGCCCGTCCCCCAGCCCCTCACCCAGCCCCTCACCCACCTCCACCGGCGGGGGCGGCAGCGCCCCGCAGTTGCACGTGTCCGGGAACAAGCTGCTGAGCTCGACCGGCGCGCAGGTGGTGCTGCACGGCGTGGACCGGTCCGGCACGGAGTACGCCTGCGTGCAGGGCAACGGGATCTTCGACGGCCCCAACGACCAGGCGTCGATCTCGGCGATGAAGTCCTGGGGCGTCAACGCGGTCCGGGTGCCGCTGAACGAGGCCTGCTGGAACGCCGAGTCCTATGTCAACGCGGCCTACGCGGGCGCCAACTACCAGAACGCGATCAAGGCGTATGTCAGTCTGCTCAACTCCAACGGCATGGTCGCGATCCTGGACCTGCACTGGACCGACGGTGCCTACACCGGGCCGTCCGCGGGCTGCTCGTCGGCGCAGGCGGTGTGCCAGAAGCCGATGCCCGACGCGGCGCAGGCGATCGGCTTCTGGACCTCGGTGGCGCAGGTCTTCAAGGGCAACGACGCGGTCATCTTCGACCTGTTCAACGAGCCGTACGCGTCCCGTGCCACCGGGAGTGCCACGAGCGGGTGGCAATGCTGGCTCAACGGCGGTACCTGCGCTGGCATCTCCTACCAGGTGGCCGGGATGCAGAGCATGGTCAATGCGGTCCGGTCCACCGGCGCCACCAACGTGATCATGCTCGGCGGCGAGGAGTACGCCAACGACCTGGGCACGCCGGGCTCGACGAGTGACCCCTCGATCCTGACCGTCCTGCCCACCGACCCCGACCACGACCTGGCCGTGTCGTGGCACTCCTACAACTTCAACACCTGCTCCAGCCAGTCCTGCTGGACCAGCCAGGTAGCTCCGGTGATCGCGCAGGTGCCGGTCATCGCCGGGGAGATCGGCGAGAACGACTGCGCCGACGGCTACGTCACCCCGCTGATGAGCTGGCTGGACTCCGAGCACACCAGCTACCTGGCCTGGGCCTGGAACGCCGACTTCAACTGCTCCTCGGGCCCGGGGCTGGTCTCCGACTACACCGGGACCCCCACCGGGTACGGCGCGGGCGTGAAGACACACCTCCAATCCCTGGCCGGTGGCTGAGCCCCGGCCGGTGGCTGAGCCGCCGGTCGGCCTGAGCTGAGCGGACCCGGCCGGCGGCTGAGCGGACCCGGCCGGCGGCTGAGGGCCGGCAATCGCCTCCGGCGGCGGCCCGCCGGGCGGTAGGGTCATGCACGCCGGCGGGCGGGCGTGATCCTTCAGGAGGCATGCGTCGTGAGACTCCCTCGGTCGATCCCCGGAATCCGTGCAGCAGCGGTGGTGTCGGCGACGATGCTCGCCGGTGCCTCGCTGGCGACCGCGGCCGCCACGGCGGCCATCCGTCCTGCTTCCGGCGCGGCCAGGGCCATGCCCGGCAGCGCCTCGCCGCACGGCCGGCTGGCACCCGCCCCGCCGCCGCTGCCCCGGGCGGGACCGCGCCGCAGTTGCACGTGTCGGGCAACGAACTGGTGGACTCCACCGGCCAGCGAGTGGTGCTGCACGGGGTGGACCGGTCCGGCACCGAGTACATGTGCGTGCAGGGCAACGGCATCTTCGACGGGTCACACCACCAGGCGGCCGTGTCCGCGATGCTGAAGTGGGACGTCAACGCGGTCCGGGTGCCGCTCAACGAGGCTTGCTGGAACGGTGAGTCCTACGTCAACCCGGCCTACGCGGGCGCCAACTACCAGAACGCGATCAAGGCGTATGTGCACCTGCTGAACGCCAATGGGATCGTGGCGATCCTGGACCTGCACTGGACCGACGGTGCCTACACCGGGCCGTCCGCGGGCTGCTCGTCGGCACAGGCGGTGTGCCAGAAGCCGATGCCCGACGCGGCGCAGGCGATCGGCTTCTGGACCTCGGTCGCGAACACGTTCAAGGGCAACGACGCGGTCATCTTCGAGCTGTTCAACGAGCCGTACGCGTCCCGTGCCACCGGCAGCACCGCCAGTGGCTGGCACTGCTGGCTGGACGGTGGCACCTGCCCAGGCATCTCCTACCAGGTGGCCGGGCATGCAGAGCATGGTCGACGCGGTCCGGTCCACCGGCGCCACCAACGTGCTCATGCTCGGCGGCGAGGAGTACTCCAACGACCTGCGGCAATGGCTGTCCCACGAGCCGTCCGACCCCGACCACGACCTGGCCGCGTCCTGGCACTCCTACAACTTCAACACGTGCTCGCAGCGGTCCTGCTGGAAGTTCCAGGTAGCCCCGGTGATCGCGCAGGTACCGGTCATCGCCGGGGAGATCGGCGAGAACGACTGCGCCTCCGGCTACGTCCGGCCGCTGATGCGCTGGCTGGACTCCGAGTCGACCAGCTACCTGGGGTGGGCCTGGAACGCCGACTTCAACTGCTCCTCGGGCCCCGGGCTGATCACTGGCTACGGCGGCCACCCCACGGCCTACGGTTTCGGCTTCCGGGCGCACCTGCGCAGCCTGGCGGCCGGATAACTCGCGGGCCTAACAACGGGGCGTGAACGTGACAGCGAGGCCCCCTCTGCCGACGCTGTCAAGATGTGCCATCAGTTCACGATCTTGTGGCCCGCGGCAGCGGCGGCTCGCGGTTGGCGGCCGCGCGGTGGTGGTTCCGGTCGGGTTCAGCCTGGCGGGGCGGTTGCCCCGGTCATGCCGGCGATCTCGGCCGGCCAGAAGGCGGGCAGGGTGGCGTAGTCCGGCGGCTCGGCCTCGTCGTCGATGTAAACGTTGCCGATGCCGTCCCTGGCGGCATCCGCGACGTCCGCGCCGATTCCCGGGGAGGTGCCCGCGCTGATCACCGCGGCGAACCGGCTGGCGGGATAGCGGGCCAGCCATGACGGGAAGCTCATGGCCTGGAAGCCAGACTGCGGGCCAGCGAACACACCGAGAATGTCGCTAGCCGGCAGGTAGCAGGACGACGACGCCGTCACGGTCCCCGAGTCCAGCATGACGATGCCGCCCAGGGCGTGCACGAAGTTGTAGAGCGCCCGATAGTAGGGCACGGCCGAGCACGTCGTCGGTACCTGGTCGAGCATGACGCTCGGCGTGCCGTACCACAGGACGGCATCGAGGGCCTCGGCCTCGACCACGGCCAGCGGCGTGGTCCCGTAGCCGGTGGCGATGTAGTACAGCGGCAGCACGCCCGCGCTACGGAGCGCGTGTATGGTCGGTGGCCAGGCCGGGTTCGGCTCGTCGGCGGGCATGCTGTCGCAGCCAGAACCAGTGCCGTCCGGTGCGCAAATGTCGATGATTGACGCCCGGACGGCCGGGACGCCGTCGGCGACCTTCGCCCAGGCGGGGGAGTCTGCGGTGGCATAGAGCGGGACGATGATGCGCGGGTGAGCCGCGCTGGCCGGGGGAAGGGCCGTCACGTCCGCGACCTCGGCGGTCCAGAAGGCGGGCAGCGTCTGGTAGCTCGGGTCCGGCTCGGACTCGTCGTCTACGTAGACGTTGCCGATCCCGTCTGCGGCGGCCTGGGCGATATCGGTGCCGACCCCAGAAACCCCGGCCTGGCTGATCGTTGCCGCGAACCGGCTCGCCGGATAGGCGCGCATCCACTGGGGGAACCCGTAGCCCTGGAAGCCCGGCGTACGGCCACCGGACTCGGGGCCCTCGAACACCTGGAGGATGTCCGCCGCGTTCATGTAACACGACATGCCCGCGCTGACCGTTCCCGGGCTCAGTTCGACGGTGCCGTCGTTGGTGACGCTCTTGACGTAGTTGTACAGCGGGCCGTAGTAGCTGGATTCCAGGCCGCACGAGGTCGCGGCCTGGTCGAACATGAAGCCGATGCCCCTGCCGTACCAGCCCACCGCCTCGGACACCTCCGATTCCACTGTGGCAAGGGAGAAATCCGGGCTGCCGCCCACATCGCCGTAATCGGTGGCGATATAGACCAGCGGCGTGATTCCGGCATTTTGCAGTGCCTCGATTTGCCTGGACCAGGCGGGCGGCGGCTGCTGCTTCCACGGAATGCGATCGCAACCCGAGCCGGATCCATCGGCCGCGCACATATCCACAATGGAGGCGCCGACGGCGGGAGCGTTGCCGGTGACGAGATTCCAGGTGGATATGCCCGGATAGGCGTAGAGGGTGGTGATTATGTGCTCGGCGGACAGCAGGCCGCCCACCTGCCCGGCCGCTGTCGCCGCAGGCAACAGCGGCGAAGCGGGCAGAGCCAGAATCGCCGTGACGGCCAGGGAGGCCAACCTTGGAACCCGCATGATCTCCTCGGCCGGGCAGGCCGGACAAGGCCGGCTCCATTCGTAAAGATGATCGCTCATCTTATTCGGCTGGCCGCCGGGCCGATGCCTTTATATTCGCCGGTCGCGTGAAAATCTTGGCGGCTCGGAATATCGTGCCGGATCCGCCAATTACCTGATTTTCGGCTTAGGGACTTGTCACGGTCAGCGCGCGATTCAGGTCGTAACCGAAGAACACCCGCACGATGTCACCGCTGCGCAGCATCTGGCGGCAGCCGCTCACCTGGTAGGCGCGCAGGTTGCCCGAGCCGGGACTGTAGGCCGTCTGCAGGGTGTTGGCCGGCCCGTTGTTGTACTCGAAGGGCGCGGTGCCGTCTTTGGCCGTGGCGCTCGACCCGTCGAGGACCGCGGAACAGTGCGGACCGGACAGGGCCAGATGCACGTGGGTGAGCCTGGCCGCTGGTCACCTGGCCGGCCGAGTTGTAGCTGAGAGCGTTGATCCCCCAGGGATTGCCGGCCGCGCTGAGGGTGACCGGGCCCATGCCGCCAGGGAAGCAGGGCGTGGGGAAGGACAGCGACCGCACCCAGCCGATGGGGTCGCTCAGCCCGGTGCCCTTCTTGAACCGCAGCCGCATGCTCCAGGCCGATGCGTTGACCGTGCAATGGAGTTCGGTGTTGGTGCCAACGTCAAGGATTCCCCAGAAGTTGTCGTCGCGGACCTGCGCCCGGTACTGCCCTCCCGGGGTGACGGTCCAGGTGCCGGCGCTGGTGCTGGCCGACGCCACGGCAGGCAGGGTGCTGGCGCCGACGGCCAGAGTGGTGGTGCCGACGGCCACGGCGAGCGCCCCGGCAGCGAGCATGACGGTGTTGATGCGAGCGTGCAAGGGGACCTCGTCCGAGGTTCGCGGGGGTGGCGGATCACGGGGGACGACGGCTGGAGTGGCGAGGGGGCTGGGTGGTGGATTGCGGGGACAGGTCAGGGGAGCTTCCAGTCGATCGGCGGTGCGCCTTGCTGCTCCAGCAACTGGTTGGCGCGGCTGAACGGGCGCGAGCCGAAGAAGCCGCGGTCGGCGGAGTTGGGACTGGGGTGGGCGGATTCGATCAGCGGGACGCCGTCGAGCAGGGGCGCGAGGCTGCGCGCATCCCGGCCCCACAAGATCGCGACAAGCGGCGCGTGCCCCGTGCCGTCCGCGCCTGGCCGGGCGGCCAGCGCCCTGATGGCTTGCTCGGTGACCTCCTCCCAGCCCTTTCCTCGATGCGAGGCGGGCTGCCCGGGCCGGACGGTCAGGACCCGGTTGAGCAGCAGCACCCCCCGCTCGCTCCACGGCACCAGGTCGCCGGTGGACGGTGCCGGGTAGCCAAGGTCGTCGGTGTACTCGCGGAAGATGTTGAGCAGGCTGGGCGGCAAGCGCCGCACGGTCGGCGCTACCGAGAAGCTCAGGCCCACGGCATGGCCGGGCGTGGGGTAGGGGTCCTGCCCCACGATGAGCACCCGGACCGCGCCGAAGGGCTGGGTGAAGGCGCGCAGCACGTTCTCGCCCGCGGGCAGGTAGCGGCGGCCTGCGGCTAGTTCGGCGCGCAGGAACTCCCCCATCTCGGCGATCCGCCCCGAGACCGGTTCCAGCGCCTGCGCCCACTCAGGATCGATGATCTCCCGCAGTTCGCGTCCCGCCATGGGCGCCACGATAGCCCAGCGGCTCCCGCCATGATCGGCCTGCGCAGGGGATCGGGCCGTGCCGACCGGCCCGATCCCCGAGCCCTTGCGCAGGCCTGCCCGGCGCCCGGCTACTTAAGGCCGAGCTCCGAGTAGTTGTACATGCCGTAGTAGGCCTGGACGAAACGGAAGGAGGGAGGGAAAAGGAAGTATGAGGAGAAGGGGAAGGAAGGGATGAAGGTAAGTTTCCGAAATCTTTCGAGCATCGAGCTCGCAGTGGCCGTTCGCGGATGGAAATTTCACGGAAGCTGAAGATGTTTACGCTGGCAGCGACTTATCTGGCCCGGCTGCTTTCGCCGAAAGTCTATCTGGGCTAGCGTCGCCAACGGCGTGGCTGGCTCGCCAGTTGGCCGGCCTGCCCCGCGGCGCGAAGGAGGCGGCGATGCGACACCTGCCCCGGCGGCCCGGTTCCGGCGGCGCGGCAGGCCTGCCAGGCGGCCTACTCGCTGACCAACTCCTGGCCGGGCGGCTTCCGGGCGCAGATCGTGCTGACCAACACCGGCACCGCCCCGATCTCGCCGGGCGCCTCGGTCACCGTGGGCTTCACCGGCTCCTACTCAAGCAGTAACGCCGCGCCGGCCGCGCTTGCCGTCAACGGCACCGCATGCAGCACCTGACCGTCTCTCGTTGCAATACGGAGGACTCGTGGCTCATCCCCGCACCACGCCGCCGTTTTTCCGGCGTGCCCTATTACTGGCCGCTTCCATTGCTGGCGTGGTAACGCTGGGCGCAGGCGGGCTCGTGGCCAGCGCTGGCCCGGCCGCCGCCGCCGACACCGCCACCATCAACGGCGCGACGACGTTCCAGACGATCACCGGATTCGGCGCCTCGGAGGCATTCGGTGAGGCGCAGACCGTGATGAACGCCTCCTCGTCCGTCCAGCAGCAGGCGCTGAACGACCTGTACAGCCCGACGTCAGGCGCTGGCCTCACGATCCTGCGGAACTGGATCAGCGCCGACTCCGGCAGCACGATCGAGCCGAACAACCCCGGCGGCCCGAGCGCGGCACCTAGCTATCTGCCGATGTCCCAGACCGGCCAGGACGCCGGGCAGCTCTGGTTCGCCCAGCAGATCAAGGCGGACTTCGGCGTGAGCAACGTGTTCGCCGACGCGTGGAGCGCGCCGGCGTTCATGAAGACGAACGGCTCGACCAGCGGCGGCGGTGCGGTCTGCGGGTCGCCGGGCGCGACCTGCTCCTCCGGCGACTGGCGGCAGGCCTACGCGAACTACCTCGTGCAGTACGCGAAGGACTACGCGGCCGCCGGGGTGCCGCTGTCCTACATCGGCCCGGAGAACGAAGCCAACCTGTCCACCAGCTACGACAGCATGCAGATGAGCCCGTCGCAGACGGCGAACTTCCTGGATGTGTTCGGGCCGGCCCTGGCGTCCTCGGGGCTGTCGACCAAGATGGAATGCTGCGCCACCGAGGGCTGGGACTTCGCGCAGCAGTACGCCGCCGCGATCGAGGCGGACCCGACCGCGCTGGCCGACACGTCGGTCTTCACCAGCCACGGGTACACCGCCGCGCCGACCTCGCCGCTGGGTGGCTGGTCCAAGCCGGCCTGGGAGACCGAGTGGTCCACGTTCGAGACCTGGGACCCGGCCTGGGATGACGGCACCGACGCGTCCGGCCTGACCTGGGCGCAGCACATCTACCAGGGACTCACCGGCGCGGGCCTGAACGCGTTCCTGTACTGGTGGGGCAGCACGACCCCGTCGGAGAACGGTGACAACGAGGGCCTGATCCAGATCAACGGTTCCACCGTGACCCCTTCCGGCCGGCTCTGGGCGTTCGCCAACTACAGCCGGTACATCCACCCCGGTGCCGTCCGTATCGCCGCGACAAGCTCCAACAGCGGTGTTGACATCTCGGCATACAAGAACACCGACGGCACCGTGGCGATCGTCGCGCTGAACACCGGCAGCAGCGCGGACCCGATCACCTACTCCCTGTCCGGCACCGGGACGCCGAACGGCGCGACCGTGACGCCGTACCTGACCAACTCGTCCAGCAACGTCGCGGCGCAGTCGGCGCTGAGCGTGAGTGGCGGCGCGTTCACCGCGTCGATCCCGGCCCGGTCGCTTGTCACCTATGTGGCCGGCACCTCGGGCTCTGGTGGCGGGAACACCGTCACGGTCACAAACCCGGGCAGCCAGACCGGCACCGCCGGCGCCGCGGCCAGCCTGCAGGTGCACGCGAGCGACTCGGGCACCGGGCAGACCCTCAGCTACAGCGCGACCGGGCTGCCCGCGGGCCTGTCCATCGCGCCGGGCACCGGGCTGATCTCGGGCACGCCGACCACGGCAGGGACGTCCAGCGTGACGGTCACCGCGACCGACGGCACCGGGGCCTCGGGGTCGGCCGCGTTCACCTGGACCATCTCCGGTTCTGGCGGCGGTACCTGCAAGGTCACCTATGCCACGCAGAGCCAGTGGGCCGGCGGGTTCGTGGCGGGGGTGACCATCGCCAACACCGGCTCGTCTGCCATCAACGGGTGGACGCTGAAGTTCACCTTCCCCGGTGACCAGAAGATCACCAACGCGTGGAGCGGAACGGAGACGCAGAGCGGGGAGAACGTGACGATCACCAACGCGAGCTACAACGGCACGATCGCGCCGGGCGGTAACACGTCACTGGGCTTCCAGGGCACGTGGACCAACAGCGACGCCGTGCCGACCGCGTTCACGGTGAACGGCACCGCCTGCACGACCTGATTCCGCCGCCTGCCTGATCCCGCGAGCCGCGGCGCGGATTCCCCGGCGGGCCTGGTCCCCCAGGCCCGCCGGATTCCGTGGCAAGCGGGGGCAGCACTGGCCGGGATGGCCTACCTTTCCCGCATGAGGCGGATTTGGCGGGCTCTGGGAGCTGCCACGGCCGGGCCGGTGCGTAGCGCCCGGGGCGGGGCGTGGGGCATTCGGTGCGGGGTTCTGCTCGGCGTCGCGGTCGCGTGCGCGGTCCCGGCCTGCTCGTCGGGCAGTTCCCCGGTCCCCGCGCCGGCCAGCCCGGCAAGTCACGGTCACCATCGGCACAACGCCGCGCCCCGGCTGCATGTGTCGGGGAACCGGCTGGTCAACTCCCGCGGCAGGCCGGTGGTGCTGCACGGCGCAAACAGGTCGGGCACCGAGTTCCTGTGCGTGCAGGGCCACGGGATCTTCGACGGGCCGACCGATCAGGCGTCGATCTCGGCGATGAAGGCCTGGGGGATCGACGCGGTCCGGATCCCGCTGAACGAGGGGTGCTGGAACGGCGAGTCCTACGTCAACCCCGCCTACGCGGGCGCCAGCTACCAGAACGCGATCAAGGCATACGTGCGCCTGGTCAACGCCAACGGCATGGTCGCGATCCTGGACCTGCACTGGTCCGACGGCCGCTACCCGGTGCACTGCCGGTCGGCAGAGGCCAGGTGCCTCAAGCCGATGCCCGATGCGGCCCAGGCGATTCCGTTCTGGACATCGGTGGCGGACACGTTCAAGGGCAACGACGCGGTCATCTTCGATCTGTTCAACGAGCCGTTCCCGGAGCGGCCCGCGCACAGCGAGGCGGCCGGGTGGCAGTGCTGGCTGCACGGCGGTACGTGCCCGGGGATCGGCTATCCGGTGGCCGGGATGCAGTCGCTGGTCGACGCGGTCCGCGCCACCGGTGCCCGCAACGTGATCCTGCTTGGCGGCCTGGCCTACGCCAACGACCTCACCGGGTGGCTGGCGAACGAGCCCGCCGACCCCGATCACAACCTGGCCGCGTCCTGGCACTCCTACAACTTCAACGCGTGCTCCAACATCACCTGCTGGACCAGCGAGGTGGCCCCGGTGATGGCGCAGGTCCCGGTGGTCGCCGGGGAGATCGGCCAGAACGACTGCGCGTCCGGCTACATCACCGCGCTGATGAACTGGCTGGACTCGCAGTCGTCCAGTTACCTGGCCTGGGCCTGGAACGCCGACTTCCCCTGTGCCTCGGGACCCTCCCTGATCACCAGCTACGCCGGGACGCCGACCCCTTACGGCGCGGGCTACCAGGCGCACCTGCAATCGATGCGCTAACCCGCGGGGTCGTCCGCGCGCATCCGCGAACATCCGCCGGAAGGGAACCGGCGCACCGGCGGGTGCGTCCAAGGCAGGTAACGGTCGGCCGGCGCTGGCTCGTTAACCCGCTCGCGACGCCAGCGCCGGTCCCGTGCTTGCAGGAGGGTGCACATGGGGCGCGCCAGGCCGGTGACGTGGGCGGGGCGGGCCCGGCGCACTGCGACGATCATGGCGGTCACTGCGACGGCTGCCGTGCTCCTGGCGGGCTGCGGTACCCGCATCGCGGACCTGCCCGCGCGCGGCCGCCCGGTTCCGGCCGCAACGGCCTCGGCGGCCCGCTCCCCGGCGGGCACTGGGCCGGCCGCGGGATCGCGTGCTGGGGCGCAGGCGCTGGCTCGCCGGATGCTGTCCCGCCTTATCCTGCCGCCCGGCGCGCGGCCGCTGCGGATGCGGGTGCTGCCGCCGTTGCTGCGCCAGGCGCAAACACCCGATGGCGGGACCCACGACGCCGACGTGCACCGCCTGTTCCTGCTCAGCGAGCCGATGTCGGCAGTGCAGAGCTTCCTGAGGGCGCACCTGCCAGCGGGGATGCGGGAGTCCGGTGACGGCCAGTCGGCCGATTCCACTGGCATCACGATGGAAAGCGTCAGTTTCGAGCCGCGCACGCTGCCCGCCGGCATCAACGGTGCGGAACTCGATACCGCCGTGGTGCCCGCCGCGGGCGGCGGTTCGCTGCTGCGCGCCGACGCGGCAGTGATCTGGTATCCGGCCAGGTCCGCCGCGGAGCGGGTCGATCCGACGCGGTACCGCGCGGCCGTGGTGTCCGTCACCCTGTTCAACCCGCGGCAGCACACGGTGCGCCGGACGATCACCTCCGGGGGCGTGATCGCCGGGCTGGCGGGACTGACGGACGGCCTGTACGCGGCGCCGTATCAGCCGCCGAACTGCCCGGCCATTCTGGCCAGCTACCGGATCACGTTTGTCCCCGCGGCCCGGTCGGCCCCGCAGGTCGTGGTCACCCCATCTGGGTGCATGACCGTCGGGGTCGCGGTGGCCGGGGCGCCCCAGCCGCCGCTGTGGGGCGACACCGGGCTGATCCGCGCGGAATCGCGGCTGCTGCACATCAAGCCGTAGTGGATGTGGCCCCTGTGCCGCGGCCGCGGGGCCGCGGCACAGGGGCCACGAACTGCCGTGCTAGCTCATCCCGGAACGGTCAGGGGACCGCGGGGAAGGCGTTCTGCACGAGCTGCTGGAATTGCGCGGGGAACCATTGCCCGGCCGGGATGTCGAAGCCGGGTATGGCGTTGGTCGGGTAGGTGTTCCCGTTCCCGTCGGTGTTGGTGCCGTTCGGGTCGCAGTGCGGATCGCCGTGGCTGTGGGTGGCGGTGGGGTAGTCGCCATCCGACTCGCCCGGTGGCTTGATCCAGACGTAGGCGTACAGGTGGGTGAACGAGGAGTTCGGGTTCGCCTGTGGGAAGGGGCCGAGGCCTGCGCCGTTCTGGTTGCACCAGTCGCCGCGGAACGGCCGCCGGTCAACCTTGGACTGGTTCACGAAGGTGTTGAGGTCGGTGGAGGTGCTGGGGCCGGTGGGACGGCTGGAGCCACCCCAGCCGTTGCGGGAGGTGTCGATGAGCATCCCGATCGTGCTGGGGAACCCGGCGTTGACGAGGTTGGTGTACATGGCCTCGTTGTAGGTCAGCTCGTCGATGTAGGGGTTGAACTGGTAGAAGTTGGCCGAGTCGACCGGCTGCCCGTTGATGCTCTGGGTCGCCGTCATGTAGGGCTCGGTGATGGGCGTGGTGTTGGCGGTGTCGCTGATGAAACCGTCCATGCTGTTGACGCCCGCGGTGGTGCCCGAGGCAACCGACTTGAACAGGTTCACGGCCGGGCCCATGTTGGACGACCAGCCGAGCCACGCCGAGTGGGCGATGTCCACGTAGTTGTACACGTTCGGGATCGCGTGCAGCTTGTTGAGCGCGTACTGGATCCCGTTCACGTAGGCGCCGCTGGAGTTGGCCTGGGAGCAGTTGGCGTCGTTCAGGTTGGTGACCAGGTTGGGCAGGGAGTCCGGCTCGATGATCGCGATCACCCTGATGTTGGTGTGCTCGAAGTTGGTCAGGATCTGCGCGATCGGGTTGATGTAGTCCTGCTCGTAGTAGGTCAGGCCGTTGTTGCTGACCGTCAGCTCACCGTTGGAGGCGAGCGCCGCGCAGTCCCGGTTCGGCAGGTCGTAGACCACGATCGGGACCAGGATCGGGGTGCTGCCGGACTCCTGGCTGAGCGCGGCCCGCAGGTGCGCTTCCAGGCTCATCCGGCTGCTGTTGCCGGAGCCGCCGTAGATCGCCGCGATGCGGTCCAGCCAGACTCCGGTGGACTGCTGGCCGACCAACTGCATCTGCGACTTGAGGGTGCCGGTGGCACCCGCGGCCGAGGTGGCGACCTCGGCGGTGTAATCCGGGTTCACGTACCACGTAGAACCGGTGAACGGGTTCACCGCGTGCGCCGGGGTACTGGTGGAACCGGCCGCGGTCTCGGTGCCGGTCACGCTCACCGACGGGTACCCGGACGCGCTCGCGGTGAACGTGGCGTTTCCGGTGCTCGACGTGTCCGCGGTGACCGTCACCGGCTGCGGGTAGTTCCAGTTGCTGGTGGTGAACGTCAGCGCCGTGCCGGCGCTGACCGCCAGGCCGGAGTTGCCCGCGGTCCGCCCCACCGTCACGCTGACGTTGCCCGACGGTGCCGACGACAGCGACACCCCGAACACGTCATTGGTGCCCTGCGCCACGGAGAACGACGCGGGGTTCACCAGGAGCGTCCCGGTGGCGCTGGACGAGGTCTCGGTCACCGACACGGCTGCGGTGGTGTAACCGGAGGCGGTGGCGCTGAACGTGGCGGCGCCGGTGCTTGAGGAGTCGGCCGCGAGCGTCACGGTCTGCGCCGTGGCGAAGTTGGCCGGGGTGAACGTCAGTGTGCCGCCGGAGGAGACCGACAGCCCGGTGTTGCCCGAGGTGCGGCTGACCGTGACGGTGACGTTCGAACTGGGCGCCGTGGACAGCGACACCCCGAACGTCCCTGTGGACCCCTGTGTCACCGACAGCGATGTGGGGCTGGCCACCACGGCCGGCGTGGTCGCCGGATTGACCGTGACCGACACCGCGGAGGATGTCGCGGTGGTGCCGCTGGCATCGAACGCCTCCGCGGTCAGCGAATATGTCCCGGCCGGGACGCTGGACCAGGTGAACGTGTACGGGCTGGAGGTGACGGTGCCGAGCAGGGTGGCGCCGTTGAAGAACTCCACCTTGCTGATCGATCCGCCCGACTCCGAGGCCGAGGCGGTGATGGGAATCGATGCCGGGGCGGTGAACGTCGCGCCGTTGGCCGGGCTGGTGATCGACACCGTGGGCGTGCCACCCCCGCCGGTGCCGTTGCAGGTGCTGCCGTTGAGGGTGAAGGCGGCGGGGGCGGTGTTGGTGCCGGTGTAGGAGAAGTTGGCGCCGATGGAGGCCGAGCCGCCGGTGGACAGGGCGCCGTTCCAGGAGGCGTTGGTGACGGTGATGTTTTCGCCGGACTGGGACCAGTTCCCTGACCACCCTTGGGCGATCTTCTGGTTGCCGGTGTAGGCGTAGCCGAGGGTCCAGGAGGTGATCGCCGGGCCGTTGTTGGTGATGTTGATCGCGACGGAGAACCCGGTCCCCCAGTCACTGTTCACCGTGTACGTCACCTGGCACACCGGCGCGGCACTGGCCGGCGCCGCCGCGACCGCGGTCAGCCCGGCACACCCGAGCGCCGCAGCCGCTAAGACCGCGGCACCGCGCCAGAGGCGGAGACGCCGGGCCTTGATGCGGATCGTGGGTCTCATGCGGGTCCTCCTCGTGCATTCCTGGCTCCGGCCAGCAGGGCTCCGGGGGATGGTGAAGCCCCGCGGCGGCGCGGGCCGTCCTGCTGGCTGCTTTGCGGCGACGATAAGCGCAGCGTGCGGACCTGGTACAGGCGCCAGCAGCGAGGAGGCCGTGACAGGCGTGATTAGCGGGCCAGATCAGGAAAGTTTCATGCCGGGGGCCGCACGTGGGCTTGGTGCGGCCCGCCATGTTCGGCCCGCCCGGGCCGGGAGGCTCAGCCAGCTTTGGGCGCGGTGGCCGCCTGGACGGTGCTGACGATCCAGGCCAGCACGAGCGCTTCCTCGCGCCAGGCGTCGTAGCGCCCGCTCCTGCCGCCATGGCCCGCGGTCATCTCGGTCTTGAGCAGGAACGGGCCGCCGCGCGCGGTGGCGCGCAGCCGGGCGATCCACTTCGCGGGCTCGCGGAACAGCACCCGGGTGTCGTGCAGGCTGGTCACCGCGAGGATGGGCGGATAGTCCTGGTCGCGGACGTTCTCGTAGGGCGTGTAGCCCTTCATGTACGCGTAGACCGCCGGATCGTGCAGCGGATCCCCCCACTCTTCCCATTCGGGCACGGTGAGCGGAAGCGAGGGATCCAGGACCGAGGTCAGCGCGTCCACGAACGGGACCTGGGCGACGATCCCGCCGAAGTCCTGCGGGGCGATGTTGGCCACGGCGCCCATGAGCAGCCCGCCCGCCGAGCCGCCCCGGGCGATCAGCCGGTCCGGGCTGGTCCAGCACTGCGCCACCAGGTGCTCGGCGCACGCCACGAAATCGGTGAACGTGTTGGTCTTGTGCAGCATCTTGCCGTCGTCGTACCAGTGCCGCCCCATCTCGCCGCCGCCGCGGACATGCGCGATGGCGTAGCAGAAACCCCGGTCGAGCAGCGACAGCCGCGGGATCGAGAAGCCGGGGTCGATCGACGCCTCGTAGCTCCCGTAGCCGTAGAGCACCAGCGGCGCACTGCCGTCCCGTGGCGTCCCCTGGCGGCAGATCAGCGAGATGGGGACGCGGGTGCCGTCGGCGGCGACGGCCCATTCGCGGCGCTGTTCGTAGTCTCCCGGGTCGTAGCGGCCCGCGCCGGGCAGCGCCAGCACCGGCCTGCGCTTGCGCAGGGTCAGCGCACCGGTCCTCGTATCGGCGTCGAAGACCGAGTCAGGGGAGGCCAGCGAGGCGTAGTGCAGCCGGAACTGCCCGGTGGCGTACTCCGGGTTCGACCCGGGGGACACCTGGTACAGCGGCTCGGGGAAGGCGATCTCCTGCTCACTGCCATCGGTGCGCAGCAGCCGCAGGCCGGTGAGGCCGTCGCGGCGGAAGTACACCACCGCGTGGTCGGCGAAGGCGGCCACGCCAAGCAGCCTGGTGTCCTCCCGGTGCGCAATGACCGTGGTGAGGTCCGCCGGGCCGGCGATGGGGCCCCCGCCCGCCCCCGCTTCCCCCTTCACCGAGCTGGCCAGCGGCACCTGTGCCAGTTCGAAGTTCAGCGCCCCGTCGTTATGCAGGATCAGCAGGCGGCCGTCACCGTCCGGCCCGGCCTGGTGCTCGACCGAGTACTCGACGCCCTGCCGCCGCGGCACCACCACCCTCGGGCTGGCCGCCGGGTTGGCCGCATCCAGCAGCCACGCCTCGCTGGTCAGCGAGCTGGAGATGCTGATGGCCAGGTAGCGCTCGCTGCAGGTGAGCCCGATGCCGACGGAGAACCGCTGGTCTTCTTCCTCGATCACCACCACGTCGTCGGCGGCCGGCGTGCCCACCCGATGCCGCCACACCCGGTTGGGCCGCCAGGCCGCGTCCACGGTGGTGTAGAACAGCGCGGATCCGTCCACGGACCACGCGCAGCCGTAGAACGCGCCGGGGATCTCGTCGGCTGCGGTCTCCCCGGTGACCAGGTCCTTGATCCGCAGCGTGAAGCGCTCGTCGCCGGCGAAGTCGGTGGAGTAGGCGAGCAGCCGCCCGTCCGGGCTGACGCTGAACGCGCCCAGCGAGAAGAACGGCGAGTCGCCGGCCACCTCGTTGCCGTCCAGCAGGATCTCCTCGCCAGGCAGCGGCGCGCCGTCATCGGTGCCCGGCGGTGCGTCCTCCCCGGGCCGGACGGCACGCCGGCAGTGGACCGTGTACTGCTTGCCCGCGACCGTGCGGGAGTAGTACCACCAGCCTTTCCTGCGCACCGGCACCGACAGGTCGGTCTCCTGCGTACGGCCCTTGATCTCGCCGAAGATGGCTTCGCGCAGCCCGGCCTGGCCCGCGGTCATCGCCGCGGTGTAGGCGTTCTCGGCTTCCAGGTAGCGCAGGGTCTGCGGGTCCTGCGCGTCGGCCAGCCACGCGTACTCGTCGATGACCGTGTCACCGTGGTGCGTGCGCTCGCTCGGGATCCGCCTGGCCACCGGCGGCCCGGGAGGTGCCCCGGCGGGCTGGCCTGGCGGGGCCGCCGCCATCGTGGTCGAAGCGTCGGCGCGGGTCAGCTTGTTGTCACCAGAGCAGTCTACGGACGGCGCCCGCCTGCGCGGCCGGTCCGGCTGGCGAGGCCCGCGCGAGGCCTGCCAGCCAGGTGCATCAGCTACAGCTCTACCCGGCTGCGCCACTAAATCGGACAACCGGTCTGATATCGGGCGCACGCGCTCGCTGCGCCTTCGTGATCATGGTGTTTTGGCTGCTCGAGGAGCCAAATCCCCATGATCATGACCAGGGATCCGTTGGTCAGAGCACGTCGTGGCCGGGGCGCGGCTCCTCGGGGATCGGCCGTGGCTGCGCCGGGATGCTGCCCAGCCTGCCCGCCTGGTAGTCCTCGAAAGCCCGGACCAGCTCGTCCCTGGTGTTCATCACGAACGGGCCGTACGCGGCGACCGGCTCCCTGATCGGCTCACCGCCCAGGAGCAGCAGGTCGAAGTCCTTGCCAGGACCCTGCTGCCGCTCGGCGGCGCCGAACGTGATCGGGCCGCCGGGCCCGAACACGACGAGCTGCCCGGTGCGCACCGGGCGCCGCTCGGCGCCCACGGTGCCATTCCCGGCCAGGACGTAGCCGAGCGCGTTGAAGCCGGGCCGCCAGGGCAGCCGGACCTGGGCGCCGGGGGACACGGTCGCGTGCACCACGCTTATCGGCGTGTGGGTGATCCCGGGGCCCTTGTGGCCGGCCAGGTCACCGGCGATGACCCGGAGCAGCGCCCCGCCGTCGGCCGACGAGAGCAGCGCCACCTCGCCGGCCCGGATGTCCTGGTAGCGGGGGTTGGTCATCTTGAGCCGGGCGGGCAGGTTCACCCAGAGCTGGAAGCCGTGGAACAGCCCGCCGCTGACGACCAGTTCCTCCGGCGGCTCCTCGATGTGCAGGATTCCGCCGCCCGCGGTCATCCACTGGGTGTCGCCGTTGGTGATCAGCCCGCCGCCTCCGTTGGAGTCCTGGTGGCGGAAGACGCCGTCGATGATGTAGGTCACCGTCTCGAAGCCCCGGTGCGGGTGCCACGCGGTGCCCTTGGGCTCGCCGGGGGCGTAGTCGACCTCGCCCATCTGGTCCATGTGGATGAACGGGTCGAGGCGGGCCAGGTCAACCCCGGCGAACGCGCGCCGGACCGGGAACCCTTCGCCCTCGAAACCCGACGGCGCGGTCGTCACCGACAGCACGGGGCGGTCCGCGGCCGCGGTGGCATCCGGCTCCTCGATGCGCGGCAGCACCAGGATGTCGTCGACAGTGACAGCGGGCATGTCGTCTCCTCCGCTCGGGCGCAGGTGCGCTCACCTAACAGTAGCTTCGCGGCCTACAACAGTTGTTGATAGTTCAACATTCCCTCCGCGGCAGGCGGCCCCGGATGCCCGGTTTCCGCAGATGGCATCATTAGCCCCGGAATTGGCGTAACGCACTACTATCTCGTCAGCGGCTCGTGGCGGCCGCTTCAGCATGAGACGGAGGCGGGGGCCGGTGAAGCCCGAGATCAACACGGCCAAGCCGCATGCAGCCCGCGTGTACGACTTCTATCTCGGCGGTAAGGACCATTTCGCGGCCGACAGGGAAACCGGCCAGGCGCTGATGCGAGTGGTGCCGACCATCCGTGCCGCGGCGCGGGAGAACCGGGCGTTTCTGGGGCGGGCGGTGCGGTTCTTGGTGGCGGAGGCGGGGATCCGGCAGTTCCTGGATATCGGGACGGGGCTGCCGTCGGCGAACAATGTGCATGAGGTGGCGCAGGGGCTGGTGCCCTCGTGCCGGGTGGTGTACGTGGACAATGACCCGATCGTGCTGGCGCATGCGCGGGCGCTGCTGACCAGTTCGCCGGAGGGGAAGACCGCCTACATCCAAGCGGACCTGCGGGAGCCGGAGAAGATCCTGGACGACCCGGTGACCAGGGCGACGCTGGACTTTTCCCAGCCGGTCGGGCTGATGCTGGTGGCGGTGCTGCATTTTGTGCCGGATGAGGCGCAGCCGCGGCGGATCGTGGACACCCTGCTGGACGCACTGCCCTCAGGCAGCTACCTGGTCGCCTCGCACGCGACGTCGGAGTACTTCGCGGACCGCGGCGCGGCGGCGGCGGGGTCTATCACGAGCGCGGGATACCGTTCCAGTTCCGGGTGGCGGACGAATTCTCCGAACTGGCGTTCCGTGGCCTGGAGATGGTCGAGCCGGGAGTGGTGTCGGTCTCCGACTGGCAGCCCGACAGCGACGCCCCGCGGCCGCTGCCCGCGGAGGTGACCTGGGACGGCGGAGTGGCACGCAAGCCGTAGTATTCCGGAAATAGCGGCACGAATGGCTGCCACGGCAACCGGGAGTAAGGGCTTGATGGAGCCGAAGATCGACACCGCGAAACCGCACACGGCCCGCATCTACGACTACTACCTGGGGGGCACGGACAACTTCGCGGCCGACCGGCGGACGGCCGAGCGGGCGCTGCAGAGCTGGCCCGCGGTGCGCACCGCGGTCAGGGAGAACCGGGCGTTTCTGGGGCGGGCGGTGCGGTTCTTGGTGGCGGAGGCGGGGATCCGGCAGTTCCTGGATATCGGTACGGGGCTGCCGTCGGCGAACAATGTGCATGAGGTGGCGCAGGGGCTGGTGCCCTCGTGCCGGGTGGTGTACGTGGACAATGACCCGATCGTGCTGGCGCATGCGCGGGCGCTGCTGACTAGTTCGCCGGAGGGGAAGACCGCCTACATCCAAGCGGACCTGCGGGAGCCGGAGAAGATCCTGGACGACCCGGTGACCAGGGCGACGCTGGACTTTTCCCAGCCGGTCGGGCTGATGCTGGTGGCGGTGCTGCACTTCGTGCCCGACAGTGACGGCCCGCGGCGGATCGTGGACACGCTGCTGGACGCGCTGCCCTCGGGCAGCTATTTCGCCGCCTCCCATGTCACGCCCGAACACGACCGCCGAGGGAGTGGGCGGCCTGGTGCGCACCTACCAGGCCTCGGGCATGCCCGCCCAGGCCCGGGTCGCCGGCGACTTCGCCGATCTGGCGTTCCGCGGGCTGGACATGGTCGATCCGGGACTGGTGCTCGTCTCCGAATGGCGCCCGGATGCGCAGGGCGTGCGGCCGCAGGCGTCCGTGGTCAACTGGTACGGCGCGATCGCACGCAAGCCCTGATGGCTGCCAGGCCGGGGCAGGCCCGCGCCAGGAGGTGCCGCTGGCCGGCCGCGGTCATGCGAGCTGGCGGCGTGGCCGGCTACGAACCAGTAGGATCGCGGCCTGACACCACGAACGGGCGGTAACCGTGACAGGACAAGGCACCGGGCGCGCCGGGCTGGAAATCGACACCACAAAGCCGCACCCGGCCCGCATGTACGACTATTTCCTCGGCGGCAAGAACAACTTCGCCGTGGACCGGGAAACGGCGGAAAAGGCCCTGCAGAGCTGGGGCACCGTGCGGACCGCGGCGCGGGAGAACCGGGCGTTTCTGGGGCGGGCGGTGCGGTTCTTGGTGGCGGAGGCGGGGATCCGGCAGTTCCTGGATATCGGGACCGGGCTGCCGTCGGCGAACAATGTGCATGAGGTGGCGCAGGGGCTGGTGCCCTCGTGCCGGGTGGTGTACGTGGACAATGACCCGATCGTGCTGGCGCATGCGCGGGCGTTGCTGACCAGTTCGCCGGAGGGGAAGACCGCTTATATTCATGCGGATCTGCGGGAGCCGGAGAGGATCCTGGCGGACCCGGCGACCAGGGCGACGCTGGACTTTTCCCAGCCGGTCGGGCTGATGCTGGTGGCGGTGCTGCATTTTGTGCCGGATGAGGCGCAGCCGCGGCGGATCGTGGACACCCTGCTGGACGCACTGCCCTCAGGCAGCTACCTCGCCGCCACGCACGTCACGGCCGAGCACGACCCGGACATGCTGGCCGGGGCCGGCCGGGCCTACCAGGAGAGAGGGCTCGCCGGCCAGATCCGCAGCGCCGACGAGTTCGCCGAACTGGCCTTCCGCGGCCTGGAAATGGTGGAGCCGGGGCTGACCCTGGTATCCGAGTGGCGGCCACTCGGCACCGGGCCCCGGCCGATGCCCTCGGAGGTCAACGCTTACGGCGGTGTCGCCCGCAAACCGTAACCGCTGCCCGCCGCCCGCTCAATACCCCGCCCCCTGCCGCCGCCGGGTTCGCCGCCCGCGCTCCGCTTCCGTTCGCCGTCTCCGGCGGTCCTCCGCCCCGCCCGTGTCTCAGCCGCCTCTTGGCTCACTCCTGGCTGCCTGGTTGACCTGCCCGGTCGCTGTGCGGCCAGCCGGGCCGGGCAAGCGGGCCGGCGGGCTTGAAGTCCGCGGCCGGTGAGTGGTTGTGTAGACACTGAGTACCGAGACGGTTACCGCAATTTGTAGCACTGCGCTACTTTGCAGGACTGCGCACCCCGCGAGGAAGGAGCGCTGCCGTGACCGGCGTACGTCGGGTCATCGTCGGCGCGAGCGGCTCGCCGGGCAGCCTCCGGGCGCTGCGTCACGCGGAGGACCTGGCCCGCCGCAGTGTTGCCACCCTGACACCCGTTCTGGCCTGGGTACCGCCCGGCGGTGAGCTTGCCGCCCGGCAGCCCTGCCCGGCTCTGGTCCGTATCTGGCACGATGCCGCCTGGCAGCGGCTCTGGGCGGCGCTCGAGGCGGCCTGGGGCCAGTTCCCGGCCGACCTTTCCGTCCAGCCGGTCGTGCAGCGCGGCCAGGCCGGGCCGGTCCTGGTCGCCCTCGCCTGCCGGCCCGATGACCTGCTCATCGTTGGTGCGGGCCGGCGCGGCATCGTGGCCTGGGGTCACGGCCGGGTGAGCCGGTACTGCGTGTCCCACGCGCTGTGCCCGGTCCTGGCCATACCGCCCGCCACCCTTGCCAAGGAAGGCCGTGGCCTGCACGGCTGGGCGCTGCGGCGGCGGGGGCTGAACGTCGAGCAGATCCTGCGCAGCGACGGCGGCGGCATCCCCGCCTAGGCCCTGCATCATCCGCACGGCCATGGCATCGTGACCAGCGGGTCACGGGGACGGCGCCGCCGGACCAGGGCAGGCGCCGCCGGACCAGGGCGGGCGCCGCCGGACTAGGGCAGGCCTCGCCTGCCCGGCTACCCTGTGCCTAGGGATGTCAGCGGACTATGCCCGGCAATCGGGCTCCAGCCGCGATCACGCAGGGAGGCGATCCATGCCACCGCCTCAGGGCAAAGAACTCGAGGAGATCAGGGCGCGCAGGCAGAAGTTGCGTGAAAAGTACATGCGCAGCCGCGGTGAGCGGCCGGCCAGCACGGTGCAAGGCGTGCACCATCTTGCCCTGATCTGCAAGAACGTCGAGGAGACGATCCAGTTCTACCAGGAGTTTCTCGGCTTCCCGCTGGTGGAACTTGTGGAGAACCGGGATTATGCGGGCTCCAGCCACTTCTTCTTTGACATCGGCAACCGCAACATGCTCGGGTTCTTCGACTTCCCCGGCCACGAGCACCCGCCGTTCCAAGAGACCATCGGCGGGGTCCAGCACCTGGCGATCTCCATCTCTCCGGAGCAGTTCGACGCCGCGAAGAAGAAGCTCGACGACGCCGGTGTGGACTACCTCGGCCCGGATCGTGGCGTGGAGGAAAGCATGTACTTCCGCGACCCGAACGGGGTGAACGTCGAGTTGTACCGCGAGGAACTCGGCATCTTCGACGGCCGGCGGCTGCTCGACTGAGCCGGGCGGGTCAGGAACCGGCGGGCCGGAGTTCCCGCCTGATCACCAGCCGGAGGCCCGACCAGGTCTCGTCGATGGCGCAGACCTTGTTGTCCACCAGGCCGGTGGGCAGGGCCACCTCCCGCACCACGTGCTCGGTCATGTCGGTGGGGACCCGGGCCGCCCGCTTCGGCCAGGCGATCCACAGCCCGCAGGCCGGGGCCATGAGTTCCCGCAGGGCGGGTAGCTGCGCCTCGAAATCCTCACGCCAGCGCACGAAGGTCACGATCACATCCAGCGGCCCGGCGCCGGGCAGGCCGTCGGCCACATCGGCGCCCGACAGCGCCGCCAGGCCCTCGGCGAACCCCGGTGGGCCGCCGGCAACCGCCACGGCGTGGCCGGGCTTGATGCCGAGCTTGCGCGGCAGCGGCGTGCCGGAGTAACCGGCCGACCTGGCGCCGCCGGTGGGGGAGGTCACTCCTGCGAGCGGGACTTGAGCGTGCCCAGGCCCTCACCGGACAGGTCGGCGAGGGCGGCGGAACGCCCGGTCATGGCGAGAATCAGCGACAGGTGCGGGCCGGTCACCTCGGGACCGCTGCCGGTGGACCAGCCGGTGTCCGTGGCGCGCAGGGTGACCCCGTCGATTCGCTGCTTGGCGCCGACGATCAGGTTCGACCCCTTGTAGAAGTCCGCCACCCGGTTCAGCGCCTCCTCCGGATACTCGTGCGCGATGCCGAGCGGGTTACGGATGTCCGCCGAGTGGATCACCGCCTCGCCGAGCATTGCCTCCACCGGGCCGGGCGGGTGGGTGGTGTCCTTGACGTGGCTGCGGAAGTTCGCCAGGCCGTCGGCTGGATTGGCGGTCGCTTCCGCGGTGACGCCCTTGGCGGTCATGTTGTTGAAGCGGAATCCCGCCGCCGCCATCGAGACGAGGAATCTGGGCGGTGTCATCTTCGCCGTCGCGATCATGTGCCCGAGCACGTCGCGCACGGTCCAGTCGCCGCACAGCGATGGCGTCGCCCACTGGCCGCCGGTGAGCGTGCCGAGGTCGGCTGCGAGTGTTTCGCGTTCGGCGTGAATGAGTGGCCAAGGGCTTGTCGTGGCCATGGTGTGCTCCCCCTGCGGGTCAAAGTGCCGGCCGCCGCCGTGGATCCGGCCGCACCAGGTTAGCGCCGCACGGGGCCGCATCCTGGCTTTACGCCCGGTGCTGCCCGTGTCGCCGGCATCCGCCGTACCGCGTGGCCGCTCCCGGTGACCGGCCGCGGACGTGTCAGGATATGGCCCGTGTCGCATGCCGGACCCGGGCAACTCGCGGGACCGCCGGACGGGAGGGGCGAGATGGAGCGGATCGAGGCAGAACTGTTGATCCCCGGCGGCGGCGAGCCGGTCAGCAACGGTGTCGTGATCATCGACAACTCGGCGATCAGCTATGCCGGGCCGGCCAGCCGGGCGCCTGCCACGCCAGGGGCCGTGGTGCACAAGGCCGGGACTGTGATGCCGGGCATGTGGGACTGCCACGGCCATTTCCTCGGTCTGCGCACGCTTGACCTTGGCCGGCTTCCGCTCGACCCGGTGCCGTTGCGGGCGGCGCGCTGCGCGCGCGACCTGGCGGCCGCGCTGCGGGCCGGAATCACCTCGGTCCGCGAGGTCGGCGGCCTGGGTGTGCACCTCGCCAGGGCGGTCGCCGAGGGCGTGCTCGAGGGCCCGGCCATCTACGCCGCCGGGGCGATCCTGAGCACCACGGGCGGCCATGCCGACCTGCACTCCTATCCGTTGCCGTGGATGGGCGACTTCGGCGTGCACTACGGCGAACTGCGGCTGGCCGACGGGCCCGCCGAATGCATGCGCGCGGTCCGGGAGCAGTTGCGGCAGAACGCCCGGGTGATCAAGGTGTGCGCCTCGGGCGGGGTCATGTCTGAGATAGACGACCCGATCCACCAGCAGTTCACCATCGGCGAACTGCGGGCGATCGTGGAGGTGGCCGGTCTCGCCGAGCGCGTCGTGGCGGCGCACTGCCACGGCAAGCCCGGCATCATGGCCGCGGTCGAGGCCGGCGTCCGCACCATCGAGCATGGCACCTACCTCGACGACGAGGCCTGCGACGCGATGCGCGAGAAGGGCGTCATCCTCGTACCGACCAGGACCATCATCGAGGACATCCTGGCGAACCTGGCGGCGGTGCCCGATTATGCGGCGGCCAAGCTCACCGCGCTGGCCGGGCGGCACGCCGAATCGGTGTCCCGCGCGATCGAGCGCGGCGTCACCATCGCGATGGGCACCGATATCTCAGTGACCGGCCCTGACCGCCCGAACTCCTGGGGAACCAACGGAGCCGAGCTTGCCCACCTGGTACGCCTCGGGATGACGCCGCTGCAGGCGATCGAGGCGGCGACCGCCACCGCCCCGCTGACGCTCGGCCCGCAGGCACCCAGGTCCGGCAGGCTGGAACCCGGCTATGACGCCGACATGATCACCGTCGCCGCAAACCCGCTCGCCGACATCGCGGTGCTCGGCCGCCCCGGGCAGATCACCGGAGTCTGGACGAACGGCCGTCGCGTGACAACCTGACGGCCGCTCAACCACTGTCGGCGCACCCTCGCCGGGCCAGGGTCAGACCTGGACGAACTCGATTCCGGCCAGGTTGCAGAAGTCGCGCCAGGCGGCGGCGTGGTGGCCCAGGTTCATCACCTCGTGGTGCGGCCCGCCTGCGGCCAGCCATCCGTTCAGGCATTTCCGCACCCCGGACGCCGGGCGGAACTGGCCGTATGGCATCTCCAGCGCGGGCAGTTCCTGGGTGTCCAGGTTCTCTCCCTCGGCGACGACCAGGCGGAACCGCTCACCCTCCAGCGAGACCAGGGTGGCCAGGGTGGCCGGGCCCGGCTGGTACTGGAACAGGAACGTGGGCGGGTCGGCCAGGTGCCCGATGCCAAGCGGCCGCTTGATCAGCTTGACCGGCCGGTCGGACCGGGCGATTTTCCAGTTGCCCTCGCCCATGTGGCTCATCAGCACCGAGTCGGACGGGAAGTCCATCGCGTACATCTCGGTGAAGTGCGCGTCGCCGATCAGCACATGCCCGGCCGCCACCAGGCAGGCGGTGAGCACGTCGCCCTCGGCCGCGTAGCCGTAACCCTTGGCCATCAGCGTGGACGCCGCGGCCAGCGGCAGCCGGTGGAACCGCCCGTCCTCGCCGATCGCGTCGAAGTGCGCCGTGTACGCGCCGAACCCGCCCTCGACCAGGATGTTCTCGATCGCGACCTGCATCCGCGCGTGGTCTTCCCGCTCCTGCACCGACAGCCGGGAGTCGATCTCGAAGTGCGCGTCCTCGAAGTCGATCACTTCGCGCACCGCGGCGTCGCCGGCGGCCGCCATGCCCCGGTACAGGTCACCGGGCGCGACCGCGAGTATTTCCGGGCCGAGCGACCGGACCAGGGCCGACTCGTCCACCCTGATGTCGCCCATGTCGTTCATGGCGTAGCCGAACAGCGCCACCTTGAGCCGCCGCCACGCGGTCACCGCGGCTGCCGCCCGCGCCCACCGGTGCACGTCCGCGCGGAACTCCTCGGCGCGCCAGTCGTCGGTGAGCACGCTGAACCGGCGCCCGGCCCGCACCATGGAGTTCGCCGTGTCCTGTGCCCCGTGCACGCCCTGGTTGTAGGTCATGTCGGCCATGTCCCAGGCCGGGGTCACGTTGGGCTCTGGCTGGATGTTGGCCAGGCAGATGGGCAACCGGGACTCCGAGAGCAGCCGGGCCACCCGCATCGCCGGCCCGTAGGTGAGCATCACCACGAGCACCCCGTCGAGGTCGGCGACCTCGAACTCGCGCATCACCCGTTCGGCGTCCTCGCGGTACTTGATGGCCTTGGCCGGCACGAACTCGAACGCGCCGGGCACGCTCAGGTGCGCGGCGAGTTCGGCGGCATAGCCCTCCTGCCGCTGCGCGATACCCGGGATCATGTCGTCGTACAGATCTTGCATGATGCCGAGGATTCCGATGCGCGGATAGCTGCGGGACTTGCTACTGGCCATGACCTTCCTCCTGAACGGATGGCTCGTGGTCGGCGTCCAGCCGTCAGCGCTGGCCGTATTGCGTGGTGTACCGGCGGTGCAGGGCGTCGACCTGCTCGGCTGGCAGGGGCTTCGGCTCACCGAGCATCCGGGCCAGGTGGACCGTTCGGGCGGCATCTTCGCACATCACGGCCGCTTTGACCGCGCTGGCGGCGGTCGCCCCGATGGTGAAGACGCCATGGTTGCGCATGAGCACCGCGGGCGAGCGGTGCCCGGTCAGGGTGGCGACGATGCCCCGGCCGATCTCGTCCCCGCCGATGAGCGCGAACGGCCCGACCGGGATCTCCCCGCCGAACTCGTCCGCCATCGCGGTGATCACGCAGGGGATCGCCTCGCCAAGGGCGGCCCACGCGGTGGCGTAGCCGGAGTGGGTGTGCACCACGCCGCCGACGCCGGGCATGTGCCGGTACACGTAACAGTGCGCCGAGGTGTCGCTGGAAGGCAGGTAGACCCCGTCCACCCGGGCACCGCCGAGATCGCAGACCACCATCGACTCCGGGGTGAGGTCGGCGTAGGCGATGCCGCTGGGCTTGATGACCACCAGGTCCGGGCTCTCACCGGTCCCGGGCACCCGGGCCGACACGTTCCCCGACGTCCACGCCACCAGGCCGTTGTCCACCAGGGCGGCGTGCAGGCGGCACACCTCCTCGCGGGCCGCCGCCACCGCCTCCCGCTGCGCCGCGGGCACGCCGGTCACTTCCTCGCCTCCGATAGCGGTCGCCATTTGTCGTCGTTGCCACAACGGCGACACTCTTTCGTCCTCGTTGCCACAACGGCGACAAACGGGAGGCGGGGCCGTGTCATGGCCGGTCCCTTCCCGATCGCCGCGGCCGGCCAGCACCTGGTCGCGCAGCGCCCGCAGCCGGTGCAGCACCTCGTTGGCGCCCCGGCCGAAGTAGTCGTGCAGGGTCACGTACTCCGCGTAGAGCCGGTCGTAGATATCGGCGCTCGCCGGGTCCGGCTTATAGACGCCGCGGGTGCACGAGCCCATGGCCGCGGCCGCGGCGGGCACGTCGGGGTAGGCGCCCGCGGCGACCGCCGCGTGGATCGCGGATCCCTGCGCGGGCCCCTGGGCGGAGCCGATCAGGCTCAGCGGGCGGCGGGTCACGTCGGCGTAGATCTGCATGATCAGCTCGTTCCTGGTGAGCCCGCCCGCTATCACCAGTTCCGTGACGCTCACGCCGGCGCCCTCGAAAGCGTCGATGATGACCCGGGTCCCGAACGCGGTGGCCTCGATCAGCGCCCGGTAGATGTCCGGCGCGCGGGTGGCCAGCGTCAGGCCCGCCACGAGACCAGAGAGGCGATGGTCCACGAGCACCGAGCGGTTTCCGTTCAGCCAATCAAGTGCGATCAGCCCGTGCGCGCCGGGTGGCTGTGCCGCGGCCTCGGCCGACAGCACGTCGTGCACGGACACCCCGAGCCGCGCCGCCGCCGCAGCGTAGCTTGGCGGCGTGGCGTGGTCGGCGAACCAGGCGAAGATGTCGCCGACGCCGGTCTGGCCCGCCTCGTAGCCGTACCGGCCCGCGACGATGCCGCCGTCCACCACCCCGCACATGCCGGGAACCTCGGCCAGCTTCCCTGCGTTCATCACGTGGCAGGTCGAGGTGCCCATGATGAGCACCATCCGGCCGTCCTCGATGGCGTTCCCGGCCGGCGGGGTCACGTGCGCGTCCACGTTGCCCACGGCGACCGCGATGCCCTCGGGCAGCCCGGTCCACGCGGCGGCACGCGGGGTGAGCGAGCCGGCCCGCGTGCCCAGCGGCGAGATGGGGTGCTCCAGCTTGTCCTCGGCGAACCCGGCGAACCCCGGGTTGAGCGCGGCGAGGTAGTCCCTGGAGGGGTACCGGCCGTCCTGGCGGATGCCCTTGTACCCCGCGGTGCAGGCGTTGCGGGTCTCCGCGCCGCACAGTTGCCAGATGATCCAGTCGGCCGCCTCGATCCAGCGGTCGGCCTTCTGGTAGACCTCCGGGTCCTCCTCGAGCACCTGGAGCGCCTTCGCGTACTGCCACTCGGCGGAGATCTTCCCGCCGTACCTGGCCAGCCACGGTTCGCCGCGCTCGCGGGCCACGGCGTTGATCCGGTCCGCCTGCGCCTGGGCGGCGTGGTGCTTCCACAGCTTCACGTAGGCGTGCGGCCTGCGGTCCAGGCCGGGGAACTGGCAGAGCGGTGTGCCGTCGCGGGTCACCGGGAGCGGCGTGGACGCGGTGAAGTCGGTGCCGATGCCGATAACCCGCCCGTGGTCGATCCCGGCTTGGGCCAGCGCCGCCGGGACCGCCTCGCGCAGCACGTCGAGGTAGTCTTCCGGGTCCTGCAGGGCCCAGTCCGGCGGCAGCGGCTCCCCGGTGGCGGCCAGTTCCGCGTCCATGACGCCGTGCCGGTAGTCGTGGACGGCCGCGCCGAGTTCGGCTCCGTCGCTCACCCGCACCACCACGGCGCGCCCGGAAAGGGTGCCGAAGTCCACCCCGACGACGCACGGGTCTGCGGCTGCCGCGTCAGCGGTCATGGGAGCTCCCTTTCTTCTGCTCTGGCTCCCCGGCGTGACCCGGGGGCGGCCGCGCTGGCGCGGGCGACCAGGTGCGGCGCGATCCGCAGGCAGGACACCGGCGGTGGGCGGCTGTCGATCATGTCGATCAGGGTGGCCAGCGCCCGCCGGCCCAGTTCGCCGAAGTCCTGGCGCACCGTGGTCAGCGGCGGCAGGAAGTACGCCGATTCCGGTATGTCGTCGAACCCCACCACGCTGACGTCGTCGGGCACCCGCCGCCCGTGCTCGGCCAGCGCCCGGAGCAGCCCGAGTGCCATGTGGTCGTTCCCGCAGAACACCGCCGTGATCTCAGGGCTTGCGGCGATCCGCTGCCCGATCCGGTAGCCCGACGGACAGCCCCAGTCGCCGGACAGCAGTTCCGGCTCGGGCGCGCCTGCCTGGGCCAGGGCCTTGCGCCATCCGGCGATCCGCTCCTGTGCGTCCACCCACGAGGCGGGCCCGGCGATGTGGTGCACCGTGCGGTGGCCGAGATCCAGCAGGTAGCGGGTGGCCAGCGCGGCGCCCGCGGCGTTGTCCACGGCGGCGGAGGTGAGCGGCGCGTGGGTGCCGCAGCCCACCGCCACCAGCGGTACGTGCGCGCGGACCCGGCTGCACGCGGCCACCGCCGAGGTCTTCGGCGCGATCACGATGATCCCCTCGACGCCTTGGTCGAGGAACCGGTCCACCGCGCCGAGCACGCTGCGCCGGTCCAGCGCGGGCAGGCTGGCGATGGACACGAAGTACGAGTGCGCGGCCGCCCGCTCGATGCCGAGGAGCATGGAGGCGGGCCCGTACAGGCTGGTGTCGAAGCTGACCACCCCGAGCGTGCGGGTGCGCCGGGTGACCAGGGTGCGGGCGGCCGCGTTCGGCCGGTAGCCGAGTTCCGCGATCGCGGCGAGCACGCTGTCCCTGGTCTGTGGTTTGACGTTGGGGTGGGCGTTGAGTACCCGGGATACCGTCTGGTGCGACACCCCGGCCAGGCGTGCCACGTCGGCCATCACTGGTGGCCGGGACCTGCCCGCTCGTGCTGGCGCCATCTCGCGCCTCCCTGGTCTGTGTGCGCCGATGGGAGTGCCCAGGTAGCGCTGGCTGCGCGAGTCCCGAACGGGCCGCCCCCCCGGCCCGCTGCCCTCCGGCTAGCCAGAATTGTTACCGCTCACATCCCGCTGGGTCAACGGGGCAGCTCAGGTGGGGGAAAAGCGTTGCCCCCGGAACCGCCCGCGCCGACTGGGAAAACGGGTGCCGAACCGGTTCAGAATTCGAAGCCGCCGGGGCGGCCGTTGCGGTCCGCGATCAGCCCGGCCATGGTCGCCAGCGCGATCTCGGCCGGGGTGCGGGAACCGATGTTCAGCCCGATCGGGCGGTGCACCCGGGCGATCTGTTCGTCGGGCACGCCCAGGGCCGCCAGCGCCGGGATGTGCGGTGCCGGGTGCCGTGGGTTGCCCAGGATGCCCACCCAGCGCGCCTGGCTGGCCAGCGCCTCGCGCAGCACCGCTCCCAGTTCGGGCCGGTGGTGGTCGGTCACCACGACGTCGGTGGCCTTGTCGGCCAGCCCGGCCAGCGTGGTGACCGTGGTGAGCCCGTCCAGGCCCAGCAGCGCGTCCAGCACGTCCGGGCTCACACCGCCATGGCCGTCCGCCCCATCGTGACCGGCCAGCTGGCCGGCATCGGGATCGAAGAGCACCGGCCGGTAACCGGCATCCCTGGCGTAACCGAGCAGGAAGCGGGCCACCGGCGAGGTGAAGACCGCCACCAGCGTCCGCGTGCTGGCCGGGAGCGGGGCCTTACCGTGCGCGACGTCGCACGCGGGATCGGCGGAATCGGCCGCCACGGCGGCCGGGACGGAGACGGCGGTACCGGAATCGCTCATGTAACCGAGCTTGCCACGCCCATCCAAGCGCGACCACCCGCCAGCCCGCGGCCTACCCAGGAGCGCCCGGTGCGGGCCTGCCCAAAGGCGCCCCGGTGCGGGCCTGCCCAAGAGCGCCCCGGTGCGGGGCCCATCCAGGAGCGCCCCCAGTGCGCGGCCACCCGCCAGCCGCGCACCGTACCCCGGCGCGCCTGACCGCCCAACCCCCGCCGCCGGCCCCGACTCCCGTTCACCGTTAGGGCATGAACGTGACAACGAGGCCTCTCTAAGGGCACCAGGTCCACATTCACGGGCCCTGAGGGTGCGGCGCACCGGGTATGCCCGGCCCTCCCCGGTACCGCTGAATCGGCCGGCCCGCGCACTGAGGCAAAGTTCTTACCGCGAGTAACATATTCACTACAAAATGTCGCTGCAAGTCACGGGGGGAGCGCTGCGAACCACGGAGGGACAGGTGCCGGAGGCTGCGGCCGGTCGGCCAGGGGCTGCCGGTCCGCTAGGGGCTGCCGGTCCGCTAGGGGCTGCCGGTCCGCTAGGGGCTGCCGGTCGGCCAGGGGCTGCCGGTCGGCTAGGGGCTGCCGGTCCGCTAGGGGCGGCCCGGCTCGCCGTATCGGTCTATGGCGGTGCGGCTGTGGGCCGGGCTTGCCCTGTTCGCCGTGCTGCTCTTTACCGCTGCCGGCTTCATCCACGACGGTCTCGCGCAGCAGGACAGGTCCGTGGATGGCCTGGTGGGGCGCCTGCACCCGCTGGAGATCGCCAACCTCGAGGTACGGGCCGACTTCGCGCAGGCTCAGTCTGTGCTGCGGGCCTACGTGCTCACCAGGGAGGCCAGGTTCCTGAGCCAGTACCGCCTCGACAAGGTCGCGCTGGCCCGCGCCTTCGGGCAGGCAAGGGACCACGCGGCTGACGGTGAGCTTGCCGGCATCGCGGCCGAGAACCGGGCGGCGTTGACCTGGCTCCGTTACGCCGGCCAGATGGAATCCCGGCGCGCGGGAAGCCCCGCACTGACCCAGCTCACCAACCAAGCCTCGGACAGTGCGCAGAACTTCTACCGGGCCAGCGACCGGCTGCAGACGCGGCTGGAAGCCGATGGCGCCGCTGCCGTGTCCAGCGGCGCGCAAGCCGTGGACAACGCAGTCACGGTGGCCAGCGTGTTCGCAACTGTCGCGGCCCTGCTCGGGCTGGTTACGGCACTGGCGATCATCCTCGGGGTCACCGGGCCGATGCGCGGCTTGGTGGCGATCCTGCGCCGGCTCACCGCCGGGGACCATGGCGCCCGTGCCCCGGTGGCCGGGCCGACCGAGATGCGCGAGGTCGCCGAGTCACTGAACGCGCTCGCCGACGAGAGCGACCGGTTGCGTGCACAGGAGGCAGAGACGAGCAGGCTGCGCGCGACGGCGCGGGAGACCGGGCTGCGGATCCGCGAGCACCTGCGGGTGGAGGACCTGTTGCACGAGGCGAAGGACGCGATCGAGTCCGGCTTCGGGGCCGATATCGCCTACCTGCACATCAAGCGGGACGGGGAGCTGGGCCTCCCGGTCGGGCACGAGCATGACTGGCTGCTGCGGGACAGCTTCTCACCGTCATGCGGGGTGAGGGCGAGGCCCGGTTCCGTGACCTGTTCCAGCGCAATGCGAGCCTGGTGTACCAGGACATCCCGGGCCCTGAGGGCGACCAGATGCCACCCCATGTCCGGGACCAGCTGCGCGCGGCGGGGGTGGTCGCCGAGCTGCTTGTCCCGTTCGGGGCCGGCGCGGAACTGCTGGGCATCCTCGTGGCCCTCCGGACGAGCCTCGGACGGCCGTGGACCGAAGCCGAGGCGAGCGCGGTGGAGTCCGTGGCCGCCGACGTGGGCCGCGGCCTGCACCAAGCCCGCCTCTATCGAGGCGGAGAACCGCCTGGTCGACGAGCTGAGGGCGGTGGACCAGATCAAGTCGGACTTCCTGGCTACCGTGTCACACGAGCTGCGCACCCCGTTGACCAGCATCGCCGGTTATATCGAGGTCCTGCGCGAGCGCGACGCCGGTCCGCTGACTCCCGCACAGGATCGGATGCTGGACGCGGTGGACCGCAACACCGCGCGGCTGCGGCACCTGATCGAGGACGTGCTCACGCTGTCGAAGATCGAATCGGGTGCCTTCACGTCCACAAGGCAGCCGGTGAGCCTGACCGAGATCGTCACCGCGGACATCACGGCGCTGCGGCCGGCCGCCGCGGCCAAGGGCCTCGTGATCAACTGGGAGGACTCCCGGGCACAGGCTGATGGTCAGCGGTGATCTGGCCCAGCTCGACCGGCTGGTGATGAACCTGCTGTCCAACGCGGTGAAATTCACCCCAGCGGGCGGCAGCGTCAGCGTCGGCACCGGGTGCGGTGACGGCCTCGCGGTGCTGCGGGTCAGCGACACCGGTATCGGCATCCCGGAACACGAACAGACGGATCTGTTCACCAGGTTCTTCCGCGCCTCCAACGCGGTGGAAGAGTCCATTCCAGGCACCGGGCTGGGCCTGGCCATCGCCCGGACAATCGTGGCCAACCACCATGGCGACCTGGACGTGACGTCGCTGGAGGGCAAGAGCACCACGGTGACCGTCAGGATTCCGTTGCTGGCTGAGCGGGCGGCATGGGAGCCGCGGCCCGATGTGCCGGTATCCGGCGAGGGCAGGCCGGCATGAGGCCGCGCGGCTCGATCATCGGCCAGCTCCTGGTCACGTTCAGCGTGTGCGCCGTGCTGATCGGCATCGCGGCCGTGGCCGGGTACATCAGCGTGGCCGACCAGAACGCGGTCAGCGGACGGGTCACCGACCAGCACACCGCACTGCAGCGGGTCAACAGCGAACTGGAGACCGCCTTCGGCACCGCCACCTTCGGTGTCCTGTTCTACATCGAGACGGGGCAGCGCAGTTACCTCGCTGGCCTCGCCGCGGAACGTGCGGACTTCGCCCGTGTCCTGGCCACGCTGCGCCGCCAGGCCACGCCCGAGGTCCGCGGCCTGATCGAGGAACAGGCGCGGCTCGGCGCCGAGTGGTTCGACCTCACCGCCCGCGCGATCGCGGTCCGGTCAGGGACCCCGGCGGCGAAGGCGATTCTGCGCAAGTCGGCCCTCCTGGGTGCCGGATTCGCCCGGGCGAACGCCGCGACGCAGCAGCGGCTGGATGCCAGCATCCGGGAGCTGGCCACCGTGAGCCAGAGCCGACTGGCCGGGAGGCTGGCCTGGAGCGGGATCGCGCTGCTGGTCGCCGTGCTGCTAGTGCTGGCCGGCTCGCTGAGCACGGTGTACACGATCACCCGCCCGATGCGCCGGATCACCGCGACCGTGCACAGGCTGACGGCGGGCGACTACTCCGCACGCGTCCCGGTGACCGGCTCCGCGGAGGTACGCCAGGTCGCCGAGTCCATCAACACCCAGGCCGACGAGAGCGACCGGCTGCGCGCGGCCGAGGCGGAGAGCAACCGGCTGCGCGCCATGGCCAGGGAAGCGGGACTGCGCATCCGCGAGCACCTGGTCGCCAGGGACGTGCTGGATGCCGCGATGCTCGCGGTGGAGCAGATCGTGGACGCCGACGTGGCCTACCTGCGGCTGCTGGAGGACGACCAGATCGGCTCGGTGGTCGGCCAGGCACCGCGCTGGCTCCTCCCGGCCGACGTCATCAAGGCGCATCTCCCGCCCGGTGCCATAGACCACCTGCGGGCCCTGTTCCGTGCCCAGACCAGCCAGGTGATCAACGACCTGGCCGGCGGGGACACCGGGGACATGCCACCGCAGATCCGCCAGACGCTGCGCGAGGCCGGTGTCAAGGCGCAGCTCATGACGCCGTTCGGGGTGGCCGGCGAACTGCTCGGCATCATCGTGCTGCAGCGCATGCAGGCCGGGCGCCCGTGGACCCCGGCCGAGGTGGACGCCATGGAGTCGGTCGCCGCGGACCTCGGCCGCGGGATCAACCACGCCCGGCTCTATGAGGCGGAGAACCGCCTGGTAGGGGACCTGAAGGCGCTCGACACGGCCAAGTCCACCTTCTTCGCCACGGTGTCCCACGAACTGCGTGCCCCGCTGACCACCATCGAGGGGTACGTGGAGATGTTCGGGGACGGGGACGCCGGCGAGGTCACCTCGCAGCAGCGCCAGATGCTGGAGGCCATCGACCGCAGCACCGTCCGGCTGCGGAACCTGGTGGACGACGTGTTCACCCTCGCGAAGCTCGAGTCGGGCGCGTTCACCACGGTGATGCGCTCGGTGGACCTGACCGACGTGATCAGGGCCGCGGCCGACGCGGTACGGCCGTCGGTGATCGCGGGCGAGCTGGACCTCACGATCAGCGCCACCGAGGGCGAGCTGATGGTGGACGGGGATGCCAGCCAGCTCGACCGCGTGGTGATCAACCTGCTCTCCAACGCGGTCAAGTTCACCCCGAAGGGCGGCTGCGTGGACGTCTCCGCGTTCGCCGAGGGCAGGTCGGCGGTGATCCGCGTCCGCGACACCGGCATCGGCATTCCGGCCAGCGACCAGAAGGAGCTGTTCAACCGGTTCTTCCGCGCGTCCAACGCGACCGGGCGGTCCATCCCGGGCACCGGGCTGGGGCTGGCCATCGTCCGGATGATCGTGGTCAACCATGGCGGCGACATCAAGCTGACGTCCACCGAGGGCGCCGGGACCAAGGTGACCGTCTGGCTTCCGATGCTGCCCCAGGCGACGCCTTAGTCCCCGGCCACCAGGGCGGCGACGGCGGCGCGCAGCGGGCCGAGCCGGCCGGACGCGGCGGCGCGGGCCTCCGCGAGTGAGCGGCTCGCCGGCCGGCTCCACCACCTCCAGGTAGCACTTGAGCTTGGGCTCGGTGCCACTGGGCCGGATCACCACCCGGGCGCCCGGCAGATGGTAGGTCAGCACGTCGGAGGGGGGCAGGGAGCCGGAGCCGGCGGCGAGGTCGGTGACCGCGGTCACCGGCGCGCCGGCCAGGGCGCCCGGCGGGATGGCACGCAGCCGGGCCATGACCTCCGCCGGGGCCCGGGTGTGGAGGGTGACCTGCGTGGTCAGGTGGACCCCGTGGGCCGCCTCGAGCGCATCCCAGCGGTCAACCAGGGACTGCCCGGCCGCGCGGGCCGTGGCCGCCAGCGACAGCAGGACCAGGGCCGCGCTGATGCCGTCCTTGTCACGCACCACGGGGCTGACGGCATAGCCGAGCGCCTCCTCGTACCCGAATACGAACCGCGTGCCGGGCACGCCGTCCGCCGCCCGGACGATCCACTTGAAGCCGGTGAGCGTCTCCGCGTACCGGACCCCGGCCGCGGCCGCGATCTTGGACAGCATGGTCGAGGAGACCACCGTCGTTGCGGCCAGCCGGGCGGCCGGGTTCGGTCCGGGGCCCTGGTCGAGCAGGTACGCGCCGAGCAGCGCGCCCACCTGGTCACCGGACAGCGCCCGCCAGTCGCCGGGGGCGTCCGGATCCGGGACGGCGACGGCCAGCCGGTCACCGTCCGGGTCGTTGGCGACGACCAGGTCCGCACCGGTCTCCCTGGCCAGCGCCAGGGCCAGGTCGAGGGCACCTGGCTCCTCGGGGTTGGGGAACGCGACGGTCGGGAACGCGGGGTCCGGCTCGGCCTGGGCGGCGACCACGTGCGGCGGCGGGAAGCCGGCCCGCTGGAACGCCCGCAGTGCCAGGCCGGCCGCGACGCCGTGCAGCGGCGTGTAGACGACCCGCAGGCCGGCCCGGGCGCCCCCGGGCTCGCCCGGCTCCCCGGGCCCCGCAGGCTCCCCGGGCCCCGCAGGCTCCCCGGGACCGGGGACCACGCCGGCGATGGCGTCCAGGTACGCCCGGGCCATCTCGTCACCGAGCCTGCCGATCAGCGGGCTGTCCGCGGGCGCGACCGGGATTTCGGAAAGGTCGCCGAGTTCCGCGATGGCGGTGCCGATCTGCTTGTCCACCGGCGGGATGATCTGCGCGCCGTCACTCAGGTAGAGCTTGTAGCCGTTGTCCGCCGGCGGGTTGTGGCTGGCCGTGATCATGATCCCGGCCGCGGCCCGCAGGTGCCGGACGGCGAAGGCGAGCAGCGGGGTCGGCTGCTGCGGCGGCAGCAGGTGCACCCGGATCCCGGCCCCGGCGAGTACCCGGGCGGCCTCGTCGGCGAACTCGCCGGACCGGTGCCTGGCGTCGCAGCCGATGACCACGCCGGCCTGCGCCGCGCCCGGGGCGCCGTGGCCGGCCTGCAGCCATCCGGCCAGCGCGGCCGTGGCGGCCCGTACCACCGCCCGGTTCATCCGGTTGGGGCCGGCGCCGATCGCGCCGCGCAGGCCCGCGGTACCGAACTCCAGCCGGGCGGCGAACCTGTCGGCAAGCTCCGCCGCGGCCGCCTCGCCGCCGTCGCCGAGCAGCCCGCGCAGTTCGGCGCGGTCCCGCTCGTCGGGGTCGCCAGCGATCCAGCGCTCGGCCTGAGCACGCAGATCGCCGCCGATCACGGCTAGGCCCGGCACGATCACGGGCAGCAGCCCGGCCAGCAGCGATCCCATCCGCCCGGCCGCCGCCTTGCCCGCGGCGACCACCTCCGCGTGGTCGAGCCCGTGCGGGGACAGCCCCGCCGCCAGGTTGCTCACCAGCGAGATGGCGAGCACCTCAGCGCCGAGATGGCGCGCGGCGATGGCCTCGAGCACGGTGGACATGCCGACCAGGTCAGCGCCAAGCGTGCGGAGCATCCGGATCTCGGCTGGCGTCTCATAGTGCGGACCGGGCAGCGCGGCGTAGACGCCCTCGGCCAGCCCTTCGCCGGCCCGGGCGGCCAGCTTGCGCAGCCGGGCCGAGTAGAGGTCGGTGAGGTCGGTGAAGCGCGGCGGGTACCCGTCGGGCGGCGGGGGCCCGCCGAGCGGCGAGCGCCCGGTGAGGTTGAGGTGGTCGCGGATCAGCACCGGCTGCCCGACCTGGTAGCCCTCCCTGATCCCGCCCGCCGCGTTGGTGAGGACCACCACCTGGCACCCGGCCGCCACCGCGGTACGCACGCCGTGCACCACGGTCGCCGGGTCGTGCCCCTCGTACAGGTGGACCCGGCCGAGGAACACCAGGGCATGGACGTCGCCGGCCCGGACGGACCGGACGGCGGGGGAGTGACCGCCCACCGTCGGCGGCGGGAAGCCGCCGAGCGCGTCGAGCGGTACCTCCGCCGCGGTGGAGCCGAGAGCGTCGGCGGCCGGCGCCCACCCGGAGCCGAGCACCACGGCGACGTCGTGCCGGGGCTGGCCGGTCAGCTCGGCGAGCCGGGCGGCGCTGGCCCGCGCCGCCTGGTACGGATCTGAGATCGCCGTCATGCCTTGATGTACGGCTTTCCGTCGGCGGCGGGCGGCCGCACCCGTCCGACCAGCCCGGCCACGGCGATGATCGTCGCCACGTACGGCGCCATCAGCAGGATGAACGAGGAGACCGGCACGCGCAGCACGGACAGCTCGGTCTGCAGCTGGAAGCTGAATCCGAACAGCAGCGCCGCCGCGACCGAGCCGAGCGGCGTCCAGCGCCCGAAGATCATGGCGGCCAGCGCGATGTAGCCGAAGCCCGAGCTGATGTCCGACGTGAAGAAGCCGACCGAGCCGACCGTCAGGTACGCCCCGCCGATCCCGGCGACCATGCCGCCGAGGATGACGTTGCGGTACCTGGTCCACAGCACCCTGATGCCGACCGTGTCGGCCGCGACCGGGTGCTCGCCGACCGCGCGCACCCGCAGCCCCCACCGGGTGCGGAACAGGGCGATCTGGATCACCAGGATCAGCGCGTAGGTGATGTACAGGAAGATGTTCGCGTCGAAGAAGACCGGGCCGATGATCGGTATGTTGCCGAGCACGGGGATCTTGAGCGTGCCGAACGTGTTCCCGGCGTTGAAGGTGGTGGCGTACGGGACCATGACCCGGTCGTACAGGTAGTTGGTCAGCCCCAGCGCGATCACGTTGAGCACCACGCCGACGATGATCTGGTCCACCAGGAACATGATCGCGAATATCGCGAGCAGCGCCCCGACCAGGCCGCCGGCCAGCGACCCGCCGAGCAGCCCGAGCCAGACGCCGCCCGTGGCGCTCGCCACGGCCGCCGCGACGAACGCCCCGGTGAGCAGCTGGCCCTCGATCGCGATGTTGATGACGCCGGACCGCTCGCCCAGGAGGCCGGCCAGCGCACCGAGCACCAGCGGGATGGACGCGGTCAAGGTGCCTTGCAGCAGGTCGATGATCTGCAGCGGGCCGACCGAGTTGCCGGCGTCCGCCCAGGCCAGCAGCGAGAAGAGGAAGCAAAGCAGTGCGATCGCGATGGTGATCCGCTTGCCCCTGGGGGACAGGTCGACGACGGCACGCAGGATGCCCAGGCCGATCGAGACCGCACCGAGCAGGTAGGCCGTCAGCGCCCCGGGAACGTGGATCCCCGGCAGTTTCGGCGTGGCACCGGGCAGTGACAGCGCGAAGACGGCGTCGCCATGGTGCGCGAAGAGGCCGAAGGCGAAGATGTCGATCAGGCCGAGCAGGATGAACGTGCCCGCGGCGAGATACCTGCGGTTGACCGAGACCGGAGCGCGAACCGGGGTAACCAGAGTCGTGGTCATCCCGACCATCCCTTCGACGCGACGGCCTGAGCGCCGGCGCCGCCGGTACTCCGCAGCCGGAACAGCATCCTGATCAGCGGTGGTGCGGCGACGAAGAGCACGATCAGGGCCTCGATGACGTTGGTGACGTCGGCGGGGACGCCGGTGGCTGCCTCCATGACCGTGCCGCCGGCGTCCAGCGCGCCGAACAGCAGCCCGGCGATGACCACGCCAAACGGCCGGGCCCGGCCGAGCAGCGCGACCGTGATGCCGTCGAAGCCGTACGTGCCGTAGCTGTTGGTCGTCAGCGGCGCCGTCTGGCCCTGCATGATCGTGCTCGCCGACAGCCCAGCGAGGCCGCCGGCGATCAGGAACGCGAGCACCCAGACCCGTTCCACGCGGATGCCGGCGCTGCGCGCCGCGCTCGGGCTCGCGCCCACGGTGCGGAACTCGAAGCCCAGCGTGCTGCGCGACAGCAGCCAGGCGGTTCCGGCCGCGGCGGCCAGCGCGATCAGGAATCCGACGCCGACCTGCGGTGGCGGCCCGCCGACATGCGGCAGCATCGCGCTTGCCTTGATGTCCGGCGCGACCGCGTTGCTCTGGCCCGGTGCCTGCATCAGCGACTGGCTGGTCAGCACGAAAGCCAGCAGGTTGTACATGACGTAGTTGAGCATGATCGTGAGGATGACCTCATGCGCGCCGGTCCGCGCCTTGATCTCGCCCACGATCCAGCCGATCGCCGCGCCGCCGACGAAGGCGCCGATGACGCAGACCACCGCGTGCAGCACGATGGGCAGGTTGACCGCGTAACCGAGCCAGGTCGCGACGAGCGCACCGCCGACCCACTGGCCCGCCGCGCCGATGTTGAACATGCCGGCCCGGAAACATACCGCCACCGACAGGCCGGTGAGGATGAGCGGGGTGGCCTCGAACGCGGTGAGCGACAGCGGGTAGAAGATCGCCGCGATCGAGCCGCCGTGGAAGGCGGCCGAGATCGTCCCCGGGCTGAATATCGCGCCCTCGAACAGCGCCGAGTAGGCGGCGGCCACCGAGGACCAGGTCGCGGAGAACGCGGCGCCAGGGGCGTAGCCGACCGAATCCCAGGCGCGCAGCACCACCGGGTCGCTGGCCACGATCAGCACGGCACCGACCAGCAGGGCCACGAACACGGCCAGGATGGTGATGACGACCGAGTGCCCCTCGGTCACCGCTTGGATGATCATGTTGCCGGTGAGCGGCCGCCGGCCAGGCGGCGGGTCCGGCGCGGGCGCGCCCGCGTCCGGGGCGGTAGCGGTCGCCACGTAGGGCTCCGCGGGAGGCTCTGCCTCGTGCTGATCACTCATGGCTGCTCGGCTCCTGGGCTTGCACTGGCGTCTCCGGTTCGCCCTCCGTGGTCTCCGGTTCGCCCTCCGAGCCGGGGGCGGTGGATCCAGTCGGGGCGCTGCCGGCCATCAGCAGGCCGAGTTCCTGCTCGGAGATGGTGGGCGGGCAGAACGCCACGATCTGGCCCTCGTACATCACGGCGATGCGGTCGGCCAGGGCGTAGATCTCGTCGAGCTCGGATGACACGATCAGTACCGCCAGGCCCGCGTCCCGCTGGGCGACCAGGCGTTTGTGCACGAACTCGATCGAGCCGACATCCAGGCCGCGAGTCGGCTGGCTGACCATCAGCAGCTTGACGTCCCGGCTCATTTCCCTGGCGACCACGACCTTCTGCTGGTTGCCACCGGACAGCGTCCCGGCCAGCGTCTGCACGGACTGGGTCCGCACGTCGTACTCCTCGACGCGGCGAACCGCCGACTCCCGGATCGCGTCCAGGTTCAGCGCGAGGCCGGAGGCGTACGGCGGCTGGTCGTAGACGTCGAGGATGAGGTTGTCGGCGACCGAGAAGTCAGCCACCAGGCCATCCTCCGACCGGTCCTCAGGGACATAACCGATGCCCGCGTGGAGCCGGGTACGGGTCGAAGCGTGACTCAGGTCGGTGCCGTCCAGCCGTACCGAGCCGGTCGCGGGCCGCAGGCCTATCAGCGCCTCGCACAGCTCGGTCTGGCCGTTCCCCTGCACGCCGGCGACGCCCAGGATCTCGCCGGCCCGCACCTGGAAGGACACGTCGCGCACCGACCGCTCGCCGCGCTCCCCCTGCACGCTCAGGTCCTGCACGTCGAGCACCACATCGCCCGGCTTGGCGGGCTCCTTGCTCACCCGCAGCTGGACCGACCGGCCGACCATCAGCGCGGCGAGCTCGCTGGTGGTAGCCGTCGGCGGCCGCTCCCCGACGACCTTCCCGCGCCTGATGACCGTGATGGTGTCGGCGATCGCCTTGACCTCTTTGAGCTTGTGCGAGATGAAGATGATCGACCGTCCGCCCTCGCGCAGTTCGCGCATGATCCGGAACAGGTCCTCGGTCTCGCCGGGTGTCAGCACGGCGGTGGGCTCGTCGAGGACGAGAATCCTGGCGTCGCGGAGCAGCGCCTTGATGATCTCCACCCGCTGCTGAATCCCGACCGGCAGCTCCTCCACGAGGGCGTCGGGATCCACGCGCAGGCCGAACCGCTCGGAGAGCTCGAGCACGTCCCGGCGGGCCTTGCGCCGGTCGAGCAGGCCAAACAAGGGCAGGCCGAGCGGGCCCTTGCGCAACGGCTCGCTGCCCAGCGTGACGTTCTCGGCCACGGTGAAGACCGGCACCAGCATGAAGTGCTGATGCACCATGCCGATCTTGGCCCGGATCGCGTCCCTGGGCGAATGGATGGCGACCGGCTTGTCGTCGAGCAGGATCTCGCCCTCGTCGGGCTGCATGAGCCCGTAGAGCACGTTCATCAGCGTGGTCTTGCCCGCGCCGTTTTCGCCCAGCAGGGCGCGGATCTCGCCGGGCTGGATGACCAGGTCGATGTGATCGTTGGCGACCAGGCTCCCGAAGCGCTTCGTGATACCGCGCAACTCAAGTTTCACCGGCGGCCACCCACCCTCCAGCCGATTCTGGTCAGTGCCCCCGGCCGTTGCCGGGGGCACTGACCAGCTTGACGGTAACTTCTTGCCCGCGCCCTGGCTACACGGGGCTCTTGGTGGCAGGAACGATCTTGCCGGCGATGATCGCCGCCTTGACCGCCTGGAGCTCGGTCTGGAGCTTCGAGGGGACCTTGCTCGTCCAGAAGTGGTACGGCGCCAGCACGGCCCCGCCGTTGGCGAGCGTGCCGACGTAGCTGCCGCCGCCGTGGCCCCTGGAGCCGAGCAGCACGGCGGCCTTCACCGCGGTGCTGATGCCCTTCTCCACGCTGGTGACGAAGTACTTGCAGTAGGTCGCGGCGCTGACGCAGCCGTCGGTGTCCACCCAGAACATGGAGATGTTCTTGCCGGAGCTGTCGGCGGTCTGGACCGCCTTCGCCGAGCCGAGCCCGACGCCGCCCGCCACCGGGAAGATGATGTCGGCGCCGTCGCTGATGAACGTGTTGGCGATGGTCTGCCCCGCGGTGATGTTGGTGAAGCTGCCCGCGAACGTGCCGTTCTGCTTCGGCTCGCTCCAGCCGAGCACCTGGACGTGGGTGCCGTGCTGCTTGTTGTAGTACTGCACCCCGTCATAGAAGCCGTCCATGTAGATGGTGACCGTGCCGAACTTCATGCCGCCGTAGGTGGCCACCTTGCCGGTCTTGGTCATCCCGGCCGCCAGGTAGCCGCCGAGGAAGGCGTCCTGCGCGGTGTTGAACACCAGCTGGGTGATGTTGCTCTCGTGCGTGCCGGTCAGGCAGGCCGAGGAGTAGGAGCAGTCCACGATGGCGAACTTCTGGTGCGGGTTGGCCTTGGCCGCGGCCTCGGTCGCCGCGCCCATCAGGAAGCCGACCGTGACGATGATCCCGCACTTCTGGCTGATGAACGTGCTGATGTTCTTGGCGTAGTCGGACGTGGTGGTGGACGGCAGGTATTTCACCGTGATGTTCGGGTTGGTGGCCGCGGCCGCCTGCATGCCCTGCCATGAGGACTGGTTGAACGACTTGTCGTTGATGCCCCCGGTGTCGGTGACCATGCAGCCAGAAAACTTCGCTGCGGTCGTGCCCGAGCCTGAGCCCGAGCTTGAGGATGACGAACTGGGCTTGGCGCACCCAGCCGCCATCAAGGCCACCGCTGCTAGTGCTGCCGCGGCCCGGAAAGCTTGTCTCACTTGCTTACCTCCTCTTCCGGAGCGCCTGTCGCCTGCTCCGTTGGGACGGGTTCCCCGCTGCCTCGAGCGGACCGCTGGCCCCCTCCTCCGCCCGGAGCGCCCATGGGTTGAAGATCCCAGGCGCCTGCTTCGGGATGATCGCAGGCTAGACCTGGTCCGCCGTCCGGGGAAGGCAGCGGGCATTGATCCCTCGCGCCGTTGCCAAATCGCAACCGGATTTTCCAAGGTGCGGTGCGGAAGTGCGGGGATCGGTGAGCGGCCGGCGCCGGTAAGCGAGCGGGAATGGCCTTTCCGGCGCCACGGACCGGTGGCCAGGACACGGCCCCGGGTTGCCGCGGAGGCCGCTGTTATCGTGACCGTCGGGAGGGTGCGATGGCTATCGACTGGCAGGCGCTGCGGACCGCCGCGGCGCAGATGACCGAGCGGGCCCATGCGCCGTACTCGCGGCTGCGCGTGGGAGCCGCGGGCGTGACGGACGACGGCCGGGTAGTGACCGGCTGCAACGTGGAGAACGCCTCGTACGGGCTCACCCTGTGCGCCGAATGCGGCCTGGTCTCGGCCCTGCACGCCAGCGGCGGTGGCACCCTGACCGCGGTGAGCGTGGCGAGCGGCGACGGCCAGCGGCTGCTGCCCTGCGGGCGCTGCCGCCAGTTGCTCATGGAGGCGGGCGGTCCCAGCCTGCTTGTGGACACCGATACCGGGCCGACCGAGCTGGCGCGGCTCCTGCCGTCCCCGTTCACCAGCGCCGACCTGGCCGACCGCGGGAGCACGGATGGCTGAGGCTGGGCGCTCCGTCCCGTCGGCGCCCAGCGACCGGCAGGTCCCGGCTGCGGTCGATTTGATTAGAGCCAAACGAGACGGCGTGCCACTGTCCGGCCACGAGATCGACTGGGTGATCGGGGCTTACCTGCGTGGCGAGGTGGCGGAGGAGCAGATGTCGGCCCTGCTCATGGCCATTTACTTCCGTGGCCTTGAGCCGTCCGAGCTGCGCGCCTGGACCGGGGCGATGATCGACTCCGGGGAGCGGCTCGACCTGTCCGGGGTCGGCCTGCCGACCGTGGACAAGCACTCGACCGGGGGAGTCGGCGACAAGGTCTCGCTGATCCTCGCTCCCCTGGTGGCGGCCTGCGGCGCCGCGGTACCGCAACTGTCCGGCCGCGGCCTCGGCCACACCGGCGGCACCCTGGACAAGCTGGAGGCCATCCCCGGGTGGCGGGCCGAACTGTCCAACGAGGAGATGCTCGCCGTGCTCCGGCAGGCCGGCTGCGTCATCTGCGCCGCGGGCGCGGGCCTGGCCCCGGCGGACCGCCGGCTCTACGCGCTGCGGGACGTGACCGGCACCGTCGAGTCGATCCCGCTCATCGCCAGCTCGATCATGTCGAAGAAGATCGCCGAGGGCACCGGTGCCCTGGTGCTCGACGTCAAGGTGGGCAGCGGTGCCTTCATGCGCCGGGAGGAGGACGCGCGGCTGCTGGCGCAGACCATGGTGGCGCTGGGCACCGAGTCCGGGGTCCGCACCACGGCGCTGCTGACCCGGATGGACACGCCGCTCGGCCGGGCCGTGGGCAATGCGCTCGAGGTCGAGGAGTCCGTCGCCACCCTGGCCGGGTACGGGCCGACCGATCTGGTCGAGGTGGTGCTCGCGCTGGCCAGGGAGATGCTGCGGCTCGCGGGCGTGGACGCCGACCCGGAGGCGGCGCTGGCCAGCGGCCGGGCACTCGCCCGCTACCGCGACATGATCGCCGCGCAGGGCGGGGACCCTGATGCCCCGCTGGCGGTGGCCCGGCACATCCGGGCGGTGCCGGCGCCCGCCGAAGGCTGGCTGCGGCGCCTGGACGCCCGCGCCGTGGGCAACGCCGCCTGGCGGCTGGGCGCGGGCCGGGCCCGCAAGGAGGACCCGGTCAGCGCGGCCGCGGGCGTGCTGTGCCTGGCCAAGCCGGGCGATTGGGTGCAGGAGGGTGAGCCGTTGCTTGAGCTGCGCGCCGACGACGAGTCCCGGTTCGACGCCGGGCTGGCCGCCCTGGGTGACGCCTTCGAGATCGGCTCGGAACGTCCCGCGCTGCCCGCCCCGGTCATCGACCAGATAGGCGGGTAACAGCAGCCGCCTCTAGGTGTGAGAATAAACAAATGCCCAGCTTGGAAGAGATCCGCTCCGCGCCCAAGGTATTGCTGCACGACCACCTGGATGGCGGGCTGCGCGCAGCCACGGTGGTGGACCTGGCCCGCAGCATCGGCTACGACCGCCTGCCCAGCGACGACGTGGACGAGGTCGCGGTCTGGCTGCAGCGGGGTGCCAGCCGGGGCCATCTCAACCTGTACCTGGACGCGTTCCAGCACACCCTGGCGGTCATGCAGACCCGGGAGGCACTGATCCGGGTGGCCGCCGAGTGCGCGGAGGATCTGGCTGCCGACGGCGTGGTCTACGCGGAGGTCAGGTTCGCGCCGGAACTGCACGTGGTCGGCGGGCTGAGCCTCAACGAGGTCGTCGAGGCCGTGCTCGAAGGCTTCCGTCTCGGCAGCGAGGGCCGCGGCATCACGATCTACGCGCTGCTCACCGCCATGCGCACCGCGGCGCGCTCGCTGGAGATCGCCGAACTCGCGGTCCGGTACCGCGACCGGGGCGTGGCCGGGTTCGACATTGCCGGCGCGGAGGCAGGCTGGCCGCCCAGCCGCCACCTCGACGCGTTCCAGTACGTGGCGCGGGAGAACTTCCACATCACCATCCACGCTGGCGAGGGCTTCGGGCTCCCGTCGATCTGGGAGGCACTGCAGTGGTGCGGCGCCGAGCGCCTCGGGCACGGGGTGCGCATCGTGGACGACATCCACGTCAACCCGGAGGGCGCGGTGGAACTCGGGCGGCTGGCCAGCTACGTGCGGGACCGCCGGATCCCGCTGGAGATGTGCCCCACCTCCAACGTGCAGACCGGTGCCGCGCCGTCGATCGAGGAGCACCCGATCCGGCTGCTCCGCCAGCTTTCCTTCCGTGTGACGGTGAACACCGACAACCGGCTGATGAGCGGGGTGACGCTGTCCTCGGAGTTCCACCGCCTGGTCGAGGCGTTTGGCTATGGCTGGTCGGACATCGAGTGGCTGACGATCAACGCGATGAAGAGCGCGTTCGGGCATTTCGACGAGCGGATCCGGATCATCAACACGATCATCAAGCCGGGCTTCGCCACCGCCCGTGCGGCCAGCGACTCGGTGGTGCGGATCCCCGGGCTGGGTAGGTAGCCAGGTATGCCCGCCGATGACCGCAACGCCCGCCCCGGCGCCGATGTCGTGACTGGAACCACCGTTCCGGCCTCCGGCGCTATGACTGACACCGCCCTGGCGGGCGTGCCGGTGCCCCCGGCGCCCGGGAGCGGCGCCGTGCTCTCCGACGCCGCGCTGCGCCGCGCGCTGCACGGGCTGCCCGGTGTGGACCAGACCGGCGCGCAGGCGCGGGCGGCGTCGCTGGCGACCAGGTCGATCAAGCGGGAAGCCAAGCTCTGGGCGCTGGACATGGCGGTCCGGATGGTGGACCTGACCACGCTGGAGGGTGCGGACACCCCCGGCAAGGTCCGCGGCCTGTGCGCCAAGGCGCGCCAGCCGGACCCGGCCGACCCGGCCGTGCCACCGGTCGCCGCGGTCTGCGTGTACCCGGACCTCGTCGGCGTGGCGCGGGCCGGAGTGGCCGGCAGCACGGTCGCGGTGGCCTCGGTGGCCACGGCGTTCCCGTCCGGGCGCGCCTCGCTCGCGGTCAAGCTCGCCGACGTGGCGGAGGCGGTGGATGCCGGTGCCGACGAGGTGGACATGGTCATCGACCGCGGGGCATTCCTGGCCGGCCGGTACGCCCAGGTCTACGAGGAGGTCCGCGCGGTGCGCGAGGCCTGCGGGAACGCGCACCTGAAGGTGATACTGGAGACCGGCGAACTGGTCACGCTGGACAATGTGTCCCGTGCCTCCTGGCTGGTGATGCTGGCCGGCGCCGATTTCATCAAGACCTCCACGGGGAAGCTGCAGCCGGCCGCGACGCCGCCGGTGGCCCTGGTGATGCTGTCCGCGGTCCGGGACTTCTCGGCGGCCACGGGGCGCCGGGTCGGCGTCAAGGTCGCCGGCGGGGTGCGCACCGCCAAGGACGCCATCCGCTACCTGGTGCTGGTCCGGGAGACCGCCGGGCCGGACTGGCTGACCCCCGACTACTTCCGCATCGGTGCCTCCAGCCTGCTCAACGACCTGCTCATGCAGCGGAGCAAGCAGCTCACCGGCGCCTACGCCGGCCCCGACTACTTCACTCTGGACTAGGCCTAGCGAGGCGGCCCCGCGCCCGGCGCGCACCCAGCCTCGCGGCTGGCCGCCAGCCGTCAGCTCAGTCACCATCCGGACCCTGTTGCTGTCGGCTGATCAGCAGGTCGCTGTTGGCCGCCATCGCGATCCCTGCGGGAACTCGAGGCCGGCGTGGATGGCCGGGCCGCCGTCGCCGGAGAACCCGCCGGTGCCGCCGCCGGCCACCGTGTAGATGTTGCCCGCGGTCATCGGCCGCCGTAGAACGTGCCGGTCTTGGCCGCGACCACGCGGATCCTGCTCGTTGTCGGCGTCGACGAGGACCAGGTTCCCCGCGGCGTCCACGGTGACGTCCTGCGGGAGGGCCAGCGCACGTCGGCGCGGTGGCCGGGCCGCCGTCGCCGGAGAACCCGGCGCTGCCGTCGCCGGCCACGGTGTAGATGTCGCCCGGTGGTCATGGCCTGGCCGTAGAACGTGCCGGTGCTGCCCGCGACCACGCGGATCCGGTCATTGAACACGTCGGCGATCAGCACGTTGCCCGCGCGCGTCCGCCGGCCAGCCCTCCTGGTCGCCCAGTCCCGGCGCTGGTGCCGGGGCCGCCGTCGCCGCCGAACCCGGCGTCCCGTTGCCGGCGATCGTGTAGATGTCGCCCTTGGTCATGGCCCTGCCGTAGAACGTGCCGGTCCTGGCCGCGACCACGCGCACCCGGTTGTTGACCCGTCGGAGATCACCAGGTTGCCCGGCGGCGTCCACGGTGACCTGCTCGCGGGAAGTTGACCCCGGCGCTGGTGGCGGGGCCGCCGTCGCCGGAGAACCCGGCAGCTGCCGTCGCCGGCCACGGTGTAGATGTGCCCGGTGGTCATGGCCTTGCCGTAGAACGTGCCGCTCGTGGCCGCGACCACCCGGATCCGGCTGTTCTCGGTGTCCGCGACCACCAGGTTGCCCGCCTGGTCCACGGTAACGCCCTCGGGGAACTCAGCGCGGCCTTTGTGGCGGGGCCGCCGTCGCCGGAGTACCCGAGCGTGCCGTTGCCGGCCACCGTGTACACGTCCCCTGCGATCATCGCCTGGCCATAGAACGTGCCGCTTCGCAGCGGCGGCCACCATCCGGATCCGCTTGTTCTGCTGGTCGGCGATCAGCATGTCGCCGGCCGGGTCCGCGGTCATGCCGTCCGGGCCGCCCAACTCGGCGCGAAGGGCCAGGCCGCCGTCCCCGGAGAAGGCTTCGAGCCCCATGTCGCCGGGCACGCCGCCGATTGTGTAGATGTCCCCGGTGGTCATGGCCTGGCCGTAGAACGTGCCGGTGTGCGCGGCCAGCAGGCGGAGACGCCGTTGCCGTAGTCGGCGATGGCCAGGTTCCCGGCCGAGTCCATCGCCACGCCGCGCGGTTCCTGCAGCTCCGCCGCGGTGCCGGGGCCGCCGTCGCCGCCGAATCCGCCGGTGCCGTGCCGGCCACGGTGTAGATGTCGCCGCCATGCATGGCCTGGCCGTAGAACGTGCCCGAGGTGGCGGGCACGATGCGGGCCCGGTTATTGCCGTTGTCGGCGATGACCAGGTCTCCCGCCGCGTCCACCGAGACGTCCCCCGGGAAGCTGATGCCGGCCGGTGGCCCGCCGTCGCCGCTGAAGCCCTGCGTCCCGTTGCCGGCCACCGTGTAGATGTCGCCGCCATGCATGGCCTTGCCGTAGAACGTGCCCCGAGGTGACCGCGACCACCCGGATGCGGCCGAAGCTGGTGTCGGCGAACACCAGGTTCCCGTTCGGGTCCACCCGCACGCCACCGATATTCCTGCCCAGCGAGGCCTGGGTGGCGGGCCCGCCGTCACCGGGGCCCGTGTTCTGGCCGCCGCCGGCCACCGTGTACAGGTGGCCGGCGGTCATCGCCTGGCCGTAGAACGTGCCGCTCGTCGCGGCCACCACGTCCACCCGTGCCCAGTGCTTCGGCAGGTTGTCCCAGCCACTGACGGCGATCACCACGTTGCCGTGGGCATCCGGGGTCACCCCGGTCGGGTTGTTCAGCGGGGCGCTCAGCGCGGCCGCACCCGGGCTGCCGAAGCCTCGGCTGCCGTTGCCGGCGACCGGATATATGTGCCCGGCGGTCATCGCCTGGCCGTAGAACGACCCGGTCTTCGCGGCCACGACGCTGACCTGGAGGTGGTTCTGCTCGGCGATGAGCAGGTTGCCCGCGCCGTCGGTCGCGACCGCGCAAGTGTCCAAGTTCGATCCCGTGGCCAGGACGCCGCTGTCTGCGGGCCCGATCCCGACGCCCGTGCCGGCCGGGGTGGTCAGCTGGTCGTTCGCGGCCACCCGCCGCACCGCCGCGCTGTCGGCGACGTAGAGACTGCCGTCCTGCCTCCTCACGCCGCACGGCGCGAGCGCGACCTTGGTGGCTTTGCCCGGGCCGCCGACGCCACCGGCCACCGTGGTAATGGTTCCTGGTGCCGTAGCGGCCGTGTCCTGCGGGGCCGCCGCCGCGCGGCCCGTTCCGCTGGCCAGTGCCGTCCCCAGCGCCAACACCGCGGCCGCCCCCGTGAACAAGATCCGAGCTGACACGGTGTGCCTGCTGATCGCTTCGGGATTCATTAGGTATCCCCTTTGGGCTCTGCGTTCCCGGTTGCCGCGCAGCGCCCGCCGGCGACCCCTCGCCCAGCGGGCCCTCTTTTATGACGCGCTAATACATAGGAGCGGAGTACCGCCAAATAGATACCGGAAATGAAACAACGGGGGAACTCCCGGCACCCGGGCCTGGCGGACCTGCGGCACCCTGGTCGCCCTTCCGCCGGACCGGAAGCCGTGGCAGGCATGGCGGGTGAGTGCGCCCCCGCGTCGGCGGGGTAGGTTAGTGTCGCAGCTATATGTGGAGGCCAGCGACATATGGTCAGTAATCCAGCCTCGCCGGTCGCGGCCGGGGGAGCGGGCAGGGACGTGGGGGTCGGCGCGGACTGGGAGTACGCGTCCGCTCCGGAGTCACGCGACGTCGTTTCCATCCAGAGTGAGTACGGGCTGTTCCTCGGCGGGGCCTTCGTGGCGCCGCGGAGCGGGGAGCACTTCGCCACGATCAACCCGGCGTCCGAGGAGACCCTGGCCAGCGTCGCGCAGGCGGGCCAGGTGGATGTGGACCGTGCGGTCGCCTCGGCCCGCGCGGCCTACGACCGATCCTGGGGCACCATGCCCGGCCGGGAGCCGCCGCAGCCCCGGTGAACAGAATCCGGGCTGGCCCGGCGCGCCTGCCGATTGCCGCAGACTTCATCGTCAGATCCCTCACGCTCTCCGCGTTCCCGGCTCCGCGAGCCCCCCGCGCCTTCATCGTGGACCAAGGGCGCGGACCCGGGAACCGGGACCGCGCCCTTGCCGCCAGTCCACGGCAGCCGCCCGCGGTGCCGCCGTTACTCCGTCACCATGCGGAGCCGGTTGCTGTCGCTGATCACCAGGTCGCCGTGGCCGTCAATCGCGATGCCCTCCGTGCCCACCAGCCCGGCGTGGGTCGCCGGGCCGCCGTCGCCGGAGAATCCGGTGCTGGCGCCGCCCGCCACCGTGTAGATGTGCCCCTTGGTCATCGCCTGCTGGTAGAACGTGCCGGTCTTGGCCGCGACGACCCGGATCCGGCCGTTGCCGGTGTCGGCGATCAGCAGGTTGCCCGCGGCATCCAGGGTGATGCCCTGAGGCAGATCCAGCGACGCGGCCGTGGCCGGGCCGCCGTCGCCGGAGAACCCGCGCCCGCCGTCACCGGCCACCGTGTAGATGTCGCCCGCGGTCATGGCTTGCCCGTAGAACGTGCCGGCTTTCACCGCGACCACCCGGATCCGGTCGTTGAAGCCGTCCGAGACCAGCAGGTTGCCCGCGGCGTCCACGGCAAGTCCGTCGGGCGACCCGATCCCGGCCTTGGTGGCAGGACCGCCGTCGCCGGAGAATTCGACGTTGCCGTCGCCCGCCACCGTGTAGATGTGCCCCGCGGTCATGGCTTGCCCGTAGAACGTGCCGGTCTGCACCGCGACCACCCGCACCCGGGAGTTGACGGAGTCGCTGATCACCAGGTTGCCCGTGGAGTCCACGGCGGTCTGCGCTGGGTTCACCCCCGCGCTGGTGGCCGGGCCGCCGTCGCCGGAGTATTCGAAGCTGCCGTCCCCGGCCACGGTGTAGATGTGCCCGGCCGTCATGGCCTGGCCGTAGAACGTGCCGGTCGCGGCGGCGGCCACCCGCACCCGCTGGTTCCCCGAGTCGGAGATGACCAGGTTGCCCGCGGCGTCCGTGGTGACTCCCTCGGGGTTGCTCAGCTCGGCGCTGGTGGCCGGGCCGCCGTCGCCGGAGAAGCCCAAGGTGCCGTCGCCGGCCACCGTGTAGATGTCCCCCATGGTCATGTTCTGGCCGTAGAACGTGCCGGTGCTGGCCGCCACCACCCGGATCCGGTTGTTGCCGTCGTCGGCGACAACCCGGTTGCCCGCCCGGTCGATGGTGACGCCGACGGGGCCGTTCAGCTCGGCGCTGGTAGCCGGGCCGCCGTCGCCGGAGAACGCCTCGCCGCCGTCGGCCGGTATGCCGCCCACGGTGTAGATGTCCCCAGAGGTCATGGCCTGCCCGTAGAACGTGCCGGTGGCGCCGGCCAGTACCCGGACGGCACCGTTGCCGGTGTCGGCGATCAGCACGTTCCCGGTGGCCGGGTCCACCGCCACGTCGTTCGGCTGGCTAAGTTCTGCCGCCGTCGCGGGCCCGCCGTCGCCGGAGAATCCGGTGGTGCCGGTGCCGGCGATCACGTACAGGTGCCCGGCGGTCATGGCCCGCCCGTAGAACGTGCCGTTCCTGGCCGCGACGACCCGCACCTGGTTGACAGCCTCGGCGACCACCGCGTTGCCCGCGGCGTCCGTCGTCACGCCCTGGGGAGCGCCCGCCGCGGCGGAGATCGTGTAGATGTCCCCGGCGGTCATCGGCTTGCCGTAGAACGTTCCGCTCGACACGGCCACCAGCCACACCCGGCTTTGCTGAGGGCTGGCGATCAGCAGGTTCCCCTGCGGGTCCACCGCGACCTGGCCCACGAACCGGCCGATGGCGGCCTGGGTCGCCGGGTGGCCGTTGGCTGCCTTCCCGATCAGCGGCCCGCCCCCCGCCACGGTGTAGATGTCCCCCTTGGTCATCGGCTGGCCGTAGAACGTGCCGGAGCGCGCCGCGACCACCTGCGTCCGCGACCAGTGCGGCGTCTGCCGCCCGTGGCCGGTGTCATCGATCACCAGGTTGCCGTGGCCGTCGACGGCCACGCCGGCCGGGGTGCTCGAGCGGGGCAGTGGCCGCGGGCACGCCGGACGCGGCGTAGCCGAAGTGGCCGTTGCCGGCCACGATGTAGATGTGTCCGGCGGTCATCACCTGGCCGTAGAAGGTGCCGCTGCTGGCCGGCACCACGTCGATCTGGTGATGTCCCAGGTCGGCCAGCACGAGGTTGCCGGCGCCGATCCGTGGCGGCCGCGCAGGACGCGAGGTCGGCCTTGGTGGCGGGTTCGCCGGGGTTCACCGTGCCCAGGACACCGGTGCCGACGGGGGTGGTGAGCTGGTCGCTCGGGCTGATTTTCCGCACCGCCCGGCCGGCGGCGGCGTAGAGATTGCCGTGGCTGAAGTCCAGCCCGCACGGGAAGAACGCGACCGTGGTGGCCCTGCCCGGGCCGCCGACCCCACCGGCGACCGTGCTGATGGTGCCCGGCGTCACGGCGGCACGGGCGCTGGCGGCCGCCGCGGGCCCGCGCCGCTGGCCAGCACCGTCCCCACGGTCAGCGCCGCGGCCGCCCCCATGACCAGGAGCCGGGCTGACTTGGTGTGCCTGCCGATCACTGCAGGATTCATTAGATATCCCCTTCAGCTCTGCTTCCGAGTACCGCCGTCTGCCGCCTCCCTCGCCCGGCAGGTCCTGTTATATGACGCGGCAATTGGACCGGGTACCGCCAAACAATTACCGGAAATGAAACAACCTGGACACCCGGCACCCGGTGCCATGGCGGCTGGCGCACGCGGCACCCTGGACGCCCCTGCCGCCGGACCGGAACCCGCGGCAGGCGGGTGGTGCGCCCCCGCGCCGGCGGGTAGGTTAACGTCGCAGATCTAACGTGGAGGCCAGGCGACATATGGGCAGTAATCCAGCCTCGCCGGTCGCGACCGGGGGAACGGGCCGGGATCTGGGGCCGGCGCGGACGTGGGAGTACGCGCGCCGCGCCGGAATCACGCGACATCGTCTCGATCCAGAGCGAGTACGGGCTGTTCATTGGCGGGGCCTTCGTCGCGCCGCGGAGCGGGGAGCACTTCGCCACGATCAACCCGGCGTCCGAGGAGACCCTGGCCAGCGTCGCGCAGGCGGGCCAGGAGGACGTGGACCGGGCGGTCGCCTCGGCCCGCGCGGCCTACGACCGGTCCTGGGGCACCATGCCCGGCCGGGAACGGGCCAAGTACCTGTACCGGATCGCGCGGGCCATCCAGGAACGGGCCCGCGAGTTCGCGGTGCTGGAAAGCCTGGACAACGGCAAGCCGATCAAGGAATCCAGGGACGTGGATGTCCCGCTGGCGGCGGCGCACTTCTTCTACCACGCGGGCTGGGCGGACAAGCTCGGCTACGCCGGGCTGGGCCCGGACCCGCGCCCGATCGGCGTGGCGGGCCAGATCATCCCGTGGAACTTCCCGCTGCTCATGGCCGCCTGGAAGCTGGCACCGGCGCTGGCCACCGGCAACACCTGCGTGCTCAAGCCGGCCGAGACCACGCCGCTTTCTGCGCTGCTGCTCGCCCAGGTGATCGCCGAGGCCGACCTGCCCCCCGGCACCGTCAACATCGTCACCGGGGACGGCCGCACCGGGCGTGACCTCGTCGCCCACCCGGGCGTGGACAAGATCGCGTTCACCGGCTCCACCGAGGTGGGCAAGGAGATACAGCGGGCCATCGCCGGCACCGGCAAGCGGCTCACCCTGGAACTGGGCGGCAAGGCCGCGAACATCGTGTTCGACGACGCGGCGATCGACCAGGCGGTCGAGGGGATCGTCAACGGGATCTTCTTCAACCAGGGCCACGTGTGCTGCGCCGGGTCCCGGCTGCTGGCCCAGGAGTCGATCGCCGACACCCTGCTTGACCGGCTCAAGGCGCGGCTGGAGACGTTGCGCCTCGGGGACCCGCTGGACAAGAACACCGACATCGGGGCGATCAACTCGAAGGAACAACTCGACAAGATCACCAGCCTGGCCGCGGCCGGGGAGGCCGAGGGCGGCCAGCGCTGGTCGCCGGTGTGCCCGTTGCCCGCACGCGGCTACTGGTTCCCGCCGACCGTGTTCAGCGGGGTGAGCCAGTCCCACCGGATCGCCCGCGAGGAGATCTTCGGGCCGGTCCTGTCGGTGCTCACGTTCCGTACCCCGGAGGAGGCCGTGGCCAAGGCCAACAACACGCCCTACGGCCTGTCCGCCGGGGTCTGGACAGAGAAGGGAAGCCGGATCCTCTCCATGGCACAACAGTTGCGCGCGGGCGTGGTCTGGGCCAACACCTACAACAGGTTCGACCCGGCCAGCCCGTTCGGCGGGTACACCGAATCCGGGTTCGGGCGGGAGGGCGGCCGGGCCGGCCTGGCCGCGTACCTCCATGCCTGACCAGCCACGCGCCAAGGTTCCCAGCAAGCCCAAGCCGCGCGCCCGCCAGACCGGGGCCAAGGCCCCCGCGACGGAGTCGGGGGGGCCGCAGGCCAGCGGGGGGTCCGGGGGTCGCCCCCCCGGGCTAGCACCTCCAAGCCGCGGGCCGGGCAGCCCGCCAAGCTCGCCGAGGCTTCCCCGGCGCCCGCGGCCGACGGCGCGGCCAGCCGCGAAACACGGTCCCGGCTGGACGTGCGCAAGACCTACAAGCTGTTCATCGGCGGCGCGTTCCCGCGATCTGAGTCCGGCCGCTCCTATCCCGTGAGCGGGCCGGACGGCACGCTGCTGGCCCACGCCGCGCGAGCCTCGCGCAAGGACGCCAGGGATGCCGTGGTCGCCGCCCGTAAGGCCGGTCCCGGCTGGGCCGGCGCGACCGCCTACAACCGGGGCCAGGTGCTTTACCGGGTGGCGGAACTACTCGAGGGCCGCGAGGCGCAGTTCGCCGGGGAGATCGTTAAGAATGAAGGTCTTTCCGCGCGCGAGGCGGCGCGGACCGTTGCCGGGGCGATCGACAGGTGGGTCTGGTACGCCGGCTGGCCCGACAAGGTCGCGCAGGTGGCGGGGTCGGCCAACCCCGTGGCCGGTCCTTACTTCAACTTCAGCGTGCCGGAGCCGACCGGCGTGGTGGCAGTCCTCGCGCCCGGCGGCTCGGGCCTGCTCGGGCTGGTCAGCGTGCTCGCCCCGGTGATCGCGACCGGGAACACGGCGGTCGTGGTGGCCAGCGAGGCCGCGCCGCTGGCCGCGATCACGCTGGCCGAGGTGCTCGCCACCTCGGACGTGCCCGGCGGGGTGGTGAACATCCTGACCGGGAGGCTGGCCGAGCTTGCCCCCGTGCTGGCCGCGCACATGGACGTGAACGCGATCGACCTCACCGGAGCCCCGGCCGGCGGCCGGGCCGAACTGGAACGGCTGGCGGCGGGTAACGTCAAGCGGGTGTTCGCCACCGAGGAGGACTGGGCCGCGGCGCCCTCGCCGGCCCGGATGCTCGCCTTCCTGGAGATCAAGACCGTCTGGCACCCGGTCGGGGTCTGAGCCGCCCGGCCGTGTGCCCCGACATCGGAGCGCACGATGCCAGAACCCGTCATTTCCGTCCGGGGCGAGGCCAACCTTGAGGTCGAGCCCGAGATCGCGATCGTCTGGGTCTCGGTGCAGGCAAGGGACGCCGACCGGCACCGGGCCGTGGAACTGCTGGCCCGGCGGAGCGGCGCCGTCAGCAGCACGATCAAGGGATTCGGCGAAGCGGTCGAGAAGCTGGAGAGCCAGCCGGTCAACGTGCAGCCGGTGTTCAAGGATGGCAAGGCGAGGGAGCGGATCTCGGGCTATCTCGCCCAGGCGGGCTTCACCGTGACCGTCAGGGACTTCGCGGTGCTCGGCGACTTCGTGACCGGGCTGGCCGATGCGGAGATGGTCAGCGTGACCGGCCCGGACTGGCGGCTGCGGCCGGACAGCCCGGTGTACCGCGCCGCGCGGCTGGCCGCTGCGCAGGACGCCACCCGGCGGGCGGGGGAGTACGCGGAGGCGTTCGGCGGGCGGATCACCGGCCTGGTCGAGGCCGCCGACACCGGGCTGCTCGCACCGCAGCGCAGGAACGTGGCGTTCGCGGCGGCCAGGACGGCTTCTGCCCCGGCGGGCGGTTATGAGGGCCCGACGTTCGACTTCGAGCCCGCGAAACAGACCGTGACCGCTCAGATCGAGGCGCGGTACACGATGACCGAGCCCCACTTCGGCGGCTGACCGCCCGGCATCTGCCGCCCGCCACCCCGCCGTGTTCTTGTCCTTACCTGGGGCGATGTTAGGAATGGGTGTTCCCCTAGGGGCTGAGTTGCGCCGAGGACTGGCCACGGCCGACGACGCTGCCGTCGTCGGCCAGCAGTTCCAGCGTGACCCTTGCGGATGCGGGGGCCGGCCGGGCGCGCCCGGCGCTGCCTGGTGCCGGGGTACCGCTCAGGCCGGCGCAGGCCGCGGCGGTCAGCTCGTCCAGAAAGGATGTCAGCGGCCGGTCCAGATGCCCGGCGAGCCAGCGCTGGGCGATCGAGTGCGCCGGGCCGCTGACGATCGCCGTCGTCAGCAGCATCGGCCGCGGCGCGATCTCGCCGTTGGCCACCAGCGGGGCCAGCCACTGGCGGAACGCGGCCGCAAGGTCACGGTTCCGCGCGGCGAGTTCCGCTCCGGCGGCGGTGTCCCAGTCCAGGTGCCCGCGTGCGTAGATGAAGCGGGCCAGGTCGGCGTTGCGCTCGGTCCAGGTGAGCTGGTGTGCCAGCACGGCGCGCACCGCGGTCTGCAAGGATTCCGGCTTGCGGCCGACCAGGTCCCACAGGCCCTGCTGGAACGAGGCGATGGCCTCCACGTGCAGGGCGCCGGCGATGGCCTCTTTGGACGGGAAGTGGTGGAACAGCGCGCCGTTCGAGGTGCCGCTGCGGTTCCTGATCGTCGCGATCGTCGTCTGCTCGTACCCGTCGGCGAGGAAGCATGCCAGTGCCACGTCCAGGATGCGGCGGCGAGTGTCGGTCGGTGCCATTACTCCTAGAGTAACGCTCCGGAGCGACGCTCCGTGGCATTGAAACCGACCTGGTGGAGTAAAACTCCGGAGTAACACTCTGTTAAGGTGGCGCCATGGACGACTACGAGCTGGCCCAGAAGTACGAGACAGTCAACCTGTACCGGCGCGGCGGCGCGGCGAAGATCGAGCTGAACCGGCCGGAATCCCGCAACGCGTGGAACACCCAGTTCTCGGTGGACCTGCTCGCCGCGTTGCGCGCGGCGGGGGAGGACCCCGGCGTCCGGGCAGTGCTGGTCACCGGGGCCGGCAAGGCATTCTCCAGCGGCGCCGACCTGCGGGAGAACCTCGCGGACCGGACCGGGGACGGGCCGCCCGACGTGTACGGCAGGCTGACGCAGCAGTACCACCCGATCATCAAGGGGATCCGGGAGATGCCCAAGCCTGTGGTGGCGGGGGTGCACGGTGCCGCCGCGGGCATCGGGCTGTCCCTGGCGCTCGCCTGCGACCTCGTGGTCGCCGCGGAATCGGCGTTCTTCCTGCTCGCATTCGTCAACATCGGCTTGGTCCCGGACGGCGGCTCGTCGGTGCTTGTGCCCTCGCGAATCGGTTTCGCCCGCGCCGCCGAGCTGTCGCTGCTGGGCGAGCGGCTTCCGGCCAGCCAGGCGCTCGACTGGGGCCTGATCAACCGGGTCTGGCCGGACGAGGAGTTCCCGGCCCGTGCCGACGAGCTGGTTGCCCGGCTCGCGGTGGGCCCGACCAGGTCCTACGCGGGCACCAAGCGCCAGCTCAACAAGTGGCTCTACGACCAGATGGACGCGCAGCTCGAGCTGGAGGCCCGAATCCAGCAGGAGTCGGCCGGATCGGCCGACTTCGTGGAGGGGGTCACCGCCTTCGGCGAGAAGCGCGCGCCCCGGTTCACCGGCTCCTGACCGGCCCGGCCGTCAGATCTCGCCCGCCGTTAGATCTCGCCGAACAGGCGGTCGCCGGCGTCGCCCAGGCCAGGCACGATGAAGCCGCGGTCGTTCAGCCGCTCGTCAAGGGCGGCCGTCACCACGCGGACCGGGACGGGCCCGTCGCCGGGGAAGGCGGCCTCCAGGCGGGCGATGCCCTCGGGCGCCGCCAGCAGGCTGACCCCGGTGACGGCGCGCGCGCCACGGTCGATCAGCATGCCGAACACGGTCTCCAGCGTGCCGCCGGTCGCCAGCATGGGGTCGAGTACGAACACCGCACGCCCTGACAGGTCGGCGGGCAGCCGGTTGGCGTAGGTGCTGGCAACCAGGGACTCCTCGTCCCTGGCCAGCCCCACGAATCCGACGTCCGCGGTGGGGAGCATCCGGGCCATGCCGTCGAGCATGCCGATGCCCGCGCGCAGCACCGGCACCACGAGCGGAACCGGCCTGGCCATCTTGACCCCGGCGGCGTCGCCCACCGGCGTGCGGACGATGACCGGGCGCACCGGGACCTCGCGGGTCGCCTCGTAGGCGAGCAGGGTTACCAGTTCGTCGGTGAGCCGCCGGAACGTGGGAGCCTCCGTGCCGGAGTCCCGCAGAACCGTGAGCTTGTGGGTGACCAGCGGATGATCGACAACCAGAGTCTGCATGACGGGTAGTGTCCCAGCCAGGCGATGCCCCGTGTCCAGGTCACGCCGAAATCCGCTGCGCGGGGGCGGCCCGGTCGCCGGAGCCTGTGGGCGCCGGGGCCGGTTCGGCGTCGTGGCGGCCGCGCAGCAGCGAGGCAAGGGCGGCAAGCGCGGACAGCGCGGCGGCGACGACAAGCACCACGGTCAGCCCCTGGTGGAACGGCCCGGAAAGCAGCTCAGGGAAGAACTGCCGGCCGGTGAGGACCCGCTGGTGCGCGGCGGACAGCGAGGACAGCGCACCGTGGGCGGCGAGCACGTGCTGCACCGGGTTCACCCCGAGGACGGCCGCGAACAGCGAAGCGACCGGTGGCAGGGCACCGACCTGGTGCGCGAGCCCGGCCGGCACGCCCTGCTGTTGCAGGCCGCTGGCCAGCGTCTTCGGCAGGCTGTTCGACAGCCCGGCGATCATCAGCGAGAAGAACACCCCGATCGACAGCGCGGTGCCTGAATTCTGGAAGGTCGCGCGCATGCCCGAGGCCGCACCCCGGTGCCTGGCCGGGACGCTGCCCATGATCGAGGAGGAGTTGGGTGCGGCGAACATCCCGCCGCCGATCCCGTTCAGCCCGGTGAGCAGGGCGAACGCCCAGTAGGAGAAGTTCACGGGCAGCAGCATCAGGCCGATGAAGCTGGCGCCGAACACCACCATCCCGGCGGTCGCGATGCCGCGGGCGCCGAACCGGTCGGAGAGAAGGCCCGAGGTCGGCCCGGCGATCAGGATGCCGGCGGTCAGCGGCAGCAGGAAGATGCCGGCCCACAGGGGCGTGTTGCTGTAGTCGTAGCCGTGCAGCGGCAGCCAGATCCCTTGCAGCCAGATGATCAGCATGAACTGCAGCCCGCCCCGGGCGATGGAGACCGCCAGGCCCGCGATGTTGCCCGCGGTGAAGGCCCGGATCCGGAACAGGGCAAGCTGGAACATCGGCTCGGCGATCCGCGTCTCGATCACGGTGAAGATCGCCAGCAGCAGCATGCCGGAAGCCAGCATGACGATGACCGTGGGGTTGGTCCAGCCCATGGCGTGACCGTGGTAAGGCTGGATGCCGTTGGTGATAGCGATCAGCACCGCGCTCAGGCCGACGGCGAAGGTGATGTTGCCCCACCAGTCGATGCGGCCAGGGTGCCGTTCCCCGTTGTCCCGCAGCATGCGGTAGGCCCACAGCGTCCCGAACACCCCGACAGGCACGTTCACCCAGAACACCGCGCGCCAGTCAATGGCGGCCAGTATGCCCCCCGCCACCAGGCCGATGAACTGGCCGGCGATGGCCGCGACCTGGTTGGTGCCGAGGGCGAAGCCGCGCTGGTCGGCGGGGAACGCATCGGTCAGGATCGCGGCCGAGTTGGCCATGAGCATGGACCCGCCGACGGCCTGCCACACCCGCCAGCCGATCAGCCACAGCGCGCCGCGGGCGCCGAGGTATGGATCGAACGACAGCAGGATCGAGGCCACGGTGAACACCGCGAAGCCCGCATTGTAGATCTTGACCCGGCCGAACATGTCGCCGAGGCGGCCGAGGTTGACCACGAGCACGGCCTGCACCAGCCGGTACCCCATGATCATCCACAGCAGGTAGAAAACGTTGCCTGGCGCTAGCGGATCGAGATGGATGCCGCGGAAGATCGCCGGCAGCGCGATGATGACGATTGACCCGTCGAGAGCGGACATGAACACGGCGGCGGTCGTGTTCGACAGCGCCACCCACTTGTACCGGTCGCCCCTGGTCAGCCCGCCCGCCATCAGATGCTCTGCGCCAGTCGCTCGAGCAGCGGTGCGGCCGCGGCAAGCTGCCTGAGTTCGGCGGCGGTGAACCCGGCCGACAGGGCCTGGGCCATCTGCTCGGTCCGCGCGCCGCGCTTGTTTCGGAGCAACTCCAGGCCGGCGTCGGTGACCGACAAGACCACCCGCCTGCCGTCCGCCGGGTCGGCGTGCCGCTCGACCAGCCCGCGTGCCTCCAGCGCGGCGATCGTCGCCCCCATGGACTGCGGGCTGATCTGCTCCACCTTGGCCAGCGCGCCCGGAGTAGCCGGGCCCGTGCGGTCCAGCCGGGCGAGTGCCGAGCTTTCCGGCACGGTGATCTCGTCATCGGGGCGCACCTGGCGCAGGCGCCGCAGCAGCAGGCCGATGCTGACCCGCAGCGCCGCCGCGATGTCGTGCACGTCCAGTTCCTCGGCCATGTCATAAGTCTAGCCTGATAAGTTCTCCCTTACAAGTTTTCCGGCGGGCGCTGGCCCGGCCAGGCTCTGGGATCGCCAGTGGGATCGCCCGTAGGATCGCAGGGTGCTCTGGAGGTCGGCCGCGGTAGCAGGATTGGCCGGCGCCGTGGGCCCGGCGCTCCCCGCCACGGCGGTCGTCGCGGCGGTGGCCGCCGACGAGGGCGGGTACGCGGTCAAGCTCAGCGACGACTGCCCGCTCGATGGCCGGTTCGAGATCGGCTCGCTGACCAAGACGATGACCGGCACCGTGCTGGCCTCGCTCGTGAACGACCGGACGGTAGAGTTCCGCGACCCGATCGGCCGCTGGCTCGACGCCGGGCAGAACTCCGATGTCACACTGCTCCAGCTGGCCACGCACACCTCGGGGCTGCCGCGCCTGGCGCCAGGTCACATCGCTGGCGCGGCCGACCCGTACGCGTTCTTGACGGCCGAGGCCGCCGAGCACGAGCTGCGGCTGACCGCGCACTAGGCCACGCGGCGCAGAATGGGACTACTCCAACTTCGGCTTCCAGTTGCTGAGCCTGGCGCTGGAGCGGGCCGCGGGCGCCGCCTTCGGCTCGCTGCTGGAGCGGCACGTCTTCCAGCCGCTCGGCATGACCTGCTCCGGCGTGGCCGGCCGTGGCCGCGGAAGCCAGGTGCCGGGCTACGCGAGGGGCCGGCCCGTCGCTCGGTGGACGCACCATCTCTGGGGTGCCGGCGGCGTCGAGGCCAGCGCCGAGGACATGGCCCGCTACCTGTCCGCGTGCGTGACGCCACCGGACGCGGCCGTCGGCCGGGCGATCCGGATGGCACAGCAACCCCGCCATGCGATCGACCCGCTACGGTCGGCCGGGCTCGGCTGGGCGCTCGGCCCGCCCGGCTACCTCGGCCACGACGGCGGCACATCCGGCTTCCGGGCCATGCTGGGGCTCCGGCCTCCTGCCCGCCGGGGAGCGGCCGTCTTCGTGAATGACCGCGCCGCATCTGGCCTGCCGCAGGCCGTCCGGCGGTTGCTGGACCGCGAGACGGACGACTGAGCCGACAGGCTCCCCCGGACCGGCTGCTCCGGATCGGCTGCCCTGCCAGCCCGCCCGCCCCCCAGGCCCGCCCGCCAGGCCGCCCGCCCCGCCAGGCCGCGGCATCCCGGCCGGCGCGACGGCCTTAAAAACCTTTGTAACGGCACGCAATCGTTATTGCGAATAACCCTATTTGAGCAAGACGGGCACGTTTGGCAAATCATTGGCCCGAAAGATGGCCTGCATATTTGACCGGGCCGCATTATGGTTCTAGCGTTTTGTCATTGAGGGTAACGGGTCACTGCCTTTTTCTGGCCGTTTAGGCCGATTCGCGCGGGCTGTGGCCGCCATGTGGGGGAGATTTCAGTGACCAGAGCGAGGGGCCGTCACGGGCGGCGCCGGCCCTTGGCCGGGCTCACCGTTGCCGCGCTGGTCGTCGCGCTTGTTGCGGGCACCGCGGCACTGACCTGGGCGAGCGGCGCGATCCAGGGCCCGGCCACCACCAGTGCCGCCAGCATCCAGCCGCCGGTCACCGGCAACCCGGTCGTCAATACCCTGCTCGGCCGTATGTCGCTGGCCGAGAAATTCCGGCTGCTCGAATGGGTCACCGCTCCCGGGCAGCCGCAAACCGCCGTCCTGCCCGGGCTGCGCCGCCTGGGCATTTCCCCGCTCCACCTCGCCGAAGGGCCGCTGGGAACGGTGCGGCAGCCGTTGGCCGCCATGACCGTGCCGCTAGGTGTCGCCGCGACCTTCAGCCGGGCGGACGCCTACGCCAACGGGGCAGTGCTCGGCCAGGACGCACGGGCGCTGGGCCAGCAGGCGGTGGCCCGGCCCTTCGGCGCCATCGACACCGGCGCCGCCGGGGATCCGGCGGGCGCCAGCTTCGGGGAGGACCCGTTGCTGGCCGGTGGCACGGCGGCGGCCGAGATCGCCGGTATCCAGGCGCAGGGGACCATGGCGGTGGCCGACGACTATCCCGCCGGGCCGGGCAGCCCCGGTGTGGTCCCGAGTTCCGCGGCACTGCACGAGATCTACCTGCAGCCGGTCGAGGACGCGGTACGCGCCGGTGCCGCAGGTGTCGTCTGCTCGCCCGCCGGATACCAGCGCCGCAAGCGCCGCCGGATCCCCGGCATCGCAGCCACGCCCCCGGCAGGGGCAGCCTCGGGCGGCACGCCCTCCGGCCCCGCAAGTCCAGCGGCCGCTCCCGGGACGGCCACCGTTCCCGCAGGCGACGCCACCGCTCCGGCCGCGACGCCGACCGGCCCGGCCACGGTCGCCGACAGGCCCGGCCACGGTCCCCACGAGCCCGGCCACGGTCCCCACAAGCCCGGCCACGGTCCCCACAAGCCCGGCCACCGCCCCCGCCGCTCCGGGCTACACCTCCGGCACCACCTACGGGGCTGCCCGCAACCACGCCGGCCCGGCGCCGTGCGGCAACCCCGGCCTGCTCATCCAGGTCCTGCGCAGCGAACTCGGCTTCACCGGCTTCGTGCTCGCCGGGCCAGGGGCCAATCCAGGCACGCTGTCGCTGGACTCCGGGCTGGACGGCGAGGTCCCGGCCACGGGCCCGGCAGCCGCCAGGTACTTCACGCCCGCCGCGCTGCATGCCGCGATCGTGAGCAAGACCATCACCTCCGCCACCGTCAACCAGGCGGCCGCCGCCGTCCTCACAGAAATGGACCGGTTCGGCCTGCTCGGCCCGCAGCCCGCGCACCATACGGCCGCCGAACCGGTCGCCGCCGACGACCGGGTCATCTCGCGGACCGCCGCGGACGCGGCCACCCTGCTGCAGAACTCCGGCCACGCGCTCCCGCTCACCCCGGCCGCGCTGAGCTCGCTGGCCCTCATCGGCCCGGGCGCGGACCAGGTCATCGGGACCGGCCCTTCGGACGGCAGCGGCGCGGGAACCGCCCAGCCGCCAGGGACCCTGCAGGTGCTCCGCCAGGACCTGGCCGCAGACCCCGCGGCCCACCTGAGTTTCGCCGTCGGCGACGACATGACAGGCATCCCGGTCCCGGCCTCCGTGCTCACCCATGAGGGCCAGCCAGGGCTGGTGCGCAGCAGCACCGGGCACGGCGCCACGCGGGTCGTGAGCGTCCTGGACAACACGGCCGCCGGCCACGACGCCCTGCCCGGAGGGTCCGGGCACACCTGGGCCGGTGAACTGACCGTCCCGGCGACCGGCACCTACTCGATCGGCCTCGGCACCGGCGGCTCCTGGGGCGCGCTCACCCTGGACGGCACCGTCGTCGCGCAGGACGGGCCGGGCCAGCCCCCGGCGGGCGGCGCGCCGGTGCCGACCACCGATGGCCTGGAGAACCTGCGCGTCCAGGGTCACCCTGACCGCGGGCATCCATACGCTCGGCGTTTCCGAGTCGCCGGACGGTTCTGGCCGGCCGGTACAGGTCCGGCTGGACTGGGTCACCCCCGCCCAGCAGCAGGCCAATGTGACCGCCGCCGTGGCCACCGCGCGCGCCGCCAGTGCCGCCGTCGTGTTCGCCTGGAGCGGCGGCGGGGCAAGCCTGCCGGATGGCCAGGACGAGCTGATCCAGGACGTGGCTGCGGTCAACCCGGACACGATCGTGGTCCTGAACACGCCAGGACCCGTGGCCATGCCGTGGCTCGGCGCGGTGCGGTCGGTGCTGGAGATGTGGTACCCCGGCGGCGCTGGCGGCGCCGCCACCGCGAACGTGCTGCTCGGCCGGGACGGCCCTGCGGGCAGGCTCCCGGTCACCTGGCCGGCCTCGCCGCACCGGTTCCGCGGGAACCAGCCCACCGGGATCTTCGTGGGGTACCGCAGATACGACAAGGACGGGATCGCCCCGCTCTTTCCGTTCGGCTATGGAATGTCCTACACGCGGTTCGGCTACAGCGCGCTGAACTGGCACGCGGTACCCGGCCGCGGCCTGGTGCTGCGGTTCCGGGTGACCAACACCGGCGCCCGGGCGGGAACGGTCGTGCCGCAGGCCTACCTGGGCGCGCCGGCCACCGCGCCACCCGGCGCCGCGTTCGCCCAGCGGGCACTGGCCGCCTACACCAGGATCAGCCTGCGCCCCGGCCAGTCCCGCCTCGTCACGCTGACCGTGCCGCCGCGCCAGCTCCAGTACTGGCAGGACGCGCGCGGCTGGGTCACCGCGCCCGGCAAGCGCCGGCTGTACGTGGGGAACGACGAGCGGGTCAGTGCGCTGGCCGCGACCGTGACGATCCCGCGCTGAGGCAGCGAACGGGCCGGTCAGTGCGCCAGGTCGCCGGCCAGCCGCGCGATCGCGCTGGCCCAGTCGGAGATCTGCGCCAGCGGCAGGTAGGAGGTGCCGTTCGCGGTGTGGTCCACCATGGGCGCCGCGACGAAGCGCTCGTGGCCGCGGGCGTCGATGAAGTACACCGACGACGTGTGGATGATGTCGGCGTTCGGGTTGGGCGCGGAGACTTCGATGTTGTAGTTGCGCCACGCGGTCTTCAGCGCGGGCACGGGGCCGGTGAAGAAATGCCAGCCCGGGATCGTGTTCAGCCGCTGCGCACTGGAGAACGCGGCCATGTTCGCCACCGTCGCGTGGTACTGGTTCACGTTGATCGCCGCGAACACGACCTGGCCGGCCCGTGCCCCGAGCTTGTGGTAGGCGTCGACGAACTCCTGCGACACGATCGGGCAGATGTCGGTGCAGTGCGGGTCCATGAACTCAAGCACGACGACCTTGCCGCGCAGGCTGGCCAGGCTCATCGTGTGGCCCCGCTGGTCGGTGAGGGTGAACCCGGGTGCCCGGACGCCGGGCACCGGCGAGAGCTGCATCAGGTTGGCCAGGCTGGTCGAGATGTTCCCCGGGATGCCCGACGGCCGCAGGTTCGCGCCCGCGACCGCGTTGTCCTGGCGGGTGAGCACGTACGCCGCGTAGGCGTTCAGGCCGATGAGCAGTACCGCGACCACGCCGAGGATGATCCACATCCGGCGACGGCGCGCCGACCGTGCCGCCGCGGCAGCAGCGCCCAGCTCGGCGGCTTCGGTCGCCGTGCCGGTGACCGAAGGCTCCTGCTGGGGTTTCTCTCCCGCGATCCGCACCTGTGGCTCCTGCATATGCCGGGCCGTGCCCGCTCCTCGCTGTTATTGGGCGAGCATAACGCCGGCCAGCCCTGCCCCGCGCCCGCAGCGACACCGTCGGCCGGGGCCTGCGCGGAGCCTCCGACCCCGGGGCCGGTCGCCGCCGCCGGATGGCCTCGGCCCGGGGCCGGGGCCCACGTTGTCGCATGTACTGGCGAGTACGGTACAAAGTCACCATGTCCCAGAACTCAGCCAGCCTGTCCGGGCGCACCTTCCTGATCACCGGGGCCAACACCGGGATCGGCCGCGCCACGGCCGACGATCTGGCCCGGCGAGGCGGCAAGGTCTTCGTGGCCTGCCGTTCGGCGGAGAAGGGCCGGGCCGCCGCCGCACAGATCTCGGCCGCCACCGGGAACGACGCGGTCGCGTTCCTGCCCCTGGACCTGGCCGACCTGGCCTCGGTGCGCAACTGCGCCGCGGAGTTCCTGGCCCGGGGGGAACCGCTGCACGTGCTGATCAACAACGCCGGCGTGGGCGGGGCCCGGGGCCTCACCAAGGACGGCTTCGAGCTTGAATTCGGCATCAACCACCTGGGGCACTTCGCGCTGACCATGGCGCTGCTCGATTGCCTGGCCGCCAGCGCGCCGGCCCGGGTGGTCACGGTCTCCAGCGACTCGCATTACCAGGCCAAGGGAATCGACTTCGAGGCGGTACGCCGGCCTACCGCCAGCCGGACCGGCCTGCGCGAGTACGCCGTCTCCAAGCTCAGCAATGTGCTGTTCTCCGCCGAATTGGCCCGCCGCACCGAGGGGAGCGGCATTACGACCTACGCGCTGCACCCGGGCGTGGTCGCCTCCGACATCTGGCGGCGGGTCCCGTGGCCGCTCCGCCCGCTGATGAAGATGCGCATGCTGTCCACCGAGCAGGGCGCGGCGACCTCGCTGTACTGCGCCACCGCGCCGGAACTGGACGGGGTGACCGGCCGGTTCTACGACAACTCCCGCGAGCGGGAACCCAGCGCGGTCGCCACCCCGAAACTGGCCGCAGAACTGTGGCAGCGCAGCGACGCCTGGACCGCCGCCTGACCGCGGCGTCCCGCCTTGCCGCGCCGATGAGTTGAGGCGTGCAACACAGTCAAAGGAGCCATGGAAGCAACCAACCTTGCCGGCTTGTACGACTTGCCGCTGCTCGACTGGTCCGGGATCGAGGCCCGGCTCACAGAGGGCCTGAGCCAGGCCCCGGGCGACGGCGGCCCGGATCGGCACACCTGCTGGCTGGCCACGATCAACCCGGACGGCAGCCCGCACGTCACCGGCGTCGGCGCACTGTGGGCCGAGGGCTGCTTCTGGTTCGAGACCGGCAAGGCCACCCGCAAGGGCAGAAATCTCGCACGTGACCCGCGCTGCACGCTCAGTGTGGCGGCCCAGGAGTTCGATCTCGTCGTGGAGGGCGAGGCCACCCTGGTCACCGACCCGGCCACAGTGGCGGGCATGGCGGCGCTCTGGGCAGCGGGAGGCTGGCCGGCCCGCGCCGACGACACGGGACTGGCGCTGACCGCCGAGTACAGCGCGCCCTCGGCCGGGCCGCCCCCGTGGCACGTGTACCGCCTCACCCCGCGCGCGGCGACGGCGTTGGGCACCGTCGATCCAGGCGGCGCGACGCGGTGGCGGTTCTAGCCGCACCAGTCAAGAAGCCAAACACCCCCAGCAGCCCCGTGTTCCATGATCGTGGTCGATCACCGGGGTGATAGCCCGGGTGATCGACCACGGTCAGATCCCGCTAAGGGACGTTGCCGACTTACCCACCTCAGCAGTTGCTGGTCGCGGGCAGGCTCGCGAAGCGGTCGGCGAACCAGTTCATGACGTCACCGATGGCCTCGGCGTCGGCCAGGATGTGGTCGCCGGGGTAGGTGTTCCATTGCGTGGGGATGCCTGCCGCGCAGTAGGCCGCGCGGGTGGCCTCCTCGGTGGAGGCCGGGATGACCTCGTCGGCCAGCCCTCGGTACTGGAACACCGGGAAGCTGATCTTGTAGATGGTGCCCAGGCCGACGCCCAGCTTCTGGCTGTTGATGATTTTGCCCCAGGTGCCCTCGGGCCCGTGCAGTGCGTAGATCTGGTTCAGCGTGAGGTGGTTGGTGGAGTAGTTTTCGATGTTCGCGAAAGCGAACGAAGCGATCGTGCCGACCCAGCACAAGCTCTCCGCCTGGCTGACCGCGCTGACACCCGCGCTGTTCAGCAGCGAGTTAAACGGCATGTCGGGATAGGCGCTATGCAGGCCGATCACCGCATCTAGACCGAAGCCGGCGAACGCGCCGCCGTTCAGGGCCGCGGCCGTCACCTTCAGGTCGCCGGGCACCCCGCCGGCTGCGGCGCCGGCCACGTGCAGGTCCGGCGCGTAGGAGGCGGCGAGCTGGGCCGACCACAGCGACGCTTGGCCGCCCTCGGAGTAACCCCAGATGCCGACCTTGGCGGCCGGGCTTAGCCCAGCGCCCGGCACCTGGAATGCGGTACGCGCGATGTCCAGTAGGGCGTGGCCGGCGTTCTGGCCGACGACGTAGGTGTGGACCTGGCCGTTCAGGTAGCCAACACCGTCGGTGGCGGCGACCGCATACCCCGCCTGGAGTATCGCGGCGATGTTGTTACCCTCATACTCACCCTGATAGGCGCCGGCGAGCTGCTTGGAGAACGCGCACTGCGGGCCGAGGCCGAGAGTGCCGGGGTTGAAGGCGATGACGGGCCGCGGCCCCGGGCCGGGCCATGGGGCCGTTGGGACGGCGACCGTGCCAGAGACCGCGATCTTGGCGCCGTGCACGTTGGTCGAGACGTACCGCACCTTCCACGCCTGCATCGAGATGCTGCCGGGAACCTCAGGCAGCCTGACCGGCTCGCAGGCCAGCAGCTTTCCGGGCGCACCGGACACCGAGGTCGGCGGGGTATAGATGGCCGCGTCGGATGCATTGCATGCGCCCGGGGCAGCCTCCGCAGGGCCCATGGTGAGTGCGGTAACTGCACCGCCTGCCATGAGCAGCGCCCCTGCCAGCCTGAACGCTGTGTAGGTCATCAGTGCCACTCCCTGCGGATCGGTTTGGCGCAAGTACACACCAGGTTGCGGAAGATTGTTACTCACGAGTAAGACATCATTTTGTAGCAGTCGGTACCCAGATTCACCTGCCAGGCTCACCTGCGCATCGCCCTGGGTTCGGAGGACGTGCGGTGACGGGCTATCGCCCCATGACCGTGGCTGAGCCGGCTGGCCGGCACGGCCGAGGGCAAGCTGCTGCGTCGGCCGTGGTTCCCCGCAGAGCTGAAAGTGCAGCGGGCTGAGGCGCTGGTCTGAGCGCCAGCAGCGTTCCGTAAGCATGGGGTGTATCTGTCAGCCGCGGACTTGGAAGCCGCGTGTACTTGGGGCAGCCGAAACGGCCATGATCATGCCGAATCAGGGTGGTACCGGAAGAAGTGGGATTGACCGGGCGTGAATGGCGTGTCTCAATGAAGGCAGCTTCCAACATTACCGACCACCTCCGAGCAGATTCCGACGTCAACTCCCGCGGTTGATCGCTGGCCGGGTGGTGCCGGTAACCGGATGAGAGGGGCCGGCATGATCGCGATATGGCGGGCGGGGTTACGGCGCTGGCTGGCTCCCGGCCTCGGGGTGGCGCTCACCGTGGCGTGGTGCGTGGCGGGCGCGCCCGCACCGCCCGCCGCGGCGGCGACCACCACGATCGCCGTCAACGGCACCCAGGGCGGCAGGACCTTCGACGGGATCGGCGCGATCAGCGGCGGGGGCGGTAACACCCGCCTGCTGACCGACTACCCGGCCGCGCAGCAGCAGCAGATACTCGACTACCTGTTCAAGCCGGGCTACGGGGCGGACCTGCAGATCCTCAAGGCGGAGATCGGCGGCGACACCAACTCCACCGACGGCTCTGAGTCGAGCATCGAGCACGCCTCTGGCTCCATCAACTGCGGCGCGGGCTACGAGTGGTGGCTGATGGAGCAGGCCAAGGCGCGCAACCCGAACATCAAGCTGTACGGGCTGGCCTGGGGCGCGCCCGGCTGGATCGGCAGCACCTTCTGGTCCACCAACACGATCAACTACATCGTCGCGTGGCTGAACTGCGCAGCCTCCCACGGCCTCACGATCAACTACCTCGGCGGCTGGAACGAGCGCGGCTACAACATCAGCTGGTATGAGCAACTGCGGTCCACGCTGAACGCCGACGGGTACTCCGGCGTGCAGATCGTCGGCGCGGACAGCGACTGGACCATCGCCAACGACCTGGTCTCCAACCCGACCTTCGCCAGCGCGGTCCAGATCGTCGGGGCGCACTACCCGTGCGGGTACCTGTCCAGCGAGAGCTCCTGCCCCAGCACCGCCAACGCGGTCGCCACCGGCAAGCAGCTGTGGGCCAGCGAGAACGGCTCGCAGGACCTCAACAACGGCGCCGCGGCCATGGCCCGCGCCGACAACCGGGACTACCTCGACGGGCAGATGACCGCGACGATCAACTGGCCGGTCGTGGCCGCGATCTACCCCGACCTCCCGTTCAACACCGACGGGCTGATCGTGGCCAACCAGCCCTGGTCCGGCGCGTACACCGTCGGCAAGCAACTGTGGGTCACCGCGCAGACCACGCAGTTCACCGCGCCGGGCTGGACCTACATCAACTCGGCCAGCGGCTACCTGCAGGGCACCCGCGGCGACGGCAGCTACGTCACGCTCAAGTCGCCCAACGGGTCCGACTGGAGCTCGATCATCGAGACCATGGACGCCACCGCCGCGCAGACCGTCACCTACAACGTCAGCGGCGGCCTGTCCACCGGGCACCGTGCACGTCTGGAGCACGAACGTGAACTCGGCCAGCTCGTCGAACTGGTTCGTGCACTCCTCCGACATCACCCCGAGCGGCGGCAGCTTCTCGCTGACCGTCCAGCCCGGGTTCGTGTACTCGCTGACCACCACCACCGGGCAGGGCAAGGGCACCGCGGCCAGCCCAGGCCCGGGAACCCTGGCCCTGCCGTACTCCGACAGCTTCGACTCTGACACCGCCGGGCAGCAGCCGCGCTACCTCGCCCAGCAGCAGGGCGCGTTCGAGGTGGAGCCGTGCGCGGGCGGCCGGTCCGGGCAGTGCCTGCAGCAGCAGGCCGCCGTCAAGCCGATCGAGTGGGCTGGCGACGCCAACCCCTACACGATCGGCGGCAACCTGTCCTGGGCCAACTACACCGTCGCCGCCGACGTGCTGATCCAGCAGGCGGGAGCGGTCCAGTTGCTCGGCCGGGCGAGCACGCAGAAGGGCTTCGCCCCGGCGGACATCGACGCCTACTACTTCCAGGTCGCCAACACCGGCGCATGGTCGATCTTCCGCAACAACACCAGCGGCACGATCACCACGCTGGCCAGCGGCACGGCCGCCGCGCTCGGCACCGGCACCTGGCACCACCTGGCACTGTCTCTCAACGGCCATACGATCAGCGGGGTCATCGACGGCACCACGGTGGGCACGGTCACCGACAGCACCTTCACCGACGGGATGGCCGGCCTGGGGGTCAACGGCTACCAGACCGACCAGTTCGACAACCTGTCGGCGACGGCCCTCGGCTCGGCCACGCCGACCGGGCCGATCATCGCCGGTGACAACACCGCCAAGTGCGTGGACGACAACGCCAACTCCGGCGCCAACGGCACCCACGTGCAGATGTGGGACTGCAACGGCGGCGCCGCGCAGAACTGGACCATCGAGACCGACGGCACCATCCGGATCAACGGCTCCTGCATGGACATCACCGGCGCCGGGACCGCCAACGGCACCCTGGTCGAACTGTGGACCTGCAACGGCGGAGGCAACCAGCAGTGGCTGCCGGTGAACGGGATGCTGGTCAACCCGGTGTCCGGCCGGTGCCTGGACGATCCGGGGTTCAACGTCACGAACGGCACCCAACTGGAGATCTGGGACTGCAACGGCGGCTCGAACCAGCAGTGGGCTATCCCGTAGCCGCGGGTCAGCCCTCCGTCGCGGGCCGGCCGGCCGGCCCGTCGCGGTCCCCCGGTCCGTCTTGGTCCCCGGCCGGCGCGTCGCGGGCTACGGTGGCGTAGGCCGCCGCGGTGAACAGCGCGGTGAAGTGCTCGACCACCTCGTCCGCTGAGGCGTCCAGATCCCCGTTGATCCATTCGAGCAGCACCTCGACGACGCCGCCCATCAGGAAGCGGGCGGTCAGCACCGGATCCAGCCGCAGCTTGATGCCCCGGCCAGCGAGCGACATGGCGTTGTCGGCGGTGAGCTGGGCGAGTCCCTGCCTGGCCTCCTGCCGCAGCCGTTCCAGGCGGTCGCTCACGCCGACGACCTCAAGCGCCACGATCCGCGCCTTGCGCCGGTCCTCGGTGACGGCCGTCCACGCGGCCCGCAGGCCCGCCCGCGCCTGCTCCTCCAGGGTGGTCTCCCGCGCGGTCGCCTCAGCCGCGCGGGTGAAGAGATCGGTCACAATGCGCTGGTAGACGGCGTAAAGCAGGTCCTCCCGGCTGCCGAACGACTCGTAGAAGTAGCGGGAGTTGAGCGCGGCGGCGGCGCTGACCGCGCGGACCGAGGTGCTTGCGTAGCCGAGCGTGCCGAACAGTTCGAGCCCGGCCTCCATGAGCCGCTCCCGCCGGTCAGCCTGGCGCGCTGACGGGGTGATGCCCCGGTACGTGCGGGATGTTTCCACACGCGATTTTACCGCCTGCCCGGGCCGTCCGGCCGGCCCCTAGGCAAAGTGGTATGGCAGTGCTACAGTTCCACGCGAAAAGAGGTGACAGGGTGCTACATATTTGCCCGCCAGACGTGCCGGAGCCGCATCCATCCGGCGCGCTAGCGGCCGGGCCGCTCCCCCTCTTCCTTCTCGTGGCACCGCCTGTCTCGCCGCCGCCGGACCCCGATCCGGCGTGCGGCCTTCTGCCCGCGGTCGGCAAGGGCGCTTCCCGGCCCAGGCCGGCCCCACTTCGTTCTGCCTAAACGGAGGCGACATGGTGCATCGACGGATCCAGGCGCGCGGCATTCTCGGCGGCGCGATCGCGGGCTCACTAGTGGCCGGTGTGCTGATCGTGCTGCCCGGGGCGGCGGCCGCGTCATCCCCGGCGCCGTTGCGGCACCTGGCCAGCGGCCCGCTGCCGACGATCACGCAGATCCCCGCAGGCGCCGGCAGCCATGGGTATCCCTATGACGCGGTGCCGACCAAGCCCAGCTTCCCCGGCGCGCCGACCATCAACCTCGCGCACTTCGGCTACGTGGAGCGCGAGTTCAAGATGTCCGGCACGACGAACGTCTACCAGCAGAGCGGGTTCTGGGGCTCCAACGGCGTGTGGAACGTGTCGGTGGCACAGCGCAACGTCCCCTACACCACGCGCCTGCTGGTGCGATACCCGACGAACCCGGCGAAGTTCAACGGGACCGTGGTGGTGGAGTGGCTCAACGACACCACCGGTGGCGACCAGGACCCCGTGTGGTCGGAGATCTACCACGAGGCCCTGGCCCAGGGATACGCCTACGTCGGGGTGTCGGCGCAGACCGGCAGCATGGTCGAGGACAAGACCTGGGATCCGCAGCGCTATGGTGCGCTCGGCGACACCAACGACGGGCAGTCCTACGACATCTTCAGCCAGGCGGCACAGGTGGCCCGGGCGGACACCGCGCAGCTTCTGGGCGGCCTGCACCCCACCACGGTGATCGGCTCGGGCGACTCGCAGTCGGCGTTCCGGCTGGCCACCTACTACAACGCGATCCAGCCGCTCAGCCACGCGTACGACGGTTTCCTGGTGGTCGGCCGCGGGGCGCTCGGGGCGCCGATCGGCACCGGCCTGGTCGCGTTCTCGCCGTTCCCTGCCCTCATCCGCACCGACCTCACGACGCCGTTGCTCCAGATCGAGACCGAGGGCGACATCGAGGAGCTGGGGTTCGCGTTCGCCCGGCAGCCCGACAACGCCCACCTGCGCACCTGGGAGCTGGCCGGGGCCGCGCACATCGACCTGCACGAGGGGCTCTACGAGGGCGCCACGATCGCCCGCGAGGTGCCGAGTCTCCCGCCGCCGAACTGCGTGTTCGGCGTGCCCTTCAACGGGGGCACGCTGCCCGACAACATGGGCGTGTTCGAGCTTGAGGACTCGGCGCTGATCGCGCTGCGCAAGTGGATCACCCAGGGGGTGGCGCCGGTAACCGGCAACCAGATCGCCACCACGCCGTTCTTCAACATCGTCGAGCGCGACCAGTACGGGAACGCGCTGGGCGGGATCCGGCTGCCGGACATCAACGTGCCGACCGAGACCTACTCGGCGATCAACTTCTCCCAGCCGAGCCAGGAGGGGCTGAGCCCGAGCCAGCTCTTCACCACGCTGCAGAACATCTTCAGCACGCTCATGACGGGAGTGATCACCGACCCGACCCTGCGGGAGGAGGGCCTGTGCCTGCTGGAGGGGTTCTACACCCCGTTCGGCGGCGGCACGCTGCAGTCCCTGTACCCGACCCATGCCGCCTACGTGTCGCAGTTCACCGCCGCCGCGCAGGCTGACCTCGCTGCCGGGTTCCTCACGCGCTACGACTACAACCAGGCGGTGAAGGCCGCGCAGGCGGCGCCGATTCCCTGACGGGCCCGCCGGGCTCGGCCGGGGCCTGGGCCCGCGGGCTCAGACGATGATGCCCCGGACCGCGAGCAGCGGTGCGGCCAGGCGGTCGTCTCCCTCCGTGGTGTACTCACCGGCCGGCACGGGCAGCCCGGTGAGCTGGCGCCAGGCCAGGTGCGGCGGCATGCGGAGCGCCGCCGCGGGGCTCTGGGCGGCGCCTTCGTCCAGCACCCAGCCCTCGGCCGCTCGGGTGAGCCGCCACCTGCCGCCGGTGCCGAAGTCGAGCTGGACGGCCGTGCCCGGCGGCGCGGCCAGCCGGTACTGGTGCGGAAACGCCCAGACGAACGTGGCCAGCACCGCGGGCAGGAAGCGGGCATGGTCACCCGGGCGGCCAACCGCGTCCCTGATGTGCTGCTGGTGGACCCACCGTTCGGTCATCTCCCGGGCAAGGTCCAGCCATTGCGGCACCGGGCCGTCGCTGGCCCAGCTCACGTGGACCGGTTCACCAAGGTCCACGGTGGCGTAGTACTGCCCGACCTGTTCGCCGGACCAGCGCAGCAGGCTGGTCACGACGCGGGGGCTCAGCCCGCGCGCCGCCTCGACCCATCGCTGGTTCTTGGCGTCGAGCGCGGCGACGAACTGGCGGTAGCCGCCACTGTCGTCCAGCAGCCCGGAAGGATCCTCGTCCCGGCCGATGGAAAGCTGCGTGAGGTCGCCGTCGAGCAGGTGCAGCGCGACGTCCTTCACCGTCCAGCGGCCGGCCTCGGTTGGCGCCGCCCACTCGGGGCCGCGCAGAGAGGCGAGGAGCCCGACGAGGTCGGCGTGTATCTCGGCGATCAGCGGGCGCGCATCCCTGGCCGGGACCTCGGTGACTCGCATCTCACGATTGTCCCCACCTGAGCACGGACGTAGCTATCCGCTTCGTCCGTGACCAGCTTCCGGGAACTTTCCCGGCCAGCCCGATCGCGGTCAGTTGTCGCAGCCGGGGATGGTGTTCAGTGGGCTGCAGTTATTGGGGGTGTTGTTCGAGATGTACGAATTTTGCAGCGTGACGTTGGTGTTCCCCGTGGCGATTCCTCCTCCGGAGGATCCCGTGTTCATTTCCACCACGGTGCCGTTGAGTGAAAGGGTGCCGAGGTTGGACATCGCGCCTCCAAGGCCTCCGGAGGTGTTGTGGACGAACCTGCTCTGAACGATGCTCGATATACCGCCCGGTTGGGTGTTCAGGCCGCCACCGTTGATCCGCGCGGTGTTACCGGAGAAGACGCCCCCGTTCACCGTCAGCGCGCCGAAGTTGATGATGCCGCCGCCGCCGACGCCGGTTGTCGTGTTCCCCTGGAACAAGGCATTGTAGATATCCGCGGTCGCGCCTGCGCTGTTCGACAGCCCACCACCGTTACTCGCTCTGTTTCCCGAAAACACGACCCCGGTGAGGTGGAGGGTGCCTGCGTTCAGGATGCCGCCGCCATTAGCTGCGGTCCTTCCATTGCGAATGGTGATGCCGGTCAGGCTGAGCGTGCCTCCGCTGGCAACTTCCAGGACGCGGAATGCCGTGGACGCGGCCGCGCTGCGGCCGATCACCGTGCCCCCTCCGCTCACCAGAGCGATGGGTTCGGTGATAACCGGCAGGCCGTCCGTGGAGATCGCGGGCGTCGTGATGTTGTAGACGCACCCATGGGGGAGAAGGAGTGTGCCGCCCGAGCCGCTATTGGCGGTGTTGATCGCGCTGACAAGGGCGTCCGTACTGCACGCCACTGTGACGGCCCCCGTGCTGCCAGCCACCGCCTGCGCTGCGGGCGCCGCTGCAATGAGTGCCGCGCCTGCGAACGCGACGGCAACCACAATGCCCGGCAATCTAGTAGACGATCCCATGGCCCCCCTTGAAATATCTACGTCGTTGTGGAGTTCAACCGTCCCGTCGCGCTGCCCCGGGGACTCGGAGGCCCGGGGCAGCCTCATCTCGATGGCGTGCTCAGGTGTAGAGCCAGACTCCGAAAGCGTCGCCGAACTGCTGCTTGAAGCTGTTCCCGTCGGTCCACAGATAGGCGGGCGCCGAGGTAAGCGTCCCTAGCGGAGGCGCGGACCCGTTGCTCGTGGCCTTGATCGGGTTCAGCGTCCACGGTCCGGTGAAGGTTCCCCGCTGACCGCTCACCGTGGTGAACCGGCCCTGGAGGAACTGTCCCAACCGGAAGTTGGCCGAGGGCTGGGCCGGCGAGTCAGGAGTGGAACCGCTCCAGTTGGCCATCGCGGCCGCCATGGTGTAGTCGGCACCGTGCGCGTCCACCCCGAACGCGGAACTGGTGCCGTCGGGCAGGGTGATGACGAAGTGCAGTTCGTTGCCCACCCTGTCGTCATAGATGCTGAAGAACACCCCGTCGCCGGTGGCGACCGACAGCGGGATGAAGTGGGAGAAGAAGATGAAGCTCTGCTGGGCGGTGGCCGCGAAGGCCGCGTAGGTGTCGCCGCCAGGGCAGGTGTACGCGAACAGGTTCAGCGCGACGTCGCAGGAGATCAGGCCCGCGCTCGCTATGTTGTCCGCGCTGCCGAGCGCGATGAACCGGATCGGCGAGGTGATGTCACCGGGAATCGCCGGCATCGTGATGAGCGACTGCGCGAACCGGAAGTTCCGTCCGCTTGCCACGTAGCCAGAGCAGCCGCCTAGGTTGTAGACCATCTGGAAGCTGCTGCACGGCGCCGAGTAGATGGGCGCGCCGCCCGACGTCGAGGTGGTGTGCGATGCCTTCGCGGTCGGCGCTGCGCTCGCCGCACCGGCAGCGGTGAGCACCAATGTCGTCGCGCTGGCACCGGCCACGGCAACGGTGAACAGCGTCCGAGTGATGCGTCTGCGCATCGGTGGGGTCCTCCCTTTGATTGCCAGGCCAGATTCGAACTGCGGGCGGCTGAGCGGTGCGAACCGGACCGGTCCGGCCGGCCTGCGTGCCGTCTGCGCTGCACGCTGCTCCCAGCCCGCTTGGCCCAAACCAAGACCTTACCAAAGGTGATCAGAAATAACTCAGTGTGATAGAGACAGGTCACAGACCTGTCCGGCGGCAGGCTCAGTGCCTTGGCCCGCTCACCACGACACCAAACGAAGGGCGTGGTTATCACAACCGCGCCCTTCGATTTCGGCCCGAGCAGGGAATCAGTTGTCAGGCTGCACGCCCGGGGCACCCTCGCCGTAGGTGTAGGTATACGGGTTGTGCACCACCCGGGTCTCCGGGATCTCCGGGTGCATCCCCTCGGTCCAGGCCTCGGGCCCCAGTGCGCCCTGGAGGTACTCGACCGTCTGCTCGACCGCCTGCCGCGCCTTGCCCAGGTCCGAGCCGACGAGCCGGTGGTCGTACTTCACCACCCGGCCGTTCACAACCACCGTGTGCACGTCGGCCCGCTGCGCCTGGAACACGACGTGGCCGTACGGGTGCAGCAGCGGCACCATGACCGGCGAGTCGTCGTTCTTGATGAGCACCACGTCGGCCTTCTTGCCCGGCTCCAGGCTGCCGACCGCCCCGGCCAGGCCCAGCGCCGCGGCCCCGCCCCGGGTAGCCCAGCTGACCACCTGCTCGGCGCGCAGCTTGTGGTTGGTCACGGTCTCGTTCTTGGCGTGTGCCTCCATGTGCTCCCGGACTCGGTCCGCGCTCAGCGTCGCGCGCATGGCCGAGAACAGGTCGCCGCTCCACCAGACGCTGGTGTCCATGGACAGTGACACGGGAATGCCGTGCTCGCGCAGCTTCCAGGTGGGCGGGTAGCCCTGCCCGGCGCTCTGCTCGCTCTCGGTGGACAGCGATGCCGAGCCGCCGGTCGCGGCGATCCGGTTGTAGGAGTCGGCCGACAAGCTGGAGGCGTGCACATAGATGGTGGACGGAGTCATGAAGCCGCCCTCGTGCATCTTCTGGATGCCCGCGTCGGTGGTCACGCCCCAGACCCCGGCATGCGTGGTCACCGGCACGCCGAGGTCCCTGGCCACCTCGAAGGCGGCGCGCTCGGGGAACTCGTCGCCTCCGGTAATGTCGAACGCCATCTGCAGGCCGAGCATGTCGTTGCCGCTGGTGAACCGGCGGCTGACGAAGTCGCGGAACTCTGGTGCGGCCGACCACTCCCACGGGCCCTGCTGGATGTTGCCGTAGGCCAGGATGAACCGCCCCGGGACCTCCTCCAGTGCGTCCACTGCGGCGTCGGCGTGCTCGGTGGTCTGCAGGCCGTGGGACCAGTCGACCGTGGTGGTCACGCCGGCGTCGATCGCCTCGATCGCGGACAGCAGGTTGCCCGCGTACACGTCCTGCGGCCGGAAGCTCTTGCCCCACTGCAGGTAGTACCAGACGAAGTACTGGCTGAGCGTCCAGTCCGCGCCGTACCCACGCATCGCGGTCTGCCACATGTGCCGGTGGGTGTCGATCATGCCGGGCATGACGATGCCGCCGGTCGCGTCGATCTCGACGGCGTCCGCTGGTGCCTCAAGGGCACGGCCCACCGCGGCGATCCGCTCACCGGAAACCAGTACGTCGCCACCACGCAGGACGTGATGCCCTTCGTCCATGGTGAGCACGGTGGCGTTGCGGAACACCACCGGCCGCCCGGGCGCGAAGTCCGCGGCAGCCGCCGGACTGGGTGTTGTCATGTCCTACCTCCGGTTTAGGCAGTGGTCATCCTAGGATCGGACAAGCGTCCGTAGCGCGGTCCTGTCTAGCTTGACGGAACGCTGGCCTGTTCGCAGGGTGCTGTCAAGAGGCAACCCGGCCCGCCGGCGCTGCTGGCCCGGCACGGGCGTGAAACCCTAGGAAATTAGGAGCCGCCATGGCCCACGTCGCCGCGGTCATCGCATCCACCCACCATCCGTTCTACTACCGGGCGAGCACCGCCACGGGGCAGGACCGGCCGCCGTTCGCGGACGAGTGGGTCGCCAAGATCGAGGCATTCAGGGAGACGCTGACCCGGGCCCGCCCCGACGTGCTCGTGATGGTCGGCTCCGATCATTTCCATCAGATCTGGCTGGATAACATGCCGCAGTTCCTCATCGGAAAGGCACCGTTCTACGACGGGAACTTCCACAACGAGGAGCGCGAGTTCGGTTTGCCGCGGATGTTGATGGCCGGGCACGAAGAACTATCCGGGTACCTGCTGCGCGAGGGCATCGACGCCGGCTTCGACTTGGCGTTCAGCAATGAACTCAGGGTCGACCACAGCATCACCTGCCCGCTCATCACCCTGCGGCCAGAGGCGGACCTGCCGATCGTGCCCGTGTACACCAACATTTTCGCCCCGCCGATGCCGCGGCCGAAGCGCTTCGTCGAGCTGGGCAAGACGATCCGCCGGCTCGTCGAGTCGTGGCCGAGCGACCAGCGGGTGGCGATTGTCGGCACCGGGCACCTGTCCCTGGAACTGGGCGGCCCGCGGCAGTTCGGCCCGCACGGCCCGGACCCCGAGTTCGACCGCAAGGCCGTCGGCTGGATCGCCTCAGGCGACCTGGACTCGGCCCTGGCCGATGTCAGCCTGGACAGCCTGTGGGAACCGGGCAACGCGACCCATGGCTTCATGGACTTCATGCTGATGATGGGCGTCGCCGGGGAGAACGCCATGGCCGATTACGCCGACTCGCTTGACCTCTTCCACACCATGGAGGCCTACTTCACCTGGTACCCGAACGGGGTGGACGCGTGAGCAAGTACCTGCTGAACAAGTTCCTGTACACGATCGACCGCGACCCGGAACTGGTCGAGCGCTACCGTGCCGACCCGCGCGGCACCGTGGCCTGGTGGGAAGCCGAGCAGGCCAACGTGATCCTCAACTGCCCCAGGGCCGAGCGCAGCACCTGGCTGAAGTTCACCGATGCCGAACGGGAAGCGCTGGCCAGCCACGACTACGTCGCGCTGTTCGAGATGGGCGCGCACAACTTCCTGACGCTGACCCTGTTCATCGCCCTTTTCGAGCGCGACCATGCCGAGCCGCTGGCATTCCAGCGTGAGTATGCGACCCGGCTCAGCCACTGGAGCGTGCCCTACCCAGACATTTCCACCTGACCCAGCCCGGCCGGGGAAATGGCCGTGGCGCTGGCCACGGGGGGTCCGTAGCCAGCGCCACGCGATCACATACTGCTCGGGTTAGAACGGCCCGGGGCCGTGCGGGCCGCCCGGCTTGGTCGGGCTGGACAGCACACACTGGCCCTTCCGGTTTCTGCCGACCGTGTTCGGCTGCGGATTGCGCGGGAATAGGCCGTTGCCGGTCTCAGCGCTGTTCCAGGTGCGGCTGTTACCGCGGCAGATCAGGTTGCCCGTGATGTTGTTGGCGAGGATCTCGATGGCGTCCGGATCCGCCAGCTTGTTGGCGTGCATCACCATGGTGTTGCCAATCTGCAGTTGCACGATGCCCATCCAGCAGGAGTTGACGCTGCTTATCCGCACGTCACCGCCCACCGAGCCGACCTCGTAGGTGCTGTAGACGGGGCTCTGGAACAGCTTGAAGACCCCTTGCGGTTTGCAGTTGACACCACCGCCGCCGCCGGTCTGGATGACGTCACCACCGACGGTGAAGTTGTGCACGATGACGCCCAGCGGCTGGTTGGACCGCAGATCCAGGCCCACGGTGGGATGCATGGACAGCGTCGGCTTGTTCTGGTTCGGGTCATCCAGGCAAGCGAAGTTGGCCGGGTTGCAGCCCATCAGCAGGGTTGCGCCCGAGCGGACCAGAACGTTGCCCTTCACGGTCAGGCTGGACGTGCCGGATCCGGTCTTGTCGTTCAGCGCGAACGCGGCGAGCAGGGCCGAGCCCGGGCTGAGCGTGAGATCGCCGTTGACCACCGCGGCTCCCGCGTTGACCTCACATGCCCCCCGCACTACCACGGCTCCGTGCGTGCCGGTGAGCACGCCCGGTGCCGACGGAGTACCCGAGCAGGTGGCCGTGCCGGTGACCGCCGCGCCCGCGGCTGTGACCGCCCCGGCCGCCAGTACCCCTCCGATGACGGTGGTCGTGAAAACTAGACAGGACAAACCACGCAAATATCCCCTCATGACGCTATTCCTCCCCTTTTCGCGTCGGGTACATCGCCCCGAATGCCGCGCGAACCATAACAGGGCAGGTCAAACCGGCACATCACCCGCCGCGGAGGGCGGGCGGCGAGTAGCGGCGCCGGTTCGTTCCGCCACCACCTGGGCGCCCCGCCACGCGATGGCCCAGGCATCCTTCCGGATGCCGCCGTTGGCGCAGGCCGTGCAAACAGATGGACACACAGACGGCAGAGGCAGCAGAGTCGCCGCATGGACATCCGCATCCAGTGCTTGTGCATCGACACCACCGATCCGGCTCGGGCTCGCCCAGTTCTGGCAGGCGGTGCTGGGCTGGCGCCTCGAAGCCGGCCCGGACGGGAACGAGGTCGTGCTCGAACCCCCGGAGGGCAGCCCCGAGGACGGCGTGGCCCCTGACCTGCTGTTCCTGCGGGTCCCCGAAGCGAAGTCGGGCAAGAACCGGCTGCACATCGACCTGCGGCCGGGTGACCAGGCCGCGGAGGTCGCCCGGCTGGAGGGCATCGGCGCGCGCCGGGTGGACGTTGGCCAGGGCGCGGAGGTGACCTGGGTGGTGCTGGCCGACCCGGACGGCAACGAGTTCTGCGTGCTGCGGGCGCTCGCGCCGCAGGATCGGACCTACGAGGGCGTGTAGGCGTAAGCCCGGGCTCACGACTGCCCGCGGCGCTCCCGGGCGCCGGCCTGCGCGAGCAGAGCCTGCTCCGCCTCCGGGGAGAAACCGCGGGTCAGCGGTGGCTCGCCGCGCTCGGTGTCCCAGGCAAGCACGTCCGCCGCGGTCACCGCCAGCGGGGTGGCGGGCATGCCCGCGGCCCTGGCCCGCGCCGCGCTGCGCTGCTGTGCCGGCCAGTCCGTCTTCACCAGCGGGAACATCGGCGGTACCAGGTCGGGCGGCACCGGCACCAGTTCGACCTCGGTGCCCGCCACCCGGGCGCAGGTCTGGATGAGCCCGCCGAGCGTGACCGGCTCGGCCGGGCCGACCGCGTGGAAGGCACCCGGGCGGTCGTCGGCGAGCAGTTGCACGGCCAGGCGGGCCAGGTCACGCGAGTCGATGACCTGGACCGGCTGCTCCAGGTCGCCGGGCACCGCCACCCGGCCGCCGCGGGCCGCCCGCCGCACCCAGTACGTGAGCCCGTCCTGCCAGTCGTGCGGCCCGGCCACCTTGCCCGGCCGGACGATCGTCGCCCGCTGGCCGTACCGGGCCACCACGTCGTCCTCACACGCGACCTTGCTCGGGCCGTAGGTGCTGTCGTCGAGTTCCCCGGTGTCATCGACGTACCGCACCGGTTCGCGGCGCGGCGCGTCCTCGTCCGAGCCCGGCCGCAGCCCCTCGTGCCGGTACACCGCGTGGCTGGAGATGAACAGGTACCGCCCGGCCCGGCCGTCCAGCGCGTCCATCGCCTGCCCGACGTGCCGGGGCACGTAGCCGCAGACGTCCACGACCGCATCCCAGGTCCCGCCGGCCAGCGCCGCGTAGTCGCCGGTGTCCCGGTCACCGCGGAGCAGGGTCAGTTGCGGGAACAGGTCCGTCCCGGTCTTGCCCCGGCCGAACAGGGTCACCCCGGCACCGGTGCGCAGGGCATCCTCGACGATGGCGCGGCCCACGAAAGACGTGCCACCAAGCACAAGGATCCGCATGTTCGCCGAGACTACCGGCGGCCGGGTACCCGATCAGGCCGTCAGGGCCAGGGCCAGCAGCACCACCGCCGAGGAGACCTCGATAAGGGCGCCGAACACATCCCCGGTCATCCCGCCGAGGCGCCGCCGGGCAAGCCGGCGCAGCAGGTCGCCCGCGCACAGCCCGGCCAGCACGGCGACCACGCCGCGCACCGCCGGGTGCCAGCCCCACGCTGCCGTGGCGGCCACCGCGGTCACCACGACAAGCGCGGCGCCTGCCGTGACCCTGGCCCGCGCGGACGTGGCCCCGGCCACCAGAGCGCCGAACCCGTCCGGCCGGGCCGCCGGGGACCCCGGGCCGGTCGCCAGGACGACCGCCGTCCGCCCGGTGATCACGGCCACCACGAGGGCGGCGACATCCGGCCAGCCCGGAGCGACCGTGGCCAGCGCGGCGATCTGCACAAGCACGGTGAAAAGCAGCGCCGCGACGCCGAACGGCCCGATATCGGACCGGCGCATGATCGCCAGCGCCTCCTCCCGCGGGCGGCGGCTGCCAAGCCCGTCCGCGGTGTCCGCCAGGCCGTCCAGGTGCAGGCCGCCGGTGAGCAGCGCGAGCACGCCGATCGCCAGCGCCGCGGCCAGCAGCCGGCGGGGCCCGGAGTGGCCACCGGCCTCCACCGCGAGCAGCACCGCGGCGGCCGGGACGCAGAGCAGCAGCCCCACCGCGGGCAGCCAGAGCACGGCCCGTGCGGCGTCATCCCTGCCGATCTCCGGCGCCGCCCGCACCGGCAGGATCGTGAACAGGCCGAGGGCCGCTCGCAGCGGGACCAGGGCGGCCTGTCCCTGGCGTCCCGGCCGGGCAGGCCCGGCCCGCGGGGCCTGTGTCATCGCAGCCGCCGGGCGATCCCCGCGGTGCACAGCCAGACCTCGTCGCTGGCCGCGGCGATACGGGCGTTCAGCTGGCCAAGCTCGTCACGGAACCGCCGCCCGGAGGCCGTGCCCGGCACCACGCCTGACCCGATCTCGCTGCTGACCGCGATCACCTGCCGGCGGGTGTGCCGCCACGCCTCAAGCATCTCGCCGGTGCGGCCCGCCAGCGCGGCGGCGGTGCCGTCGGTGCCGTCCCAGGCCCCGCAGTCGTCCATCACCCGGGCCAGCCAGGTGGTCAGGCAGTCCACCAGCACGGGGGCCGGGTCCGGTGCGGCCAGCACCTGCGCCAGCGCCAGCGTTTCCACCGTCCGCCAGTGCGCCGGGCGGCGCTGCTTGTGCTCGGCCACCCGGGCGTCCCACTCGGCGTCGCCCGAGCCAGGCGGCGTGCCGGTCGCGACGTAGTCCACCAGGTCGCCATCGGCCAGCATGCCTTCGGCCGTCGCCGACTTCCCCGACCGTGCCCCGCCGAGCACGAGCACCCGGCGCGCCCCGCGCTCGGTGGCGGGGGAGGGAGCCGCGCTCTCCGGCTGAGCCGGGCTGCCCGGGCCGCCGCCACTGGAGGAGCCGCCCGCACCGGGAGAGCCGCCCGCACCGGGAGAGCCGCCGACACTGGGGGAGCCGCCGGTACCGGGGGAGGACAGGTCTCCGGGGGACGGGGGAGCGCCGGGGATCCCGATGCCACTGGTGGCCAGGCCGGCGACGTCGCCGATCACCACGACCGCCGGGTTCGTGACGCCGGCCTCGCGCACCGCGCCGGCCAGGTCCCGCAGCGGCGCGGTGACCACCCGCTGCTGCCGGCTCCAGCCGTCGGACACCACCGCGCCCGGGGTGCCGCCGCCCAGCCCGGCGGAGATCAGCGTGTCGGCGATCTCGGCCAGGTGGTCGATCGACATCAGCAGCACCAGGGTCATCCCGCTGCGGGCGAGTGCCGCCCAGTCCACCGAGCTGCGCGAGTCCCCTGGCCGGACATGCCCGGCGAGCACGCAGAAACCCTGGCTCACGCCGCGGTGCGTGACCGGGATGCCGGCCGCGGCCGGGACCGAGATGGCGCTGGTCACCCCCGGCACCACCTCGACAGGGACGCCCGCGGTCAGGCACGCCTCGACCTCCTCGCGGCCGCGGCCGAACACGAACGGGTCCCCGCCCTTCAGCCGGACCACGGCGCGGCCCGCGCGGGCGTGCTCGACCAGCGCGTGGTTGATGTGGTCCTGCCGCATCGCGGGCCCGCCGGGCACCTTGGCCGCGTCCACCACGTGCACCCCGGGCGCCAGCTGCTCAAGCAGGGCCAGCGGCGCGAGCCGGTCGGCCACCACCACGTCGGCCTCCCGCAGCCGGTGCAGCCCGGTCACCGTGATCAGCCCTGGATCCCCTGGCCCGCCGCCGACGATCGACACCCGCCCCGGCGCCCGCCGCCCGCCGGCCGCCTGTTCCTGTCCTTTCATTGCCGAACGATCGACCGTGCCGACGGTGTCCACGAAGCGGTCACGGAGTTCCGCGGCACGGCGCGGGTCGCGGCCGGCGTTGACCGCCACGGTCACCGGCCCCGCCCGGCCCACCGCGGGAACCCAGGCAGCGGAGGCGGACGCGTCGTCGGCCCGGGCGCACCACAGGTGCTGCCGCTCGGCGTCCGCCGCCACGGCCTCGTTCACCTCCGGCTGGTCCGTGCAGGCAAGCACCAGCCAGGCGCCGTCGGTGTCGCCGGCCTGGTACCCGCGCCGGTGTGCGGCGATCAGCCCGCGGTCCGCGAGGTCGGCCAGTGCCGGGGTGAGCCGCGGGGCCACCACCACGACCTCGGCACCTGCCTCGCGCAGCCCGGCGACCCGGCGCAACGCCACCGAGCCGCCGCCGACCACCAGCACCCGGCGCCCTTCCAGCCGCAGGCTGAGCGGATAAATGGGCAGGGCGGCTGCCATGTCCGTCCCTCACTCCTTGGCGCCGGACACCCCGGCGCTGTCGAACGTCGCCACGTCGCGCAGCACCCGGGCGGCGGCCTGTACCAGAGGCACCGCCAGCGCGGCACCAGAACCTTCGCCCAGCCGCATGTCCAGGTCGAGCAGTGGCCGCAGGCCCAGCGCGGTCAGCGCCCGGCGCGCCCCGGGCTCGGTGGACATGTGCCCGGCCACCAAGCAGTCCACCACGTCCGGGGCCATCGCCCGAGCGGCCAGCGCGGCCGCGCAGGCGATCACGCCGTCGAGCACCACCGGCGTCCGCAAGGCAGCCGCGCCGAGCAGGAAACCTGCCAGCGCGGCGTGCTCCAGGCCGCCGACCGCCGCCAGCACCGCCAGTGGGTCCGCCGGGTCCGGCCGGTGCCTGGCCAGCGCCCGGCGGATCACGCTGACCTTTCGTTCCAAGGTCTCGTCGTCGATGCCGGTGCCCCGCCCGGTGACCTCCTGCGCCTCCGCGCCGGTGAACACCGCGATCAGGGCCGCGGACGCGGTGGTGTTCGCGATCCCCATGTCCCCGGTGACCAGGCACCGGTTGCCCGCCGCGACCAGGTCGCGCGCGGTCTCGATGCCCGCCTCCACCGCGCGCTGCGCCTCTTCCCGGCTCATCGCCGGGCCTTGCGTCATGTCCGCGGTGCCCGGCCGCACCTTACGCGGCAGCAGCCCGGGCGCGGGCGGAATCTCGGCGGCGACGCCCACGTCCACCACGCACACCTCGGCCCCGGCCTGCGCGGCGATCGCGTTCACCACCGCGCCGCCGGCCAGGAAGTTCGCCACCATCTGCACGGTGACCTCCTGCGGCCAGGGCGTGACCCCCTGCGCGTGCACGCCGTGGTCGGCGGCGAACACCGCGACGGCCGCGGGCTCGGGTACCGGGGGCGGGCAGTCCCCGGCCAGGCCCGCGAGCCGCACCGAGAGGTCTTCAAGCACGCCGAGCGAGCCGCTTGGCTTGGTGAGCCGCTCCTGGCGCTCCCTGGCCTGGGCCATCGCGCCGGCGTCCGCGGGGGCGACGGCGGCCAGGGTGTCGGCAAGCAGGCTCGCCGCCTGCCCGCCGGGCAGCCCGCGCTGGCCCCACCGTTCCTCGTGCACGGCCCAGGCCAGCGGCCGCCGCCGCGCCCACCCGGAAAGCGCCAGTTCCGGCCCTGGCGGGAACTCGGTCACGTGCCCCACGCACAGGTAGGCCACGACCTCCAGGTGCCCGGGCAGGCCCAGGACAGCCGCCAGATCCCGCTCGTCGAAGAAGCTGACCCAGCCCACCCCGAGTCCCTCGGCCCGGGCCGCCAGCCACAGGTTCTGCACCGCGCACACGCTGGAGTACGCGGCGACCTGCGGCTGGGCGTGCCGGCCAAGGACATGCCTGCCGCCCCGGGTGGGGTCGCAGGTCACCACGATGTTGACCGGGGTGTCCAGGATGGCCTCGACCTTCAGGTCGCCGAACCGCAGCGCCCTGGACCTGGGCAGCGACCCGGCGAACACGTCCTGCTGCCGCCGCGCCAGGGCGCGGACCTGCTCGCGCACCGCCCGGTCGCGCACGATGAGGAAGTCCCACGGCTGGCTCAGCCCCACGCTGGGCGCCTGGTGCGCCGCGGTGAGCACCCGGGTCAGCACCTCGTCGGAGACCGGATCGGGCAGGAAGCCGTTGCGCATGTCCCGGCGCGCGGCGGCGAGCCGGTAGAAGGCGTCGATGTCCTGCTGGGGCATGGGCTCGCCGGGCAGGGCGGCACCGAGCTCGGTCATCAGAGTCGCGGCGTGAATACGCCCGCCTTTAGGCGGGTGAGGAAACGCCGCTCCCTCCCTCCATGGTTTTCACACACAAGACCGGTAAAATGTGAGACGTGGCCGGGGTGGTGAAGCGGGCGTACAAGTACCGCTTCTACCCGTCCCCAGAGCAGGCGGCGGAACTGTCGCGGACGTTCGGCTGCGTACGAAAGGTGTACAACCTCGCGCTGGCTGCCCGTACCGAGGCGTGGTACCAGCGCGCCGAGCGCATCACCTACGTGCAGTCGTCGGCGATGCTCACCGAGTGGAAGGCCAGCGACGATCTCGCGTTCCTGGGCGAGGTCTCCTGTGTCCCGCTCCAGCAGTCGCTCCGCCACCTGCAGGGCGCGTTCGCGGCGTTCTTTGACAAGCGCGCCAGGTACCCGCGGTTCAAGTCCCGCAAGCGTTCCCGCGCCTCTGCGGAGTACACCCGGTCGGCGTTCCGCTACCGGGAAGGGCAGTTGTGGCTGGCCAAGATGACCGGCTCGCTGGATATCCGCTGGTCCCGGCCGCTGCCGGAGGGCGCGGAGCCGTCCACGGTCACCGTGTCCCGGGACACCGCAGGGCGCTGGTTCGTGTCGCTGCTGTGCGAATGCCCGGTGGATCCGCTCCCGCCCTGCGGTGCGGTAGTGGGCATCGATGCCGGGATCACGTCCCTGCTCACGCTCTCCACCGGGGAGAAGGTCGTCAACCCTCGGCACGAGCAGCGGGACCGGGCACGGCTCGCGCTGGCACAGCGGCGCTTGTCCCGGAAGGCGAAGGGCTCCGCGAACCGGGCCAAGGCCCGGGTCAAGGTCGCGCGGGTGCATGCCCGGATCGCCGACCGGCGCCGCGACCACTTGCACAAGCTCACTACCCGGCTCGTCCGCGAAAACCAAACGGTCGTGATCGAGGATCTGAGGGTGGCGAACATGGTCCGCAACCACCGCCTGGCCCGTGCGATCTCCGACGCGGCCTGGGCTGACCTGCGGGGCATGCTGGAGTACAAGTGCGACTGGTACGGGCGGGAACTGGTCGTGGTGGACCGCTGGTTCCCGTCCAGCAAGACCTGCTCCGGGTGCGGGCACCTGCTCGCATCCCTGCCGCTGCGCGACCGCGAGTGGGCGTGCCCGTCCTGCGGGCTGCTCCACGACCGGGACGTGAACGCGGCAGTCAACGTGAAGGCCGCCGGGCTGGCGGTTGCTGCCTGTGGAGGCGGTGTAAGACCCAAGCCGGTGAGCCGGGGCGGGCGGTCGCCGGTGAAGCAGGAAAACCAGCGGATGACCACTGGAATCCCCCGCCTTTAGGCGGGTGGAGGAAGTCAAGACAGCACCTCGTGGGCGGAATGCACGTGCCGGTGCCCCGCCTCGTCGTCCGGGTGGAAGTGCGGGATCTGCGGGCGCCCGGCCTTGTCCGCGAAGCCGGGCAGCGCCACCCGGTAGGCGCAGGTGTCGCAGTTCATCCTGATGTCGCCCCCCAGCGCCTCGTCGTAGCGTTCCAGCACCAGCCCGGCCAGTTCGCCGCACGCGCCGATCAGCCCCGCGACCGTGACCGTCAGCCCGGGGTGCCCGGCGGCGAACTCGTCCGCCTGGGCTGCCACCCGGTCCGGCAGCACCCCGGGGAACAGGAAGTACGGTGCCACCACGACGCGCCGCGCGCCGAGCAGCACGGCCCGCTCCAGGGCGGCGGGCACCGAGGGCTCGGCCAACGAGATGAAGCAGAACTCGACCCCCGCGTAGCCCCGGCCCTCCCACAGCAGCCGGGCCACCTTGGCGATCTCGGCATTGGCGTCCGGGTCGGTGGATCCGCGCCCGGCCAGCACCACCGTGGTGCCCGCCCGGGGCGCGCCGCCCAGCGCGGCGTCGATCCGCGCCGCGAGGACGTCCTGGAGCACCGGGTGCGGGCCGAGCGGGCGCCCGTAGGAGTAGGACAGGCCCGGGTACCGCACCAGTTCCCTGGCCAGCGCGGCCGGGATGTCGCCCTTGCCGTGCCCGGCGGCGGTGAGCACCAGCGGCACCGCGACGATCGGGCCCGGGCCACCGGTGGCGGAGGTGACCAGCCGGGCGACGGCGTCCGCCACGGACGGGCGGGACAGTTCGATGAACCCGCCGTCGACCGCGGGCACCCGGCCCGCGGTGCGGGCGCGCACCTGCCCGACGAGCCGGCCGAACTCGGCCACGCCCGCGTCGCTGCGGGTGCCGTGGCCGACGATGAGCAGGGGTGGCGCAGTCACGATGACGGCTCCTTGGGCGGGGCGGCGGGGTCGGGGCTAGCCCTGGGCGGGGCGGCGGGGTCGGGATTAGCCCTGGGCGGGGCGGCGGGGTCGGGATTGGTACTGTCCTCGAGCGGGTCGCCGTAGAGCAGGGCGTTGAGCGCGGCGGCGGCGACCGCGGCGCCTCCCCTCTCGCTCCGGTTGGTCACCACGGGCAGGCCGCTGTCCCGCAGCGCCTGCTTGGCCTCGACGGCACCCACGAAACCCACCGGCAGGCCGATGACCAGCGCCGGGGCCGGGCCGCGCGCGAGGAGATCCGCCACGGCGGTGGGCGCGGTGCCGATGACCCACACCGCACCGGGGCCGACCTCGCTGCCGGCCACCCTGATACCGGCCGCCGCGCGGGTGATGCCGAGCACCCGGGTCAGTGCCGCGGCCCGCCGGTCGTCGATCCGGCATATCGCCTCGCGGGCGGTGATCCCGGCCGCCGTCATCGCCGAGTCGGCCACGACCGGCGCGCCGTCGCGCAGCGCCTGCGCGCCCGCGGCCAGGTCCGCCTCCGCGAGGACCAGGTCGTCGAGGTAGCCGAGGTCGGCGCTGGCGTGGATGACCCGCTCCACCACGGCCCGGGTCCACGGCGGCAGCGCCGAGGTGTCCGCCCGCGCGCGCAGGATCTCATACGACTGCTTCTCTATCGGGTGCACTACGCGGGCCATCGTGCCGCCCTCCCCGCCGGGACCGTGGTGCCTGCCGCGGGTGGAACCGCCCCGGTCTCGGCGATCGCGTCCACCGGGCAGACCTCGATGCACTCACCGCACCCCGTGCATCGCTGCGCCAGGACGACCAGGGTGCCCCCGGAGGGCCGTATCGCATGTTCGGGACAGGTGAGCAGGCATGCCCCGCAACCCTGACAGGCACCGATCGTCACGATGCCTGGTCGGGGCGGCGGGGTCGGGGCTTGCACTGGGCGGGGCGGCGGGGTCGGGGCTAGCACTGCCATCGGTACCCCCTCGGCGTGACCATCCGGCCCGCGACGATCTGGGTGCTGGCCGAGCCGACGATGACCACACTGCTCATGTCCGCGATTGCCGGGTCGGTCTCCGCCAGGGTGGTGACCAGCACCCGCTGCCCGGGGCGGAACGCGTCGTGCACCACGCCGACCGGGGTGCCCGGGTCCCGGTGGCCGGCCAGGATCTCCAGCGCCGCGCCGAGCTGCCAGTCCCGCTCCTTGCTGCGCGGGTTGTAGAAGGCCACCACGAAGTCGCCTGCCGCGGCCGCCCGGATCCGGCGCTCGATGATCTCCCACGGCGTGTGCAGATCGGACAGGGAGATGATCGCGTGGTCGTGGCCGAGCGGGGCGCCAAGCAGCGCGGCGGCCGCGAGCGCGGCGGTGATCCCAGGCACCCCGGTCACGTCGATGTCCGCGCCCGCGATGGCCAGGGCGGGGCTGGCCATCGCGTAGACGCCCGCGTCACCTGAGCCGACCAGCGCGACCGCGTGCCCCTCACGGGCCTGCGCCACGGCCGAGGAGGCCCGCTGTTCCTCGTCGCCGAGGCCGCTGCGGAGCACCCGGGTGCCGGGCCGCAGCACGTCGCGGATCTGGTCCAGGTACCGGTCCAGGCCCACCACCACCGAGGCGCGGCGCAGTTCTTCGATGGCCCGCGGAGTGACCAGGTCACGGTCGCCGGGGCCGAGCCCCACCAGCGCCAGCCGGCCCCGCGGCCACAGCCGGGCCAGCGCCACCGTGGCCATGGCCGACTTGCGCTTGGCGACCACAAGCTCGTCGCCGCGGGTCAGGGCCGCCGCCTCGGCGACGCTCGGGGTGCCGACGGCCGCGAGTGCCGCCGCGCCCGGGTTCGGCACCGGGACGGCCGCGAGCTGGCTGGCCGGATAGCTGTACAGCGCCCAGCCGCCCTGCCGGGCGGCCGCCACGATCCCCTTCTCCCCGGCCTTGGCGTCGACCGTGGCCAGCGCGGTCACCGAGTCCCTGGCGAGCCCGCCCACGGCCAGCGCCTCGTCGAGGAGCCCGAGGATCTCCTCCTCGGCGACCCCCTTGCTCGCCCCGACGCCCGCGACCAGCGACGGCGGGCGGAGCACCACGGTGATGTCATCGATCGGCACGATCCGGTCGGTCACCACGATCCGGCACTGGCCAGGGGCGCCGATGGTGACCGGCAGCGGCGGCAGTGGCCAGGTCGCGTCCGACTCGAAGCCGACCGGTTCCCCGTCAAGCAGGGCGCGGCTGACCCGGGCGATCGCACCCTCGGCGGGCCAGCCCAGCGTGTCGAGCCCGGGCAGCCCGGTGGCGTCGGTCGCCGTGGTGATGATCGCCTGGGCGCCGAGCACGTCGGCGACCCTGGCGCACAGCGCGTTGGCGCCGGCCGCGTGGCCGCCGACCAGCGTCACCGCGTACCGGCCGGGCTCGTCCACGCAGACCACGGCCGGGTCGAACCACTTGCTGTCCAGCAACGGGGCGACCAGCCGGGTGGTCGCGCCCACGGCAAGGAAGCACACCAGCCCGTCGCACTCGGCCCAGGCGCGGTGCAGCGCCTGCCTGGCCGGCTCGTCGTAGCTGCGGGTCTCGCCGGGCCACGCCTGGGCCAGCCGGGCGGCGGCGGCACGGCCGGCCATGGTGACCGAGATGAGCCCGATCATGGTGCGCCGGGGCCGGTGCCGGGGTTTCCGGGGGCGCCGTGGTCCCCGGCGCTGACGGGTTCCGTGGTACCGGGGCCGGGGAGCTGGGGGCCAGCGCGGCCGGCGGGTTCCGTGGTACCGGGGGCCGCCGTGCCCCACACCAGGAACACCGGGTTGGCCGCGGCGAGGCGGTGCACGTTACCAGGCAGCGGGGTGAACCTGGACGCCTGCACCAGCGCGCCTTCGGTGGCATAACCGGCCGCGGCGAGGGCGGCGGTCGCCGGGCCGGCCCGTTCCACCGCGGCGAGCGCCACCACGATCCGCGCCGGGCGCCGGGCGGCCACCGCCTCGATCACGGTCGGCCCCCCGCCACCGACGAACACCGCGTCCGGGTCCGGCAGTTCCGCCAGCGCCTGCGGTGCCTCGCCCGGCACGATCCGCACGTCCACGCCGTGCCGGGTGGCGTTGGCGCGGACCCGCTCGCAGCGCAGCTCGTCGCGCTCCACCGCGATCACCGCCGCGCCGAACCTTGCGCACTCGATGCCGACAGACCCGCTGCCCGCGCCCACGTCCCAGACCAGCGCCCCGGGGCCGGGGCCGAGCCTGGCCAGCGCCAGCGCCCGCACCTCGGCCTTGGTCAGCACCGCATCCCGGCTGTCGAACTGTTCTTCAGGTAGCGCCCAGCCCTCAGCCCCCTGGGGCATGAACGTGACGTTGGTGCCCCTAGAAGGGCACCTATCCCACATCCATGAGGGGTGACTATTTCGGGAGGGCGGGGCAGCGCCGAGGACCAGTATCACGTTGGGGTCTTCCCAGGCATGCTCGGCCGCCCCGGCGGGGGAGCACTCGGTGAGGCGCTCGCGTTCGGTGCCGAGGTGCTCACAGACGACGAGCCGGCGGTCCCAGCCCGCCAGCGCCGCCCCGATCTCCGCCGGGCCGCAGCCTGGCCCGGTGAGCACAGCGACCTTGGGGCAGGCACGGCACACGTTGACCGCCGGGCGCGGGTCCCGGCCATGCGCGCTGACCACCACCGCATCGTCCCAGGGCAGCCCGGCCCTGGCGAACGCCATCGCGACCGAGGACACCGCGGGCAGCACCGTGACCGCCAGGCCGCGCTCGCGCAGGACGCGGACGATCCCGAAGAACCCCGGATCCCCGGAGGCGAGGAGCACCGCGTCACCGTCATGCGCGGCGAGCGCGTCCAGCGCGGGCGCCAGTTCCCCGAGCACGATGGTCCGCGCCCGGCCGGGTGCGGTCAGCACGGGAACCGCGGCCAGGTGCCTGCGGGCGCCGACCACCAGGGTCGCGGCTGCGAGCGCCGCCTCGGCCTGCGGGCCCAGGGCCGAGCCGTCCATGCCCACGACGGCGATCACGCCGCGGTCACCCACTCGGGCCTGGTCGCTGCGACCACGCGGGCGCCGCTGAAGTCCACCATCGCCACGTCGGCGGTCAGCCTGCCCTGGCCGGCCCGCAGCAGCACCGACCTGACCCGCTGGCACAACTCGTCACCCGCGGGGCGCAGCAGTTCTTCCCGCTGCCAGATCTCGTAGGCGTGCCGGCCGGTGTTCGCGGCCGAGACCTCCGCCGCCACGGCCGCCGTGCCTCCGGCGGCAAGGGTGACGTCGCCGAGCAGCCCCAGGTCCACCTTGGACCGGGTGTAGTGCGTCATCAGCACGCCCGCCGCGAGCTTGGCCAGCTTCCCGGCCATGCCGACGAAGATCACCCGGTCGAGCCCCACGGCCAGGGCGCGGCGCAGCGCCGCGCCGGTGAAGTCGCCCACCTCGACGAAGCACACCTCGGCCAGGTCAGGAAGCAGCGCCATCGCTCCCTTCTCCGTCCGCCCGCCGGTACACAGCACCACCGTCCGCTCGCCCTGGGCGGCCATCACCGACACCGCCTGTTCCACGCTGGCCCGCCACGACGCGGTGGAGAACGGCCGGACGATCCCGGTCGTGCCGAGGATCGAGATCCCGCCGAGGATGCCCAGGCGCGCGTTGGTGGTCTTACGTGCCATCTTCTCGCCGCCGGGCACCGACAGAAGCACCAGGACGCCACGGTTTACCAGGTCGGTGACCTCGCCCACGGCCTGGGCGATCATCGCCCGCGGGGTGGCGGTGATGGCCGGCTCGCCGACCTCGATGCCCAGGCCGGGTTTGGTCACGATGCCGACCCCCTCACCGCCCTCCAGCACGATGCCGGGCTCGGTGCGCCAGCGCACGGTCGCGGTCAGGTGCGCGCCGTGGGTGACGTCGGGGTCGTCGCCGGCGTCCTTGACCACGACCGCGGTCGCCCTCGTGGCGTCGTGCACGCAGGACTCGACGTCGAAGCTGACCCGCCGCCCGCTGGGCAGGGCGACCTCCACCGTCCGCTGGGCGGCCTGGTCCCGCAGGGCGGTGGTCGCGGCCTTGGCCGCGGCGGACGCGCAGGTGCCGGTGGTCCAGCCGGTGCGCAGCGCCTTGGGCCGCACCTTGGCGGTACGGGGCAGGTCGGGCTCGGTCAGTTCGGGCTCGCCGCGGCCTGGCTGGGTCATGGCCCGGCCTCCCGGAGCGCGGCGTCGGCGGTGCGCAGTTCGCGGCGGGCCTGCGGCTGCGCCCGGCGGTGGCCGTGGAAATGGCCCGGGTGGTACAGGTGGGAACGGGTGCCGCTGGCCGCGAGCGCGGGCCCGACCAGGAACAGCGTGTGCTTCCACAGCTTGCGGGCGCGGACCGTCTCGGCCAGGGTGCCCACCGTGCAGTCCACGAGCAGTTCGTCCGGCCAGGTCGCCCGGTAGGCCACCAGCACCGGCGTGTCCGGGGGATAGCCACCGTCCAGCAGTTCGGCCTGAAGCTGCCCGGACCGTGCCGCGGACAGGAACACCGCCATCGTGGTGCCGTGCCTGGCGAACTCGGCGATCTCCTCCCCGGCGGGCATCGGCGTCTTGCCACCGCCGAGCCGGGTGAGGATCACCGACTGGGCAAGCTCGGGGACGGTCAGCTCCCGGCCGGCCAGCGCGGCGACCGCGGCGTAGGCGCTGACCCCGGGCACGGTCTCGTGCGCCAGCCCGAGCCGGTCGCACAGTTCCCGCTGCTCCTGCACCGCGCCCCAGAGCGCCGGGTCGCCGGAATGGATGCGCGCCACCACGAGGTCCTCCGCCAGCGCGCGCTCGTACAGGGCGCGCACGCCCTCAAGCGGCAGCGCGGCGGAGTCCACGATCTGCGCGCCCGGCCTGGCGTGGTCCAGCACCTCGGCCTGGACCAGGCTGGATGCCCAGATCACGATGTCGGCCGCGGCGATCGCCGCGGCCGCGCGCAGCGTGAGCAGGTCCGCGGCACCCGGCCCGGCCCCGACGAACCAGACCTTGGCGCGGCCCGCGCCGGGTGCGGGGCCTTGCGGGGGTGGCTGGCCGGTCACAGCTTGCCTCCGCGGCGGATGCGCTGGCCGGGCACGAGCAGCGTGGACAGGTACGGCGCCGGGCCGGAGACCTCGGCCGCGGGCCGGATGTCCTCACCGGGCAGGCCGAGGCTGGCCCCGTGTACCGCGCCGTCCATGCGGCCCGCGTCGCGGACCGCGGCGAGCACCTCGGGCAGGTGGCTGCCGCTCTTGTACCCGACGACCGTGTCGAAATGCGCGAGTGCCTCCTTGAACGGCACGAGCCCGGCGGTCAGCGGAAGCAGCGCCAGCGTCTCCCTGCCCTCGCACAGCACGGTCCCGCTGCGCGCCGCGAGGTCCTGCATCGCGGTGATGCCCGGCACGGTGGCCACGGTCAGGCCAGGGACCCGCGGCTGGACGGTCGCCGCGAGGTAGGTGAACGTCGAGTAGACGTTCGGGTCGCCGATCGTGGCGAACGCGACCAGGCGGGCCCCGCCGGCGAACGCCGCCACCGCCGCGTCCGCGGCACGGTCCCACGCGGCCTCCCGCTCGGCCATGCCCGCGCCCTCGGTCAGCGCGAACGCCACCCGGGCGATCCGGTCGTGGGTCACATGGGCGCGCACCGTGGCCTCCGCCCGGCCCTGCTCGCCTGGGAGGGCGACCCCCCTGGAACCCCCGGCGGCCCAAGGCCCCGTTCCTTCGTCACGGGGCCTAGGCCCTGTTCGCCGGTGACCATGACCGGGACCAGCACAAGGTCGGCCTCGCACAGCACGCGCACCGCCTTCACGGTGACCAGTTCCGGGTCACCTGGTCCCATGCCCACCCCGATCAGCGTCGGCGCGGTCATGTCGCCGCCGCTACGAGACGCCGCGCCAGGCCCGGGTACCCGGCCCAGTGCAGGTGCAGGTAGGAGGCGTGCACGCCGCCCTGCACGAAGCCCTCTTTTCTGCCGCCGAACGTCCACGCCGGGGCCGCCGGGTTCCCCGGGACCACGGTGGTGCGATGGAACTCGTGGCCACGGACCGCGGTCCCGGCGGGGGTGAGCACCGAGGAGCCCGCCGCGACCGCATCCCGGTAGCCGAGGGTCAGGCTGGGGGTCATCCGCGCGGTGGCGTCGAGCACCCCGCACATGGGCAGCCCGTCCAGTTCCCTGGCCAGGTAAAGCAGCCCGGCGCACTCGGCCACCACGGGGGCGCCCGAGCGGGCCAGCCGGGCCACGTCCGCGCGCAGCGCCTCGTTGGCCGACAGTTCGCTGGCGTGCACCTCGGGGAACCCGCCGCCCAGCACCAGGGCACCGGTCCCTGGCGGCAGCGCGGCATCCCGCAACGGGTCCACGGTCACCACGTCCGCGCCAGCGGCGGTGAGCAACTCCATGGTCTCGGTGTAGCAGAACGTGAACGCCGCCCCGCCCGCGACCGCCACCACCGCCCGCCCGCCACCGTGCCCGCCGCCAGGCCGACCGCGCGCGCCCCGCGCACTCTCCTGCACCCAAGCCACGCGCACCCCGCAGATCCCCCACACCCCGACCGTGATCATGAGATTCGGGGGCCTCTGGCCCCCCGAACTCATGATCACGGACCTCTCGGGCGAGTTGGCGAGGGCGGCCGCCGGGTCCCAGGGTGTGGCGGACAGGGGAGCGGCCGTGCGGGCCAGGGCGAGCACGGCGTCGAGATCCACGGACCCGGTGACCAGGGCGGCGAGGCGGGAGATCGCCTGGCGGGCCGCGCCCTCCCGCTCGGCGGCCGGGACCAGGCCCAGGTGCCGGGACGGGGCGGCGACGCCGTCGTCCCGGCGCAGCGCGCCAAGCACGGGCATGCCGATCCCGGCGAGGGCGTCGCGCAGGATCTCCTCGTGCCGCGCGGAACCGACCCGGTTCAAGATCACCGCGGCCAGGCGCACTCCCGGGTCGAACGACGCGAACCCCGATACCAGCGCAGCGACCGACCGGCCCTGGGCGGAGGCGTCCACGACCAGCACGACCGGGGCGCCGAGCAGGGCAGCGACGTGCGCGGTGGACCCCTCCGCCGTGGCGCCACGCCCGTCGAACAGCCCCATGACCCCCTCGACGACCGCCACGTCCGCGCCCGCGGCACCGTGGGCGAACAACGGTGCGATCGTGTCCGCGCCGCACAGCACCGGGTCCAGATTCCGGGCCGGGCGCCCGGTCGCCAGCGCATGGTAGCCGGGGTCGATGTAGTCAGGCCCCGCCTTGTGCCCGGAGACGGCCAGCCCGCGCGCGGACAGCGCCGCCATCAGCCCGGTGGCCACGGTGGTCTTGCCGTGCCCGGACCCGGGCGCGGCCACCACCAGGCGCGGGACGTTCACCACTCGATGCCCTTCTGGCCCTTCTGGCCCGCGTCCATCGGGTGCTTGATCTTCGTCATCCGCACCACGAGATCGGCGGCCTCGACCAGCCGCGGATCGGCGTCGCGGCCCGTGATGACCACGTGCTGGTGGCCGGGCCGGGCCGCCAGGGTGCCGGCGACGTCATCCGCGTCGACCCAGCCCCACTTGATCGGGTAGGTGAACTCGTCAAGCACGTAGAACCCGTACGCCTGCGCGGCGAGGTCCCGCTTGACCTGCTCCCAGCCCTCCCTGGCGTTGGCCGCATGGTCGGCCTCGGTGCCGGGCCGGGCGATCCACGACCAGCCCTCGCCCATCTTGTGCCAGGTCACCGGGGCGCCCTCACCGGTCTGTTCGTGCACTCGGGCCAGGGCGAGCAGCGCCGACTCCTCCCCGGTCTTCCACTTGGCGCTCTTGACGAACTGGTACACCACGATCGGCCAGCCCTGGTTCCAGGCGCGCAGCGCCAGCCCGAACGCGGCCGTGGACTTGCCCTTCATCTCGCCGGTGTGCACCACGATCAGCGCACGGTTGCGGCGTTGCCTGGTAGTGAGCCCGTCATCAGGCACGACGGCCGGTTTGCCCTGCGGCATCACGCCACCTCCCTGAGCACTCTCACCGACTCGGCCAAGGGCCCGGCGGCAAGCTCCTCCAACCGGAGCAGGGCTCCGCCGAGGGACTGGGCCATGGCGGCCGCCAGGCCCAGCCGGACCGGGCCGGACTCGCAGTCCACGACCACGCTGTGCACGCCCGCCGCCGCCAGCAGGCACGCGGCCCGGTGCGCGCTGGCCACCGGGTCCGGACCGCCGGTGGCACGCCCGTCGGTGACCAGCACCAGCAGGGCACGGCGGCGCGGATCCCGGATCCGCTCGGTGCGCAGCAGTTCCCCGGCCCGCAGCAGGCCCGCCGCGAGCGGGGTGCGCCCGCCGGTCGGCACCGCGGCCAGCCGGGCGGCCGCCGCCTCGACCGAGAACGTCGGCGGCAGCGCGACCTCGGCCCCGCTGCCCCGGAACGTGACCATGCCGACCTTGTCCCGCCGCTGATACGCGTCGAGCAGCAGGGACAATACCGCGCCCTTGACCGCGCCCATCCTGGCCCGGGCCGCCATCGAGCCACTGGCGTCCACCGCGAAAAGCACCAGGTTGGACTCCCGGCCCTCGTGACGGGCCTCGCGCAGGTCACCGGTGCGCAGCAGCAGCCTGTCCCCCCGGCCCCGGCCCCTGGCCACCTGGTAGGGCGCGGCCGCGGCGAACGTGGCGGGCACGTGCACCCGGGTGACCCGGTCTCGGGGACGCTGCGCCCCGGTGACGTGACCGGAGTCCGTGCGGGCCCGGGACCGGCGGCCCGCCGCGCCAGAACCGGTTCCCGGGACCTCGAGCCGCTTGACCCGGAACACCGGCCCCGGGGCGGCAGGCGGCCTGGCCGCCGCGCTGCCCGGCCGCGGCTGGCCGGGTTCCTGTGCGGCCGGGCCCTGCGGGGACCGTTGCGGTCCGGCGGACTCCCGCGGCGGCGGCGCGTCGGAGCCTGGCGTGGTCTCGTGGCTGGCCCCGGGCTCGCCGCCGCCCGGCCCGTCATCCCCCGGGCCAGGGTCGTCGTCGGGATCCTCACCGGCCCCGGCCAGCGCCCTGTCCAGTTCGTCCTCGTCGAGTTGCGGCGCGTCGAACGGCTGCCGCCTGCGCCGGTGCGGCAGCGCCAGCCGCGCGGCAGCCCGCACGTCCACGGCGGTGACCTCGTCCCGGCCCTCCCATGCCGCGTGCGCGATCGCCGCCCGCGCGGTCACCAGGTCCGCGCGCAGCCCGTCCACGTCGAATGCCGCGCACACCGTGGCCACCTGCCGCAGCGTGGCATCGGGCAGGGCCACCCCGGGCAGCAGAGCCTGGGCCGCGACGATCCGCGTGGCAAGCACCGACTCGGCAGCGTGCCACTGCCCGGCGAACCCAGGCGGGTCGGCGTCGTAGGCCAGCCGCCGTCTGACCACCTCGCCGCGCAGGGCCGTGTCCCGAGGGGCGGCGGCCTCCACGGTGAGCCCGAACCGGTCAAGCAGTTGCGGGCGCAGTTCGCCCTCCTCCGGGTTCATCGTGCCGACCAGCAGGAACCGGGCCGCGTGCCGGACAGACACCCCGTCCCGCTCCACGTAGCAGGTGCCCAGCGCGGCGGCGTCGAGCAGCAGGTCCACCAGGTGGTCGTGCAGCAGGTTGACCTCGTCCACGTACAGCACGCCCCGGTGCGCGGCGGCCAGCAGCCCCGGCTCGTACGCCTTGACCCCTTCGGTCAGCGCCCGTTCGATGTCCAGGGCGCCGACCAGGCGGTCCTCGCTGGCGCCGACCGGCAGTTCGACCAGCCGCGCGGGGCGGGTAATCGCACCGGTCCCCGGCTCGTGGGGCCCGTCCGGGCAGGACGGATCGGGCGCGGCCGGGTCGCAGGAGAACCGGCACCCGGCCACGACCTCCACGTCGGGCAGGATCGCCGCCAGCGCGCGCACCATGGTCGACTTCGCGGTGCCCTTCTCGCCGCGCACCAGCACCCCGCCGATGCCCGGCGACACCGCGTTGAGCACCAGCCCCAGCCGCAGTTCGTCCATCCCCACCACGGCGCTGAAGGGGAACCCGTTCATGCGATCGCCTCGTTTGTCGTCGCTGCCACAACCACGACATTCTTTTGTCGTCGCTGCCACAACGACGACAAACGGCAGGCGGGGCCGAGGCGGCGGCTCACGACTCCTCCCCTTCCAACTCACCCTCCAGTTCCAGGTACACCGACCGCAACTCCTCCAGCGTGCCGTCCTCGGGCTCGGCCCACAGCCCGCGGTCGGCGGCCTCCAGCAGCCGCTCCGCGATGCCGCGCAGCGCCCACGGATTGGACTTGCGCATGAATGCGCTGGTCTGTTCGTCGAACACGTATGAGGCGGCAAGCTGCTCATACATCCAGTCGTCCACCACGCCGGCGGTCGCGTCGTAGCCGAACAGGTAGTCCACGGTAGCGGCCATCTCGAACGCGCCCTTGTACCCGTGCCTGGCCATCGCGGCCAGCCACCGCGGGTTGACCACGCGCGACCGGAACACCCGCCTGGTCTCCTCGGCCAGGGTCCGGGTGCGCACCAGGTCCGGCAGGGCCGAATCACCGATGTAGGCGGCGGGGGAGTTCCCGGTCAGGTGCCGCACCATTGCCACCATGCCGCCGTGGAACTGGAAGTAGTCGTCGGAGTCGGCGATGTCGTGCTCGCGGGTGTCGGCGTTCTTCGCCGCGACCGCGATCCGCCGGAACGCCGACTCCATGTCCGCACGCGCCTCCCGGCCGTCCAGGCCGCGGCCGTAGGCGTACCCGCCCCAGACGGCGTAGACCTCGGCCAGGTCGGCGTCGGTGCGCCAGTTCCTCGCGTCGATCAGCGGCAGCAGCCCGGCACCGTAGGCGCCGGGCTTGGACCCGAAGATCCGGGTGGTCGCCCTTCGCCGGTCCCCGTGCGCCGCCGTGTCGGCGTCCGCGTGCGCCCGCAGGTAGTTGGCGTCAGCGGGCTCGTCCAGGCCCGCCACGGCCGCGATGGCGTCATCGAGCAGCGCGATCACGTGCGGGAACGCGTCACGGAAGAACCCGGAGATGCGCACGGTCACGTCGATCCGGGGCCGGCCAAGCTCGGCCAGCGGGGTCACCTCGAACCCGGTGACCCGCCGGGACGCATCGTCCCAGGCCGGGCGGCACCCGATCAGCGCCAGCACCTCGGCGATGTCGTCGCCCTGGGTGCGCATGGCCGAGGTGCCCCACACGGTCAGCCCCACCGACGGCGGGTAGCAGCCGGTGTCGGCCAGGTGCCGCGCCACCAGCGACTCGGCCAGCGCGGCGCCCACGTCCCATGCGTTGCGCGACGGGATCGCCTTCGGGTCCACCGAGTAGAAGTTCCGCCCGGTCGGCAGCACGTTCACCAGGCCTCGGGTCGGCGATCCGGACGGCCCGGCCGGCACGTACCTGCCGTCCAGGGCGCGCAGCACGTTGGTCACCTCGTCGGGCGTGCGCTCCAGCCGGGGCACCACCTCGCGGGCCGCGAACTCAAGCACGGCCACCACGGACGGCGGTGCCTCACCGAGCACCCCGGCGGCCACGGCCTGCGCCTTCTCCGGCTGCCAGCCCGCGTCGTCCAGGCCCGTGACCAGCCGGCCCGCGAGCGCCTCCAGCGCGTCGATCGCATCCGCCCCGGTCCCCCGGCCGCCAGGCCCCGGCCCGGTGACGGAGGAACCGGGCCGGAGGCCATCGAGGGGTTCCAGGGGTCGCCCCCAGGCCAGCCAGGCCGGGCAGCTTGCCCCGGACGTCGGCGCGCTGACCGGGATCGGCCAGCAGCGCTCGTTCGTTCAGCCCGAAATGCGAAGCGAGCGCGGCGCGCAGGCCCGGCAGCGCGCTGCGCCCGCCCCAGACCTGCGTGGCCCGCAGCACCGCCTGCACCGTGGCGGTGCGCTGCTCGCCGGCCGGGGCGCTGCCAAGCACGTGCAGGCCGTCGCGGATCAGCGCGTCCTTGATCTCGCACAGGTACCCGTCCACGTGCAGCACGAAGCTGTCGAACTCCCCGGCCGCGGGTGCCGCGTCCACGTGCAGGTCATGGTGCAGTTGCGCGGCCGCGACCAGTTCCCACACCTGGGCCCGCACGGCCGGGAGCTTGGCCGGGTCCAGCGCGCTGACCGTCGCGTACTCGTCGAGCAACTGCTCCAGCTTGGCCAGGTCGCCGTAGCTGTCGGCGCGGGCCATCGGCGGGATCAGGTGGTCGATGATCGTCGCGTGGCTGCGCCGCTTGGCCTGGGTGCCCTCGCCGGGGTCGTTGACGATGAACGGGTAGATCAGCGGCAGGTCGCCGAGCACCGCGTCCGGGGCGCACTCCGCGGACAGGCCGAGCCCCTTGCCGGGCAGCCACTCGCAGGTACCGTGCTTGCCCAGGTGCACCAACGCGTGCGCGCCGAACTCCCGGTCCAGCCAGCGGTAGGCCGCCAGGTAATGGTGCGACGGCGGCAGGTCCGGGTCGTGGTAGATGGCCACCGGGTTCTCCCCGAACCCGCGCGGCGGCTGGATCATCAGCACCACGTTGCCGAACCGCAGCCCGGCCAGCGCGATCTCGCCGGAGTCCACGTACAGCTCGCCCGGCGGGTCGCCCCAGTGCCCGCGCACCGCCTCGCGCAGGGACGCCGGCAGCGCCGCGAACCATTCCGCGTACCGCGCCGCGGGCACCCGCATCGGCGCGGCGGCCAGTTGCTCCTCGGTGAGCCACTCCACGTCGTGCCCGCCCGCCGCGATCAGCGCGTGGATCAGCGTGTCGCCGTCCTCGGGGAACCCGTCACCGGTGTCATAGCCCGCCTCCCGCAGCGCCCGCAGCAGCACCACGGCCGAGGCCGGGGTGTCCAGCCCGACCGCGTTCCCGACCCGGGCGTGCTTGGTCGGATACGACGACAGCATGATCGCCAGCCGCCGCTGCGCGGGCGGGGTATGCCGCAGCCGGGCGTGCGCCAGCGCGATCCCGGCCACCCGGGCGGCCCGCTCCGGGTCCGCCACGTACTCCGGCACCCCGTCCTGGCCGGCCTCCTTGAACGAGAACGGCACCGTTATCAGCCGCCCGTCGAACTCGGGCACCGCCACCTGCATCGCGGCGTCCATCGGGGTGAGCGCCGCGGACGAGGCGGCCCACGCGGCCCGTGACGAGGTGAGGCAGAGCGCCTGCAGCACCGGCACGTCCAGGCCGGCCAGCGCCGTCACGTCCCAGGCGTCGGAGTCCCCGCCCGCGCTGGCGTCCCCGGCCACCGTCCCGCCGGCCGCGAGCACCGTCACGATCAGCGCGTCCGTCCCGGCCAGCAGCTCGTAGACCTCAGGCCCGGCCGCGCGCAGCGACGAACAGTACACGCACCGGGCGTTACCGCCCGCCGCCTCCACCGCGTCGGCCAGCGCGTCTGCGAACGCGGTGTTCCCGGACACCGCGTGCGCACGGTAGAACACGATCCCCACGGTCGGCCGGCCCGGCCCGGCCGCGCGGTCCCCGTGCACGCCCTGGGCGGGCAGCGGCACCGGCGGCGCGAACCCGTGCCCGGTGAGCAGCAGCGTGTCGGACAGGAACGCGGCCAGCTCGGCCAGGTTGCCAGGCCCGCCCTCGCGCAGGTAGGCGAGCGCCTGCGCGGCCACGCCCGCCGGCACCGTGGACGCCGCCATCAGGTCCGCGTCCGGCGCCGCCTCACCGCTGAGCACCACCGTGGGCAGGCCCTGCGCGAGGACGGTGGCGAGGCCCTCGGGCCAGCTCCTGCGCCCGCCCAGCAACCGCACGATCACGCAATACGCTCCGGCCACCAGCCCGGGCACCTGGTCCGGCGCGGTCCGCGCGGGGCCGGCCAGCCGCCACGGCGCCCCGCTGGCCCGTGCCGCCAGCAGGTCGGTGTCCGACGCGGAGATCAGCACGATGACGGGGTTCTCGCTCATGGGGCTCCTGGCGGGATGAAAGGCAGGCCGGCGGGCGCACCGTGGTCGATCAGGTCCAGCAGGGCGGCCGTGTCCACATGGGCGTCGACCAGGTCGGCCAGCGTGTCCAGCTGCCGCTCCCTGAGCTGTGCGAACGCGACGTGACCTGGTTCGAACGACCGCCCGGCCGCCGCGGCGACCTTGCGGAGCAGCGCCCTCCGGAACCCGTCGCTCTCGAAGATGCCGTGCCACGTGGTGCCAAGCACCGCCCCGGCGGAGCAGCCGCCGGGGAACGGCTCGCCGCCGCCGAGGTGACCACGCCGTGGTGGATCTCGTACCCGGTGACCGGCTCGCCGCCCGAGGTCTCCTGGCGGAGCCGGAGCACCTTCGCGGTGCCGAACGTGACCGTGGCCGGCAGCAGGCCAAGCCCCGGGACCAGGCCGGTGCCGCTCTCCACGTCGTCGCGGATCTCGGTGGCGAGCATCTGGTAGCCGCCGCAGATGCCGAGCACAGGGCCGCCCCGCGCGGCGCGATCTACTATGGCGCCGGCCAGCCCGCGCTCGCGCAGCCAGGCCAGGTCGGCCACGGTGGCCCGGCTGCCGGGCAGGATCACCAGGTCGGCGTCGGCGATCTGCGCGGGGGAGGTGACGAACCGGAGCGCCACGCCCGGCTCGGCCGCCAGCGGGTCGGTGTCGGTGAAGTTGCTGATCCGGGGCAGCCGGACCACCGCGACCCGGAGCACGTCGCCGGCCGGGCTGGAAGGCGGCCCGTCCGGCCCGGCGCCCAGGCTGAGCGAGTCCTCCGCGTCCAGCCACAGCCCGGCGGTCCACGGCAGCACGCCGAGCACCGGCCGCCCGGTGAGGTCGCGCAGCCGGTCAAGCCCCGGCTGCAGCAGGGCGGCATCGCCGCGGAACTTGTTCACCACGAACCCGGCGACCAGCGCCTGGTCCTCGCGGCTGAGCAGGGCGAGCGTGCCGTACATGGCGGCCAGCGCCCCGCCCCGGTCGATGTCGGCGACCACGATCGTCGGCAGGCCGGCCGCCCGGGCCAGGCCCATGTTGGCGAGGTCGTGCGCGCGCAGGTTGATCTCGGCCGGGCTGCCCGCGCCCTCGCAGACGACCACGTCGAACCGGTCCGCCAGCCCGGTCAGGCAGGCCAGCACGGTGTCCGCCAGGCGCGGCTTCAGCTCGGGGTAGGACATGGCGTCGGCCTCGGCGACGGGCTTGCCGAGGACCATGACCTGGCTGGTGCCGCCCGCGCCGGGCTTGAGCAGCACCGGGTTCAGCGCCGCCTCGGGCTCGATGCCGGCCGCGGCGGCCTGCATGGCCTGGGCCCGGCCGATCTCCGCGCCGTCCCTGGTGACCACCGAGTTCAGCGACATGTTCTGCGCCTTGAACGGGGCCACCTTCACGCCGCGCCTGGCCAGCCAGCGGCAGACCCCCGCGGTGACCGCGCTCTTGCCCGCTTCCGACGCCGTCCCGGCGACCAGGATCCCCTTCACGCCGGCCCCGCCCGCGGCAGCCCGCCGCCGGTCTCGTTTGTGGTCGGTGGCGCCAACGCCCGACAAAAGAATGTGGTCGTTGGCGCCACGCCCACGAACGAATGCGGGGGGAGGGCCAACGGCCGCGAGCTGGTCGGCGCGACGGAGAGGGCTGGGGCCGGGAGCTGGATTCCTCGCGCTTTGCCGGCCCGCCGAGCAGGTACGCCGCCAGCCGCGGCGAGGACGGTGGTCGCGACGGTGATCAGGCGGGACAGCCGGATGGCGCGATCGAGGTCGGCGGGCCCGGGCGGGGGGCCATCGCCGAGGGTGCCGCGGCGCTCGGCCCGGCCCTGGTAGACGTTGGTGCCGCCGAGGCTGACCCCGAGCGCCCCGGCGAACGCGGCCTCGCAACGGCCCGCGTTCGGGCTGGGATGCGCGGCCCCGTCGCGGCGCACGGTTCGCAGGGCGGTGCGCCCGCTCCCGCCGACCCCGGGGGCCAGGGCTGCGGCCAGGACCGCGGTCAGCCGGGCGGGCACCAGGTTGGCCACGTCATCGAGCCGGGCGGCGGCCCAGCCGAACCTTTCGTAACGCATGTCATGATGACCGACCATCGCGTCGAGCGTGTTCACCGCCCGGTAGCCGAGCAGGCCGCCCACGCCGGCCACCGCGCCCCACAGCAGCGGCGCGACCACCGCGTCGCAGGTGTTCTCCGCCACGGACTCGACCGCCGCGCGGGCCAGTTCGGCGGCGGGCAGCCCGGCGGGGTCGCGGCCGCACAGCGCGGGGAGGCGGCGCCGCGCGTCATCGAGGTCGCCGGCCGCCAGCGCGCGGGATACCTCCGCCGCCTCGGCGGCCAGGCTGGCACCGCCGAGCACCGCCCAGGTCGCCGCCGCGGCCAGTGCCGCACCGGGCAGCGGGCGCCGCCCGGCCAGCCGCTGCGCGGCCCAGCCCGCGGCCGTAGCGGGGCCGGCGCAGGCCACGGCGAACAGCGCGCCGCGGGCCCGGCTGGCCGCCCAGAGCCGGCCCTCGGCGCGGGCCGCGGCGGTGCCGAACGCGGCGACGGGGTGGCCGCGGCGCGGGTCGGCGAGCAGGGCGTCGAGAGCGGAGCCGAGCAGCAGCCCGGAGGCGAGCCCGGACCTGCGCCGCATCAGCGGCGGTGCGGCAGTCGGCGGGCGGCGGCCAGCGAGCGCCGGGCAGTGAAGGGGGAAGGGGAGGCGGGTGGGGCGCCCAGCGGGGCAGGTGAGGACATCATGGCGGCCCTTCCTCGGGGTAACCACGCCCCAGGTGCGAAGGATCGACGGCCGGAGTGTCCTGGCTCCCGGATCGAAGCTCCCCTCAGCCTTCCCACCGCATCGCAGTCGTGGCTAACGTGAGGGCCGCTCCCCGGTCACAGTGGCGGGACCGCGCCGGACTCGCACCGGCTTCCTCCACTGCCGACGATGGACGGGGTCAACATCACCACAGTGCGCCTGGCTCGTCAAGCTGCGGGCATGGGCGTGGCCAGGCGCGCCGCGACGCGCGCCTGGCCACGCGGCGGGCGGGGACGGCCCGCGCCAGGCTTTGTCCCCCGGCCCGCCCAGATGAGTCGGCGGGGTGCTCGGCACCCTGGCGGTTAACCTGCCGCCCCACCGGGCGCAATCGCAACAAACTGGGCGGAACGTCACCCATTCGTAATGGGCAGGACGTGGCTCCTGGCGCCGGCCACGGCCCCGCTGCCCTTGGAGGACAGACGGCGGGACCGCGGCCGGACGTCAGGCGGCGGTGCCCGGGCGGGCGGGCACCGGGGCCGCTGCGGTGAGGCGCAGCGCCAGGGCGGCGGCCTGGGTTCTGATCTCCGGGATGGCCGTGGTCTCGTACCACAGCCCGCGCAGCGGCGGGCCGAGCGTGAACAGGGTGGCGCTCGGCCGTCCCGCTGAATCGAGCACCGCGCCGCTGGGGGTGGCGTCCAGGCCGAGCCGCAACGGGTCCGGCCGGACCTGCCCGCCACGCAGCAGATCGCGCAGCAGCGGGTCGCGGGTGCGGGTGATGTCGCCGTCCGGGCCGGTGGCGTTGACCAGCCACCCGGCCTCGTGCTCGGTGCTGGCCCCGGCCGCGTGCTCGATGCACACCCGGAGCGTGCCTGGCTCCGCGGTGACCGCGCGGACCTGCCCCGCGTGGACCGACAGCCGGCCGGTGCCGAGCAGCGTGCTGACCCGGCGCGCGGTGTCCGGCGCCATCCGGTGCCTGTGCACCTCCCAGTAGCGCGCGACGTGCCGGAGGAAGAGCTGCCGGTCGGCCAGCGGCAGCCGCTGCCACAGCCGGGGCACGTGCGGCCGGAGCGCGTCCATGATCTCTTCCCAGGCCTCAGGGCGGTCCGCCATCGCGGCGCGGACCTGCCACATCAGCTCGCCGAGCCGCACCGGGCCACCCGGGCTGGCCAGCGCGGGCAGCCAGGTCGGCCGGCCCGGCTCCGCGCACCTGCGGTGTGCCCGGGGAAGCAGCGCGTGCCGGGACACCGCATGGACCACGGTGCGCGGGTGCGCGTCCGTCACCGCGATAGCCACGTCCATCGCGGTCAGGCCGGTGCCCAGCACGATGACCGGCTTGCCGTCGCGGACCTGTCCCAGCGCGCCTGGCGCCCAGGGGTCGGCGATGTAGCGGGGACTGTCGGGCACCGGGCACGGCGCGGTGGGCGCGGGGCTGCCGACGGCCAGGACCGCGATGTCGGCGTCGATGTGGCCGTCGGCCGCGAGGTGCAGCCGGAGCCGGTGCCGGGGGGCCCGGTCGCTGATCCGGACGACCTGCGCCGTGACCGGGGTGACGGTGCTGGCCGGTCCTGCCCGGCGTCCCGCCTCGGCCAGGGTGTCGCGCAGGTAGCGCCCGTAGTCGGACCTGCGCAGGAACCCGTCGTGGGCGACGCGGTTCGCGGTCGCCCAGCGCAGCAACTGGCCCGGGTCGCCGGCCACCGCGCTCATCGTGTCGGCCGGGGAGTTCAGCAGGTGACCGGGGTGCGTAGTGGAATACGCCTGGCCGAGCCCGTGCCGCCCGCCTGCGTCGATCAGTGCGATGCGCACCGGCGGCCGCCCGGCGTCGGCCAGGCGGAGCAGGTGGATAGCGGTCAGCGTGCCGCTCGCGCCCCCGCCGACGACCGCGATGACGGGCGGCCGGCTTGCGCGCGGATCGGGGGAGTACACGGGTTCACTATAACCTAGTATGTCGATAGGTTAAATAGCTAAGAACGGGCGATGAGACGAGGAGGCTGCCGTGATCGAGGTACTGGCGATCGACACGCCCTCGCTGGGTGACCGCAGTTACCTGGTGACCGACGGCACGGCCGCGCTCGTGGTGGATCCGCAGCGTGACATCGACCGGATCCTGGTGGCGGCCGCCGATCGCGGCGTGGCGGTGACCCACGTGTTCGAGACGCACATCCACAACGACTACGTCTCCGGCGGCCTGGCCCTGGCCGAGGAGACCGGCGCCGTCTACCACGTGAACGGTGCCGATGACGTGGCGCTGCGCCGAACGGCGATCGGCGACGGGGACCTGATCGAGGCGGGCGCGATGCGGGTGCGGGTCGTCGCTGCCCCCGGCCACACCTGGACCCACCTGGCCTACGTCGTGACCGATGCCCGGACCGGGGACATCGTCGGCGTCTTCACCGGCGGCTCACTGCTGCACGGATCGACCGGGCGCCCTGACCTGCTCGGCGCGCGGCACGCGCCCGCGCTCGCCGCGGCCCAGCACGCCTCCGTCCGCGGGCTGGCGTCGCGGCTGCCCGGGCACACGCCGGTGTACCCGACGCACGGCTTCGGCAGCTTCTGCGCGGCCGGTCCCGCATCCGGGGGAACGGCCCGGGCGTCCACGATCGCCCAGGAGCAGCGCGGGAACCCGGTACTGACCCTGGACGAGGGCCGTTACGTCGCGTCCGTGCTGGCCGGCCTGGATGCGTTCCCCGCGTACTACGCCCGGATGGGCCGGGCGAACACGTTCGGCGCGGACGCTCCCGCCCTGCTGCCGCCGCCGCGCGTGCTGCCCGGCCAGGTGCCGGCGCGGGTCGCGGCCGGTGACTGGGTGGTGGACCTGCGGGGCCGCCGCGCCTTCGCGGCCGGGCACGTGCCCGGGTCGCTCAGCTTCCCCCTCGGTGACGCCTTCGCCACGCACCTGGGCTGGCTGCTGCCGGACGGGGCCAGGCTGACCCTGCTCGCCAGCACCCCGGGCCAGGTCGCGGCCGCGCAGCGCGAACTGGCGCGGATCGGCGTGGACCGGATCGCCGGGGCGGCCATCGGCACGCTCGCGGACTGGCTGGGCGGCGAGGACCCAGCCTCCTGCGCGGTGTCCGATTTCCGCGGCCTCGCCGCCGCGCGGCGCCATGCCGGCGTCACCGTCCTGGACGTCCGCCGCCCGCTCGAATGGGCGGCCGGCCACATCGACGAGGCGCTGCACATCCCGCTGCACGAACTGCCTGCACGGCTGGGCGAACTCCCCGCCCGGCTGGGCGAACTGCCCGGCCGGGCCCCGGTGCCGGTCTGGGTGCACTGCCATGCCGGGTACCGGGCCGGCGTGGCGGCCTCGTTCCTGGCGGCCGCCGGGCGCCAGGTGACCATCGTGGACGACGACTACGGCCGGGCAGCCGCGGCTGGGCTGCCGGTCACCATGGACGTCCTCGGCCAGGCCGGGGCCGCCGGTTCCGCCGCGCGGCCGCTGCGGGCGGCAGGTTAGGGCCGTCCGGTGATGCGGCCGTCGGCCAGGTGAAGCACCTCGTCCGCGAGGTCCATCAGCGCCGGGTCGTGGGTCGCCACGAGGGCGGTGACGCCCTCGTGGCGGACGACCGTGCGGAGCAGCGTCATGATCTGCCGTGCGCTCTCCGAGTCGAGCTGCCCGGTCGGTTCGTCCGCGATGAGCAACTTCGGGCTGGCGGCGAGCGCCCGGGCGATGGCGACCCGCTGCCGCTGGCCGCCCGACAGTTCCCCCGGGCGCTGCCCGGCGTGGTCGGTCAGGCCGACGACGTCGAGCAGCAGGCGCACCCGTTCCTCCCGCAGTTGCGGTGCCGCGTCGGTGACGCGCAACGGCACGCCGACGTTCTCGGCCGCGGACAGGATAGGGATGAGGCCGAACGACTGGAACACGAACGCCACGGTTCCGCGGCGCAGCCTGGTGCGCTCGCGCTCGGACATGGCGGTCACCTCCCTGCCGTCCACGTGCACCATCCCGCTGTCCGGCCGGTCGAGGCCGCCGAGGATGTTCAGCAGGGTGGTCTTCCCTGACCCGGACCGGCCGGACAGCGCGACGAGCCGCCCGCGCGCGACAGTGAGCGACACCCCGCGCAGCGCGCGGACCGCGGACCGCCCGTGGCCGAAGGTCCGCACCGCATCCGTCACCTGCGCCATGGCGGGCGTCGGCCCGGCTGCCATCGCGGTGCGAGCCGCGTGCACGGCGTCAGCCTGCGTCATGTCAGCCGTCCTCTCCGGGTGCCCCGGCAGGCCCGCCCGCCGGCCCCGCCCGCCGGCTGCCCGTCCGCGCGCTGCCCGTCCGCCGGCTGCCCGTCCACCGGGCGGTCCGGCCAGACGCCGATGTGGTCCGGCTGCGCCTCCAGCCGGACCCGGCCAGAAATGCCAAGCGGCTCGGTCATCTCGCGCGGAAGCTGAAGCCTGCCCGCCCGGTCCACCACCGCGTACTCGACGGCGAGCTGGGTCATGTTGCCGTGCTCGTCGGCACCGGCGTGCCGCAGGGTTTCCGTGCTCGTCCGGCCGTCGCGTATCGAAACCACCCGGCGGACCTGACCGGACACCGCGGGGTCATGGGTGACCAGCAGGACCGTGACGCCCAGCTCGATGTTGGCGGCCTGCAGCGCGGCGAACACGTCCGCTGCGGTCGCGGTGTCCAGCTCACCCGTGGGCTCGTCGGCGAGCAGCAGCCGGGGCCGGTTGGCGAGCGCCGTGGCGATGGCCACCCGCTGCTGCTCCCCGCCGGACATCTCGGCGGGCCTGCGGTCCGCGCAGTGGGCCACGCTGAGGGCGTCGAGCAGGTCGGCCGCACGCTTCCGCCGGGTCCGGCGGCCGCCGCGGGCCAGGAACACCGGCATCATCACGTTCTGCCGTGCGGTCAGGTAAGGCAGCAGGTTCCGTGCGGTTTCCTGCCAGATGAAGCCGACCGTGCCCCGCCGGTACCGCAGCCGCTCCCGGTCGCTCATCGCGGCCAGGTCGGCGCCCGCGACCCGGGCCGAGCCTGCGGTCGGCTTGTCGAGGCCGGCCAGGATGTTCACCAGGGTGGACTTGCCGCTGCCCGAGGCGCCCACGATCGCGGTGAGCTCACCCTCGCGGACCAGCAGGTCGAGCCCCTGAAGCGCCTGGACCTCGGTGCCGTCCGCGGCGTAGATGCGGACCAGCCGGTCGCAGACGACCAGCGCGTCCTCGCCATGGCCGGCCTGTCTCCCGGCGGCCTGCGCGGCGAGATCCGCGAGCCCCGGCCCGGCGGCCTCTTCTTGTGCCATCCCGGTCATCCGGCCCTCCTTCCCCGGCTGTCGTCCTGCTCTCGCGCGCACGGTGCTCAGCCGCCCATCCGCAGTGCGCTCGCCAGGCCGCGGCGGCGCGCGGCGGACACCTCGGCGGCGAGGGTGACGAGCCCGAGCACCGCGAGCCCGGCGGCGGGCACCATCAGGTCGGCGGCGCTGGCCCGTACCGGCACTGCCGCCGCGGATCCGGTGAACACCGACAGGTTCAGGTCCGGCCCGACGAGTGGCGGCAGCACGGCCGCGCACGCCGTGCCGACCACGATCGCGGCGAGCACGGCAGGCAGGGCTTCCCCGATCGCTGCCAGCCGCGCCTGCCCCGCGCCGAGGCCCATGGTGGCCAGGCGGGTAAGCGTCTGCTCCCGGTCCCGGGCACCGAGGACCAGGCTGAGCACGAGCGTTCCCAGGCCGAGCCCGGCCGCCGCGGCGAGGCCGGCCGCGAACAGTGCGTAGGTGCCGCGCTGCAGCGGCGCGCCCGCCAGCGCGGCGAGCGCGGCCGAGCGGAGCCGGACCGCCGCGCCCGGCGCTACCCGCCGTACCACCGCTGCCAGCCGCGTGGCCGCCAGGTGCGGTCCGGCCAGCAGCATCTCGTTCGGTCGCAACGGCCCGCCCGGCCCGCGCAGTGCCGTCAGCGGCATGACGATGAACCTGGTGCTGGCCGGCAGGGCCGGGGTGCTCGCCAGCGTCCCGGCGATCCGGACGGTCATCTGTCCGCCGTCGGAGGAGATGACGACCGGCCCCCGGCCGATGGCGGCGAGCACGGCGCGCGAGGCGAGCACCGGCACCGGCCCGGCCGGGCCGGTGCCGGGCACGGGCACCGGGGCCAGTGCGGCGGACGGGAACCGGGGCCATGGCGTGCTGGCGACGAAGCCCGCATAGCTGGCCGGGTCGACCCCGGCCACTGCGGCGGTCGCGCCGCCGGGCAGTGCCGTGGTCGTGATGCGGGCTGCCGCCGCCCGGGTAACCCCGGGGGTAGCGGCGATGCTGGCCTGCGCCGAGGGTGAGAGCCCGCCGCCCAGCGTTCCGCTGGACACCACCGCGTCGGCTCCCGTCGCCTGCCAGGAGGCGGCGGCTTCACCGCGGGACACCGCTGCGCGGACCATCCCCGCGAATATCACCAGGGCCAGGGCGAGCACGAGGGCAAACACGGGCAGGGCGGCCACCGTCCGGGCCCGCGCCCCCCGGGTCAGCGCGATGAACCAGGTGATGCCCGCCCGCCGGGAGGAGAGCCGGAAGACCGCTCGCAGCACCAGCGGGTACCCGCGCATGGCCAGCAGCGCGGCAGGAGCGGCGATCAGCACAGGTGCCGCGGCGGTGTAGGCGTTCACCCCGCCGGTCACCGGCAGTCCCTGCTGGTGGAGCACGATCAGCCCGCCCACGGCGGCGACGGTCAGCGTGCCCTCGGCGATCCACCGCCGGGCCCGGGCAGCCGGGCGGGAGGCGGGCTCCTGCCCGCGGAGGGCCGCTTCGCTGGCGGCGATGTCGCGGTGTGCCAGGACCACCGCGGCCGGCTGGCCGGCCAGGGCGGCGAACAGCGTCAGCCCGGTCAGCCACCAGCCGATCGGTGGGGTGCTGCCGGGCGCCAATGCCGCGGCGAGCGCTACCCCAGCCGCCGCGCCGGCCGCCGTGGCGATGGCACTGTCGCCCAGTGCCAGCGCCACGAGCTGCCACAGTCCCGCGCCGCGCGCCCTGATCAGGGCAAATTCCTCACGGCGATGGTCGGCGGCCATCCGGCCGGCCAGCAGCAGCACGATCGCGCCGATCACCGCCAAGCCCGCGAAGAGCAGCGACAGAACGGACTCGACCGCGTCCTGGGTGACCGTGAAGGCCGAGAGCACCTGTGCCGGGCCCGGCGTGGTGACGTTCAGGGAGCGTGCGGTGTCACGCACCGGCCCTGCCATGAGCAGGGTCCGGGACGCGGCACGGTTGAGGTTGCCCGCCAGGGCCTGGGCCTGGTCCGCGTCCAGGTGGCCGAGCGCCAGCGGGAAATCCCACTCGAATTGCATGTCCTGGCCGGGGAACAGGGCCTGCACGGCGGCCAGCTCGGCAGGCCCGGCGAAGGCGGTGCCCTCCCAGTACGCGGTGTTGTAGGGGGAGGGCGGGACCAGGAACGGGGCCGCGGCCACCGGATCGGCCGTCCAGAACGCCGCACCCGCCGCGGTCGGCCGGAGCACGCCGGTCACCGCCAGCGTCACCGGTATGCCCTGTACGTTGACCGCGACCCGGGACCCGGGGTGCAGCCCGAACCGCGCCGCGGTCGCCTGTGTCACCGCTACCTCGAACGTCCCGCCCAGCGGTGGCCTGATCACCCCGGAGCCGGCGTGGGCCGCACGAGGCGCCTGGCGCAGCGTGGCCAGCCGCGGGAAACGGCCGGCGATCAGCCGGGCGTACCGGGCCAGCGGCTCACGGCAGGCGAGCTGCAGCTGCGGGGCGGTGCCGGCCACCATGGCGCGGGAATCGGCCCCGGTCACGGCGTTGTAGCCGGTGTCCAGGGCGGACCATTCCGCGCCGCGCGGGCCGAGCGGCAAGGAGGTGGCAGCAAGGTCGGCGGCGGCCCGGTGGGTCACTTCACCGACCTCCCCGGAGGTTGCGCCGCCGTTGCCGTAGGTGTTGAGCAGCGGGCTGGTGATGCGCAGCGAGCCCGCGAAGTCGAACCAGTCCGCCGTCACCAGGACCGACCTCGCCACCGCGGGGGCGGCCGCGAGTTGCTGCCGCAGCGCCTGTGTCCGCATGGCCAGGCTCACCCGGGCACCCGCGATCGAGCCGAACACGCAGCCGCATACCAGGACCGCTAGCACCGCGGTCGCGGCTCCGCCCGTTCCGCTGACCGCCCGCCAGCCGCCCCGGCGCCGCCGGGCCAGTGGGCCGGCCTGCCCGGTCATCCCGACTCCAGCATGCGGAGCTGGGCCGCCGGGTCCGGCCGGTGCAGCATGGCCAGCGCGGCCATCAGTACGGGCAGCACCGCCACCACCACGGTCAGCGGGATCGCGGCCGCCCATGCGAAGCCGGTCACCACCGGCGGGACGGAGGCACCCGCGCCGGCGGCGGCAGTCATCGACGGCGCCAGCAGCACGACGCTGGCCGCGCCGAGTGCCAGGCCGACTGCGGCGGCGGGCCCGCTCAGCAGGAGTTCCTCCAGGCAGAGCTGCCATGCCTGGCCCGCACGGGAGACGCCCAGGGCGGACAGCACGGCGCTTTGTGGCCGGCGCTCGGCGACGCTCGCCGCCACGCTGACGGCGAACCCGGCCAGCGCGAGCATCGCGGCGGCCAGCGCCACGCCGACCAGCGCCTGCTGCGGCAGGGCGGACAGCGGGTCGCTGAGCAGGCCCGCGGCCAGGCCGGCCCGGGTGACGACGGTCGCCCCGCCCGGCAGGGCCGCGGGGCGGCGGGGCGCCGCCAGCCACAGCTCGGTCACCGGAGCCGGTTGCTGGCCCATGGCCACCAGCGCGTCCTGGAGGCTGGCCAGGTCGACGACCAGCGCCCCGCCCGGCCCCGGGACGGTCGGGAAGGCGGCCACCGCCGCCACGATTTTCACGCTGACCGTGACACCGTCCACCGCCAGCGGCACGGTGGATCCCACGGTGAGATTCCCCGAGGACAGGTAGGACCGGGTGGCGATCGCCGGTATGACCGGCTGCGCGAGGCCCGCGGGCGGTCAGTGTCACCAGCCCGGGGACCGGGGCCCGGCCAGCCGGCGTGGACTGGGTGCCGCTGCCCGCGGCGAAGGTGAGCGCCTGGTCGGCGGCCCCGGCCGGCCGCCACGACCGGGCGCGCGGGAAGACCGGTTTGATCGCCAGGGAGTAGGCGCTCTGCGTCAGGCTGGTGAGGTCGGGTGACGAGGCGGAGGCCGACCACCGGCCCAGGCCGGTGCCTGCGAGCGTGACCGGGCGGCGCGGCCCGCTGCGCCCGGCGGGCACGGTGACCGCGCCGACCGACAGCACCGCATCGTGCCTGGCAGGCCTGGCCGGCAGCGGGTAGCTCACGGTGATCGCGAGAAGGCGGACCGCGGAGACTGCCGCCCGCGCCGAGGTCCACGGTGAGCCGCTGCGGCCGCCCGTCCGCCACCAGCGAGCCGGCCGGCAGCGTACTGGTCTCGCCGTCGGCGTCCTGCACGGACACGGTGACCGGGGCGCGGCCCAGCCGCAGTGACGCCGGTCCCAGGCTGGCGGTGATCATGAACCGGCCCGGGTGACCGGGAAGCCCGAGGCCGGGCCGGGCGACCGGGGAGATGGCCGCGAACAGCGCGTGCGCTGGTTCGGCAGCCGCGCCCGGCTGGAGCAGTGCCGTGCGTGCCCCCTCACCCGCGTCCACGGCGAGGGCCTGGGCGCCTTGGTCTTCGGTGAGCCGCGCCACCGGCATCGCCGTCCGCACGCCGGGCGCGGTGGCGATGCGCCGCACCAGCGCGGGCGAGAGAGGAAGCTGGGCGTCCACCCGCACCGGCGCGCCCGCGCGGAAGGCCGCCTGGTCCCGCACGGACCGGATCCAGGTCTGATGCTGGGAGAGCGCGAGCATTCCGGTCGCTACCGCGAGGACGACGAGCAGGGCGGGGCCCGCCTGGCGGAGTGGGCGGCGGCTGAACTGCCAGACGGCCAGGGCGCCGGGCAGGCGCTGGCGCCCGGCGGCCCGCTCCGCCGTCCGCGCGGCGAGCGGCAGCAGGCGGAGCAGGACGAGGGTGCCCGCCGCGAGCGCGAGCGCCGGAGCGGCGGCCAGCACCGGGTCGATGCCAAGCGTGCCCCGCGGCGACCAGGAGACCACGGAGTAGGCGCGGATCTGCCAGACGGCGAGGGCAGCAAGGGCGATCAGGGCGGCGTCGGCACCGGTCCTGGCGACCTGCGACACCGCAGGCGCGCCTTCCCCGCCGCACCCGCGCCAGGCCGGGCAGGTTCGGGCGCAGCGCCGGGACCAGCGCGAGCAGCGTACCGAGCGTCGCGGCCGTCACCAGGGCCAGCCACACCAGCGCCGGGGTGCCGGAGATCAGCTGGCCGGCCGTGCGGAGCGGGCCGGTGCGGGAGAGCAGCCGGGCCAGCGGGGCCCCCGCCGCCACGCCGAGGGCCGCCGCCACGCCCGCGACCAGCACGGGCTCCACCACACCCAGTGCGGCAAGCTGCCAGCGCGCGCCGCCGCGCGACGCGAGCAGGCCAAGTTCGGCCTCCTGCCGGTCGGCCAGCAGCCGGGCCGCGGCGGCGAGCGCCGCGCCGCCGAGGATGACCAGTTCGAGACCCCCGATGAGGATCAGTGACCGGGCCACGACCAGTTCGCTGGCGGCGCCGCGGAGGACCGCGGGCAGGCTGGTGGTCACCCGCAGGCCGCCGAGTGGCCCGGCGGGGTTCTGCAGCGCCTGCTCCGCTGCCAGCAGCCGTGCTGCCACCTGGTCCAGGCTGGGCCCGGTGAGCCGGGCGGTGTCCGGGAGCACTGCCCAGGAGGCGGCGGCACTGGTGAGGCTGCCCCGGAGGGCGGCCGGGTTCACGACCAGCGGGCCATAGGTGGTGAACCCGCCCGCCGACGTCTGGCCACCCGGCCCGATCAGGTCAAGGCCCCAGTAGCCGGACGCCTGGTTGCGTGCCGCGTACACACCGGTCACCCGCAGCAGCACCGGCTTGCCCGACTGCGCGTCCCGCGTCGCGATCACGTCGCCCGCGGCCACGTGCAGCAGTGCCGCGGCCCGCGCCGGCAGCGCGGCCGGGACTGGCCTGCCAGGTGCCGCCAGCCCCGGCCAGGAGCCGCTGAGCAGGGTGGCGCGGGCCTGAAGGCCGCCCAGTGCGGCCGCCTGTACTTGCGGCACGGTCTTGGTCCCGCGCGGGCGCGGCGGCAGGTCGAGCGCGCCGGACCAGGTAGCGCCGTAGAGCGCGAAGGGGACGTGGCCGAAGGCCGACCGCATGGCGGACCGCACCGCGGAGGCCCCCCGCGCCCCCTGGCTTGCCGTCAGGGTGCCGCTGAGGTCCACCGACGTCCCCGGCGCGGATGCCAGCTCCCGGTGCACCGCCCGGTCCAGGCCCTGGCCGCCGAAATCGGCGAGCGCTGCCGCCAGCGCGGTGGCGATCAGGATCGTCAGGCCCATCATGGTGAGCACCAGCCGGTGCGCCGCCATGCGCGCGAGCACAGGCGGGTTACCGGGCGCGTGCACGAGTACACCATGGATCGGGTAAGCGCTTTCCGCAAGCCAAGAATTGTGACGCTTTGCCTACACCAAGTGATATGGCCGGGATTTGCGGGGGCGGCTGAGCCTGCGGGGCCGGCCACTAGGACCGCGGAGTTAGCCGCCAGGTCACCGGGTCAGCCGCGGGGGTTCACCGGGTCAGCAGCGGGGGTTCACCGGGTCAGCAGCCGGAGTCGCCAGGTCAGCCGTCGGCGACGGAGGCCAGCAGGGCGGACCGGGCCTGGTCGATGGCGGCCAGCAGGGCACCGCGCAGCACCGGGGCATCGGGCACCGCGGTCGGCACCACGTCCGGCTTGACCGGGCAGATCCGGCTGACCTCGGTGCTCACCCGGTCCGCCAGCGCCGTCCCGCCCGCCTGGCCCACCTCGCCGCCGAGCACCACGAGCCCCGGATCCAGAGTCACCGAGATCGCCGCGACGCCGACCGCCACCCGCCGGGCCAGGTCGGCGAGGAACTCCTCACCGGCGGACTGCCCGGCCGCCGCGGCGCGCACCGCCGCGGCGACCGCCGCACCGTTGGCCGGGGCGGCGAAGCCGTAGCGTTCCGCCAGGGCGCGGACCTCACGCCCGTCGGCCAGCGAGCGGAACCCGCCCGCCGCGGGATGGGTCAGGTCCTCAGGCAGCGGCACCCCCGGCACCGGCAGGTAGCCGATCTCGCCGGCCGCGCCGCGGGCCCCGCGGTGCAGCCGGCCGCCCAGTATGGTCGCCAGCCCGAGGCCGACGCCCATCCAGACCAGCACGAAGTCGTCCACGCCGCGCGCGGCGCCCTCGGCGTGCTCGGCCATCGCGGCCAGGTTGACGTCGTTCTCGATGGCCACCGGGCGGCGCAGGTCCCCGCGCAGCGCGCCGAGCACGCCCTCGTGCCAGTCGGGCAGGTTCACCGACAGCCGCACGTCGCCGGTGCGCGGGTCCACCATGCCGCCGGTGCCGATCACCACCGCGCGCAACTGCGCCGCCTCGATCTGCGCGGCGCGGCACGCGGCGGCGACCGCGTTGCGGACCAGCCGGACCGGGTCGCCGCCGTTGGGGTCCACGGTCACCTCGGCCAGCACCTGGCCGGTCACGTCGGCCACGCCGGTGGTCACCGCCTCGGGGGCGACGTCGAGGCCGGCCACGATCGCGGTGGAGGGGACGACCGCGTACACCGCGGCGCTTGGCCCCCTGACGCCGGCCTGCTGCCCGGTGACGGCGACAAGGCCGCGCTCTTCGAGGCGGGTCAGCGTCTGCGAGGCGGTGACCTTGGACAGGCCGGTGCCCTCGCCGACCTGTGACCGGGTGAGCGGTCCCTGGGCGAGCAGCAGTTCCAGCGCCGCGCGGTCGTTGATCTCCCGAAGCAGGCTCGGAGTGCCTGGCCGTCCCATCATCGTTCCCCCTGTCCCGCCAGGCCATCTTCTGCCTGCCCGGCCTCGTGGTCCAGAGTGCGGCCCGCGGTTCGTGCCAGGCATTTTCCGTGATGCCCGCCCGGTTAGCGTGCCGTGCACCCTAGGTCTCGATCCGGCCACGGAAACGAACCTGTTGCCCGCAGGCCCTATTTTACAGGAAACTTTCTTGTTAGTTTACGCATACCCCCGGGCCCAGGGGTGCTGAGCTGGTGTCATGCGACGCCAGCAGACAGGCGCGCGGCGCCCCGCGCGCCGGTTCAAGCCCGGCCCCGCCGGCGGCACGCCGACGGCGACGCGAAGGGAGCAAGCAGTGAGACTCAGACGAGCCGCCGTCGCCATCTCGGTGGCCACGGCACTCACCGGGCTGGCCGCGGCCTGCGGATCCAGCAGCAGCGGCACGGCCGCCACATCCTCGGGGGTGCCCGCCCAGCTCACCGTGTGGCGGATGGGATCCTCCACGCCGCAGCAGGTGAGCTGGATGAGCGGGGTCGTCACACAGTTCCACAAGGCCTACCCCGCCTACGCCAAGACCAAGATCAAGGTGGTCTTCGTCCCGTGGGGGAACCGGGCCACCGACTGGACCACCGCCTTCAGCAGCGGCAAGAACGGCCCGGACGTGACCGAGCTTGGCAACACCGACACGCCCGCCCAGGCTTCGCTCGGGATGCTCGCCAACATCGCCCCCCAGGTGCACGCCTGGACACCCAGCTCGGACATGGTGAAGGGCATGCTCGCCAACGACACGGTCGGCTCGGCCGTCTACGCGGTGCCGTGGTTCGGCGGCGTGCGCGGCATCTGGTACCGCAAGGACCAGTTCGCCAAGGCCGGCATCACCTCGCCCCCCACGAGCTGGCCGCAGCTCGTGGCCGACGCCAAGCTGCTGATGAAGAAGTTCCCTGGCACCTGGGGCCTGGGCGCGCCCAGTAACTACACCAACGCGATCGTCAGTTTCATCTGGGGCGCCGGTGGCCAGGTCGCGGTCGACAAGGGCGGCAAGTGGGTCGCGGAGCTCAACAGCCCGCAGTCGGAGGCCGGCATCAAGTTCTACGCCGGCCTGTACCTCACCGACCACGTGTCGCCGAAGACCTACATCGGGCAGACCGAGCTTGGCGCCCCCGGCGCCACCTCCGGTGGCTCGAACGAGGACTTCGGCCTCGGCAAGCTGGACATGTACGTCGATGGCCCGTGGGCCAAGGCGGAGTTCCCGAAGAACGCCGTGGACAGCGCGAACTGGGCCTCGTTCCCGATTCCCGGCCAGAGCAGCGGTCAGTCGCCGGCCTTCGCGGGCGGCTCCGACCTCGCGGTCTGGAAGCTGACCAAATACCCCACGGCCGCCTGGGATCTCATCAAGGTGATGAACAGCGTCCCCAACTCCACGTCGTTCGCCAACGCGCAGGGGTTCTTCCCGCCCTACACCTCGCAGCTCACCGGCGGCGCCTATAGCAGCAACGCGTTGCTCTCCGGGTTCGCGAAGGCGGCCACCGTGACCCAGATCTCGCCGCTGAACTCCAAGAACTGGGGGATCGCCGACACCACCGACGCGATCATCCCGACCATGATGAAGGCCCTGATGCAGGGCGCGAACTTCACCCAGACCGTCGACAAGGCCAACACCGCACTTCAGAACGTGCTCAACACGGGAAAGATGTGACGAAGGTGTCTGCCCCTGGCCGGCTCCGCCGGCCAGGGGCCAGGCCCCGGCGGCCGCAGGCCGGCCGACCGCAGGCTGCGCCAGCGGCCCCAGGATGCCGACACTGGGCACGTGAACGGGTTCGGCGCGCCGCGGCCAGGCCAGGATGACCTGCCGTGGCGGATCCGCGCCGCCATGTTCATCCGCCGGTACCACCTGGCCCCGTACCTGCTGCTGGCCCCGGCGCTGGCCGGGGTCGCGTGGCTCATCGTGTGGCCGGCCATCCAACTGGGCCTGTTCTCGTTCCAGAACTACGGGATCGAACAGCTGGCAGGGGTGGCGCCGCCCCAGTGGGTGGGACTGGCCAACTTCACCGCCATCTTCCGCGACCCGCAGTTCTGGCTGTCCCTGCGCAACAGCGTCGTCTTCGCCGCGGTCGTGGTCCCGCTGACGCTCGTCATAGGCACCTGTGTGGGCCTGCTGCTGAACCGGCTGGGCCCGCGGATGTCGGTGGTCGTGAGCACCACGACCCTGCTCGCCTGGGCCACGCCCACCGTCGCGGCGACCGTGATCTTCTACTGGCTGTTCAACCCGGACGGCGGCGTGGTCGACTGGGCGCTGGCGCAACTGCCCGGCTGGCTCGGCGGCGGCGCGGCGACCTGGGCCGGTTTCAACTGGTTGTCGTCGGCCCTGCCGGTCTACACCGTGGCCACCCTGTTGCTCGTCTGGCAGGGCTTCCCGTTCATCGCGGTGAGCGTGCTTGCCGGGCTCAAGACCGTGCCGGCCGAACTGCACGAGGCCGCGCGGGTCGACGGCGCAACCCCGTGGCGGACGTTCTGGAAGATCACCTACCCGCTGCTCAAGCCGATCTTCCTGGTGCTGCTGCTCCTGTCGGTGATCTGGGACTTCGGGGTGTTCACGCAGCTCTACATCCTGACCGGCTCCGGTGCCAACCTGGATGAGTACAACCTCGGCATCTACGTCTACCAGCGGGCCTTCTCCACACCGCCGAGCTACGGCCTGGGCGGCGCGCTGGCGCTTGTGCTCACCGCCATCCTGCTGATCATCACGGTCGGCTATGTCCGGGCATCCGTTAAGCAGGGAGCACTGCGGTGACCGCGCAGCCGGGCTCGCTGCCCTCTGCCGTGCTGGCGTCCCCTGCCACCCGCCCCCGGGGCGGCACGAGGAGCCGGGGCGGCGCCAAGCGGCTGCGGGCGGTGGCGCTCAATGGCGCCGGGGTGCTCGTCGCGGTGGTCACCCTGGCCCCGATCGTGTGGATGATCTCGACGGCATTCAAGCCGCAGCGGGAGATCTTCTCTCTGACACCGCACCCGCTGCCTGCCCACCCGACCCTGGCCAATTTCCACAACGTGTTCAGCGGCAGCACCGTCGGCATCTCGTTCTGGACGTTCCTCGCCAACAGCCTGCTGGTGACGCTGACCGCGGTGGTGGCCTCCTCGCTGGCCGCCCTGCTGGCGGCGGTCGCGGTGGCACGGTTCCGGTTCCGGTTCCGCACCTCGTTCCTGATCATGCTGCTCGTGGTGCAGATGCTGCCGCAGCAAGCACTGGTCATCGCGCTGTTCATCGACTTCAGGGCGCTCAACCTGCTCGACAGCCTGCCGGGGCTGATCCTGCTCTACACGGCGTTCGCGCTGCCGATCTCCATCTGGCTGCTGCGCAACTTCGTGGCCGCCGTGCCGCGGGAGATGGAGGAGGCGGCGGCGATCGACGGCGCGGGCCCGGCCCGGATCTTCTGGCGGATCCTCTTCCCCCTTGTGGCGCCCGGCCTGGTGGCGACCAGCGTGTTCTCGTTCATCTTCGCCTGGAACGAGTACGTCTTCGCGCTCACGTTCCTGAGCCCGAACACCCCGGCGAAGTTCACCCTGCCCATCTACGTGACGTACTTCATGGGCCAGCACAGCTCCGACTGGGGGGCGATCATGGCCGCCTCCACCCTCTACACGATCCCGCCCATCCTGTTCTTCCTGCTGGTGCAGCGCCGGATGGCCCGCGGCCTGGTGGCCGGGGCGGTGAAGGGGTGAGCGGCACCGCGTACGGCGCCGGGTCGCTCACCCGCCTCGCCGACGCTGTCCTCGTCCCGCCGTTCCCCGGCCGTTCCGCTCCGCGATGGTTGCTGCAGGCACTGGAAAACGGTCTTGCGGGCGTTACGCTCTTCGGCCCTAACGTGGCCGGGCCCGAGCAGTTGTCCGCGCTGACTGCGGCGCTGCGCGCCGCGGCGCCGGAACCGGTGATCGCGATCGACGAGGAGGGGGGCGACGTCACCAGGCTGGGCCACCTCACCGGCAGTCCTTACCCGGGCAACGCCGCCCTCGGCGCGGTCGACGACGCGTCGCTCACCCGGGCGGTGTACCGGGCTCTCGGGTCCGACCTGGCCGCCGTCGGCATCAACGTGGACCTGGCGCCGTCGGTGGACGTGAACACCGCCACGGGGAACCCGGTCATCGGGACCCGCGCGTTCGGGGACCGCACCGACCTGGTGAGCAGGCATGCGGCCGCGGCGGTGCACGGCCTCCAGTCGGCCGGGGTGGCCGCGTGCGCCAAGCACTTCCCCGGGCACGGCAGCACCAGGGACGACACCCACCACGTGCTCGCCACCGTGGAGGGCGGCCTGGCCCGGGTGCGCGAGCGGGACCTGCCCCCGTTCGCGGCCGCGATTGCCGCCGGGGTGGCCGCCGTCATGCCGGGGCACCTGCGGGTGGCCGGGCTGACCGGTGACCTGCCCGCCACCCAGTCGGCCGCCGCGCTCGACGGGCTGCTGCGCGGCGAACTCGGCTTCACCGGGGTGATCATCTCCGATGCCCTGGAGATGCGCGCGGTGAGCGGCCAGGGCGGCGTGCCCAGCGCCGCCGTGCGGGCCGTCGCGGCCGGCGTGGACCTGCTCTGCCTCGGCCGGGACCAGGACGAGGAGGACTACCTCGCGGTCCGGGCCGCGCTCGCCGCCGCGGTCACCGCCGGTGAACTGCCCGCCGCCCGGCTGGAGGAGGCGGCGGCGCGGGTCGCCAAGTTCCGGGCGGCGCTCGCCGCCCGGGCCCTGCTCGGGGCGGGCCCGGGGACGCTAGGGCTCCCCGGGCCCGGAACCCTGGCCGGGGCGCCCGGTCTTGCGGCGGCCAACGGGGACGGCGATGGCATCGGCCTGACGGCGGCGCGGCGCGCGCTGCGGGTCAGCGGTACCCCGGGCACGCTGACCGACCCGCTGGTGATCGAGGTTGCGCCGCCCGGCAACATCGCCGTCGGCATCGTGCCCTGGGGCCTGGCGCCGTGGCTGCCGGCGGGCAGCGTCGTCCAGGTGCCCGCCGGGGGAGAGCAGGCCGACCGGCGCGTGGCGCAGGCCCTGCGCCGGGCGGCGGGCCGCTCGGTGATCGCGGTGATCCGCGACGCCCACCGCGACCCAGGCGCCCAGGCGGTCATCACCCGGTTGCTCGCGGCGCGCCCCGACACGATCGTGGTGGAGATGGGCCTGCCCGTGTGGCGACCGCCCGCCCGTGCCTACCTCGCCACCTACGGCGCGTCCCGGATCAGCGGGCAGGCGGCGGCCGAGACGCTCGGCCTCACCCCGCCGGGCGGCGCCTGAAACCGGCCGCCCGCCGGGTGCCGTCCCGGCGCGGGCGGTTCCGTGGCGGGCGGTTCCGTCGCGGGCCGGCTTGCGGCGTGGCCGGTGTGGCCGACAGCCACGCAGTCGCCGCACCGGCCGCGACGATCACCGCCGCGCCGAGCGCCAGGAGCCTGCCCTGGGTCCGCAGCCGCCGTCACCGGCCCAGTCTCGTCAACCGCCGCTCGGCTCGCGCGTCACGAAGGCCTGGAAGTGACCGGAGCCATCTTCGTAGAGTCCCCCGGCACTGCAGTTGCCCGCCGCCCCGCACGAAACCGAGGAGACCGAACCGTTGCCGCCCTCGTTGAGGGCCGCGGTACCGGGGACCTCCTGCGCAGTACCCCAGACCCCGTTCGTCTCGGTGACGAGGAATGCCTGGTAGTGGCTGGCGCTGTCCTCGTAGCGCCCGCCGGCGGCGCAGTCGCCCGGCGCGCCGCACGCTATCGAGTACAACTGGCCGCCCAGGCCGAGGGCCGCGAGGCCGGGGACCGCCTCCGCCCGCCGCCAGATGCCGTTCTCCTCGTTCACGACGAACATCTGAGCACCGGCACCTTCGCCGCCCGTGTAGCCACCCCCGGCGCTGCAGTTGCCCGCGGACGCGCAGGACAGCGAGTCCACCTCCCCGGCACGGCCGGTGTCGAGCGGCGTGAAGCCGGGCACCTCCTCAACGGTGCGCCAGGTGCCGTCCTTCTCGCTGGCGACGAAGGCCTGATAGCGGCCGGAATCGCGGACGTAGCCGCCGCCGGCGCTGCAGTTGCCCGCGGAAGGGCAGGAGAGCGACGTGATCCAGCCCTGTCCGCTCTTGTTGAGCGCGGTGATACCGGGGAGTTGCTCCGCCATGCCCCACGTCCCGTTTGCCTGGGTGTCGATGAACGTGTGGCTGATGCCGGAGATGCTGCTGAAGCTCCCGGCGGTGACGCAGTTACCGGCCGAGGTGCACGACACCGGATCCCACTCGACATCCCCGTGCCCGTTGAGGGCGGCGATGCCGGGCAGTTGCTCCGCCTTGCCCCAGACGCCGTCGGTCTCGCTAAGGGTGAATGCCTGGCCGGCCCCGCTGGCCTTTTCGCTGTTCCCGATGGCGGTGCAGTTGCCTGCGGCGGCGCAGGACACCGAGTCGACCTGTGCATCCAGGTTCACCGGCACGATGCCGGGGACTGGCTCGGCGCTGCCCCAGGTGCCGTTCGTTTCACTCACGACGAACGGCTGGCGTTCGGCCACTGCGCCGCCGTAGTAGCCGCCGGCGGCGCAGTTGCCCGGCGACGGGCAGGACAGCGAGTTGACCGCGACGATCCCGCCGACGTGCAGGGCCGCGATGCCGGGCAGCTCCGTCGCGGTCCGCCACACGCCACCGGTCTCGCTGGCGGTGAACAACTGCATTTGCTCGTCGACGCCCGTGCCGGCGATGTAGTCCCCGGCCGCGGCGCAGTTGCCCGCAGCGGGACAGGACATCGCCTCGACGTCTGCGTTCCCGCCCTGGTTGAGGGCGGCGGTGCCGGGGATCTCCTGGGCGGTGCTCCAGGTGCTGCCCGGGGCTGCCGCGCGCACCGCCGCGGTGGCAGTGACGCTGGGCAGCAGGCCGAGGCTCGTGGTGGCGGCCACGGCCAGCGCGGCCGGCAGCCAGGTCCGGGTCATCCGGTCATGCGGCCGAATAGTGATGCGTGCCTCCTTGGCTAGCCGGGCGTCATCTGGTCGTGGACGTTGCCGACCGGCCTAACGTACTGGCCGTCCATGAAGATCAGTGTGCGGAACCGGGGGCAGAGCCGCCGCCCGGAGGAGCAGGCCGGGACCAGGGTCGTGCCCACGGCGGTTGCGACCGCGACTAATTGGCGGCGGAAACGGCGCACGGCGCCAATCTGGCTCACCGGTCACGTGAAGTCAAATGACGGCCGCCGGGACGTTCTGCGGCTCACCGCCCGGCGGAATTGACCTTCTCGCCGGTTCCGGTACCACGGCCAGCTACCGGGGAGAGCTGGGGGCGGGCCGCGCCGGTCCGTGGCGCCTTGGGGAACCGCAGGATCAGGCTCGCCCGCTCATCTGAACGTGCTCTTCCTGCCGCCGGTGCCGTTCGCTGGGCTGGTGGGCACCGTGTTTCCCCCATTGCAGCATTGATCTTGAAATGCTTTCGTCCTATGCGGACATGTATCTGGTGTCGAGGGGAGCAGCCGTGCGAACGTCGCTCACCAGTGCTGCGGAGGCGCGACGGCGCAGGTTCGAACAGATATACGCTGCGAACCACGCCGCGATCACCGGATACGTGCTGCGCCGTACGGACAACCCCGACGACGCCGCAGACGTCATCGCTGAGACATTCCTGGCCTGCTGGCGGCGGCTGGGTGACGTCCCGGACGGGGGCAACACGCGGCTCTGGCTTTATGGCGTGGCAAGGCGCGTGCTCGCCAATCATCACCGCGCCGGCCGCAGGCGAACAGCGCTAGCCGACCGCCTCCGCGCGGACCTCACCGCCGCCTACCGTGCCCGGGAGTATTCCGGTCAGCTGGCTACGATCACCGCCGCGTTCCGCAGTTTGCCCGCCGCCGACCAGGAGCTACTCGCGCTGGCCGCCTGGGAGAGGCTGACCACCGGGCAGATCGCAGCGGTCCTGGGCTGCTCGCCCAATGCCGTGCGGATCCGGCGGCACCGCGCGCGCCGCCGGTTCACCGCCCTGCTCGCCAGCGACCAGGCAGCACGCTCGATCGACGGCCACGTCACGAACGGAGACCTCGCATGAACCCCATCAGCCGGATTGCTCCGGTAACCGATGCCGAGGCCGCCCAGATGGTGCACCCCGACACGCTGACCGATCTTGCCGAGCGGCTGACCAGCACGCCAGTCGAGGCGGCAGCCGCCGAAGATGCGACCGGGAACGCCGCCTGGCAGTCACCTCGGCGGAGCCGGGGCTGGCATGCGGCTGGTCTGGTTCGCCGGACCGCTGGCCCGCGCCGTTGGCCGGGGTGGCTGGCCCCGGTGGCCGCTGCGGCAGCCGTGACTGGCGTGATCATCGCGTCGCTGGACATCTCCGGCCTGATTATGCGCCCCGCCGAGACCGGTCCGGCGGGCCCCTCAGGTGTGTTTGCCAAGGTTCCCAGGTACTTCGTCGCCATTCCCGAGGTGCCAGGCCGCGCGGTGGTGGTCGGCGCGACCGCCACCGGAGCCGAGCTGGGGACCGTCGCCCCGCCCAAGCCGCACACGTTCTTCGCGTGGGTGGCCGCCGCCGGTGACGGCCGGACGTTCGTTCTCGGCACATCATCCTTGCCGCGCGGGCCGTGGGACGTGACTACGCCCAGGCCGGTCAAGCTCTACCGGCTGGTGCTGGACCGCTCGGGCCACCCGGGCCACCCGGCGCGCCTGCCCATCCCCACGGAAAAGGGCATCACGGGCCTAGCGATGTCCCCCGATGGCAGCAAGCTCGCCGTGTCATTCCTCCCCGTCCCTGGGCAGACCGGGTCCAAGATCGAGGTTTTCTCGCTCGCGACGGGGGCCTGGCGCGAGTGGGTGTGGCCTGGCCGGGGCACGCTCGGCCAGATCGCCATGCCGGTGACCAGCGGCGAATTGCAATGGGAGGCGAACAACCGGACGCTGATGTTCGAGTTGACCACCCGCACCCCAAACGGGTGGCCCGCGCAGCTGTACCTGCTGGACACCGCCGCCCCGGGTGGCAGCCTGCTGGCATCCAGCGCGCGGATTCCCGTCCCGGGCACTTACCTCGGCTTGCAACACAACCGCAAGAGCTACATCGTCGGGATGCCGCTCATCACTGGCGACGGCCGCAAGCTTGTCGCCCCGTTCTACCATCAGAAAGCCCCGCCCAAAGTGTTTGGTTTCTCGATCACCGAGTTCTCGGTGCGCACCGGAAAGCTCATACGGGTCCTGTACCAGAAGCGGTCCGGCACCGAGGCAGCCTCCACAGCCGTGTATTGGGTGAACACCCACGGCACCGCGATGATCACCGTCCGGGGACCAGTGTTCGGCGTCCAGACCCCGACCACCTTCACCCCGCTGCCGCCCAGCACCCAGCGCCTATTCACAGGTCCCATACCCGGGTCGCTCAGCCGGCTGCCCGCCTGGTAGGACCCGAACCGCCCGGCCCACTCATCCTGTCCCGTTGGGTCATGAGTGTGACTTTGGTGCCCATAGAGGTGCCCATAGAGGGGCATCGTCGTCACATTCATGACCGACCGAACTGTGCTCCGAGTAGGCCGTGTCCACGAAGCCCGGCTGAGGTCAAATACGCACGGGTAGTTGAGCGTCCCGTTGCTGATGCTGTTGCTTGTATTTCCGCCGCTGGTACCCGAGTACAGCACCAGGCGGTTGGGATATGTCTCGCTCAGGACACCGCAGAATTAGTTCGCGCACGGCGTGAACTGCGGGAACAGGGAATAGTATAAGGCAGGTCCGGCGATTTGTAATACCCCATTGCGGTCATGCCGTTGGTGGTATAGAAGCCGTCCAGCTTGCCGTTGTCCCACTCGCTGTGGATCGCGTCCCAGTCGTGGTTGGGGTCGCCGCCGTTGTCGGTCAGGCTGGTGAAGTGGAACTGCTTGACCATCCCGCCGTGTCCGTGAAGCGGGGTGAGCCGGTTCACTCTGGTCAGCCATGAGGAATCCCTCCGTGGGAGAAAGAGCGGCCTTGTGCCGGTCACCGTTCCGGCGGCACGACGCTAGGCGCCGCCGCCAACGCATGCGTAGCCGATAGGTGAACCTCGCCGGTAACTCCTCGTCCGGTAATTACCAATTCCTCACCCGGACGGCCACGCGACGATGCCCGCTCCGGAAGGAAAAGTCAAGACTCCAGATCCGGTGAATGTGCCCCTACACTAAGAACCGCATGTTCAGTCGGCGGTCCGGTAGTAGCCGGCTTGCCGCAGGGGCGGGGAATGACGTCAGGTATATCCGCGCTGTGCTGGGCTTTTGCTCCGCACAGTACGGTTGGGCTGCGCAATTCGGGCGGTTAACGACAGCCGCCGATACGGTGCAGGTAAGCGCACCCTGGGGAGGCGGGCACCCCGCCGGAGCGGCCGCTCCGGCCGGGGTGCCTGGCGCTTGACGGTCAGCCGAGCGCCTGCAGGAGTTCGCGTTCCCGCTGCGGGCTCAGCCCGGCCTTACGGTGCCGGTCAAGGCCCTGGGAACGTTCCCAGGCCAGGGTGTCGGCCAGCAGGTCGGTACGCGGGCGGTGCCGCAGCAGCCCGGTGGCCAGCGCCGCCGCACCGCTGCGCGCGGAAAAGCCTTCCCAGCCGGGCTCTGCCACCCACATCGGCAGCGACTCCTCGCCCATGTACTCCTCGACGCCCTGCTCGCGCAGCCAGGCAGGCTCGGCGGGCACTACCGGCCCGGTGTGGCCGCCCGCTGCGCGGGACATCTCGACCCACTCGCCGAACGGCACGACCGGGCCGACGGCGTCGTAGGTCCCCGTGACGCCCGCCTCTGCACAGGCGAGCAGCCACGCCGCGAGGTCGCGCACGTCGATGACCTGCGTCGCCAGCCCCGGGCAGCCGGGCAGCAGCATCGGCCCCGCCGGGTCGCGGGCGGCGCGGGCGACCCAGTAGCCGGACCGGTCGCTGTGGTCGCCGGGGCCGCCGATGAGCCCGGCCCGGGCGATCAGCAGCCGCCCGCCCGCCGCCGCGGTGGACGCCCGCTCGCACGCGACCTTCGCCTCGCCGTAGAGCAGGCCGACCGGCGCGTGGCGCAGGCCCTGCGCCGGGCGGCGGGCCGCTCGGTGATCGCGGTGATCCGCGACGCCCACCGCGACCCAGGCGCCCAGGCGGTCATCACCCGGTTGCTCGCGGCGCGCCCCGACACGATCGTGGTGGAGATGGGCCTGCCCGTGTGGCGACCGCCCGCCCGTGCCTACCTCGCCACCTACGGCGCGTCCCGGATCAGCGGGCAGGCGGCGGCCGAGACGCTCGGCCTGACCCCGCCGGGCGGCGCCTGAAACCGGCCGCCCGCCGGGTGCCGTCCAGCCACGCTGTCGCCGCACCGGCCGCGACGATCACCGCCGCGCCGAGCGCCAGGAGCCTGCCTCGCCTGCGCAGCCGCCTGTCCTGAATCACCCTATGCGTAACCATATGACCGGTTCGTGAGAGCCGGGAGGAGTTTGATATCTACATAACTTATTGTATGCTATCGATTACTTAACGGAATACGTGTCCGTTGATCGGCTGGCATGTCGGCCGGATGCCGAGATGGGAACACCGGTCCGTCCGATGCCGTGACCAGCATCTATCACGTAACGGGTTCGAGATAGCGCACTGTGCTCGCAGCACTGGCGTATTCACGCGTCGTCGGCCACGGGGGGATCTGTCATGTTCACGGCTCGCGCGCGCCGGCTCGGCCGGGGCACTGTCCGCGTGCCTGGGATGCTGTGGCGTCGCCGCCGTGCCGAGCGGGGTGCGGTAGCGGTGGCAGTCGCGATCTTGCTGCCGGTGATCATCGGCGTCACCGGGCTGGTCATTGACGTGGGATCCTGGTATCTGACACAGGCGCAGTTGCAGAACGCGGCAGACGCCGCCGCGCTCGCGGGTGCTGCGGACCTGCCGAACAGTCCGAGCAGCGCCGCGGTTGCCGCGCAGACCCTTGCGGCTGACAACGTCTCGGGCGCGACGGTCACGGCCGTGACCCCCTATAACGGTAGTTCCAGCGAGATCCAGGTAACGGCGTCCAAGCGCGGCTCGGTCTTGTTTGCATCCATCCTCGGGATCAGCGGGCCCACGATCACCGCAAGCGCCGTGGCCGAGGTCACCCAGGGCACGGGGGGCTTCATCTATGCGGCAAGCACCGCGTGCAACGCGATCAGCATCACCAGCAGTGGCAAGATATCCACTACCACGCTGTGGAGCAACGGAGGGTTCACGGCTGCCGGCCAGCCGGTCACCGTGACCGGCGACGTGGATGTCGGGAACTCCTCGTGTCCCTTCCCCAGCCAGTTGACGCCGCCCGGTGCGACCAGAGTGGGCCCCTACACAGGCTGGCCGACCCCGCTGCCGACAGTCGCGCAGGGAAACATGCCATCCTCGTGCCCGAGCGCGAGCATCACCATCACCAGCGCGAGCTGGCTCAGCTCCAACCCACCGGGGATCTACTGCACGACCGGCACCATCAGCATCACCAACAGCGGGAATATCACGTTCAACGGTTACGAGTTCGTGAGCGAGAGCACCAGCTCGGCCGCGATCAGCGTTGTCACCAGCGGGAATACGACGTTCAACGGCTACTGCCCGGCATCCTGTTCGTCGGGTGGCACGCCGCAGACCCTCTTCTATGCCACAGCCGGGGGGATCAGCTTCACCAACAGCGGCTCGGGGACGTTCACCGGTGACGCCTTTGCACCAAACGGGCAGGTGAGCTTGACTGTCAGTGGCGGCACGGACACAGGTTTCATCGAGGCGTCCAGTGTAGCGATCACCAACAGTGGCAATGCCTCTGTCGTCGGCACCGGGCCCACACCCTCTGGCGGCACAGTGAAGCTCATCGGGTAGAGCGGCCCGTACACGTTGCGCAGGCGCAGCGCGGCGCGCGTGCTTAGTTCGTGGCCTCAGCGTGATGCCACCCCAGAGGGGCATCGTCGTCACATTCATGACCAACGTGGAAGCCGGGATAACGGGCAGGTGGGCCGGCTTGCCGCAGGGGCGGGGAATGACGTCAGGTATATCCGCGCTGTGCTGGGCTTTTGCTCCGCACAGTACGGTTGGGCTGCGCAATTCGGGCGGTTAACGACAGCCGCCGATACGGTGCAGGTAAGCGCACCCTGGGGAGGCGGGCACCCCGCCGGAGCGGCCGCTCCGGCCGGGGTGCCTGGCGCTTGACGGTCAGCCGAGCGCCTGCAGGAGTTCGCGTTCCCGCTGCGGGCTCAGCCCGGCCTTACGGTGCCGGTCAAGGCCCTGGGAACGTTCCCAGGCCAGGGTGTCGGCCAGCAGGTCGGTACGCGGGCGGTGCCGCAGCAGCCCGGTGGCCAGCGCCGCCGCACCGCTGCGCGCGGAAAAGCCTTCCCAGCCGGGCTCTGCCACCCACATCGGCAGCGACTCCTCGCCCATGTACTCCTCGACGCCCTGCTCGCGCAGCCAGGCAGGCTCGGCGGGCACTACCGGCCCGGTGTGGCCGCCCGCTGCGCGGGACATCTCGACCCACTCGCCGAACGGCACGACCGGGCCGACGGCGTCGTAGGTCCCCGTGACGCCCGCCTCTGCACAGGCGAGCAGCCACGCCGCGAGGTCGCGCACGTCGATGACCTGCGTCGCCAGCCCCGGGCAGCCGGGCAGCAGCATCGGCCCCGCCGGGTCGCGGGCGGCGCGGGCGACCCAGTAGCCGGACCGGTCGCTGTGGTCGCCGGGGCCGCCGATGAGCCCGGCCCGGGCGATCAGCAGCCGCCCGCCCGCCGCCGCGGTGGACGCCCGCTCGCACGCGACCTTCGCCTCGCCGTACTGCTCCACGCTGGCCACGCAGGCATCGGCCGCCGGGAGCAACTCTGCCGCCTCGTCGTCGGCCAGGGCGGCGTGGGAGGCGTACACGCTGCCGGATGACACGTAGGTCCAGTGCCGTGCCCGGTCACCCAGCGCCGCCACCGCGTCCCGGACGAAGCCCGGCTGCCATGACACCTCAAGGACCGCGTCCCAGTCACGGCCGGTCACCTTCGCGTACCCGCCCGGATCGCTGCGGTCGGCAGCGGCGAGTACCGCCCCGTCCGCGACCGGCCCGGCCTGCCCCCGGGCCACGCAGGTCACCCCGTGCCCACGATCAACCGCCTGGCGCGCGTACTCGCGGCCCAGCCAGGCGGTTCCGCCCAGAATCAAGATCTCCATATCTGCATTGAAATGCCGCGGGCGCCCGCCGCACACCGGCTTACGCTGCCAGCGCACTACGCAGCCGGCGCACCGTGCCGCCCGGACCGGGCTGGGCGCGGGCCTGCCGGCTGGGCCGGGCCTGCCGGTCCACCCGGCCCGGGCCTGCCGGCCCGGGCGCGGTGACCGTAGTCTGGCGCCGTGTACGACCACGATCTTGAGGATGTGGTGGCGCTCGGCTGGGAGGAGTTCATCGCCCAGCAGTGGGAGTCCATCTTCGCCGGGTACCGGGGACGGGCGGGGCTCCGGCGGATCTGCCGCCGCTGGAGCGACCTGCTCGAGGTCGGCCTGGGCTGCTCGCAGGAGTTCGCTGACATGCTGGTCCGTCGCGAGATCATCGATCGCGCCGACCGTGACCTGGAGGGCCTCACCGACGCGGGCGCCCTGGTCGCCGGGATGGCCGGGCTGGTCGCCGACGTCCGGGCGGACCTGCAGGATCTGGCCGCGGTCCAGCCTGGCCCGGCGGCCAGCCTCCTTGAGGCACACGCCAGGCTGCTGGGATTCCTCCGTGCCTACGCGTTCGGCTCCGACGGCACCGGGGAGGCTGGGCGCGGGCCCGACGGCCCCGGCTGAGAGGATTCCCGGGTAAGCCCTGGCGGCGATGAAAGGAGGAGGGGCGGCGGGCCTGGCGGGTACCGTGCCCCGAGTGCCGATGGAGCCGATGCCCGGTATGGCCGAGCTGGCGGAGGCGTTCGCCCGCGACGGCGTGGTCTGCGTGCGTTCCGCCCTGGATCCCAGCGAGGTGGCGGCCGCCGCCGCGGCCATCGAGGCGGTCCTCGCGAGCCCGGGGCCGCTTGCCCTGGTGGCCAGCGCCCCGGGGGACCCCGGCAGGTTCACCGAGGACTTCTGCCGATGGCAGGACATCCCCGGCATCGAGGAACTGGCGCGCCACTCGCGGATCCCGCGAATAGCCGCCACGCTGATGCTCACCCCGCAGGTCCGCTTTTACCACGATCACGTGCTGGTGAAGGAGGGCGGGACGAGCCAGCGCACCCCCTGGCACCAGGACCAGCCCTATTACAACGTGGACGGCCGCGGCGTGAGCGCCTGGATCCCGGTGGACCCGGTGCCCGAGGAGGGCTGCCTGGAACTGGTGGCGGGCACGCACGACGGCCCATGGCTCATGCCGCGCACCTTCCTGGACGGGGAAGCACGCTGGTTTCCCGAGGGCAGCCTTGCCGAACTGCCGGACATCGAGGCCGACCGTGGCGCTTACGACATCCGCCGGTTCGAGCTGGCCCCCGGCGACGCCATTTTCTTCGACTTCCTGACCGTGCACGGTGCGCCCGGGTTCCTCTACCCGGGGCGGCGGCGGGTCCTGTCGCTGCGCTATCTGTCGGCCGGCGCCGTGTTCGCGCCGCGTGCCTGGCGCACCTCGCCGCCGTTCGAGGGCCTTGACCGCGAGCTGACTGACGGCGCGGAGCTTGACCACCCGCTGTTTCCCGTGATGTGGCCACCGGACAGGTGATCGGCCCCACGGCGGGATTAGCGGAACCGTTAGCGGGTAGCCGCTGGACCATGGGAGCACCCGGCAGCAGTATCCTCGGCCGCCGGTATGCGCTGGGGGAGAGGATCGGCGCAGGCGGGTTCAGCGAAGTCTGGCGCGCGACCGACCTCGTCCTGGCCCGGCCAGTGGCGATCAAGCTGTTGCATCTCGACAGTGCCGAGGCTCTCACCAGGTTCCGCGCGGAGGCACAGCACGCCGGAGGGCTGTCGCACGAGAACATCGCCCGGATCTACGACTACGGCGAGCCCGCTCCGCCGCAGCCGCCGTTTCTGGTGATGGAACTGGTGGACGGGCCGTCGCTGGCCGGGGCGCTGGCCGCCGGCCCGCTGGACCCCGCCCGCTGCCTGGATGTCGTCGCGCAGACCGCGTCGGGCCTGCACGAGGCGCACCTGGCGGGGCTGGTGCACCGGGACATCAAGTCGGCCAATCTGCTGCTCGCCCCTGGTGGCCTTGTGAAGATCACCGACTTCGGCATCGCGCAGGCCGCGGACTCCGCGCCGGTCACCGTCACCGGCCAGCTCCTGGGGACACCGGGGTACCTTGCCCCGGAGCGGGTGCTGGGAGCGCCCGCCACATCAGCCAGCGACCTGTACTCGCTGGGCATCGTGGCCTACGAGTGCCTGACGGGCGGGCCGCCGTTCACCGGGCCCGCGCTGGCGGTGGCGCTGGCTCACCGGGAGCGCCCGCTTCCGCCGCTGCCCGGCCAGGTGCCAGGGGACGTGGCCGCACTTGTCTTCGAGCTGACCGCCAAGGATCCGGCCGGCCGCGCAGCGCCGGCGAGGTCGCCCGGCGGGCCTGATGGCCGCCCGCCTGGTCGCGGGCGCGACCTCACGGGCAGGCCCGCGAGGTGGCGGAGCAGACGGCCGGCCCCGCCGGCGCGCGCGGCCGCGGGCCGGTCCGGACGTGGCCGCGGCGCCGCCGGGCCAGGGCCCGGCCCGGGACGCGGAAGTGCCGCCTGTCCCGCTGGCGGAGTTGCTGACCCAGCATCTGCATTCGCGCCCGCCACCGATGCCGCGGCACCGCGCCCGGCGCGTGCTGCGCCGTGCCGTGCTGCCCGCGGCGGCCGCGATCGTGGTCGTCGTCGCCGCCTTCCTGATCGGCAGCACGATCGACCCCGGACTCGCGCCGCACGCCGGCACGGTTCCCTCGGTCGCGCCGTCCGGCCCGTTCCGGCCCGGGGCCACGCAGGCAGCGACCGTGGAGGTCAGGCCAGGCCCGCTGATCGGGCTGCCGGTCAGGGCGGCCGTGCACCGGCTCCGCCAGCAGGGCCTGTCCGTCCGCATTGCCTGGCGGCGCAGCGGCGAGCAGCCCCCAGGAACGGTGCTATCGGTGCAGCCTGCCGGCCAGCGGCCGGTGGGCAGCCTGGTCACCCTGACGGTGGCCCGCACGCCGCGGCGGCACGGCCAGCGGGGCGATGGCCACCGGCAGGGCGACGGCAATCAGCAGGGCGGCGGTGACCAGCAGGGCGGTCCCTCGAATGGCAACGTCCAGGGCCACCGCAATAATGACCCGTCCGGTTCCACCGTCGACTAGACCGCGCCGACCACCCGGTTGGCGTAGGCGTCCAGCGTGGCGTCCTGGGCGTCGTGCATGAGATACACGCTGAAGTTGTCGGCGCCGATCTCGCGCAGTTCGGCCAGCCTGTCCACGTGCCGCTCCGGCGGCCCGAGCAGGCAGAACCTGTCCACGATGTCGTCGGGCACGAAGTCAGTGGACGGGTTGCCCGCCTTGCCGTGGTGGGAGTAGTCGTAGCCCGCGCGCGCCTTGATGTAGTCGGTGAGCGCCCGGGGCACCGCGTCCCCCGTGTCGCCGTACCGGGACACCAGGTCGGCGACGTGGTTGCCGACCATGCCGCCGAACCAGCGGGTCTGGTCACGCATGTGTCCGTAGTCCTCGCCGACGTAGGCGGGCGCGGCGACGCAGACCGACACCGCCGCGGGATCCCGGCCCGCCGCGGCGGCGGCGGCCCGGACGGCGCCAATGGTCCACCTGGCGATGTCCGGGTCGGCGCACTGGAGGATGAAGCCGTCGGCCTCCTCACCGCACACCTTCAGCGCCTTCGGCCCGTAGGCCGCCATCCACACCTCCAGCCGGCCGTCCCGCACCCACGGGATGCGGACCTTCGTGCCGTCGTAGTCGACCTCCCGGCCCTCGGCCAGGTCCCTGATCACGTTGATGGCGTGGCCGAGGGTGGCGAGCGACGACGGGGCCCGGCCGAGGACGCGCATGGCGGAGTCCCCGCGGCCGATGCCGCAGATGGTGCGGTTGCCGAACATGTCGTTCAGCGTGGCGAACAGCGATGCGGTCACGGAAAGCTCCCGCGACAGCGGGTTGGTGACCATCGGGCCGACCTTGACATTCGAGGTCCGGCCGAGGATCTGCGAGTAGATGACGAACGGTTCCTGCCACAGGACGCTCGAGTCGAACGTCCAGACATGGCTGAACCCGCCCAGGTCCGCCCGGGCGGCCAGTTCGGCTACCCGGCTCCACGGTGGATCGGTCTGCAGCACCAAGCCGAAATCCATCGAGCCCCCCTCACCTGAGGTACTGGCACTCGCCCCGGGACAGGAACCGGCCCCGCCCCGCCTGGCCATGCCACTGTCCGTCGCTGACCAGGATCTCGCCGCGGGACATCACCACGCTGGCGCCGCCCTGCACCTCCCTGCCCTCATAGGCGGAGTAGTCCACCGCCATGTGGTGCGTCTGGGCGGACAGCACGTGCCGCAGCGCCGGGTCGTAGACCACGATGTCGGCGTCCGAGCCGGGTGCGATGGTTCCCTTGCGCGGGTAGAGGCCGAACATCCGCGCCGGCGTGGTCGAGTTCACCTCGACCCACCGGGCGAGCGACAGTTCGCCGTCCACCACGCCCTGGTGCAGCAGGTCGACCCGGTGCTCGATCCCCGGCATGCCGTTGGGGATCTTGGAGAAGTCGCCGCGGCCCATCTCCTTCTGCTCCTTGAAGCAGAACGGGCAATGGTCGGTGGAGACGATGCTCAGGTCGTTGGTGCGCAGCCCGCGCCACAGGTGCGCCCAGTGCTCCTTCGGCCGTACCGGTGGCGAGCAGACATACTTCGCCCCCTCGAAGTCCGGCAGGTCCAGGTCGTCCTGGGACAGGTACAGGTACTGGGGGCAGGTCTCGGCGAAGACGTTACGACCCTCGTCGCGGGCCTGGGTCACCGCCTCGAGCGCCTGCTGGGCGGACAGGTGGACGATGTAGAGCGGGGCACCGCTGACCTGGGCCAGCCGGATCGCCCGTGCGGTGGCCTCGCCCTCCAGTTCTGGCGGCCTGGTGCGGCCATGCCATCCCGGGTCGGTGTGCCCGCTGGCCAGCGCCTGCGCGACGAGCACGTCGATCGCGATGCCGTTCTCCGCGTGCATCATGATCGTCGCACCGCCGTTGGCGGCCCGCTGCATGGCCTGGAGGATCTCGCCGTCGGTCGCATAGAACACGCCCGGGTAGGCCATGAACATCTTGAAGCTGGTCACGCCCTCGCCGACGAGGATGTCCATCTCCTTGAGCGTCTGCTCGTTGACGTCGGAGATGATCATGTGGAACCCGTAGTCGATGCTGGCCTTGCCCTCGGCCTTGGCGTGCCAGGCGTCCAGGGTCTCGCGCAGCGAGGCGCCCTTGGCCTGCACCGCGAAGTCCACCAGCGAGGTAGTGCCGCCCCAGGCGGCCGCGCGGGTCCCGGTCTCGAAGTCGTCGGCGGAGAACGTCCCGCCGAACGGCATGTCCAGGTGGGTGTGCACGTCGATCCCCCCAGGGATGACGTACTTGCCCGTGGCGTCGATCGACCGGTCGGCGAGGCCCGCGAACGAGCCGGTGTGCGCGGGGTCGAGCAGGGCGACGATGGTCTCGCCGTCGATGAGCACGTCGGCGCGGGACGAACCGGTGGCCGTGACCACGGTGCCGCCGCGGATGAGAATGCGCATGGCGGGCCCTCCTTACGGCTGCGCCAGCGGGCCGTAGGAGTCCGGGCGCCGGTCCCGGTAGAACTGCCACAGGTTCCTGACCTCTTCGAGCAGGCCCATGTCCAGGTCGCGGACCACGACCTCCTCTGCGGTGTCGGAGGCGGCCCCGCCCATGACCTGCCCGCGCGGGTCGGCGAAGTAGGACTGGCCGTAGAAGTCGTTGTCGCCGAGTGGCTCGACCCCGACCCGGTTGATCGTGCCCACGAAGTACTCGTTGGCGACCGCGGCGCTCGTCTGCTCCAGCCGCCACAGGTACTCCGACAGCCCCCGGCTGGTCGCCGACGGGTTGAAGACGATCTTGGCGCCGGCCAGGCCGAGCGCCCGCCAGCCCTCCGGGAAGTGCCGCTCGTAGCAGATGTAGACGCCGATCCGGCCCACCGCGGTGTCGAACACCGGGTACCCGAGGTTGCCGGGGCGGAAGTAGTACTTCTCCCAGAAGCCCTTCACCTGCGGGATGTGGTTCTTGCGGTGCTTGCCGAGGAAGGTGCCGTCCGCGTCGATGACCGCGGCGGTGTTGTAGTAGACGCCCTCCTGCTCTTCCTCGTAGACCGGCACGATCAGCACCATCTGGTGCTCGCGCGCCACGTCGCACATCAGCCGGACGGTGGGGCCGTCGGGCACCGGCTCGGCCCAGGAGTACCACTCCGGCTCCTGCACCTGGCAGAAGTACGGGCCGTAGAAGAGTTCCTGCAGGCAGGTGACGCGCGCGCCCTGAGAGGCGGCATCGCGGATCGCCGCCACCGCGTTCTTCACCATCGAGTCCTTGTCGCCGGTCCACTTTTGCTGAACCAGGGCGGCACGTACGACATCGGCCATGCCGGCCTCCTCTCATCGCTTGGTGACCCGGGTCACCTTCGGGCGCACGCTAAAAGCCCATCATCTCCCTGCCACGGGGTCCGGGTCATCACTGGCCGGCGATCTTTGCGGACTGCGGGGGCGGGCAACGGCAAACTGGCACCCGGCAAAACGCCGGCTGCCAGTTCGCCGCCGCCCGCTGGGCGCCTCAGGTGAGCCGGTAGGCGCGGTCGGCCGTGCCGGAGAAGATCGCTGTCCCGTTCGGTGGCTGCTCAGGGCGGCGGTCAGGGCGTGGGCGGTGGCCAGTACCTCGCCGTAGGTGGCTTCCAGGGTGCTAGGGGGCCAGTCGGAGCCGAACATCAGGCGGTTTGCTCCGAAAGCGTGTAGTGCGAAATCGTAGTAAGGGCGGAGGTGGGCCAGGCCGCGCCCGGGGCGGCGCCGGGGGGCGGGGGGACGCCGAGGATGCCGGAGAGCTTGGCGGTGGTGTTCTCGCAGGGCGGCGAACTGGGTGAATGCGCTTGCCCATGGCTGGCTGGCTCCGGGGTCGTGCCGGGTTCATGCCGGGGTTGCCCAGGTGGTCGAGGACGAACCGGAGCTCGGGGAGCGCGCGGGCGGCGGTCACCGCGGCAGGCAGGTGGCGGGGCTCGCCGACCACGTCGTAGGCGAGGCCCGCCGCGGCCACCGCGGCCAGGCCGCGCAGCACGGCCGGCCCGGCCAGCCAGTCCGGGTCCGGCTCGACAAGCACGGGGTGCCGGATGCCTGCACAGGCGGTCGCCGCCGGGAAGCCCGCGCAGTTCGCGCCAGCACGTCGGCGACATCGCGGCGCGGTCAGGTCTGCCCAGCCGACCACGCCCGCGACCAGGCCGGGCCCCGCGGCGAGGGCAAGCAGTTCCGGCGTTTCCCAGGATTCGGTGACGGTCTGCACCACGACGGTCGCCGTGACGCCCTCGGCCGCGGCCAGCGGTGCCAGGTCCGCCAGCGAGAAGTTCCGCAGCAGCGGTGCCAGCACCGGATCGCTGGCCAGCCAGGGCTGGTCATGCGCGGACAGGTCCCAGAAGTGCTGATGGGAGTCGATGACCGGCGCCCCGGCCGCCGGGCTTTCCGGGGCCGGGGCGCTCGAAGCGGTCACCGGGTCAGTTCACCTCGTTGAGCTTGCCCGTGGCGACATCGAAGACGAAACCGCGGATGGCGTCCTTGTGCGGCACGAACGGGCTGGCCTTGATCCGCGCGATCGACTGGCGCACGTCCCGGTCCAGGTCGGAGAAGGACTCCGCGGCCCACGGCGGCTTGATCCCGGTCTCGTCCTGTATCGACTGCTTGAACGCGTCGTCGGTGAAGGTGAGCATGCCGCAGTCGGTGTGGTGGATCAGGATGATCTCCCGGGTGCCGAGCAGTCGCTGGCTGATGGCCAGCGACCGGATCTCGTCGTCGGTGATGACCCCGCCCGCGTTGCGGATGACGTGGGCCTCACCGTCGCCCAGGCCGAGAATCCCGTAGACGTTGAGCCGGGCGTCCATGCAGGCGACGACGGCGAGGTGCGCGGACGGCGGCATCGGCAGCGGGCCGCTGAAAGTCTCCGCGTAGCGTGCGTTGTTGGCCAGGTACTCGTCGGTGACAGTCATGGGACTCCTGCTCGTCGGTGGGACAGGTGCTCCTGGGCGGGGCCTGGGGGCCCGAGATACCGATCTTAACCCGGTATGTCTCATATTATCTATTTTCCCTATTAGTTTAATAGGCTATCAGATTCCCGTTTCCCTGAGGTACCGCAAATCGTTTGCCTGCCGTATTACAGAAAGCACTGGATCAGGCTCCCGCGCGGTGGCAGCGTGGCGAGAAATTGCACGCGCTGATCTCCGGGGAGGAACACATGCGCGGAAGACTCGGCCGGCGGTTCGCCGCGGCCTTCATGTCCGGTTTAATCGCTGCCGCCATGGGGGTGACCCTCGCCGCGACGGCAGCCGCGGCGCCTATCCCGGTCCAGGATCCGGTTCCGATCGGGCCCAACGAGTACTTCAGCGGTTACATCAACAACCACCCGCCAGGCAAGGCCGTGATCAAGGTGGTCTGCCCTGGGCCCGGCACCACCGGCCACCCGGCAGCCAACCAGAAGATCGAGGTGAAGACCGCACAGCCCACCTCGACCTTCGACATCGGGTTCACCGGCAGCGCCGGGAAGAAGATCACGGCTACCCTGGCGCCCGCCGCGACCACCACGATCCTCGCCAGCTTCACCAGCTTCTTCGTGCCGAAGAAGATCCCGACCAGCATCATCGTGCCGTGCTCGGGCACGGGGACGGTCGTCTTCGCCCCCTCGCCGGTGAGTTCCACGGCCAAGTCCGCGAAGTTGCCCGTGACGTTCCTCAACATCGGGACCTAGCGCGGCGGAAGAGCCACGCACCTGCGCGGCCGGGCCTCACCTGGGAGGGGTCCGGCCGCGCTCCATGGGACAGCCCTGCGGGCCGGCCATCGGCCGGGGGTACGGTTTCCGGATGGACCTGCAGCGCTGGCTGAGCGGCGCCGTCGAGGCGATAGCGGAGTGGCAGGAAGGCTTCGGGCCGTTCCAGGCCGACCCGTCGATGCTCGTCAGTGACGAGCGGTTCACCAGCGTCTTCGCCGAGCTCACCGGGCGGCTGCGCGGCAACTACCCGTTTTTCCACCCGTCCTACGCCGGCCAGATGCTCAAGCCCGCGCACCCGGCCGCCGTGGCCGGCTATCTCGCCGCGATGCTCATCAACCCGAACAACCACGCCCTGGACGGCGGCCCCGCGACCGGCCAGATGGAGAAGGAGGCGGTCGCCCTGCTGGCCGCCATGTTCGGCCTGGACACCCACCTCGGTCACCTGACCACCAGCGGCACGATCGCCAACCTGGAGGCCCTCTACGTGGCCAGGGAAACCCACCCCGGCCTCGGCGTCGCCTACAGCGAGGAGGCGCACTACACCCACGCCCGGATGTGCCGCGTGCTCGGCATCGAGGGCACCGCGGTGCCCGTCGACGGCGCGGGGCGGATGGACCCCGCGGCACTCGAAGCGCTGCTCGCCGGGGGCCGGATCGGCACGGTGGTCGCGACCACCGGCACCACCGGCCTTGGGGCCATCGACCCGGTGCACGAGATCCTGGCGGTCGCCCGCCGCCACGGGGCCCGGGTGCACGTGGACGCGGCTTACGGCGGCTTCTTCACCCTGCTGGCCCGGGGGAGCGACCCCCCGGAACCCCCCGATGGCCTACGGCCCGGTTCCTCCGTCACCGGGCCGCGGCCGGAGCTGGCCCGGGGGAGCGACCCCCCGGAACCCCCCGGTGGCCTACGGCCCGGTTCCTCCGTCACCGGGCCGTGGCCGGAGCTGGCCCGGGGGATCGTCGGCCTGGACCCGGCCCCCTGGCGGGCCATCGCCGAGTGCGACTCGGTCGTGGTCGACCCGCACAAGCACGGCCTCCAGCCCTACGGATGCGGCGCGGTCCTCTTCAGGGATCCGGAGGTGGGCCGGTTCTACCTGCACGACTCGCCGTACACCTACTTCACCTCCGACGAGCTGCACCTGGGTGAGATCAGCCTGGAATGCTCCCGGGCCGGCGCCTCGGCGGCCGCGCTCTGGCTCACCCTCCAGCTCATGCCGCTGACCCCGGACGGGCTCGGCCGGGTGCTGGCCGCGTGCCGCCGTGCCGCGCTCGACTGGGCCGCCCTGATCGGGGAATCCGGCCTGCTGGACCTCTACCAGCCCCCCGAGCTCGACATCGTCTGCTATTTCCCGCATCTGCCCGGCGCGACGATGTCCGGGATCGACGACGCTTCCGTTTCGATGCTTGCCCGTGGCATGAAGGCCAGCCGGCCGGTCTTCCTCAGCACGCTGCGGGTCACCTCGGCCGGCATGTCCCGGCGGCACCCCGGCGTCGGGGCAGACCAGGGCGGCGCGAGAATCCTGCGCAGTGTCCTGATGAAACCCGAGGCGCTGGGCTACGTCACCGAACTGCATGCCCGCGTCGAGGAACTCGCCGCTGGTTAGCCGGCGCGCGCCGCACGGGAGGTAGCCATGGGGGCCACGGGATGGCTGGACGGCCGGGTGGCGGTGGTCACCGGCGCCGGGACCGGCATCGGTGCGGCCGTGGCGCAGCGGTTCGCGGCGGAGGGGGCCCGCGTGGTCCTGGTGGGCCGGCGGCCCGCGCCATTGCAGGCCGTCGCGGCGGCGCTGGGGGAGCGGGCGCTGGCCATCCCCGCCGATGCGGCGTCCGCGCCGGACATGACGGAACTGGCCGCGGCGGTGGTCGCGCGGTTCGGCGGCATCGACATCCTGGTGGCGAACGCCGGTGGCCACGGCGTGGGCACCGCCGGGGATATCGCCGACGAGGAGTGGGCGCGGAGCTGGCGGGCCAACGTGACCACCTGCCTGGTGGCCGCCCGGGCCTGTCTGCCGCAGCTCATCGCGCGGCGCGGCAGCGTTGTGGTCGTCTCCTCGATCGCGGGCCTGGCGGCCGCGCCTGAGTCGGTCGGCTACGTCAGCGCAAAGCACGGCTTGATCGGCCTGGCCAGGTCCATGGCCAGGGACTTCGGCTCGCGCGGGGTGCGTGTCAACACGGTGTGCCCGGGATGGGTGCGCACCCCGATGGCCGACGAGGAGATGGACGAGCTGGCCGCGCTGCACGGGCTGCCGGACCGGGAGGCCGCGTACGCGCTGGCCACGGCGCAGGTGCCGCTGCGCCGGCCAGCCGAGCCCGGCGAGGTCGCGGCGGTGGTGGCGTTCCTGGCCAGCGAGCACGCGTCCGCGGTGACCGGAGCCTTGCTCACCGTGGATGGTGGCGCGACAGTGGTGGATTTGCCTACGATCGCCTACGACGTTCCCGCAGATCGCGTCTGACCCCGGCCGGCACAACCCTCACGATCTTCACATGCTGCTGACATTGTCGCTCCAGCTTCACTGCCTATCGTCGTGCGCTGCCTGAGGAGCGTGATGACGATGCGGCGACGTGGCTGGTGGCCTGCGTATGCTCTTGTGCTTTCGGCTCTGCTGATCCCCGGCTCCGCCGACGCGCCGGCCCCGGCGAGCGCCCCAGCCCAGGCGAGCGCCCCAGCCCCGGCGCGCACCTCAGCCCCGGCGCGCACCGCGGCCCCGGCGCGCACCGCGGCCCCCGCGAGCACGCCGAGCCCGGCAAGCACCACGGCTGGCGCCCCGGCCGCAGCCGCGCCGGGCATCTGCACCTCAGCGGACCAGCCCGCGCTGGCCGCGCAGTTGTCGCAGCGGATCGTCCGCGCATTGCACGGCACCGAGGCAACGGTGGGCATCGCCGTGGACGACTCGGACGAAGACTTCCGTTGCCGGTACCACCAGTGGCGGGACTTTCACTCGGCCAGCGTGATCAAGGTCATCACCCTGGGCGCCCTGCTGTACCAGCTTCAGGCGGCGCAGCAGAGCCTCAGCCCGGAACAGGCCGTGCTCGCCACGGCGATGATCACCCAGTCGGACAACGACGCGCAGGACACGTTGTGGAACGAGATCGGGATGCCCGCGTTGCAGGCGTTCCTGAACGCGGCCCGGATGAACCACACCGTGCTCGGCACGGACGACTTCTGGGGCCTGACCGAGGTCAACGCGCACGACGAACTGCGCCTGCTGCGGCTGCTGATCACCCACAACACGGTGCTGGACGCGTCCAGCCGCAGGTACGCGCTCACCCTGATGGCCGACGTCACCCCCTGGCAACGCTGGGGCGTGTCCGCGGGCGCGCCCGCGGACACGACGGTCCACCTGAAGAACGGCTGGCTGCCGGACCCGGACCTGTGGGACATCAACAGCATCGGCGACTTCACCCAGCACGACCGCGACTACTCGATCGCGATCCTGACCAGCAACGACCCGGACATGACCTACGGCGTGGACACCGTCCAGACGCTCGCCAGGCTGATCAACAAGGCGCTGGCCGCGGGCGACGCGGATGCCGCATCGTCGCCACAGCCGTTCCAGCACCTGGTGTACATGCAGCGGCGAGGCTTCCGGTGAACCGCGCCACGTACCATCGTGGAATGCCCCGCCGCCTCGCCGCCAGCAACGCCAGCGACCTCATGCAGGCCGAGCGGGACATCCGCGCCCGCATCGGGGACCAGCGACTGGACTTCGCCGCCATGGCCGCGGTGTCGAACATCTACCGCGCCGCCAACGTGATCCGCAATCGCATGGAGCGCAAGGTGCTTGCGGATGAGGACCTGTCCTGGGCCGCGTTCACCGTGCTGTTCGTGCTGTGGATCTGGGGCGAGCAGCAGACCAGGGACCTGGCCGCCGAGGCCGGGGTCACCAAGGGCACCCTCACCGGCGTGCTGAAGACGCTGGAAAAGCGCGGCCTGGCCAGGCGCCGGGCGCACGAGTCGGACGGCCGCCTGGTGCTGGTCAGCCTGGAGCCCAAGGGCCTGGGCGTGATCGAGCGGCTGTTCCCCGCGTTCAACATGGGCGAGGCGTTCGTCAGCGCCAGCCTGTCCGAACGCGAGAAGGACCAGCTCGCGTCGCTGCTGCGGACGATCATCCGCGCGGTCGAGGAAAGCTGACCGCCGGCACCAGCGACGCGATTATTCGGCCGAACGATTCTCCGTGGTTGCCCGGGCCCGCAGGGCTCAACCGGCCCGCGCCTCGGCCGCGATCCGCAATGCCGAGGCGACGAGCCGGTCGGCCCGGGCCGCGGCTTCGGGCTCCTCGGCGATGGTCTGCGCGAGCAGCAGGTCCGGGTCCAGCCCGGCCGTCTCGATCTCGGCCCGCCCGCCAGCGTCCAGCCACAGCCGGAACTGGTCGCCGTCCACCTCGGGGTGGAACTGGACGGCGAGGTGGCTGCCGAGCCGGTACGCCTGGACGCCCAGGTCGTTGCTGGCGAGCACGGTGGCCTGGGCCGGCGGCAGGCACCGGTCGTGGTGGAACTCCAGCCACGGCCCCGGCGGGATCAGCTCCGGGTCCGCGGAGTCGACCATGACCCAGCCGATCTCCTGGCCCGGCCGGCGGTGCTCCACCGTGCCGCCGAGCGCGGCGGCGAGCACCTGCGCGCCGAAGCAGATCCCGAGTACCGGCACCCCGGCCGCGTCCGCCCGGCGCAGCCAGGCCAGCTCCTCGTCGATCCAGGCCCGTGCCTCGCCCTCGTCGTACACCGAGCAGATGGACCCGAGCAGGACGATGTGCGCCACGCCGCGAGGTCCGGCAGCGGGCCCTCCTTGGGGAACAGGATCGCGGCGAGTTCGCGCGCCGCGTGCCTCGAACGCGGCGCCGATGAACCCAGCCGAGTCCTCTTCGTGGTGGCGGACGACGACGACCCGCATGCGATGCCTCCGATTGCCGGCGATCTCGTTTGGTGCCAAACTACTAAGCCATGACGCAAGCCGTCGACCTGACCGACCTCGACATGTGGGCGCGCGGTGCGCCCTACGCCGAGTTCGCCCGGCTCCGCCGCGACGCGCCCGTCGCCTGGCACGACGAGGCGCCGCCGAACTCGGGTTTCTGGTCCGTCTGTGGCTACTCCGACATTGTCGCTGCCAGCCGGGACGTGGCAACGTTCTCCTCGGCACGCGGCATCTCCTTCGAGGAGCCCACCGACGAGGACATGGCGGCCCGGCGGACGATCATCGACACCGACCCGCCCGAGCACACCAAGCTGCGCAAGATCGTGTCCGGCGCCTTCTCGGTCCGGGCGGTCGCGGTCTACCAGCACTTCGTCGAGGGGCTCACCGAGCAGGTACTTGACGCCGCGCTCACCGCGCCGGTGCTGGCCGGCTCGGGATTCGACTTCGTGGACGCCATCGCCAAGGAGGTCCCGATCCGGGTCCTGGCCCGCATCATGGGCCTGCCCGAGGCCGGCCTGGACTCGTTCATCGACCTGGGCGACCGGCTCATCGCCAACACCGACCCGGACATCACCGACGTGGTCTGGGGCCGCGACGACACCGACGCCTACCGGCGGTTCCCGTTCCGCAGCCCCTACGGCAAGCAACTGTGGGACCTGGGCCGGACGGTCGTGGCCGACCGGCTCCGCGATCCCGGCGACGACCTGCTGTCCCGGCTGCTGCGGGCCGAGGTGGACGGCGACCGGCTGAGCGAGACCGACCTCGACAACTTCTTCTCGATCCTGGTGATCGCGGGCAACGAGACCACCAGGATCGCGATCGCCCAGGGGGTGCTGGCGTTCTGCGAGCAGCCGGAGCAGTGGGACCGGCTGCGGGCCGATCCCGCCCTGCTGGACCCGGCGACCGACGAAGTGCTGCGGTGGAGTTGCCCGACCCACTTCATGCGCCGGACCGCGATGCGCGATACCGAACTTGGGAGGGCGGCGATACGGGCGGGGGACAAGGTCGTGCTCTGGTACGTGTCCGGCAACCGGGACGAGGCGGAGTTCGCCGGCCCCGACGTGTTCGACGTCGGGCGTGCCCCCAACCGGCACCTGAGCTTCGGCCGGGGCGGCCCGCATCTGTGCCTGGGCGTCCACCTGGCCCGGCTCGAGGTGCGGATCGTGCTCGCCGCGCTGGCCCGGCGGGTGGCCCGGTTCGAGCTGGCCGGCGAGCCGCGCCGGATCCGGTCCAACTTCACCAACGGCCTCAAGGCCCTCCCGGTCCGCGTGATCCCGGCCTGACCGGCTTCGCGCCAGAGCGATGGACACGCCGAGCCCGTATCCGTTGCTGGCGCGGGATGTGGGGACGGCCGGGCGTAAGGGGCGCGGCCATGACCGGCGGGGCGGTACTGGGGTTTGACATCGAAACTCACACGCCGTTCACGC
>CAVXMG010000044.1:0-34361 GCA_963762735.1 uncultured Actinomycetes bacterium | reverse complement strand
GGCACCGTCAGCGACCGGATCCTCGGCTATCACCCGGACCGGTTCGCCGGGCTCAGCCGCGATCAGCGGGATCGGTCTGTTCGCTGAGAGTAGTGAACTGGTCATCCCGGCGATTTCGTGTACTGGGCGGTCCCATGGCCTCGGCCAGGCAACGGGGGGCCCTGACGTCGAGGAGACATCGTGAAGACTCTGCAAACGATCGCAGGCCGGGCGCCGCGCCGCCCGGCCAGGCGGAAACCCCGCCTCGGCTGGCTCGGCCTGCTGCCCGTCACCGGGATACTGCTGGCCGCCGTGGCCGCCGCCCCGGCCGGCGCCGCCGAGCACAGCCACACCGCGCCACGGGCGCCACGGGCGGCCCGGCACCCGGCGGAAACGGGGGCCCGGGGGACCCTGGCGCACGCGCCGGCCGGGCTGCGGGCGGCCGTCCGGGCAGCACTCGGACGGCCTGACGCCCGGCGCGGCTCGACCTGGCACGGCTCCGCCGGGCACGTCCAGGCGGCCACCAGCCTGGTGCCCACAGACGGCCAGCAGGACTTCTTCGGCTTCTCTGTCGCTGTGTCGGGCAACACCGCGCTGGTAGGCGCTACAACCGCGCACCACCACACCGGAGCGGTGTACGTGTTCACCCGCGGCGTTCAGGGCTGGGTGCAGCAGGCCAGGCTCACTGCCGCCGACGCCTTCCCCGGGGACGGCTTCGGCAACGCAGTCGCCATCGATGGCAACACCGCCGTGATCGGGGCCGTGGACCGGGGCCTCAACGCGCTGCGGAGCTTCCACGGGATCGGTGGCGCCTACGTGTTCGTGCGCCACGGCACCACCTGGTCCCAGCAGGCCTTGCTGCTCCCCGACTCGCTGGACAATGTCGTGGGTGAGTCCTTCGGCTTCTCGGTAGGCCTGTCGGGGCAGACCCTGCTGGTGGGGGCGCCGGGAGACAGCGGGGAACAGGGCGCGGTCTTCGGGTTCACCCGCACCGGCGCCACCTGGGCGCAAACGGCGAAGTTCACCGGCTCCAACAGCGTCGGGTTCGACACCTTCGGCTGGGCCCTGGCATTCTCCGGGAACCGCGCGGTGGTCGGCGCGCCCCAGCAAGATGGCTTCACCGGCGAGGCCTACATCTTCACCCAGTCCGGGACCCAGTTCACCGAGCAGGCGGCGGTGGTCGGCCCGCACCGCCAGACGGGCGACCTGTTCGGCCGCTCGGTCGGCCTCTCGGGAACCACCGCACTGATCGGGGTGCCCGGAGCGGACGCCGCTTACGTGTTTGTGCAAGCCGGCAGCCGGTGGACCCGCCAAGCGGCGCTCACCCCCGCCGGCGGCCGGCCGGTGGGCGGAATCGGCCAGGATGCTGTCGCCGTCTCCGGCAACACCGCGGTCGCCGGCGCGGACTTCGCCAACAGCCAGACCGGCGCCGCCTACGAGTTCGTCCGCACCGGAACCCACTGGACCCAGAAGGCCAAGTTCACCGACCCCGCCGGGGCGCGCAGCGACATGCTCGGCCGCAGCATAGCCATCGCCGGCACCACCACCCTGGTCGGCGTGCCCGGCCACAACAACCTGCATGGCCAGGTCGATCTGTTCCCGCTCTGACCGCACCGACCACCGCGTGGGGCCGGGGACACCCCGGCCCCACGCCACGCGGCCCGCACAGGCAGCTAGGCCGTTATGCCCGCCCCTTGACACCGGATCGTTCGCTTCCATACGATCCCGGCAACCGCACCGGCCGATGCCGAGGGGACGGACGTGAGGAAGATCGACGCCTTCGCTCACATCCTCCCGCCCGGGTACGCGCGGCGCCTGGAGTCGATCATGTCAGGCGGCGCCGTCAGCGACCGGATCCTCGGCTACCAGCCCTGGATTCACGAGGACCCCGCGCTGACAGGACTGGATGCCCGGTGGCGGGTGATGGACCAGTTCGGCGACTACCGGCAGGTGCTGACGCTGGCGGTCCCGCCACTGGAGGAACTCGGCGGCCCCGCCGTAGCGCTTGACCTGGCCCGTGCCGCCAACGACGAACTGGCCGAACTGGTCCGGGCGCACCCGGACCGGTTCGCCGGGTTCAGCGCCGCGCTGCCGATGAACGACATCGAGGCCGCCGCCGGGGAACTCGACCGGGCCATCGCCCAGCTTGGCGCGCTCGGCACCCAACTGCACACCAACGTTGGTGGCGCGCCGCTGGATGAGCGGCGTTTCGCGCCTGTCTTCGACACCGTGACCCGCCTGGATGGCGCGGTCTGGATCCACCCCACGCGCAGCCCGGCCTGGCCGGACTACCCGGTGGAGAGCCGGTCCAAGTACGGCATCTGGTGGTCCCTGGGCTGGCCGTACGAGACGTCGGCGTGCATGGCGCGGCTGGTGTACTCGGGGGTTTTCGACGCCTACCCGGGGCTGCGGGTGATCACTCATCACGCGGGAGCCATGGTGCCGCACTTCGCCGGGCGACTCGCGTCGCCGCTGGAGGACCCCGGCCGGGCGGGCATCCTGGCCGGCCTGAAGCGGGACCCCATGGACTACTTCCGCGGCTTCTACGCCGACACGGCGATGTTCGGCGCGGCTCACGCGGTCCGCTGCGCGGTGGAGTTCTTCGGCGCGGACCACGTGCTGTTCGGGACGGACATGCCGCTCGGGGGCCCCACCGTGGTCGGGGACACGATCGCCGACATCGATGCTCTCGGCCTGCCGGATGCCGACGCTGCGGCGATCTTCGGCGGCAACGCCGGGAGGGTATTGCGGATTCCGGCCTGAGGGGCACTGCCCGGTTCCCCGGCAGGCGTAACGCATGAAAATGTCAGGGAGGAAACGATGGGAAGTCCGGAGCCGGCCTACGAGCGCCTAGGGGCCAAAGTCCTGTCGCTCCCCGACGTGATCGCCCAGTCGGTGGGGTTCATGGGCCCCGTCTTCTCCTCGGCCTTCGTGATCCCGCTGGTGGTCGGCGTGATCAGCGCCTCGGGCAAGGGCGGCGGGGTCGCCTCGCCGCTGTCGGTGCTCCTGGCCGCGGTCGGCGTGTTCGCGCTGGGCTGGATCGTGTCGAACTACGCCAGGGAGATACACGCGGCCGGGTCGCTGTACGACTACGTGACCCGCGGGCTCGGGGAGCGGGTCGGCACCGCGGCGGGCTGGCTCTACTACGGCGGGGTGACCGTGCTGCTCACCGGCCTGCTGCTGCTCATCGGCGGGTACCTGCAGAGCACGATCCAGTCCGAGTTCGGGGTGAATCCGCTGCCGTCGTGGCTGTGGACGCTGATCCTGATCGTGGTGATCGCCGGCATCCTTTACTTCGGCGTGCGGGTGTCCACCCGCAGTCAGCTTGCCCTGGCGCTGGTGTCGATCGTCGTGGTCACCATCTTCTTCATCAGCGTCATCGTGAAGCTGGGCTCCGCGAACAGCCTCAAGCCGTTCAACCCGTCGTCGGCGGCGGACGGCTGGTCCGGCATCTTCTTCGGCATGCTGTACGGGGTGCTGCTGTTCGTCGGGTTCGAGACCGCGGCGAACCTGGCCGAGGAGACGCCCAGCCCGCGGCGGGAGATCCCGATCGCGGTGATGGCCGCGGCCGGCATCGCCACCGTCTTCTACGTGCTCGCCACCTACGTCGAGGTGGCCGGGTTCCACTACAGCCTCAACGCGATCACCTCCGCCGCGGCGGCGCCGCTTTTCGCACTCGGGGCTCCCGCCAAGGCGGGCGGGTACGGCGGTACCTGGATCGACCGGCTGCTCGAACTCGTGGTGCTGTTCGACATGCTGGCCGTCGCCATCGGCTGCGCCGTGTCCGCCTCCCGTGGCATCTTCGCCATGGGCCGCGACCGCAGGGTCCCCGCGCCGCTGGCCCTCACCTCCAAGCGGAACGGGGCACCGCTCGGCGCGGCGGCCTTCGTGATCGCGGCGGCGATCGTGACCCTGCTGATCAACCAGTTCTGGACCGGGCTGTTCGCGCTGCCGGCCACGCCGCACTACTTCGCGCTGTTCGCCTGGGGGTCCACGTTCGGCGGTTTCGCCCTGGTGGTGGTGTACCTGCTGATGTCGGTCGGCTCGCTGCGCAGCTTCGCGACCTCCGCGCGCCGGGTGTCGCTGGTCATCTCGGCCGTGATCGGCATCGTGATCACCGCGGCCGCCATCTTCGGCTCGTTCTACAAGGTGACCAGCCCGACGATCTGGGCCCCGTGGCTCGCGCTCGCGCTGCTCGTGGTCGGCTTCGCGTCCACGTTCGTGCTGCGGGCCAGGCGGTCGGCGAGCACCCACCTTGCCGACCTGAGTGAGGGGAGCCGGGTGTGACGGTACCGGGCCCGTAGACTGCACCGACCCCATGGGAGCCAGCGGAGGAGGTGGCCACGTGGCCGTGCCCGGCCCTGCCACCCGCAGCCCCCAGGACCCGCTGCGTGTCGGGATCCTGGGTGCCGGGATGATCGCCACCGTCGAGCCCGGCTACCTGCCCGGCCTGCGGCGGCTGCGCGGCCGGGTGGCGGTGACCGCGATAGCCAGCCGGACCCGGGCCCGGGCGGAGCAGGTGGCGCGGAACTGGGATATCCCCGTGGTCTGCGACAACCTCGACGAGATGCTCGCCCGCGGCGACGTCGACGCGGTGGTCAACCTGACCCCGATCGCCGCGCACTACGAGACGTCACTGCGCATCCTGGCCGCCGGGAAGCACCTGGTCACCGAGAAGCCGCTGGCGTCCACGCTGGCGCAGGCCGACGAGCTGATCGAGGCCGCCGCGCAGGGCGGCCTGCTGATCGTCTGCGCGCCGATGGACATCCTGAAGCGGGAGTGGGCGCAGGCGCGGCGGCTGATCGGTGAGGGTGCCATCGGCAAGGTGGCGTTCGCCCGGGTGCAGTCCTCTCACGGCGGGCCAGCCGCCATGGCCTGGCCCGCCGACCCATCCTGGTTCTACGCCAAGGGGGCCGGGCCGCTGTTTGACATGGGCGTCTACGGGCTCGACCGCATCACCGCCATGCTTGGCCCGGCCCGGGCGGTGGCGGCGATGTCCGGGGTCACCGCGCCGGTACGGCGGGCCCGCGGCGGCCCGTTCGACGGACTGGAGATCCCGGTCACCGAGCCCGACAACAACCTGCTCCTGCTGGACTTCGGCGACGCCACGTTCGCCGTGGTGGACGCGAGCTTCACGGTGATGGCCACCCGGAGCCCCGAGATGGAGGTCTTCGGGCTGGGCGGCACCCTGGTGGTGAACCGGCCCGATACCGCCTACGGCCGCGGCCAGCTGCCGATCGAACTGTTCCGGGTGGACGCCGCGCCCGGCCTGCCTGGCTGGGTCACCCCGCACTCACTGGACGCCGAGACCCGCGCGGACCGGACCCAGGTGCTGGCCCGCGCATCCCTGGTGGAGCACCTGGCCGACTGCCTGGACGCCGGGACGCAGCCGCTGCCCAGCGCCGCCAGGGCCCGGCACGTGCTGGAGATCATGCTGGCCGCGCAGCGCGCCGCCGCCACGGGCCGGACCGTTCCCCTTACCACCACGTTCGGCCCTTGACCCGGCCCCAGGAGCCGGCCTGCCGCACTGACACCGATGATCATTGGGTTTTGGCCGCTCCTACGGTACTTCTCCCATGATCAACAGGCCCGCTGATGTCCTTCCTGGTTGACCGATGAGTCGCACAGAGACCTCCTTGTGTGAACCGGGCCGGGCGAAAGTGGTTCCTCACTAGAAGGTCCCTGCCGCTACGAGCTTGGGTGCCCGGTCAGGAACGATTCGATGAAGGCAGCGAAGCGCGGTCCTTCCTGGAACAGGAACCCGTGCCCGGCATCGGGGTAGAGCACCAGTCTTGACCGGGGGATGAGGCGGGCGAGGGTGTGGTCATTGGCGACCGGGTCGAGCTGGTCGGCGGTGCCGTCGGCGATAAGCGCAGGCACTGAGATGCTGGTGATCTTGCGTCCGGTAGCGTCGGTGCCGTCCCACCACTTGGTTACGGCGGCCGCCTGAGCCGTTTTCGCATCGGCGGGGGCGGCGGAGGCAGCTGGGTATTCCGAGATCGCTGCTGTGAACGCGTTGTAGGCGCCGGCCTGGTTAGCGGGGAACAGGCTGCCGGTCTGGATTGCCGACTGCGAGGGCACGACCGTGCCGGTCCCGGGGTAGGTGGCGCACAGCACCAGGCGGTGCACCTGGGCAGGGTGCAGGACCGCCAGGGCCTGGGCGATCATGCCGCCCATCGACCAGCCCAGTACGTCCGGCCTGCCCAGGCCGAGGGTGTCGATGAGCGCACTGGTCTGGTCGGCCATGGCGCCGATGGTGAGTGTCGCGGTCCGTTCTCCGGGCAGTGGCTGGGTACGGCCCACCCCGGCGTTGTCGAACATCACCACGCGGTTGTGCCGGGCGAGGTCGTGAACCAGCCGCGGATCCCAGACCTCCATGGTCCCGGCGTAGCCCATGATCAAGACCAGCGGGGGGCCGGTCCCGACGACCCGGTACCCGATGGCGCCGAGCCTGGTGTGAGCGATCCGCACGGGCGCGGACACGATTGAGGCCGTTCCCGGTGCCATCGCCGGTGCGGAACCGCACGCGCTCAGCGCGACGGACACCCCCACCACGGCCAGGCTTAAGGGGATTCCTCGCCGCGGCGCCCGCCAGCCGTCAGCAGCCCGCGTCCGCGCAGCCACGTTCGTGGCTATGAGGCCAGATATCGCAGCGGCGGCCGTGGACCACTGAGCCAGACATCCCATACGGCTCCTCTCCTGCCTCGCCGGAAAACCGGACTGGGCGTGGCGTTCAAGATCGGCTGCGGGCACCGCGTCACCTGGCCTGCCCTCCCGGACATTCGGCCATTGATGCCAAGCAGCAAATGTGAGCAGCAACGCCGATGAGCTGGCTGACCTCCACCGTACAAGCCGGGACACAGAGCACCAGGTCACTGGAAGGGCCGGACGACCCCGGACGGTTCCGGACTCACCAAGGCTGCCGCTGCCACGGCCGGTCCCCCGGCCCCGGCGCCCGGGGGATTAGTCGTGCCCGCTACATGCGCCGGTAGCCGGCAATTCCACCGATGCCAACGCCGTGCGGGCCGCCCTAGCGTGAACGCATGCTGATGAGCTGCCGGTCACCATGGCGAGGGGCCTGATGCGCCGCGTGTGCGTCATCGGCGCGGGTTCGTCGGGGATCGCGGCGTGCCAGGCCCTGCACAGCCGCGGCATTCCCTTCGACTGTTTCGAGGCGGGCTCCTCGGCCGGTGGTAACTGGCGTTACAACAATGACAACGGAATGTCCTCCGCGTACCGCTCCTTGCACGCGAAATCGTCCAAGCGTGGCATGCAGTACGCGGCGTTCCCGATGCCGGACGGTTACCCGGACTACCTGAGCCACGAGATGATCGCGCAGTACCTCGATGACTTCGTCGATCACTTTGGTTTCCGCGGGAGGATCCGGTTCCGGACCGAGGTGACCAGGGCAGAGCCAGCACCCGGCGGCGGCTGGGACGTCACTGCCCGGCGGCGGGATACCGGAGCGGAGTACACCGGGCGCTACGGCGCCGTGATCGTCGCAAACGGCCACCACTGGGATCCCCGGTACCCGGAACCGGCCTTCCCAGGTGCTGGCACTTTTGCCGGTGAACAGATTCATTCCCATCAATACCGTGCGCCCGAGCCTTTTGCCGGGAAGCGTGTTCTCGTCCTCGGCATCGGGAATTCCGCCTGCGACGCCGCGGCAGATTGTTCCCGCGTCGCCGCGCGCACCCTGATTGCCATGCGGGCCGGTGCCCATGTCATCCCGAGGTACCTGGCCGGGCAGGCCCGCCGACCACCTGACGCTCATGCGCGCGGGCACGATGATGCCGCTTTGGCTGCGGCGCTTTGTCGTGGCACTGCTGGTGCGGATCGCCCAGGGCAGTGCGACGAAGTATGGGCTGCCCAAGCCCGGTCACCGGCTGCTGTGCGGTCCTCTGGCGATCTCGGACAGCCTGCTGAGCGGGCTGCGGCGCGGTGAGATCGTCATCAAGCCCGCCATCGACAGGTTCGAGCGGGACCGCGTCCACTTCCGCGACGGCAGCACCGAGCAGGTCGAGGTGGTGATCTACTGCACGGGATACAAGATCAGCTTTCCGTTTCTCCGGGAGTCGCTCATCGGCGCTCGCGGCGGCGAGATCCCGCTCTACCATCGAGTCGTCCCGCCGGCGCTGCCCGGCTTGTACTTCATCGGGCTCGTCCAGCCGATCGGGGCGATCATGCCGGTAGCCGAGGCCCAGTCACAGTGGGTCGCGGATCTGCTGGAAGGCCGGGCGGCTCTGCCACCTGAGCCGGAGATGAACCGCGAGATCGCCAGGTACCGCACGGCGACCGCCCGCCGGTATGCCCGTCCCGGCAGTGACGCCATTCACGTGGACTTCCTGCCATACCTGCGGGAGATACGCAAGGAGCGCACCGCAGGCGCCAGGCGCGGGAAGGGTCAGAGGTGGTAGGCGTACTCGCGGAACTCCCAGTCGGTGACGAACCGCTCGAACCGCTCGATCTCGTTCCGCTTGTAGGCCAGGAACGAGGTCACGAAGTACTCGCCGAGCACCTCGGCAAGGCCGGTGTCCGCTTCCAGTGCGTCGAGAGCATCCCCGAGCCGCTGCGGCAGGAGTTCGGCCCGCGACGGGTCGTAGCCGTAGCCCTCCAGCTTGGCGGGCGGCTCCACCTTGCCGGTGATGCCCAGGTAGACGGCTGCGCCGACGGCGGCCATGGCCAGGTAGGGGTTGGCGGTGGCGTCGCCGAGGCGGACCTCCATCCGGGCGGCGGCACCCCGCTCCGGCGGGATCCGGACCATCGCGCTGCGGTTGTCCAGGCCCCAGTCGATCAGCCACGGTGCGAGGGTGTCGGGCCCGAACCGCTTGTAGGAGTTGATGGTCGGGTTGAGCAGCGCGCTCAGCGCCCGGGCGTGTGCCAGGACCCCGCCGATGGCATGGCGGCCGGCCGCCGACAGCCCGTCCGGGCCGCCGGGGTCGCCGAACACGTTCTCCCCGGAGGAGTCCGCCACCGAGACGTGCACGTGGAACCCGGACCCGCCCTCGTCGTTGAACGGCTTGGCCATGAACGTCGCCAGCAGGCCGCGGTGCCTGGCGACCTCCTGCACCGCCGACTTGAGCCGGAACGACCGGTCCGCCGCGTCGCCCAGTTCGGAATGGCCGAGGTTGATCTCGAACTGGCCGGGCGAGAACTCGTGGTTGGCCGCGGTGACCCGCAGCCCCGCGTCCCGCAGTTGCCGCAGCATGTCCAGGAGCACGCCCTGCGGGTCGCCCTTGCGGCCGACCACGTACACGTTCCCCAGGTCGTTGGCGTACCGCTGCCAGCCGCCGCCTGGCGCGGGCTCGCACAGGTAGAACTCAAGCTCGGGACCGCAGACGAGGGTGTAGCCGAGGCTGGCGACCCGTTCGGCCACCCGGCGGGCCACGGTGCGCGGCGATTCCGGCGCGGGCGCGCCGTCGGGGGTTACGGCGTCGCCGAGGCACCACGCCGCCCCCTGCTCCCACGGCAGCGGCGTCAGCGTGCTCAGGTCGGGGCGGACGGTGATGTCGGGCAGGCCTTCTTCCAGGCCGCCCTGCACCGGCACCACGTCACCCATGGGGGAGGTGTGGTACACCGCCCGGCAGAACGCCAGCCCGTGGCTGACCGCCGGGCCAAGCTCGCCGAGCAGCACGTCCCGGCCGCGGTCCACGCCGATCATGTCCGGATAGGACACCCGGACCACATCGATCCCCTGCTCCCTGAGCCGCTCGGAAACGGTGGCGACGTCGGTCGGGTCCGGCACAGTGTCCTCCCTCTGGGCGCGGCGGCGCGGGGCATCCAGCCTGGCGGGAATGAATCCCTGCGTCTAGCATCCATGATCGTACGGATACAAACGACCTAGGAGCGCCCATGAGCGACCTGGCCGGGTTTTTCTACCCCAGGACCGCGACCGGGCGGTCGTCGCTGCTGCCCGAGCCGCCCTGGCACTACTCCGGTGACCTGCTCACCGTGGAGTACCGCACCGACCCGGCCCGGGTCGCCGAACTCCTGCCCGCCCCGCTGGAGCCCGCGCTCGACGACCCCGGCGCCGTGGCGCTGATCTGGGCCGACTGGCAGTCCTGCGGCGAGACCGGCGAGGAGTTGCTCGATCCGGTCCGGGCACAGTACCGGGAGTGCTTCGCCGTGGTGCGGTGCAGCTTCGCCGGGCGACTGTACTCGCGCTGCGTCTACATCTGGGTGGATGCCGACTTTGCCCTGGTGCGCGGCCTGCACCAGGGCTACCCCAAGAAGCTCGGGTCCATCCACCAGACCAGGCCGCACCCGTTCGGCCGCGCCGCGCCGCGGATCGCGCCGGGCGGCCGGTTCGCGGGCACGCTCGCCGCCGCCGACCGGCGCCTCGCCCAGGCGGTGGTGACCCTGCGCGAGCCGTCGGCCGGCAACGGTTTCGTCAACGCCCATCCGATGGCGCATCACCGGTGGATGCCCTCGATCGAGAAGGGGGCGCCCGACTCCCTCGACGAGCTGATCGCCTCGGGTAGCGCCAGCGTCGAGGCCGGCCCGGCCTGGCGCGGCGACGCCACGCTGGAGCTTTTCGACTCGCCCACCGAGGAACTCGCCCGCCTCGAGGTCCGCGAGATCATCGCCGGCTACTACCGCCAGGTCGGAGTCACCTGGGACGGCGGCCGCCTGCTCGCCGAGCGCGGTGTGCCGGTCCCGCCAGCCCGGTAACCGGGCGGCCACGGTCCCCGCCGCGCCGCGGCGCCGGCGCTGGCCCCTCGCCCAGGGCGCCCCTTGACCGCCTGCGGCCGGCACACGATATTTTAGGGCAAGTATTTTGGGTCCAAACGACCTACGGGTGGTGATCTGCTTGCCCACGAGCACGCCGCACGTGGCCGGCGTCGCGGTGGACACCCGCCATTGGATCGGTGGCCGCCGCGTCGCCTCGGCCGCCACGTTTACGGACTTCTCCCCGATAGACGAGGCCCCCATCGCCGAGGTGGCCCGCGGCGGGCCGGCCGAGGTCGCCGGCGCGGTCAGCGCCGCGAAGGCGGCATTCACCGGCTGGGCGGCGACCCCGCCGGACCGAGCGCGCCGCCGTGCTGCGCGCGATCGGCGCCGGGGTCCGGGCCCGCATCGAGGAGCTTGCCCAGGTCGAGACCTGCGACAACGGCTCGCTGCTGCGCTCGCACCGGCGCAGCGTGATGCCCCGGGTGGCGCACAACTTCGAGTTCTTCGCCGACTGGCTTGGCCACCTCGACCCGGGGAACCGTGAGGTCTCCGGGCACGCCGAGCGGGTCTCCTGGGATCCGGCCGGCGTCACCGCGGTGATCACCCCGTGGAACGCCCCGCTGATGCTCGCGACCTGGCGCATCGCGCCCGCGCTTGCGGCCGGGAACACGGTCGTCGCCAAGCCGCCCGAGTGGGCGCCGCTGACCGCCAGCCTGCTCGCGGACATCACCCGGGACGCCGGGCTGCCTGACGGCGTGTTCAACGTCGTCCAGGGCCTGGGCGCGGAGGCGGGAGCGCCGCTGGTGGCGCACCCGGATCTGGCCCGGGTCGCCTTCACCGGTTCGGTGGCCACCGGCCGCCAGGTCGCCGCCGCGGCCGGCGCGCAGCTCACGCCGGTCTCGCTGGAACTCGGCGGGAAATCGCCGCTGATCGTGTTCGCCGACGCCGACCTGGACCTGGCCGTCGGCCACGCGGTCGGCCAGTTCGACAACGCGGGCCAGGTGTGCCTGGCCGGCACCAGGCTGCTGGTCGACGAGGCGGTCGCCGGCGAGTTCACCGCGCGCTTCACGGTCCGCGCGGGGACGCTGCGCCAGGGCGATCCCCGCGACGAGGCGACCGACATCGGGCCGAACATCACCCGCGCGCACCTGGACCGGGTGGACGGCTACGTGCGGCGGGCGATCGTGGCCGGCGCCCGCCCGTTGCTCGGCGGGGCGGTCAACCCCAGCCTCGGCGGCCTGTACTACCTCCCGACCCTGCTCGGCGGGGCGGCACCCGGCGCGGAGATCCTCACCGAGGAAGTGTTCGGCCCGGTGCTCACACTGCAGACCTTCACCAGCGAAGCCGAAGCCGTCGCGCTGGCCAACGACACGCCCTACGGGCTGGCGGCGACCGTGTTTACCGGCGACAAGGTACGGGCGCAGCGGGTATCGGCGAGGCTGGTCGCCGGCACCGTCTGGGTCAACTGCTTCTTCGTCCGCGACCTGGCCGCGCCGTTCGGCGGCGCCGGGCTGTCCGGCATCGGCCGCGAGGGCGGCACCTGGAGCTTCGACTTCTACAGCGACGTCAAGAACACCGTCTACGCAGGACAGGGGTGGAGCCCGGATGGGTGAGGTTGCCGGCGCGGGGCTCTTGGCCCATGTGCCCACGATCATGCTGCCGTACTCCGAGCGGCTCGAACTGAACGAGGGCAAGGAGATCAGCCTGGTCCCGGGCCTGCAACGGCTCCGCGCGGAGGTCTTCGAGGCGCTGGACTACGACACGGTCGTGGTGCTCGACTCGCACTGGCACACCACCGTGGAGTTCGTCGTGGCCGCCCAGGCGATGCGGGCGGGGCTTTTCACGTCCGACGAACTGCCGCGCGGCATGTCCCGGATCCCCTACGACTGGCCGGGCGACCCGGAGTTCGCGCATGCCATCGCCGGCCAGGCTGACCGGCACGGAACCTGGATCACCGCCATCGATGACCCGTGCCTGCCCACGCACTACGCCACCGTCAACCTGTGGCACTACCTCGGCCGCGGGCTCGGCAAGCGGTGGATCTCGGTCAGCACGGCGCAGACCGGCGACACCGAGGATTTCCTGCGGGCGGGGCGGGCGCTCGGCGCGGCCGTACGGCAGACGGACCGCACGGTCCTGCTGCTGGCCTCGGGCGCGATGTCCCACACGTTCTGGTCGCTGCGGGAACTGCGCGCGCACGAGGCCAGCGACACGGTGCACATCAGGACCGCCGAGGCACGCGCGGCGGACCTGGAGCGGATTGCGTGGCTGCAGGCGGGGGAGCACGCCAAGGTGATCGCCACGATGCCAGAGTTCCTGAAGGTACGCCCGGAGGCCCGGTTCGCGCACTACCTGATGATGGTGGCGGCGCTCGGGGAAGGGACGGTGACCGCCCCCGCGCGTGCGTATAGCGACTATGAAAACTCGGTGGGCACGGGCCAGATCCACCTCTGGTTCGACCGGCCCTCCGGAGGCTGGTCTCATGGTTGAACTGCGCAGGATCTTGCTGGATGGTGCCGCCGTGCAGGTCCGGCGCGAGGGCGGCGACCTGGTCGCCGGGGACGGGCGCCGGGTGGCGGCGGCGCAGGCGGTGCACCTGCCCCCGGTGCTGCCCACCAAGATCATCGCGGTGCACCTGAACCACCACAGCCGGGTGACCGAGTTCGGCGCCACGCTGCCGCCCGCCCCGACCTACTTCCACAAGCCGGTCTCCGCCCTGGTCGGCCACGGTGGCGCCGTGGTACGCCCGGCGAACTGCAAGTACCTCAACTACGAGGGCGAGGTGGCCATCGTGATCGGGCGCACCTGCCGTGGCGTGCCGGCCGCGCAGGCAGGGGAGTACATCGCCGGGTACACGATCGGCAACGACTTCGGCCTGCACGACTTCCGCGACACCGACGCCGGGTCGATGCTGCGGGTCAAGGGCTCGGACACGATGGCGCCGCTCGGGCCGGGGCTGGTCACCGGCTGGGACTTCCGCGGCAAGCGGCTGCGCACCTACGTCAACGGCGCGCTGGCGCAGGACGGGTCCACCGACGAGATGCAGTGGGACATGCACTACCTGGTCGCCGACATTGCCCGGACCATCACGCTCTACCCGGGAGACGTGCTGCTGTCCGGCACCCCGGCAGGCTCCCGCCCGGTGCAGCCGGGGGACGTCGTCGAGGTCGACGTGGAAGGGCTCGGGCGGCTGCGCAACCACGTCGTGGCCGGGCCGCTGCCGGTGCCCGGCGACCTGGGTGCGCAGCCGACGGAAAGCGAGGAGGTCCGGTCCACCGCACTCGGCGGGGACTGGGAGTTCCGCGGCATCCGCCCGCCAAAGCGTTAGCCCGGGGGAGCGACCCCCCGGAACCCCCCGCTGGCTCAAGGCCCCGTTCCTTCGTCACGGGGCCTTGGCCCTGTCGGCCGGGCTCCAGAGAGGACTGCTGATGCCTAGTCCGAAGATGTGTCTGATTCTCAGCGAGAACTGGACCATGACCAGCGGGCGCGACCTGGGGCGCCTGGTGCGCTGGGCACGCGAGGCCGAGGACGCCGGGTTCGACTCGGTGATGATCAGCGAGCACATCGTGCTTGGTCCTGCCGCGAACGCCAACGGGCTGATGGCCAACCCCCGCGAGTACGCACTGCCGGGCAACCAGGATCCCGCCACGCCGTGGCCAAGCTCGCTGGTGCTCCTTTCCGCGATCGCGGCCGTGACCACGCGGATCCGGCTGGTCGCCAGCGCGGTGATCGCACCGCTGCGGCACCCGCTGCTGCTCGCCCGCGAACTGGGCTCGCTCGACCTGCTCAGCGGGGGGCGGCTGGTCGTCCAGCCCACGGTGTCCTGGCTGGAGGAGGAGTACGCGGCGCTCGGCGTTCCGTTCCGGCGGCGCGGCGACCTGCTTGATGAGCACCTGGCGGCCTGGCGGGTGCTGTGGCGGGACACCCCGGCCTCGTTCGCGGGCGAGCACTACCGTTTCCACGACGTCTACCTCGAGCCGAAGGCGTTCCGGCCCGGGGGCCCGCGGTTGTGGCTGGGCGGGGCGGGCCTGCACCGGCGGATGCTCGGGCGGATCGTCGCCTACGGCGACGGGTTCAACCCGCTTGGCCGCCCCGCGCCGGAGGAGATGGCACGGCTCTCGTGCCGCGATGCGCGCGGCGGGCCGGGACATGCGCAGCCTGGAGTTGGTCGGCGGGACCAGGGCAGTGTTCGGCGGCCCGGCCGCCGTGGCCGATCTCGGCCAGGCCCTGGAGGCGATACCGCCGCAGGCAGCGGCCGGTTTCACCACCTTCTGCATCAAGCCCTCGCAGTTCACCGACGACCCTGCGGAGGTAGGGGAACTCTGCCGGGAGGTCATCCGCCGGGTGGACGGGATGCTGCCCTGACCGCGGCCCTCTTCGCGCATGCGCGTCTCAGCGTCCAGCAGGTGCGAATAACCGCCGCCCGGCGGCCGCCCGGAGCCGTTCCCTGGCCCGCGCCCAGGCGGCGTCGATGGCCGGCAGCCGGGCCAGCCGCAGCGGATGGTCCTCGGGCAGCGTGAGGTGGATGCGGCGCTCCCTGGACAGCACGACGGCCAGGTTGACCAGGTAAGCCTCGTCGGCGCCGGTCCGGCGGACCGCGTCCTCAAGGAGGGCAGCGGCGCCGGGCGTGCCGGCCAGCAGCACGCTGAGCATCGCCAGGTCGAACCCGGGCAGGAACAGGCCGGTGAACTCCCAGTCGAGCAGCGCCCACTCGCCGCTGGGCAGCAAGACCATGTTGCCGGGCAGCGGGTCGCCGTGGTTGAGCTGCCAGGGCTGGCCGCACCGGGCCAGCAGCCGCTCCAGCGCCCGCCGGTCGTCCTCGGTGAAGTACCCGGCGGCGTGGTAGCGGGCGATCCGTTTGTGGTAGGCGAACACGGGCCGGAACCCGTCAGGCAGCGGCTGCCAGCCATGCAGCCGGCCGACCAGCCTGACCGCCGCGCGAACCTCGGGCCCGGTGAGGACCCTGGGGTAGCGACCGGTGCCGAGCGTGGTGCCCTCCAGGCGCTCCATCACGACGATGCGGTGACCGTCGGTGTGCACCAGCCGGGGCACGCGCACCGGCGGGGGATGTTCGGCGAAGATCTGGTACACGCCGATCTCGTGACGCTGCCGGTGCCGCCAGGACGGATCGCCATCGGCCAGCACCTTGATGACCACCGGCTGATCGCCCGCGTGCCCGGCGGCCACCAGCGACTTGCCGTCGTGGCACAGCATCTCTTCGACCCGCAGCCCGGGGAACTGGGCGGCCAGCGCGGCCAGTCCGGGCGGAACCCGCCGGCCGGGAGATCCTCCCGAGCCCAGATTCGCTGGCTCGTCCCCCGTTGGTGTTAACAGCGTCACGGTCCCCTCCGACGCGCACGATCCACTGCACTGGCGTGACTCCGGGCTCAGGCATCGCGGGCTCCTGGGTGCTCGGCCGGGGCGACGGGTTCACTCCCACCAGACCTGCGCCCAGCCGCAGGGCCCCGAGCCCCCGGCCAGGCATCGCACCGCAGGTAAGCCGCGGCGTCAGCGAGGCCGGGAGCTCACTGAGATTAGAGGCAGTCCAGTAGCGATACTCGTGATGCTTGACCAACCCGCGCGGTCTGTAAAGGGACCGGGGCGTTGCTGCCCGAAGGATGCAGGTCTTTGCCTGCGCCGTAGCGGGGTTAGAAGGGGCCATTTACACGGCGGCCCGGGAGAGTGTGGACTGGACCGCGGTGGGGTCAGCTCGTCGGAAGCGCGTCGACGGAAGGAGCCTGGCCGGTGAGTGAGCCACGGATGACGCTGCATGCGGAGATGCTCGGCCACGGTGCGGACGGGGAGCGGGCCAGCATCTTCCTCGAAGGCCTGCTGATGGCCCAGGTCGCGCTCGTCCTGGCCAGATTAGGGGTCCCCGACATTATCGCCGCCGGGCCACGCCCGGTGGCCGAACTGGCGGCCGAGACCGGGGCCGACCCGGACGCGCTCGGCCGGGTACTGGCCGCGGCGGCGGTCTACGGCCTGGTCCGCCGGGACGACGCTGGCCGGTATGTGCTTACCGGGACGGGGGAGCTGTTCCGCACCGACGTGGAGGGCTCGGCACGCAGCCTCGCCGCCGGGTTCCTCGGGCCACCGATGTGGACGGTGGGCAGCAACATCGCCGGCGTGGTGGCGACCGGGAAGGTCAACCCGGGCGCGCCAGGCGGGCTGTATGAGTACTACGGGAAGCACCCAGAGGAAGCCCGGTGGTTCGGCCGGGCGATGAGCAGGGTCACAGAAACGATGGTGGCCGAGCTTGCCGCCGCCGGCTTCCGGCCGCTGGCTTCCGGGCGGGTCGTGGACCTCGGCGGTGGCCGCGGCACGCTGCTCGCCTACCTGCTCGGGGCCGACCCCGGCGCCACCGGGGTGGTGTTCGACCGTGCCGAGGCGCTTGCCGAGGCGCCGCGGGTGCTCGCCGACGCCGGGCTCACCGGCCGGGCCGAACTCATCCCCGGCGACTTCCTGCGTGAGGTACCGCCCGGTGACCTCTATGTGCTCAGCCAGGTCCTGCACAACTGGGACGACGAGCAGGTGCGTGCCGTCCTTGGCCACTGCGGCCAGGCCGGCCGCCAGGCCACTCGATCATGGTGGTCGAACTGATGCTGCCGGACGGCCCGGAGCCGTCGCCCGCCCACATCATGGACCTCATCATGCTCACCACCGTGGGCGGGCGGGAGCGCACCCGCGCCCAGCACGAGGCGCTGATGGCCGAAGCGGGTTACACCCTGGTCCGCGACACGCCGCTGGCCCGGGTGCTGCCCTGGCGCATCCTGGAGTTCCGGCAGGGGTGACGCGCGCCGGGTCACTCCTGGGAAGATGGTGCCCATGACGGGCGTGTACCTGGAATCGGGCACCAAGCGGGTCTTCGCCTGCGCCGTGGACTGGCCTGGCTGGTGCCGCTCCGGCCGCGGGGAGGAGGAGGCGCTCGCGGCGCTGGCGACCGCGGCCTCGCGGTACGCGGTGGTGCCCGCCCTGGCCGGCCTGGCCTTCGACCCGGTCACCGAGGTGGACTGCATCGAGATCGCCGAACTGGTGACCGGCACTTCGGCGACCGACTTCGGTGCCCTGGACGTAGCGCCCGCGCTGGACGGCGAGCCAGGCACGGCGCAGCAAGCCGAAAAGCTGGCCGCGCTCGTCGAAACCGCGTGGGATTACTTCGAGCAGACCGCCGCCGCGGCGCCGCCGGTGCTGCGCAAGGGACCGCGCGGCGGCGGCCGGGACCGCGACCAGATCATCGAGCACGTGCGCGAGACCGAGGTGCTGCATGCCCGGATGCTCGGGCTCGCCGAACGGCCTTTCCCGCCCGGCGACCTCGCCGCCGTCGCCCGGGTCCGCGCCGCTGTCCTCGCGGAGATCCGGGCCAGCGCCGCGGCCCGCCCGCCAGGGGATCTGGACCGCGCCCGGCGCCCGGCCAGGTTCGTCGCCCGCCGCTCCGCCTGGCACGCTCTCGACCACGCCTGGGAGATCCAGGACAAGGCCCCCGCGACGGAGTCGCAGGGGCCGTAGGCCAGCGGGGGGTTCCGGGGGGTCGTCCCCCCGGGCTAGCAGGGACAAGGCCCCCGCGACGGAGTCGCAGGGGCCGTAGGCCAGCGGGGGGTTCCGGGGGGTTGCCCCCCGGGCTAGCACCACAGGCAGGAACCATAGGGAGGACTGAGGGACATGGCCTTCGGCGGGTGGGGCGACGAGGCGCTGGAGTTCTACGAGGGGCTTGAGGCCGACAACACCAAGACCTACTGGACCAGGCAGAAAGCGGTCTACGACCACAAGGTCCTTGGCCCTATGACGGAGTTGCTCGACGAGCTTGAGCCGGAGTTCGGCGAGCCGAAGATCTTCCGCCCGTACCGCGACGTCCGGTTCAGCAAGGACAAGACCCCCTACAAGACGCACCTGGGCGCCATGCTCGGCGGTGGCTACATCCAGCTCTCGGCCCGCGGCCTCGCGGCTGGCGACGGCATGTACGGCATGGCCTCCGACCAGGTCGGCAGGTACCGCGAGGCGGTGGCGGCCGACGCGACCGGCGGCGACCTTGAGCAGGTGATCGCCGTGATCGAGAAGCAGGACATCGAGGTGCACGGCCGCGACGTGCTGAAGACCGTGCCCCGCGGTTACCCGGCCGATCATCCGCGGGCCGGACTGCTGCGGTACAAGGGCATCGTCGCCTGGCGGGAATGGCCGCCGGAGCCCTGGATGGAGACCGCGGAGGCTAAGGACCGCATCGCCGGTTTCCTGCGGGCGGCCCGGCCGCTTGCCGACTGGCTGGACGCGAATGTCGGCCCGTCCACCATGAACCGCCCCGCCCGGTAGAGGTGTTAGTCCGGGGGAGCGGCCCCCGGGGGCGTCAGCCGAGTTCGGGTAGCAGGTTCCTGTGCCAGACCAGGATGCGGTAGGGGCCGACGAGGTATACCTGTGCCGGCCGGCCGAACGTGTTCTCCACGCTGGCGAGCGGGAGGAACGCCGGCAGCCCGTTCGGCTTGATCAACTCGACGATGAAGTTGGCATAGTGCAGCCGCGGGTCGTACCAGTCCTCGGTCGACTCCCACTCGTCCCGCCGGACGATGGAGCCCGCCGTCTTGGTGGCCGTCGCGACCGGCACGACCATGACACGTTCCCCGGTGGCCAGGCTGACGATGCTGGACTGCCAGTAGGTGCTCATCCCGTACCGCAGGCCGTGCCCGCCGAGCCAGGTCGCCAGTTGCTGGTTCATCGGCGGTACCGGCGCGGCGGCCGCCGCCTGGCCGAGGCTGACCAGGTAGCCGGCGAGCACCAGGGCCAGCGCGGGCACCAGCCGGGCCCGCATCAGCCGCGCCGCGAGCAGCCTGCCCGCAAGGACCGCGGCGAACGGAAGTACCTCGGCGAACTCGCGGGTGCTGTTGATGTCGCTGACCCGCTTACCGAGCACGTAGACGGTGAGGCCGATCAGCACGCCGGCCACGAGAACCTGGTCGACCAGGTCGTTGTCGCGGAAGAACCGGCGTACCCCGGCGCAGACCGCCCAGCCGGCCAGCGCGAGGCCGGCCAGATGGAGCAGGATCAGGAGGGCGGCGAAGCTGATCTTGCGGCCGAAGAAGTCGGCGCCGAACAGCACGAAGAGCCCGTGTGCGGTGTAGGCGAAGTGGCGCGGCATCTGGCCGGACACGGCGAGCAGCGGGCTCACCGGCCAGACCAGGAAGCCGCCGATGGAGTGGATCAGCAGCAGCAGCCGGGTGCTCAGCTCCGCGGCTACCAGCGCGGCCAGGATCAGGCCCAGCTCGTACCGGTGCTCGGTGCCCGGCTCCCGCCGCACCACGACCGCGCGGTAGGCGCGGATCCCGCACACGATCGTGAGCGGGAGGAACCCGGTGTACAGGACGATCCCGTCACCGATCAGCGCCCAGGTCATCAGGGCACCGGCCAGCACCGGCACCCACCAGCGGCGCGGCGCACGGTCAAGCAGCAGCCAGATGAGCAGGACCGGCACGTTGCTGCCCACGTGGTCCGGTGACAGCAGCAGGATGCCGGTGGCGGTGCCGAGCTGCGGTGCCACCATGATGCCGCCGGCCAGCAGCATCCTGGCCACGGCCTCGCGGCCGGTGGCGTGCCCCTTGGCCAGGACCGCGGCCAGCAGGACAAGCAGTGTGTAGGTGAGTGCCGCGGCGACGTGCACGACGTCGGCATTCAGCCCGTGCACCAGTTCCACCAGCATGTACTCGGGCAGTTCGGTGGTGTAGAACGACACGTCGGACAGCCACCAGCCACGCAGCAGCAGGTTGCCGTGCAGCATGTCCCAGGCCTGCAGGGCGTTCGCGGCACCGTCGGAGTTCGCCGGCTCGGAGCGGGAGATGTGCAGGTAGCACACGAACAGCACGGCGGCGACGAGCAGCCAGGCCAGGGCTGCCAGCCAGCGGCGGCGGCCAGGAAGCCAGTCCGGCGTGGTCAGGGTACGGCGGGCGGAGTGCCGTGCCTGGTCGGTGTGATCGGGTGCCGTCGTGGTGCCGGCCCGCCCCCCAGAGGCCGACGACGAGGTCATATCGTGCCGGTCTCCACTGCCCCGGCGATCCACGGGATCACCTCGTCGAGCATCTGGTCCAGCGAGGTCGCCGCCTCGAAGCCGAGCATGCGCTTGGCCTTGTCCGTGGACGGCACCCGGCGCTGCACGTCGTGCGCGAACGGCTCGTCGTGGACGACGCGCAACGGGACGCCGGGACCCTTGATCTTCCGCCAGATGAGCTCGGCGAGCTGAAGCACCGTGGTGCTCTCGCTGGTGGAGAGGTTGAAGTCCTCACCCAGTGCGTCCGGGTGCTCCATCGCGGTCACGATGCCGGCCGCCAGGTCGCCGCCGTAGGTGTAGTGCCGCACCTGCTCGCCGGACCCGAGGATGTGCACCGGATCCTGGCCTTTGACCACCTTCTGCACCAGGTCAGGTACCACGTGGCTCATGGCCAGCCGGACGTTCCCCGACATGATCTGCTCGTCGCCCAGCGCCCTGCTCTCGCCGATCCCCACGCAGTTGAACGGCCGGACGATGGTGAACGGCAGCTGGTACTGGTCCCACGCGGCCTGGGCGAAGTACTCGACGGCCAGCTTCTGGAAGCCGTAGGAGGACAACGGCGGCGGGATCTCCCGCTGCTGGCCCTCATAGGACGGCCACTGGTCGGCGCTCTCGAACACCATCGACGAGGACAGGTAGGTGACCTTGCGCAGGCGGCCCTCGGCGCGGGCCTTGATGGCCGCGTCGCAAGAGGCCGCGATGATCCGCTCGTTGGTAGCCAGCAGGTCGTAGGCGTAGGCGTGGAAGTAGGAGATGCCGCCGATCATCGCCGCGCCCGCGATGAAATGGTCGCAGTCGGCCAGCAGCCCGGTCAGCAGCGCGACGTCCCTGGCGTCGCCCTCCACCAGCCGGTAGCGGGTGTGGCTGTCGTAGGACTTGGCCACCTTGCCGTATTTGGAAAAGTTGTCCAGGCCCACGACCTCGTAGCCGCGGTCGAGCAGTTCGCCGACGACATATCCGCCGATGAACCCGGCCGAGCCGCTGACCAGAACCTTCTCCATCATCTCCCTTTCTTCGCTCCCCGCGTCCTGATCTGATCGGGGGTCAGGCGGCCACCGAAGGCGAACCGGTACCAGCGCAGGTACTTGGGAATCCACTCGGCGACCTTGAAGTTGGACACGCCGGCCGGCCGGTCCAGCCAGATCGTCGGGATCTCGGCGACCGGCAGCCGCAGGCGCTTGGCCTTGGCGGTCAACTCGATGCCGATCTCGAAGCCGTCGCGCGAGTCGATGCCGACCTCGCGGACGAAGCTCGTCGAGTACGCCTTGAACGAGTTGGTCGCATCGCGCGTGCCCAGCCGGGCGAACAGCCGCAGCGAGCGGCCCGCGGCCCGCGACAGCGTGCCCTTGACCAGCGGGCCGCCGACCTGCTGGCCGCCGGCCATGTACCGGGACGCCGCGGCCACCGCCACGCCGCGCTCGACCAGCCTGGCCAGGTCATCGATCTGCCTGGAGTCGTCGCAGCCGTCGGCCATCGTGACCACCGCGACCTTCGCCACGGCGGCCGCCATGCCAAACCGGATGGCGTTGGCGGGGCCGGGCCCGTAGGTGTTGACCAGGCATCGCAGCCTCGGCTCGGCCTGGCCGTAGTCGCGGACCACGGTGACGGTGGGGTCGTTCTCGTCGTCGACGACGACCAGTACCTCACAGGACAGGCGGACCGATTCGAACAGGCGGTCCAGGACAGGGACGATGTGCTTGCCCTCGTTGTACGCCGGGATGATGATCGAAATGCGTGGCTCGCCCATGGTCACACAACGACCCCCTTCCCGAGCACGTTCCAGACGTCGGCGACCGGCTTGCCGGTCTCCAGGGCGGCATACTCGGGATGCGGAGCCGCGATGATGAGCAGGTCCGCCTCGGCCAGCACCTCGGCCAGCGGAGTCAGGTCCGGGTCGGTGGTGACGTAGGGGTCGGTGCAGAGCACCCGGTCCGCCTTGAAAGCCAGCAGGCGCTTGAGCTTGTAGGCCAGGCTGGACCTGATGTCGTCGGACTCGCCCTTGAACGCCATCCCGAGGACTCCCACGGTCATCGAACTCAGGTCGAAACGCTGCTCAAGCCGGGCCACGAGGTAAAGAGGCAGTCCTTCGTTAATGGCCATCGCGGTGTGGCCGAGCGCAAAATTGTTGTTGTTGAAAGCGGCGAGCTGCATGGTGTCCTTGAATAGGCACGGGCCGGCCGCGAATCCGGCGCCGGGCATATCTTCGGCCCGCGGGTAATCCAGGGCCAGCCCCTGGCGGATGCGCTCGAAATCCAGGCCGCGGTCGTTGGCCATCATGTAGAGCTGGTTCGCGGTGGCGAATTTGATGTACCGCCAGACATTGGTGAACAGCTTCGCCAGCTCGGCTTCCTCCGGCGTCATCGGTACCAGCGTCGGCGTCAGCTTGCGGAACAGGTCGCTGGCCCTGGCCAGGCCCCGCGAGGTGCGGCTGGACACGATCTGCGGAAGCTCGAACAGTTCGGTCATGGCGTGGCCCTCGGCGATGCGCTCAGGGCAGAACGCCACGTCGATGTCCACGCCGAGACCGGCGGCCATCTTCTCGACCCGGGCCGTCACGCCCGGGTACACGGTGCTGCGCAGGATGAGGATCTGGCCGGCACCGAGGTGGGCCGCGCAGCTTTGCAGAGCGTTCGGGATGGCCGACTGATCGGGCTCGAGGTTCTCGCCCACCGGCGTGCCGATCACGACGACCACGTGCTCGCCGGTGCTGACGATGGCGGGGTCGGTCGAGGCCACGAGCGTGCCCGCCGCGAGCGCGCGTTCCAGCGGCGCCTGCGCCCCCGGCTCGGCAAAGGGCATCCTCGCGGAGTTCACGCACGCGACGGCGGGCTCGCTGATGTCGAAGATGCCCACCCGCAGGCCACGGGAGGCGAAGGCGACGGCCAGCGGCAGGCCCACGTGACCGCAGCCGCCGATGACGACGACATCACGGTCGAAGGGAGCGGGGCTGGGTGTTTCGGCCACCGGGCCTCCTGAAGGTTGATAGCGAATTCGGCGGATATTTCCCCCCGGCCGCCCAAATGGGGCAGCCGCCAGCAAGCCCGAATGCATCCTAGCAACTACTGGTGCAGGAAGTATGACCGCAGATCGCTGAGTGAGCGAGGTCGATACCGGTGCTCTATTAATCTGCGGTGACCATATTAACAATTCTTTGGCTAAAGATGACTAATCGTACCTGACACGGGCAAACGGTGGCGGACGGTTCGCCGGGCGGTGCGGGCGCGGCTGGCCCGGTGCCGGGGCGGCAGGTCAGCCGACCTGGCGGTCGTGGCCGGCCCAGAAGGGCTCACGGAGCTTGAACTTCTGGAGCTTGCCGGTGGCGGTGCGCGGCAGTTCGGCGACGAACTCGACCCGCTTGGGGCACTTGAAGCCGGCCAGGGTCCCGCGGCAGTGCGTGATCAGGTCCTCAGCCGTCACGCCGGAGCCGTCGGTAACCACAAGCGCGGTGACCAGTTCGCCCCATTTCTCATCGGGGATCCCGATGACCGCGACCTCGCGCACCGCTGGATGCGCCATCAGCCGGTCCTCGACCTCGATCGACGTCACGTTCTCGCCGCCGGAAATGATCACGTCCTTCTTCCGGTCGGTGATCACCAGGTAGCCGTCGTCGTCGAGGTAGCCGCCGTCGCCGGTGCTGAACCGGTTGCCATCGGTGACCCTGGCGGTCTCCTCCGGCTGGTTCCAGTAGCCGTCCAGGTTGTGGTTGGTGGCGCTGAGCACCTCGCCGTCGGGGCTGATCGCCACTCGCACGCCGAGTGCGGGCACCCCGGTGCGCATCAGCTTGCGGGCCCGCTCGGCCGGCTCCAGCTTGTCCCACTCCGCGCGGGTGCGGTTCACCGTAAGCAGCGGTGAGGTCTCGGTCAGGCCGTAGATCTGGATGAACTCCCAGCCCAGCTCGGTCAGCACGCGCTCGATCGTGCGCGAGGGCGGCGCGGCGCCCGCCACGACCATCCTGGTCCTGCCGCTGCCAGGGACCGGCCCGTCCCACCGGGCGGCGGCATCCAGGGTGGCGTTCACCACGGCTGGCGCCCCGCACAGCAGGGTGACCCCGTGGCGGTCCACCCGGTGCAGGATCTCCGCGCCGTCGACCTGGCGCAGCACGATGTGCCTGCCGCCGACCCCGGTGATCCCGTACGGCATGCCCCAGCCGTTGACGTGGAACATCGGCAGCGTGTGCAGCAGCACGTCACGGTCGCTGATCGTGGTGTGCAGGCCGAAGACCGTGGCGTTGAGCCAGAGACAGCGGTGGGTGAGCTGCACTCCCTTAGGCCGCGCGGTGGTGCCGGAGGTGTAGTTGATCGTCGCGGTGGCGTTCTCGTCCGGCTCGGCCCATTCGCGGGGCTCTGCCCCGCGCGCATACAGCGCGTCGTCGTCGCCCAGCAGGAACTTGTGCGGGACGTCGAGGCCGGGCAGGACATCGCGCAGCGCGGGGTCGGCGAACACGGCCGAGGCTCCGCTGTGCCTGACGATGTAGTCGATCTCGGCCCGGGCCAGCCGGAAGTTGATCGGCACCAGCACGCGCCCCCATCCGGAGACGCCGAAGAACGACGTGAGCAGCCGGGCGGAGTTCTGCGAGACGATCGCGACGCGGCCGCCCGGGGGCACGCCGAGCTGGTCCAGCCGGGCCGCCTGGGCTCGCGCCAGGGCCCCCATCTCGCGGTAGGTGATCTCGCCGAGGCTGGGCGCGGGCTGCTCTGGCTCGTCGACGATCGCGACCCGGTCCGGGTACACGTGCTCGGCCCGGTCGAGGAAGTCGCGGACTATCAGCGGATACAGCACCTGGGCACCTCCGGACGCGGGCAGCTAAGGACGCAGCGCCTCATGGCACCAGGGTGCCACGGATCGGCGCGTGCCGGTCCGTGGCGGCTGCGGGTCGGGCCCCGAGCGCGTCCAGAACCTGCTGGCCGTACCTGGCCAGCTTGGCCTCCCCGATGCCGCTCACCTTGCCCAGCTCGGCCAGCGAAGACGGCGATGTCATCGCGACCTCCCGCAGGGTCGAGTCATGGAAGATCACATATGCGGGGACGCCCTGCTCCTTCGCCGTGGCGGCACGCCAGCCCCGGAGCAGCTCGAAAGCCGCCGCGGCGTCGGCGGGCAGGCTGGCGGCGGGCTCGGCGGCCTTGCGGGACCTGGGCGCCTTGGCCGCGCGCTCGGGCTCGCGGCGCAACATGACCGGGCGCTGCTTGCGGAGCACCTGCGCGCTGCCGTCGGTGAGGACCAGGGTGCCGTAGTCGCCCTCCACCGCCAGCAGGCCCTGGGCGAGCAACTGCCGGACGATGCCGCGCCACTCGGTGTCGCGCAGGTCGGTGCCGATGCCGAACACGGTGAGGGTGTCGTGCCCGTGCTGGACGACCTTGGGCGTCTGCTTGCCGAGCAGGATGTCGATGACATGGCCCGCACCGAACCGCTGACGGCGCTCGCTGCGCAGCCGGTACACCGCGGACAGCAGCTTCTGCGCGGCGACGGTGCCGTCCCACGCCTGCGGTGGTGTCAGGCACGTGTCGCAGTTGCGGCAGGGCTCGCTCTGCTCGTCGAAGTACCCGAGGAGTTGCACCCGGCGGCAGCCGACCGTCTCACACAGCGCCAGCATCGCGTCCAGATGCATGCTCTGGCGGCGGCGGTGGGCCTCGTCGCCAGCGGAGGAGTCGATCAGCTTCCGCTGCTGTACGACGTCCTGCAGGCCGTAGCTCAGCCAGGCGGTGGACGGCAGGCCGTCCCGGCCCGCCCGGCCGGTTTCCTGGTAGTAGCCCTCCACCGACTTGGGCAGGTCGAGGTGGGCGACGAAGCGCACGTCCGGCTTGTCGATGCCCATGCCGAAGGCGATCGTGGCGACCATGACGACGCCGTCCTCGCGGAGGAAGCGTGCCTGGTTCCCGGCGCGCGTGCGGGAGTCGAGCCCGGCGTGGTACGGGAGGGCCACGTGCCCGTTGTCAGCGAGGAACTCGGCGGTCTGCTCCACCGAGGCGCGGGCCAGGCAGTAGACGATGCCCGAGTGCCCGGCGTGCTCGGTGCGCAGCAGTTCGAGCAGTTGCCGCTTCGGGTCGTTCTTCGGAGCGATCCGGTACTGGATGTTGGGCCGGTCGAAGCTCGCCACGAACTGGCGGGCATTCGCCAGGCGCAGCCGGGACACGATCTCGGCGCGGGTCGCCTGGGTCGCGGTAGCGGTCAGCGCGACGAGCGGCACCCCGCCGAAGCGCTCGCGCAGCACGGAAAGGCCCAGGTAGTCGGGGCGGAAATCGTGCCCCCACTGGGACACGCAGTGTGCCTCGTCGATGGCGAACACCGAGATCCGGCCGCGCTCGAGCAGCCGCAGCGCCGGTTCCGTGCACAGCCGCTCCGGTGCCACGTACAGCAGGTCAAGCTCACCGGCGACAAAGGCCTCCTCGACCAGGCGGCGGGCGCCGATGTCCTGGGTGGAGTTGAGAAAGCCGGCCCGCACGCCCAGGCCGCGCAGCGCGTCCACCTGATCCTGCATGAGCGCGATCAGGGGCGAGACCACCACCCCGGTCCCGTCCCTGACCAGGGCAGGGATCTGGTAGCACAGTGACTTACCGCCGCCGGTGGGCATCAGCACCACTGCGTCCTGGCCGCCGATCAGGTGATCGATGATCTCCCGCTGGTCGTCACGGAAGGTGTCGTAGCCGAAAACCCGGCGCAGTACCTCCGCGGGGTCGCTCAGACGGGAACCGGCGCCGGGGGAGGCCACCTGAGTCACTTTACGAGGATCCCCGGACGAGATGAGGGCTGCTGCGCCTGAACGGAGGGGTCACCACAGGTCGCCGCCGGTGAGCACGTAGATGAACGGCACGAGCGGAATCAGCACGAACAGGGCCCACGCCAGCTTCGCGCCCTTGGATATGTCGGTTCGGGACAGCAGGTCGATCCAGATGAGGATGACCGCGAGGGGATGGAGGAAGCAGAGGAGCAATTCGACAACTTTCTTCATGCCCCGAATCTAAGGGACTCGGGGCTAGCCTGGTCCCTCCGACCCACTGGAAGCGCTGATGCCCACCGACGTGCTGGACCTGCGGGCCATGAACCGGGCCCTGCTCGCCAGGCAGATGCTGCTCGAGCCGTCCCCGCTGCCCGAGGGCCCGGGCCGGGCCGGGGCCGTGATCGCGATGGTCGAGCACCTGGCCGGGCTGCAGGCGCAGGCGCCGTTCCCGCCCTACTACGGGCTGTGGACCCGGCTGACCGGGTTCCGGCCCGGTGACCTGGCCGACCTGCTGGTGAGCCGGCAGGTGGTCCGGATCGCCCTGATGCGCGCCACGATCCACCTCGTCTCCGCCCGCGACTGCCTGACGTTCCGCCCGCTGCTCCAGCCGGTGCTTGACCGTTCCCTGCCCGCCTTCTTCGGCAGGCAACTCGCCGGCCTGGACACCGGCGCCCTGGCCGAGGCGGGCCGGGCGCTCGTGGACGCCGAGCCAAGGACGTTCGGCGAACTCGGCGGGCTGCTCGCGCCGGACTGGCCCGGCCATCCCCCGAACGCGCTCGCCCAGGGCGTCCGCGCGCTGGTGCCGCTCGTCCAGGTGCCGCCCCGGGCCGTCTGGGGCGCTGCGGGGCAGTCCAGGCACACCTCGGCGGAGGCCTGGCTCGGATCCCCGCTGGACCCCAGCCCGGCACCTGAGGTCCTCATCACGCGCTACCTCGGCGCTTTCGGCCCGGCCACCGTCGCCGACGTCCAGGCCTGGTCCGGGCTGACCCGGCTGGCCGAGGTGGTGGACCGGCTGCGGCCCGGCCTGCGCACGTTCCGCGACGAGCGGGGCAGGGAGTTGTTCGACCTGCCGGACGCGCCGCGGCCCGGCCCCGGTACCCCGGCGCCGGTGCGCCTGGTCGCCGAGTTCGACAACCTCGTCCTGTCCCACGCCGACCGCGCCCGGGTGATCAGCCCGGACCACCGGCAGCGCCTGAACACCAAGAACGGCATCTTCCCCGGGACGGTGCTCCTGGACGGGTTCGTCGCCGGGATGTGGCGGATCGCCCGGACCCGCGGAACGGCGACGCTGGCGGTCGAACTGTTCGGCCCGGTGTCCGCCGCGGAGCGGGACGCGGTCACCGCCGAGGGGGAGCGGCTACTCGGCTTCGCCGCCCCCGGCGATGACCACGAGATCAGGTTCGTGCCCTAGACCCGGGCGGCGTCGGCGGCCAGTTCGGCGTGCGCCTGCTCGGCCTCGGGCGCGCCGAGTTCGGTGTAGCGCGTGAGGGCCTCCCGCAAGTGGCGGTGCGCCCGGCGCGTGTCGCCACTGTGCTGGTAGCTGCTGGCCAGGCCCTGATGGGCGCGGGCCTGCTCGTATTTCTCCCCGGCCCGGGTCGCCAGGCTCAGCGCCTCTGAGTACCGGGTCCTGGCCTCGGCCGGGTGCCCGGTGGCCAGGAGCAGTTCCCCCATGCTGTTGAGGGCCATCGCCTGCCTGGACAGGTCACCGGCCTCGCGGAGCAGGGCCAGGGCCTGCTGCAGATGCTCGGAAGCCTGGGTGAAGCGGCCCTGCCGCAGGTTGATGACCCCGAGGCTGACCAGCGCGTCGGCTTCGCCGGTCCGGTCGCCGACCTCCCGCAGCAGGGCCAGCGACTCGTACAGGTAACGTGCGGCCTCCTGATAGCGGTCCTGCCGCAGCGCGACCTCGCCGAGGTTGGCCAGCGCACGGGCCTCCCCGCCCCGGTCCCCGATCTCGCGGCAGAGCGCCAGCGACTCGCCGAGGTGACGGGCGGCCTGCGCGTAGTGACCCTGCCGCAGGCCCGCGAAGCCGAGGTTGCCAAGCGCGCGGGCCTGGCCGGCCAGGTCACCGGTTTCCCTGTGCAGGGCCAGGGATTCTGAGAAGTGGCCGACCGCCTGCTGTGGCCGGCCCTGGAGCAGTTCGGCAATGCCGAGGTTGGCCAGCACGCGGGCCTGGCCGGCCAGGTCGCCGGTTTCCCTGTGCAGGTCCAGGGCCTGCCGCATGCCGGCGGTGCCCTGTTCGTAGCGGCCCTGCCGCAGATCCACCGAGCACAGGTCGTGCAGCGCGCCGGCCTCGGCAGACCGGTCCCCGAGATGCCTGGCCGCGTGGCGCGCGTGGCCGTGTATGGTGACCGCCTCCGCGAAATGCCCGCCGGTATCGAGATACCGGAACAACGTGCTGGCGAGCCGGACGGCGTGGCCGGGCCAGCCCTCCTCGGCCATGTGCGCGGTGACCGCCACCAGGTTCGCCCGTTCGGCATCCAGCCAGGCCCGCGCCTCGGCCTTGCCTGCCAGGGCGGGAATGGGGGAGTCCGGCGCCGGCACCCGCGGCCGGCGATGGCGTTCGGCGGGGAACAGGGTGTCCATCGCGGTCGCGGCGGCGTAGAGGTAGTAGTCGAACAACCGGGTCAGGGCCTGGTGCTGGGCCTGTGCGCCATCGGCGGCAGCAAGCTCGCGGGCATAGCCGCGGAGCAGGTCGTGCATGCCGTACCTGACCGGCCCGGCAGACTGGATCATGGACGCGCGGGCCAGCGTGACCAGGCTCTGGCCCGCCTGGCCGGCCGTGGTGGCAGCCAGCGCGGCGACCGCGTACCGCTCCAGGTCAGGCCCCGGATGCAGGCCGGCCAGCCGGAAGGCGCGGGCGGCCTCGGCGTCGAACTGCCGGTAGGACCAGGAGAACGCGGCGCGGATGTCCGCGGCCGGGTCACTGTCATCGCGAAACGCGTCCAGGTCCGGGCTGGCGGCCAGTTCAGCGGCGATCTCCCGGAGGGACAGGTCCGGCCGCATGGCCGCGCGGGCGGCGATGATGGACAACGCGAGCGGGAGGCGCGCGCACGACGCGATGATCCGGGCCGCCGCGCCGGGGTGAGCGGCGAGCCGGTCAGCGCCGAGGCGCTGCTCGAGCAACTGGCTGGCCTCGCGGTCGGTCAGCACGTCAAGCTGCAGCGGGCGGGCCGCCTCGGTGGCCACCAGCCCGGCGAGCTGGTTGCGGCTGGTGACGATGACACGGCAGGTGGGGGCGCCAGGCAGCAGCGGCCGCACCTGTGCCGCGTCCCTGGCGTTGTCAAGCAGCACCAGCATCCGTTTCCCGGCAAGCAGGCTGCGGTACAGGCCCAGCCGGCCTTCGACCGTCTGGGGCCGCTGCTCGGCCGGGACGTCGAGGGAGTCAAGCAGCACCCGGACGGCCTCGTCCGGCGTCACCGGTGTTCCCGATGGGTCGAAGCCGCGCAGGTTCACGTAGAGCTGCCCGTCGGGGAACTCCCCGGCGACCTGATGCGCCCAGTGCACCGCCAGCGCGGTCTTCCCGACCCCGGCCGTGCCGCCGATCGCCGTGATGACCGCGGTCCCGCCGGGCTGCTGCAGCACCTGGGACAAGGTGGCGAGCTGGGCGCGCCGCCCGACGAAGGCGGGCACGGCCGCGGGCAGGTGCGCGGCCACGACCCGTGCGCGGGCCGCCTGCCGGGCCACGGCAGGCGGGGCGCCGCCCGGGGCCGGATCGGCGGCCAGGCGCCGGCCGGCCGCCGCGATGAACTCCGCCCTGGCCTCGTCCCGCAGCCCTAAGGCGTCGGCCAGGCGGTGCAGTGAGTCCCGGTACGGCCACTTGCTGGCGCCGCGCTCCAGGTTGCCGATCGTGCGGATGCTCAGCCCGGCCCGCTCGGCCAGTTCCTGCTGCGACAGCCCGGCCGCCCGGCGGCTGGCACGCAAGCGGCTCCCGAACGCTCCGCCATCCTCACTCATACCAGGCCTTCGCGTTCCGGGAGCCAGCGCGATCGGAACTGTATCAGTACTTTGCCGGTAAGTCTGCCAGCAAGTCTTCCTGTTCTTTACCATTCGGCGGCGTTTACGTTCTGCGTACCGCACCAAACATCGGCGGCCGGCAAAATCTCGGGAGCAGAATCATGAAGAGCGGGCGTCTGGGGGGATGGCTCGCGGCAGGTGCCTGCGTTGCGGCCGCTGGGGCCGTGGCCTGGGCACTCTGGCCGTCGAATCCTGCCACGGCACCACACGCCCGCCATTACCTGAATGTCACGGCGTGCCTGCTGACTGACTCCCGCGGGATCGCGCCGGGAACCCCGGGCGCCCCGGCCTGGGCGGCCATGCAGAACGCCTCGCTGGCCACCCATGTAATGGTCAGTTACCTTCCCGACAGCGGGCCGGCAACGCCACGGTCATGCTCGACACCCTGGTCCAGCGGCACTGCGGCGTGATCATCACCACCGGCACCGCCGCCAGCCAGGTCCTCGCCGCCGCGAGGGCCAACCCGCACCAGCGGTTCCTGCTGGTGGCCAAGCCACCCTGCCGCGGCAGCGACGCCGAACGCGGTCGTCGTCATCGGCGGCCGACGCGCCGCAGCGCATCGACCAGGCGATCCACACGCTCGCCTCGGCAGCCTGATCGCTGGCCCGCGCCAGGCAGGCCCCCCGCAAGCACCACCCCTCTCGTCCCTGGAGTGCATCATGATGCGGTCATCTCGGCAGAGCCGGAGTCGTCGGTTCGGATCGCGGGCGTGGCTCCGCGTGGTGGCGCCGGTGGCCGCCGTGGCGTGGGCCATCATGACCGCGGTGCCCGCCGGTGCGGCCCCGGTGCGGGCGGGGAACGGTGCGCGGTCCGCGGCGTTGTCCGGGTACGCGGCGGGGCCGCGGCAGCACCTCGGCACCGCGGCCGGCAAGCCGCACCACGTGCCTGTTTCGGCGACCCGTGCCCGGGTGACACCGGGGAGGATCCGGGGACACCGGGCACCCAGGCCGCACCTGGCTCCGCCGCCGGTGGGCACCCCGGCGCACGTGCGCACCGGTTCGGCGCGGATGCCGCGCGGCCTCCTGGTCAGGGGCCACCAGATCGCCGGCCCGGCGCCCGGCCCCGGCGTGCCTCCCCGGGCCGGCGTGCCCCCGGGGGCCGCCGTGCCGCCCCGGGCTCCGCTGCCGCCGGGGCCCGCCCCGTCGCCGTCGGTGGCCAGGTCACCAGGCAGGACGTCCTCGCCCGGCCCGTCGCCGTCGGCCAGCGGGCCGCTCCCGGGCGGCCAGGCGCGCCCGGCCAGCCCCGGCTCCCCGTCCGCCGCGGCCGCGGCCGGCCACGGGGCGTCGTATCGCAGCAAAATCCATCGTGGCGCGGCCGGCGCTTGCCAACGCCTCGGGGAGCGGCGACAACGCCTCCTACAGTGTCGCGGCGTCCTTCGACACCGTGCCGATGGCCGACCAGACCGGCCGGATCGCGGTGACGCTCACCAACACCGGCACGACCACATGGGGCAGCGGGTACGCGCTTGGGTCGCTGGTGTTCGCCGGCTCGGACCCGACCGGGACGGGCACGCCGCTGACCACCGGTGCCAACGTCGCGATCAGCGGGAGCGCCGCGCCGGGCGGGAACACGACGGTGGAGAGCGTCACCCCGGCCGAGAACCCGGGCAGCTACACGATCTGCTGGGACATGGTCAACGCCGCGGGTATGTACTTCTCCGCCGAGGGCGGGACCGAGGACTGCGCGGCGTACACGATCCAGCAGTACTCGCCGGTGATCAACGAGCAGGAGCCACTGCCCGGCACCGACGTGAACTCCCAGACCCCGTCGCTGAGCGCGTCGGCCATCGTGCCGGGCGGCTACCCGGCCAACCCGGCGCTCAGCTTCGCGTTCCAGATCGTCAGCGGCACCGGTCTCGGCGCCACCGTGGTGCAGTCGTCTGGCTGGGTCGCGAACAACGGCAACTCCTGGACCCCGAAGGCGCTGACCTGGGGGAGCACCTACTACTGGCAGGCCACGGTCAGCGACGCGGCGACCCTGCCCACTCTCGGCCCGACCAGCCCCTGGACGACGCCGATCTCGTTCGTGGTCGGTGACGCCCAGCCCGCGGTGTCCGGCCGGCTGGGGAACACTTACCAGGCCGACGACGGCAACCCGGTGATGACCTCCGCACTGGGCGGCACCGATTACTCCGGGTCGGGCAAGACCGTGGACCCGCGCACCGGGAACGTGTCACAGCAGGTCACCGACGCCCATGTGACGACGGTGGGCCCGGCGCTTTCTATCGTGCGGACCTACAACTCGCTGGACCCGCGGACCTCGCAGGCGTTCGGCGCGGGCTGGTCGTCCCTGCTCGATGAGTCGCTGTCCCCCGATCCGGACTCCTCCGGCGCGCTGATCCTCACGCTGGCGAACGGGCAGCAGGTCCGGTTCGCCAAGAACGCCTCGGGCGGGTACGCGCCACCGCAGAACTTCTACGCGGTCGTCACCGCGCTGTCCGGCGGCGGGTTCTCGGTGACCGACCAGACCGGCACCACCTACAGCTTCGGCCAGGCCAGCGGTTCGTCCTGGCTGCTGTCCCAGATCACCGACGGGCAGAGCCTGACCGAGACGTTCGGCTACAACTCCGGCGCGCTTGCCACGATCACCAACACCGCGTCCGGGCGGGCGCTGCACTTCACTTGGACCACGCCCAGCGGCGCCAGTTACCCGCACGTGGCGTCGGTCGCCACCGACCCGGTCACCGCCGGGCAGCCGGGCACGGCGCTGACCTGGAACTACAGCTACAACGGCGACCTGCTCACCTCGCTCTGCCCGCCAGGCACCGCCGTCGCCTGCACCACCTACGGGTACAACACCAACGGCTCCCACGCCGCCACATCGGTGATGAACGCCGACCCGACCGGTTACTACCGGCTGAACGAAGCGGCCGGCGCGGACACGGCCGCCAACCAGGTCCCGGTGGACGACCTGGCCACGCTGGACCCGCAGGCAGCGGAGTTCGGCACCACTGCG
>CAVXMG010000043.1:0-21681 GCA_963762735.1 uncultured Actinomycetes bacterium | reverse complement strand
CGCCGCCCGCGCCGCCGCGCGGGCGCGGCACGGCACCACTTGTCCGGCCGGTCCGGGCTCAGGCGGCCCGGCTCACCACCGGCCGGACCGTCAGCGGTGCGGCGGGCTCCGTGCGGGCGGCGGCCGGCCTGGCGGCCAGGAACGCGCCGGTCACGACGGCTACCAGGGCGGCGGCGGCCGCGATGACCGCGGTCGGGGACCACTGGAGGATCCCCGCGCCCGCCGCGGCCCCGGCGAGCATGGCGGCGACCGAACCGAGCCGGCGGTGCGGCCTTAGCCCGGGGCCACCGGCGAGTGCGCTGTCGGCGGCCACCCCGGTGAGGGTCAGGGTCAGCACGGTGGTGGTCAGGTCGGCGGCGCCGAGATGGCGGACCGTGCTGTTCTGCACGCCGAGCGCCATGGCGAGGACGGCGATGGTGGCGAATCTGCCGCTCCCGGCGAAGGGCAGCACGCCGGTACCGGTGAGCGCGGCGGCCACGCCGAGGATGGCCGCTTCGCCGGCGAACGCGCTGGCCAGCCAGTGGCCCGGCCGGGCGGCAAGGGCATGCGCGGCCCGGCCGCCGGCCAGCGCGCCGAGCAGGAACCCAGCGATCGCGATCACGGACGCCGCCGGGGACAGGCCCGAGTGCGGGTCCGCGCTGAAGCCGAGGAACACCACGTTGCCGGTCATGTTCGCGACGAACACCCGGCCCAGCCGCAGGTAACTGACGGCGTCGACAAGCCCGGTGACCGCGGTCAGGGTCAGCAGCGCGGCCACCGTCTGCCGGGAACTGAGCGGAGAAGAGATAGCCACGGGTAGTCATTCCTCCAGATCTGGGCCGGTTAGCTGACCGCGCCGAGTGCGGCGCTGATGCTGGCGATGATCGCCCCGCCGATCGCGATCGACACGAACGAACGGACGAAGCCGATGGCAAAGAAACGCCACCGGATCCAGGCCAGCGTCACCAGCTCGAACGCGATCGTGGCGAGCGCCACGACCAGGGCGGCGCCGTAGGCCGGGATCAGGAACGGCAGGGTGTGCAGCACGCCACCGAGGAACGTGCCCGCCCCGGTGATCGCCCCGCGCAGGTACGGGCTGCCGCGCCCGGTCAGGTCCCCGGTGTCGGACAGACCCTCGGAGAAGGCCATGCTGACGCCCGCGCCGATGGCGGTGGCCAGCCCCGCGAAGAACGCGATGTGCGGCTGGTGGGTGGCGAGCGCGACGGCGAAGACCGGCGCCAGCGTGGACAGCGACCCGTCGATCAGGCCGGTCATGGCGGGCTGTGCCCGCTGCAACAGGAACGACCGCTCGTCCCGCTGCTGGGACGGTCGGGCCAGCGTGTGGATGGTCACGGCAGGGCTCCTCACTAATACAAAACGAAACTTACCGTTTCGTATGTGCGTAACGGGCACCGCGGCCTGGCTATTCCCGCCCGGTGCCCGGGATCCGCAAAGGCACGGCAGTGGGCCCGCGGTTCCCCGCATCCCGCGCCCGACGGTGCCGCGCCCGACGGTGCCGGGCACAGCGGGGCCAGGCCCGACGGGGCCGGGAATGACGGGGCCGGGCTTGGCGTTAATCGAAACTAGTAGTACAGTTTTATTACTGGAAGCCGTCACCTGAGCCCGCTGGCTGAGCGGAGCGCCCCAGGACCACTGGAGGAGTCATGCAGAAGACACAACTTCGGACCGCCCCGCTGGGCAGGACCGGCCTGGAGGTCACCCGGGTCGGTTTCGGCGCGTGGGCGCTGGGCGGAGGCGGGGAGCGCGGCTGGGGGCCGCAGGACGACGAGGAGTCGGCCGCCGCGATCCACCGCGCCGTGGAGCTCGGGGTGAACTGGATCGACACCGCCGCCGGCTATGGCTTCGGCCGCTCCGAGCGGGTGGTCGGCCGGGCGCTGGCGGGCATGGTCGACCGGCCGTACGTATTTACCAAGGCCTCACTGCTCGACGACGGCACCAGGCACATCCGGCACAGCCTCAAGCGCGAGTCGATCCTGCGCGAGGCGGAGGCGAGCCTGGCCCGGCTGGGCATCGACGCCATCGACCTGTACCAGATCCACTGGCCGATCCCGGATGAGGACATCGAGGAAGGCTGGGCCGCCATGGCCGAGTTGAAGGAGCGTGGCCTGGTGCGGCACATCGGCGTGTCCAACTTCACCGCCAGTCAGTTGCGGCGCATCCAGCCGATCGCGCCGGTCGAGACGATCCAGCCGCCATACTCGCTGATCGACCGGGCCGCGGAAGCGGAGATCCTGCCGCTCGCGCAGCGGGACGGCATCGGCGCGATCGTCTACTCCCCGATGGGCTCGGGCCTGCTGACCGGCGCCATGACCCGTGAGCGGATCGCGAATCTGCCTGCCGACGACTGGCGTTCGCGCGACGTCCGCTTCGCCGAGCCGCAACTGAGCCGCCACCTTGCGCTGGCCGCCCGGTTGCGGGCGGTGGCCGGCCGGCACGGCACCACTCCGGGTGCCGTCGCGGTCGCCTGGGCGCTGCGAAACCCAGCCGTTGCCGGGGCGATCACGGGCTTCCGCCGGCCTGCCCAGGTCGGCCCGATCCTCGCCGCGGCGGATCTGGAACTCACCAGCCAAGACGTAGCCGAGATCGAAGCAGCGAACTGAGGAGATGACATGAACAAGATCGGATTCGTGGGCCTGGGCTCCATGGGCGCGCCGCTGGCCGGCCGCCTGCTGCCGGGCAACCAGGTACAGGGGACCAACCGCACCAAGGCGAAGGCCGGCGCGCTGATCGAGCAGGGGCTGATCTGGCGGGACACGCCGCGCGAGGCGGCGGTGGGCGCGGATGTGGTGTTCAGCATGGTCACCGACGACGCCGCCCTGGCGGCGATCACCTCCGGCCCGGACGGGATCCTGGCCGGCCTCTGGCCCGGGGCCGTCTACATCGACATGAGCACCGTGAGCCCGCAGGCCAGCCGCGAGCTGGCCAGGAGAGTGCACTGGGCCGGGGCCACCATGATCGACGCCCCAGTCTCCGGCAGTGTCCCCGCGGCCGAGAGCGGCACGCTCACGATCATGGCAGGCGGCTCAGAGGAGGCGTTCGGCAAGGTCGCGCCGCTGCTGCGGCGGCTGGGCAGCAACGTCACCCACGTGGGCGGGAACGGCCAGGGCCTGCAGCTCAAGCTGGCGATCAACATCAGCCTCGCCACGCAGATGCTCGCCTTCAGCGAGGGGCTGCTACTGGCCGAGCGCGGCGGGATCGACCCCGCGCTCGCCGCCCGCGCGATGACCGAATCCGCGATCGGGTCACCGATGCTGCAGGCACGCGTACCGCTCGTCCTCGACCTGCCCGACCGGGCATGGTTCGATGTGCAACTGATGCACAAAGACATCCGCCTCGCGCTGCGGGCGGCCAGCGAGTCCAGGCTTCCGCTCCCCGCGGCCTCGGCCGCCGACCGCGCCCTGAGCTGGGCCGAGGAACTAGGCTACGGGCACCGCGACATCGCCGGGCTCTTCCAGGTGCTGAGCCAGATGGCGGCACCGGCGGCCGCGGACGGCCCGGGCAGGCCAGCGACGGACGCGCCCGCCGCCGCACCGGAAGCCGCGTGACCAGCAACATGACCACACAGGCCCCGCAGCGCGGGCGGTCACAGGGCAAAAGCAGCGCCGGCACTGCACCGGGCAGTCGGCCACCCGGCGGGGAAGCGACCGCGGAGGCTGCGCCGCGTGGCCGGCCACGCAGCGAGCGGGCACACAAGGCCATCCTCGACGCTGCCGCGGAACTCCTGCTGGCCCGCGGCCTGTCCGCGGTCAGCATGGACGCGGTCGCGGAGCGGGCCGGGGTCAGCAAGGCCACCATCTACCGCTGGTGGCCCACCAAGGAGACGCTGGCCCTCGACGCGTTGTACACCGAATGGGCCACCGTCCAGCCGTATCCGCGGGATACCGGTTCGCTGCGTGGTGACCTCCTCTCGCTGCTGCGCCCCTGGGTCAGGCTGGTCCAGAGCCGCCCCTACGCCCGGGTCATCGCCGCGCTCCTCACGACGGTGCACACCGACCCGGAATTCGCCGCCGAGTACCACCGCCGTCTGGTCGAGCCACGCCGGGACCAGGCCAGGACCGTGCTCCGCCGCGCCATCGAGCGCGGCGAAATCCCCGCCAGCACCAATATCGAGGTAGCAGTTGACCTGATCTACGGCCCGCTCTGGCACCGGCTGCTGCACGGCCACGCGCCGCTGAACGACCGGTTCACCCAAGACGTCATCGACATGGCACTTGGCGGCATCCAATCGGCCAGGGGCCCCGCTGCCGACCGCGCCGGGAACCGGGCCGCGGAAGACCACTGAAGGGACGGGCAGCGGGAGGCCGTGAACACGGCCGCCCGGCACGGCCCGGCACGCATCGCGCTTGGAAGGTGAGGATCCTCATGTCTTGCTCCGCCACGGCTCTGGAAGCCCCAGCCCCGGCCCGGGAGGCTCCAACCAGGGACATCCCGGCCCGGGAAGCCCGCGCCCGGACCCACGCAGCCGGCAAGGTGCGTGCCCTCGGCGCGGCGCTGCGCGGCGAGACCGGGTTCCCGCGGGCGGACGTGGAGAACGACTTCATGCGCGCCCGGCGGCACCAGGTGGCCGCGCGACTGCTCGCGGTGCTGCGCCACCGCCCGGCCAGCGAAAGCCGCCTGGTGCCGCTGGCGGAAGTGGCCGGCCCGTTCGGCCGGCGTGCCGAGCGGCGGCTCGGCCTGCGAACCATCGAACTGGCCACGATCGTCGGCACGCTCGACCCGCGGCGCGACTTCGACCGCCGGTTCCGGCCCACCTCCAACCGGGTGCGGTCCCGCTGGGAACGGCTCGCGCTGGCCCAGCGGCGCGGCGAGCAGATCCCGCCGATCCGGGTGTACCAGGCCAGCGGCCTGCACTTCGTCGAAGACGGGCATCACCGCGTGTCGATCGCCGCGGCGACGCACCAGGAGACGATCGACGCCTACGTCACCGAGATAGCCACCGGCGCGCCTGCGTCCGATGAGAAGCCCGCACCGCCGTCCGAATGCCGTACAGCACGGCCAATACGACCGTTAGCCGGTCATCCGATCATGATGCCGCTGTCATCCGGCGGCGGCGTGCCCGCGTCTCACTAATGAGGGTTTGCCCGGCTCGTGACCGGAGCGGCCTGCTTGGGCCGAGCGCGCTGGAGGCACCCATGCGTCATGGGGGATTCGCCGAAACGGGCAGGCCATGGCGTGGCATCCGCGCCTGGGTGGCCGGGGCACGCGGTGCGGCGGCCGCCGGGCTGGTGCTCGCGACGCTGGCCCTGGGGACGGGGCCGGCGGCGGCGCAGCCGCAGGCCGGCGCGGCGGCACGATCCGTCGCGGCCACGCGGCTGGACGCGCCCCCGGGGACGATCTCGACGGTGGCCGGCGGGGTCGGTGGCCCGGCGCGGGCCAGTTCGGTGAGCCTCGGGCAGTGGCCCTTCACCCCGTGCGGCCTCGCGCCCGCCGGTGGCAGCGTGTATGTGGCCACGTACAACACGGTGCGGAAGGTGAACCAGCGCAGCGACCGGCTGACCACGGTGGCGGGAGCGGCCGACGGCAAGGGCGATGGCGTCCCGGCGATCAGCTCGACGCTTGAGCGGGCCTGTGCCGTGGCCGTGGACCACGCTGGCAACCTCGTCCTGGCCGAGTACCAGAACGTGCGCGTGATCGCCGCACGGACCGGCACGTTCTATGGCCAGGCGATGACCGCGGGCGATATCTACACCGTGGCGGGCGAGAGCGCGCGAGGCCTCGGCGAATCCGGGGTCCCGGCAACCCAGACGAAACTGTGGGACGCCATGGGCGTGGCGGTCGACGGCCGCGGCAACCTGGTGATCGCGGACAGCGGCTTCTTGGCGTCCCGCCACTCGGCCGGGGCGGAGATACGGGTGGTGGCTGCGTCGTCGGGGACGTTCTACCACCGGAAAATGGTCGCCGGGGATATCTACACGGTGGCCGGGTCCCGCGGGGGCACCGGGTACGGCGGTGACGGCGGCCCGGCCGGGCAGGGACAGCTCGGAACCCAGATCGGTGAGGTGCGGGTGGACCCGGCGGGCAACCTGGTGATCGCGGACACCGGCGACAACGCGGTCCGTGTGGTGGCGGCCCGGACCGGCACCTTCTACGGCCACGCGATGACCAGCGGCGACATCTACACCGTGGCCGGCGACGGCACGGCCGGCTACTCCGGCGACGGCGGCCCGGCCACCAGCGCCGAACTGAACGCCCCGGCGAGCGCCGCCGTGGACGGCGCGGGCAACGTCGTGATCGCCGACAGCAACAACTACCGCGTCCGGGTGGCAGCGGGCACGACCGGCACGTTCTACGGCGTCCCGATGACCGCCGGGCACATCTACACGGTGGCCGGCGACGGCACCTTCGGCTACTCCGGCGACGGCGGCCCGGCCACCAGCGCCGAACTCAAGAACTCCCAGAGCGTGGCGGTGGACGGCGCGGGCAACCTGCTGATCGCCGACAGCTACACCGCCCGGGTCCGGGCGGTGGCGATTCAAGCGGGCTCCTTCTACGGCCGCCCGATGACCGCCGGGGACATCTACACGGTGGCCGGCAACGGGCAGGTCACCTCGGGCGACCGCGGCCCGGCGCTAGCGGCCGAACTCGGGGCTCCCGCGGGGACGGCAGTCGACAGCGGCGGCAACACATTCGTCGCCGACGGCAGGACCGAACCGGAGGCCACCCGGGTGCAGATGCTGCCGGCCTCGTCGGGCACGTTCTTCGGGCAGGCCATGACCGCCGGGAATGTGTACACGGTGGCCGGCACCGGCAAGACCGGGTTCACCGGTGACGGCGGCCCGGCCACCAGCGCCGAGCTGGGCGGTGCGGTCGGCGTGGCGGTGGACGCCGCGGGCAACCTGCTCATCTCCGACTGGGGAAACAACCGGATCCGGGTCGTGGCGGCCGCATCCGGCACGTTCTACGGCAAGGCGATGACCACCGGGGACATCTACACGGTGGCGGGCGGCGGTTCGAGCCTGGCCAGCGGCATCCCGGCCACGAGTGCCCTGGTGTACGGGCCCGATGGCCTGGCCGTCGACGGGTCGGGGAACCTGGTGATCGCCAGCAACTCGCTGTGCGAGGTCCAGGTGGTGGCGGAGAAACCCGGCACGTTCTACGACCAGGCGATGACCGCCGGGGACATCTACACCGTGGCCGGCGGCGAGGAGTGCGGCCCGTACGGCGGCGACGGCGGCCCGGCCACCAGCGCGGGCCTCGAAGCCCTCACCGGGGTGGCCGTGGACTCCCACGGCAACCTAGTCATCGACGACACCCAGAACTACCGGATCCGGGTCGTCGCGGCGAACACAGGCACGTTCTACGGCAAGGCAATGACCGCCGGGGACATCTACACCGTGGCGGGCGACGGCACGGAAGGCTATTCCGGTGACGGCGGCAAGGCCACCGCCGCCGAAATCGACCCGAACGACTTCAGCCCTGTCTGCGGCGGCCTGGCGGTGGACGCCGCGGGCAACCTGGTGCTCGCCGACACCGACAACCACGTGGTGCGAGTGGTGGCGGAGAAGACCGGCACGTTCTACGGCGTTTCGATGACCGCCGGGGACATCTACACGGTGGCGGGCAACGGCACGGAGGAATTCACCGGTGACGGCGGCCCGGCCACCAGCGCCGGGCTCATCTACCCCGACTACGTGACGGTCACCGCCGCCGGCACCCTGCTGATCACGGACCTCGACACCGGCCGGGTCCGTGCGGTGACCGGCGGCCCAGCGGCCTAACGACCGTTCATCAACGTGCGGAGGAGGCCGTCTCGGTCCTGGTCGACGCCGACCTTGCCTGCACAGTGCGCGGCCGCGGTACGTTCGTCAGTCCACGCTAGGCTGCTCATCCCTCGCAGAGAGGCGATGATCATGGTGTTTTGGCTGCTCCAGCAACCAAAACACCATGATCACGAACTTGGTGGCCAACTGGCGGCGCCCATTGGCCGGGGTGATCACGTACCGGCGCAGGCACGGGTCCTCGAACGTGACCGGGCCGCGCGGGCCGGGACGTGGTCCACGTTGATCCCGGTCTCGGACGCTGCGCAGCCGGAACCCGTCGAGCAGCCGCGTACTGGCGTACGGTCATCCGATCCTCGCGTGACTCAGGTCAGGTCGGTGGCAGGGTTGATGACCCAGTGGTTGCTCCGCAGAACACGGTCGGCGAAGGTTACATCCCGCTCACCAGCGAAGCTGAAGCCAAGGGACCGGCAGATGCCGTTCGACGGGCTGTTCGTTGTCGCCGGGAACGCATGGACGAGCCCCCAGCGGCCGTCATCGCGGGCCAGCTCAAGAATCGTCCGAGCGGCCCGCTTCGCGAGCCCGCGTCCCTGGAACTCCGGCAGGACCATCCAGCCGATCTCGGTAATCGGCTCACCGTCCTCCTCGTCGTGGGACCACAACGCGACCGACCCCGCCACTACTTCCGGTGCGGCCTCGCCGGGGACGATCATCTTGATCCACTCGTCGCCCGTCACAGCCGCCTGGACATCACGGGCAACCTTCTCCTCGATGCCCTGGCGGGGCAGCGGCCCGCCCAACTCGGCCATCATGACCGGGTCGCACCGCATCCGCACATAGGCGCTGACGTCGCCCAGCTCAACATCCCGCAAACGCACCTGCTGCTCCTCGCCGGCCACAGTTCCTGCTCCGCTCTGGTCGTCATCCTCGGGCTCTTCCCATCGTCTACGGGCGCACCGACAAACGGCCGCTGCTGGTGACCAGTGGGCCAGCGGTCTAACGGCCGTTCATCAATGTGCGGAGAATGTCCAGCTTGCTCCGCAGCACCGCAAGGTCTTGGGTGAATTCTTCGCGACAGCCGGCATCAACGCCCGGCGTGTGATGCAGCGCCGTGGTCGCATCGTCGAGCGCGTCCTCACAGCGGCCGAGGTAGTACCTGACGCGCCGCATCGGCTGCATAGGAGCCGGATCGTCGATCATCCTCGAATACTATGTCAGCTATATCAGCCATGCTAGCTATGCTCTGGTATTAGTACCATGATCGGCACGGCTACCTTGATCGGTATGGTTGATCGCCTGGTCATCGACCCGCACGCGCCGGAGCCGAGCTATAGGCAGCTCGCATCTCAACTGCGCGTGATGATCGAATCCGGCGCGATTGGGCCGCGCGAACCGCTGCCTTCCATCACCTACATGGTTCAGGAGACCGGCTTGGCGGTCGGCACGGTACGCAAGGCTGTCTCGGTCCTGGTCGATGCTGGCCTTGCCTACACAGTGCCCGGCCGCGGCACGTTCGTCAGCCCACACTAGGCTGCTCATCCCTCGCAGAGGCCATGATCACGAACTTGGCGGCCAACTGGCGGCGCCGTCGGCCGGGGTGATCACGTACTGGCGCAGGCACAGGTCCTCGAACGTGACCGGGCCGCGCGGGCCGGGCACGTGGTCCACGTTGATCCCGGTCTCGGGGACGCCGCGCAGCCGGAACCCGTCGAGGAGGCGGGTGCTGGCGTTCCAGAAGGCGCCGGTCCCGGCGTAGGCGTCAAGGAACGCGCGGGCGGCATCCGGATCCGAGGTCACCACGCTCGCCGCAAGCCCCGAGGTCTCCCGGTTGGCAACCGCGGCCGCCTGCGCCGGGCCGTCCACGGGTGCCACGGTGACGGTCGCCTCGCGCCCGGCGTCCAGCGCCCACTCATGACCCAGCGGGTGATCGTGCGGGGGCATCGACGCGGCCACCCCGCGGCCGCGCAGCGCCTCCTGCGCCACGCCGAGCATCCGGTCCCACGCCTGCTCGTGCACCAGGAGCAGGTTCAGCCGGTTGCACACCCCCAGCCGGTCCAGGCTGGCGGTGATCAGCTCGGCGGCCAGTGCCGGGTCCGCGGCGCGGTCCAGGTAGAGCACGCCGCCGCCGTCGGCGTGGGCGAGCGTGCGGACCCCGTGCCTGGCGGCCTCGGCGGCGAGGGCGCGGGTGGTGTCCCCGCTCCCCCGCAAGATCACCAGCGGGATGAGCCCCGGCCGGGCGACCAGTTCCATGGCCGCCTGGCGGTCCGCGGACCTGACCAGTTGCAGCGCGCCGGGGTCCAGCCCGGCATGCTCGAGGGCGGGCGAGATGACGTGGTCGAACAGTGCCGTGGCCGAGCGCAGTGCCGCCGCTCCGGTGCGCAGCACGCCGGCGTTACGGGATTTCAGCAACTGCGATGCCACGTCTACTGTGACATTCGGGCGGGCCTCGTAATTGGCGCCGATCACACCGACCGGGACGCGCCGTTCGGCAAGAAAAAAGCCGTCAGGCAGATCCCGCAGCCGCGTGTGCGCCGGTGGAAAGCGGGCGCTGGCGAGCAGTGAGATCTGCCGCGCCATCTCGGCGATCCGCGCGTCGCCGAGGGTGAGCCGGTCCAGCAGCCCGCGGCCGAGACCGGCGGCCTCGCCCGCGGTGACGTCGGCGGCGTTGGCGGCAAGGACCGTGGGCGCCGTGTCGCCGAGCAGCTTGGCCATGCCGTGCAGCGCCGCATTCACGGCTTCGTCCGGGGCGGCGGCGAGGTGCGGGGCGGCGGCCCTGGCCGCGTGACCGCACGCGGTCACGGCCGTCGCGGCGTCAGGCCCGGTCATCGCGGTCAGAACAAGACGGACGCGAACGTCGCGATCTGAGTGAACCCGACCCGCCGGTAGGCGGCGCGGGCCGGGCGATTGTAGTCGTTGACGTACAGGGAGACCACGGGCGCCACCCGGCGCAGCGCGTCGTTGACCAGCGCGGCCATGCCGGCCTCGGCCAGGCCACGGCCGCGCAGTTCCGGCCGCACCCAGACGCCCTGCACCTGGCAGGCGAGCGGGGTGACGGACCCGATCTCGGCCTTGAACACCACCCGGCCGTCCTCGATCCGCGCGTACGCGCGGCCCGCTTCGATCAGTTCGCGCACCCGGGCCCGGTAGGCGCCCCCGCCGTCCGGGCCGATCGGCGAGACACCCACCTCCTCGGTGAACATGGCCACCGAGGCCGGCAGCAGGATGTCGAGTTCCTCCCGGCGCACCCGGCGGACCAGCGGGTCCGGCGCCACCTGCGGCGGGCCCGAGATCTCCATGACCGGCTGGCTGGCCCGGATCTCGCGGGGTGTGCCCCAGTACGGCCGCAGGGCCTCCCACATGCCCATCACCGCCGGGGACAGCCCCACGATGGAGGAGCAGCGCCGGCCCATCAGCCGGGCACGGTGGGCGAACGCCGCGACCGCGTCCGGGGTGGGCGCGACCGGCACCAGGTTGGCACCGGCGTAGCACAGGGAGGTGATCTGGCCGCCCGGCTGATAGCCCCAGACCTGACCGCCGAGCCGGGCCAGTTCGAGCCCGGCCTCGCGCACGCGGGAGCTGACGAACACGTTGACCACCGGGTCACGGTCGCACAGCGCGAGAACCTCGCTGAGGTCGCGATCGTCGAGCAGGCGCAGTGCCGAGGATCGCCCTGCCTTGGTGCGCAGCACTCATCCAGCGTATCGGCCGGCCAGCCAGGCGTGGCACGAAGGACACTGCTTGCGCGCACCAGGGCCGGGGGCGCTCAGCCGTTCGGCGCCGGGGCGGGCAGGGCGGGGCAGGTGGCGTTGACGAGCCCGGAGCGGTGCGGCAGGGCGCCGGTGGCGAGGTAGTTGTTCAGGTAGTTGTTGACGCACAGGTTGGGCGGCTGCTGCAGCGACTGGCCGTGGTTCCCGCCGCCCTCCACCACCACCATCCGCGCACTCGGCAGCAGCTTGTGCGCGACCTGGGCGCCCTGGTACGGGGTGGCGGCGTCGAGCGACCCCTGGATCATCAGGATGGGCGGCAGGCCCGCGCCCTTGATGGCCAGCGGCTGGGCAGGCCCGTGCACCGGCCAGAAGGCGCAGGCCGCGTTGAACCACGCGTTGTCCCAGGCCTCGAACGGAGCGGTCCGGTAGACCCGGCGGGTGTCGGCGTCCCATTTGGCCCAGTTGCGCGGCCAGCTGACGTCGCTGCACTCGACCGCGTTGTAGACGGCGAACTCGTTCTCGTTCTGCCCGCCGAGCGCGCGGTACTCGCTGATGATTCCCTTGGCCGACCCGGCGCGCAGGTAGGCGGCGAGCGCGGCGGCCAGCCCCGGCCAGAGCGTATTGCTGTACCCGCCCTGAAGCATGGTGTCATCGAACTCGTCGGGCCCGATCATCGGCCCGCTGGGCCCGTCGACCGGGTGCGCGGTCAGTTCGGCGCGGGCCCGGTACCAGGCCTGCTGCACCTGGGCGCGGGTGCTGCCGAGCCCGTAGGTGGCGGCGTGCGCGGCGATCCACGCGAAGAAGGCCTGGATACGGGACTCGAACGCGTAGTCCTGGGAAATGTTGTCGGCGTACCAGGCGCCCCGCGGGTCCACGGTGCTGTCGAGCACCATCCGCCGTACCCGGTTGCCGAACAGCGTGGCGTAGACCTGGCCCAGGTAGGTGCCATAGGAGTAACCCAGGTAGCTGATCTGCTGCTGGCCAAGCGCCGCCCGGATGGAGTCCATGTCCCTGGCGGCGTCCTGGGTGGTCATGTACGGCAGCAGCCAGCCGAAACGGTGCTCGCAGCCAGCGGCGTAAGCCTTGGCCCGGCCGATGAGGGCCTGCTCGGCGGCCTGGTTCGCCGGGATGTAGTCGGGCCGCGCGCCGGCGAAGAAGGACGGGTCGCAGTGCAGCGCGGGCACGCTGGCGCCCACGCCGCGCGGGTCGAACCCGATGATGTTGTATTCGGAGGCCACCTTCTGGTCGAGGCCGAAGGCGACCGACGCGGCAAGATACCGCCCGGCACCGCCCGGGCCGCCGGGGTTGACCAGCAGGTCACCCTGACGCTCGGCCCGCGGTGCGGTTGCCGGGACCATGGACAGCGCCAGGGTGATCTTCCGGCCCGACGGGCGGGCGTAGTCCACCGGCACGGCCAGGCTGGCGCACTGCATCGAGGCGCCGGAGACCGTGCACGGCTGCCAGTCCAGCCGCTGCGATGCCGATGCCGCCTGGCTGGCCCCTCCCTTGGTGGCGGCGGGAGCATCGAGGCGGGAGGAGGACGCTGACGTACAACCGGCCAGCATCATGACGGCGCAGGACAATACGGCGGCGGTCAGCGTGGCGCTCCCGTGCGGAAACGCCCTGGCCAGCCCGCGGGGCGATGGCATGACAGTCATCTTGCCGCACCCAGCGGCGTGCCCCGTCCCGGGCGGCTGCGTGGTCAAGCGCTCCGCTGGCGTTCCAGCAGCGCCCGCCGGTACTCCTCGATGACGATGTCGTTGAGTTCCTGGACCGAGGTGTTCTTGGCCAGCTTGTCGAAGGTGATCTCACCGTGCTGGAGCAGGTTGATCCGGTCGCAGATCTCAATGGCCTGGCCGTAGTTGTGCGCGACGATGATGATCGAGATTTCGCCCTTGCTCTTGAGGTCCCTGATGAGGTCGAGGATCATCGCCGCTTCTTTGGCCCCCATGGCCGCAAGCGGCTCGTCGAGCAGCAGCACCTTCGCGTCCGAGTACACCGCACGGGCGACTGCGATCGCCTGCCGCTGCCCGCCGGACAGCCGGGCCACCGGGACGTCCACCGACTTGAGCCCGATGCCGATGGCGTCCAGCCGCTCCCTGGCGATCCTCCGCATGGCCCGGTTGTTGAGCAGCGGCCAGCGCACTTTCTCCCGCTTGAGGAACATGTTGTGGTAGACGGTGAGCTCGTCGATCAGCGCCAGGTCCTGGTAGACCACGTCGATCCCCAGCGACCGGGCATTGTCGACCGACTTGAGGATCACTTCCTGCCCGTTGAGCAGAATCCGGCCGGAGTCCGGGGGCTGGAAGCCGCAGAGGATCTTCAGCAGCGTGGACTTGCCCGCGCCGTTGTCGCCGAGCAGGCCGAGGACCTCGCCGCGGTTCACGTGCAGGTTGATGTCCGCCAAGGCGGTGACCGCGCCGAAGCGCTTGGCGATGTGCTCCACCCGCAGGACCGCGGCGTCGGCGGCCTCGGCCGGCCCGCCGGGGGGTGCCTGGCCGTCAGGTTCGGGAGCCGTCATGTCGTTCGCCCTGCCCTCCGCAGCCGCGCGAGCTGCACGTTCGCGATCATGGCGACCAGGATCGCGGCACCGAAGATGATGTTCAGCGGGTTGGCGCTGATCCCGATCAGGTTGAAGCCGTCCGTCAGGGCCGAGAGCACGAACGCGCCGAGGAACGCACCGACGATGGTGCCCGACCCGCCGGCGAGCGCCGTGCCGCCAATGACCGCGCCCGCGATCGCGTAGAACATCGGCGTGTAGCCGCCGCTGCTCGGGTCGATCGAGTTGGTGCGGAACGCCTCCTGCATCCCGACCAGCGCCCCCATGAATCCGGTGAGCATGAAGGCGCTGTATTTGATCTTGGCCACGCTGATGCCGGCCTCGGACGCTCCGAGGAGGTTGCCCCCCACCGCGACCGTGTGCAGGCCCCAGCGGGTCCGGCTGAGCACCACCTGGAAGATCACCACCAAGATGATGGCCCAGGTGATCTCGGCCCAGGCATAGGTGCCGATCCAGTGCCCGATGCCTTGTGCCTTGTTCGGGATGTTCGCGGGGTAGGCGTTCGACGTGGTCAGCATGAGGCCCCAGAGGATGAACCCGGTGCCGAGCGTGGCGATGAAGGATGGCACCCGGAGCGCCACCGTGATGAACCCGTTGACGAAGCCCGCGGCCACCCCCATGAGCAGCGAAAGGATGACCGCCAGGACCGATGGGACGCCGTAGAAGTCGATCAGGTAGTGCATGAAGAACGGCGAGAAGGCGAAGATGAACCCCACCGACAGGTCTATCTCGCCGCAGACCAGCAGGAACACCTCACCGATGGCGATGATCGCAACCGGCGCGGTGATCTGCGAGATGTTGACGATGTTGTCCTTGGTGAGGAAGGCCGGGGAGGCGCGCCAGAAGTAGATCACCAGCAGGACGGCCACCACGAACACGGTTGCCTCGCGCTGCTGGGCGAGCACGGCCCCGGCCCGTTTCACGGCGCCCCAGGGACCCTCGCCGAGTCCGGGTGTTGGCGGCAGGGCGGCGACATCGTCAGGGGCGCGCTCGGCTGTCTCGCTCACGTTCGTTTCCTGCCTCTCCCGTGGTGCCCCCGCGCAGGCCGACGGGGACTGGGCCCGTTCTCACGGGTCCAGTCTCCCGCCGCCAGCGCGGTAATCCAAGCGCGGATCCGTTCGGTGGTGCTCTCAGGCGATCGCTCCGGAGTGCGGGATGAGCTTCTCCTGGGTGCTCGAACCCTCATACCGGGACGTCGTGGTCTGGTACGGACCCACATTGGCCTTGGTGACGAAGGTCAGGCCGGTGTTGGTCACCGGCGGGTTCACCAGGCCACCGGAGAGGTTCCACAGGTAGAGGTACAGGGCCGGGAGGAAGCCCTGCAGGTAGGGCTGCTGGTCGATGGTGAAGCCCAGGCTGCCGCTCTTGATCGACGACAGCGTCTGCGGCGTGAGGTCGAACCCGCCGGACGCCACCTGGCTTTGCAGGTTGTACTTGGCGACGATCGCGCCCACGGTCTGCGTCGAGCCCGCGTCCACCGCGAAGATGCCCTTGAGGGTGGCCTTGTGCGCCAGCACGTAGGCGTTGATCGTGGTGTTCTCCTGCGGCAACTCGGCACCGGAGGCGACCGAGGTGAAGTTGATGTTCTTGCCGGAGGCCTTGAGCGCGGCCTTAGCGCCGTCGATCCTGGGCTGGATGTTAGCGGTGCCCGGGGTGGCGATGAAGCCGACCGCGTCGCCGCCGCTAGGCATGGACGCCGCGATCTTCTGCCCCAGCGCCTCCCCGGAGACGAACAGGTCCTGGCCGATGTAGGCGAGCCGGTTGGTCCCCGGGTCGTTGGTGTTGCCGTCGGCGTTGTAGGAGACCACTGGAATGCCGGCGCTCATGGCGTTCGCCACCGGGGTGGTGAACGCGGTGGCGCTGATCACCGCGACCGCGATGCCGTTCGCCTTTGCCGAGATCGCGGCATTCGTGGCGCTCACCATCTGCGGCACGTTGGAGGTGGCCGACCCGGTCCAGGTCGGCTTGGGAATGCCGAGCAGCGCTGCGGCGTCCTCGAACCCGTACTGGGTGGGCACGAAGAACGGGTTGGTGGTGACGTGGTTGATGAAGGCGAACTTCCACGGGGGGGTGCTCGGGAAGTTACCGGCCGTGCTCTTGGCCGCGGTCGCCGTGCTGCTCGAGGAACTGCACGCAGCGAGCAGGGCCGACGCGGCAGCGGTCGCGCTGATGAGCCCGGTGCCGCTCAGCAGCTTGCGCCGAGTCGGACCGTCCTTCATGTTCAGCGTCTCGACCGCTTCTTCGACCTTGGGGTCGACTTTTCTCATCGCGATCCTCCAGAAGAGTTCCGTGAGGCAGGGCTCTGCCCCACGAGGTGCATACGATCCGGGGTCGACCTGGCGTGCTGCGCCAGCATCATCCCCTGGGGGCCGGCCCGGGAAACGGTGATCCCGCTCCGTGCGGGCGCCACATTCGTCGCGGTGGGCACCAGATCATGGCTCACGCAGCGAAATACCTGGTGTGGCACCGTCGTGCGCTGCCAGGCCGGCACCTGGTGCCGCTGACGCATCGCCCGTCCCTCTTTCATGGCTGGCGGCCGCGGTTTCCCCTTGCTGGTGGCTTGGCCGGTCGTTGAACTGCTGAAAGCCTGGCCATACGGTGCCCCCCCGCACCGCGGCCCGACGCTAAGGCCGCTCATGATCGCATGTCAAGACGACGCGCAGATCCCGGTATCGAGCCGTGAACTATGGCCGCGGCAATGGCCCCGGCACCCGCTCCGGCAGCAGCCCTCGCCCGTCCGGCCGGGGCCGCCGTGCGCGCCCTTGGGAAGACCTGAGCACCGGGCGTGGACCGGTGTGAGCGCGTCCCCTCGGAACGCGTCCGACCGTCCACCATGATCATGAATTCTCCTGGCCCATGCTAAGGTCAACCGAACACATCCAAACATGTTCACGCTAACAAGTCACCGATTGATAACAGATGGGGAACGCAATAGAAACACTGCCAGGGCAGCGCGGAGATGAGGGGTTGTACAGGATGTGGTCGCCATCCGACGCAGAGGAAGGCGCACGGATGCTCGCCAGGCACCGGCAGTCACTGATCCTTGAGGACATCCGGCGTACCGGCAGCGCCCGGGTGAGCGATCTCACCCAGCGGCTCGGGGTATCGGATATGACCATCCGCCGTGACCTGGAGGTACTCGCCCGCTCGGGGCTGGTCGAGAAGGTGCACGGCGGCGCGGTACTCCCCGGGGCGCCGCGCAGTCACGAGCCCGGTTTCGAGGCCAAGTCCAGCCTGGAGCAGCCGGCCAAGGCGGCCATCGCCCACGCGGCGGCCAGCCTGGTCACACCGGGCAGCGCAATCGGGCTTTCCGCGGGCACGACCACCTTCGCCCTGGCCGAGCAACTGCTCGGCATCGCTGGACTGACGATCGTGACCAACTCGGTCCGGGTGATGAGCCTATTCACCGACGGTCCGGGTGCCGATCCGCGGGTGCGGGAGCTGTCGGTGGTGCTCACCGGGGGCGCCCGGACGCCCTCCGATGCGCTGGTGGGGCCGGTGGCCGATCTCACCATTCGCTCACTGCACCTGGACACGCTGTTCCTCGGCTGCCACGGGATCGATCCCACGGCGGGGCTGACCACGCCCAACCTGGCCGAGGCGGAGACCAACCGCGCGTTCGTGATTGCGGCCAGGAAGGTCACCGTGATCGCCGATCACACTAAGTGGGGCATCGTGGGCCTGAGCTCGTTCGCGGATCTCGACGATGTGGACACGCTCATCACCGACGCCAGGCTCCCGGACGAGGCGCGGACCGCTCTTGCCGACCGGGTGGGGCAGCTCATCATCGCCAACTAGCAGGCCGGGCGTAGACAGGGCGGGGAGCGGAGCGCCGCGCCGCCGGCCGATCAGGCGACGGTGACCGTGGGGCCGCCGCCGGCCGCCGATTCTGCCGCCTCGGCCAGCTTCATGGCCTCCTCGATCAACGTCTCCACGATCTGGGACTCTGGCACGGTCTTGATGACCTCGCCCTTGACGAAGATCTGGCCCTTGCCGTTGCCCGATGCGACGCCCAGGTCCGCTTCCCTGGCCTCGCCGGGGCCGTTCACCACGCAGCCCATCACCGCGACCCGCAGCGGCACCTCGAGCCCTTCCAGCCCGGCCGTCACCCGGTCCGCCAGCGTGTACACGTCCACCTGGGCACGCCCGCAGGAGGGGCACGACACGATCTCCAGGCCCCGGTCGCGCAGGCCAAGCGACTCCAGGATGGCGATGCCGACCTTCACCTCTTCAACTGGCGGGGCCGACAGCGACACCCGGATCGTGTCCCCGATCCCCTCGGCGAGCAGGGCCCCGAACGCGACCGCCGACTTGACCGTGCCCTGGAAGGCAGGCCCGGCCTCGGTCACGCCGAGGTGCAGCGGGTAGTCGCACGCCTGCGCGAGCTGGCGGTAGGCATTGATCATCACGACCGGGTCGTGATGCTTGACGGAGATCTTGATGTCGGTGAAACCGTGCTCCTCGAACAGTGAGCATTCCCACAGCGCGGACTCCACCAGCGCCTCGGCGGTGGCCCGGCCGTACTTGGCCAGCAGGCGCTTGTCCAGCGAACCGGCGTTGACCCCGATCCTGATCGGCACGCCGGCCGCGGCCGCGGCGCGGGCGATCTCGGCGACCTTGTCGTCGAACGCCTTGATGTTCCCCGGGTTCACCCGGACCGCGGCGCAGCCGGCATCGATCGCGGCGAAGACGTACTTGGGCTGGAAGTGGATGTCGGCGATGACCGGGATCTGCGACTTGCGAGCGATGTCGGGCAGGGCGTCCGCGTCGTCCTGCGACGGCACGGCCACCCGGACGATCTCGCAACCGGTCGCGGTGAGCTCGGCGATTTGCTGCAGCGTCGCGTTCACATCGGCGGTCAGCGTCGTGGTCATGGACTGGACCGACACGGGTGCGCCACCGCCCACCGGCACCGCGTGCTTGCCCTTGCCCACCACGATCTGGCGGGACTTGCGGCGTTCGGCTACCGGCTGCGCCGGGAGTCCGGGCATGCCAAGTTCTGTCGTCATCTGCTCAATGCCTCACTGGAGGTGAACGGGGTTGACGAGATCAGCCATGATCAGAAGCAAACCTACACCGACCAAGAGCGCGAACACTCCGACGCTCAGGGGCACCAGCCGCCGGTAGTCGACCGGGCCGGGATCGGGCCGGTGGAACAGCCTGGCGAGCCAGTACCGGATCCGTTCGTAGATCACCACCGCGAGGTGGCCGCCGTCCAGAGGCAGTAGCGGGAGCAGGTTGAAGGCCCCCACGAAGATGTTCAGCGAGGCGATGATGAGCAGCACCAGGGCGGCCTTGGGCTGCCAGCCGATCTTGGCCGCCAGCACCTGGCCGGTCACGTCGCCCGCGCCGACCACGCTGGTGACCTGCCCGCCCGGGGTGTCGGCGCGGTTCTTCGCGAACAAGTCGGGGATGGCTTTGGGCAGGGTGGCGACCACGCTGGCGGACCCGGAGAGCATTGTCCAGAACTCGTGGCCCGCGTATGACGCAGAACTCACCGGGCCCACCCGCTTGAATACCGCCGTCGGCGAGACTCCGAGGTAGGAGCCGTGCCCGGTGAGGCTGGCCAGGGTCGCGTGCAGGGTGACGAGCCGGCCGTGCCTGTCCACCACGACCGGGACTTCCCGGCCGACCTGCTGGCTGCGGATGGCCTTGCCCATCTGCGTCCAGGAGTTCACCCGGATGCCGCCGATGCTGACGATCCGGTCGCCGACCTTGACGCCTGCCTGGGTGGCCGGCGACGCCGGGTCGCCCTTGACGCAGCCCGAGTTCAAGTTGGCCGGGACACAGGTCTCGACGGTACCGACCGTGGTCCCGGCGCTGGCAGCCTCCAGGCCGATGCCCGCGGCGACGATGAACAGCAGGAACAGGGCCAGCGCGAAGTGCATGAACGAGCCGGCCGCCAGCACGATGATCCGCTGCCAGCCCGGCTGGTTGCGGAAAGAGCGCGGCTCGTCGGCCGGGTCCACGTCTTCCAGTTCGGTCATCCCGACGATCTTGACGAAACCGCCGGCCGGGATGGCCTTGACGCCGTACTCGGTCTCGCCCTTCTGGCGCGACCAGATGGTCCGGCCGAACCCGACGAAGAACTGGGTGGCCTTCATGCCGAACAGCTTGGCCGTCGCGAAGTGACCCCACTCGTGCAGCATGATCGACGCGAGCAGGGCCACGACGAAGATGGCAACGCCGAGCAGGAAGCTCATCCGGCGGTCTCTCCCCTCTTCAGCGCCGTGCCCACGGCGTGGTGCGTGCGTTGCCCCCGGGCAACGGCCAGTTCCGCCGCCCTGGCGCGCGCCCAGCGGTCAGCCGCCCGCACATCGGCGAGGCTCACCGCATCTTTCGCGCGGCCGTCATGCTCCGAGACTACCTGCGCCACGGTGTCCACGATCGCGGCGAACGGGAGCCTGCCCGCCATGAAGGCGTCCACGCAGACCTCGTTGGCGGCGTTGTAGGCGGCTGGCGCGGTCCCGCCCGCCTGCCCGGCCTGGCGGGCGATGGCGACCGCGGGGAAGGCGGCCTCGTCCAGCGGCTCGAAGGTCCACGTGTGCGCCGCGGACCAGTCGATGGCCGGGGCGGCGCCGGGGACCCGGTCCGGCCAGCCCAGGGCCAGTGCGATCGGGATTCGCATGTCCGGCGGGCTGGCCTGGGCAATCGTGGATCCGTCGGTGAACTCGACCATCGAGTGGATGACCGACTGCGGGTGAACGACCACCTTGATCTTGTCGAACCCGAGCCTGAACAGCAGGTGGGCCTCGATCACCTCGAGCCCCTTGTTCACCAGGGTGGCCGAGTTGATGGTGATCACCGGGCCCATGTTCCAGGTGGGGTGCGCGAGCGCCTGCCCGGGCGTGATGCCGTCCAGGTCCGCCCGGCTGCGGCCACGGAACGGCCCGCCGCTCGCGGTCAGCACCAGCTGCGCGACCTCTGACCCGCTCCCGGCGCGCAAGCACTGCGCGATCGCGGAGTGCTCGGAGTCCACCGGCACGATCTGGCCGGGGGCAGCCAGTCCCGCGACCAGCGGCCCGCCGACGATCAGGGACTCCTTGTTCGCCAGCGCGAGCACCCGGCCCGCGCGGAGCGCGGCCAGCGTGGCAGCCAGGCCGCTGAACCCGGTCACCGCGTTCAGCACCACATCGGCCGGCCAGGCTGCGACCTCGGCCACGGCGTCCGGACCGGCCAGGACGGTCGGCATCGGCGCCCGCTCGCCGGCTCCCGGCGGCATCTCCGGCGTGGCAGGACGCAACCCGAGCCCCGCGCTGGCCGGCCCGTACCCGGAGCGCGGTCCCCGGTCTGTCTGGGCCGCGTGTGCCTTCAGGGCTTCGGTCACCTCGGCCGCTGCGGACTCCCGTTCCACTGCGACCACGGCGGCCCCGAACTCGATGGCCTGTGCGGCCAGCAGGCCAGGGTTGCCTCCCCCGGCCGCCAGCCCGGTGACCCGGAACCGGCCCGGGTTCCGCCGGATCACATCGGCTGCCTGAGTTCCCACCGAGCCGGTCGAGCCGAGCAGCACCACGTCCCGTGGCCGCGAGCGCGAGGATTCCACCTGGCCATTCTGCCTTGATCCACGCGCCCATGCCCCCGTGGCCACCGGAGCCGCAGGCCAGCCCGCCCGGCAATCGCCCCCACGGCAGCCCACGCGAGCCGACCCCGCGGCCGATCCGCCGCCTTCTGCGGGCTACCCGGCGACGCGAGCGGG
>CAVXMG010000042.1:0-17020 GCA_963762735.1 uncultured Actinomycetes bacterium | reverse complement strand
CCCGCCGCCCGCGCCGCCGCGCGGCGCGGCACGGCACCACTTGTCCGGCCGGTCCGGGCTCAGGCGGCCCGGCTCACCACCGGCCGGACCGTCAGCGGTGCGGCGGGCACCGTGCGGGCGGCGGCCGGCCTGGCGGCCAGGAACGCGCCGGTCACGACGGCTACCAGGGCGGCGGCGACCGCGATGACCGCGGTCGGGGACCACTGGAGGATCCCTGCGCCCGCCGCGGCCCCGGCGAGCATGGCGGCGACCGAGCCGAGCCGGCGGTGCGGCCTTGCCCCGGGACCGCCGGCGAGTGCGCTGTCGGCGGCCACCCCGGTCAGGGTCAAGGTCAGCACGGTGGTGGTCAGGTCGGCGGCGCCGAGATGGCGGACCGTGCCGTTCTGCACGCCGAGCGCCATGGCCAGGACGGCGATGGTGGCGAATCTGCCGCTCCCGGCGAAGGACAGCACGCCGGTACCGGTGAGCGCGGCGGCCACGCCGAGAATGGCCGCTTCGCCGGCGAACGCGCTGGCCAGCCAATGGCCGGGCCGGGCGGCAAGGGCATGCGCGGCCCGGCCGCCGGCCAGCGCGCCGAGCAGGAACCCAGCGATCGCGATCACGGACGCCGCCGGGGACAGGCCCGAGTGCGGATCCGCGCTGAAGCCCAGGAACACCACGTTGCCGGTCATGTTCGCGACGAACACCCGGCCCAGCCGCAGGTAACTGACGGCGTCGACAAGCCCGGTGACCGCGGTCAGGGTCAGCAGCGCGGCCACCGTCTGCCGGGAACTGAGCGGAGAAGAGATAGCCATGGGTAGTCATTCCTCCAGATTTGGGCCGGTTAGCTGACCGCGCCGAGTGCGGCGCTGATGCTGGCGATGATCGCCCCGCCGATCGCGATCGACACGAACGAACGGACGAACCCGATGGCAAAGAAACGCCACCGGATCCAGGCCAGCGTCACCAGCTCGAACGCGATCGTGGCGAGCGCCACGACCAGGGCGGCGCCGTAGGCCGGGATCAGGAACGGCAGGGTGTGCAGCACGCCGCCGAGGAACGTGCCCGCCCCGGTGATCGCCCCGCGCAGGACCGGGCTGCCGCGCCCGGTCAGGTCCCCCGTATCGGACAGGCCCTCGGAGAAGGCCATGCTGACGCCCGCGCCGATGGCGGTGGCCAGCCCCGCGAAGAACGCGATGTGCGGCTGGTGGGTGGCGAGGGCGACGGCGAAGACCGGCGCCAGCGTGGACAGCGACCCGTCGATCAGGCCGGTCATGGCGGGCTGTGCCCGCTGCAACAGGAACGACCGCTCGTCCCGCTGCTGGGACGGTCGGGCCAGCGTGTGGATGGTCACGGCAGGGCTCCTCACTAATACAAAACGAAACTTACCGTTTCGTATATGCCTAACGGGCGCCGCGGCCTGGCTATTCCCGGCCAGCGCCTTGCGATCCGCGAAGGCACGGCCGTGGGCCCGCGGTTCCCCATATCCCGGGCCCGACGGCGCCCAGGCCCGACAGTGCCGGCCCAGACAGTGCCAGGCGTGACACGGCCGGGCCGGACGGTGCCGGGCCCGCCGGGGCCGGGAATGACGAGACCGGGTTTGGCGTTAATCGAAACTAGTAGTACAGTTTTTATTGCTGGAAGCCGTCACCTGAGCCCGCTGGCTGAGCGGAGCGCCTCAGGACCACTGGAGGAGTCATGCAGAAGACACAGCTTCGGACCGCCCCGCTGGGCAGGACCGGCCTGGAGGTCACCCGGGTCGGTTTCGGCGCGTGGGCGCTCGGCGGAGGCGGGGAGCGCGGCTGGGGGCCACAGGACGACGAGGAGTCGGCCGCCGCGATCCACCGCGCCGTGGAGCTCGGGGTGAACTGGATCGACACCGCCGCCGGCTATGGATTCGGCCGCTCTGAGCGGGTCGTCGGCCGGGCACTGGCGGGCATGGTCGACCGGCCGTACGTATTCACGAAGGCCTCACTGCTCGACGACGGCACCAGGCACATCCGGCACAGCCTCAAGCGCGAGTCGATCCTGCGCGAGGCGGAGGCGAGCCTGGCCCGGCTGGGCATCGACGCCATCGACCTGTACCAGATCCACTGGCCGATCCCCGATGAGGACATCGAGGAAGGCTGGGCCGCCATGGCCGAGTTGAAGGAGCGTGGCCTGGTGCGGCACATCGGCGTGTCCAACTTCAGCGCCAGTCAGTTGCGGCGCATCCAGCCGATCGCGCCGGTCGAGACGATCCAGCCGCCATACTCGCTGATCGACCGGGCCGCGGAAGCGGAGATCCTGCCGCTCGCGCAGCGGGACGGCATCGGCGCGATCGTCTACTCCCCGATGGGCTCGGGCCTGCTGACCGGCGCCATGACCCGTGAGCGGATCGCGAAGCTGCCTGCCGACGACTGGCGTTCGCGCGACGTCCGCTTCGCCGAGCCGCAACTGAGCCGCCACCTTGCGCTGGCCGCCCGCCTGCAGGCGGTGGCCGGCCGGCACGGCACCACCCCGGGTGCCGTCGCGGTCGCCTGGGCGCTGCGAAACCCCGCCGTGGCCGGGGCGATCACGGGCTTCCGCCGGCCTGCCCAGGTCGGCCCGATCCTCGCCGCGGCGGATCTGGAACTCACCAGCCAAGACGTAGCCGGGATCGAAGCAGCGAACTGAGGAGATGACATGAACAAGATCGGATTCGTGGGCCTGGGCTCCATGGGTGCGCCGCTGGCCGGCCGCCTGCTGCCGGGCAACCAGGTACAGGGGACCAACCGCACCAAGGCGAAGGCCGGCCCGCTGATCGAGCAGGGGCTGATCTGGCGGGACACGCCGCGCGAGGCGGCGGTGGGCGCGGACGTGGTGTTCAGCATGGTCACCGACGATGCCGCCCTGGCGGCGGTCACCTCCGGCCCGGACGGGATCCTGGCCGGCCTCTGGCCCGGGGCCGTCTACGTCGACATGAGCACCGTGAGCCCGCAGGCCAGCCGCGAGCTGGCCAGGAGAGTGCACTGGGCCGGGGCCACCATGATCGACGCCCCGGTCTCCGGCAGCGTCCCCGCGGCCGAGAGCGGCACGCTCACGATCATGGCAGGCGGCTCGGAGGAGGCGTTCGGCAAGGTCGCGCCGCTGCTGCACCGGCTGGGCAGCAACGTCACCCACGTGGGCGGGAACGGCCAGGGCCTGCAGCTCAAGCTGGCGATCAACATCAGCCTCGCCGCGCAGATGCTCGCCTTCAGCGAAGGGCTGCTACTGGCCGAGCGCGGCGGGATCGACCCCGCGCTCGCCGCCCGCGCGATGACCGAATCCGCGATCGGGTCACCGATGCTGCAGGCACGCGTCCCGCTCGTCCTCGACCTGCCCGACCGGGCATGGTTCGATGTGCAACTGATGCACAAAGACATCCGCCTCGCGCTGGGGGCGGCCAGCGAGTCCAGGGTTCCGCTCCCAGCGGCCTCGGCCGCCGACCGCGCCCTGAGCTGGGCCGAGGAACTGGGCTACGGGCACCGCGACATCGCCGGGCTCTTCCAGGTGCTGAGCAAGATGGCGGCACCGGCGGCCGCGGACGGGCCGGGCAACCCGGCGACGGACGCGCCCACCGCCGCACCGGAAGCCGCGTGATCAGCAACATGACCACACAGGCCCCCCGGCGCGGGCGGTCACAGGGCAAAAGCAGCGCCGGCACTCCGCCGGGCAGTCGGCCACCCGGCGGGGAAGCGACCGCGGAGGCTGCGCCGCGTGGCCGGCCGCGCAGCGAGCGGGCGCACAAGGCCATCCTCGACGCGGCCGCGGAACTCATGCTGGCTCGCGGCCTGTCCGCGGTCAGCATGGACGCGGTCGCGGAGCGGGCCGGGGTCAGCAAGGCCACCATCTACCGCTGGTGGCCCACCAAGGAAACGTTGGCGCTCGATGCCCTGTACACCGAGTGGGACACCACCCGGTCCAACCCCCGGGACACCGGCTCCCTGCGCGGTGACCTGCTGGCACTGCTGCGCCCCTGGGCCCGGCTGGCCAGCAGCCGGCCCTACGCCCGGGTCTTCGCCGCGCTGCTCACCGAGGCGCAGACCGATCCGGACTTCGCCGCCGAGTACCGGCAGCGCGTGCTCGAGCCACGCCGGGACCAGGCCAGGGCGATCTTCAACCGTGCCATCGTCCGGGGCGAAATCGCCCCGGACACCAAGATCGAGGTGGCACTCGACATCCTTTACGGCCCGCTTTATCACCGGCTGCTGAACGGGCACGCGCCATTGAACGACCGGTTCGTCCAAGACGTCATCGACATGGCACTGGGCGGCATCCGGCCGGCTGAAGACCGTGCTGCCGGGCCGGCCGACCGCGCCGGGAACCCGGTCGCGGAAGGCCGCTGAAAGTACGGGCCGCGACAGGCAATGAAATGGGGCCGCCCAGCGCGGCCCGGCGCGCATCGCGCTTGGAAGGTGAGGATCCTCATGTCTTGCTCCGCCCCGGCTCAGGAAGCCCCAGCTTTGGCCCGGCAGGCTCCAGCCAGCGACATCCCATCCCGGGGAGCCCGCGCCCTGGCCCCGGATGCTCCGGCCAGGGACATCCCGCCCCGCGGAGTTCGCAGCCGTAGCCCCGCGGCCAGCATGGTGCGTGCCCTCGGCGCGGCACTACGCGGCGAGACCGGATTCCCGCGGGCTGACGTGGAGAACGACTTCATCCGCGCCCGGCGGGGCCAGGTGGCCGCGCGGCTGCTCGCGATGCTGCGCCACCGCCCGGCCAGCGAAAGCCGCCTGGTGCCGCTGGAGGAAGTGGCCGGCCCGTTCGGCTGGCGCGCCGAGCGGCGGCTCGGCCTGCGAACCATCGAACTGGCCACGATCGTCGGCACGCTCGACCCGCGGCGCGATTTCGACCGCCGGTTCCGGCCCACCTCCAACCGGGTGCGGTCCCGCTGGGAACGGCTCGCGCTGGCCCAGCGGCGCGGCGAGCAGATCCCGCCGATCCGGGTGTACCGGGCCAGCGGCCTGCACTTCGTCGAAGACGGGCATCACCGCGTGTCGATCGCCGCGGCGACGCACCAGGAGACGATCGACGCCTACGTCACCGAGATAGCCACCGGCGTGCCTGCGTGCCGATGAGAGCCCGCACAGCCGCCCGAACGCCATAAAGCGCAGCCACTCCGGCCGTGATCCTCTGATCATCGTGACCCGCCCGCCCGCAGACGCCGTGGAGGCAATTGGGGAGCCGCGTTGAGGCATCGTTATGGATGCTGCTCTGGGCCCGGCACCCCCAGGCCGCGCGGTTCCAAGCGGGCCATTCTCCGATCAGAGCAGCATGGTCAGGTCGATGGTGACGCTGACCGGATCGGTGACGGTCATCTTCCCTGAGTACACGCCCGCTGAGGCGTAGGTGCGGGTGGTCGGGTCGAGTCGGTAGCAGAAGACGGACAGAGTACTTTCAGGCGCATCGCGCTCGACACGCCAGTAGTACATGATTCCGGCCGCAGCATATTCCGCTGGCTTGTCGGTCTGGTCGGTTGTCACCGAGCCTGGCGACATGATCTCCACCACCAGCACGCAGTGCTCCGGGCGAAGCACTGCGTCGTCGGGAAGCGAAGCGTCGTAAACTACGGCGTCGGGGCGGCGGTTCAGCAGTGGGACGTCCCGCAAGCGCAGATCCACGTCCGTGGACACCGCAAGCGTCGGCCTGCACGCTGCCTCCAGCACGTTGGCGAGGCGACGGCAGATGTCCTGATGTCGGCGGCTCGGGGCAGCGTTCACGATAATGGCTCCGTCGACAATCTCGATCCGGCGACAGACCTCCTCCGGCAGTGCCTCATAGTCCTCAGCACCCAAACCGTTCGGCAGATCCATCCAGTCAGGCAAGGCAGTCATCGAAACCCTCCCTTCGCCATGCGCTGTCACCCTAACGGTAACCAGTGGCAGGTGCACGCTGAGCAGGCACTGGCGCCATGCCAACGGCGGTGGGTGTGTGCGGCGGCGCAACCGGCCGAAGCACACCTGGGACGGGTGGGTGGGCCGCCCTCATGGGCCGGTGTGGTTCCTCGTGGCCGGACGGTACGGGCGCTGAGGCAGGTCTCTCGGGCGCCCGGGCACGTGGTCCACGGAGCCGGTTCGCCGATCGCCGCATCGGCTGCATGGGAGCCGGGTCGTCAACCTCCTGCGCGATGAAGGCTTGATCGTCATGGTCATCGGCCGTGGAGCGTTCGTGAACAGGCCGCACGACGCACCAGCGTGATCATGGACTCGTAGCACCATCGCCCGGGGTGATCACGTACTGGCGCAGGCACAGGTCCTCGAACGTGACCGGGCCGCGGGGGCCGGGCACGTGGTCCACGTTGATCCCGGTCTCGGGAACGCCGCGCAGCCGGAACCCGTCGAGCAGCCGCGTGCTGGCGTTCCAGAAGGCGCCGGTCCCGGCGTAGGCGTCAAGGAAAGCACGGGCGGCATCCGGATCCGAGGTCACCACGCTCGCCGCAAGCCCGGAGGTCTCCCGGTTGGCAACCGCGGCCGCCTGTGCCGGGCCGTCCACGGGTGCCATGGTGACGGTCGCCTCGCGCCCGGCATCCAGCGCCCACTCATGACCCAGCGGGTGATCGTGCGGGGGCATGGACGCGGCCACCCCGCGGCCGCGCAGCGCCTCCTGCGCCACGCCGAGCATCCGGTCCCACGCCTGCTCGTGCACGAGGAGCAGGTTCAGCCGGTTGCACACTCCCAGCCGGTCCAGGCTGGCGGTGATCAACTCGGCGGCCAGTGCCGGGTCCGCGGCGCGGTCCAGGTAGAGCACGCCGCCGCCGTCGGCGTGGGCGAGCGTGCGGACCCCGTGCCTGGCGGCCTCGGCGGCGAGGGCGCGGGTGGTGTCCCCGCTCCCCCGCAGGATCACCAGCGGGATGAGCCCAGGCCGGGCGACCAGTTCCATGGCCGCCTGGCGGTCCGCGGACCTGACCAGTTGCAGCGCGCCGGGGTCCAGCCCGGCATGCTCCAGGGCGGGCGAGATGACGTGGTCGAACAGTGCCGTGGCCGAGCGCAGTGCCGCCGCTCCGGTGCGCAGCACGCCCGCGTTGCGGGATTTCAGCAACTGCGATGCCACGTCAACTGTGACATTCGGGCGGGCCTCGTAATTGGCGCCGATCACACCGACCGGGACGCGTCGTTCGGCAAGAAAAAAACCGTCAGGCAGATCCCTCAGCCGCCTGTGCGCCCGGGGGAAGGGGGCGCTGGCGAGCAGTGAAATCTGCCGCGCCATCTCCGCGATCCGCGCGTCGCCGAGGGTGAGCCGGTCCAGCAGCCCGCGGCCGAGACCGGCGGCCTCGCCCGCGGTGACGTCGGCGGCGTTGGCGGCAAGGACCGCGGGCGCCGTCTCGCCGAGCAGCTTGGCCATGCCGTGCAGCGCCGCGTCCACGGCTTCGTCCGGGGCGGCGGCGAGGTGCGGGGCGGCGGCCTTGGCCGCGTGACCGCACGTGGTCACGGCTGTCGCGGCGTCGGGCCCGGTCATCGCGGTCAGAACAGGACGGACGCGAACGTCGCGATCTGAGTGAACCCGACCCGCCGGTAGGCGGCCCGGGCCGGGCGGTTGTAGTCGTTGACGTACAGGGAGACCACGGGCGCCACCCGGCGCAGCGCGTCGTTGACCAGCGCGGCCATGCCGGCCTCGGCCAGGCCGCGGCCGCGCAGCTCCGGCCGCACCCAGACGCCCTGCACCTGACAGGCGAGCGGGGAGACGGACCCGATCTCGGCCTTGAACACCACCCGGCCGTCCTCGATCCGCGCGTACGCGCGGCCCGCTTCGATCAGTTCGCGCACCCGGGCCCGGTAGGCGCCCCCGCCGTCCGGGCCGATCGGCGAGACACCCACCTCCTCGGTGAACATAGCCACCGAGGCCGGCAGCAGTATGTCGAGCTCCTCCCGGCGCACCCGGCGGACCAGCGGGTCCGGCGCCACCTGCGGCGGGCCGGAGATCTCCATGACCGGCTGGCTGGCCCGGATCTCGCGGGGTGTGCCCCAGTACGGCCGCAGCGCCTCCCACATGCCCATCACCGCCGGGGACAGCCCCACGATCGAGGAGCAGCGGCGGCCCATCAGCCGGGCACGGTGGGCGAACGCCGCGACCGCGTCCGGGGTGGGCGCGACCGGCACCAGGTTGGCACCGGCGTAGCACAGGGAGGTGAGCTGGCCGCCCGGCTGATAGCCCCAGACCTGACCGCCGAGCCGGGCCAGTTCGAGCCCGGCCTCGCGCACGCGGGAGCTGACGAACACGTTGACCACCGGGTCACGGTCGCACAGCGCGAGAACCTCGCTGAGGTCGCGATCGTCGAGCAGGCGCAGTGCCGAGGATCGCCCTGCCTTGGTGCGCAGCACTCATCCAGCGTATCGGCCGGCCAGCCAGGCGTGGGACGAAGGACACTGCTTGCGCGCACCAGGGCCGGGGGTGCTCAGCCGTTCGGCGCCGGGGCGGGCAGGGCCGGGCAGGTGGCGTTGACGAGCCCGGAGCGGTGCGGCAGGGCGCCGGTGGCGAGGTAGTTGTTCAGGTAGTTGTTGACGCACAGGTTGGGCGGCTGCTGCAGCGACTGGCCGTGGTTCCCGCCGCCCTCCACCACCACCATCCGCGCACTCGGCAGCAGCCTGTGCGCGACCTGGGCGCCCTGGTACGGGGTGGCGGCGTCGAGCGACCCCTGGATCATCAGGACGGGCGGCAGGCCCGCGCCCTTGATGGCCAGCGGCTGGGCAGGCCCGTGCACCGGCCAGAAGGCGCAGGCCGCGTTGAACCACGCGTTGTCCCAGGCCTCGAACGGAGCGGTCCGGTAGACCCGCCGGGTGTCGGCGTCCCATTTGGCCCAGTTGCGCGGCCAGTTGACGTCGCTGCACTCGACCGCGTTGTAGACGGCGAACTCGTTCTCGTTCTGCCCGCCGAGCGCCTTGTACTCGCTGAGCAGCCCTCCAGCCGACCCCGTGTGCAGGTAGGACGCGAGGGCGGCGGCCAGTCCGGGCCAGAGCGTGTTGCTGTACCCGCCCTGGAGCATGGTGTCGTCGAACTCGTCGGGCCCGATCGTCGGGCCGCCAGGCCCGTCGACCGGGTGCCGGGTCAGCTGGGCGCGGGCCCGGTACCAGGCCTGCTGCACCTGGGCGCGGGTGGTCCCGAGCCCGTAGGTGGCGGCATGCGCGGCGATCCAGGCGAAGAAAGCCTGGATACGGGACTCGAACGCGTAGTCCTGGGAGATGTTGTCGGCGTACCAGGCGCCCTGCGGGTCCACGGTGCTGTCGAGCACCATCCGCCGTACCCGGTTGCCGAACAGCGTGGCGTAGACCTGGCCCAGGTAGGTGCCGTAGGAGTAACCCAGGTAGCTGATCTGCTGCTGGCCAAGCGCCGCCCGGATGGAGTCCATGTCCCTGGCGGCGTCCTCGGTGGTCATGTACGGCAGCAGCCAGCCGAACCGGTGCTCGCAGCCGGCGGCGTAGGCCTTGGCCCGGCCGATCAGGGCATGCTCGGCGGCTTGGTTCGCCGGGATGTAGTCGGGCCGGACGCCGGCGAAGAACGACGGGTCGCAGTGCAGCGCGGGCACGCTGGCGCCCACGCCGCGCGGGTCGAACCCGATGATGTTGTATTCGGAGGCCACCTTCTGGTCGAGGCTGAAGGCGACCTGTGCGGCGAGGTACCGCCCGGCGCCGCCCGGGCCGCCGGGGTTGACCAGCAGGTCACCCTGACGCTCGGCCCGCGGTGCGGTTGCCGGGACCATGGACAGCGCCAGGGTGATCTTCCGGCCCGATGGGCGGGCGTAGTCCAGCGGCACGGCCAGGCTGGCGCACTGCATCGAGGCGCCGGAGACCGTGCACGGCTGCCAGTCGCAGCCGCTGCGATGCCGATGCCGCCTGGCTGGCCGCTCCTCCCTTGGTGGCGGCGGGAGCATCGGGGCGGGAGGAGGACGTTGACGTGCAACCGGCCAGCATCATGGCGGCGCAGGACAAGACGGCGGCGGTCAGCGTGGCGCTCCCGCGCGGAAGCGCCCTGGCCAGCCCGCGGGGCGATGGCATGACAGCCATCTTGCCGCACCCAGCGGCGTGCCCCGTCCCGGGCGGCTGCGTGGTCAAGCGCTCCGCTGGCGTTCCAGCAGCGCCCGCCGGTACTCCTCGATGACGATGTCGTTGAGTTCCTGGACCGAGGTGTTCTTGGCCAGCTTGTCGAAGGTGATCTCACCGTGCTGGAGCAGGTTGATCCGGTCGCAGATCTCGATGGCCTGGCCGTAGTTGTGCGCGACGATGATGATCGAGATCTCGCCCTTGTTCTTGAGGTCCCTGATGAGGTCGAGGATCATCGCCGCTTCTTTGGCCCCCATGGCCGCAAGCGGCTCGTCGAGCAGCAGCACCTTCGCGTCCGAGTACACCGCGCGGGCGACCGCGATCGCCTGCCGCTGGCCGCCGGACAGCCGGGCCACCGGGACGTCCACCGACTTGAGCCCGATGCCGATGGCGTCCAGCCGCTCCCTGGCGATCTTCTTCATGGCCCGGTTGTTGAGCAGCGGCCAGCGGACCTTCTCCCGCTTGAGGAACATGTTGTGGTAGACGGTGAGTTCGTCGATCAGCGCCAGGTCCTGGTAGACCACGTCGATCCCCAGCGACCGGGCATTGTCGACCGACTTGAGGACCACTTCCTGCCCGTTGAGCAGGATCCGGCCGGAGTCCGGGGGCTGGAAGCCGCAGAGGATCTTCAGCAGCGTGGACTTGCCCGCGCCGTTGTCGCCGAGCAGGCCGAGGACCTCGCCGCGGTTCACGTGCAGGTTGATGTCCGCCAGGGCGGTGACCGCCCCGAAGCGCTTGGCGAGGTGCTCCACCCGCAGGACCGCGCCGTCGGCGGCCACCGCGGCGGCCCCGGCCGGCCCGCCGACTGGTGCCTGGCCGTCAGGTTCGGGAGCCGTCATGTCATTCGCCCTGCCCTCCGCAGCCGCGCGAGCTGCACGTTCGCGATCATGGCGACCAGGATCGCGGCACCGAAGATGATGTTCAGCGGGTTGGCGCTGATCCCGATCAGGTTGAAGCCGTCCGTCAGGGCCGAGAGCACGAACGCGCCGAGGAACGCACCGACGATGGTGCCCGACCCGCCGGCGAGCGCCGTGCCGCCGATGACCGCGCCCGCGATCGCGTAGAACATCGGCGTGTAGCCGCCGCTGCTCGGGTCGATCGAGTTGGTGCGGAACGCCTCCTGCATCCCGACCAGCGCCCCCATGAATCCAGTGAGCATGAAGGCGCTGTATTTGATCTTGGCCACGCTGATGCCGGCCTCGGACGCTCCGAGGAGGTTGCCCCCCACCGCGACCGTGTGCAGGCCCCAGCGGGTCCGGCTGAGCACCACCTGGAAGATCGCCACCAAGATGATGGCCCAGGTGATCTCGGCCCAGGCATAGGTGCCGATCCAGTGCCCGATGCCTTGTGCCTTGTTCGGGATGTTCGCCGGGTAGGCGTTCGAGGTGGTCAGCATGAGGCCCCAGAGGATGAACCCGGTGCCGAGCGTGGCGATGAAGGACGGCACCCGCAGCGCCACCGTGATGAACCCGTTGACGAAGCCCGCGGCCACCCCCATGAGCAGCGAAAGGATGACCGCCAGGACCGATGGGACGCCGTAGAAGTCGATCAGGTAGTGCATGAAGAACGGCGAGAAGGCGAAGATGAACCCCACCGACAGGTCTATCTCGCCGCAGACCAGCAGGAACACCTCACCGATGGCGATGATCGCAACCGGCGCGGTGATCTGCGAGATGTTGACGATGTTGTCCTTGGTGAGGAAGGCCGGGGAGGCGCGCCAGAAGTAGATCACCAGCAGGACGGCCACCACGAACACGGTCGCCTCGCGCTGCTGGGCGAGCACGGCCCCGGCCCGTTTCACGGCGCCCCAGGGACCCCCGCCGAGTCCGGGTGTTGGCGGCAGGGCGGCGACATCGTCAGGTGCGCGCTCGGCTGTCTCGCTCACGTTCGTTTCCTGCCTCTCCCGCTGTGCCCCCGCGCAGGCCGACGGGGACTGGGCCCGTTCTCACGGGTCCAGTCTCCCGCCGCCAGCGCGGTAATCCAAGTGCGGATCCGTTCGGTGGTGCTCTCAGGCGATCGCTCCGGAGTGCGGGATGAGCTTCTCCTGGGTGCTCGAACCCTCGTACCGGGACGTCGTGGTCTGGTACGGACCCACATTGGCCTTGGTGACGAAGGTCAGGCCGGTGTTGGTCACCGGCGGGTTCACCAGGCCACCGGAGAGGTTCCACAGGTAGAGGTACAGGGCCGGGAGGAAGCCCTGCAGGTAGGGCTGCTGGTCGATGGTGAAGCCCAGGCTGCCGCTCTTGATCGACGACAGCGTCTGCGGCGTGAGGTCGAACCCGCCGGACGCCACCTGGCTCTGCAGGTTGTACTTGGCGACGATCGCGCCCACGGTCTGCGTCGAGCCCGCGTCCACCGCGAAGATGCCCTTGAGGGTGGCCTTGTGCGCCAGCACGTAGGCGTTGATCGTGGTGTTCTCCTGCGGCAACTCAGCACCGGAGGCGACCGAGGTGAAGTTGATGTTCTTCCCGGAGGCCTTGAGCGCGGCCTTGGCGCCGTCGATCCTGGGCTGGATGTTAGCGGTGCCCGGGGTGGCGATGAAGCCGACCGCGTCGCCGCCGCTAGGCATGGACGCCGCGATCTTCTGCCCCAGCGCCTCCCCGGAGACGAACAGGTCCTGGCCGATGTAGGCGAGCCGGTTGGTCCCCGGGTCGTTGGTGTTGCCGTCGGCGTTGTAGGAGACCACTGGAATGCCGGCGCTCATGGCGTTCGCCACCGGGGTGGTGAACGCGGTGGCGCTGATCACCGCGACCGCGATGCCGTTCGCCTTTGCCGAGATCGCGGCGTTCGTGGCGCTGACCATCTGCGGCACGTTGGAGGTGGCCGACCCGGTCCAGGTCGGCTTGGGAATGCCGAGCAGCGCCGCGGCGTCCTCGAACCCGTACTGGGTGGGCACGAAGAACGGGTTGGTGGTGACGTGGTTGATGAAGGCGAACTTCCACGGGGGAGTACTCGGGAAGTTACCAGCCGTGCTCTTGGCCGCGGTCGCCGTGCTGCTCGAGGAACTGCACGCCGCGAGCAGGGCCGACGCGGCGGCGGTCGCGCTGATGAGCCCGGTGCCGCTCAGCAGCTTGCGCCGAGACGGACCGTCCTTCATGTTCAGCGTCTCGACCGCTTCTTCGACCTTGGGGTCGACTTTTCTCATCGCGATCCTCCAGAAGAGTTCCGTGAGGCAGGGCTCTGCCCCACGAGGTGCATACGGTCCGGGGCCGACCTGGCGTGCTGCGCCAGCATCATCCCCTGGGGGCCGGCCCGGGAAACGGTGATCCCGCACCGTGCGGGCGCCACATTTGTCGCGGTGGGCACCAGATCATGGCTCACGCAGCGAAACGCCGAGTGTGGCACCGTTGTGCGCTGCCAGATCGGCACCTGGTGCCGCTGACGCATCGCCTGTCCCCGTTTCAAGGCTGGCGGCCACGGGTTCCCCTTGCCGATGGCTTGGCCGCTCACTGAACTGCTGAAAGCCAGGCCATACGACGTCCCCCTGCACCGCGGCCCGACGCTAAGGCCGCTCATGATCGCATGTCAAGACGACGCGCAGATCCCGGTATCGAGCCGTTACCTGTGGCCACGGCAATGCCCTTGGCCGCCGGTACGGGAGCGACCTTCTGCCGTCCGGCCGGGCGACGCCGGGCACGCCCCACGGAAGACCTGAGCACCGGGCGTGGACCGGTGTGAGCGCGCCCCCACGGAACGCGTCCGCCCGTCCACCATGATCATGAATTCTCCTGGCCCATGCTAGGGTCAACCCAACACATCCAAACATGTTCACGCTAACAAGTCACCGATTGATAACAGATCGGGAACGCAATAGAAACACTGCCAGGGCAGCGCGGAGATGAGGAGTTGCACGGATGTGGTCGCCGTCCGACGCAGAGGAAGGCGCGCGGATGCTCGCCAGGCACCGGCAGTCACTGATCCTTGAGGACATCCGGCGTACCGGCAGCGCCCGGGTGAGCGATCTCACCCAGCGGCTCGGGGTTTCGGATATGACCATCCGCCGTGACCTGGAGGTACTCGCCCGCTCGGGGCTGGTCGAGAAGGTCCACGGCGGCGCGGTGCTGCCCGGGGCGCCGCGCAGTCACGAGCCCGGTTTCGAGGCCAAGTCCAGCCTGGAGCAGCCCGCCAAGGCGGCCATCGCCCACGCGGCGGCCAGCCTGGTCACACCGGGCAGCGCGATCGGGCTTTCCGCGGGCACGACCACCTTCGCCCTGGCCGAGCAACTGCTCGGCATCGCTGGACTCACGATCGTGACCAACTCGGTGCGGGTGATGAGCCTGTTCACCGACGGGCCGGGCGCCGATCCGCGGGTGCGGGAGCTGTCGGTGGTGCTCACCGGCGGCGCCCGGACGCCCTCCGATGCGCTGGTGGGGCCGGTGGCCGATCTCACCATTCGCTCGCTGCACCTGGACACGCTGTTCCTCGGCTGCCACGGGATCGATCCCACGGCGGGGCTGACCACGCCCAACCTGGCCGAGGCGGAGACCAACCGCGCGTTCGTGAAGGCGGCCAGGAAGGTCACCGTGATCGCCGATCACACCAAGTGGGGCATCGTGGGCCTGAGCTCGTTCGCGGATCTCGACGACGTGGACACGCTCATCACCGACGCCAGGCTCCCTGACGAGGCGCGGACCGCCCTCGCCGACCGGGTGGGGCAGCTCATCATCGCCAACTGCCGGCGCCAGGGCGGTGCAGCTGACCGGCGCCTCCTGTCAGCTGACGGTGACCGAGGGGCGCCCTCGCCCGCGGATTCTGCCGCCTCGGCCAGCTTCATCGCCTCCTCGATCAACGTCTCCACGATCTGGGACTCTGGCACGGTCTTGATGACCTCACCCTTGACGAAGATCTGGCCCTTGCCGTTGCCCGATGCGACGCCCAGGTCCGCTTCCCTGGCCTCGCCGGGGCCGTTCACCACGCAGCCCATCACCGCGACCCGCAGCGGCACCTCGAGCCCTTCCAGCCCGGCCGTCACCTGGTCCGCGAGCGTGTACACGTCGACCTGGGCACGCCCGCAGGAGGGGCACGACACGATCTCCAGGCCCCGGTCGCGCAGGCCAAGCGACTCCAGGATGGCGATGCCGACCTTCACCTCTTCAACCGGCGGGGCCGACAGCGACACCCGGATCGTGTCCCCGATCCCCTCGGCGAGCAGGGCCCCGAACGCGACCGCCGACTTGACCGTGCCCTGGAAGGCAGGCCCGGCCTCGGTCACGCCGAGGTGCAGCGGGTAGTCGCACGCCTGCGCGAGCTGACGGTAGGCGTTGATCATCACGACCGGGTCGTGATGCTTGACGGAGATCTTGATATCGGTGAAACCGTGCTCCTCGAACAGTGAGCATTCCCACAGCGCGGACTCCACCAGCGCCTCGGCGGTGGCCCGGCCGTACTTCGTCAGCAGGCGCTTGTCCAGCGAACCGGCGTTGACCCCGATCCTGATCGGCACGCCCGCCGCGGACGCGGCGCGGGCGATCTCGGCGACCTTGTCGTCGAACGCCTTGATGTTCCCCGGGTTCACCCGGACCGCGGCGCAGCCGGGCATCGATCGCGGCGAAGACGTACTTGGGCTGGAAATGGATGTCGGCGATGACCGGGATCTGCGATTTGCGGGCGATGTCGGGCAGGGCGTCCGCGTCGTCCTGCGACGGCACGGCCACCCGGACGATCTCGCAGCCGGTCGCGGTGAGCTGGGCGATCTGCTGCAGCGTCGCGTTCACATCGGCGGTCAGCGTCGTGGTCATGGACTGGACCGAAACGGGTGCGCCACCGCCCACCGGCACCGCGTGCTTGCCCTTGCCCACCACGATCTGGCGGGACTTGCGGCGTTCGGCTACCGGCTGCGCCGGGAGTCCGGGCATGCCAAGTTCTGTCGTCATCTGCTCAATGCCTCACTGGAGGTGAACCGGGTTGACGAGATCAGCCATGATCAAGAGCAAACCTACACCGACCAAGAGCGCGAACACTCCGACGCTCACCGGGACCAGGCGCCGGTAGTCGACCGGGCCGGGATCGGGCCGCCCGAACAGCCTGGCGAGCCAGTACCGGATCCGTTCGTAGATCACCACCGCGAGGTGGCCGCCGTCCAGGGGCAGCAGCGGGAGCAGGTTGAAGGCCCCCACGAAGATGTTCAGCGAGGCGATGATGAGCAGCACCAGGCCGGCCTTGGGCTGCCAGCCGATCCGGGCCTCAAGCACCTGGCCGGTCACGTCACCCGCGCCGACCACGCTGGTGACCTGCCCGCCCGGGGTGTCGGCGCGGTTCTTCGCGAACAGATCGGGGATGGCCCTGGGCAGGCTGGCGACCACGCTCGCGGACCCGGAGAGCATCGTCCAGAACTCGTGGCCCGCGTAGGAGGCGGAGCCCACCGGGCCCACTCGCTGGAACACCGCCGGCGGCGAGACTCCCAGATAGGAGCCGTGGCCGGTGAGGCTGGCCAGCGTCGCGTGCAGGGTCACCAGCCGGCCGTGCCGGTCCACCACGACCGTGACTTCGCGGCCGACCTGCTGGCTGCGGATGGCCTTGCCCATCTGCGTCCAGGAGTTCACCCGGATGCCGGCGATGCTGACGATCTTGTCCCCGGCCCGGAGCCTGCTTTTCTGGAGGGCGACGAGGGGTCCCCCTTGGCGCAGCCAGAGTTCAAGTTCGCGGGCACGCGGCCTCGGCGGCGCCGACCGTGGTCCGGTCGCTTGCGGCCTCCAGGCCTATCCCGGCCGCGACGATGAACAGCAGGAACAGCGCCAGCGCGAAGTGCATGAACGAGCCGGCGCCAGCACGATGATCCGCTGCCAGCCCGGCTTGGTTGCGGAACGAGCGGGGCTCGTCGGCCGGATCCACGTCTTCCAGTTCGGTCATCCCGACGATCTTGACGAAACCGCCGGCCGGGATGGCCTTGACGCCGTACTCGGTCTCGCCCTTCTGGCGCGACCAGATGGTCCGGCCGAACCCGACGAAGAACTGGGTGGCCTTCATGCCGAACAGCTTGGCCGTCGCGAAGTGACCCCACTCGTGCAGCA
>CAVXMG010000041.1:0-22201 GCA_963762735.1 uncultured Actinomycetes bacterium | reverse complement strand
GGGGTGGCAGGCGAGCACCGGGCTGTTGGTCGTGGGCCTGCGGATGCCGGTCATGCTGACATGGGTGCCGACGATGCTGTTCACCAGCGTCGACTTGCCCGCACCCGTCGACCCGACCAGGGCCACCAGGATCGGGGCGCCCGACTCGCGCAGCCGCGGCAGCAGGTAGTCGTCGATCTGGCTGAGCAGCTTGTGCCGCTCCTGCCGCGCCTCCTCCACCCCCTGGCGCTTCCAACGGCAGCGAGGCCGCGACGATGGGCTTGCGCAGCGCGAGAATCGCCGACTCGAGGAGGCGGCCGTCCACCCGGGCATGAGGCTCGATCTCCGGGCTCTGCGCCGGGCCCTTCGGCCTCGCGGGTCTTTCTGGCCCGCCGGATTTCCTGGTGCTCTGGGGTGAGCCCGGGCCGGGCGGCGACTTCTGGCCCTGCGACTCCTGGCCCTGCGCCTGCCGCTCGGCCTGGGGTGCCTCCGGGGCCTGGGCCGGCGGGTCGTTGCCCGGTGGCTCCTTGGCCTGCTGGCTCCGGTGCGGCTCCGCGACTTGCGCCGCTTCCTGGTCCGGCGCAGCGGCCTGGCCGGGCTGTGCGGCCTGACTGCGCGGCGAGATCTGGCTGTGCTTCGGCTTGCGGCCCGGTCGCGGCTCCTCGGCGGCCCCCTGCCGGGCGCGGCTGGCCCGGCCGGGAGGGGATCCGGGCACGGCTGGCCCGGATGGCGCGGGATGGGCGTCGGCAATCGGCCCCGCGCCCGCCCCCTGGTCGCGCGCCGCGGCAGCCGTTCTTGCTGACCCTCGGTCATCGCCCTACCACGATGTGCTGACACTTCTACCCTGCCGTTGTCCCACAGGTCATCCTGGTTCCCCCTTGCCACCAGGGGCCGTGGCGCACGTCACGATCATTCCGCGTCAGATCCGCCCCCCGGTAACTGACATCGCGGGGTCACTCTTAGTGACAACCGTCCTTCCGCGTAGCCGTGTTACCTGCTGTGGTCATTATGTACCGACTGGGCAGAGTACCCATCAGGATGGACGAAAGAAGGGCCGCCGGGCCTGACGCGCTTCCCCCGCCGCCCTCCCCCGGTACGGCCCCGGCCGGCGCCTTGAGAGTAGCCCAGAGTTCCAAGCACCAGGGGCTTCCCCGGGAAAGCACTGACAGCCTGCGACTACACTGTCCACGCGCCGTGCGGTACCAGCCCCAGGCCGGAGCGCGCTGCGCTGCAGCCAGAGCCCGGCTGCCAGGGCGGGGCACCGGGAGCTTCGATGCTCGATGGTGCCCGGATACCCCGTCACAAGTACAGGGCCGCGCAAGGCCCGGAAGACCATCAGGGCTCGCAAAGGCCGGGTCTGCCTGGTGGGTTCACCGGACCAGGCCACACCGCCCACAGGATCCCGGTAGAACCAGGTGAGGCACAACTGTGATGTCGGCTACCGCGAACGGAGAACATATGACGGCCGAACAGGGTTCCCGGGTGCTGGTGACCGGAGGTTCCGGGTTCATCGGGCGGCGGCTCGTGCGGGCGCTGCTCGATTCCGGCGCCGAGGTCACCGTGGCGGACCTGCTCGAGCCGGCCGAGCCAGGAGTTCACGCGGTAGTCGGCGACCTGCGCGACGAGTCCGTCGCCGCCCGGGCCGTCAGCCCCGGCACGGACACGATCTTCCATCTGGCCGCGGTGACCTCTGTGCTCCGTTCCCTTGAGGATCCCGCGGGCACATACCAGACCAACGTGCAGGCCACTGCGACACTGCTGGAACTTGCCCGGACCCGCGGGGTGGGCAGCTTCATCCTGGCGTCGACCAACGCCGTGGTCGGTGACGTCGGCAAGGACGTCATCACCGAGCAGGCCCCCCTGCACCCGCTGACGCCGTACGGAGCCACCAAGGCGGCCGGAGAGATGCTGGTGAGCTGCTACACCGCGGCGTACGGGATCGCCGGCTGCGCGCTGCGGTTCTCTAACGTCTACGGCCCGGGCATGCAGCACAAGGACTCCTTCGTGCCGCGCCTGATGCGCGCGGCACGCGACGGCCACGGCGTGCAGGTGTACGGCGACGGCACCCAGATCCGCGACCTGATCCACGTGGATGACATCGTGTCGGCGCTGCTCCTGGCCTGGCGCACCCGCGCCACCGGCTCGACCATCATCGGGGCCGGCGAGTCCGTCACCGTGAACGACATCATCGCGGCCGCGCGTAGCGTCACGGGCGCGCCCATCCCGGTCGAGAACATCGCTCCCAAGCCCGGCGAGATGCCAGCGGTCATCGTCGACATCTCCGCCGCACGTGCCATGGGCTACCGGCCCACGCACGACCTGAAGTCGGGGATCGCCACAGTGTGGCCAGAGTTGGCGCTGGCCGGCGGGGCGCCGGCTCCCGGTACAGGGGCGCAGGCCCCGGATGGAAAGGCTGCACCGTGACCAGCACCCGTCAAGACGCGGCGATCGACGACGCCGCGGCGACCGCCTTCTTCAGCCAGAACGGTGAAGGGGCGACCGCGCTTCCCCCGGTGGCCATCGTCATCGCCGCCTACAACGAGGAGGGCGTGGTCGGCTCGGTCGTGGACGCGCTGCCGAACACGCTGTGCGGGCTGGGCACCATTGCGATCGTTGTGTCGGACGGCTCCAAGGACGGCACCGTCGAAGAGGCGGGCGCGCACGGCGCGCTGGTCTGTGACGTGCCGGTGAACCGGGGCCAGGGTGCCGCGCTGCGGCTGGGCTACCGGCTGGCACGCGAAGGCGGCGCCGAGTACATCATCACCACCGACGCCGACGGGCAGTACAACCCGGCCGAGATGGACGCGGTGCTGCGGCCTGTAGTGGACGGCCGGGCCGATTTCGTCACCGGGTCGCGCAAGCTTGGCAGCCAGGAGACCAACGACCCGGTGCGGCGCCTGGGCACCTGGGTGTTCGCGGTGGCCATCAGCCTGCTGACCGGGCAGCGCATCACCGACTCCTCGTTCGGGCTGCGCGCCATGCGCGCCGAGGTAACCGGGGCGATCCGCCTGGAGCAACCTCAGTACCAGTCATCCGAACTGCTCATCGCCGTGCTGACGCACGGGTTCCGGGTGGCGGAGGTGCCCGCCACCATCCACAAGCGCAAGGTCGGCGAGAGCAAGAAGGGGCACAACGCAATCTACGGGCTGAAGTACGCAGGCGTCGTGCTCGGCACCTGGTGGCGCGAGCGTCAGCGGCGGGTGCCCGGCTCCGGCAGGGCCGCGTCGTCCCGGGCAGGAACCCGGCCGGGTGAGCGCTCGGCCGAGCTGTCCGACCACGCCGACCCGTTCACCCGCGCGCCCGAGCCTGCGCCCGCGAACGGCTCGGAGCCATTGCCCTCGCCCGCGGCAGCCACCGACGGGATGCCACCCTCGGCTGACTGAGCCCGCGCGCCGGGCATTTCCGAGGCCGGCAGTTCCGACACCAGCTCCGAGACCCGCGATCCACGGTCCTTGAAGAGGACGTAGTGGAAGATCAGGAAACGGGTCAGGAAGGTCACGCAGTTCGCCGTGAAGTAGGCGGCGTCAACGAATAGCACCCGCTGGACGTGGCTCAGGTCCATCGAGATGGCCTGCTGGTTGGCCCACTTGGTGGTGAGCGTCAGCACGACCGCTGTGCCGATAGCCACGATCCAGAAGGGCAGCGTCTCCTTCAGCAGGTTGGGCCTGCCTTTGCGCTCCCAGGCCCACCGCGACAGGACGTAGCTCACGGCCGCACCCACGAGCCAGGCCGCGACGGCCGAACGGCCGGCGGTCCAGCCCACGGGCCCCAGGCACACGGTCAGGGTGATCTGGCTGGCGATGACCGCTCCGGCCGCCACCACTATGAACCTGCTGAACCGTTTGCCGACAGAGGTTTGCAGCCTGCGCTTCACGGCCGCGCCGATCCGAGACGATCCGAATGTCATGCAGCATCCTCATTGCGGGGGCCGGCCTTATCACTGGCCGGCGGCCTTGGGTTATGAAGCTCCGGCGGCGGCAGCGGGCGGCCTCCGGGCTGCGATCCTGGCCACGCTATCGCGGCTGCGTGCGGGCCGCAGCCAAAGCGCGCCGTCAGGGGCCGGGCTTTCCCGGCCATATCTGCCCAGGCTACCCGCCTGTCAGCGGGTAAAGGCCCGCTTGGGGCTTCCATGGGACCGGCATGGTCCTCACGTGGGCCGGCGGCCGATGGACCGGTTCCTGGTCAGACATTTAGCTGCCATTCGTGACCAAATGGCTCCTTCCCGTAACCGAAACGGCAGGCCAGGTGTCAGCGCACGCTCCCCCCGAGATCGTGCGGGCGCGTCCACGACGAGGTGCGCGGATAGAAGCGGGAGTGCCACAGCTGATGGTCAGCGCCCCGCCAGAACACATCGACCACGCCGTTGCTCTGGCCGACCGCGGCGAGCTTGGTCCCGATCGCACCCAGGGGCATCGCTGCGGCCGGGCCCCAGCCGGCTCCCTGGCTGGTCGAGCGCCAGAGCTTGCCGCCCCGGCCCTTCCAGAACGCGCTCTCCGTGCTTGGTGTGGAGCCCACCACGATGAGCTGCCCATCCATGCCGCTGCCGGAGCGCTGCGGGGTGCCCCACCCGCTGTTCGAGCTGTAGGTGCCGCGCCAGACGCTGCCCGGGGTGGCCCCGCCCCAGAACACGTCAATCTCGCCGTTGTGCTGCGCGGTGGCGTGCGGCGCCGCGCCGATCTGGCCCATGGCCAGTGCGGACGGCGCGCTCCAGGAGTGAGACAGGCTCCGGGACATGTGCCAGAGCTGCCCATCGACGCCCTTCCAGAACACGTTGACCGTCTCCGCACCCGACACGGCCGGAGACGGCTGTGAGCCGAGCCCGCTGGCCAGCAGAGTCGGGCCGTGCCAGCCGCTGGCCGGCGCGTAGTGGGCGCTCCAGAGCTGGTGCGGGTTCACGCCGCGCCAGAACACGTAGACGTTGCCCCTGTCGGTGGACACGGCACGCGGCGCGGTACCCAGCGGGCCCATCGGCAGTTCCTGCACCGCCGACCAGTTGCCGCCGCTGGCGGTCAGGTAGTGCAGCCTGCCGCCGTGGGCGCCGCGGAAGAACACCATCATCCCGGTGGCCGTCGTCACGGCCGACGGCTGTCCCTGCACCGCCCCGCCCAGGCTCACCGCCGCGGACCAGCCATGCCCGGGCTGGTAGGCGGTGGACCAGAGCGCCCGGTCGCGGCCGGTGAAGAAGGAATCGACCGCGCGGCCGGTGGTGCTGACTGCCCGGGATGCCTGCCGGGTCGGCCCGCCGTTGCCCTGGCCCCCTCCGCCGCCGCCACTGCCGCCGCCGAGCTGGACATCGAGGTAGTCCTGGTCGATGTCGATCCGGTAGCCGCCGTGGCGCTCGGAGATGTTCCCGGAGAACTGATGGACGCGCTGGTGGTTGGCCCAGTCGCCGACCGGGACGTTGGCGTCGTTGGTGTCGGCGATGCCATTCCACAGCGCGTCGTAGATCACGTCCGGCATGGCGATGGATGTGTTCGCGTAGTTGCTGGCCAGGTCGCTGATGCCGGAGTCGGAACTGCTGTAGATGGCGGATTTGTAGCCCAGCGAGTGCAGTTCCGTGGTCCATGCGGTGAAGAACTTCATCGCGGCCCGGCTCCGGCTCGGCGCGAAGGCCTCCATGTCGTAGTAGATCGGCGTCCGCGCCCCGAAGCCCAGCGTCCTGGCCTGCACCACGGCGTCCTGCGCGGCACTGATCGCCTGGCTGGTCGCGTTGGTGACCTCGCCCTTGAACGACACCTGCGGGCCGACGTACAGCGGGATGAAGTGCCAGCCAGCGGCGGCCTGCTGGCGCACCCAGGCGGCGGTCAGGTTGGGCTGCGCGCAGGCGCGGTCCGAGCCGCCGATATAGATGCCGATCGCCTGGTAGCTGGAATGCGCCAGCCAGGCGCTCATGACCGCCGCCCCAGGCGCGGCACAGGCGTCGAAGCCGAGGCCTGTGCTGTTGGTGGCGCTGGCCGCGACGGTGGGCCCGGCGTTCAGGGTGCCCAGCCGGATGTCGGCCGGGTCCTGGACGACAGGCGGCGGCAGCCCGGCGGACTTGAGTATGGCCAGGACCTGCGACCGGTCGTTCCGGTACGCGGCGGTCACCGTGATCCTGGGCGCGTTGACCATAATCCGCTGCGCCACCGGGTCCTCGGTCGCCTGGGACGGCTGGCTCCCGGCCCTCGCGCTGGCCGGCGCGACGAGCACCGCCTCGGTCGACCCGACCAGCCCGCTCGGGCACGACTGCTCGGTGCCCGGCTGGCCCACGTAAAGGGCGTGCCGGTCGAACCGCACGCAGGTGGCCGGGTCGGCCGCGAGGTTGATCACTGGCCACGCCGCCGGGATCTCGAATGTGTACCCCAGGTAGGTGACCTGCCGCAGCGTCGCCGAGGCGCCCGCATGTGGCCCCCGGCCGCCGCGGTCCCCCGGCGAATGCTGGCCGGCCGCGGCGGCAGCACCCGCCACCGACAGGGTCGTAGCAGCAAGCACCGCGCCCACGGCAAGTGCCCGCTTCTGCCAGACGATCGCGAAGACCATGATCGGCTCTCCCCCCGTTTATGCCTTTCCTCGCGGTCCTGGCGCCGCCCGCTGGCCCCGGCTCCCCCGAGCCGGCATAGCAGGCAACCATCGCCAGTGACGTTAAGCAGTACGCAGCCGGTACCGGCTCACGTATTCCCCCCGTTAGCGCTATGTAGCAATGATTGCTGCTAACACTTCAATATCCCAGAGCAGCATACATTGCCGATTCCGGCCGGCTTGTGCCGGGCTTTGACGCGACGGCGCTCTTGCCTTATTTATCCAAATCTTGCGTTACGATCTCCGGCGCTGGCCGATGCCCGTCAAGACTGCCTGGCCAGCGCGAAGAGCGTTTCCATGGCCGGTGCGGCCATCCCGCGCGATGCTGGCCCCCGTGATCCCCGTCTCGATGTGCACGCTTCTAGCAGCGCATTCGTCGCGGATGGCATCCCGTCACGCCCCCTGTCCCACGCACCCACACGCCCTGCGTCCCGAGCCTTCCGAGCCCTGGGCCGTCCCCCTCCCCACCGCCAACCACTCGTAGCGGAATGTGGTCTCCCATGACGCCCCATCACGTACGGCGTGCCAACAAGCGCACCTCTTCGGTGAAGTGATACCCCTTTCCGCAACCCGCACGACATTTCCAGTGTTCCGGTCCCTTTGCCGTCCGGATTAAACTGATTTGTGACGGGCTTGATTAGCCACGGCCGTCGTAATGCAGCGAATTAAGAGCCGGTACCGGGCGCGAGCGTGTGCGCCGACGGGACTGGGAGCCGGCGGGGTGCGGAAGAAACTAGGCGGGCACGCCGGTGAGGCGGCCAAGGCATGCCGCCGCGTGGTCGAAGAAGGCGGCCCGATCGGTGATCACGTTCTCGAACTGCCCGAACAACTCGAAACTCACCAGGCCGAACAGCCCAGACCAGGCGATGAGGGCCGCGGCGGCGATGTGGTCGGGTACCCCCTCCATGATCGCGTCCCGCAACCGCGCCGCGTCCGGGGTGAACGACGCGGGCACCGGCGCCAGCGGCCCGGGCAGGTCCGCCACGGTCCCGGCACGGTACGCATCGCCGATGATCTTCCCGAACACCACCGCGGGCCGTGATGCAGGCCCGATCGTCCGCTCCGGCGCCTGGTACCCCGGCACCGGCGAGCCGTAGACCAGGGCGTACTCGTGCGGGTGGGCCAGGGCCCAGTTGCGGACGGCGCGGCAGGCCGCGAGCCACCGGCCGGAATAGTCCTCCGGCGGGCACGCCGTCCCGGCCTTCTCCACCGCCGCGCCGACCGCGTTGTAGCCGTCGATGATCAGGGTCGTCAGCAGGTCGTCCCGGCTCGGGAAGTAACGGTAGATGGCGGAGGAGACCATGCCCATCTCGCGCGCGACCGCACGCAGCGACAGCCCGGCCGCGCCGTCGGTGGCCAGCTGCCGCCGGGCGATCTCGGTGATCTCCCTGGTCAGCTCGGCGTGGACCCGCTCACGCGCGGTGCGGCTAGCGTTCACGGAAGCAGAATATCAGAGCACCGCTCTCAAATCGAGAGCACCGCTCGCGCGCATTGCTCATGATCATGGTGATTCGGCCCATAGGGGGTGGCGTACCAGACCGGAACGGTCCCGCGCCCCCTGGCTTCCTTGATCACGGGCACTTTTGGGCTTCATACGCCCAAAAGTGCCCGTGATCATGGGTACGGCGCCGGTGGGTGGGCCGAATCCCCATGATCACGCCCGGCCTGACCGTCGTGATCATGAGTTTGGTGTTGCTATCACGACAGCAAAGTCATGATCACGACCAGCGAGCGGTCCGGGCGGGCCTCAGGCTTCGGACCAGCCGTCCATGGGGAACCCGGCAAGCAGTTCCCTGACCTCCCCCGCGATCCGCTCGATGACCGGCTCGTCTTCCTTGAGCGCGGCGCCGACCGCCTCGTCCATCCAGGCGGCGACCTGCGGCATGTGCTCCTCCCGCAGCCCGCGCGTGGTGAGCGCAGGGGTGCCGATCCGGATCCCGGACGGGTCGAACGGCTTGCGCGGGTCGAACGGCACCGTGTTGTAGTTCGTCTCGAGCCCGGCCCGGTCCATGGCCTTCGCGGCCGGCTTCCCGGCGATGCCCTTGGGCGTCAGGTCCATCAGGATGAGGTGGTTGTCGGTGCCGCCGGATACCAGGTCGAACCCGCGCGCCGCCAGTGCGTCCGCCAGTGCCTTCGCGTTGGCCACGACCTGATGGGCGTACGCGGTGAACTCCGGCCGCGCGGCCTCGTGCAGCGCGACGGCGATCGCCGCCGTGGTGTGGTTGTGCGGGCCGCCCTGCAGCCCTGGGAAGACGGCCTTGTCCAGCGCGGACGCGTGCTCGGCCGTGGACATGATCATCGCCCCGCGGGGCCCGCGCAGGGTCTTGTGGGTCGTCGTGGTGATCACCGGCGCGTGGCCGACCGGGGACGGGTGCGCCCCGCCCGCGATCAGCCCTGCGATGTGCGCGATGTCCGCAACCAGAATCGCATCCACCTCACCGGCGATGGCGGCGAACGCCGGGAAGTCGATCGTCCGGGGAATGGCCGTACCGCCGCAATAAATGATCTTCGGCCGCTCTGCCAGTGCCAGGTCACGGACCTCGTCAAAGTCGATGCGCCCCGTGTCGGCCCGGACCCCGTACTGGACCGAGTGGAACCACTTGCCGGTGACCGAGACCTTCCACCCGTGAGTGAGGTGGCCGCCGGCCGGTAGGGCCATGCCCATGATCGTGTCGCCCGGCTGCAGGAACGCCAGGTAGACCGCGAGGTTGGCGGGCGAGCCCGAGTATGGCTGCACGTTGGCGTGGTCCACGCCGAACAGCGCCTCAGCGCGCCGCGCCGCCAGTTCCTCGATCGGGTCGATGAACTGCTGGCCCTCGTAGTAGCGCCGCCCCGGGTACCCCTCGGAGTACTTGTTGGTCAGCACGGTCCCCGAGGCCTCGAGCACCGCGGTGGACACGTAGTTCTCCGACGGGATCAGCCGGATCTTCTCGAACTGGCGGCGCGCTTCCGCGTGGATCAGAACCGCGATCTCCGGATCCGTGCTCTCGACATGCGGAATGGGCGGCTGGTGCATGGTGACCTCCTCGGGGCACTGCGCGGCGCCAGTTGGCCGGGGAAGCACACCCCGGCCTTGCGCTTCGTGCACTTTAATCATGCCGAACGCCAGGCCCGGGGTACACCACCAGCCACGCCGCGCGCCGCTCGGGGCCGGTCAGGTCAGGCCGGTTGCCTCGTTCTGGCCGGAAATCGTCATGCGCTGCGAGCGCGCGATGACGACCATGCGCTGCACCGCGAACGTGACCGCCAGGTAGAGCAGGATCGTGGCGTTGCCGAAGGAAGCGCTGCCAGCCCCGCGGCCCCCCACCAGGTAGTCAAATCCCACCAGGACTCCGATCAACAGGTTGGCCGCGGTCACGGCTCCTGCTCAGGCGTGGGGCTCTCCTGGGGGACAGCTCCACGCTAGGTTCGCCGGTTGCGGCCAGCCAGTGAATTGTCTCCTGTCCCGCCCATGACACCCGTCATGCCCACCGGCCCCTGGCCCGTTGACCGGCCATGTCCATGTCTGCCGAGTCCGTGGTGCGCTCGTGCTCGCCACGGATGTCCCGGTACGTGCCCGCGGGACAAGCCGCGGGTGCGAGCGAGATCCGCCGATCCCGACTCCGGCCCGCTACTGATCTTCCTGGCCGCATGCTTCTGGCCGCGAACAGGCCGCCCGAGCTTGCGGCCCTTATCCAGGCGATGTGTCCTGTGCGTGACCTGGATCCTGCACAATACGTTCGGTAGGCGCCTGTAGCTCAGTCGGATAGAGCAGCTGCCTTCTAAGCAGCGGGTCGCAGGTTCGAATCCTGCCAGGCGCGCCCATCAAAATCCCAGATCAGCGGCCATGTCGGCGGAATGCAGAGCAGCCGTCACGAGGCACTCCCGCCGGCGCCGTGCCACTTTCGTGCCAGATGCTTCGCCGCCGGCTGACTCTGCTGCTTGGCCTTGCGCAGCTCCGCCCTGGCCAGTTTGCCGACCGCGTCGGCGAGGCCTGCGCTGCCGCTCGTCGGTGGAGTGCAGGTAGATCATCGCGGCGCGGCTGCTGGCGTGGCCCATCCGGTCCATCAGCTCCCGGAGGTTCGCGCCCGCGTCGGCGGTGAGCATGTTTCCGGTGTGCCGAAGATCGTGGAAATGAACGCCGGTCATGCCCGGCCCGCTCCACGGCTTTGAGCCAGGCCCGGCGGTAGAAGTTGCTGTGCCGTAGTGGCGTGCCCGCAGGGCTGGTGAAGACGAGCCCGTCGTCGCCGTCCTGGGCGAAGCACGCCAGATGCCAGCGCAGGTCCGGCGCGATCACGTCGGGGAACGGCACCAAGCGCAGGCCCGCCTCGGACTTGGGCGGCCCGAAGGCAGCGCCGCCGCCGAGCGTCTCGGTCAGTTGCCGGTCAACGCGGACGGTGCAGGCCTCCAGGTCGATGTCGCACCGGCGGAGCGCGGCCAGCTCGCCCCAGCGCAGACTGCCGAAAGTTCCGAGCAGCACCAGCGCGCGGTACCGCTGGTCGATGGCCTCGGCGAGCGCGTAGACCTGCGGGATCGTGAGCGTCGGCCGCTCGGGTGACTTCTCCTGCCCAGCGCCCTTGATCCGGCATGGGTTGCGCCGGATGATGCCATCGTCTGCGGCCGTGTTGAGCACCGCTTTGAGCAGCCGGTACGCCTTGGCCGTGGTGATCGGGCTCACCCCCGAGTCAAGCAGGCCCTTGCGCCAGCGGCGCACGTGCGCCTCTTTGATCTCGGCGACGGTCGTGTCTGCGAAGCCGGGCCGTAGGTGGCTGCGCAGCAGGTACCGGTAGAGCCGGATCGTCTTGGGCCGCAGGTTGGGCCGCTCCTCGATCCACGCTGCCGCGTACTCGGGAAACGGCACACGACCGGCATCGGGATCGATCCAGTCGCCGTTGAGGATCTCGGCTTCCTTGCGGGTGAGCCAGACCTCGGCATCTGTCTTGCTCGGGAACGTGTGGTCGGCCGGGCGCATCAGCCCATCCGGGCCGCGATAGCGGGCCTGCCACTGGCCGGACTTCAGTTCGCGGACGGCACCGAACCGGCGACGGCGGCCCCTGTTGTTTCCCATCAGGCAACCTCTCTCTTAGTGATCACGGGCTCGACGAGCCCGGCCGCGATGAACTCGCGGAGTGCGGATTCGGGGATGCGGACGTGGCGGCCGACCCGGACGAACCGGATGCGGCGTTCCTCGATGAGCCGACGCGGGAACCGCTCGCTTGTGCTGAGCATGTCGGCGGCCTCGGCCACGGTCAGCAGCCGATCGGAGGCCGCGCGGTCTTGTCGACGTCATGCGGCCTCCCCGGTTGCCGAAAGATCTGGGCGGGGCGTTGGCCCGTGCGTCTGGCTTCGGTGAGGGCGGCGTGCCAGCGTTGCCGGTCGGCGACGACGTGCAGCATTCGCTGGGCGGGTGGCATGTGGTCGGGGTCGCCGGGGGTGACGGGTTCCCAGGTGTAGCGGGCCGGGTCGGCGTCGGGGATGCCGAGGGTTGCCAGGAGCCATGCCTTGCGGTCGGCGCGGTGGTCGGCGAGGGTCTTGCCGGACCACTTGCGGGAGACCAGCACGCGGCGCCCGGCGTAGCCGAGGTGTTCGCGGCGGTGGGCCTTGCCCCGGCAGTAGCCCGGCCGCAGGCCCGGCCGGGGGTTCTTGGGCTGGATGCCGTAGCGGAGCCAGTTCGCGCACCGCGGCGAGCACGGTTCGTAGCGCAGCGCCTGGACCAGGCGCTCGGCGTGATGCGTGCTGGGCGCCGTTCTGTGCCTGGTGGCAGTCGCCGACGTGCTTGGTCAGGTACTTGGTCAGGTAGCCGATGCAACGGCTGGCATCGCGTGATCCGGCCAGGACGCCCTGAGCGTCGAACTTGGCCCCGAACCGCGCCACGTGGAGCGGCTCGTCGTGCTCGCCGATCGCGTCGAGGGCCTGGTCCCAGGTGGGCAGAACTTCCCCGGTCGCGGGGTCGAGGTAGTTGCCGCTGGCCTCGTGCCAGATCGGCAGGTTGGTCTCGTCGTGCGTCATGAGGTCGGTGGGCGGCCACCAGACCTGGTGATAGGTGGCGGCGAGGACTTGGCGCAGCTCGGCGCGGGACAAGGTGCCCCGGATGGCGATGTGAATGTGCGGGGCGAGGCGCCGCTGCGGCTCGACGGCGGCGAAGTACTGGACGTCGTAGCCGAGGAAGCGGCGCAGGTTCTGGATGAACCGGTCGAACAGCGCGGCGAAGTGCAGCGCGTCCCGTGCCGCCCGCTGGTAGTCGTAAGCGGCCGGGTCGGCGGGTGTGCCGTCCTCCAGGACCCGCCCGTAGCTGGGGCAGGTCAGGGTGAGGAACATCGACGGCCGGAACGTCTTGCCGTCCGGGCTGGTGTAGGTCTTGCCGATCGTGCGGGGCGCGACCTTGCGGCGGGGCAGGTCGGGGGCATCTTGGCGGCGCCGGGTGGACCGGTGACGGCGGGCTGTCGTGGCGGGCATGACCTTGCCCCGCACCCCCGACCTGGTGATCTCCTCGTCCAGCTCGGTGTTCACCGCGTCCAGCTCGCCGGTGTCCTCGCCCGCGGCCTGGGCCTGGTCGCGTTCGGCCTGGGCCTCGGCGCGCATCTCGACCCACATGCGCTGCTCGTCGTCAGGCACGTCCGGCTTCGGTGACCGGCTCGTGGTCGAGATGCCACCCTTCGCGGCACTGCGTGGCACGAAGCGTTTTCTTCCGTTCGGCGCAGGATGGGCAGACCGTGGCGAGGGTGTGCCCGCACGGGACGAGCACCTGCTCGACTTGGCCGGTCGCGATGTCGGTGCGGCGGAGCTGGATCGGGCGCACGCACCCGCCGTTGGTGACGGCCAGCTCGCGCACCACGCCACGGGCCAGCGGCATGGCCAGCCGTTCTGCTCGGGTGGTTCGTTGGATCATTCGGTCTCCTGATCTCCCGGCTCGGCCGGGTCGTCGGGGTCGGTGGCGTGCCAGCGGGCGCGGTAACCGCAGCCGGGGCACTCCAGGGTCAGGAACCGGTCGCCGGTGCTGGTGTCCAGCAGCGGCCCGCCGCAGTCGGGGCAGTCCTCGGGCGCCAGCCAGCCGGTGATCACGCTCTTCCTCCGAACGCTGGCGGGCGGGTGCCGATCGTGGCCATGGCCTGGATGTCGGCGTCGGAGACGAACGCGGCCCGCACGCGCACCGGGTCGGGGCTGGCTTCCAGCCGCATGAACCCGACCCCGGCGCCGGTCGCCGGGTCAGCGGAGATGTCTTCGCACCGGGCGCCGCGGTCGTGGGCGCCGTCGCCGAGCACCAGGTCCACCTGGGCCGGTTCGTCCAGCCGCAGGGCGATCTTGTCGGGGAACAGGTTGCGGATGTTGAGGACTTCCTTGCGCGGGTCCTGCAACGCGGCGACCACGCAGTACCCGACCGCCCGGCCCTGGGTGGTCAGGGTGGCTAACGCGGCGAGGATGCGCTCGCGGAGCTTGCGGTCGGCCTGGTAGGCGGTCAGGAACGCGACCTCATCGACCAGCACCACCACGAACGGGAACTCCGGGGTCGGGGCATGGTCGCGCTGGCGCCCGGCGAACCTGGCGGCGCGGGCCTGCATCTCGGCCACATCGGCTTCCAGCAGGTCGGCGATGGCTGCGGGGTCGGCGGCGTACTTGCCGAACCGCTCGAACAGCTCCCGGCCGAACGCCAGCTCCATCAGCTTCGGATCACAGGCATGCACCCGCACCAGCCCGGCGGCCATCGCGGGCAGCAGGGCCCGGACCAGCCCCCACAGGTAGGAGCCCTTCCCCGCGCCGGTGGACCCGGCGATGAGCAGGTGCGTGCCGTGCAGCCGGATCGTGAACGGCTCCCCGTCCTCGCACCGGCCCACCGGCAGCGCCCGCAGGTCCGGCACCGGCGGGGATGGGCAGGGCGGGGATGACTTCGGCCAGGGCGTCGCGGCGGACGAACTCCAGCACCACCCTGCCCGGGCGGGCGGTCCGGACCCGGCAGGAGTGCGCGCCGAACCCGTGGGCCAGTTCCTCGGCCCGGTCGGCGAACAGCTTCGGCGACTGCCCGGACACCAGCCGCACCGCCACCAGATCCGCATGTGCTCCCGGCCCGGACCTTGCCGAGCACCGGCAGGGTCACCTGGCCCCGGTACTTGGGCCCGAGCCCGGCGACGGTCAGCACCGCACGCCAGCGGCGCCGGTAACATCCACCACCAGCGCCACCGGCACCGGGCCGGGACCGTGACCAGGCGGGCGAACCAGCCCGGCCACATGATCCGCACAATGCCGAGCACGCCGAGCAGCGCTGGTCACGGCGGCGATGACGCCCGGCCACCCGGCCTGGTACCAGGCCAGCACCAGCACACCGGCCGCCACATCGAGCAGCGGGTGGCGCAGCGACGAACCAGACCGACCCGGGCCAGCAGGCGGACGAGCTGGACGAGCCAGATGATCCACTCCGGGGTGCGGTGCACCGGGGACCGCCACACCGCCGGGGCGAACGGGTCGGCGTTGTCCACCTGGGCGTACTGCTCCCCGTGGATGTCGCGCATACGATGATCACCTCTTCCTGTTGCTCACGCCGAGTGGGGAAGGGACCGGGGACGGCCGGAAGGTGCAAGCTCCCGGCCGTCCCACCAGGCATCAGGCCGCGCTCGCAGCCTCGACGTCGGCCGGGGCCTGACCGTCCTGGGCGGCGTGCAGCCGCTCGCACTCGGCGGCGAACACCGCGGCCTGGGCGGCCAGCTCCCGGGCGAAGGCCACCGCGTGCGCGGGCATGGCCGTGCGGTCGGCGATCGAGATGCTCACCGTCAGCCGCCCGGCACACACCGACAAGATCGGCGTCGTCGCCTCGTAGGTGTAGCAGTCCACCCGGGCACCCTCACCCGCGTGCGCGTCCACCGACCCGAACGACTCCCGGCCGCTCACGCCGCCGACCCCCGCGCCTCGTGGGCACCGCCGCGCGGGCCGCGGGCCGCGGTGATCCCGGCCGCCTTCAGCGAGTAGGCCAGCCGCCCGGCCGGGTTGACGTACGGGATCACCGCCAGGCCGGTGAGTTCCACCGGGGAGAACGGCATCCCCGGGGCCGGCCGGGGGCAGCACCGGCTGATCGCTGGCCGCGATCTTCACCCGTGCCGTCTTGACCCGGGCGGCCGGGTCGGCGTCGATCACATCGACCGCCCACAACGGCAGCCCGCTCTCGCGGTCTTTCGCCTGCACGAACCGGCCGTCCTTCGACGCGTCGAAGTCCCGCACCGGCTCGATGACCCCGGCCGCGAACGCCCCGTGCGGGAACACCTGGGCGAACTGGACCGGGATCGGACCTTGAAGTGCCATCTTGCCTCCTGAGGCTGATTACTTGGTTGCTTGGTTATCCAAGCTGACTCATCAAGTAAACCCGATAGGACTTGGTTAGTCAAGTAATCAGGTGATAGGAGCTGGGGTAGTGCTAGCTGACCTGGTAGGCGTCCTCTAGCTCGTGCCGGTCGCCGGGCATGACCAGCTCCAGGACGAGCACCGGGTCGCCCGATGCTTCGCGGGCGGTGACGTACAGGGCGAGCATCGGCGCCGTCTTGGTGACGCCGAGCAGCTTCGCCTCCTGGCCTGCCGGGTGCCGTGCCACCACCTGCTCCAGCACGTGATCGATGCGGATGCCCTTGCGCCGGGCCAGGTGCGCCCGCACCCCGCCGTGCAAGGGCTCGGCGCTGGCCAGGTCGGTGCCCTCGGCCAGCTTGGCGGGAATCCACCAGGTGACGATCTCCGACGGCTCGCCTTCGTGGCGCACCAGCCGCCGCCTGCACAGCACCTCGCCGTCCCCGGCTTCGCCGAGCAGCGCAGCGACCCGCGGCAGGGGGGAGGGTCATGCCTGCCTCGATGAGGTCTCCGGCCTCGCGGGACTCGTCGCGGCTGAGGGCTTCCTCGCCTGGCCGTGCCGTTTCCAGCCCGGCCAGGGCCGGGCGGCCGCGGACGAAGCTGCCCTTGCCCTGCTGGGTCTCGATCCAGCCGTCTTGGCGCAGCACCCGCAGCGCCCGAACCACGGTCGGCCGGGCGATCTGGAACTCGTCACTGAGCTGATGCTCGCTGGGCAGCAACGACCCCGGCGGGTACTCGCCTGACTCGATCCGCCGCCGCAGCTCGTCGATGACCTGGGCGTACTTCGGCGGAGTGTACTCGTATGGCATGGACAGCGCCTTACTCAAGCTACCTGGTCACACAAGTAGCCTACTGCCCAGCCAGCCCGGGCTGTCACCCCTATCTCGCTCTTGGGATCGCCGGAATCCGGCTGGCCGCGGGATGGCTCGCCCACTCAGCCCAGACGACCTTCACCGTCCCGGCCGCGCTGGCCGGGTACCAGCCCCACCGGCTGCTCATGGCCTCGACCAGGCGCAGCCCCCGGCCGCTGTCAGCAGCCCGGGCCCGCGTCCACGCGCAGCGGTGGGCGGGGGCTGGAATCCCCGACCAAGGCCAGCACCAGTTCGCTGTCGGAGGCCAGCCACAACCGCACCGGGGAGAGCCGACTGCGGCGGCAGCTCACGGGAGGCCGTGACCGCATTCGTGACCAGCTCGGAGACCACCAGCCCGGCGTCGTCGCCCAGCTCCGCGCGACCCCATTCCCACAGCACCTGCTGGACGTGAGCGCGGGCGCACGGGACCGCACCCGGCAGCGGCCCCAGGTCCAGGCCGGTCCGCAGCGGCCACCGGCACGCCGACCGGTGCCCATGGTGGGACGGCTAGCACCGGCACCGCGGAACCACCGGCAGCGCAGGCTCAGTCATCGGCGTGCGGAGTCAGCACGTACGCGATCTTGAACGCGGCGGTCTCCACCTCGCCTGACCGGCGCGATCCGGTCACCCCACGACCACCAAAACCACCAGGTGCCATCCGTCGGCGGGCGCGGCATAGACGGTCTCCGAGAGCTGCGGCACGGACTGGTTGGCCACGCCCACACACCCGCGCGTCCCGGCCGGGTGACCTGGGCGGTGAAGCCCCGGCCCCTCAGGTTCACGGCCAGGACGCCGAGCTGCATGACTGCCTCGCGGGCAGCGTCGGCACCGGTCGCTGTCACGGCTCAGCTCACCCGCCCTGAGCCGCCGCAATCCAGGCACGACCGCCGCGACGGGGCCGGTCCGCCCCGGGTCAAGGTGCCGATGACCAGGGCACGCCGGGATCGGCGGAACTTCCACCCCCGGCCCCGGCACGACGGGCAGGCGTCCGGGTTCGGCCTTACGCACACCACTCATGCACCCAAGATCGCGGCGCATAGGCGGGCAAACCCATCCCCCGCCGCTATCCCCCGGCGGGATAGGCTCACAAGCAGTCACGCCGTATTGACACCCGGGAACCACCCGGACGGAGGATCATGACGGCATGTCCGGCCGCGCGCAACGAGTTAATCGTGATCCCGGACTCGTTCTGGCAACGAGCCGAGACCGTTGCCGCCTTGCGCGGCCGTGCCATCGGCCGCCTGTTCCAGCTCGTGCAGCCAGTACACCGGGGCCAGCCAGACTCAGATCGCCATCGCCTGCGGCACCAGCCAGGGCAAGGTCAGCGACATCATGCGCGGCGTCCAGAAGGTCGAAACCCTCGCCGTCTTCGAGCGCATCGCCGACGCGCTTGACATGCCCGACCCGGCCCGGATCACCCTTGGCCTGGCCCCACGCCAGCCATCGCCGCAGCCGGTGCCAGCTCAGCGGACCAGTGCGGGCCATCCCACCAGCGGATACCCGCCCGGCATTGCAGGCAGCCCAGGTCTCCGATCTGCTTAACCTCGACTCCAGGGGACAGGCAGGAGGACGACGACCCGGTGCGACGCCGAACCTTCGTCGGGCTGACCGGCGCATCACTGTTCAGCGCCATGCTCGCAGGCACCTCACGCAGGCCCGCGCATCGACGCCGAGCCGTTCGCACCCGTCCTGGCCGGGCACATCGCCGACACCAGACCTGGAACGCTGGACGCGCGCGCCCGATCTCGCGGCGCTGACCGCAGCGGTCGACCAGGCCCGCAGCCAGTACCAGGCGTGCCACTACACCGAACTGATCAAGTACCTGCCGGGCCTGCTCGCCCGCCTGCACGACGCATGCCTCGCGCTCGACGGTGACGGACCGGCTCCGCGCCTACGCCCTGTCCGCCGACGCCCATCACGTCGCCGCCGGGCTGTTGCTCAAGCTCGACGACCAGGGCCTGGCCTACCTGGCCGCCGACCGCAGCATGCGCGCCGCCCAGGCCAGCGAAGACCCCGTCACGGTCGGCGCCAGCGCCCGGATCATCACCCACACCCTGATGAACGGCCGCCACCTCGCCGCCGCCATCACCACCGCCAGCACCCACGCCGCCACGACTCGACCGCGACATCGGCGCCCACACGCCCGAATCCCTGTCGGTCTACGGGTCCTTGCTGCTGCGCGGCGCGATCGCCGCCGCCCAGCACGGCAAGCGCGACACCGCCCACGAGCTGCTCACCGAAGCCGAGGACGCCGCCCAGCGGCTCGGCATGGACGGCAACCTGCGCTGGACCGCGTTCGGCCCCACCAACGCCACGCTGCATCGCGTCAACATCGCCGTCACCCTCGGCGACGCGGGAACCGCGGTCGATGTCGCCCGCAGCATCGACCTGAGCCACGATCACCGTCCCCGAGCGGAAGGCCAGCCTGCTCATCGACACCGCCCGCGCGTTCCTCCAGTGGGACAAGCCCGACAAGGCATACATCGCCTTGCGGGCGGCCGAGGAGACCGCCCACGAGGAAGTCGCCGGGCGCCCCTCGGTGCACCGCCTGGTCCGCCAGCTCGTCACCGCCGCCCCGCCCACCTCCGCGCGACGCCGAGCAGTTCGCCGCCCAGATCGGCGCCGCACCATGACCCGCGACCCGCTCACGCCCGCGCTGTCGGTCGTCGTGTGCGGGGCAGGCCCGGCCACCGCCATCGGCACGCTCATCAAGCTCGCCCACGAACGCGGCTGGATCGTCCAGGTCATCGCCACCCCCGCCGCGCTGGACTTCTTCGACCCCGCCGCCATCGAGGCCCAGACCGGCAGCCCGGTCCGCAGCCAGTACCGCAAACCAGGCGAGCCCCGCTCGGAGATAGCCGACGCGATCATCGTCGCCCCGGCCACCTACAACACGATCAACAAGTGGGCGCACGGCATCAGCGACACCTACGCCCTCGGCGTCCTCGCCGAGACCACCGGCCTGGGCGTCCCGATCGTCGTCCTGCCGTTCGTCAACTCCGCGCTGGCCAGCCGCCCGCCGTTCCTGCGCAGCGTCGAAGCCCTGCGCGCCGAAGGCGTGCGGATACTCCTCGGCCCCGGCGGCGTCGAACCGCACCCGCCCCGCACCGGCGGTGACCTGATCGACAGCTACCCCTGGCATCTCGCGCTCGACGAAGCCGAGCGCATGCTCAGCTCGGCCAGGCCCGGCGCACCGGACGAGCCGCGCGGTCAGTGAGAGACGGCCTGGCCGTCCATCGTCAGCAACCGCAACAGCGCCACCAGTGACCCGGCATTCCAGACCTCACCAGCAGCGATGAGCCCAGGAACCGACCCCAGCGGCACCCACTCAGCCCGGCCAACCTCGCCGGTCACGGTCGGCTCACCGACCCGCTCCGGGTCCTGGCCGACGAACACCGAATGCTCGGCATCGACCGAACCCGCCATCGGCTGAAACGTGATCAGGTGCCCGACGCGGCCCGCCCGGTACCCGGTCGAGTCCTCCAGCTCGCGGGCCGCCGCCTCGGCTGGCTCCTCCCCCTCATCGACCGGGCCGCCCGGAACCTCCCAGCCCCACCGGTCCGGCACCAACCGATGCCGCCTCACTAACAGAACCCGGCCCTGCTCATCCACCAGCGCCATCAACGCCACACGGTGAAGCCGCACCACGTGATGCCAGACCCGCTCACCGCCCGCCAGCTCCACATCGACCTGGCGGAGCTGCACGTCGGGACTGCTGTAGACCTCCCGCTCACCGAATGTCCGCCACTGTCCCGCTTCGTCACCCATCGCACCAGTCACAGACCTGACGTTAACGCCTCTCGCAGCGACCAGGGAGCCTCTACGGGCGGCGCCTGGCTGCGATGTCCGCCTTGGAACCACTACTAACGCGGGCGCCAACTGACCCACATGCACCCAGTACCATGTTCTTCATGGTTCAAGGTGGGGCTCGAGGGCTTCCCGGCGCGCCGCGGGGAAGAGGGCGCAGGAAGGTTCCTTCATCATCGGGACCCAGCGTTCCAGTGACGCTCACCCTTCAGCAAGATGATCTTGATCGTCTCCAGGAAGTTGCAGACAAGTTCCATCTCGATATAGGCGAAGTAATTCAGCGTTCAATCGCGACTGCTCTATTTCTTCAGGATGAAATAGATGACCACTCGCAGATTCTGATCAGGCATCGCGATGGCAGTGTAGATGAAGTAGTGCTCAGCTATTAAGGTGCTGTAGCATTCAATTGGGGGGGCATTGGCCGATACAGGTAAGCCCGCTCGGGCGTTCGTAGTGCGATCAACCCAAGAGGTCACGCCCACCACGAGACCAGCCGAGGAACGCCGAGAAGTCTGGCGAGGCTGGTTAGCGCTTATACTTATGGCGCTGCTCGCGGTGTTGGCCTTGGGAATGATAGCAATCGCTGTATTGCTAGTCCGACCGTTTGACCGAGAAACCATCGGCCTCCTGATTGCTGGTATTTTCGGACCGGTCGTCGGCCTGGTTGGGACTGTCGTAGGTTTCTATTTTGGTCAGGTGTCTGTCAGTCAGAAGGACACCAACGCGCCATCATCATAGATCTAAAGTCGGCCGCCGAGAATCCACGGAGCATGTTCGAGTGACGCAGCGTTGGGGGACTCAGCGTCTAAACGTCGACAGCGCTATGGCAAGACCACGCCCTCAGTCGCGGCTCTCTGCGGCACCCCGACACCCCTGTAGCGCTCCACAACTCCAGCGGCTGGACTGCTGCGGCCTACTTGTTGCCGAATTGAGCCGTTCTTAGAATCGAGTAGGGGGCGGGGTCGCCCCGCCCCCTCTCACACCACCGGACATGCGGGTCCGCATCCGGCGGTTCGTCAGGCCGCTGGGTTGAGACGCTGCCAGGTGTGGCTGAGGGTTTTCAGGCCGAGGTGTTTCCAGTAGGAGTTGGGCAGGGATACCTGGAGGATCTGGGAGCCTGCGACCCGCCAGTATCTCCTGGTGACGCCGGCCCATTTGCGGGCCTCGCTTTCGGAGATGCCGCGTATTCGCAGGTTGTGCCGCTTGGCGGCGGTGGTCTTCCATTCCTTCCAGCGGATCTGCCGCAGGCGGCGGCGCAGCCATCCGTCCAGCTTGCGAAGCACGCTGACGCGCTCAGCGAGCCGGAAGTAGGCCGTCCAGCCGGTGATGAGCCGGTTGAGCCTGCCGATGCGGTATTCCATCGACACGCTCCAGCGCCGCCGGGTCAGCTTCCGCAGCTGGTCCTTCAGCCGCGCGATCGCCTTGGGGGCGATCCGGATCCCGACCCGCGGGCCGTCGAAGAAGAACCCAAACCCCAGCAGTGTCGCCTGCGCGGCGGGCTGGATCGAGGACTTCTCCCGGTTCACCTTCAGCTTCAGCCGCCGTTCGACCACATCAGTGATGGTGTCGAACACCCTCTGGGCGGCCCGCTCGCTGCGCACGAAGACCCGAAGGTCATCGGCATAGCGCACGAACCGGTGACCGCGCTTCCCCAGTTCCCGGTCCAGATCGTCCAGCATGACGTTCGACAGATCGGCGACGGC
>CAVXMG010000040.1:0-66480 GCA_963762735.1 uncultured Actinomycetes bacterium | reverse complement strand
GACGCATGAGCGGCGACCCGATGGACTCCTGCACACTGCGCGCGAACAGCCACTGCCGGACCCGGCCGCCGCGAGAGCGGCCACGATCTGCGGCAAGCGGGGGATCCAGTCGCGGACGCCCTGATCGCAGCGGGCCGTCCCGGCCAGGTACTGCGGCACGGTGAACGCCATCAAGGCACAGCTAGATCCAGTCGGCGTGCCGGGGCCAGGCGAGCAGGGTGTCGACCACCTCGGGCGGGCTGTCGGCCTGCGCGGCGGCGGTGACGCCGTAGCGGCCGCGGTAGAACAACAGCGGCGCCTGCGTGCCGACGGGGCCCATTTCGGCGACCCGGCCGAGCACCACGTAGTGATCCCCGGCCTCGTGCACGGTCTCAACCTCGCACCCCACCCAGGTCAGTACGCCCGCGAGTACCGGCGCCCCCGACGCGGACGGTGACCAGGCGACCCCGGCGAACTTGTCGGCCCCCGCGGTGCCGAAGACCCTGGCCAGGTCCTGCTGCCCTGCGGTGAGGATGTTCGCGCAGAAGTACCCGGCCCTGGCGATCCGCGGCCAGGTCGCCGAGGTGCGGCTTGGGCAGAACAGCACCAGCGGCGGGTCCAGCGACAGGGCGGCGAAGGACTGGCAGGCGAAACCGGCCGGGCGGCCATCGGAGTCGACAGTCGTGACGACGGTGACGCCCGTGCAGAAGTGCCCAAGCACCTGGCGGAACCGCGCAGGTTCCGGGCCGGACGCGGGCGGGGCGGAGCCCGCCGCGGCCAAGGCGGACCCGGGCACCCGCGCGACCGCGTCCGCGCGGCCCGCATTCATCATGGTGCGCCCGTAGCGTCGCCGCCCGGGGCGCCGAAGCGGTGCCCCCACAGGCTGATCGCGGTGGTCTCCCTGGTCACCCAGGTGCGGTCGTCCACGATCCGGCCGCCGGTACCGTATTCGACGTCGAACCCGCCCGGCGTCCGCACGTAGAACGACACCATCAGGTCGTTGGCGTGCCGCCCGAGGGTGGCGCTGACCGGGGCCCTGCGGCGGGCGCACCGGTCCATCGCACGGCCCACGTCGTCGAGCGCGGTCACCTCGATCATCAGGTGCACGATCCCGGCCGGTGCGGGGAACGGTGCCAGCGCGAGCGAGTGGTGCCGCGGGTTGCAGCCGAGGAACCGCATCCACAGCGGCGGCCCCGGCGGGCGGCCGAACAGTTCCGGTGCCATCCGGATCGAGTCCCGCAACCGGAAGCCGAGGACCTCGGTATAGAAGCGGAGCGCGGGCTCCTCCTCGGTCACCGGCAGCACGACGTGGCCGAGCCCCATGTCATCGGTGACGAACCGGTTCCCGTAGGGGCTGATGGCCGGCCGGTGCTCGAGCGCGGCACCGCAGAAGACCTCCAGGGCGTTGCCCGCCGGGTCGTCGAAGCGCAGCATCCGCGCCACCCGGCGGTCTGCGAGTTCGGCGTCGGTCCCGTCCTTGACCGCGACACCGGCGTCGCGCAGCGCCGCAGTCACCTCTTCGAGCATGTCGGCGCCGGCCACCTCCCAGCCGGAGGCGAGCAGCCGGTCCGTCTCCCCCGGCACGATCACCAGCCTGGCGGGAAACTCGTCCATCCGCAGGTACAGCGCGGCGGGGTCGGGCCCGCGGCCCTCGACCATGCCGAGCACCTTGACGCCGAACTCCCGCCACGCCGCGACGTCGGGCGACTCGATCCGCAGGTATCCAAGCGAGGCGATCCGGTTCACTGGCCACTCCCCTGTTCGAGGAAGCTGATGACGAGCTGGTTGAACTCCTCGAACTTCTCCAGGTGGGCCCAGTGCCCGCAGCCGCCGAAAACGTGCAGCCGCGCGCGGCGGATGAGCTTGAGCGCCACCAGCGCGCCGTCGAGCGGGTTCACCCGGTCCTCACGGCCCCAGATCAGCAGCACCTGGTTGCGCAGCCGGTGGGCCTCCCGCCACAGCAGCCCTTCCTCGGCGGTGGCGGGGTCGAAGAACGAGGCGCCCATCGAGGCCGCCGCCGCCAGGGCCGCGGGCTCGCTGGCCGCCGCGAACCGCTCCTCCACCAGTTCGTCGGTGATGAGCCGCTGGTCGAATACCAACGTCCGCAGGAACGCGGCGAGCTTCTCCTTGCTCGGACCCGGCGGCGCAGCGAACTCCATCAGCCGCTTGACGCCTTCGGTCGGGTCGGGGGCGAACACGTTGAGGCTCAGGCCGCCCGGGCCCATCAGCACCAGCCGCCCGGCCCGCTCGGGGTAACGCAGCGCGAACCGGACCGCGGTGCCGCCACCGAGCGAGTTGCCGACCAGGTGCACCTTGTCGATGCCGAGTTCGTCAAGCAGCCCGGCCAGCGCACCGGCGGCGAACGTGAAGTACTGGCCCGTCACCGGGGGCTTGTCGGAGCGGCCAAACCCCGGCTGGTCGACCATCAGCGTGCGGAACCGGCCCGCGAAAACCCCGAGGTTGCCGCCGAAGTTGCTCCACGCGGACGCACCGGGCCCGCCGCCGTGCAGCATCACCACCGGCAGCCCAGATGCCGCGTCCCCGCCGACGGGCCGGCCTCGTGCCATCCGGCGGGGCCGGCCTCGTGATAGTGCAGCAACAGGTCCCCGGCCTGGGCGAACCGGCTGGTCGCGGCGAACTCCGCCGGTGCGATGGTCACCGTCGGCCTCCTGCGGCATCGCGTCGGATGATCAGCGTGGCGCTCCGTTCCAGCATCCGCCTGACGGCCGCGTCAAACCATGGCGTCGGGGGGCACGTCCAGGCCGAACTGCCCTCGGCCGAACGCCGACAGCGCCCGCTCCGGGTCGTTGATGGCGTGCACCCGGCCCGCGTGCGCGTCCCGCCAGAACCGCTGGATCGGGGTTCCGGTCTTCAGCGCCCGCCCGCCGGAGTTCTCGAACAGCAGGTCCACCGCGCCGATCGCCTGGCCGGTGCCGAGCACCTGGTCGCGGCGGACGCGCAGCCGCAGCGGCAGCGGGATCTTCTGCCCCGCGCGGGCGTACTCCATCAGCTCGGCCATGTTGTGGCTGGCGGCCAGCCAGGCCGCGTCCAGGTCGGCCGCGGCCCGCGCCACCCGCACCTGCCCATGCGGGTCCTCGGCGGCCTTCTGGCCCACATAGGAGGCACGCACCCGGTCGCGCTGGTAGGCCACGTGCGCGTCGTAGGCGCCGGTAGCCATGCCGATGATCGGCATAGTGATGGCGTAGGAGAACAGCGATCCGTACGGCAGCCGGTACAGCGGTGCCTTGTTGACCTCGTGCCCGGGGCAGGCGCAGCGGGACACGTCGGTGAAGCTGAGCGACCGGTGCTCCGGCACGAACGCATCGGCCACGACGATGTCGTTGCTCCCGGTGCCGCGCAGCCCGACGGTGTCCCAGACGTCGTCGATCTCATAGTCGGTGCCGGGTAGCAGGAACGTGCGGAAGTCGACCGGATTGCCCTCGCCGTCGGTGACGATCGCGCCGAGCAGCACCCACCGGGCGTGATCGCAGCCGGAGGAGAAGCTCCACCGCCCGGTCAGCCGGTGCCCGCCGGGCACGGCCCGCGCCTTGCCGGTCGGGGCGTAGGAGGACGACATCCTCGCGGCCCGGTCGCCACCCCAGACCTCCTCGGCCGCCTGCGGCGGGAACAGCGCAAGCTGCCAGGCGTGCACGCCGAGGACCGACGCCACCCATCCGGTAGAGCCGCAGGCGCTGGCGATCAGCCGCACCGCGCTCAGGAACGTGACCGGGTCGGCCTCGAGCCCGTCGTAGCTGGCCGGCTGGAGCAGCCGGAAGAACCCGGTCTCCTCCAGGGCCTTGACCGACTCCGCGGGCACCACCCGGGCGTCCTCAGTCTCCTGTGCCCGCTCCCGCAGCACCGGCAGCAGGTCGCGGACCCCGGCGATCACCGCCGACCCGACGCCGTCGCTCACCACGCGTCCTCCGCTCGCCGGCCCTCGGTTGGGCATCGCCACTAGACTAGAACATGTTCTAGTCTAGTGGTAAGCCGGTCAGCGCCGCGGCCTGGCCTGCGGCGCGGGAGCGCCGGCTGGCCGGTGGTGAGGACGAGCGATCGGGGAGGAACTCCGATGAACGACTCCGATGGCGTCCGGACCATCGACCAGGGCACCCCGCCATCCAGGTTCGCCCGCGGCTGGCACTGCCTCGGGCTCGCCGACCGGTTCCGCGGTTCCGGCCCGCACGCGGTGGAGGCGTTCGGCACCAAGCTGGCGGTGTTCGCGGACTCGGCAGGGGCCCTGCACGTCCTGGACGCGTACTGCCGGCACATGGGCGGCGACCTGTCCCGCGGCACGATCAAGGGCGATGCGCTCGCCTGCCCGTTCCACGACTGGCGCTGGGGCGGGAACGGCCGGTGCGCCGGCATCCCCTACGCCAGGCGGGTCCCTGTCGCGGCGCGCACCCGGTCCTGGCTGACGCTCGAACAGAACCGGCAACTGTTCGTCTGGCACGACCCGCAGGGGAACCCGCCGCCGCCGGAGGTGACCATTCCGCGGATCGAGGGCGCGTACTCAGCCGGGTGGAGCAACTGGACCTGGGACTCGATCCTGGTGGAAGAGGCGAACTGCCGCGAGGTCATCGACAACGTGGCGGACATGGCGCACTTCTTCTACATCCACTTCGCCTTCCCCACCTACTTCAAGAACGTGTTCGAGGGGCACATCGCCTCGCAGTACCTGCGGACCAGGTCGCGGCCTGATGTCGAGGACGGTAACTACGCACAGGGCACCGAGAGCACGCTGCGCTCGGAGGCGTCGTACTACGGGCCGTCCTACATGATCGACGAACTGTGGCACGACTACCACGGCTCGACGATCCAGAGCATCCTGATCAACTGCCACTACCCGGTCACGCCGACCTCGTTCATGCTGCAGTGGGGCGTGATCGTCAAGCTCCCGCCGGGCCTGCGCGAGGCGCAGGCCGACCGGGTGGCTGCCAAGTTCGCCAAGTTCATCGGCCTGGGCTTCGAGCAGGATGTGGAGATCTGGCGGCACAAGAGCCGGATCGACAACCCGTTGCTGTGCGCCGAGGACGGCGCGGTGTACCAGTTGCGCCGCTGGTACGAGCAGTTCTACACCGACGTGCCGGACATCTCGCCGGACATGGTGGCCCGCTACGAGTTCGAGGTGGACACCACGCGCGCGGTGGAGGGCTGGGAGGCCGAGGTCGCGGCGAACCTCGCTGCCCGGGCCGAGGCTCATTGACCGTGCCGGGCCCGCGCCAGCCGGGCAGTCCGCTCCGGGAGGGCAGCCCACGCCGGGCGGGCCGCCCGCTCCAGGCGGGCGGTTCTGACGAGCGGCGCACCGGTTACCGGTGGGTCGGGTGTGACCGTTGCGGCGCCGCCGTGCAGGTGGCCAAGTTCAGTCCGCAGCACACGATGGTGCAGTGGAATCCCGAGTCGGTGCGGGCCTGTGCCGAGTTCACCGCCGGCGCCGCGGACGGCAAGCCGTCGGCCCTGATCGAGGGCTGCGCCAGCCTGCGGGAGAGCATCGAGCGCGCCATGCTCCAGGGCCGCCTGGAGGTGTCCCCGCCATGACCGGGCCGCGTGCGTACCACAGGGTGCCGGTGGCCGAGGTCGTCCAGGAGGCCGGGGAGGCCTGCTCGCTGGTGCTGGCCGTGCCGCCGGACCTGGCAGGCGCCTTCGCCTACCGGCCCGGCCAGTTCCTGACCATCCGGGTCCCTGACGGCGCGGGCGGCTCGGTGGCCCGGTGTTACTCACTGTCGAGTTCGCCGCACGCCGGGGACGCACCGGCGATCACCGTCAAGCGGATGACGGGCGGTTACGCCTCCAACTGGATCGCCGACAACGTGCGGCCGGGGACCGTACTTGACCTGCTGCCGCCGGCCGGCACGTTCAGCCCGGCGTCCCTGGACGGCGAGTTCCTGATGTTCGCCGGCGGCAGCGGCATCACCCCGGTTATTTCGATCGTCAAGTCGGTGCTTGCGGCCGGCCGCGGGCGGATCCTGCTGGTCTACGCCAACCGCGACGAGGCATCCGTGATCTTCGGATCCGAGCTGCGCAGTCTTGCCGCCGCGGCGGCGGACCGGCTGGTGGTGGTGCACTGGCTTGACTCTGTGCAGGGCGCGCCGACGGCGGCCGCAATGGCGGCGCTGGCCCGGCCCTATGCTCGCGCCGAGCCGTTCCTCTGCGGCCCCGACCCCTACCTGGCGCTGGTCAGGCAGGCGCTCGGCACGCTGGGCGTGCCCGCACAGCGGGTGCACGTCGAGCGCTTCCTGTCGCTGGCGGAGAACCCGTTCGAGGCCAGGGAGGAGACCGGGGGGATCGCCGCGACCCTGGAGGTCAGCCTGGACGGCACGACCCACCGGCTGGCCTGGCCGCCAGGGACGCGGCTGCTCGACGTGCTCATCGACCAGGGACTTGACCCGCCGTTCTCCTGCCGCCAGGGCATCTGCGGGGCGTGCGCCTGCCAGCTCACCGCCGGCCAGGTGGAGATGGCGCACAACGAGGTGCTGGAAGCCGACGATGTCGCCGACGGCTACATCCTGGCCTGCCAGTCCGTGGCACGCACCCCCGAGGTCAGCATCACCTACTAGCGGCGACGAGCCCCAGCACCGTGCTGTACTCACCCCATGAGAGCAACCCGGGGCGTGACCGCGGCAGCGGCCCTCATCGTCGGCGCTTGCACCGTCGCTGGGTGCAGCTCGTCAGCAGGCTCGGCGGTCTCCTCGCCACCCTCGCACACAACCGGCGGGGCCAGCGTCACGGCGGCGTTGTATCAGTCCCCCGAGCAAGCCACGCTGTCGTGGTTCTTTGCGATCAACCACAAAGACAAAGCCGCCGCCATTGCTCACTTCGAGCCCGCCGCTGCGGGCCAGATGAACTGGGGCAATGGAAATACCTCGACCTGGGCCACATTCACTGCACTGCACTGCAAGCAAGTCAGCCGCACCACCATTGCCGCCTCGGTCCACTGCACCTTCAACGAATCCCAGGCACCCTCAGTCGGCAACCCAGACAGCTTCTGGACCGTCTACCTGCATCGCCAGCCCGACGGACGATGGCTGATCACCGGCTACGGACAGGGATAACCCCGGGCCAGCGACGGCCGCCGCCTTACGCTAAGCCCGTCCCGAACGCCTTCGCACCTGCCTCACCGACGCCACTTGACACCATGGAGCCGTGGGATGTCTAGAAAACCGTCAAGCATCACCTGAAGCCAAACAATAGATTACAAGTGCGGTGACGGATAGTAATCGATGATGCACGGTAGGTCCGTACTGCCTGCCACTACCAGCGCCAAGTCGCTGACGATTCGTAACCATAAGGATTTGTTGTGGGAATACTAGACCTGTGGCATCTTCGGGAGGATAGTGAATCGGTAATAACGTATCGGGTGGGGGGGATGCGGAGATTCTTGTTGCGCTGAGCGCGACGGCCGGACTGGGTACGCCCGCCTGCTTGGGCGTCCGCGGGCGGAGTGCCGTTCAAGTGCCCGGTAACAGTATGTACTGGGCCGCATTCGGGGGTGCGCAAGACCGGCTAGACCGGTGCAAGCCTACTGCTGCAATGGCTGCGACTACGGCAAAGTGGGGAACTACGGGAAGGGATTACATTGTCTAAGCGCAATTGGGTCGCGCTAGCATCGGCAGGCGCGATTAGCCTGGTGCTGCTCGGCGCGTCCGCGTCAGCCGGGGCATCAACCGTTAAGACGAAATCACAGTGGCAGGCGGCCATGGCACAGGTCCCGGCACCGGGCAGCGGCTGCTATAACGCTTCCTATCCCAAGCTGAAGTGGCACGCCGTCAAGTGCGTCACCGCGCGGAACTGGCGCCTCGCGCCATCGACGGTGGGTAACGGTGTTGACTACTCAGCGCAGGTATCGGGAACGCTCACCAAGGCCACCGGGACGTTCAAGGATGTGAGTTCCGGTATCAGCGAGAAAGGCCAGGTGGATGCCACCGGGCCGAAGATCACGAACGCGCTTACGCTCCAACTCAACACGGAGTTCTTCTCCGGCAGCCCCGCGTGCTCGGGGAGCAGTGATCCGACCAACTGCCTGGCGTGGCAGCAGTTCGTGTACGCCTACGGTGACTGTGGAGGCGGCGCTAACTGTATCTTCATGCAGTACTGGCTGATCAACTACGATGCCAGCTGCCCTTCGGGCTGGTTCACCTACACCGGCGCTTCCTTCACCGACTGCTACACCAACAGCAATGCAGCCGTAGTGGGCACCGTCACCGCCAAGGATCTCGGGTCCGTCAGCTTCTACGGGAGCGCTGCCAACGGCGGGAGGGACGCTGTGTCATTGTCCATTGGCTCGGGGACGGCAACCCTAGTCAGCGGCCCGGACAGCATGGTCGATCTTGCCCCGCACTGGAACACCACCGAATGGGGCGTGTTCGGTGACGCCGGAGGCGGCGAGGCGTACTTTGGCACCGCCAACACGCTGCAGGCGCAGACGGCCCTGAAAGGCACCAGCTCTGCGGCTCCGAAGTGCGTCAAGGAAGGTTTCACCGGCGAGACGAACAACCTTAAGCTGGCGCACACGCCGGCGCTGGGAAGTGAGGCATTGCCCACGATGGCCTCCAGGCAGACCGATGGGTCCGCCGGAACCGCCAGTTGCGCCGTTAAGGCTTAGCACGCAGGAGGACCAATTCGCGGAAAGACGGTGGACGTGCAACCTAAGAACGGCTAAATTCGGCAACGCAGCTGGGCGGACTTGGCAGCGGCGGGTTATTCGGCGGCTGCTGTTGGGCGGAGTCCGTTGAAGATGATGGCAAGGGCCCGGCGCTGGAGGTCGTCGTCCCAGCCGCCTTGGAGCGCGCCTTGGCAGGTGCTGGTGATGAGCGCCATGACCTCGGCGATCTGGACGTCGTCGCGGACCGCGCCGGCCTGCTGGGCATGGGTCAAAAGCTCGCCCATCCCATGTTGGAGGGCCTGGAGGGCCGTGTTGAGCTGGACGTCAGTGCCGGCGGCTGCCAGCAGGTCGGCAACGGTCTTCTTTGCCGCCGATTGCCCGACCAGGCCGGTGAAAAAGCCGAACAGCGAGGTGGCGGGATCGCCCTCGGCGGCGAGCAGGCTTGCCTGGTCGGTGAGTTGTTGCAGCAGGTTCTTCATGATGGCCCGGAGCAGGTCGTCCTTGGTGGGGAAGTGGCGGAAGACGGTGCCGATCGCCACCTCCGCCCGGCGGGCGACCTCCTCGGTGGAGGCCGAGGCGCCCTGCTCGGCGAAGACTTCCGCCGCGGCGGCGAGGATGCGGGCGCGGTTGCGCCGGGCATCGGCGCGCAGCGCGGGTGGTGTCATCGTGGCTGGCCCTGCCCTTGCCGTTGACAACATGAGTGGTGACTCATAATCTCTCCGGAGGTAAGTCGAGTATCTGCTCATGTTAGTGCTGAGGAGGAGTGCCATGACCGGGCAGCCTGGTGCAGTTCCCGGACCCCGGGAGGTCTTCGCGCGGATGAAGCAGCAGTGGCTCGGAAGCAGCGTGGACTCCATGGACAGCCTGCTCGCCGACGACGCTGTCATCGAGGGCCCGTTCGCCCCGCCGGACATGCCGCGGCGCTTCGAGGGGCGGGAGGAGTTCCTCGCGTTCGCCCGTCCCGAGCGGGCACGCCTGCCGGTGCGGTTCGAGGAGTGCCGGGAGACAGCGATCCACGACACCGCCGATCCCGAGGTGATAGTGGTCGAGTATGAGCTCACCGGGACCGTGACCACCACCGGCCATCGTGCGAGCGCTCCATTCGTAGGAGTGCTGCGGGCCCGGGACGGGCAGATCGTGGCCTGGCGCGAGTACCAGGACACAGCTGCCATCGCCCGCGCCCTGGGCCAGCAGCCCGTCTGACAGGGCGGCCAGTCAGCAACCTCGCAGGCGCCTGCGCCGGTAATGGCAGCGACGCGCGAGCGCTTGGCGCCGGCGCAGATCACCTGCCCGGCTCCCGCCGGGACGCGGTGATCGCACGAGACCGCGAGTTCGCTGTCTTCCAGGCATTCACGCAGCGGGCCGTTGTCGCCATACGCCTCATCCGCGGTGAACCAGGCGAACGGCAGGCCCGCCGCCACCGCCCGCTCGATCATCGTGCGGGCCAGCTGCGGCTTGGTCGCGAACGCTGTGTCCTCCGCGATCCCGGCCCAGCCATCCGCGCCGCATCAGACGTCCACGACCTGGGGACATACAGCTCCCGGTCGACCAGTGCCCGCCCGCCGCCCGGGACGGCGCAGGCCAGGAACACCCCGATCTGGCAGTTCGTGATCTTCCCCGCCGTGCCGGTGTACTGGCGCCTTTTACCAGCGGTGGCACGCTCGCGGGGTCACGATCGCCCTGCATGACGCGTTACGCGCGGCGGCACGCCAGGCCGCGGGCCGGGCCGCCGAGCCGACCGCGGCGGTGATCGATTCCCAGTCGGTGCGCCGCGCCGACGGTGCCCGAGGCTTCCCGGGGCTGGGATAACGCCAGGAAAGTCAACGGCCGTTATCTGAAGTCCTCGTCAATATCCCCCGTGTGACGTGGGCGTCTGCGTCGTGGACATGTCACGGATCGAAGCGTCCCTCGAGGGGGAGCAAAACCAAAGAGCAGCACCGACAAGGGGATTGGTGCAGGTCACGTCGTTGACATCGCTCCGGCTGCGTCGTGGACACCGCTTAAGATTACGTGTCCACGATTCGGCGCATACCCGACAAATGCCCCTCGTCAGCTACGTCGCGGACACCCGAAAACGCACTTGAGATAACGGCCGCAAGCGCCACATCGCCGTCGACACCACCGGCCTGCTGCTGGAGATCCTGGCCACCCCCGCCTCGGCGCAAGACCGCGATGCCGCCCGGCCGCTGCTGTTCAACCTGCCCCACCACGAAGCCGCCGTCTACTGGGCCATGATCATCCTCATGACCCCGCCGCCTCGCCCGCCCCGGCTGAGGTTCAGAAACAGCCACCTAGAATTCTCCCTAGCAGACAGGAGTGGCGATGAGTGCCGAGACTGAGACCGCAGTCGGCGAGACTGGCGAGAGCAGATGCTGGTGCTGCGGCCGGGTTACCGCCGACGAGGCTCTGGTCCATCTGGGGAATCATCCTGAAGTTGGTGTGTGCATCAACTGCGTCCGGTTTCTCGGGCGCCGGGCCAGGGACTACCAGGCGTCGGTGATGCGTAAGCGGCTCCGGGGTGCGGCTGAGTCGATCCGCGGTGAGGTCATGTCCCGCGGCTGGCATGAGCGTCCCGTCATCGGCCCGGCGTTGCTGTGGATCAACCGGCACGTGCCCTGGTAGCTGCACTCACCCGTTCTGGGCTGCGTTTGCGGGATTCCCAGGGTCGTTCGCGCCCCTTGATAGCATTCCGGATGTACCGCACCGGTAGCGGCCTCCGTCATTTCGCGTTGTTCTTCCGTGTTATGGAGGCCGCTGATGTCACCTATCGAAGTGCGCCCGTTCCGCCGCAGCGACCGGGACCAGCTCACCCAGCTGGTGAATGCCCACGCCGCCGCGGTTGTGCCTGGCATGAGCGTGTCGGTCAGCACTGTCCTGTCCGCGCTGGAACGGCAGCCGGGCGAGTTCATCGAAGATCCCTGGGTGAGCGAGCGAGTAACCCTGGTCGCCGACCAGCGGGGCCGGCGCGCTGCCGCCGCTCATCTGCTCCGGTACTTCTCCGATGAGCGGGCAGGGCCGTCGGCGCGGGGCGTTGGCGAGATCCGCTGGCTGTTGTTCTGGCCGGTGGCTCCGGCCGGGAATTCCTGCTGGCCGGACGCTACGGAAGCTGCCGAGGCGCTGATGGCCGCGTGTATCCGCCAGTTGGAGGGGTGGGGGGTGACGCGCCAGGAGGCGGGTGGCGAGTTGCCTGTGCGCGGCGTGTACGGGGTGCCTGAGCAGTGGCCGCACATCCGCGCGCTCTACCAGCGGGCCGGGTTCGCTCATACCGGGCACACCGAGGTCGTCTACCTGGCCAGGGTCGATGACCTGCCTCGCCCGGCTGAGATTCCCGTCGAGGGGCTGTCGGTGCGCCGGGCGGTCGGGATGAACGGGACCCGCCTGTCTGCCATGCTCGGCGAGGAAGTGATCGGCTACATCGAGGTGGAGACGTTCGACGAGGGAGAACGGCTGTCCCGGCACGGCGGGTGGGCCGACATAGGCAACCTGCGGGTCACCGAGCCGTGCCGGCGGCGTGGCGTTGCGTCCTGGCTGCTCGGCCAGGCCGCTGACTGGCTGCGACTGGCAGACGTCGACCGGCTCCTCGACTACGCCTGGCTCGAAGGCACCGACCCCGGTGGGCAGGACTACGCGGACTACCGCGCGTTCCTGCCCGCCGTGGGATTTCGGGAACTCACCCGCACCAAGCGAGGATGGACCCGGACGCTACAGGGAACCTGACAAGCTAGCCCGGTCTGGCTGGTTCACCAGGCAAGTGAGGAGGGCGGCGATGGATCTGACGGTGCTGGCCGTGCAGGACTGCCCGAATGTGATGCTGCTGGAGGAACGGCTGGCGCAGGTGCTCGAAGGCCGCCGCGAGGTCACGGTCAGCCGTCAGGTGATCGCTGGCCAGGACGAAGCGGCCCGCATGGGGATGCATGGATCGCCGACGATCCTGGTTGACGGGATCGACCCTTTCGCCGAGCCAGGGCAGCCAGCTAGCGTGTCGTGCCGTCTGTACCGGAACGGTAATGGCCAGGTGGATGGCGCCCCCTCGGTCAGCCAGCTCCGTCAGGCCATCGGCGGGGCAGCCGCCATGGAGACCGACGCAGGCACCCCAAGCTGGCTGGACGCGCTCGGACGCGGCGGCCGAGGACGGATCGCGCCTGCGGAGCGCGGCCTACGGGCCGTTCATCAAGCGGTGCTGCGCAGCTTCGCGGCAACCGGCCGCGCCCCGGATCAAGGCTTGCTCGACGATGCTGCCAGGCCATTTGATGCCAGCCAGGTGCTCGCCGAGCTGGCCGACGGTGACTTTCTTTGCCTCGACCAGGCTGGGCGGATCAGTGCCGCCTACCCGTTCTCCGCCACCGCGACGCCGCACACGATCCAGATCACAGGCGGGGCCAGCACATATGCGATGTGCGCCATCGATGCCCTGGGCATAGCCGGGATGCTGGACACGAGCGTACTGATCAGGTCCACCGACCCCTCCAACGGGGAGCCGATCACTGTGACCTTCGACGGAAGTAGCGCCGTGTGGAAGCCCGCCACGACCGTCGTGTTCGTCGGCCGGACGGCTGACCAATGCGCGGGACCGTCCGCTGTGATCTGTTGCGATCATGTGAACTTCTTTTCCACTCGCTCAACCGCTGAGGCCTGGGCCAGTGCGCACCCCGAGGTCACGGGCGGGATCCTGAGAGGGGCCCGCGCCGTGGAAGTCGCGGAACAGATATTCGGGCAGCTCCTCCGCTTATCAGAGTCAGAACTTGCCGGAGTCGATGAGCGAGAACGGCGGCTGGTCCTGCGGCCGGACCAGGCCAGCCGGCTTGCCCGCCGGGTCGGGGCGCCCGGCGGCCGCGGCCGCGCAATTGAAGAACTTGGGAGTTACACCGTTGAAGTAACTGTCCCGACGGTGGCGATCACCGAGTAGTAGGTGCGGGCCAGGAAGTACCGGCCGGTGGCTGCTCGCTCGCGCAGGTCGTCCAGAAGCCGGTCGCCTTCCCCGGGGGTAAGTGCGCCGGTGCGGGCGAGTTCGCGGGCGACGGGCTCGATGAGCCACTCATAGGCGGCGCCGGGATCACGGGACAGGTGTACTTGAGGAGTCACGGTGACACGTGTGAATCCATAGCGTTCCAGCTGCCGGGGCAGTTCGCGGACGATGAGGCCGTTGTGCATCTGGTCGCAGAGCAGATGCGTGAACCGGCGGCCAAGTTCCCGGTCGGTGACGGCCAGGCAGGTGCTATCCCAATCCCATTCCCCGACCGAAATCAGCCCTGCGGGTGCCAGGACCCGGCGCATCTCGGTGACGGCTCGCCACGGGTCGGCCAGATGAAGCAGTATCTGGGTAGCGACGACGCGGTCGAAGGAGGCATCAGGGAAAGGCAGGTCGTAGGCGTTGCCGACCCGGAACAACACGTTGGCCTCACCGGCTGCCGTGCGTTGCTGCGCCTGGGCGATGAGCGTCGCACTCAGATCGATACCAACCGCCGGACCGGGTGCGACGAGCGGAGCCAAGATCCGCAGGTAGCCGCCGGTCCCGCAGCCGACGTCCAGCACCCGCAGGCCGGTCCGCAACTCCAGCGGACCGAACGCTGTGCCCGGATCACGCCGGGCCTGATCGAGCCCCTGCGCGCGGGTCGCATCGAGCAGCGAGGCATAGAACGAAGGATCGCTGGTCTGGTCAACCCGAACCCAGCTGGCACTGAAGTTGGTCGCCGGTACCCGCTCGCTCATCCGGGCATACTCCCCCCGCTGCCGCAACGTGCCGATCACAGGTGAGCATAGAACCCGGCACGCCCGCGACCAGTATTCCTGCCACAGTTCGAGGGCGAACCCTCCACCCGCAACCCCGGCCATTGAAGATCCTTAGCGCCACGTTGTCATCGTTGGCGCACCCATCACCTTCTGCGCAGGTCGTTGGGACAACGGCGCTCGTTTGGGGCGCACAGTACCCGGACGTTTTGTAACGAGCGTGTGCGGTCGCTGTGTGGCGCTCCGGGCCGCGGGCGGCGGCAGGGAGGGGTAGCTTGCTCTCGTAACAGAAAGCAACAGCAGTCGTTACGGAGGGTGACGGGATGCGCGGAATGTGGGGGGCGGCTGCCGTGGCGGCCGCCGTCACGGTGGTCTTGGGGGCCGGGCCGGGGGTTGCGGGCGCGGCGGCGCAGGCAGCGGCAGTCCAGTGGGCCCAGGTTTCGGCCGGATACCACGACACGTGCGCTGTCCAGACCGGGCACACGCTGTGGTGCTGGGGCGCGGGCAAGCAGGGCCAGCTCGGCGACGGGTCCACCACCAGCCAGGACAGCCCGGTCCGGGTCGGCGCGCGGGCCGGGTGGACGCAGGCGGCCGTCGGCCTGGGGCACGCGTGCGCGGTCCGCAAGGACGGCACGGCCTGGTGCTGGGGATTGGCCAATAGCGGCGATCTGGGCAACGGCACCACCACCGGCCAGTACGACCGGCCGGTCCAGGTCGGCGGCGGCGGCGATTACACCGCGATCTCGGCCGGGGACTCCGATGCCTGCGCGATCCGTACCGACGGCACGCTCTGGTGCTGGGGCGACGACGAGTTCGGCGAGCTGGGGAACGGCACCGTGACCTCCAGCGAGTCCACACCGGTCCAGGCCGGCACCGCCGTCGACTGGACCAGCGTGTCGGCGTCAGGCCTCAATTCCTTCGTCTGCGGTGTGCAGGCTGACCACTCCGCATGGTGCTGGGGATACGACGGATGGGGCAACCTCGGGAACGGCACCGAGACTTCGTCGGACACGCCGGTCCAAGTCTCCGGCGGCGACGTCTGGACATCGGTGCTCAGCCGGCAGCGAGTCAGCCTGCGGCACCCGCACTGACGGCACCGTCTGGTGCTGGGGCGCCAACAGCTTCGACGAGACCGGCCGCTCCGGCAACGCGCTGGAGCCGTCACCAGTCCAGGTCGGCACCCGGACCGGGTGGACAGCCGTGTCGGCGGGCATCGCGGCCTGTGCGCTGTATGGCCCGACCACCCTGTGGTGCTGGGGGTCGAACTTCAGCGGCCAGATCGGCCAGGGCGTGACCGGCCATGAGTACCCGAATCCGAGAATAGTCGGCACGTCAGCGAACTGGATCCGGGTGTCGGCCAGGCGCCGGAGATGTCAACGACGGCCGCTCGTCAGTGTGCGGGATCCAGCGCGGCTGGTCGCTGTGGTGCTGGGGCGACAACCAAGAAGGACAGCTCGGCCTGGGCACGACCGGCGGCAGCAAGAACACACCACAACAGGTCGGCTAGCCGGGACGGCCGGAAAGGGCAGCCCGGGCAGGTCATACCCCGCGACTCACGGCTGCGGCAGGCGCCCTAGCCTGCAGAAGTGGCCAGGCCACGCTGAGCCAGCCACGCGCCGCCGCCTGCGAAGGATCTGCCGGCCGCAGGCCGTCCCTACCAGGGGCGGGCGGCCAGGGGCCGGTTGGCGGGCCGCCCACATTGATCCTGGGTGGCCTGCCTGGTACCCGGCACTGGTGGCCGTCTTGCCTGGCCGTTGCGGTTCCTCAGCCGGCAAGGCGCGCCTGGCCTGAGTGCCTTTGGCCCGCGCGGCCGACAGGGACTCCGGGCGCCTGCCCGGTGCTAGTTTCGTGATCGGCTGGCCCGCTGGCAGGCGATCACAGTTCGGCCGTCCACTCAACGATCAGGCGCCGTCCCTGGCTAGAGGTGGCGAGGTTGTCCCCATCCTTACGACACCTTCTTTCGTAGTGGTGGTCACACCCAGGGCAAACGCCAAGCGCGGGGCGGGGCGCGGGGGATGCCGACGCGGGGCAGCAGGGTGGCGGACGTGGTGGCGTTACTGCTGACCTGGTGGGGGTCCTAGTGGCTCTGCTCGGCCAGCGGGCTACTGCCAGTGGTGAAGGTTTCCGGGCGAAAACCAGCAGCGGTGCAGACGGTCGCCGAGACGCACGAGACACCGGCCAGCTCCTGCCCGGACGCAGGGCTGGCGGTGGCCTGGCGGTGCCAGGTGCCGCCGGAGAAGTGCTCGGCCAGCGCCGAAGCGTTGTTTCCTGACTGCGCATCCGGTCCGGATGCCCCTGCCGCGGTGCAGGTGCCCGCCGAGACACACCAGACTCCGTACAAGATGCCCGCAGCGGGGCTGGCTATCGCCTGGACCGCCCACGTGTTGCGGGAGAAGTGTTCGGCCAGCGGGCCGCCGCTACTGCTGGAGATCCCCACTGCGGTGCAGCTATCCGCCGCGGTACACGAAACCCCGTAGAGCTGGCCCAGTATGGCCGATGGGCCGCGGGTGGACGAGACCTTCCATGCCCCGTTGAAGGACTTGTCGGCCAGCGTCACAAAGACCCTGGTCCCTCCCCGCTGGAACCAGCCGGCCGCGGTGCAGGTCCCCGGCGCGGTGCACGAAACCCCCTCAAGGACAACCAAGTCCGCGACATGCGAGGGGCTGGGCATGGTCTGAACCGTCCACGTGCTGCCGTTCCAGCCCTCGCCAAGGGAAAGCGGCACTGCGCCCGTTTGGTACTGGCCGACCGCCGTGCAGCTTGCCGCCGTGGGGCACGACACCGCTTTCACTTGGAAGCCGAACCCGCCGGCAGGGACGGGCATGGCCTGGATGGACCAGGAGCTGCCATCCCAGTGCTCCGCCAGCGGCAATGAGTTGCTGCCGGGCGCGTTTCGTAGGACCCGACCGCCATGCAGTTGGTCGCCGAGGTACACGAGACCCCGTCCAGAATGCTGAAATTCGCACCGGTGGGGACGGGCGTGGTCTGGATGGACCAGGTACTGCCGTCCCAGCGCTCGGCGAGGGGCACCGGGCCGGCCGTGCTGGTGTAGCCGCCGACCGCGGTGCAGTCGTTGGCCGTGAGGCAGGAGACGGCGAGCAACTGGCCGTCAACCCCCTGCGCCGGGGTGGGGGTGGGCTCGAGCGTCCAGGTGCTGGAGGCGCTTGCTGGAATTACCCCGCACACGGAAAGGACCGCTGCCGCGGCTGTGATCGTCAACCCTCGCCTCATGACCGTCCTCTCCTACCCTCAGCCGTCTGCGTTACCGGCCCTGGCCCCGTCAAGGGACGCACCGCGCAGCCGGGAGGTTTACGTGGCCTAGCCCGGTCAGCTAGACGACGAGCGCTTTCGGAGCGCGGTTATCAAGGCCGGCATCACCTCGCGCAGCTCGCCGGCCACGGCGTAGCCGGCGCGCGACAGGGTGAGAGCGCCCGACCGGTGTTGACTGCCACCAGATGCCTGGCACCGGAGGGCACCGGCCTCTGGACATCACAGACCGGTGCTCCACTCAATGATCAACCGTCGGCCATTGTCAGCGGCGGCAGGATTGTCCCATTCTTCACTTGCGCCGTGAGGCGCTGTGGTTCGAGCGGAGGTGAGAAACCTTCGCCTGTGGCTTGTCGCAGCAAGCCGCTGTAGCTGAGGGCAGCTTGCCCTGGGTGGTGCCGGGGCGGGCGGGAGCAGCCCTGACAAAGCCGGGACGTGCCAGTACTGCCAGATGGGGCGGGTCCGGCGAGCAAGACGGAGAGGAGTACGCGAGGAACCGGCGTTATTACGCCCTTCAAACAGGGACACCGGCTCAAATCTGGTGGATATGGGCCGGGCGCAGCGCGTCCCGCTGTATGTGAAGGCGGCGGGAACTCCGGAGCGGTGTGTGATTGCCGCCTGGGAGGTCACGGTGAATGCCTGCGGCGTAGCCGTGGCGGGGCTGCTGGGGCATAGCCGGGCTCCTACTCGGTCGAGCGAATCGCAGTGAACACGGGAACCGCCTGGTGCCGGTTCCCTGGCAGTAGGCATCCGGCCTGGTGCCGGGGATAGGCGCGCCGACCGCTGAACGGGCCGGGCGGGGCGGAGCCGCCGTAGTACTCCGAGCCGGGGAGAGCCCGCGCACATGGGGAAGGGCGGCAGCGGTTGTGCGGAGGGAAGGAGGCTGCAATGCCGCAAGATGCGCCGCCGAATGGCAGCGCTCCTGATCCGGCCTGTGGGTCGTGGTCGCGGGTAGCGGGGATGCAGGCCAAGCTTCACCGTTGGGCGGCGGCCGATCCCGGCCGCCGGTTTGATGACCTGTTCAACTTCGTGCACGACCCGGCGACGCTGATCGTGGCGTTCGCCCGGGTCGCGGGCAACCGGGGCGCGAACACCCCCGGCGCAGACGGCATCACCGCCGCCTGGGTCGAACAAGAGGTGGGCGTGCCCGGGTTCCTGGATGACCTGCGGGCCGCCCTCAAGGACGGCTCGTTCCGGCCGCTGCCGGTGCGGGAGCGCAAGATCCCCAAGCCGGGCGGGTCGGGGAAGCTCCGCACGCTGGGTATACCTTGCATCGCGGACCGGGTCGTCCAGGCCGCGCTGAAGCTGGTGCTGGAACCGGTCTTCGAGGCGGACTTCGAGCCGTGCTCGTACGGGTTCCGGCCGATGCGGCGCGCCCAGGACGCGATCGCCGAGATCCACTTCTATGGCACCCGGGGCTACCGGTGGGTGCTGGATGCGGACATCGAGGCAGCCTTTGACAACGTGTCGCACTCGGCCGTTATGGACCGGGTGCGGGCGCGGGTCAAGGACAAGCGCGTGCTGGCGCTGGTGAAGGCGTTCCTCAAAGCCGGGGTGCTCACCGAACTCGGGGAGCACCGCGATACCCTCACCGGCACGCCGCAAGGCGGCATCTTGTCCCCGCTGATCTTCAACATAGCCCTCGGCGCGCTCGATGAGCAGTTGATGGGCCCGTGGAAGACAGGCGGAACGATGTCGACCCAGAGCAGGCGCGCGGGCCGCCGCCGCAAGCAACTGCCGAACTGGCGGTTCGTCCGCTACGCGGACGATTTCGCCGTGCTGGTTAGCGGCAGCGAGCAGGACGCGGCGGCGCTACGCGAGCAGATCGCTGCAGTGCTGGCCACGCTCGGGCTCCGGTTGTCGGAGTCCAAGACCCGCCTGACGCACCTCAGCGAGGGGTTCAGTTTCCTGGGGTTCCGCATCCAGTGGCGCCGCAAACAGGGAACAAGCAAATGGCACGTCTACACCTTCATTGATGACCGGCCCGTCCGGTCGGTGAAGGCGAAGATCCGTGCCCTGACCCGCAGGACATCACAGCTCGACCTGGGATACGTGCTGACCAGGCTGAACCAGGTTATGCACGGCTGGGCTAACTATTTCCGGCACGCCGTCGCCAAGAACGTCTTCACCATGCTGGACAACTTCGCCTGGTGGCGGGTGATCCGCATGCTGAGGCAACGGCACCGCTGGAGATGGAAAGACGTCCGCCGCCAGTTCACCGACCACACCGGGCGGTGGCTGCCGATCACAGCGGACGAGATCGAACTGCGGCCGATCGCGGCAATACCGGTCACCCGGTACCGCTACCGCCACACCAAGATCCCCAGCCCCTGGGCGGCTGAACCAGCCTGACGACAGCAACCGTGGAGAGCCCGTTGCGCGGAGACGCGCACGGCGGGTTCGGCGAGAGGTCCGGGGAAACGGGCCAGGAGCAATCCCAGTACCGCGCCCCGGGCCTACTCAGCAACACCTTCTCTTGTGATGAGTGGCGCAGCCACTACAAAAGGCGCTGGCCGGCCGGGTTCGCGGCCGCGGCGCTGCGCCCGGCCCGGCGGCCGGAGAACACGCAGTCGGCCAGGGACAGCCCGCTGACGTAGGAGTGCGAGCACAGGCCGACCGCGGTGCGGCCCGCCGCGTACAGGCCGGGTACCACAGTGCCGTCGGCCCGGCGCACCTGCCCGGTGTCCTCGGCGACCACAAGCCCGCCGAGGGTCAGCATGGGCGCGGGGTAGGCCAGCCGAGGCCGGACCGAGCAGTCGATGAGCGAGAACGGCGGCTGGTCCTGCGGCCGGACCAGGCCGGCCGGCTTGCCTGCCGGGTCGGGGAGCCCGGCGGCCGCGGCCTCGTTGTAGGCCTCCAGGGTCGCCGTCAGGCCGGCCGGATCGACGCCCGCGCGGGCCGCCGCCGCGGCGGGCGTGGCCGCGCTGACCCGTGCGGCAGTGAGCAAATACAAACCCTGGAGCCGCTGGAACCACAGCGCCGGGCCGCGCAACTGGCGCCGGGCGCGGGCCAGCGTGGCCCGGTCCGCAAGCAGCCAGGCCTGGCCGCCGTGCCCGGCCATCATCGCCGCGCCGACGGCCGCCCCGTACCGCGACTCGTCGCATACCCGCCGCCCGTCCCGGCCCACCAGCACGCCGCTCAGCAGGGCGGACGGTGGGCTGAGGAAGCGCCAGACCGAGACCCGGCCCAGGAATGCCGTGGTGCCACCGGCCCCAGTGCCGAGCCGGATCCCGCTGCCGTCGTCGCCGGGCGTGCCCAGCGGCAGCCCGCCACGGTAGGCCGGGGCGTGCTCGCGCATCATCGGCCGGTTGCCCACGAATCCGCCGGCCGCCAGCACCACGCCATGCCGCGCGCGGATCCGCAGCGGCAGGCCGTGCCGTTCCTCCAGCCAGGCGACCGGCCAGTGCAGCAGCCGGCCCAGCTTGGGCGCGTATAGATAGGGCTTGGCCGACCAGCGGTGCAGTTCCCGGTGCGCGACCCTGGCCCAGGCCGACGCGCCGCGCATGGTGCGGCACTCCACCCCGGTCACCCGGCCCGTCTCATCGGTGATCAGCGTGCGTGCGATGGTCTGCCACCGCACCCGCACGCCGGACCTGCGCACGGCCCGGGCCAGCCGGGCGAACAGCACGCTGCCCGAGGTGCCGCGGCCACGGACCCGGTGCCCTCGCGGCGCGGGCGCCGCCACGCCGGTGGCGGACAGCTCGCTGCCGGAGTAGTACAGGTAGTGCCGGTTGGAGGGGTAGGAGGTCTTGTCCGGGCACAGGCTCCCCTCGAACGGCACCCCGTGCCGTTCCAGCCAGGCCACCATGTCCCGGCTGCCGTCGCAGAACTCGCGCAACGTGGCCGCCGACACCGCGTCGCCGACCTCTGTGCTCAGGTAGCCGAACATCGCCTCGGCCGAGTCCGCCACGCCCGCGTCGCACTGCCAGGGCGTGCCGCCGCCCGCGTAGATTACCCCGCCGGACAGGGCCGTGGCGCCGCCGCCGTGGAACCGGTCGAGCAGGACCACATCGCTGCCGCCGGACGCCGCCTCCAGCGCCGCGCAGGCGCCCGCCGCCCCGAATCCCACCACGACCACGTCCGCCTGGATGTCCCAGGGCACCGGCGCCTCCGCTCGGGCGGGATCGGCTGGCCGCGCCCGCCGGGCCGCCGCCCCGCCAGACTGCCGGGCAACCGGCCCGGTCAACCTGTCCGGGCAACCGCCCCCGAGTCAACCTGCCGGGCAACCGCCTCCTCGGCCAAAACTGTAACGTGTTCTAGTATGAAGGCCCGGGAGGTGCCGTGACCAGACCCTTTGAGGGCGCAGGCTCCGTCCTTCAGGGCCGAGTTAGCCCGGCTACGGTGTGTCGCGCTGGCCCGGACGTTCGGCTCGGTGCGCTGGGTGTACAACCGGGCACTCGCGGAGCGGTCGGCGGCGTGGACGCTGGGGCAGCGGTGGGTTACCTTCGCGGAAACCTGCCGGATGCTCACCGAGTGGAAGGCCAACCCAGAGACGGTGTGGCTGTACGAGGTGTCCAACGTCGCCCTTCAGCAAGGCCTCCAGCACCTCCAGCAGGCGTACGTGAACTTCTGGGCCAAACGCGCCCGGTACCCGCACTTCAAGTCCAAGCACAAGTCCAGGGCGTCGGCGACGTTCACCACGTCCGGGTTCCGCTACCGGGACGGCCAGGTCACGCTCGCGAAGATGAGCGAACCATTGGACATCCGCTGGTCCCGGCCCCTGCCGGAGGGCGCGGAGCCGTCCACGGTCACCGTGAGCAGGGACGCTGCGGGCCGGTGGCACATCTCGATCCTGGTGGAAGAGGCGATAAAGACCCTGCCGCCGCTGGGGCCGGCGGTGGGCATCGACGCGGGGGTCACGTCCCTGGTCACCCTTTCCACGGGGGAGAAGGTCACCAACCCCCGGCACGAGCGCCGCGACCGGGCGCGACTGGCGCTCACCCAGCGGCGCCTGGCCCGCAAGGCCAAGAGCTCCGCGAACCGGGCCAAGGCCCGGGTCAAGGTGGCGCAGGTGCACGCCAGGATCGCCGACCGGCGCCGCGACCACCTGCACAAGCTATCCACGAGGATCATCCGCGAGAACCAAACGGTGATCATCGAGGACCTAACGGTACGCAACATGGTCCGCAACCACGCCCTGGCCCGCGCGATCTCCGATGCGTCGTGGTCGGAGTTCCGGCGGATGCTGGAGTACAAGGCGGATTGGTACGGGCGCACCGTTGTGGCGATCGACCGGTTCTACCCATCCAGCAAGACCTGCTCAACGTGCGGTGCGATCACTGCGCAGATGCCGCTGAACGTCCGCGAGTGGACCTGCCAATGCGGCGCGGCCCACGACCGGGACGTGAACGCGGCGCAAGTCATACGAGCGGCCGGGCTGGCCGTGCTCGCCTGCGGAGATGGTGTAAGACCTGCCCGCGCGTAGCGCAGGGAGGCGACCGTCAGTGAAACAGGAACCCCGGCCCGTGAGGGCCGAGAATCCCCGTCCTTCAGGGCGGGGAGAAGTCAAAACGGACCAGGCCGAGTTCGAGGTCGTGGTGGTGGGCAGTGGCGCCGCCGGGATGACCGCCGCGCTCGCGGCCGCGCACCACGGCCTGCGGGTCGTGGTGATCGAGAAGACCGGCCGGTTCGGCGGCTCCACCGCCCGCTCCGGCGGCGGCCTGTGGGTGCCGGGGAACGAGGTGCTGCGCCGGGCTGGGGTCGCCGACACGCCCGAACAGGCCCGTGCCTACCTGGCCCATGTCGCCAACGGCTGCGTGAGCGCCGAGCGGCAGCAGGCACTGCTCGAACAGGGCCCGGCCATGCTCAGCTTCGTGCGCGCACACACCCCGGTGGACTTCGCCTGGGTCCCTGGCTACTCCGACTACTATCCGGAGGCCCCGGGCGGCCTGGCCAAGGGCCGCAGCATCGAACCGCGGCCCATGGACGGCCGGGTCCTCGGCACCGAACTGGCGCACCTCAACCCGCCCTACCTGCCTGCACCGCCCGGGGTGACGATCACCCAGGCCGACTACCGCTGGCTGAGCCTGGGCCCCCGGCATCCCCGGGCGATGCTCGCCGGCGCGAAGGTCGCGGGCCGGATGGCCCGCACCCGCCTGCTCCGGCAGCGGGTGCTCAGCATGGGCCAGGCGCTCGCCGCGGGCCTGCGGGCGGGCTTGGCGGCGCGACAGGTGCCGGTCTGGCTGGACACTCCGATGACCGGCCTGCACCTGGAAGACGGCCGGGCCGCCGGGGTCGAGGTGGCCCGCGACGGCCAGCCCGCGCTGATCCGGGCGAGCCGCGGCGTGGTGCTGGCGGCCGGCGGCTTCGAGCGAAACGCGGCGATGCGGCAGCGCTACCAGCGCCCGCCGATCGGCACCGAGTGGACCACCGGGTCGGCAGGCAACACCGGTGACGCGATCGCCGCGGGCGAGGCGGCGGGGGCGGCGCTGGACCTCATGGACGACTCCTGGTGGGGGCCGTCCATCCCGCTGCCGTCCGGCCCGTACTTCTGCCTGGCCGAACGCAGCCTGCCCGGCTGCCTGCTGGTCAACGGCGCGGGCCAGCGCTTCGTGAACGAGTCCGCCCCCTACGTCGACGCGGTGCACGCGATGTACGAGGGGCACACCGGCGCCGTCCCGCACATCCCCTCCTGGCTGATCTTCGACCAGCGGTACCGGAACAGCTACGTGTTCGCGGGCCTGCCGCCGGGCAAGTCACTCCCCCGGCGCTGGTCCGCCGTGGGCTCGGTGCACCGCGCCGCCACGGTCGCCGAACTGGCCGCCAGCGCCGGCCTGGACCCGCAGGTGCTGGCCGCGACCATGACCAGGTTCAACGGCTTCGCCCGCGCGGGCAGAGACGAGGACTTCCACCGCGGCGACTCGGCCTACGACCGCTACTACGGCGACCCACGGCGCCGCCCCAACCCGAACCTCGCGCCGCTGGACACCCCGCCGTTCTATGCGGTCAAGATCGTCCCCGGCGACCTCGGCACCAAGGGCGGCCTGCGCACCGATGCGCGGGCCCGGGTGCTGCGCGCCGACGGCACCCCGATTCCCGGCCTGTACGCGGCGGGCAACACCAGCGCCGCAGTGATGGGCCGCAGCTACGCCGGCGCGGGCGCCACCATCGGCCCGGCCATGACGTTCGGCTACATCGCCGCGCTTGACCTTGCCGGCACGCACTGATTTTCATGCCCTACGCACCCCGTGGCACCCGTCCTCCCCGGGCCACCCTCCGCCCGGGGCACCCAGAAGCTAGCCCAGTTCCTTGCGCATGAGCGTGCACATGGTCTCGTAGCGGACCACAGACCCGTCCGGGGCATTCTCATCCCACGACTCGGGCGCACTGCCATAAGTGATGTAGCCGAGTCGTTCGTACAGCGCGCGGGCGCGCGGGTTGTTCTCCTCCACGCTCAGCTCGGCCCGGTGCAGCCCGCGAGCACGGATCCGCTGCTCAGCGGCCCCGATGAGGATCGTGCCGATCCCGCACGACTGCAGCGCCCCGTGCACAGCCAGCTGCCACAGCACCCCGGCGCCAGGGATCCTCACATAGTCGATCCCGCCGAGCGCCACCGGCAGGCCAGAGGGCGGGCAGACGGCGAGATACTCCACCTCGCCGCGCCCGGCGCGCTCCAGTTCCCCGGCCATCGCCGCCACATGAAGTGACCCGCCCGACCAGGCACACGCCGGCAGGTCCGCGGCGGTCAGGTCGCGCACCGTCAGCCGTAGCAGCACCTCCGGCATGGCCATCACCTCAGCGCCGGTTTGTGGTCAATGGCACTTCACCCACAAAAGAATGTGGGTGGAGTGCCAACAGCCACAAATGCTTTCTAGACCTGCCCGGCCCGACAGGTGCAGCTGCTTCCTGTTGGTGCGTTGCGAGTCAGCTGTGATCGACACGGGATCGACACCCGCGCGCCAGATGCGCCAGATGCGGACACGGGGCGGGCCAACCGCTGCCCCGTGCCTCGGTACCGGCGCGTGCCGCGCCCGGGACGGGAAGCCCGAAGGCGTACAGGTTGGCCGGGCCGTTCTGCGGGCCGCCCGTCGCCCACAGCTCGCCGCCCGCGACGACCGGGCCGCTCGGCACATAGAAGCTGCCGCCGTTGCCGTGCCAGAGCGGTGTGCAGGTACCGCCGCCGGTCGCGCAATGGACCGAGAAGGCGTCGATGCCCACGTTCTTGGCACTGTTGCCCTCGGCCACGTACACGACTCCGTTGGCCACCGCGGGGGCGCCGAGATTCTGCGGGGCCAGGAATGCCTGCCAGACCGGCTTGCATACCGCGGCGCAGTGCTCGGGATAGGCGTACAGGTACCCGGTGACGTAGTTGGTGATGAACACGAGGCCGTACGCGACCGCGGGCCGGGCGAGGAAGTTGGCGCCGTTCTTGGCGACCGCCGTCCAGACCGGAGAGCAGACCGGCTGCCCGCAGCCAGTGGCCTTGAAGGCGTACACGTCGCCGTCCTGCGATCCGGCGAACACCAGCCCGCCGCCGACCGCCACCCCGCGCGGGCCGCCTTCGCCCACGCTGCCGACCCAGGCCGGGGTACACGTATTGCCGCCCGTCGCGCAGCCCACCCGGAACGCATAGATGGATCCGTCGTAGTCGGGCACGTATACGAAGCCGTTGGCGACCGCCGCCGAGTCATCGAGGACGGTGGGCAGCGGGCCCCGCCAGAGCGGCTGGCACCCGTAGTGGCACGCCTCCGGGAATGCCAACAGGGCGGCGTCACCGATCCGGCCGTAGGGGACGTAGATGACGCCGCCGGCCACGGTCGGGGCCTCGTCGGCATCGGAGATCCCGCGGATGTTCGTCGTCCACAGCGGCCTGCAGGTGGCACCGCCGGTGCCGCAGTGCTCGCTGAACACCCACAGCTTCTGGGTGGGCTTGGCGGTGAGGGTGTTGGCGAACACCATGCCGTCGGCCACGGTGACGCCCATCGAGTCGTCGGTGCTCACGAAGGCCTTCCAGACCGGCTGGCAGGACAGGCCGAGCGGCGCCCCGCAGGATTGTGGGAAGGCCTCGATCTCCCCCTTCTGCCCGCCGCTGGAGTAATAGCCGGTCACGATCACCAGCCCGTCCGCCACCACCGGCGCCGCGGCGGAGAACGGCCGGCCCAGCGGTGCGATGGCGCGGGTGACCAGCGTTCCCACGTTGCCGGTGCCGAGCTGGGTCTCCGTGGGGTTGTAGCCGGTGCCGGCCGCGTTGTATCGCGGCTGCGGCCAGCCCGGGGCGGGCGTGCCGGAGGCCAGCACCGGCGTCCCCGCCGACAAGGTCAAACCCGCGACAGCCGCGATCGCGGCAGCAAAAGCCCAGTACCTGGTGACCTTCATGACGCCACCTCCCCAGCCTCGCCGACCGCAGCAAAAACGATAGTCACCGGCCTCCCGGGCGGGAAGGACGTCACCGGTGAACTCGGGCCGGCCATCTGATCATCCCGCGGTCAAAGCGCCGCCGAGGAATCGCATGACCGTCAGTCGGGGCCGAGGATGAGGCCGCTGGTGGGGACGCCGGTGCCGGCGGTGACCAGCACCGGGCCGTCGCCGGGTACCTGGTTGACCGAGGTGCCGCGGACCTGGCGGACCGCCTCGGCGATGCCGTTCATGCCGTGAATGTAGGCCTCGCCGAGCTGGCCGCCGTGCGGATTCAGCGGCAGCGCCCCGCCGAGTTCGATCGCCCCGCCGGCGATGAAGTGCCTGGCCTGGCCGCGCGGGCAGAAGCCCAGCTCTTCAAGCTGCAGCAGGACGTACGGGGTGAAGTGGTCGTAGAGCACGGCGGTGCGCACGTCGGCCGGGCCGATTCCGGCCTGTCGCCACAACTGCCTGGCCACCACCCCCATCTCGGGCAGGCCAAGCTCGTCGCGGTAATAGCTGGTCATGGTGAACTGGCCCGGGCTGCTGCCCTGCGCGGCGGCGCGGATCACGGCAGGCCGCTGCCGCAGGCCGCGGGCCTGCTCGGCGCTGGTCACCACCACGGCCACGGCGCCGTCACTTTCCTGGCAGCAGTCCAGCAGCCGCAGCGGCTCGGCGATCCATCTGGACGCCTGGTGCTCGGCGAGCGTCACCGGGCGCTGGTAGAACCACGCCTTCGGGTTGGTCGCCGCGTGCCGGCGGTCCGCGACGGTGACCCGGCCGAAGTCCTCGCTGGTCGCGCCGTAGTCGTGCATGTACCGCCGGGCGATCATCGCGACGGTCGCGGCCGGGGTGGACAGCCCCATCGGGTAGTGCCAGCCGTTGTCCACGCCGGCGGAGGTCGCCGCCTGCACGGCTGCACGGGACACCTGGCCGAACCGGTGCCCCGACCGCTCGTTCAGCGCCCGGTAGCAGACCACCACGTCGGCGATCCCGGCGGTGATGGCCAGCACCGCCTGGAGCACGCAGCCGCACGCGGCACCGCCGCCATAGCCGACGTGGCTGAAGAACCGCAGGTCGCCGATGCCCAGCTCGCGGGCGAGCGCGATCTCCGCGGTGCTGTCCATGGTGAACGTGACCAGCCCGTCCACGTCCGACGGATCCAGCCCGGCGTCGGCCAGCGCGGCCAGCGTGGCCTCGGCAGCCAGCCGCAGCTCACTGCGCCCGGAGTCCTTGGAGAACTCGGTGGCCCCGATCCCGGCAATCGCCGCCGTCCCTGCGATCACGGCCTGCCCCCGGGCAGGCACACCCGGACCGTGCCGGTCACGTGATCGCCGAGGCCGCACCTGCCGATGACCTCGACCACGCAGTCCTGGCCGCTGTGCTGTCCCTCTCCGGCCTGGATCACCTGCCCGGAAAGGGTCAGCGTGTCCCCCGCGTAGCAGGGCACGCCGAGCCGGATGTCGACCTTGCGGACCAGCGCGTCCGAGCCTGCCCAGTCGGTGACGTACCGCTGCACCAGGCCGGTGGTGGTGAGGATGTTGAGGAAGATGTCCTTGCCGCCGCGCGCCACGGCCTTGTCCCTGTCGTGGTGCACGTCCTGGAAGTCCCTGGTCGCGATCGCGGTGGCGATCACGAACGTGGGCGTGACGTCGATCACGAGTTCCGGCAGCACGGTGCCGGTGATTACGGTCATGGCCGGTCCTCCCGCCAGGCGGGCAGCGTCAGGTCACCATCGACCTTCGCGAACTCGGCCCGGACCGGCATGCCGATGCGCACCTGCTCCGGGTCTGCGCCGAGCAGTTCGCCGACCATCCGGACTCCCTCGGTGAGCTGAACAAGCGCGACGACGAACGGCGCCTGGTGGCCGGGCACCGGCGGGTGATGGTGCACCACATAGCTGTAGACCTCCCCGGTCCCCGCGGCCAGCACGTACTCCGGCTTGTCGGCGCCGCACGCCGGGCACATCGGCCCCGGCGGGTGGCGCAGCGCGCCGCACCCGCCGCAGCGCTGGATCCGCAGCTCGCCCCGGGCGGTGCCGTCCCAGAAGAACGCCGTGTCCGCGGTGACCACCGGGCGCAGCACCTCCCCCGCCGTGCCCTCCGCCGTGCCCTCCGCCGCGGCGGGGCGGAATTTCAGTACCCGGAACCGCATCGCCGCGACCGCCTCGTCGCCCGCGTACCAGGTGCTCCGGGTGGTGACGAACCAGCCTTCGCCGAGCGCGGTCTGCTTCGGCCCGGTCACCCCCTCCAGGCTGGAGCGCACCGTGAGCTGCTCGCCGGGGCGCAGGTACCTGTAGTACTCCTGCTCACTGTTGGTGGCCACGACCGAGGTGAACCCGGCGTCGTCAAGCACGGCGGTCATCAGGCCCAGCGGATCGCCGGAGTCACCGCCGGCGTCCGGCACCGGTCGGAGCCCGCGCATCGTCCAGACCTGGACCATCGCGGGCGGGGCGACCAGCCGGCCGTGCACCGACGCGGCCGCGGCCCCGGCATCGGTGTAGATCGGGTTGGTGTCGCCCATGGCCTGGGTCCAGTGCCGGATCATGGGCAGGTTCACCGGATCGGGGGCCGCCCGCGAGGGGCTCTGCCCGGCCGCGGCGATCCGCTCCGCGGCCTGCCTGATCGCGGCCGTGGTGTCGTCGGTTGCCATCACGTCCTCACGTTCACCTGGGGACCCGGGGCAGGCCGAGCCCCACCGTCGCGATCAGCTCGCGCTGGATTTCGTTGACTCCGCCGCCGAACGTCAGCACGGTGTTTCGTTTGGCCTGAATATCAAGCCAGTGACGGAGCTGGGCAGTTTCCTCCTCCGCCGGGTCGCCGTGCCGCGCCACCACTTCTTCCAGCAACTGGCCCAGCTGCTGCAGCCGGACGGAGGAGTAGACCTTGGTCACCGACGCGTCGGCGACGTCGACGGTGTCCGCCGCCGCGACCTGCCAGTTCAGCAGTTCGTTGACGCGCATGCTGGCGTAGGCCGCGCCGAGCGCCCTGCGCACGTCGGGCCGGTCGAGCAGCGGCCGCCCGTCCGCCCCGGTCCGGCCCGCGGCCCAGCTCAGTACCCGGTCGTGCAGGGCGGCGAGCTTGCCCGCCGGGCCGAGCATCACCCGCTCGTGGTTGAGCTGCGTGGTGATCAGCCGCCACCCGGCGTTCTCCGCCCCGACCCGCCGGGTGACCGGGACGCGCACGTCGGAGTAGTAGGTGGCGTTGACGTGGTGCGCGCCGTCGAGGGTGAAGATCGGTGTCCAGGAATACCCGGGATCCGTGGTGTCCACGATCAGGATGGAGATGCCCTTGTGCCTGGGTGCCTGCGGGTCGGTACGGCAGGCCAGCCAGATGTAGTCGGCGTCGTGCCCGCCGGTCGTGAAGATCTTCTCCCCGTTCACCACATAGCGCCCACCCGCCTCCCCATCCCCCTTCACTCGCACGGCCCGGGTGCGCAGCGCCGCGAGGTCGGTGCCCGCTTCCGGCTCGGTGTAGCCGATGGCGAAGTGCACCTCACCGGCCAGGATCTTCGGCAAGAAGAACTGCTTCTGCTCGGGCGTGCCGTGCGCCTGCAGCGTCGGGCCGACGGTCTGCAGGGTGACCGCGGGCAGCGGCACGTCGGCGCGGGCCGCCTCGTTGGCGAAGATCTGCTGCTCCACCTGGCCGAGCCCGCGCCCGCCGTATTCCGCGGGCCACCCCACGCCGAGCCAGCCGTCGCGGCCCATCCGGCGCACCACCTCGCGGTACACCGCGCCGTGCCGGTCGGTGAGCATCGCGGCCCGTTCGGCGGGCGAGATCAACCCGGTGAAGTAGTCCCGCAGCTCGTCGCGCAGGGCCAGTTGCTCCGCGGTGAGGTCCAGGAACACGTCGGCCTCACCCGGCCCTGTCGCCGAGCAGGCCGAGCCGGTAGTCGGCCCCGCCGACCAGGCTGACCAGGTCCTTGGCCAGCGCGGAGTACCGGTGCAGCGGGTAGCTGACGTCCATGCCGGTCCCGCCGTGCAGATGATGGCAGGCCCGCATCGCCGCGGGCACCTCCGTGGCGAGCCAGTACGCGGCCACGTCGGTGTCGCCCCCCGCGTCCCGCCCGGTGTCCAGCCGCCAGCACGCGGACACGGTTGCCAGGTGCAGGGTGCGGCTCGCGATGGCGACGTCGGCGATCTGCTGTGCGACCGCCTGGAACGTGGCGAGTGGCCGGCCGAACTGCTGCCTGGTCCGGACGTGGTCCGTGGTCAGGGCGAGCGCGGCGGCCAGCGCGCCGTCGGCCAGGCAGCAGGCGCCGGCCGCGGTGAGCCGGTACAGGTCCGCCACCGTGTCGTTGCCGCCCAGGATGTGCGCGACCGGGGCCTCGTCCAGCCGCACGGTGTATTCCGGGGCGGCGGAGGAGCTTGGTGTGCGCCGGAGCGTCACCCCGGGCGCGGACGTGCCGATCACGGCGATCGCGGTGCCGCCGGAGCCGAGGCTGGCGGGGACCAGGATCCAGCTTGCCGCCGCCGCGTATGGCACACCGATCTTTACCCCGCAGACGGTGCCTGAGCCCGCTCCACTGTCGCGCAGTGCGGTCGCGGGCACCGGCGGCGCCGGCTCCGACGGCTCCCTGATGGCCGCGGTGAGCACGGTGTCCCCGGCCGGGACACCGGCGAGCAGCACCTGCTGCTGGTCGCGAGTGCCCCACCTGGTCACCGGCAGCACGCCCATGGCCAGCGTGGCCAGCGCCGGAACCGGGGCCGCGGCGCGGCCGGCCTCGGTCAGCAGGACCGCGGTTTCGGCCACTCCGAGCCCCTCACCGCCCAGCGAGCCGGGGACGGCGAGCCCCAGCAGGCCGGCCTTCGCGAGTTCCTTCCACAGTGAGCGGTCGTAGGAGTCGTCCTGGCCTGTGGCCGGGCCATCCTGGCCCGCGCCGAGGCCGGGCTGGCCTCGCTGGCCCGCCGCCGGGCCGCGAGCGTACCCGCCGAGCACGTGAGCCGCGGCCTCGGCGACCGCCTGCTGGGTCTGGCCCACGGTGAAGTCCACGGCTCAGCGCGCCTGTTCCCTGGGCAGGCCGAGGGCCCGCTCGGCGACCACGGACAGCAGGATCTGGCTAGTCCCCCCGGCGATGCTCAGGCACCGGCTGAGCAGGAAGGCGTACACGGCGCCGGCCGCCGGGCCATCGCTCGCCGCGCCGTCCGGGCCGCACAGCACAAGCGCGGTCTCCGCGACCGACTGGCGGTGCGCCACGCCCACGAGTTTGCGCACGGCGGCCTGGTGCGTATCGCCGACGCCGGCCAACTCGGCCAGGGCGGCACGCAGGTCCATCAGCGACCCGGCGAGGCCGCCGGCCACCGCCGCTCCCACCTGCTCGGCCACTGCCGGGTCGGCCGCGTGCCCGCCGGCTCCGACCGCGGCGAGCAGCGTCTCGACCTCATCGCCCAGGGCGGAGCCGCGGCCCATTGCCACCCGCTCGCTGGCCAGCGTGCTGCGGGCGATCCGCCAGCCGTCCCCGCACTCCCCGACCACGCAGTCGTCGGGCACGAACACTTCGTCAAGGAAGACCTCGTTGAAGAACGCGCGGCCGGTGATCTCCCGCAGCGGGCGGATCTCGATGCCCGGGCTGTGCATGTCGACAAGGAAGTACGTCAGCCCGCGGTGCTTGGGCGCGGCAGGGTCGGTGCGCGCCAGGCAGATCGCCCAGTCCGCCTCGCGGGCCAGCGAGGTCCACACCTTCTGCCCGGACAGCCGCCATCCCCCGTCGGCCCGCACCGCCCTGGTGCGCACCGAGGCCAGGTCGGAACCGGCTTCCGGTTCGCTGAACAACTGGCACCAGGCGATCTCGCCGCGCAGCGTCGGGCGGGCGAACCTCTCCCGCTGGGCGGGCGAGCCGTGGCTGACGACGGCCGCGGCGGCCCAGCCGCCGATCGACAGGTCGGGGCGGGCGATACCGGCCTGGTCCAGTTCCTGGTCGATGACGACCTGCGCCGCTGGCGGGACCGACAGCCCGTAGGGCGCGGGCCACTGCGGCGCCACGTAGCCGGCATCGGCGAGCGCGGCCCGCCGCTGGTCTTCGGGGAGGGCGGCAACCTCGGCGGCCACGGCACGGGCAGCGGCCGCGGCCGGTTCCGCGCTCTGGCCGCCCGCAGGCAGCCGGAGCCGCCGCCGGGCCCCGGCCAGGGCAAGCTGGCCGGCCCTGGCCCGCCAGGCTGCGCTGCCACCCAGCAACTGGCGCAGCGCCAATGCCCGGCGCAGGTACAGGTGGGCGTCGTGTTCCCAGGTGAAGCCGATGCCGCCGAGTACCTGGATGCAGTCCTTGGCGTTGTCGACGGCCGCGTCAAGCGCCAGGGCCGCGGCGGCGGCGGCCGCCAGCGGATGCTCCTGCGGTGCTTCGTCGGCCGCGCGGGCCGCGTCCCAGGCGACCGCGGCGGCGCTTTCCGCACGGCAGAGCATCCCGGCGCACAGGTGCTTGACCGCCTGGAATGAGCCGATCGGGCGGCCGAACTGGTGCCGGGTCCTGGCGTAGGCGGCGGCGGTGGCGCAGCAGTGCCCGGCCACCCCGGCGGCCTCGGCGGACAGCAGCGTGGCCGCCAGATCGCGGACGGCCGTGGTGCGCAGCCTGGGGAGGACGTCGCCGGGAGCGACGACGGCTCCGGCGAGTGCGACGCCGGCCAGCGGGCGGGAGAAGTCCACCGGCGCGCGGGCCGTGAGGTGGACACCCGGGTGCCCGGCGGGGAGCAGGAACCATGCCTCGCCGTCGTCCGTGCCCCCGCCGAGCAACAGGTGAGAGGTGGCGCCGCCCAGCACCGGGCCCGTCTCGCCACTGACCCGCAGCGTCCCGTCAGGGAGCCAGGCCCCGGTGATCGTGCCCGGGGCCAGCGCGACCGCCACCGAGGCCTGCCCGGTGGCCAGCGCGGGCAGCAGTTCTTTGGCCGCCGGGAGGTCGGCGTGGCCGCGCAGCAACAGCCCGGCCAGCAGGGTCGGCAGGACCGGGCCTGGCGCCAGCGCCACGGTGAGCTGCTCAAGCGCGGCGGCCAGGTCGGCCACCGTGCCGCCGTCCCCGCCGGCCGCTTCGGGCAGGGCGATCGAGAAGATGCCCAGGCCGGCCAGTGCGGCCCAGGACTCCGCCCACGGCGTCCCGTCGGGCGTCAAGCCGACCGGGCCGTCAGGTGTCACGCCGTCCTGGCCGCTGCGTGGGCCGGGCGGGCCGGCTGCGCTGTCCCGTGGGCCGGTGGTGTCTGGCCTGGAGCCGGGCTCCAGTGCGCGGACCATGGCCAGCGTGCCCGCCCGTGTCGCCCATTCGCGGATCGATGCCTGCAGGGCCCGCTGCTCGGCGGTGATCGCGATCGGCACTGGTCCTCCCGGGCGGCGCCTGCCCGCGCCGCGGACGCATCACAAAGAATTAGAACACGTTACAGCGACGGCGGGCCAGCGCGGCTGGTGGCCCTCACGGGGCGTGCGGCCGCCGCCCGCGCCCCGGGCGACGGCCCGCGCGACGGCGGCCCAGGTGGTCATCATTGGTAAGCTGACCTTGGCGAAGACCGTGTCGCCACACTGGTGCACGAGCACCGGCCCTGGGGCGGCGGCACGGCTCCTTCCTGCCACGACGACAAGGGGGCGGAATGGCAGCATCGAGAACAGGTACCACCGCCACCGCGGGCGCGGCGACCGAGACCGAGTTCAGCTCGGCGGCCCAGCGCGAGCGCCGCCAGCGGATCCTCGATGCCACCCTGGCACTGGCGTCCCGCGGCGGCTACGACGCGGTGCAGATGCGGGCGGTGGCCGACCGGGCGGGCGTGGCCCTTGGCACGCTCTACCGGTATTTCCCCTCCAAGATTCACCTGCTGGTGTCCGGGCTGGCCCGCGAGTTCGAGCGGAACCAGGAGAAGCTGGACCGGATACCGATCCCCGGTGACACGCCGTACGAGCGGATGCTGTTCGTGCTGGGCCGGATCACCCGCGTCATGCAGCGCGAGCCGATGCTCACCGAGGCGATGACCCGGGCGTTCATGTTCGCCGACCCCAGCGCGGCGGCCGAGGTCAACACGGTCGCCCGGCTGATGGAGCACATGCTCACCAGCGCCATGCACGAGGGCGAGCCGACGGGCGACGAGATCGCGATTGCCAGAATCATCGGCGACGTCTGGCTGTCCAGCCTGGTCGCCTGGGTGACCCGGCGCGCCTCGGCCAACGACGTGAGCAGCCAACTCGAACTCGCCGCCCGGCTGCTGCTCCGCTGACCTGCCGCGCCGCGCTATGCGCCGCCTGCGGTGACCTTCCGTCACGATCTGACGCCCTTGTGTGGCATGGCCACGCGTGCTACGTTCTGGCCCCACTCGCCCGGCTGACTCGGGGGTGGCCGGGCAGGCTGGGGAGGGCACGCAGATGATCAGTCACGGTGCACCGCGCAGCACAGGACGGTCACCTGCCCGCGGGCCCGCCTTAGCCGCGGCGGCCCGGATCGCGGGGATCGCCGGCGTGGTCCTCGCCTTGGGCAGCGCGGCGGTGCCGGCCGCAGGCGGCGCGACGGTACCGTCGGCGGGCGATGCAGCGGTGACGGCCACGCCCGCCACGGCGGCGCAGCCCGGCCGTACAACCGCCCGTTCCACTGCCTGGGCCGTTCAGCCCACACCCAATCCGCTGGTCCGGGATGGCCAGCTGACCGCGGTGTCGTGCACATCGCCGAGCGCCTGCATCGCCGTGGGCGGCCGACGGGACCGCGCGGGCGCCGAGGTCACCCTGGCCGAGGTGTGGAACGGCACCGCGTGGTCGGTCCAGAAGACTCCCAATCCACCGGGAGTCCCCTCCAGCTCTCTGGTGGGTGTCTCCTGCACCTCGGCCACGTTCTGCATCGCCGTGGGCCAGACCGCCACGGCGCTGGCCGAGGTGTGGAACGGCACGACATGGTCGATCCAGCGGACCGCCAGCGTCCCGTTCGCCGCGTTCAACGGCGTGTCGTGCACCTCACCCAGCGCCTGCACTCTGGTCGGGACCACGGGGAGCGATGCGCTGGCCGAGCGGTGGAACGGCACCTCCTGGTCGGTCCAGAGCACCGCGCCCGGCCTGAGCACGGGTGACTTCACCGCCGTGTCGTGCACCTCGGCCACCGCATGCACCGCCGTGGGCAACCGCGGCTTTTCCCTCCCGTTGGCCGAGGCGTGGAACGGCACCGCGTGGTCGGTCCAGAAGACCCCCGTCCCCCGGTTCGGCGGCCAGCTCAGCGGCGTGTCGTGCACCTCGGCCAGCGCCTGCACCGCCGTAGGACACACGGGCGGCATCCCCCCACTGGCGGAACGGTGGAACGGCAGCACCTGGTCGATCCAGGCGACACCCGGCGTCGACGGCCAGCCCACCAGCCTCGACAGCGTGTCATGCACCTCGGCCACGCTGTGCACCGCGACCGGGAGCTACAACCCCTCCGCCATCACCGCTCCAGCGGCCGAGCAATGGAACGGCACCACCTGGTCTGTCCAGCAGGTACCGGATCCGCAGCCCCAGATCAACGGCGCGCTCCCCGGCGTGTCCTGCACCTCGGCTACCGCCTGCATCGCCGCGGGGTACGACAGCGTCGCGCTGGCCGAAGGTTGGAACGGCACCTCCTGGTCCGTCCAGCCGATCTCCACGCCGCCGGGCATCGCCGACAGTGAACTGTCGGCCCTCTCGTGCGCCTTGGCCACCATGTGCCTGGCCGTGGGGGACTACCGGACCCCGCTGAACCCCTCCGTGCCCCTCACCGAGGTGTGGAACGGCACCTCGTGGTCCCTGGGGAGTGCGCCGGCCAACCCGCGCGGGGGGGCCGTCCTGACCGGCGTGTCCTGCTTCGCGCCCAGCGCCTGCACCGCCGTGGGTTACTACGTCAATAGCGTGGGCGGCCTCAGCGCCCTGGCCGAGAGCTGGAACGGCAACTCCTGGTCGATCCAGCAGACGCCGGACCAGCCGGGTGCCGAAGAAAGCGTCCTGTCCCGCGTGTCGTGCACCTCGCCCAGCGCCTGCACCGCCGTGGGCTATTCCCACGTCACGACTGCTTTCGGCCGGTCCACCCTCGCCGAGGCGTGGAACGGCACCTCCTGGTCCATCCAGCAGACACCCCTGCGGCATACCGTGGCCGACCACGTCCTCGACGGTGTGTCGTGCATCTCGGCCACGGCGTGCACCGCCGTGGGGCACGTGGGCGGCGACACCCTGGCCGAGGCATGGAACGGCACCCGCTGGTCCCTCCAGCGGACCCCGCACTCCGACCATGGGCACGACGCGCTGTTCGGGGTGTCGTGCACCTCGGCCAGCGCGTGCACCGCCGTGGGGGCGGGCTACGACGGCTTCCTGGCCGAATCGTGGAACGGCACCTCCTGGTCGATCCAGCAGGCCCCGAGCCCGCAAGGCTTCCTCTGGGGCCGGGCAGGCAGTGTGTCGTGCACCTCGGCCAGTGCCTGCACCGCGGTGGTGTCCTCCTTCTACCGCACGGTGACCGAGGGGTGGAACGGCACCTCCTGGTCCCTGGAGTACCCGCCTGCCCCGGGCGGGGTCCATCGCCTCCTCCGCGACGTGTCTTGTGTTCCGGCGGGCGGGTGCACCGCCGTGGGCGACTACGACGGGTCCATTGGCGAGTTCGCGCTGGCCGACGCCAAGCCGTAGCTCCTGGCGGCCCGGGGCCGCCAGGAGCCGCCCCGGACCCGGGTTTGTAACGAGTTCTAGTTGCGGAGCGGCAGGCTGCCTGTTACAGACTCAACCTGTGAGCGATCGCCCCGCCTTCCGGGCGGACATGGCCCGGTCGGTCGTGCTCTTCCGTGCGTTCCGCACCGAGCAGGCGGCCCCCGACGCGTACTACACCGTCCTGGCCCGTGACACCGTCCGCCAGCTCGGCCAGTACGCGGACCTGGACGGCCTGGTGGTGGCCGATGTCGGCGGCGGTCCCGGGTACTTCGCACGGGAGTTCCGCGCGGCGGGCGCACGTGCGGTGTGCCTGGACACCGACAGCGGCGAACTGGCCGGCCTTGGCGGCCCGGGGCCGGACAGCGCGATCGGCAGCGCGCTGCGCCTGCCGCTCGCCACCGGTGCCGTGGACGTGTGCTTCTCCTCCAACGTGCTGGAGCACGTCGCGGACTGGCAGGCGATGCTGGCCGAGATGGTGCGGGTGACCCGGCCGGGCGGCGTCATCTTCGTCACGTTCACCAACTGGCTGTCGCCCTGGGGCGGGCATGAGACCTCACCCTGGCACTACCTGGGCGGGGACTCGGCGGCCCGCCGCTACCAGCGCAGGCACGGCCGGCCGCCGAAGAACCAGTACGGCACCAGCCTCTACCCCGTCTCCGTGGCCGCCGCCCTGGCCTGGGCACGGGCGGCACCCGGGGCCGTCCTGGCCGACGCCGTGCCCAGGTACCTGCCGGGCTGGACCAGGCCGCTGCTGCGGATCCCGGTGCTGCGCGAGTTCCTCACCTGGAACCTGCTGCTTGTGCTGCGGCGCACTACATGAGCGCGGGCTCGGGCTCCTCCGCGCGGGCCTCCTCGGGCTGGTCGCCCCGCCGCCGGACCAGCACGATCCCGGTGACCAGCGCCACAATGCCGACCAGCACGGCGATCAGCGGGCCGATCACCTCGAACCAGATCAGCTCGGTGCGGCCGGACGCGTCCAGCCCTACCGCGGTGCTCACGCTGGCCGGCGTCAAGGCCAGCTTGCCGTCGAAAAGCAACAGGTCCTTGCCGTTGGCCGTATCACGCAGGTACTGCTTCTGGGTCTGGCTGGTGTCGAGCACGCCGCCGGTTGCCGGGTCGACCCAGTAGGTGTTGGTCGCCGCGTAGTACTCCGGCAGTGTCACCGTCTCCTGGCTGCTGCCAATCAGCGAGCCCGGCACCTGCTGGGTGCCGTACTGGGTGGGCGGCACCGTCTCCACGAAGCGGTAGACGCTGATGCCGTGGATCGTCCCTGTGCCCGCGTACCGGAACGGCATCGGCTTGAGCAGTGTGGTGTCGTACACCTGGTAGGTCTGTTTCTGGGTGCCGAATGGCCAGACGTACCCGGACAGGCCGGTCTGGCGGATCGTGCTGTTGCCGCCGATGTTGGCCCCGCAGCAGTCGACCAGGACGCCGGTGCGGCGATCGAAGGCGGCGCGCCGGGTGGTGTAGGAGAAGACCACGTGATTGGTGCGGTCATACAGGTAGGTGAATTCGTTCCAGACCGCCGTGGATGAGTTTCCGGCCGCGGCATCACCCTTGACCGTGTCAGTGACCTGTATCGTCGCCCCGGACACCGGGCGCACCAGCTTCGGGCTGAAGTAGGACACGTCCTTGCCCACCAGCGTGGTCTTGACGTAGGTGTTTAGCGGGAACTTGACGAGCTGGCCGGCCACATAGGTGCGGGTGAGCAGCGCAGCCACGAGGAGAAACGCTCCCAGCCCGACGAGGGCGAGCCCGACGGTGCGACGCATCGATCCTCCTGGCTCATAACTGTAACAAGTTCTACCACGTAGAGCAGGGCGTAATCCTGTCCGTTGCCGATCGGGCGGCAACGCGGGGACGTGGCCGCTACTGTTGCCCCGCGGCCGCCCCCGCCGAGAGGACCCCCTCATGCGTCGCAAATCCCTGGCCCTGGTCTCCAGTGTGGTCACGCTCGCGGGTATCGGCGCGGCCGCGGGTGCCGGCAGCGCGGCATCGGCCGACAGCGCCGCGGCCGCCGGGCCCGCGCTGAGCATCAGCCTGACCGCCGGGCGCCACACGATCAACCGCGACATCTATGGCATGAACTTCGCTCCGGCCGGCCTGGAACACCAGCTCAAGCTTCCCGTGGTTCGCTGGGGCGGCAACGCCACCACCAGGTACAACTACCTGCTCGACACCGCCAACCACGCCAGCGACTGGTACTTCGAGAACATCCCCAACACGGTCAAGAACCCGGCCGCGCTGCCCGGCGGGTCCACCGCTGACCAGTTCATCGGCCGGAACGAGCGCGACGGCGCGGACAGCATCATCACCGTGCCGCTGATCGGGTGGACGCCCAAGTCCCGCGCCCAGGTGTGCGGGTTCAGCGTGGCCAAGTACGGTCCGCAGCAGTCCACCGATCCCTACGACTCCGACTGCGGCAACGGCGTGAACACCAGCGGCCAGTACATCACCGGGAACGACCCGGCCGACACCAGCAGGCGCGCGGGTGCCTCCTTCGTCGCCAAGTGGGTCGGCTACCTGGACAAGAAGTACGGCGGCGCGGCCGCGGGCGGGGTGCAGTTCTACCAGCTCGACAACGAGCCCGACATCTGGTTCGCCACGCACCGGGACGTGCACCCGGTCGGGGCCACCTACACCGAGATGCTGGGCAAGACCGAGTCGGTCGCCGCGGCCATCAAGTCTGCCGACCCGGCGGCGCAGACGATCGGCCCGTCCGGCTGGGGCTGGAGTTCGCTGTTCTACTCCGGGTACGACCAGCAGTACTGCGCCTCGCACAGCTGCGGGGCCGTGCCACCGGACATGGCCCGCCACGGCGGGGTCCCGTTCGCCGCCTGGTACCTGCGTCAGCTCCGGGCCTACCAGCAGCAGACCGGCGTGCGCCTGCTCGACTACTTCGACAACCACTGGTATCCGCAGGAGGCGAACGTCGACAGCGAGGCCGACGACCCCGCCACGCAGGCGCTGCGGCTGCGCTCTACCCGGATGCTGTGGGACCCGCACTACGTCGACCAGAGCTGGATCAACCAGCCGGTCATGGCCATCCCGCGGATGAAGCAGCTCGTCGCGCAGAACTACCCGGGCACCAAGGTGGCCATCACCGAATACAACTTCGGTGCCCTGGACAAGATCGACGGTGGCCTGGCCGAGGCCGATGTGCTCGGCATCTTCGGCCGTGAGGGCCTGGGCCTGGCGACGCTGTGGGGACCGCCGGCCTTCTCCGACCCAGGAGCGTTCGCGTTCCGGATGTACCTGGACTACGACGGCCAGGGATCGGCCTTTGGCGACACCAGCGTCCGTGCCGTCAGCAGCGCACAGACCACGCTGGCCATCTACGCCGCGCAGCGCAGCTCGGACGGCGCGCTGACCGCCATCGTCATCAACAAGACCCACCACGCGCTGGCCAGCCCGCTGACGGTGAGCGGCCTTGCGGCCAGCGCGACCGCCCAGGTGTTCCAGTACGGCCAGGCAGACCCCACGGCGATCGTGCACCGGCCCGCCCAGGCGCTCAGCAACGGCAGCGCAACCGTGACCTTCCCGGCCTACTCGATCACGGAGTTCGTCGTGCCGGTCTCGGGCCTGGCACCGGCCGCGGCTCATCTCCCCACCTCCACCTCCACCGCCACCGTGCCGGTTCCCGCCGCCCGGCCGGGCCCGGCGGACGGATTCTTGCGGGCGACCGGGTTCGAAGGCAGGAAGATCGCGGGCGGCTGGAACCCGACGGCATGGGACCCGCCCGCGCTGCGGCCGGCCTGGGCAGGCAGGCCACGGTGAGCTAGGGCGTGCCCTACGGGTCGCCGACGACCAGGGCGGCCGCCAGCCTGCCCGCCACGGCCAGGCAGATGACCTGCGGGGCGGTGCTGACCAGCGCCGTCGTCAGCGGGCCGGTGACCCCGGCGAGCAGCAACTGCCCGCCGACCGCACCGCAGGCCGCCGCGGCCAGAAGCAAGGCGGCCACGACCCACGGGCGGGAGAGCTGGTACCACGCCCAGTGGGCCCGCCGGTAGCTGACCGCGACCACGAACAGCGCCGTCGCGGCGGTGAGGATGACCGCGCCTGGGTAGCCGCCCAGCCACAGCCCGGCCAGCAGCAGGCAGCCGGCCACCCCCGCGGTGGCCAGCGTGGTGGTAAGCCCCGAGCGCGGGCGCCAGCGCCGCCGTGACGACCCGCCGGCTCCGGTGTGCTCAGGGCCCGCCTCGGACACGCCGCCCTCCGGGGCGGTGCGCTCTTCCCCCGCGGCACGCGCGGTGTCCCTCGGCGCCTTCGCCCGCCGCCGCGCCCTGGGCAGCCTGAGCCACCGCGGCCGCCAGGCAGGTGTGCCCGGCCAGAGTGCCACCAGCACGACCAGGGCCAGGCCGCCCAGGCCGCCGCCGAGCGCGTCGCGGTAGAGCGCGTCCGGCAGGTAGGTCAGCGTCACCGTCCCGGCGCTGCCGGCCGGCAGCAGCCACGCCTGCTTCCACCCGTCGAGCCGGATCGCCGGCAGCGGGCGCCCGTCCAGGCGTGCCTGCCAGCCCGCGTTGAAGTTCTCGTTCACCACCAGGTAGGACCGGGCGGGCGCGGCGACCGCCAGGACCCGCCGGGCCGGGGTCCAGGACCGGATCACGGCCGCGGTGGCGGGCCCCGGCGCCGGGCCAAGCGCCGCGCCGCCCGGCGTCCCGCTCCCCTGCGCCGCGCCGCTCGGGGGCGCCCCGGCCTGGTGCACCTCAAGCACGACGTCCTGGACGTCGAACGGGTCGGTGGGCGGTTCCGCCACCCGGTTGGCACCCGCGGCGATCCGGGCGGCCGGGCAGGCGGTGAACGGCATCGGCTGGCCGGCCAGCAGTTCGGCAAAGGTGCCGGTTACCTGGGTCGGCAGCACCCGCCCGTCCAGCTCGACCGCCGGGCCGAGGCCGCACGGCAACCGGAACGGACCCGACGGCGTCTGCAGGGCGGGCACCCCGGGGATCGTCACGCCGGAGATCTGCAGCGGTGTCTGCGGCGGGCTGAACCTGAAGGCCAGTTCCCTGGTCCGGATCGGCGCGAAACGCAGCACCCCGGCCGGGCCGAGCACCCCGCCGCGGGCCTGGCCCCGCTCCCCCGAGACCAGGACGGGCAGCGGGCCATCCGCGCCGGGCGGCCGCTGGATCGTCACCGTGCGCACCGTGAGGCGGTGCCCCCAGGAGATGGTAAGCACCGGATTCGTGTCGCCGGGGCTGGCGATCCAGGTGGTCGCCGGGTTCCCGTCAAAGGCGGACCTGGGCTGATCCTGCGGCGCCCGGGTGTACCGCGACGACGCGCCCACCCGCGGCTGCTGGCCGGCCAGCCGCACGTACTTGTTGACCAGCGAGGGGGCGAACAGCACGGCGGATCCCCGCAGCGTCACCTGGGCCGCGGCCGGCGCGGTGAACGCCTCGTCGAGGCCGTACTGCTCCTCCACCGGACGAGCCAGCGCCGGGGAGCACACCCACCGCCCCGGGGTGAGCATGCACGGCGATGCCAGCGGCTGCGCCTTGGCCAGCACCACCACCGCGGGCCGGACGTGCGGCACGTCGGGAGCCACGATGACGCGGCTGGCGTGCAGCCCGGGCACCGAGATCTCCTTGATGCCCACCTGGCTGCCGACCAGCGGCTGCGGGCGGGCGGCCAGGCCGGTGACGGTGATCCGCAGCCAGCGGGTCGGCCCTGGCGGCACCCGGAGCGGCTGGGGCAGGCCGGTGACCTGGATCTGGTCCGTGCTGCTACCCGCCGCGGTGGTCACCGCGACCTGGGTCACGGCCGGTCCGAGCGCGGTGCTGTCGGTGAAGGCGACCTCGATCGCCCGGGGATCGCGGGATGAGTCGAAGCTCAGCCCGATCCACTGCCCGACCGCCCCCCTCAGGCTGCCCGACTCCCACATGGTCCGCATGTCCCCGTCGACCGCGGAGTACGGCAGCAGCCCGCTGGCCCACTGGCCGGGGATCGCCTCGATCCCGGCGGCGGACGAGGACGCGGTCACGTTCCCGATGCCCTGGTAACGCGCGACGGTCAGGTAACGGGACCAGCCCGGCTCGGTGTAGTCGTCGACCGCCTCGAACGTGCGCGCATTCTGGGTGGCGGTCAGCGTCGGCGAGTAGTTGGTCCGCAGTTCGCCGAAGTTGCGGACCCGGCGCCGCAGCGTGTCGGTGACCAGCGAGGCCGCGGCGGGCACGCCAGGGGAATCGGAGTTGAGCAGCACGGGCCGGTGCCCGAGCAGGCCCGCACCGGCCAGCGTGAGCAGAGCCTCGGGGCCGCCGTAGACGCGCAAGGTACCCGCGGCCGGCTGTACGGTCGCCACCGGCTGCGCCCCGGCCACCTGGTAGATCTGCACCGGCGGGTACGGCGGGTCGAAGTCGGTCGCCGCGTCGCCCGGCGGGGTGGTGCCCACGGGGGCACCGAACTGGGCCACCCTGGCGATGCCTGGCGAGGCGGCGAGCGCCTGGCCGATCCGGGCCGGCCAGGCACCGTTGAGGTCCGTCCGGGCCAGGTCGTTGCGCACGAGCACATACCGCACGCCCATTCGCGCCAGCATGGCGGTCAGCGCGGCCGACCCGTCGCCCGCGGCCAGTCGCTGGTCGATCGCGTCGAGCAGTCGCTCGTTGCCCGGCGAGCCGATCAGGGACAGGTCCCGCTCGGCCCAGTCGGCGGTGGTCAGCGGCTGCAGCACGTCGTCGAGCGGGCTGCCCCACAGGTATTGGCCGAACGCGGCACCGGGGACCACGAGCACCGCCTGATGCCCGGCGTGCCGGTTCAGCCAGTCCGCCGCGCTCACCCAGTACGACGGGATCTGGCGGAAGTCACCGGCAACCTCAAGCCCGCCGGCGTAGACCGGCAGCGCCAGGCCGCCGATGGCGAGCGCCGCGGCCGCCGCCAGCAGCGCCCGCGCCCGCGGCAGCCGCGCAGAGGCAAGCAGGTGGGCGAGGCCGAGCACGATAGGCAGCCGGATCAGCGGATCGAACTTTCTGACATTACGAAACGCCGCGGCCGGTCCGTTGATCAGGTGCTGGACTGGTCCCGCCAATGGGTTCCCGAGCGTGCTCACGTGGCCGGCGCAAATGACGAGCAGGCCGGTGAGGAGCAGGCAGAGCAGGAACCGGCGGGCCGGGAGCCTCGGCCGCAGCAGCCCGGCCAGCCCAAGGCCCGCGGCCAGCCCGGTGAGCAAGATCGGCACCGCGCCCGTGGCGACCCAGTATCCCACCCGCCACCAGGGCTGGCCGTTCACCAGCAGATAGCTGATCCAGTTCTCGGTGCCCCGCAGCACGTTGGACAGGCCGGTCACCGAGGTCGTGACGGCCGCGCTCTCGGTGTAGGGCAGGATCGACACGCCGTACCTGGACAGCAGCACCAGCGGGACCGACCACCACCAGGTGGCCGCTATCACCGCCGGGACCCACCAGGCGAGGATCCGCCACCGCGGCGCGGGCCGGGGCACGGTCAGCAGGTAGATGACCACGGGCACCAGCACCGCGAATGTCGCGGCCGCGTTGATCCCGCCGCAGCACGCCACGGCCACCGCAGACCGGGCCGCAGCGCGCGCCCGCCCGCCGCCCTGGGCCGCGCCGACCAACGGGAGCAGGATCCACGGCAGCATCGCCGCCGGGAGGAACTCCGACGACAGGCCGCCGATCAGGGTGAGCGCGGCGGGCGAGGCCGCGTAGGCGAGGCCGGCGACGATCCGCGACCACGGCGAGCCGATGCCCAGCCGGCCGCAGAGCAGCACCACGCCAGCGAAGGCTGCGGCGCTGACCGTGCCGATCCACAGCCGCTGGATCACCCACGGATCCAGGCCCGCGAGGTGGCCGAGGGCGAAGAACGGCCCCATCGGGAACAGGTAACCCGCCGCCTGGTCCTGCAACTGGCCGAACTGCTGCGGATCCCACAGGTGCAGGGCACGGGTCAGGAAGCGGATCGGATCGACGGCCAGGTCCAGCTTGGTGTCGGCGATCAGGTTGCCCGGGACGGTCAGGAACGGGAGCGCCACCAGCAGCAGGCAGAACCCGAGGATCCGCCGCGTGCCGGGGGTGAACGGCAACCGCCAGGCCCTCCTGGCCGTTTCCGGGGGGGTGCTGTCGCGCCTCGCGCGGCTTCGGATCAGGCCGGGCACCGTGGTCATGAGAGATCCGCCGCCGGATTGCCGGCTGGGCGTCGGCGCAAGGGGGGGACGGCCGGGGGATGACCCGGGCGCGGACAGAACTCCGCGCCCGGGTAACCCCGCGTCCGTCCCCTTGCCGGATCCCGGGCTGGCCAGCCCCGGAGTCCGGTCACGGTAGGGTCCCTGGTTCGGGGTCGGGGTGGCCTAGCAGGCGCTCCAGGGGGGTGGCCGGGCGGAGGGTCAGGCCGGCGGTTGTCGCGAGGAGAAGATCTAGCGTGGGGCCCTCGGCCAGTTGGCCACCACCTTGTTCCTGGGCTGGGTGGGAGACGATCCAGGTGCCGGGGTGGATGGCGCGGGACGTTCCGTAATGCACCGAAGCCGTGATGAGTGCGGCCATGCGTTCGGCGCTCCGGTCCCAGCTCAGGCTGGCTGCCCAGTGGCGGCACACGGCGGCGATCTCACGGCGGCGCGCGGGGTCGGCGAGTTCCTTGACGGCGCGTTCTGCGACGTCCTCGATGCTCTCGCCGTCCCGGACCAGCCAGCCGGTCCTGCCGTCCCATATGGCGTCGCGCAGGCCGGGCACGTCGAAGGCGACCGTGGGCACGCCGAGCGCCGCGGCTTCGAGCACGCACAGGCCCCAGCCCTCGCCCTGGGAGGTGTTCAGGTGCAGCAGCGAACCGGCGACGATCTCCCGCTTGCGCGCCTCCGGCACGAAACCGTGCAGCCGGAGCGTGCCGCCCAGGCCGCGGGCCCCGGCACCTGCGGCCAGGGACGCCGCGGCGGGGCCGCGCCCGATCACGTCGACGGTGAGCCCGCTGCCCGCCAGCCGCTGTGCGATGGGCAGCAGCAGTTCGGCGCGCTTGTGCGCGACCAGGCGGCCCACCCACGTCACCGACCGGCCGGGACCAGGGTCGCGTGCCGGGCCGGGCTGCGGGGCGCCGTTCGGGATCAGGTAGATGTCGCCGGTCCAGCGCAGCCGTTCGCGCATCCCGGTGACCGTGGACGGGGACACCGCGACGCAGGCGTGCCGCCGGTAGGCCAGCCGGGCGGCCGGCCCTTCAAGCAACCGGCCCGCCCGCGCCATCCAGCGCGGGAAGTGCACGCCGAACTGGTCGGTGTGCACGTGATGGACCACGCAGAGCACCGGCACCCGGCGGGGCAGCACGCACGGGGTGAAGAACGGGATCCCGTTCTGGCAGTCGAGCACGGCGTCGAAAGACCGGCGGCGGGCGAGCAGCCAGCCGAGCACGCGCGGGTACACGGTGAAGCGGCCGCCCATCCGGGCCACCGTGATCCCGTCGTGGCTGTCGCGCCGTGCCTGCCCGGGCGCCCGCGCGGTCACGAAGACCACCCGCGCCCCACGGTCGGCCAGGCCCCGGCCGATCTCCCAGGCGTAGCGTTCGGCGCCGCCCGCGTCGGGATGCCAGGGGTCGCGCCAGTTGGCGATGGCGATCCGCAGGCCGGTCAGGCCGGTCGCCGGGATCCCTGGAGCGCTGGAGCCCGCGACGGCCTGCGGAGGCCTGGGGGCTTGCGGAGGCTCGGGATTCCGTGGGCCGCCGGGCGTCCCGGGACCGGCGGGGGCACCCGGCCCGCTCACGCCGGCGTGACCCCGGCCGGCAGCGCCTCGCCCGGCGGTTCCAGCACCGGCGCCGGGGGCACCAGCGTGGGGGCCGGGGCAGCGGGCGCCGGGGCCGCCGCGCGGCCGTGCCGGTGGCTCAGCCAGATGGACACCACGTCGCGCAGTGCCGCCGCGCTGTGCCTGGGCACCGAGAACGTGGAACCCGGCATGTCCCGCCAGTGCACAGGGAACTCGGTCAGGCTCGCGCCTTGCCGCTGGCACAGGGCGATCAGCTCGATGTCGAAGGCGAAGCCGGGCGTGGTCAGCCGTTGCGCCGCGGCGCGGGCCAGCGGCCCGGAGAAGAACTTGAACCCGCACTGGGTGTCGGTGGCGCCGGGGACGACGCGGCGGGCCATGCCGCGGAACACGGCCGCACCGGCCCGGCGGACCGCGCTGTGCCGGTACTCCACCACCGAGGCGGCCAGCCCGCGGGAGCCGACGACTAGCAAGTTCCCCGCGGCGAGCAAGCCGATCGCGACGTCCAGCGCGGCCAGGTCGGTGGCCATGTCCGCGTCGCAGAACCCGACGAACGGGGCGCGCGTGGCCAGCAGCCCGGTACGGACCGCGAGCCCCTTGCCCGGGCGATCACAGTGCAGCAGGCGGACCGGCACCGGGCCGGCCTGCCACTGCCGTACCACGTCGCCGGTCGCGTCGGTACTGGCGCTGTCCACCACCAGGATCCCCGCCGGGACGGGCAGGTCAGCCGCCTTGCGGCACAGGGCGTCCAGCCCGCCTGGCAGCCGGCGCGCCTCGTTGCGTGCCGGGACGACGATCTCGATCTGCAACGGAGCGGCGCCCGGGGCGCCATCCGGCGGCAGGGTCACCACCGCCCGGCCGGGTCAGCGGTTCCCGTACTGATAGAGCGAGGCCTTGGTCGGCGAGCCGTTGGCCACGCCCGTCAGCGCGCCGCTGGCGGCAAAGGCGGCCCCGACGGCGAGCACGATCCCCAGGACGACGGCGATGAGCAGGTGGATCATGGCGCTCCTCCCGCGGTACGGGGACAGACCTGTTGCTCGACGGTGGCCGCAGGCCACCCGGGGTGCCGGAAAACAGGACAGAACTGTAACACGTTCTAATCGCGATGGAACTATCCCGAGGTGCGTGAATACCCGGTCCGATATGAGGAATCCGCGAACCCCGGCGGCCGGAGGACCACCAGGTTCTACCGCGCGGCCGACGGGTTACCGGCTGGTGCTGCCGCCGGGAATCCGGTACACGACCAGCCCCGGCGCGGCGGCGACCACGGTGCTGCCGGGCAGCCGGCCGGCCAGGCCGGGCACGCCGCCGTCGCCGGAGGCGGGCACGCCGCTCGCGCCAGGGGCGGGCAGGCCAGCGGGGCCGCCGCCGGAGCCGCCGTCCGCGATGACGAACCGCACTCCGGCGGCTCTCAGCGCCCGGGTGAGCGGGCCGCGCGCGGCGATGACGGCGTCCAGCCGGCGCGCGGCGGGGTCATCGGCCAGCATCTGGACGTCGCCCACCTGCGGCCCGTCGTTCCAGATCACGGGCCGGCGCAGCAGCCGCGGCCATGGGTCAAGCAGGGCCCGGCCGCCATTCCAGGCCGGGCGCCGGTATGCCGTCCATGGCAGCAGCAGGACCTTGCCCGCTGCCGGGCTGTCGTCGATGAGACGGGCGGCGTTCAGCCACGAGGACGGGTACCAGACGGGGCGCAGCCGCCCCGCTGCCCCCCAGGCGAGCCCGGGCAACAGCAGTACCGGCGCGAGCAGCAGCGCCACGGCGATGGCCAGCCCCGCTCGGTCGGCCGTGGCGTTTCCCCTGGCCGCGGCGGACGTCCGGGGCCTGGCCGCCCGGGACGCCAGCAGGCCGGCCCCGAGCGCCTCGGCCAGGGCCAGCGGTGCGATGAACTGCTGGCCATCGCGCAGCACCGCGAACCCGGGCCAGAATCTGCCCAGGGCCTGTAGCAGGTCCCGGCCGGGCGCGGTCACTCCCAGGCTCGCGATGACCAGTCCGGTCACGGCCGCGATCCCCAGCCCCGGCCAGCGGTGCCGCCGGACACCGAACGCCACGTATCCGGCGGCCGCCGCCAGCACGAGCGCCAGCCACAGGGCCGACCACCAGCCGCCGTACCCCGTGGGCACGGCCTGGGCGTTCCACATCCCACCGAGCATCAGCAGGCTGCCGATGGAACCGAACGGGGTGTCCGCCCTGGCGGCGAACGCGGCCACACCGGCCGGGCCGGCGTACACGGGGCGCATCAGGGACGGGATCAGCCACGGCAGGCTGCCCACCGCGAGCACCCCGAGCGCCGTGGCTCCCGCTCGCACTCGCTGCCCCGCCGCCTGCCCGGGGGCCCGCTGCCCGGGGGCCCGTTGCCCGTGGGCCGGCTGCCCGGGGCCGGCTGCTGAGTACCTGGCGGCCTGGCGAGGATAGCGGCGGGCAGGACGACAAGAGCGGAGATGGTCATGGCAGCGAAACCGCCGGCGATCGCGGGCAGCAGCGCCAGGCCCAGGCGCCCGGCCCCGCGCCAGGACGCCACCGGGTATGCGGTGACCGCGCGCAGGGCCCACGGCAGTCCGGCGTACCCGAGCAGCAGCGCCCACTGGCCGATGATGAGCCGCTCGGCCACGAACGGGTTCCAGGCGTAGAAGACACCGGCGGCCAGCCGCGCGAACCACGGCTCGCGGGCGAGCAGGGCCGCCGCGCCGGAGCAGGCCAGCACGAAGATCGAGAGCAGCAGCAGTTTCTCCACCAGGTCGGCAGGCAGCGCCCGGGAGGCGGCCGCCACCACGGCGTCGCTGGGCACGGCGCGGGGCGGGCCGCCGGCCAGCCCGGCCAGCGTGGCGGTGAACGGCTGCCGTGGCACGATGACCATGTCGTAGCTGAGGAGGAACCCGCGCCGTAGCCCGGGACCCAGGGCCAGCACGCCAAGCCCCAGCCCGGCCAGCGCGGGCCACGCCCGTGCGGCCAGCGCCGGGCCGCGCGCCGTGCCAGTGGCCCTGCCTTCCACGCTCACATGCTCATGATCGTGGCGATACGACCCTTCCGCCCGCACAGTCCCATGATCTTGGCATTGCCGGGACAAAGGGGCCAGCCCATGTGCCAGGCGGTACGGCTGTGATTGCCGGGACGACTGCCGCCGACGGCGTTTGTGGTGGTTGGCACACCCACCACATTCTTTTGTGGTCGTTGCGCCAACCACCACAAACGAGCCGGCCGGCGCCGCACCGGCGGCGCCGGCTGGCGAGTCAGGTGCAGGCGGTGCCGTTCAGGCTGAAGTTCGCCGGCGATGTGTCGTTGCTCGTCCACGTGCCCTGGAAGCCGAGCGAGACGTTCCCGCCAGGGCTGATCGTGCCGTCATAGCTGGCATTGACAGCGGTGACGTTGGTGCCGTTCTGGCTGACGGTCGCGTTCCAGGCGTTGGTGATCCGCTGGTCGCCCGGGAAGGTGAAGGTCAGCTGCCAGCCGTTGACCGGCGCGCTCCCGGTGTCGGCGATGGTGACGTTCGCGACGAAGCCGCCCGCCCACTCGCTGGTCTTGGTGTAGGTGACGTGGCAGGCTCCGGGGGGCGGGGTGGTCGGCGGCGGGCTCGTCGGCGGCGCGGTGGTGGGGGGCGGGCTGGTAGGAGGCGGGCTGGTGGGGGGCACGCTGCTGTTCAGCCCGAAGAAAGCGATCGCGTAGGCGGCCATGCCGGTCTCCGGGAGCACGTGCCCCGCGCCCGCGATGCTGTACGCCTCGACCTGCACCGTGCCGCCGCTGTTGTCATAGCGGGTCCGGGTCCAGCCGGACTGCGGCGTGTCGGTGGACGACGGGGTCTGGCTGACCCCGAGAACGTTCGTCCACTGTTTGATCTCCTCGCCGAGGTTCTCGTAGTTCAGCGTGGTGTCGGCGGTGCCGTGCCAGAGCTGCACTCGCGGCCGCGATCCGCTGTAGCCCGGGTCGGCGTTGCGAACCATGTTTCCCCAGGCCTGCGGGGTCATCGAGATCTGGCCGTCGGCGCAGGCGGAGTTCCAGCCGTCGACGGTGCCGGTGAAGAAGCAGCCGAACGGCACGCCCATGAACGCGGCACCCGCCTTGAACACGTCGGGGTAGTCGCCAAGCATGACGTTGGTCATCATGGCGCCCGAGGATGCCCCGGTGACATAGACCTGGTTCGGGTTACCGCCGTAGTGCTGCTCGGTGTAGGTGATCATCGACATGACCCCCACCGGGTCACTGCCGCCGTTCCTTGTCAGCGCCTGGCTGGAGGAGACGTCCCAGCAGCTGCCGCTTCTGGTCGCCGACGGGTAGACCACGATGAACCCATACTGGTTGGCCAGTGAGGCGAACTCGGTGCTCGAGTAGAACTCCGGCCCCGAGCCGGTGCACTGATGCAGCGCGACCAGGATGGGCGGATTGGGGACAACGTTGTCCGGCACGTAGATGTACATCTGCAGGCCAGACGGGTTGTTGCCGAAGTTCGTCACCTGGACAAGCGAGGCTGCCGCGGCCGGCGGGGCCAGGTGGATATAAGCGAATCCGGCCAGCGCGGTCGCGCCGGCCGCGAGCAGCGCCAAGAGCCATCTCTTCATGACCTCTCCTCCCGGTCCGAAATGTTTCGGACAGCTTTTGCTGACATTTTGTCAACCCGGGAAGGCTGCGTCAGGTCCTGCTGCACCCCCTGGCGGCCTGCCGGCCGAGCACGTCGACCGAAGGCGCAACCGACCAGCAAGAATGCCGAAGGTGTCAGTGGATTGCCTCGTGGGAGGCGCGCCTTGGTATGGAAGTTTCAGCCGACACGACTTCGAAAGTTTTCGATGGCGGACGCCATTACTGGAGGGTGCAGGCCAGGCCGGTGAGCGTCTGGGCGCTGCCGTTGACGACCAGTCCCCAGGTCGCCGTGCCGCCCGGCGGTACGGCGCCGTTGTAGCTCGCGCTGGCCGCGCTGACTCTGGTACCCGACTGGCTGACCGTGGCGTTCCAGGAACTGGCTATCGACTCGGCAGAGTCGGCAAAGGAGAATCCGGCCGTCCATGCGGTGCTCGCACCTGACCCGTTGTTGGTCACGGTGAGCTGCACCTGGTAGCCGCCTGGCCAGCTGTTCACCACCGACGCGGTCAGCGCGCAGGCGCCGGGGGGCGAACTGCTCGGCGACGGGCTCGGCGACGGGCTCGGACTTGGTGATCCGCTGGGCGAGGGGCTTGGTGACGGGCCGCCGGGGCTGGTGGTGTAGCTGATCGGCGTGTACGGGGCGGAGCACCCGGTGGAGCAACCCGTAGGCAGCGTGAAGCTGTACGTCTCGCCGTTGTTCACCAGGTTCCCGCTGGCGTCGGTGACCCTGATCTGGTACTGCGAGCCGTTCGTCCCGGCGCCGGTGGTGGGGCCGATGATGTAGTCGTCGCCCAAGTCGGCGTCCATCTGAGCGTTCACCCAGCTCCCGTTGGCCAGGAACTGCACGCCGTGGATGCCGTTCGGCAGGTGCGAGATAGCAATCGCCGGCCAGTAGGGCTGTGCGCCCTGGATCGCGCCGATCCTGATGTCGCCGGAGTAGCCGGGCGCGGCGATGAACTGCCAGCTCACCTGGCGGTTGTTCCAGTGGTCCGGGTACATGTTGCCCACCGGCTGACCGTTGAGCACGAACTGGTTGAGCGACGCCTGGGCCAGGTCCACGTGGTTGGGGTCGTCCTTGCACCAGGCGTTGCCGTCGTCGCAGCTGTCGCCGACCACGAAGTCCAGGGTGGCGCCGTTGTAGGCGTCGGCGACCCAGGATCCATTGCGGCAGAATGGCTCGTTCGGCGCGCCGTCGTTGATTCCGGTGCAGTAGTTGCCGATGGTCACCTGCACCCACCGGCCGCAGTTCAGCCCGTTGTCGAACATGCCGATCTCGGCCGCGTCGGCGGCAGGGATGGGGCGCGGCAGGTTGGTGTAGACACCGGGCGAGTTCTGCACGTTGAGCGCGAGGAAGTTCTGGCTGTCCAGGTCCGCCTGGGGCAGGCCGCAGCCACCGTACGGAGAGCCGAGGCCGGAGAACCAGGTGGCGTTGCCGGTGACCGGCGAGGAGGTGCCTGACGCGTTCGGCCCGCTCGCGGGGACCTGGGCCGCCGCGAGTATCAGGCCGGACGCCAGCACGCTGAAGGCTGCCAGCCACGCGGGCCGCAGCGGCCGTGCAAGCCGCCTGGTGAATCGGTGGGACATCCTGCCTCCTGGAAGATGTGGGGGCCGCTCAGGGCTCCGCGAGCAGCCGGACCATGAGCCTGCGTTCGGCGCCGAGCGGCGCGGGTGAGGTGATGAAGATGGCGAGCTGGCCCCGCCGCGCCGCCAGCGTGTTGGCCGGTGGCTTTGCCAGCGTGTAGGTGGCGAGGTAGGCACCCTTTCCGAGGCCGGGCACGGGGGCGATGAGCTGGTGCATCGCGCCGGTGGCGTGCCGGTAGGCGGCGAATGCGGCCGAGTTCTCGCCGCGCTGGAACCGGACGATCACCTCGTGCCGCCCGCGGTAGGCGCACACCGTCACCGGCCCCTCGACCGTGCCCACGACCTCGCCCACCGACAGCCCGAGCGCCGCGCCCACCAGCGCGGACGGCGCCGTGGCGCAGGCGCGGGAGTCACCGCCAACGGCCTGCGCGCGGGGGGTGGCGGCTGGCGGCTGGCCCCCAGCGGCACCGGCAGGTTGCGGCGAGCCGGAGGACGCGCAGGCGGCCATGACGCAGGGTGCCAGGGCCAGCGCCGCCACCGCGGCGGCCCTTCGTACGGCCGGGATTCGCAAGGACATCGGGCATCCCGCCAGTCTGGTCAGTGGGCCGAACATTGCAGGCCGGTCAGCGCGGCGGGCGTGCTGCCGCTGCCGAGCAGGCCGAAGCTGGCCGTGCCGCCGGTGGGGATCGACCCGTTGTAGCTCGCGTTGGCCGCGCTGAGCGCGGCCCCGGACGCCGATGCCGTGGCGTTCCAGATCTGCGTTAGGGACTGCGCGCCCGGCCAGGACCAGGTCACCTTCCAGGCCGATGTCGGCGCCGTCCCTGAGTTCGTGACGGTGAAGCCGAGCTGGAAGCCTCCGCTCCAGGCGTTGACGACCGACCAGCTCACCTGGCAGCCAGAGCCAGGCGAGCTGGTCGGAGTCGGGCTGGGCGTGGTCGGAGTCGGGCTGGGCGTGGTCGGAGTCGGGCTGGGCGTGGTCGGAGTCGGCGTCGGCGTGGTCGGGGTGGGAGTGGGGGTCGGCGGCCCGCCGCTGGCGTTGGTCAGGACCACGATCGACTGGGCGGGCACCGAGACCGACCCGCCGGAGAAGCTGGACGAGACGACCGACGGATTGGCGGCGTCGTAGGTGTACTCGGTCTCGGCCGGACTGGTGATCCCCAGGCTGGACGTGCTCACCTGGTAGGAGTTCACTGGGTCGGCGTTGACGAGCATCACGGCGTAGGAGCCGTCCGGCAGGTCGGAGTAGTAGCTGTAGATGTTCGGCGTGGCGATCGGCAGGGTGCCGACCTTGGCGCCCTTGACCGCCAGCTTCGACGCGAGCTGGTAGCCGTAGTAGGGCGGGTACGGCGTGTCCATCGCGGGCTCGCCGCTGGTCGCGGACGAGAACATGCCGAAGTCGGCGGTGGGAGAGCCGTAGTTGTGCACGTCCCACCAGTCGACGCTCTGCGCGCCGAACGACAGCCACTCCAGCGCGTTCGCGGCCGCGAACAGGGCGCCGACCGGCTGCTCGTTCCAGGCGTTCGCGGTCTGCGACATGTTCGTCTCGCCGACGACGAAGTACGCGCCCGGGTCGTAGGCAGACAGCGCGGTGTGGACCTCCGCCGCGGCGGCGGAGATGTTGTCGATCAGCTCCATGATCGACTGGGTGCTCTCGGCCGGGGTCCCATTGATCGGGTACCAGTGGACGTCGGCGCAGTTGATGTCGGCGGCGTCGGCCGACAGGATCGTGTCGTTCCAGTTCTGCCAGCCCTGCACGCCCGCCCCCGGCGCCAGGTTGCCGTCCATCGCGTAGTCGTAACAGACCTGGGCGTTCGGGTTGACCGCCTTCATGGCCTGCATGTACGGCCACGCGTTGGTCGCGTAGGACGACGCGGTGTGCGGATTGGCGTGGTTGTCGGCCTCCCACGATCCGTACTCCTCGTTGCCGACCTCCCACAGGTTCACGCCCTCGCCCGCGGTGGCCGACTGCTGCACCCACGCCGCGGCCGACTGCGGGGTGTCCGAGCCGTAGTCGACGGTGACCAGCTTCTGCCCGCCGGTGACGGCGTCCACCTGGCTGGCGTACTGGGCGAAGCTGACCGGCTGGACGGAGCCACTGACCGTGTTCGGCTGCCACAGGTACTGGTCGGCCCACGATCCGCCCGGGTAGCGGATCAGGCCGACGCCGGCCGCCGACAGGTCGCTGGCGATCGCCGGATCGGTGAAGTTGCTGTCCCACGCGGCCGTGTTGACCCCGAGCGGGTCCAGCGGCCCGGACAGGGTGGCGCTGCCGGAGCCCTGGCTCGGCCCGGCGCAGGTGATCGCCGGGACGGGGTTGGACGTGCCGTTGTAGTCGGCGTGGAAGCCCCAGGTGGTGCTGGCCCCGGCCGCCAGGTTGGCGTTGTAGCCCGCCTCCGGCGTGGCGGTGACCGTTGAGCCGGTCTGGGTCACATTGGCGCTGTAGGCGCTTCCGGCGACGATGCTCTGGCCCGCGGTGTAAGTCCAGCTGACACTCCAGCCGCTGATCGGGTACGAGGAGTTGTTGGTCACGGTGACGGTGGCACCGAAGTCCGGCGGGCTGTCGGACGGGGTCTGCCAGGCGATCGCGTACGCGACGCCGCACGCGGCACCGGTGTCGGCCGGTGCGGGGGCGCTGGTCACGGCGAGCGCCGCGACCGTTGCGGCTGCGGTCAGCGTGGCGGCCGCGGCCAGGCCGCCCCTGCGCCGGAGAGAAGTGCGCATCAGCGCTCCCTGGGTGCGTGCCGCGGCCGCCCACCGGCGGCGGGACCGGGCGGGCGGATGAGCCCGGGGCCGGCCGCGGCCAGCGTGACAAGCCGATTGCGGTCAGTGTCACAAGCGGCCAGGCCGGGCACCATCGCGGTCGCGGCCGCCGGGAATCCCGTCGGCATTCCGGCTGGCAGGCGGCTCGGGACCGCCGGGCCGGTGGCGGGACGGGCGTGTAACTTTCAGCTCCGGGCGGCCCCGGTGCGCCCGGTGCGCGGCCCGTCCCGGCCGCTGCCCGCCTACACGGTCTGGTAGGCGCCCAGGATGGTTTCTGTGACGGATGCCCCGTGGGTGTCGCGGGCGGTGACGCGCAGGCTCACCTGCGCTCCGGCGGGCGCGATGTATGTCGCGCGGAACCGGTTGGTGCAGACCTGGCCGTGGCAGATCCGGGCCAGGGCGGCGGGCTGCCAGCTGGTGCCGTTGTTGAACGACACCTGAAGCTGGGCGTGGGTCACCGGGTAAGGCGTGGACTTCGGCAGGTGGTTGATGGCGATGCCCAGTGACTGCGGCCCGGCCGGGGTGGAGCCGTCCAGGCTCTCCCGCGCGAGCTGGTAGTCCAGCGTCATCATGTCCTGCACCGCGCAGTGATGGTCGTAGACGATGCGCCCGTGGGTGAAGCTGGCGCCGCAGTACCACGGGGCGGGCATGATGGCGTCCGGCTTGGCCTGCGACGGCCAGGCCCAGGCGTCCTCACTCGTGCCGGACAGGTTGCTGCCGGGTGCCTGCCGTGACGTGGTGAGAGTGAACTCGATCCGCGACGGCTTCTGGCTGAGGGTGGCGGCGGCCTCCACATCCGCGATCGGCCTCGACGTGGGCACCGTTCCGCTCGCGATCTTGGCGCCGTTGGCGTAGATGGCGTAACTGCCGCTGCCCTTGATGCCGTTGAACCGGGTCACCCCGCTGCCGGCGTGGCCGGGGGTGTTGTCGCTGAACGGCGTGATGTCCACGAACAGCTTGTTCCCGGCCCGGACGGCGGAGGGGAGGGTGTACTTGGCGACGCCGGCCGGTGGCAGGTTGGGAGCCGGGTGCAGCGGGTAGGCGTTCCAGTTCGTGTTCAGCTCCTGCCCTGCGCGGAAAAGCTGCCAGGGCGGCGTTTCCGCCAGCGGGCCGGCGATCTCCGGGCGCCACACCGCGGCCGGCCGGGCCTGGAAGTAGACGGTGCGGCCGCCGGGCATGGGCAGCAACGTGCTCGCCGCGACGAAGCCGGTCTCGCCGAATTGGCGCGCGGGGCCGCCGAAGGCAAGCCAGGGTGCGGTGGTGGCGGTGTCGGAGTAGAAGCGCTCGTGCACGGTGGCCAGGTCTGCGGCGGTGATGGCCAGGTGCTGGCTGGCGATCGTGCCGGGGGGCGCGGCGGAGTCCAGTTCGTAGGTGTAGGGCCTTGCCTGGCCGGGCGGCGAGTTGAGCTGGGCGGACGTAGCCGAGTACAGCGTCCCGGTGGTGTGGGCGCGCGCGAGCGGGCTCACCCAGAGCTGTGCGCCGCCGGTGGCGCCGCAGTCTTCGAATGTCTGGCCGCCGCGCAGCGTGTAACTGCTGTCGAACACGGCGTCGGCCAGCACCGCACGGCGCGGGGTCGCGGCGGTCACCTCGCTGTCGGCGGCGCGGGCGCTGACCGTGGCGGTGGTGTTGCCGGTCACCGTCACCTGCGCGGGGATGTCCATCCGGAAGCTGTCGCCGCTGCTGAACTGCCCGATGAGCCAGTACTTCCCGGCTGGAACCTGCATGGTCACCAGGCCGTGCCGGAAGGCGGGAACCCCGCCGATGGTGTTTTCGTTCCAGGTCATGCTGGTGGCGGAGAACACCTGCACCGACCCGTCCAGGTTGGCCAGCGCGCCGGCCAGGTCGAAGCCCCTGATCGTTAGCGTGTACTTCGGGATCTTCGGCTGGGCAGGCGCCGACTCCGGGCCGAAGCCGCTTTGCGCGGCGCCGTAGAAGCAGAAAAACCCGCCCGGCAGGGCGGCCATGAAGCTGCGGGCCCGGCCGGTCATGTCCGCGTGCCCCGCCGTGGCGGCCCACGGTGCGTCCGCGACAACCCGGGTGCCGTTGCTCAGCGTCAGCGGTGTCGCGCCGGTGAGAGCCGCGGCGGTCAGAGGCTTGCTGGCGCCAGCATGACTGGCGGCCGGGGCAGCGCTGGCGGGCACGGGGAACGCGGCGATGCCGGTGGTCCCGGTGAGCAGTGCCGCCGCCAGGGCGAAGCGCACGGTGCGGATAGGTGTCACGGAGAGCCTCCTGAACAACAGTGTGAGCTGCGGCCGCTACCAGGTCTCGAATTCGGGGGCGTTGCCGTTGGCCGGGGCGAGGGGGACCAGCCGTCCGTGGTCGATCCAGCCGTTCACCCGTGCGTTGCCCGCGCCCGCATCGAGGATCAGGTAGCGGCCCGAAGGGTCGGCGCTGAAGAACCGTTCGAAGATTCCCTGGTACCGGGTCCCGCTGTGCGCCTGGTAGAGCACGCGTGGCTGTTGGCCGGTGCCGAGCGGGATCCGGGCCACCGTCAGCGTGCACGCCCCGTGCGGCGGGCAGTCGGTCAGGACCGCGGTCACCGCCGAGCCATCAGGGCTGATGAATGCGTCGGACAGGCTGGTGCCGCGCGGCTTGAGCGCCGAGTCCTGCAGGAGCACCTGGCCGTCTTGCAGCGAGCCACCCACACCCGCCGGGCTGTAGGCCCGCACCTGCATGTTGGAGTGGCCGTTGCAGGAGACCAGGGAGCCACTTCGGCGACAGCGTGGTCCCAGCACCACAAGATCGCGCCCGTCGCCGGTGAAAGAAAGATCCTTGGCATAGACGTACTGGACGGCGCCGGGCACGTAAGGCCCGGTGCGCCAGAGGGCCCGTGAGCCGGTCCTGGTGTTGATGACGAAGATTCCTTCGGGGACCTGGTTGGTGGCCATCCGGCCCGATCGCGGGAGCGCGATGACTTCGGCGGCGACCTCGGAGCCGTCCGCCGTGACCGCGATGTTGTCGGCCCACCCGTTGAACGTGCTGCCTTTGACCAGTGAGTAGCCGGTAATACGGCCTGCGCTTGTGACCTGGAACCGGTAGATGCGCGACTGGATGGAGGTGATCTTTCCTGGCCGCCTGAACTGCCTCGGCAATCCTGGCCGGCGGGCCGGTCCTGGCGCCGACCGCCAGATGGAGCAGGTCATGAAGAACGACTGGTCATCGTCGGCGACCAGTCCCGCGGTCCCCTGGCCGCAGCTCGATCCCGATCCGGGCAGCGGGTCCCTGATCACGGCGGTCACCCGGCCGGAGGCCCTGGCCCGCACGGCCATGACGAGCTTGCGGGCCTTCGCGTCGAAGTACTGGGTGACGTAGTAGCGTGGCGGGCCGGCGTGCTCGCCGGCGCCCCTCGCGGCGGACGTGCCGGAGTGGAGGATCCCGGCGGACACGGCCACGCCGAGCCCGACCGCGAGGATCACGGCCAGGCTCGCCGCACCCGCTTGTGCCGCCCAGCGCCTGATCGCGCGGCGGCGCACCGCCTCGACGGTCACCCGGTGGGGCGGATCGCCGGCCTCGGCGATCAGAAGGTCGCGCAACTGCTTCTCCATGGCACTCACCGGGCCTCTTGCTCGATCAGTCCGGCCAGCTGCGGGTTCTCCCGCAGTTTGGCCAGCGCCTGCGACATCGTCGCCTTGACCGTGCCGACCGCGCAGTTCATCAGGTGTGCCACCTGAGCCTCGGGCAGGTCGTCATAGATCCGCAGCACCAGCACCGCCCGCTGGCGGGGGGTCAGCGATCCCAGGGCACCCCGCAGCCCGACGCGCACTGTCACCTCTTCCGCCACGTCCCCGGCCGCCGCGGCGTCGGGCACCACCGCCGAGGGTTTCTCACCGCGCCAGCGGCGACGGTTCCAGGTCGTCCAGGTGTTCACCAGGACCTTGCGCACGTAGATTTCGGGATCGTCGCGCCGCGTGATCCGCTCCCAGCGCGGCCATGCCCGTGCCAGCGCGGTCTGGACAAGGTCCTCGGCCAAGGCCCAGTCACCGGTGAGCAGGTACGCCGTCCGCTGCAAGGCGCGCTCGCGCGCCTCGACGAACTGCGCGAACCCTTCGGCCACTGCCTCCACCCACCCTCGGTCCGCTCGACGCGTCGCCAGTATGACTACCTGGCCCCACGCAAAGGTTTAGCCGCGCCTGGGGAGCATGGGCGCACGGGCCCGGAAGGGCGGGCTCAGGGCACCTTTGCGATGACGTCCTCGGCGTACTGGCGCAGCTTGGCGAGCTTTTCGGCCAGCGGCTCTGTGTCCGGGCCGACCTGGTAGGGCCAGCGGAAGCCGACGATCACGTCGGTCACCCCCAGGTCCTCCAGTCGCCGCACCCCGTCCACGGTGTAGGCGTCGAGGGAGATCACGTGCGTCTCGAACGGCCGCCCGGCGGTTCCGGCCTCGCGCCGCAACTCGGCCAGCCGGACCAGCAGGCCGGGCAGGTCCGCGGCGTCTCCCCCGCCGTGCAGCCAGCCGTCCCCGTCCCTGGCCGCCCGGCGCAGCGCGGCCTCGCTATGCCCGCCGATCAGGATCGGCACCGGCTCGGCGGGCACCGGGGCGATCTTGACCGGCGCGAAGTCGAAGGCCACCCCATGGTGCTCGAAGTACCCACCGGAGGACAGCCCGCGGAGGATGGCCAGTGCCTCGTCCATCCGCTGGCCCCGGCCCGTCCACGGCACACCGAGCACCTCGTAGTCCTCGCGCCACGGGCTGCTGCCCACACCCAGGACCAGCCGGCCGCCGGTGAGCACCGCGACCGAGGTGGCCTGCTTGGCCACCAGTACCGGGTGGCGCACCGGCAGCTTGACGACGAAGGTGACGAAACGCAGCCTCGCGGTGACCGCGCCCAGCGCCGGTATCAGCGAGAACGGCTCAAGGAAGGGCTTGTCCTCGAGGAACTCGCGGCTGCCGTCGGGATTGAACGGGTACGTGCTGACCGAGTCGAGCGGATAGCAGAGGCTGTCCGGCACCACCATCGAGTCGTACCCGGCCTCCTCGGCGGCGCGGGCAAGCGGGGCGTAGAACGACGGGTCGGTCATCGACTCGGCGTAGGAGAAGCGCACGGTACCTCCGGGCCGCCGCCGCGGACGGCATCGAAAAAGTAGAACGGGTTCTTGCAGAAAGTCAATCGGCTGGGGAGGCTGGGGCGCATGGACCTTGCCGCACTCGAAGAGATCCGCCGGCTGAAGTACCGGTACCTGCGCTGCGTGGACCTGAAGCTGTGGGACGAGATCGGGGAGGTGTTCACCGCCGACGCCACGGTGGACTACGGCACCCGGGCCCTCGGCGAGCCGATCCAGTTGCGCGGCCGGGAGGAGATCGTCGCATTCCTGCGCAAGAGCCTGGGCCCCGGCATCATCACCGTGCACTTCGCCAGCCAGCCCGAGATCGACGTCGACGGCGCCGCGGCCTCCGGCACCTGGTCCTTCGAGGACACCGTGATCGCCACCGAGTACCGCGTCGTGATCAAGGGCGCCGCGTTCTACGAGGACCGCTACGCCCGCGGCGAGGACGGCAGGTGGCGGATCTCGCACACCGGCTACGTCCGCACCTACGAGGTGATGATGTCGCTGGACGATGTGCCGAGCCTGAAGTTCACCGCGAACCGCTGGGCGGAGCAGCCGAGTGCCTGACCGGCCTGTCGTTGACGCATTTCTAGAACCCGTTCTACTCTGACTCGAATCCATCGACTGGCAAGGCGCCGCTGGCCAGGCGATCGAGGCGTCGAGGGGAGTGCCGGTGCTCACCCAGTCGTTCGCGGACGCGGTCGCCGAGGCTGAGCGGATCGTCACCGGCGCGCCGCATATCCGCAGCGACGCCGACCTGGCCGAGGGATACGAGTACCTGGCCGGGCACATCCGGGGGTCGCTGCAGATCGCCTGGGCCTATCAGCGCGACTTCCCCTACTTCGTCGCCTCGACCGGCCCGTACACGAAGATGGGCCTGGACAACCCGGACACCCTGTACTTCCACTCCTACCTGCGCGACGACGCGGAATACGTGGTCACAGGCCGCCGCGGCAGCACGGCGGACCTGAGTTTCCAGGTGCTGAACGGCGACTACTCCCCCGTCGAGGTGCCCGACAGCTTGTCCGCGTTCGACGACCGGGAGATCGAGGTCGCGGCCGACGGCACGTTCGAGTTGCGGTTCGGCCCGGCTCGCGACGCTCATGGGCACAATTTCTTTACGCTCGGCCCGGGGTCGGCCATGCTCCTGGTCCGCGAGGTGTACAGCGATTGGGGCACAGAACAACGCGGCACCATCAGCATCCGCCGTGCGGACCGCGCCGGGTGCGCGCCGCCCGTGCCTGACCTGGCCACGATGGAGAAACGCTACCGGGTGGCCGGCAAGATCCTCCTGTCCCGGCTGCGGACCTTCCTCGCCTTCCCCGAGTGGTTCTACCTGAAGCTGCCGGTCAACACCATGACCGAGCCACGGCGCACCCCCGGCGGCCTCGCCTCCCAGTTCTCCTCGGCCGGACATTTCGAACTGGGTGAGGACGAGGCGATGATCGTCACGGTCCCGGCCGCGGGCACGGACGTCGCGCCGTACCAGGGAATCCAGCTCGGCAGCATGTGGTACATCTCGCTGGACTACATCAACCACCAGACCAGCCTGACCGCCGACCAGGCCAGGACCGACCCCGACGGCCTCCTCCGCTTCGTCGTCAGCGAGCGGGATCCGGGCGTGGCCAACTGGCTGGAGTGCACCGGGCACCGCCGCGGCTATGTGCAGATCCGCTGGCAGCGCTTGACCCGGGACCTGGGACCCGGCGACGGGCCGCGGGTCGAGGTGGTCAAGTTCGCCGGCCTGCCAAGCGCGCTGCCCTACCACAAGCAGGCCCAGGTGACGCCCGGGGACTACGCGGCGCGGATCGCGGCCCGCCAGGCCGCCATCGCCGCCAGGATGCTGGGCTGATGGCGCTGCTGGCGGGCACCGTCGCCGTGGTCTCCGGGGTGGGGCCCGGCCTCGGCCGGTCGATCGCGCTGGCCTGCGCGCGGGAGGGCGCGGACGTGGTGCTCGCCGCTCGCACGGCCGACCGCCTGGACGAGGTAGCCAAGGAGGTGACCTCGCTCGGGCGGCGCGCGCTGGCCGTCCCGGCGGACATCACCGACGAGGCGTCCGCGGCGCACCTGGCACAGGCCGCGCTCGCCGAATACGGCCGGGCCGACACGCTGGTGCACAACGCGTTCGCGATCCCGCCGCTCACCAGCCTCGCCGACGCGGACACCGACGCGCTCCGGGCCGCCTTCGACACCAACGTCCTCGCGGTGCTGCGGCTGACCCGCTTGTTCACCCCGGCCCTGGCCGCCAGCCGGGGCTCCATCGTGATGATCAACTCCGCGGTACTGCGGCATTCCCGGCTGCCCTTCGGCGGGTACAAGATGGCCAAGTCCGCGCTGCTGGCGCTGGCGCAGAGCCTGGCCACCGAACTCGGCCCGGAGGGGATCCGGGTCAACTCGGTGGCCCCCGGCTACATCTGGGCCGGCTCGCTGAAGTGGTACTTCGGGTACCTGGCCGAGCAGCGCGGGGTGGACCGCCAGCAGGTCTACGACGAGGCGGCCGCCACCACCGACCTGCGCAGGCTGCCGGAACCGGACGAGGTCGCCGACGCGGTGGTGTTCCTGGCCTCATCCATGGCCCGTGCCATCACCGGCCAGTGCCTGGACGTCAACAGCGGCGAGTACCACCATTGACCGGCGGCGGCGAGGGTATCGGCACCGCTGTGGAACTGCACGCGGCGGCTACCGCGCTCACCGGGCTGGCTGACTTCGGCGACGACGACTACTCCGACGGCCTCGCCGTGCTCCTTGAGTCCTACTCCCGTGACGCCGGTCTGACCGCCAAGGGCGTCAGGGTGGCCCGGGCCCTGGTCCGCGGCGCGCTCACGGCCCGGCTGTCCAGCGAGGCCGGGTGGACGCGGAACCCGGAGTACACCGGTGCCAGCATCGAGCGGCCGATCTTCGTCATCGGGCTGCCCCGGACCGGCACGACAGCGCTGCACCGGCTGCTCACCGCCGACCCGGCGCACCAGGGCCTGGAGGCCTGGCTCGCCGAGGTGCCACAACCCCGCCCGCCGCGGGAGACCTGGGCCGCCAATCCGGTGTTCCAGCACATCCAGGCCGGTTTCGAACGGCACCATGTCCTGCACCCTGAGTTCATGGCCGTGCACTACATGGCGGCCGACCAGGTGGAGGAATGCTGGCAGTTGCTGCGCCAGTCGATGCGGTCGATTTCCTTCGAGTGCCTGGCCCATCTGCCTGGCTACTCGTCCTGGCTACGAGGGCAGGACTGGACCGGTGCCTACCGCAGGCACCGGCGTAACCTGCAGCTCATCGGCCTGCCGGACCGTGGCCGCCGCTGGGTGCTGAAGAACCCCAGTCACCTGTTCGCGCTGGATGCCCTGCTGCGGGTGTACCCGGACGCGCTGGTGATCCAGACGCATCGCGACCCCCGGACCGCGATCGCCTCGGTGTGCAGCCTCGCGGCGCAGGCGACGGCCGGCTGGTCCACCACGTTCCGCGCCGAAGTGATCGGCCTGGACCAGCTGGAAACCTGGGCCGGCGGCCTCGAGGAGTTCACCGGCGCGCGGGCCAGGCACGACCCGGCCCGGTTCTGCGATGTCGTATATGACGATTTCGTAGTAAATCCGATGGGGACTGTCGCGGGTGTGTATCAGCATTTCGGGCTGACGCTGAGCGGCCAGGCTGTGGACGCGATGCGCGCGCTGTGCGAGCCGAGCGCCGGGGCAGGCGGGCCGGCCCACCAGTACGCGCTGTCCGATTTCGGGCTCACCGAGGCACAGGTCGACGAACGCTTCGCCGGATACTTCCGTGCCCGGGCCTGACCAGTTGCCCTTGGCCGGGCAGCCCCCAGCGGCCGGCCAGGCTCCCGCGCCTGACCGTCTAGGCGGCCTGGCCGCCGGGATCCGCACGGGGCTGCCGCGCCGGGCCCTGGACATGCTGCCGCCGGGGACGCTCACCGTGGGAGCCGGGCTCCTGGTCCTCGGCGCCGGCTACTACGCCCACCTCGCCGTCGCCGGGCACAGCCTGCCAGCTTCTGGCATGGCGGCTCTGTCGGTGCTCTGGTCCATCGTGTTCCTGCTCGGCCTGGGCGTGTTCCTGCCCGTCGAGCAGGAACTGATCAGGCTCGCGGCGGCGCGGATGGCGGTGGGCGAGGGCATCGCGCCGGTGGTACGCCGCGCCTGCCTGCAGTCGGGCCTGGTACTGGCCGTGATCCTGGTGCCGCTCGCCGTGGCCGCCGGGCCACTGGCCGACCGGCTGTTCGGCGGGGACACCGCGATGGTCACGGTGCTCGGCTGCGCCTGCGTCGCGCTCGCGGTCACCGCGGTCAGCCGCGGCGCACTGGCGGGCCTGGGTGCCTTCGGCGGATACGGCGCCCAGCTCGCCATCGACGGTGGCCTGCGGGCGGCGGCGGCGTGCGCGCTCGGCCTGGCGGGCAGCCACTCGCCGGTGGCTTTCGGGCTCATCCTGACCGTCGCCCCGCTGCTGGCCGTGCTGGTCACGCTCGGCCCGCTGATCTCCCGGGTGCGCCCGGGCCCGCCGCTCCCCCTGGCCGCGATGAGCCACCGGCTTGGGCTGCTCATCGGCACCATGCTGCTCGCTCAGGTGCTCATCAACGCGCCAGTGATCAGCGTCCGGCTGTTGTCGCCCGGCAGCCCCGCGGTGGTCGGCGCGCTGCTCGCCGCGGCGGTGCTGGCGCGGGTGCCGTTGTTCGTGTTCACCTCGCTGCAGACCTCCTTGCTGCCAGGACTGGCCGGCGCTATCGCGGCAGGCGACCGGGCCTGGTTCCGGCGGCTGCTGGCCCGCAGTTGTGCGATCGTGGCGGTCCTCGGCATCGTCGGCGGGCTGCTGGCCGCTATCCTCGGGCCGTGGCTGATCCAGGTGCTGTTCGGCGCGCGTCCCGTGCTCGGGAACGCCGCGTTCGGCTGGCTGGCCATCGGGACGCTGTGCTACATGCTCGCGATGGTGCTCGGCCAGGGCGCGATGGCTCTCGCCCGGCACCGTGACCAGTTGCTGTCCTGGGTGGCGGGTGTCACGGTGCTCATCGTGATCACCACGGGGCCTGGCCAGGCGACCACGCGCGTGCTCATCGCTTACGCGGCCGGCTGTGCGACCGTGGCTGTGGTGCTGGCGATCGTGCTGCTCCGGCACTCCCACGCCACCGGGAAGCACGCAGGGCCCCGGCCCGGTGACGGAGGAACCGGGCCGGGAGCCACCGGGGGGTTCCAGGGGGGTCGCTCCCCCAGGCCAGCGGACGCGGGCCCCGGCCCGGTGACGGAGGAACCGGGCCGGGAGCCACCGGGGGGTTCCAGGGCCGTGGGGTCCGGCTTGCCCCCGGGGAGGCGGAGTGCTCCCCCAGGCCAGCGACGAGAAGGGCGCAGGC
>CAVXMG010000039.1:0-25491 GCA_963762735.1 uncultured Actinomycetes bacterium | reverse complement strand
GCCGCTAGTAGGTGATGCTGACCTCGGGGGTGCGTGCCACGGACTGGCAGGCCAGGATGTAGCCGTCGGCGACATCTTCGGCTTCCAGCACCTCGTTGTGCGCCATCTCCACCTGGCCGGCGGTGAGCTGGCAGGCGCACGCCCCGCAGATGCCCTGGCGGCAGGAGAACGGCGGGTCAAGTCCCTGGTCGATGAGCACGTCGAGCATCCGCGTCCCTGGCGGCCAGGCCAGCCGGTGGGTCGTGCCGTCCAGGCTGACCTCCAGGGTCGCGGCGATCCCCCCGGTCTCCTCGCTGGCCTCGAACGGGTTCTCCGCCAGCGACAGGAAGCGCTCGACGTGCACCCGCTGTGCGGGCACGCCCAGCGTGCCGAGCGCCTGCCTGACCAGCGCCAGGTAGGGGTCGGGGCCGCAGAGGAACGGCTCGGCGCGAGCATAGGGCCGGGCCAGCGCCGCCATTGCGGCCGCCGTCGGCGCGCCCTGCACCGAGTCGAGCCAGTGCACCACCACCAGCCGGTCCGCCGCCGCGGCGGCAAGACTGCGCAGCTCGGATCCGAAGATCACGGATGCCTCGTCGCGGTTGGCGTAGACCAGCAGGATCCGCCCGCGGCCGGCCGCCAGCACCGACTTGACGATCGAAATAACCGGGGTGATGCCGCTGCCGCCGGCGAACATCAGGAACTCGCCGTCCAGGGACGCCGGGCTGAACGTGCCGGCCGGCGGCAGCAGGTCAAGCACGGTCCCCGGCCGCACGTTGTCGGCGATCCAGTTGGAGGCGTAACCGCCCGTCATCCGCTTGACGGTGATCGCCGGTGCGTCCCCGGCGTGCGGCGAACTCGACAGTGAGTAACACCGGGCCACCGAGCCGCCCGCGCCGTCAGGGACCCGGATGGTCAGGAACTGGCCGGGCCGGTAGGCGAAGGCGCCGGCCAGGTCCGGCGGGACTGCCAGCACCAGCGAGCAGGCCTCCCCGGCCTCCTGGACGACCTCGGCCACCGGCACCCTGTGGTACGCACGCGGCCCGGTCATGGCGGGGACACCTCCAGGCGGCCCTGGAGCATGGCGCGCTCGATGCTCTCCCGCAGGCTGGCGCAGCCCTCGATCAGGGCCGACGGCTTGCCGTCCGCGGCGCCGGCGGTGAACTCGGCACAGGCCCGCACCGACTCGGGATTCCACTGCACCATCGTGTGCTGCGGGCTGAACTTGGCCACCTGCACGGCGGCGCCGCAGCGGTCACACCCGACCCACCGGTAACCGGTGCGCCGCTCGTCAGAACCGCCCGCCTGGAGCGGGCGGCCCGCCCGGCGTGGGCTGCCCTCCCGGAGCGGACTGCCCGGCTGGCGCGGGCCCGGCACGGTCAATGAGCCTCTGCCCGCGCAGCGAGGTTCGCCGCGACCTCGGCCTCCCAGCCCTCCACCGCGCGCGTGGTGTCCACCTCGAACTCGTAGCGGGCCACCATGTCCGGCGAGATGTCCGCCACGTCGGTGTAGAACTGCTCGTACCAGCGGCGCAACTGGTACACCGCGCCGTCCTCGGCGCACAGCAACGGGTTGTCGATCCGGCTCTTGTGCCGCCAGATCTCCACATCCTGCTCGAAGCCCAGGCCGATGAACTTGGCGAACTTGGCAGCCACCCGGTCGGCCTGCGCCTCGCGCAGGCCCGGCGGGAGCTTGACGATCACGCCCCACTGCAGCATGAACGAGGTCGGCGTGACCGGGTAGTGGCAGTTGATCAGGATGCTCTGGATCGTCGAGCCGTGGTAGTCGTGCCACAGTTCGTCGATCATGTAGGACGGCCCGTAGTACGAGGCCTCCGAGCGCAGCGTGCTCTCGGTGCCCTGTGCGTAGTTACTGTCCTCGACATCAGGCCGCGACCTGGTCCGCAGGTACTGCGAGGCGATGTGCCCCTCGAACACGTTCTTGAAGTAGGTGGGGAAGGCGAAGTGGATGTAGAAGAAGTGCGCCATGTCCGCCACGTTGTCGATGACCTCGCGGCAGTTCGCCCCTTCGACCAGGATCGAGTCCCAGGTCCAGTGGCTCCACCCCGCTGAGTACGCGCCCTCGATCCGCGGAATGGTCACCTCCGGCGGCGGCGGGTTCCCCTGCGGGTCGTACCAGACGAACAGTTGCCGGTTCTGTTCGAGCGTCAGCCAGGACCGGGTGCGCGCCGCGACAGGGACCCGCCTGGCGTAGGGGATGCCGGCGCACCGGCCGTTCCCGCCCCAGCGCCAGTCGTGGAACGGGCAGGCGAGCGCATCGCCCTTGATCGTGCCGCGGGACAGGTCGCCGCCCATGTGCCGGCAGTACGCGTCCAGGACGTGCACGGCCCCTGCCGAGTCCGCGAACACCGCCAGCTTGGTGCCGAACGCCTCCACCGCGTGCGGGCCGGAATCGCGGAACCCGTCGGCGAGCCCGAGGCAGTGCCAGCCGCGGGCGAACCTGGATGGCGGGGTGCCCTGGTCGATGGTCCGGACGCCATCGGAGTCGTTCATCTCCAGTTCCTCCGCGATCGCTCGTCCACCACCGGCCAGCCAGCGCTCCCGCGCCGCAGGCCAGGCCGCGGCGCTGACCGGCTTACCACTAGACTAGAACATGTTCTAGTCTAGTGGCGATGCCCAACCGAGGGCCGGCGAGCGGAGGACGCGTGGTGAGCGACGGCGTCGGGTCGGCGGTGATCGCCGGGGTCCGCGACCTGCTGCCGGTGCTGCGGGAGCGGGCACAGGAGACCGAGGACGCCCGGGTGGTGCCCGCGGAGTCGGTCAAGGCCCTGGAGGAGACCGGGTTCTTCCGGCTGCTCCAGCCGGCCAGCTACGACGGGCTCGAGGCCGGCCCGGTCACGTTCCTGAGCGCGGTGCGGCTGATCGCCAGCGCCTGCGGCTCTACCGGATGGGTGGCGTCGGTCCTCGGCGTGCACGCCTGGCAGCTTGCGCTGTTCCCGCCGCAGGCGGCCGAGGAGGTCTGGGGTGGCGACCGGGCCGCCAGGATGTCGTCCTCCTACGCCCCGACCGGCAAGGCGCGCGCCGTGGCCGGCGGGCACCGGCTGACCGGGCGGTGGAGCTTCTCCTCCGGCTGCGATCACGCCCGGTGGGTGCTGCTCGGCGCGATCGTCACCGACGGCGAGGGCAATCCGGTCGACTTCCGCACGTTCCTGCTGCCCGGCTCCGACTATGAGATCGACGACGTCTGGGACACCGTCGGGCTGCGCGGCACCGGGAGCAACGACATCGTCGTGGCCGATGCGTTCGTGCCGGAGCACCGGTCGCTCAGCTTCACCGACGTGTCCCGCTGCGCCTGCCCCGGGCACGAGGTCAACAAGGCGCCGCTGTACCGGCTGCCGTACGGATCGCTGTTCTCCTACGCGATCACCATGCCGATCATCGGCATGGCCACCGGCGCCTACGACGCGCACGTGGCCTACCAGCGCGACCGGGTGCGCGCCTCCTATGTGGGCCAGAAGGCCGCCGAGGACCCGCATGGGCAGGTGCGGGTGGCGCGGGCCGCGGCCGACCTGGACGCGGCCTGGCTGGCCGCCAGCCACAACATGGCCGAGCTGATGGAGTACGCCCGCGCGGGGCAGAAGATCCCGCTGCCGCTGCGGCTGCGGGTCCGCCGCGACCAGGTACTCGGCACCGGCCAGGCGATCGGCGCGGTGGACCTGCTGTTCGAGAACTCCGGCGGGCGGGCGCTGAAGACCGGAACCCCGATCCAGCGGTTCTGGCGGGACGCGCACGCGGGCCGGGTGCACGCCATCAACGACCCGGAGCGGGCGCTGTCGGCGTTCGGCCGAGGGCAGTTCGGCCTGGACGTGCCGCCCGACGCCATGGTTTGACGCGGCCATCGGGCGGATGCTGGAACGGAGCGCCACGCTGATCATCCGACGCGATGCCGCAGGAGGCCGACGGTGACCATCGCACCGGCGGAGTTCGCCGCGACCAGCCGGTTCGCCCAGGCCGGGGACCTGTTGCTGCACTATCACGAGGCCGGCCCCGCCGGATGGCACGAGGCCGGCCCTGTCGGCGGGGACGCGGCATCTGGGCTGCCGGTGGTGATGCTGCACGGCGGCGGCCCCGGTGCGTCCGCGTGGAGCAACTTCGGCGGCAACCTCGGGGTTTTCGCGGGCCGGTTCCGCACGCTGATGGTCGACCAGCCGGGGTTCGGCCGCTCCGGCAAGCCCCCGGTGACGGGCCAGTACTTCACGTTCGCCGCCGGTGCGCTGGCCGGGCTGCTTGACGAACTCGGCATCGACAAGGTGCACCTGGTCGGCAACTCGCTCGGTGGCGGCACCGCGGTCCGGTTCGCGCTGCGTTACCCCGAGCGGGCCGGGCGGCTGGTGCTGATGGGCCCGGGCGGCCTGAGCCTCAACGTGTTCGCCCCCGACCCGACCGAAGGCGTCAAGCGGCTGATGGAGTTCGCTGCGCCGCCGGGTCCGAGCAAGGAGAAGCTCGCCGCGTTCCTGCGGACGTTGGTATTCGACCAGCGGCTCATCACCGACGAACTGGTGGAGGAGCGGTTCGCGGCGGCCAGCGAGCCCGCGGCCCTGGCGGCGGCGGCCTCGATGGGCGCCTCGTTCTTCGACCCCGCCACCGCCGAGGAAGGGCTGCTGTGGCGGGAGGCCCACCGGCTGCGCAACCAGGTGCTGCTGATCTGGGGCCGTGAGGACCGGGTGAACCCGCTCGACGGCGCGCTGGTGGCGCTCAAGCTCATCCGCCGCGCGCGGCTGCACGTTTTCGGCGGCTGCGGGCACTGGGCCCACCTGGAGAAGTTCGAGGAGTTCAACCAGCTCGTCATCAGCTTCCTCGAACAGGGGAGTGGCCAGTGAACCGGATCGCCTCGCTTGGATACCTGCGGATCGAGTCGCCCGACGTCGCGGCGTGGCGGGAGTTCGGCGTCAAGGTGCTCGGCATGGTCGAGGGCCGCGGGCCCGACCCCGCCGCGCTGTACCTGCGGATGGACGAGTTTCCCGCCAGGCTGGTGATCGTGCCGGGGGAGACGGACCGGCTGCTCGCCTCCGGCTGGGAGGTGGCCGGCGCCGACATGCTCGAAGAGGTGACTGCGGCGCTGCGCGACGCCGGTGTCGCGGTCAAGGACGGGACCGACGCCGAACTCGCAGACCGCCGGGTGGCGCGGATGCTGCGCTTCGACGACCCGGCGGGCAACGCCCTGGAGGTCTTCTGCGGTGCCGCGCTCGAGCACCGGCCGGCCATCAGCCCCTACGGGAACCGGTTCGTCACCGATGACATGGGGCTCGGCCACGTCGTGCTGCCGGTGACCGAGGAGGAGCCCGCGCTCCGCTTCTATACCGAGGTCCTCGGCTTCCGGTTGCGGGACTCGATCCGGATGGCACCGGAACTGTTCGGCCGCCCGCCGGGGCCGCCGCTGTGGATGCGGTTCCTCGGCTGCAACCCGCGGCACCACTCGCTCGCGCTGGCACCGTTCCCCGCACCGGCCGGGATCGTGCACCTGATGATCGAGGTGACCGCGCTCGACGACGTGGGCCGTGCGATGGACCGGTGCGCCCGCCGCAGGGCCCCGGTCAGCGCCACCCTCGGGCGGCACGCCAACGACCTGATGGTGTCGTTCTACGTGCGGACGCCGGGCGGGTTCGACGTCGAATACGGTACCGGCGGCCGGATCGTGGACGACCGCACCTGGGTGACCAGGGAGACCACCGCGATCAGCCTGTGGGGGCACCGCTTCGGCGCCCCGGGCGGCGACGCTACGGGCGCACCATGATGAATGCGGGCCGCGCGGACGCGGTCGCGCGGGTGCCCGGGTCCGCCTTGGCCGCGGCGGGCTCCGCCCCGCCCGCGCTCCGGCCCGGAACCTGCGCGGTTCCGCCAGGTGCTTGGGCACTTCTGCACGGGCGTCACCGTCGTCACGACTGTCGACTCCGATGGCCGCCCGGCCGGTTTCGCCTGCCAGTCCTTCGCCGCCCTGTCGCTGGACCCGCCGCTGGTGCTGTTCTGCCCAAGCCGCACCTCGGCGACCTGGCCGCGGATCGCCAGGGCCGGGTACTTCTGCGCGAACATCCTCACCGCAGGGCAGCAGGACCTGGCCAGGGTCTTCGGCACCGCGGGGGCCGACAAGTTCGCCGGGGTCGCCTGGTCACCGTCCGCGTCGGGGGCGCCGGTACTCGCGGGCGTACTGACCTGGGTGGGGTGCGAGGTTGAGACCGTGCACGAGGCCGGGGATCACTACGTGGTGCTCGGCCGGGTCGCCGAAATGGGCCCCGTCGGCACGCAGGCGCCGCTGTTGTTCTACCGCGGCCGCTACGGCGTCACCGCCGCCGCGCAGGCCGACAGCCCGCCCGAGGTGGTCGACACCCTGCTCGCCTGGCCCCGGCACGCCGACTGGATCTAGCTGTGCCTTGATGGCGTTCACCGTGCCGCAGTACCTGGCCGGGACGGCCCGCTGCGATCAGGGCGTCCGCGACTGGATCCCCCGCTTGCCGCAGATCGTGGCCGCTCTCGCGGCGGCCGGGTCCGGCAGTGGCTGTTCGCGCGCAGTGTGCAGGAGTCCATCGGGTCGCCGCTCATGCGTCACGTCGCCGGGCGGCTCGCGCCGGAATTGGGTTGACTCCGTACTGCGGTACGGCTGCTAGCTTGCGAGACATGGCAGGGTTGACCATCGGAAAGCTCGCCGCCGGAGCAGGGGTCGGCGTCGAGACCGTGCGGTTCTATCAGCGCCGGGGACTGCTGGCGCTGCCGGAACGCGCGGGATCGGGGTTCCGTGAGTACTCCGAGGACGACCGGCAGCGGCTGGACTTCATCCGGCGGGCCAGGCAGCTTGGGTTCACCCTCGGGGAGATCGGCGACCTGCTGGGAACCGGGGACGGCCGGCGTGCCGACGACATCATCCGGGCCGCCGAGGCAAAGCTCGCGGCGATCAGCGAGCAGATCAGGGAACTTGCCCAGCTTCAGTGCCGGCTGCGACGGCTGGTGCGGGTCTGCGCGCACGGTGACAGCGACGACTGCGCGGCCCTGCACCTGGGGAACCCGGCACTACTGGAGGACGGCCCGGAGCCCTTTTCCGAGGCAATCATGGAAGGAGCCGCGCGGTGAGCGCCAAGATCGTGACCGACGAGACCTTCGAGGCCGACGTGCTCAGCGGGCCAAGGCCGGTCATCGTGGAGTACTGGGCGCAGTGGTGCGGCCCGTGCCGGATGGTGGGCCCGGTGCTCGAAGCCATCGCGGCCGAGCACACCGGCCAGGTCGACGTGGTGAAGCTCAACGTCGACGAGAACCCGAAGACCGCACAGCGCTACGGCATCCTGCACGTGCCGACGATGGACCTGTTCCGCGGCGGCGAGGTGGTCAAGCAGGTGATCGGGGCCAGGTCCAAGTCCGCGCTGCTGCGCGAGTTCGCCGAGTTCTTCTAGCCGCCGCCCGCACTCAGGAGGCCTTGCGGTCCAGGCGCTGCAGGAGGTCGTGGGCGGCGAGTTCGATCTCCTTGTGCCGCCACTCGGCGGCCCGGTAGTAACAGGCGATGATGCCCATCCGGTGCAGCCGCCGGAAGTCGCCATAGACAAACGCGTACCTGGCCTTGGTGTGCTCGCGGGCACCGTCGGTGAGCCCGAGGTGCCAGCGGCCGTATTCCTCCCAGGAGTGCGCCTTCAGGAAGGCGTTCTGATCCTCCGCGCGAGGCTGGACCTTGCCCCAGTCGCTGTCGAGCACGTACTGCCCGGTGTCGATGAGATGCCGTGCCCACGCGACGCCGTCTGGATTCACCGAGTACGAAGCCACCGGGGCATCCTGCCCGGATACCGGGCCGATACGCCTATCGCTGGCGCCCGGTTCACCGGTCATCCGCCGCCACCGGGCGAAGATCGGCTCGTGCTGGAGCAAGCGAACGCGGGCTGGCCTGTCCAGCACTGACCGGGAACAGTTCTGGAAGGATGGCCGGCATGACATTGCCTGCCCTCCCCGAGGAGTCCTTCCAGCGCGTGCTCTGCGTCGTCGCGCACCCTGACGACATGGAGTACGGCACGTCCGCGGCCGTCGCTCGCTGGACCGCGCACGGCATCGAGGTCGGTTATCTCTTGCTCACCCGCGGCGAGGCCGGCATGCCGAACCCTCCCGAGGAGACGGCACGCCTGCGCGTCGCCGAGCAGCAGGCCGCCTGCGCCGTCGTCGGCGTCAGGCACCTGACCGTCCTCGAACATCCGGACGGCGTGCTCGTCTACGGCCTCGACCTTCGCCGCGACATCTGCCGGGAGATCCGCCGGTTCAAGCCCGACGTCGTACTCCGCACCGGTTATGAAATCGAGACGCCCTATGGCTTCGACCAGGCCGACCACCGCGCGGCCGGGCTCGCGACGCTCGACGCGGTGCGCGACGCGGGCAACCGGTGGGTTTTCCCGGAGCAGGTCGACAACGAGGACCTCGAACCGCACGCCGTGCGCTGGCTTATCGCCCCCGGGCTCGGCGGCTTCGGCGCGACCCATGGCGTCGAGGTCACGGGTGAGCCGCTGCGCCGCGGCATCGCCTCGCTCGAGGCGCACGCCGCGTACCTGGCCGCGCTCCCGGACCACCCCGCCCCCGGGGACATCATCCCGAAGTTCACCGCGATGAGCGGCAAGGCCATGGGCGTCGAGTACGCCGTTCTGTTCCGCGCCCACGACCTGCAGGCACCACCGGAGTTCTTCACTGAAGCCATGCAGGACTGACTCGGGGCCGCTCGGTGACGATGCCTACCGCTGACTGATAGCGACGCGGAGTAATTTGTCAATATCTGCGGATGGGCTGAATTCACTCGGTCTGCTGGAGTTCGATGCCGTACTCGGCGAGCCAGGCAAGCAGGTCATGGCGGGGAGTCCGGACGAGGCTGCCTCCGGTGAACCGGGCGTCATCGGTGACCTCGGCGATCGCCGCTTGAGGCCGGGGGAAGGACTGTGCCGCCTCGTCTGTGCTGAACTCGGCGTCAGCCAGGACTAGGCCATGCAACGGCGGATCGAAGACGTCGATGCCCAGCGGCGGGACGCTCAGCCGCGTCTTGGACAGTATCCCGGCCGGGAGTGAGGCGAGCAGGTCGTATTCGGCCGCGGACAGGTAGGTGTTGGTGATTAGTCCCTGGACGAAGCCCGGCCGGCCAGCGGGCACCTTCTGGGTGAGCTTGAACTCGCAGGCTCCGCTGCCGGGGTAGTCGACACGCCGCAAGCGCAGGCGCGTGCCCGGCAGGTACCGGTCGGTGATCCGGCGACTGGCGATAACGGCCGACGCCGGCGGCGGTCCGGCCAGCAGGAAGCGTCGCTCCCGCTCGACCCTGGCGTACTTGCCCGCACGGATGGGCTCTTCCGGCGGTGTGCCGGCCTGCTCAGTCATGCCGCTGCCGCCTCCGGGCGCTCGACCAGGACACCTCCCTCGAAGTGTGCCCCGGCCCTGACCAGTGCACCGCGCTAGCTGTCGATGAGGGCGGCGGCGATCCTTGCGACGTGCTCCTCGGGCCGGCCGAACAACTGGCCAGCGCCGTGCGCGCGCTTGAAGTAGCGGTGCGCGTCGTGCTCCCAGGTGATGCCGATGGCCCCGTGCAACTGGATCATCTGTCCCGCGGCCCGGGTCAGCGCCTGCGAGCAGTGCGCCTTCGCCGCGGCCGCGAGCATCCCGAGCCTGGCTGAGTCCGCACCAGGGTCCGCCCCGGTGCCGGCGGATGCCCCGGTGCCGGTGGACGGCCCGTCGTCGGCGGCGAACGCCGCGGCGTAGCAAAGCGACCGCGCCGACTCCACTAGCACATGCAGGTCGGCCATCCGGTGCTGAAGTGCCTGGAAGCTGCCGATGGGGCGGCCGAACTGCACCCGGGCCTTGGTGTAGGCGACGGTCAGCTCCAGTGCCCGCTGCGCCGCGCCCGCCTGCTCGGCAGCCAGCGCGATGCAGGCGAGGTCCCGGGCCCGGGCCAGCGCCCGGGTGCCCGCGCCGGGGCCGAGACGCCGCCCCGGTGCTCCGTCCAGCGCGACGACTGCCAGTGGCCGCGTGGTGTCCATGGTGGTCACCGCGCGCCGGTTGACACCGCGCTGCCATGGGTCCACCTCGAACAGGCCGACGCCGTCCGGCACCCGGGCCGCGGCCAGCAGCACGCCGGCGGTGTCACCGTCGAGAACATGGTGCGCCTCGCCGGTCAGCACCCAGGCGTCAGGCGGGCCGGTGCCCGGGCGGGCGGCGAATGCGGGTTCGGCAGGATCCCAGCGGCCGGCTTGGGGCGCCCAGGCCAGCGCCGCGATCGCCTCGCCGCTGGCGATGCCGGGCAGCAGTCGCTGGCACGCCTCGTCGTCGCCGGTGGCCAGCAGGGCCTGCCCGGCCAGCACCGCGGACCCGAGCATCGGCGAGGGGACCAGGCAGCGGCCCAGTTCCTCCAGCACGATGCAGATTTCCACCTGCCCGGCGCCCGCGCCGCCGTAGCGCTCAGGGACGGCCAGCCCGGCCACACCGATTTCACCGCACAACCGCCGCCAAAGCGACACGTCGTAGCTGGGCCCGCCCTCGGAACCGGGATCCCCGGCCGGGCTGGGCCAGGCGGGATCCGGGCGCCCGTGCCGTGCGAGCAACCCGCGGACCGCGTCGCCCAGGTCGCGCTGCTCCACGCTCAGCTCCACGCCGGCTCCCCGGAGGCGGTCGCTTGGCCGCTGGCAGCCGGCTCCCCGGTGGCGGTCCCTTGGCCAGCGGGGAGCGCCTGGCCAGGGGCGGTGGGCTGGCCGACGGCGGTCGCCTGGCCGGTCGCACTGGTCTGGCCGTCGTCTGGCACCGAGATCGCGGCCATCACCCTGGCCCGGTGCTCGGCCTGGCTGCCCCACGCCCCGGCCAGCGCGCGCACCTTCAGCAGCCACAGATGCAGGTCGTGCTCCTCGGTGTAGCCGATCGCGCCGTGCACCTGGAGCGCTGCCCGGGCGGCCCGGCGGGCCGCGTCGGTGCACGCCACCTTCGCCGCCGACACATCCCTGGCCATGTGGCAGCTGCCGGTGTCGAGTGCGCCAGCCGCGGCGTCAAGCAGTGGCCCGGCGAACTCCAGGCCGATCGCCACGTCGGCGAGTTGATGCTTGACCGCTTGGAACGCCCCGATCGGGCGGCCGAACTGGGTCCGCTGCCCGGCGTGCCGGACGCTGGCCTCCAGCAGGGCGCGGCCCGCACCGAGCAGTTGCGCGGCACAGGCCAGCGCGCCGGCATCGAGCGCCCGGGTCACCGCACCGGTCACCGCGGGGCCCCGGGCCAGCACCTGGCCGCCGGTCACCTGCGACAGAGACCGGCCCGGGTCCACCGACGGGTACCGGGCACCTGTGCTGGCGAGCCGGACCACGTCGTCTGAGGCGAGCAGGACCAGGCCGGCCGCATCCCCGTCCACCGCCCACGGCAGCCACGGCGGCATGGCCGCCGTCGCGATCAGTTCCCCGGCGGCCAGCCCGGCGAGCCACGGCGCGGGCCACCCACGGCCGGCCAGTTCTCCGGCTGCCAGGTCCCCGTCCGCCTCGGCTGCGACCCTGGCGTCCAGGGGCAGCGCGGCGAGCAGCACAGGAACGGCGGCGACCGACTCGGCCACCGGGCCCGGCACCGCGTGATGCCCGAGTTCCTCGCAGGCGACCACGACGTCGGCGAAGCTGGCGCCGAGACCGCCGTCCGCCTCGGGCACGGCCAGCGCGGTGACCCCTAGTGCGGCGAGGGCGCGCCACACGGCCAGCCCCGGAGCACGGTCTCCGGCGGCCCAGGTCCGGGCGGCGGCGGGCACATTGGCGTCAGCGAGCATGTCGTGCAACGACGCGGCGAACTGTGCCCGCTCGCCCGACCGGCCGGGCGTCATCGGGGCAGCCCCAGCAACCGCTCGGCGATCACGGTGCGCTGGATCTCGTTCGTGCCCGCGTAGATCGGGCCGGCCAGGGAGAACAGGTAACCGTCCAGCCAGCGCGCGGCCAGCCCCGGGTCCCCGGTCAGCCCCGGGTCGCCGTCCGGCCCCGGGGAGGCGAGCTCGGCCTGCGGCCCCAGCAGGTCAAGCGCGGTCTCGTGTAGCGCGACATCCAGTTCGGACCAGAACACCTTGCCAAGGCTGGACTCCGCGCCCAGGCTGCCTCCCGCCGCCAGCCGAGCGGCGGTCGCGTGGGTGTGCAGCCGGTAGGCCCGCGCGCCGATCCACGCGTCCACGACCCGGTCCCGCAGCGCGGTGCCGGCCGGGTCGCCGGCCTGGCGCCACAGCTCCACGAGGCGGGCCGCTGCCGCGCTGAACCGTCCCGGGCTGCGCAGCGACAAGCCCCGCTCGTGGCTGGCCGTGCTCATCGCGATCCGCCAGCCGTCGCCGGGCTCGCCGATCACGTCGGCGGCGGGCACGAACACCTGGTCAAGGAAGATCTCCGCGAACCCGGTCCGGCCGCCGAGCTGGCGGATCGGCCGCACCGTGACGCCGGGAGCGCGCAGGTCGAACATCAGGTACGTCAGGCCACGGTGGCGCTGTGACCCGGGTTCGGAGCGGAAGAGGCCGAATGCCTTGTCCGCGAACGCCGCGCGGGAACTCCACGTCTTCGTCCCCGACAGCAGCCACCCCCCGCCGGCCGCCGTGGCGGTGGCGCGGATCGCGGCCAGGTCACTGCCCGCGTCAGGCTCCGACCAGGCCTGCGCCCAGACCTCGGCCGCGGTCGCCATCGGCGGCAGTACCCGGTCCCGCTGCGCCACGGTCCCGTGCGCGAACAGGGTCGGCGCCAGCAGGAAAAGCCCGTTCTGGCCGACCCGCACCGGCGCGGCGGCGGCGTAGTACTCCTCCTCGAAGACCAGCCAGTCAAGCAGCGGCGCGTCCCGGCCACCGTAGGCGAAGGGCCAGGAAACCACCGACAGCCGCGCCGCGGCCAGTTCGTGCTCCCACTCCCGGTGCGCGGCGAACCCCTCGGCGGTGTCCACCGACGGCAGCGGCCGCGCGGGCACGTGCACCCGCAGCCAGTCCCGCACCTCGGCCCGGAACCGGCCGGCCGGTCCGCCCGAGCCGCCCGGGTCGCCCGAGCCGGCCGGGTCATCCGGGCTGCCGCTCACCCGTCCGCCTGCTTCGCCGCGCCGTCCTTCATGCCGTGCGCGTCCAGCCCGGCCAGCGAGTCGCCCGAAGTCTCCGCGTTGTGCGCGTGCGCCAGGTGGTGCAGGCCGAACACCGAGTCCATGCCGGGCCGCATGCCCATCAGGTCCTCGCACTGGTTGACCGCGCGCTTGGCCAGGGCCAGGCCGAACGGCGGCATCGTCGCGATCTGGTCCGCCAGGCCGAAGGTCACCTCCGCGAGCGACGCGCGGGGCACCACCCGGTTCACCATGCCCAGTTCGTAGGCGCGCTGCGCGCCGAACCGTGCCCCGGTGAACAGCGCCTCCTTGGCAAAACGCGGCCCGAGCATCCACGGGTGCGCGAAGTACTCCACGCCGGGGATCCCCATCCGCACCACCGGGTCGGCGAAGAACGCGTCGTCGGAGGCCACGATCAGGTCGCAGCACCAGGCGAGCATCAGCCCACCGGCGATGCAGGCACCCTGGACCATCGCGATGGCGGGCTTGGGCATCTCCCGCCAGCGCCGGCACATGCCGAGGTAGACCTCCATCTCCCTGGCGTACCTCGCGTCCGCGCCCGCGCGGCCCACGTGGTCCCACCACAGCACGGCCTGGCGGTCGAAGGAGGTGTCCACGTCGCGGTCCGGCGTGCCGATGTCGTGCCCCGCGCAGAAGTGCTCGCCCTCGCCGGCCAGCACGATGACGGATATCTCCGGCGAGTTCACCGCCCGCGCGAACGCCGCGTCCAGGGCGTAGGTCATCGCCGAGTTCTGCGCGTTGCGGTACCGCGGCCGGTTCAAGGTCACCACGGCGACCGGCCCGCGCTCCTTATAGAGAACCGGGCCCTCCCCGTCGGCGGCGTGCTCGGTCAAGATTCCTCCCGCAGTATTCGCTTGAGCGGCTTGCCGGCCGGGGTGCGGGGCAGGTCTGCACGGAACACGACCTGGCGGGGCACCTTGTAACCGGCCAGCCGCTCCCGGCAGAACGCCAGCACGGCCGCCTCGTCCAGGGCGTGACCGGGCCGGGTGAGCACGTACGCCTTGCCGACCTCGCCGAGCCTGTCGTCGGGCACCCCGATGACCACCGACTCCGCGACGCCGTCCAGCCGGGCCAGCACCTGCTCCACCTCGGCCGGGTAGACGTTGAAGCCGCCGCAGATGTACATGTCCTTGAGCCGGTCGGTGATCGTCAGGTACCCGTCGGCGTCCAGGCGGCCGATATCGCCGGTGTGCAGCCAGCCGTCGGCATCGATGGCGGCCCCGGTTGCCTCCGGGTCGTCCAGATACCCGAGCATCAGGTTCGGCCCGCGCAGCAGCACCTCGCCAGGGTCGCCCGGCTTGGCCTCTTCGGCGTCCGGCCCGGCGATCCGCACCTCGAAGCCGGCCGCGGCCCGGCCCGAGGTGGTCGCCACGGTCTGCGGGTCGTCGCCCGGGCGGCACATCGTCGCCACGACCGCCTCGGTCAGCCCGTAGGCGGTGAGCACCGACTCGAAGGTCAGCTCGCGGCGCATCCGCTCGATCAGCGCGACCGGCACGGTCGCCGCCCCGGTGACCGCGAGCCGCAGGCTGGACAGGTCGTGCGAGGCCCGGCCGGGGTGATCGAGGATCGTCTGGTAGATCGTGGGCGGCCCGGGCAGCACGGTGATCCGCTCGGATGCGACCAGCGACATGGCCCGCCCCGCGTCGTACACCAGTTGCGGCACCAGGGTCGCGCCGCTGACCAGGCACGCCAGAATGCCTGCCTTGTAACCGAAGCTGTGGAAGAACGGGTTGACCACCAGGTAGCGGTCCGTACCGTTGAGCCCGCCGCACTCGGCCCATGCCCGGGCCACGGCCAGCGACTGCTGGTGCGCGGTCATCGCGCCCTTGCTCCGCCCGGTGGTGCCCGAGGTGAACAGGATGTCGCTCACGTCCTCCGGCCGCACCGCCGCGGCGCGCCTCTCCGCCGCGCTGGCCGGGACCGCCGCCGCCCGGTCCAGCAGGTCTGCCCAGCCGATGACCCCGGGCTCCGCGCCATCGCCGGGCGAAGCCTGTGTGGCATCCGGCATCGGCACGCGGACCACGAGCCGCAGTTGCCCAGGGAGCGCGCCGGCCGCGGGGAGTCGTTCGACTGCTGTGTAACTTTCAGCACTGGCGCCGGCGTGCGCCGCTTCGGCAACAGCAGCATTCGCGGCGTTACGCAGCGCGGCGAACCGGTCGGCACCGAGGAACCGGTCGGCAACGATCAGCACGGACGCGCCGCTGCGGACGATCACGTCGAGCGCCTCGGCCCCGGTGAACCGGGTGCTGACCGGGACCAGCGTGACACCCGCGGACAGTCCGCCGAAGGCGGCGAGAATCCAATGGTGTGTGTTCGGAGACCAGATTGCCAACCGGTCTCCGGGAGCCACGCCCTCGGCGATAAGCGCCCGCGCGACCGTGGTGGTCTGCTGAAGTAGCTGGTGATAACTGATCCGCGGGCCCCCCGGCTCGGCGAGGGCAGGTCCGTCGCCGAACTTCCCCGCCGCGCCTGCGATAGCGGCCGGGATGGTGAGCTCCACCAGGTGCCCTCCAACGAAGCAAGTGCTTGGTAGGCTGAGCCTACGCGCGGCGGGCAGTTGCTGGCCAGCCACGGAGCTCCCGCGGGCCTGCAACCCCCCCTGCGGGCCCGCGGGTCCGTCGCAGGGAGGCACGGGTTGCGCTCCAGCCCGCAGGATGAGCAATTCCGGAGCAGTATTCGCGAATGGCTCGCCGCCAATCTCACCGGTCGTTTTGCCGCGCTGCGGGACGCGGGCGGCCCCGGGCGCGAGCACGAGGCCCATGCCGAGCGCGTCGCCTGGAACCGGCATCTGGCGGCCGCGGGGTGGACCTGCCTCGGCTGGCCGCCCGAGCACGGTGGCCGCGGCGCCACGCTGGCGCAGCAGGTCATCTTCTACGAGGAGTACGCGCGCAGCCGGGCCCCGGCGCGGGCCGGCTACCTGGGCGAGGAACTGCTCGGGCCGACGCTGATCGCGTTCGGCACGCCGGAGCAGCAGCGCAGGTTCCTGCCGCCGATCGCGGCGGTCGAGGAACTCTGGTGCCAGGGCTACTCCGAGCCGGGCGCCGGGTCTGACCTGGCCGCGGTGTCGACGACTGGCTATCTCGACGGGGACCAGTGGGTGATCACTGGGCAGAAGGTGTGGACGTCGCTGGCCAGTGGAGGCCGACTGGTGTTTCGTGCTGGCCCGCACGGAGCCGGGGTCCAAGCGCAGCGCGGGCCTGTCGTACCTGCTGGTCCCGATGCGGCAGCCAGGGGTCACGGTCCGGCCGATCCGGCAGCTCACCGGCACGTCGGAGTTCAACGAGGTGTTCTTCGACGGCGCCCGCACCGACGCTGACCTGGTCGTCGGCGAACCCGGCGACGGCTGGCGGGTGGCCAGGGCCACGCTGGCCATCGAGCGCGGCGCGGCCACCCTGGGCCAGCAGGTCGGGTTCGAGCGCGAACTGCGCCGCCTGGTGGAGCTGGCCAGGCAGACCGGGGCGAGCGCCGATCCGCTGGTCCGCGACCGGCTGGGCCGGGCGTGGATCGGCCTGGAGGCGATGCGCGCGCACGCGCTGCGCACGCTGGCGGGCGGCGCGGGCGGCACCGGGCCGTCGGAACTGAAGCTGCTCTGGTCGCGGTGGCATCAGGAACTGGGCGAGCTGGCCATGGACGTGCAGGGCGCGCCGTCGATGGTGGCCCGCGGGGCGCCCTACGACCTCGACGACTGGCAGCGGCTGTTCCTGTTCAGCCGCGCCGACACGATCTACGGCGGGTCCGACGAGATCCAGCGGACGATCATCGCCGAGCGGGCACTCGGCCTGCCGCGCCAGGCCCGGGCATGAGCCCGCCGGAGCCGCCCGCCGGGCGGGACCTGCTCGCCGGCAAGGTCGTGGTCGTCACCGCGGCGGCCGGCACCGGCATCGGCTCGGCCGTGGTGCGCCGCTGCCTGGCAGAAGGCGCCCAGGTGGCCATGAGCGACGCCCATGAGCGGCGGCTTGGCGCGGCGCACGCTGAACTGGCACACGAGTTCGGCGCCCGGGTGTGGTCGCAGGTGTGCGACGTGACCGTCGAGGAGCAGGTCGGGGCGCTGATCGACGGGGCGGTGCGGCACTTCGGGCGGATCGACGTGATGGTCAGCAACGCCGGTCTCGGCGGCACAAGCTCGGTGCTGGAGATGACCGACGAGCAGTGGTCACGGGTGCTCGACGTCACGCTGAACGGCACGTTCCGCTGCACCCGGGCCGCGCTGCGCCAGCTTGTCGCCCAGGGCCGCGGCGGCGCCGTGGTCAACAACGCCTCGGTGCTCGGCTGGCGGGCGCAGCCGGGCCAGGCGCATTACGCGGCGGCGAAGGCCGGGGTGATGGCGCTGACCCGGTGCGCGGCCCTGGACGTGGCGGCGCACGGGATCCGGGTCAACGCGGTGGCGCCGAGCCTGGCCGCGCACCCGTTCCTGGCCAAGGTGACCAGCGAGGAACTGCTCGCCGAACTGGCCGGCCGGGAGGCGTTCGGCCGCGCCGCGCAGCCGTGGGAGGTCGCCAGCGTCATCGCGTTCCTCGCCAGCGACTACGCCTCCTACCTGACCGGTGAGGTTATCTCGGTCAGCAGCCAGCACCCCTAAGCCGGCCAAGCCAGTCCTCGGTGTGGCGGTGCCGGCCGAGGCCGGCCGCCTCGAACTCATCGAACGCCGCGCCGCGGGTCACGCCGAGCTGGCGAAGTGCCTGGTTGAAGGCCCAGCGCGGGCTCGAGGCCCCGTCGGGTGGCGGCCAGCCGAACTGAGTCGTGGCCGGTCCTAGCCAGATCTCGCCGTTGAGCCACACGACCGTTGCCTGGGTGCCGGTCCCGCCGAACATCTCCGCTTCGAGGTAGCCGATCGGGCCGGTGTGCGAGACCCGGCGGGCGAGGGCCTCGACGCCCGCGGACAGGTACCAGAACGTGTTGCCGAATGTGTTCCTCCCGCCGCCGAGGCGGTCGAGCACCGCTGGCGTGATGAGGACCAGGCCGTAACCCAGGGACAGTTCGACCTCCGTGGCACCCGCCGCGCCAGCAGCCTGGGCCGCCACCTCATGCGGCCCTGCCAATGCGCGCAGTTCGTAGGACACCTGGGACACGATGCCGCCTGCCGCCGCCGGCTGGCAACTCGCGCTGGCGCGACGGGCGTTCCCGCGGCCGCGGCTAGATTTCATGCCATACGCAGCCCGCGGCTGGCCGTCGGCGATGGATGGGGGCAGGCCGGTGAACTCTCGCGTCCTGCTCCGCGGCGGGCTGGTCGCCGACGGCATTGGCGCCACCGCACGCCGGGCCGACGTGCTGATCGAGGGGCCCATGATCGCCGCCGTGGGGAGCATCGATGTGCCGCCGGGCGAGTGTGCGGCGATCGACCTGGCCGCGGGCAGCGTGGTGTGCCCGGGGTTCATCGACGCCCACGCGCACGCCGAGGGGCCGCTGCTGGCCTCCGGGAGGGTGGAGGGCGCGCTCGCGCAGGGCGTGACGACGCTGATCGTGGGCCAGGACGGGGAATCGTGGATCGGGGCTAGCGCGAACACGGTGCGTTACCTGAACCGGTACTTCGCGCCGGTCAACGGGACGCTGGAACCGATCAGGGACTTCGGCGTGGCAGGCTTCCGCCAAGCGGTGACCGGTCGGCTGGTGCAGAACGTGGCCGTGCTCGCCTCGCAGGGAACCATCAGGCACAACGTGGCCGGGATGGCTGCCGGTCCGTTGGGTGAGGCGGAGCGGGCGGCGGCGCGGCGGCAGGTGGAAGACGCGCTGGCCGAGGGCGCGGTCGGGCTCTCCAGCGGGCTCGACTACCTGCCGAGCCGGTTCGGGACCGTGGGCGAGGTGGCCGGGCTGGCCCGGCCGCTTGCCGAGGCCGGCCTGCCGTATGTGTCGCACCTGCGTGGCTACGGCCCGCACGTCCGGGCCGGGCTGGCCGAACTCGCGGCGGTCGGGGCACGTGCCGGGGTCCGGGTGCACGCCAGTCACCTGTGGGGGGCGCCGGCCGACATCCAGGCCGCGCTCACCGCCGCCGACGAGGCCGGAGTGGCCGTCACCTACGACATGTACCCCTACCGGAAGTCCAGCACGATCCTGGCGCAACTGCTGCTCCCGCCCGATGTACAGGCCGGCGGCCCGGACCGCACGCTTTCCGTGCTCACCGATCCGGGGCAGCGGGCGGCCCTGCTCGATGGCGAGAAGCTCACCGAGTCATACCTGCGCAATGTCTACCTGGGTACCGTGCCCGACGACCGGGCCGGGGCCGCCGGGCTTTCTGTGGCAGAGGCGGCGGCGCGGGACTCGCGGCCGCCGGGGGAGTGGGTGCTCGATCTGCTGGCCGCAGCGGACCTTAACGTCGGCGGCCACCTGGACCGGCCCGGCGTGACCGACGATCAGCTTGCCTGGATCAGCTCCCACGACCGGCACTGCGCCGGATCCGATGGCATCTACCGGGGCCAGCACCCGCACCCGCGCGGGTATGGCGCGTTCGCGCGGCTCGCCGGGCACTACCTCGCCGCGGGCTCCGAGACCGGGTACCAGCAACTGGCCCGGCACCTGGCCACCAGCGCGGCGGACGTTTACGGCCTGCGCGACCGGGGCCGGATCGCCCGGGGGATGGCCGCCGACCTGTGCGTCCTCGGCGAAGGCGGGCCGGCCGAGCACGCCACCGATGACCGCCCGCGCGAGCTGGCGACCGGAATTGACTACGTCTTCGTGAACGGCGTCCTCGCCTGGGCGGATCGTCACGCCGTGGCGGGCCAGCTCCCCGGCCAGTTCGTCAGCTAAGGATCTCGACAGCCCGGTCGCCCAGGTACAACTGAGCGTCACTCGCGTAACCTCCCACCAGCGGTTGACCCCGCTGTCGCGCTACGCTTTTAGCATTCTGCAGGCAGGGGTGGTCCCGGTGATGGCAGGGCCAGGGGACGAGAAAGCAGCGAGTGCGGTGGGCCGTGGTCACCTGCGGGCGTCGCACGCCGATCGCGAGCAGGTGATCGGCACCCTCAAGGCCGCGTTCATCCAGGGACGGCTCACCAAGGGCGAGCTGGACGTGCGGGTGGGCCAGGCGCTGGCCTCGCGGACCTATGGGGAGCTGGCCGTGCTCACCGCCGACCTTCCCCCCGGGCCTGCGCAGCCCCGCCGCGTAAGCCCGCCCGGGTGCGGACCCGGGCGCCGATGGGCAAGGTGATGGCGGGCGCTGCCCTGATCGTTCCGGCGCCCGCCGCGTGGGCGGCCGCCTTCCTGGCTGACAGCGACAGTTCGGCGAAAATTGCCGTCTATGCGACGCTCGTCTATTTCATGGCCTGGATGGTTGCCGGGGCGCAGATCATTGCCAGCTGGCATGACAAGCGCTCCCGCGGGCAGCTACCGCCCCGGCGCGCGCAGAGCGGGCAGGCGCTCGAAGGTGAGCAGAGCGCCGGAACCGGCGATGAGCTGATCCTCAGCGAAGCCCGCAGCGATGTCCGTGCCCGTCACCCGCCCGGTCATAGAGTTATCCAGCGTCTCTGGCAGTCAGTGCCAACTCGCCGGGCTAGCGCAGGCCTGTGCACCTAACGGTCGCCGTATAACCAGGCTGTCACGGCCTGTGACCTCAGTCATTGAAGATCTTTAGTACCGCGGGTGCGGCAGCTGGCCTGATTTCGGCGCTGCCGGGATGCTAATCAACCGCCATCGCGAGGACCTCGACTGGCAGTGCCGGCCGGGCGCTGTGGTTCGCCCGAGCGGGGCACTGGCCGTCGGCGGTTGCCCGGTTCTAGCCGGGGAGGAGCAGGCGGTGCCAGGTGTCGGTGAGGAAGCGTTCGTATCGTTGCGGGCTCCAGCCCCGCTGGCCGACCAGCAGCTGGTAGAGCTCGGCGGAGTTGGTGGCCCAGACGATGTCGGCGGCGTCGCCCAGGTCCAGGCGCAGCGGGGTGACGGTGGCGAGGTCGGCGACGAAGCGGCGCATGTTGGCGGCGCGGCGCTCGGCGATCTGCTCCCACAGCGCGGCCAGGTCCGGCTCGGTGTGTGCGGCCTGCTGGATGATGGCGAGCACGACCGCCATGCGGGGAGCGATCGCGGTGACTGCCGCGGCGTAGAGGGCGATCTTGGTTTCGGCGTCGGGGGCCGCCTGGACCGCCCGCACGTAGTCGCGCTGTTCGGCGGGGATGGCCTGGTCGGTGCCGGAGATTGCGGTCTCGATCAGCAGCCGGGCCAGTTCGGGCTTGCGGCCAACTGAGGCGTAGACGGTGTCGAGCGCCACTCCGGCCCGCTCGGCGATCGCGGTCATCGGGGTGGCGGTGTATCCGCGTTCGGTGAACAGCTCCCGGGCGGCGTCCAGGATCGCCGTCCGGGTGCGGGCGGCGGCCTGGCGGCGGCGGGTCGCGTCATAGCGCCGCTTGACAGGTGCTGGCATGGGGGACATGATACAGATATTCGTCCGAAGCTATTTCGGGCCAATATAACGGAGGGCCCGATGAGCTACGCGTTCACCTACGACGTGCCGATCAACGCCGAGACCTACGCCCGCATCAAGGAAGGCCTTGGCCCGGAGCGCCCGGACGGCCTGATCGCCCACCTCGCCTGGCGCACCGACACCGGGCTGCGCTATGTCGATGTCTGGCAGTCCAAGGACGACTACGAGGCCTTCGCCGAGCAGCGACTGCACCCGGTCGTCCACCCGCTGCTGCAGGAAATGCTCGGCTTCGTGCCGCCCGAGCCTGCCCTCACGGTGCTCGACGTCATCGACGCCTGGACCGGCCGGCATCCCGACTGACCTGCCCGACGTTAGGTGCGGCAGTTCTGTGCTGACTGGCCGGTGGCGATCAGGGTGTTGATGATCTCGGGCAGATGACCGGCGATGGAGTTGTGGCCCTCACCCTCGAGGGTTCGCAATTCGGCTCGGGGGAGGTGGTCTCTGAGCCACTCAGCGTGAAATAGGGGCACGTGCCGGTCTTCTGTGCCCTGCCAGATGGTGACTTGGCGGACGCTGGCCAAGGGGAAACCCCAGTCGCGAAGGGTTGCCAGGCAATCGTCAGTTGCTCCTTGGCTCCCAGAAACGGCGGCTGCGCTGAGGAACGAGGCGATCCACTCTGCGTATCCCTGGGAGAAGAACCGACGGTCCGCATCGCTGTTCGCTTCTGCGGCGATGTGCTCGGCCTTGACGTTTGCGAGCTGGGCGACAAAGGCATCGACCGCCTGCCGGAACCCCTCGATGTCGCCCGCGAAGGCGAGTTGGTTGTCCTCATCGGCCTCGTACCACGCCCGCACCGGGCTTGAGACTTCAGCCTCCGTATAGGGGGCTGTCCCGGCGATGACCGCGGTCGCCAGGCAGCGATCGGCCAGCAGCGCATCGCAGGCCAGAGCGTAAGGACCGCCTCCTGACCAGCCCAGGTTGAGGAACTTGCCAGTCCCCAATGCGTCCAGAATGGCCGCGGTGTCGCCGGCCGCATCAGCGACGGTGCGCCCAGCTTGAGGCGTGGAGTGGCCGTAGCCTGGCCGGGCGTAGAGGACGGTGCGGATTCCCATCGGTGCTGGGTCGAGCCCGGCTGGAAGCGGTACCAGGCCGCATGGGGTGCCCGTGTGGAACACCAGGACGGTTCCGTCCGGGGGACCGGACACCAGGGCTTCGAGCAATCGGCCGTCACCGGTGTAGATGTTCACGCTCTCGGCTGCGCCCATGCGATTCTCCCTCTCAAGCTGGCCTGTCATCACAGGTACGACGCCACCTCCGGGCCGAACTCATCGCGGATGGACACCGGCCATGCTCGCCCGTCGCCACGGTCACCGGACTGCGTCCAGCCTCGCGCGCTGACCGGCGGTCAGCTCCAGGTCCACCGCGGCCAGGCTCTCGTCCAGTTGCGCCACCGAGGAGGCGCCGACCAGCGGGATCATCGGGACCTCCGCGCCGATCAGCCAGGCCAGCACTACCTGGTTGACCGTCGCCCCGGCGTCCTTGGCCACCTCTCGCAGCGCCGCCAGCCGGGCGGGCGTGCCCGGGTGGTCGAACTCGGCGTCCAGTGGCTTGTCCTCGCGGGCGTAGCTGCCGTTCAGCAGCGGGGAGTAGGCGACCATCGCGAGCTGCGGTTCGGCCCGCAGGTAGCTGAGCAGGTCGCCGCTCAGCACACCCTGTTCGCCGTCGGGGGAGAGCGGGCCCGGCAGGTCGGTGCGCGGCCGCAGGTAGCTGTAGTGGTACTGCAGCACCTCGTAGCCGGGCACCCCGGCCGCCGCGGCCAGGCTGCGGGCCCGTTCCACCCGCCACGCCCAGTGGTTGCTCACCCCCAGCAGGCCCACGGTGCCCTCGGCCACCAGCGCGGCGAAAGCATCCACGGTCTCGGCCAGCGGCACCGCCGGATCCTCGATGTGCGCGTACAGCAGGTCCAGCCTGGCGACGCCGAGCCGGTCCCTGCTGCGTTCGGCGGACTCGCGGATCACCGGAGCCGACAGTCCTTCGGCGTTGTCGATGAAGCTGGTGCCGGGGGCCAGCGGCCGGGCACCGAGCTTGGTCGCGATCACGACCTCGTCGCCGACGCCGCGGCTGCGCCGCCAGCGGCCGAGCAGTTCCTCGCTCTCCCCGCCCTGGGTGCCGTTGACCCAGAACGCGTAGTTGCCGGAGGTGTCGATGAAGGTGCCGCCTGCCTCCACGTACCGGTCCAGGACCGCGAACGCGGTCGCCTCGTCGGTCGTCGTGCCGAACCGCATGGCGCCCAGGCTGAGCACGCTCACCTCGCGGCGGGTCTTCGGGTCCGTGCCAATCGTGCGGTATTTCACGTGGTTCCTCTCCAGCCACCCGGTCCTTCCCGGGTGCTGAGCACGAGTCTGGATGCTGGAGCGCGCTCTAGGTCAAATCGCGCCGGGCCGGGCCCAGGGGATCGCACCGGTTGTCTGCGTGCAGAACCTCTACAACATCGCCCGCCGCGGCGACGACGCCCTCGTGGACCTCACCGCACGCCAGGGCATCGCGTACGTGCCTTACTTCCCCCTCGGCGGCTTCACACCGCTGCAGTCCTCTGTCCTCCAGAGGGCTGCGGGCCGGATAGGTGCGACGCCGATGGCTGTCGCGCTGGCCTGGCTGCTGCAACGCTCACCGAACATCCTGCTGATCCCCGGCACCTCCTCGGTGGCGCACCTGCGCGAGAACGTCGCCAGCGCCGCGCTCACGCTGCCGGCCGACGCGGTCGCTGACCTCGACGCCATCGGCCGCGCGGTCCCCGCATGAGCTCTTCGTGGCGCGCCAGGCCGGGCGGTGCCGGCGCAGGTAACCTCCGTACCCGGCCACCGCGATGAGCACAACGAACAGTCCCAGCCCGATCTGGATGCCGCGGGTCAGGCCGGGCGGGTAGATCGCCTGGATCAGGTAGTGCGAGATGAACCCGCCGCTGTATCCGCCCTGGCCACCCCGGCGGAGCAGGTAATTCTGCAGCGCGGTGAGCGGGCAGGCGAAGCCGACGAACTCCACCAGGGCGCCATAGATCATCGCCGGCAACTGCACCCAGATGAGCCGTGGCCAGCGCCAGGCCAGGAAGGAGCCGCCCACCACGAAACCGATGAACAGCAGGTGGGCGACGAGCACGAGGTCCGCGGCAATCAGGTACCACATCACGCATCACCGTCCAGGACAGCATGCCAGCTCCAGCATAAGTCCGCGGGCCCGAATGTCCGACCCTGCCGCTAGCGTCGGCGGGATGTGACCCGGTCGGCTCACGGGGCGGCCGGGCACGGAGAATAGCCAGGTCAGGGCGTTAGCCGGGATCGGACCAAGGGAGTCACGATGGGGAACGCGGTAGTGCACTTCGAGATCGGTGGGCCGGACGACGCGCCGCTGGTCACCTTCTACGGAGAGCTGTTCGGCTGGAAGCTGCAGCCCTTCGAGGGGGGCGGTTACACGCTGATCGACACCAACGGCGGCGGGGGGATCAACGGCGGCATCGGCAAGAGCCAGACCGGTGAGCCGTGGTCCACGTTCTATGTCGAGGCCGAAGACCTCCAGGCGGCGCTGGACAAGGCCGAGTCGCTGGGGGCGAAGACGGTCATGCCGGTCACCGACTTCGGCGGCGCGGTGACTATCGCCATGTTCAACGATCCGGACGGCCTGCTGGTCGGCCTGGTCAAGGCCGCCGATCCCGCGCAGGGGGAGGCGCCCGGCCCGTCTGCGGGGACCGGTGAGCCGGTCGACTGGTTCGAGGTGCTGGGCTCAGATCCCGGCCGGACGCAGCGGTTCTACGCGGACCTGTTCGGCTGGACAGTCGGCAACGAGGGCTATGCCATGGTCGACACCGGGGCCGGGCGCGGCATCCAGGGCGGCCTCGGCTCCACCGAGGACGCGCACTGGGCCACGATCTACGCCAGCGTTCGCGACGTGGAGCAGACGCTGGGCAAGGCTGAATCCCTCGGCGGCTCCCGGATCTACGGCCCGATGGCCGTAGACGACCACATGCAGACGGGCGCGTTCCGGTATCCGGCCGGGAACGTGTTCGGCGTCTACCACCACGTCGCGCACTGACCGAACCGGCTCCGGGAGACGGCGGCCTCCGCT